>NZ_CP028908.1:0-1355000 GCF_024181725.1 Bradyrhizobium sp. WD16 | reverse complement strand
CTGACCAATCGGCTGGGCGTCGTGCTGGCGGCGTCGTTCGTCTGCTGGGGGCTCAGCCTCTATCCCTATGGCGACGCCTTCGCCAAGGGCCAGGTGGCCTTCTATGTCGCGCTCACGGTGATCGGCTGCATCTTCTGCCTGATGCATCTGCGCTCGGCGGCGCTCGGGGTGACGCTCGTCGTCAACGTGCCTTATGTGGTGTTCTTCTTTCTTCAGGGCGAACCGACGTTGAAGGCGGTCGCCATCAATCACGCACTGGTCTCGGCGGCGATGATCACCGTGCTGTTCATCTATTACCGCGACTTCGCCGATCTCGTCGCCAGCCGCAAGACGCTGATCGCCAAGCAGGCTGAGACCCAGGCTCTGTCGGACGAGAATTTCCACCTCGCCAATCGCGATGCGCTGACCGAACTGCCGAACCGGCGCCGCTTCTTCGCCGATCTCCACGGCGCCTTCACCGCGGCCGAAACAGCCGGCACGCGGCTGGCCGTCGGGATCATCGACCTCGACGGCTTCAAGCCGGTCAACGACACCTATGGCCACACCGTCGGCGACCGGGTGCTGATCGAGGCGGGGCGCCGGATCGCCGAGGCCTGCGCCGGCTTCTGCGCCTGCCGGGTGCTGCTGGCGCGATTGGGCGGCGACGAATTCGGCCTGGTGATCTGCGGCGATCCGACCGAAGACGATCTGCTGGCGCTCGGGCGGGCGATCGGCGATCCGGTGCGGCTGCCCTATCAGCTCGACGGCGCCCATGCGGCGATCTCCTGTTCGATCGGCTTCGCGCTCTATCCGTCGGCAGCCGATACCGAGGAGGCGTTGTATGAATGCGCCGATTACGCGCTCTACCATGCCAAGCGGCACCAGCGCGGCCATGCCGTGATCTTCTCGGCGGAGCACGAGGCCCAGATCCGCAGCCGCGGCATCATCGAACATCTGCTGCAGGCCGCCGATCTCGGGGCGGAGATGTCGCTGGCGTTTCAGCCGATCGTCGACGCCGCGACCGAGCGCACCGAGGCCTTCGAGGTGCTGGCGCGCTGGAACAATCCCAAGCTCGGCCCGGTGTCGCCGGGGGATTTCATCCCTGCCGCCGAGCGCGTCGGCCTGATCGGCTCCCTGACCCAGGTGCTGCTGGAGAAGGCCCTTGCGGCGGTGAAGACCTGGCCGGACCACATCCGGATGTCGTTCAATCTCTCCGCGCAGGACATCTGCTCGCCGGACGGCGTGCTGCAATTGATCGCGACGGTCCACGGCAGCGGGGTGCCGCCGCGGCGCATCGACTTCGAGATCACCGAAACCGCGGTGGCATTCGATTTCGCCCAGGCGCAGCAGGCGGTGACGGCGCTCAAGACCATCGGCTGCGGCGTTTCGCTGGACGATTTCGGCACCGGCTATTCATCGCTCAGCCACGTGCACTGCCTGCCGCTCGACAAGATCAAGATCGACCGCAGCTTCGTCGCCGACATCAACGACAATGCGGTGAGCAACAAGATCGTCAAGTCGCTGGCCAGCCTGTGCGCCGACATGGACCTTACGTGCGTCGCCGAGGGCGTCGAGACCAGGGAGCAGCTCGACAGCCTGCGCCGGCTCGGCTGCGACCTGATCCAGGGCTATTATTTTGCCAAGCCGATGCCGGCCGATGCGGTAGCGGGTTATCTGGCGAGGGAGGCGCAGAAATCGGCGCTGGCCGCGGCGGCGGCCCACGGGGCGATTGTCTGAACCGCGAGCTCGAAAGACGCCCGATGCAGTCCCGCGGCGATCGGCGTTCATACTCATTTTACCCGGTTGAACTACCGTTTGTTCCTAAGGCTTAGCCGGTTATTTTGAGGGTTGCCATGTTTGCTCGCTTTTCCATCCGCGCCAAGATCACCGGGGTGGTGTTGGTCCTGCTGGTCGCCGTGCTCGCGATCGGCCTGTTCGCCGTCCACCAGATGCGCTCCATCAACGGCAACACTGTCGACATCCAGACCAACTGGCTGCCCAGCGTCCGGGTGCTCGGCGAGCTTCGCGCCGCCACCTTGAGCCATCGCGCCGGGCTGCTGAGGCACATTCTGTCCGAGACATCCGAGGACAAGCTCGCGGTCGAGAAGATGATGGCCGGCATCGCCGAGCGCGGCGTGAAGATCCAGGCCGACTACGAGAAGCTGATTACCAGCCCCGAGGAGCGCGCGCTCTATGACGAATGGGCCAGGCTGTGGACGGCCTACAAGGCGGGCGCCGAGCCGGTGCTCAAGCTGTCCCGCGAGGCGGCGGGCAGGGTTGCGCGCGAGGCGTACCAGCTCGGCAGCGAGACCATCAGTCCGATCGGCGCCAAGGCCGACGCGGTGCTGGCCAAGGACATCGCCCTCAACGACAAGGGCGCCGAGACGGCGGGTGTCGATGCCGGTGCGAGCTACGCGGCCGGGCTGGCGACCATGCTGGTGCTCATCGCCGCGGCGGCGCTGAGCGGCATCCTGCTGGCGATCTATCTCGTGCGCGACGTCTCGCGCGGCATCGCCTCGATCGTCGCGCCGATGCAGGCGATCGGCGCCGGCGACCTGACGACGGACGTGCCCCATCGCGGCGAAAACACCGAGATCGGTTCGATCGCGCGGGCGCTGCAGATCTTCAAGGATGCGCTGATCGCCAAGAAGGCGGCGGACGAGAGGGTTGCGGTCGAGGCCGAGGCCAAGATCGAACGCGGCCATCGGGTCGATACCATCACCCGGCAGTTCGAAGCGGCGGTCGGTGAGATCGTCAACATGGTGTCGTCGGCCTCGACCCAGCTCGAGTCGTCGGCGAGCACGCTGACGGCGACGGCCGAACATTCCCAGCAGCTCGCCGCCTCGGTTGCGGCAGCCTCCGGGCAGGCCTCGGCCAATGTGCAGTCGGTCGCCTCGGCGACGGAGGAGATGGGCTCCTCGATCGACGAGATCGGCCGCCAGGTGCAGGCCTCGGCGCGCATCGCCGGTGAGGCGGTGGAGCAGGCGCGCAGGACCAATGACCGGGTTGCCGAACTCGCCCGCGCCGCCGCGCGGATCGGCGACGTCGTCGAATTGATCAACACCATCGCCGGCCAGACCAACCTGCTTGCGCTCAACGCCACCATCGAGGCGGCGCGTGCCGGGGAGGCCGGCCGCGGTTTCGCCGTGGTCGCCACCGAGGTCAAGGCGCTCGCCGAACAGACCGCCAGGGCCACGGGCGAGATCAGCCAGCAGATCGCCGGCATTCAGGGGGCGACGGACGAGTCGGTCGAGGCCATCAAGGCGATCGGCGAGACCATCGGCCGGATGTCGGAAATTTCGGCGACCATCGCCTCCGCGGTCGAGGAGCAGGGCGCCGCCACCCAGGAGATCGCGCGCAACGTCGAGGAAGCCGCCCGCGGCACCGAGCAGGTCGCCTCCAACATCGTCGACGTGCAGCAGGGCGCGAGCGAAACCGGCTCCGCCTCGGGGGAGGTGCTGTCCGCGGCGCAGTCCCTGTCGGTGGAAAGCGCACGTCTCAAGCGCGAGGTGGAGGGCTTTCTCGCCTCAGTCCGCGCTGCCTGATCCCGAGGGTGACGTCAGCACCTCGCGGCACGTGCTCGGCAGGTCCGCCATGGTCAAAGGCGGCTTGGGTTTGGGCGGCAGCGGCGACGGCTTGGGATGCAGCACCTTGTCGGTGAACCAGTAGTCGAGCTCGTGGCCGCAGCCCTCGCCTTCGGGCGGCGGGTCCTGGGCGGTGCATGCGGTATCGCCCGCCGGACACTTCATCCGGACATGAAAATGATAGTCGTGGCCGTACATCGGCCGCACCTTGGCGAGCCAGCCGCGAAATCCCTTGGCCTCGCGGCAGAGCGCCTTCTTGATCGCGGCATTGACGAAGATGCGCTCGACCTGCGGCTCCTCCGCCGCGGCGCGGATCACGGCGAGATGGCCCGGCGTCCAGACCCTGGGATCGACATCGAGGCGGTTCGTCGCCACCACATTGGTCGCCGACATCTCCTCGCGCTCGTTGCGTGACAGCAGCCGGCTCGGCATCGGCGTCAGCCAGATGTCGGCGTCGAGGCCGATCTGGTGGCTGGCATGGCCGGTCAGCATCGGTCCGCCGCGCGGCTGCGACATGTCGCCGACCAGCAGGCCGGGCCAGCCCGCCGCCTTGCGCGCCGCCGCCGACAGCCGCTCCAGCATCGTCACCAGCTGCGGCGCGCCCCAGTTGCGGTTGCGCGACAGCCGCATCACCTGCCAGCTCGGGCCGGTGATCGGCAATGCTTCGGCGCCGGCGAGGCATCCCTTGGCGTAGAAGCCGATGGGGCGGGGCGGCAGCGCGGCGGGCGCGGTCTTGCGGCCGAACAGCTCCTTCGCCGCCGTCTTGGGATCGTCAGGATGGACCAGCGCAGGCAGCGGCCTGGGATCGAGCGTGCCCTTGTCCTGGGCCGCGGAAGGCCGTGGCGCCAGGGCGGCGGCGATGATGCCGAGCAGAATCAGGGTCCGATTCATGTCGGTCATTATAGCGCCCACGACGCTCGTGTCCCGTTTCCAACGCGGAGCCTCACGCAAGGCACCGTTAACCATCCCTCGTCATGGCGCAAATTCTAATCACGGGTGTCAGGGACGGTGGATTCTTGGGCAGCCGGCGGTGGTTTCGGCGACACGAGGCCGCAGACCGCAGCTGGAGTGGATCCTGTCGCCTAGATTTTATACGAAGGCGTGTAGTTTCGACTTGTCGACGCTGCGGCCTCTGCCTTGTCGTTGGGCATGCCGGCCGAGGCACTATTCTGCACAAACTGCCGGATCATCCCGGGAACCTCCGGCAAGATACCGTTTTTTCAGAGACTTGGCCCCATAAGTATGACGAATTCTCGGGCGGAGCTTGGATGCTGAAGAAGCGTCGACATAAACAACAAGGCAAGGTCAAGCGCAGGGACGGACGTGGCCAGGCCGCTGCGCGCCGGACATTGCGCGCTGCGCCCAAACTCCGGCCCCCGGACCGTGGCGCGCCGGCCGACGATGTCGCACGCATGCGCGAGGAAGCCGCCGCCGCGGTCGCCGAGGCCCAGCGCGCCCATGAGCGGCTGCGCGAAGCGATCGACCTTTTGCCCGAGGGCATCGTCTTCCTCGACCGCGAGGGACGCTACATCCTCTGGAACAAGAAATACGCCGAAATCTATCGTCGCACCGCCGACCTGTTCGTCCCCGGTGCGAGGCTCGAGGACACCTTGCGGGTCGGCGTGGCGCGCGGCGATTATGTCGAGGCGGCGGGCCGCGAAGAGGAATGGCTGCAGGAGCGGCTGCGCAAGCTCGAGCGGCCCGATGGCCGCCACGAGCAGATCCTCGCCGACGGCCGCTGCATCCTGATCGAGGAGCGGCTGACCAGCGACGGCGGCGTCATCGGCCTGCGGGTCGACATCACCGAGCTGAAGCAGCGCGAAGCCTCGTTCCGGTTGCTGTTCGAGGGCAATCCGGTGCCGATGATCGTCTGCGATCCGATCGACGCCAAGATCCTCAGCGTCAACGACGCGGCCATCGCCCATTACGGCTACGAGCGCGCCGAGTTCGAGCGGCTGACGCTGCAGCAGATCCAGGCCTTCGAGACCGATCTGCCCTGGCTCGAGCGGCACGAGGCCGACATCGGCAGCGGCCGGACCTGGAAGCACGTCAAGGCCGACGGCACGCTGATCGACATCGCGATCTATTCGCGCCACCTGATCAACGACGGCGAGCCGGTGGTCCTGCTCGCCCTGATCGACATCACCGAGCGCAAGCGGGCCGAGGAGCGGCTGAATTTCATTGCCCAGCACGACGGCCTCACCGGCCTGCCCAACCGCAACCTGCTGCGCCGGCGGCTCGACGAGATCCTGACCCGCGGCCGCCGCGGCGCCGAGCGCACCGCCGTTCTGTTTCTCGACCTCGACAACTTCAAGATCATCAACGATACGCTCGGCCACGATATCGGCGACGAGCTGCTGCGCAATGTCAGCAAGCGGCTGCGCTCGTCGCTGCGCGATGAGGATGTCGTCGCCCGCCTCGGCTCCGACGAATTCGCCATCGTGCAGGCGCAGCTCGGGCGCTTCGAGGATGCGGTGATGCTGGCCAAGCGCCTGCTCGACGTCGTCAGCCAGCCTTACGTGCTGCAGCAGCAGTCGGTGGTGATCCAGGCGAGCGTCGGCATCGCGCTGGCGCCGGGCGACGGCGACGACGCCGAGCGGCTGCTGAAGAATGCCGACATGGCCCTGTCGCGCGCCAAGCGGGAGTCGCGCGGCAACTACAGCTTCTTCGAAAAAGGCATGGACGCCAGCGCCCAGGCGCGGCGGCGGATCGAGACCGAGCTGCGGGCGGCGATCGACCGCGGCCTGCTGCGGCCCTATTACCAGCCGCTGGTCGATCTGCGCTCCGGCCGGATCACCGGCTTCGAGGCGCTGGTGCGCTGGCCTGATCCGGAACGGGGCATGATCTCGCCGGGAGAGTTCATTCCGGTGGCCGAGGAAACCGGCCTGATCAATGCGGTCGGCTCGCTGATCCTGCGCCGCGCCTGCACCGATGCCGCGACCTGGCCCGACGACGTGCGCGTCGCCGTCAACCTGTCTTCGGCCCAGTTCCGGATCGGCAACCTGTTTTCCAGCGTCACCGATGCGCTCAAGCAGACCGGCCTGTCGCCGAAGCGGCTGGAGCTGGAAATCACCGAGACGCTGCTGCTGGAGAAAAGCGACGACGTGATCTCGACGCTCCATGCGCTGCGCGCGCTCGGGGTGCGCATCTCGATGGATGATTTCGGCACCGGCTACTCGTCGCTGAGCTATCTGCGCAGCTTTCCCTTCGACAAGATCAAGATCGACCAGTCCTTCGTCCGTGACCTCGGCGGCAATCGCGACGCCCAGGCAATCGTCCGCTCGATCATCAGTCTCGGCCGCGGCCTCGGCGTCACCATCACCGCGGAAGGGGTGGAGACCGAGGCCGAGCTCGCCTGCCTGCGCAGCGAGGGGTGTCACGAAGGCCAGGGCTTCCTGTTCAGCAGGGCGCGGCCGAACGACGAGATCGTCGAACTGCTCGCCGCCCAGCGCGGCGCGCGGCCGGCGCCGATCGCCGCTCCAGGGCCGATCCTGATGGCGTGAGGACTTCGCCAACCGCAGTCGACGCTCGCAACACCTCCGTCGTCATGGCCGGGACGAGCCTGGACGAGCCCGGCCATGACGAAAATCTGAGAGTCGCTCGGTTGTCGGCGACCTAAACCGCCGCCTCAGCTGTCGACCTTGAGGGCGGCGATGAAGGCTTCCTGCGGGATGTCGACCTTGCCGAACTGCCGCATCTTCTTCTTGCCTTCCTTCTGCTTCTCCAGCAGCTTGCGCTTGCGCGTGATGTCGCCGCCATAGCACTTGGCGGTGACGTCCTTGCGCAGCGCGCGCACCGTCTCGCGGGCGATCACCTTGCCGCCGATCGCCGCCTGGATCGGGATCTGGAACATGTGCGGCGGAATCAGCTCCTTCATCTTCTCGACCATGGCGCGGCCGCGGCCTTCGGCCCGGGTGCGATGCACCAGCATCGACAGCGCGTCGACCGGCTCGTTGTTGACGAGGATCTGCATCTTGACGAGATCGGCGGGCTGGTAGTCGGTGAGATGGTAGTCGAACGAGGCGTAGCCCTTCGAGACCGATTTCAGCCGGTCGTAGAAGTCGAACACCACTTCGTTGAGCGGCAGCTCGTATTTCACCATGGCGCGGGAGCCGACGTAGGTCAGCTCCTTCTGGTTGCCGCGGCGGTCCTGGCAGAGCTTGAGCACGCTGCCGAGATACTCGTCCGGCGTCAGGATGGTGGCCTCGATCCACGGCTCCTGGATCTCGGCGATCTTGACCACGTCCGGCATGTCCACCGGGTTGTGGATCTCGATTTCGCTGCCGTCGGTCAGCCGCATCTTGTAGATCACCGAAGGCGCCGTGGCGATCAGGTTGAGATTGAACTCGCGCTGCAGCCGCTCCTGGATGATCTCGAGATGCAGGAGGCCGAGGAAGCCGCAGCGGAAGCCGAAGCCGAGCGCGGCCGAGGTCTCCATCTCGAAGGAGAAGCTGGCGTCGTTGAGCCGCAGCTTGCCCATGGCGGCGCGCAGGGTCTCGAAATCGTCGGCGTCGACCGGGAACAGGCCGCAGAACACCACCGGGATCGCCGGCTTGAAGCCCGGCAGCATTTCCGCAACGGGGCGACGGTCGTCGGTGATGGTGTCGCCGACGCGGGTATCCGCCACTTCCTTGATGGCCGCGGTGATGAAGCCGATCTCGCCCGGGCCGAGCTCCTCGACCTGGGTCATCTTCGGAGTGAAATAGCCGACGCGCTCGACGTCGTAGGCGGCGTTGGTGCCGAGCATCCGGATGCGCTGGCCCTTGCGCAGCACGCCGTCGACGATCCGCACCAGGACGACGACGCCGAGATAGACGTCGTACCAGCTGTCGACCAGCAGCGCGGTCAGCGGCGCCTCGCGGTCGCCCTTGGGCGGCGGCAGGCGGTTGACGATGGCTTCCAGCACGTCGCCGATGCCGAGCCCGGTCTTGGCCGAGATCATCACCGCATCGGAGGCGTCGATGCCGATGACGTCCTCGATCTGCTGCTTGATCTTGTCCGGCTCGGCGGCGGGCAGGTCGATCTTGTTGAGGACCGGGACGATCTCGTGGTTGTTGTCGAGCGCCTGATAGACGTTGGCGAGGGTCTGGGCCTCGACCCCCTGGCTGGCATCGACCACCAGCAGCGAGCCCTCGCAGGCGGCGAGGGAGCGGCTGACCTCGTAGGCGAAGTCGACATGGCCGGGCGTGTCCATCAGGTTGAACACGTAATCCTTGCCGTCCTTGGCGTGGTAGTTCAGCCGGACCGTCTGCGCCTTGATGGTGATGCCGCGCTCGCGCTCGATGTCCATGGAATCGAGCACCTGCTCCTTCATCTCCCGCTCGGCCAGCCCGCCGGTGGTCTGGATCAGGCGGTCGGCCAGGGTCGACTTGCCATGGTCGATATGGGCGACGATGGAGAAGTTGCGGATATTGGGGATCGGGGTGCGCGCCATGGCGGCGGGATTAGCATCCGTGCCGCTATGCGGCAACCGCCTTGCCGCCATTCCGCAGCGTCGTGCCGGGGACGGCGGAACGGCGGCAATTTGGCCGCAATGACGCGCTCTGTCCGCCACGCGGCGGGTTGCGCAACGGCCGGCGGTGGCGGATTCTCCCGGCGCGGCGGACGGGCGGCGCGACGGGCGGGAGGGCCATGACACAGGTTCAGTCGGTGACGATCAGACCGGCGCGCCGGGCAGGCGGTTTGCGCCGGCTCGCGGCCGGCCTCGTTCGCCTTTTCACGTCGGCGCGCACCGCGCCGGCCGCCGTGCTGTGGTTCGCGACCGCCCACGCGGTGCTCTGGACGCTGATCCTGGTGGCGCAGAAGGCGGCGCAGGACGTCCATATGGACGTCGCCGAGGCGTTCGGCTGGGGGCAGCAGTTCCTGCTGGGCTACGGCAAGCACCCGCCGCTGTCGGGCTGGCTCGCCGGGGTGTGGTTCTGGGCCTTCCCGGTCCGCGACTGGTCGGCCTATGCGCTGGCCATGGCGATCCTCGGCGTCAGCCTCGTGGTGTGCTGGCTGATCGCCCGCCGCGTCGTCGATGCGCGCCGCGCCGCCGTTACCGTGCTGTTGCTGGCGATCTACCCGATCTTCAATTTCAAGGGCTTCAAGTACAACGCCGACCTGCTCCAGCTCGTCACCCTGCCGCTGATCGTCCTCGCCTATCTCCACGCCTTCGAGAAGCGCAGCGCCGTCTCGGGCTTCTGGCTCGGCCTCGCCGCGGTCGCCGGCATGATGACGAAATACTGGGCGGTCACCGTGATCGGCGCGGTCGGCATCGCGGCGCTCGCCCATCCGGCGCGCCTCGCCTTCCTGCGCTCGCCGGCGCCGTGGGTCGCGGTTGCGGTTTTCCTCGCCGGCATGGCGCCGCATCTGGTCTGGCTGGTGCGGGTCGATTTCGCGCCGCTGGTCTATGCCGGCGACGTCTATGAATTGCCCTCGCGCCTCGCCGGCGCGGAATTCGCCCTGCATTATCTCGGCCACAACATCGCCTTGCTGCTCGTGCCGCTCGCAGCGCTCGCGGTGGCGCTGCGCTGGCGGCCGCTGCGGCATGTGCTGCGGGACACGCCGCTCGACATGATGCGGCATGCGGTGCTGTGGCGTCCGGCCGCCGGCAGCGTCGACGTCAGCCAGGCGCGCAATGTCTGGACCATCCAGGCCGCCCTCGCGGTGCTGCCGCCGCTCGGCGCCGCGGCGCTCGGCATCTACATCAAGACCGACTGGGGGATTCCGCTGTTCTTCCTGGTGCCGCTCGCGGTGCTGGCGGTGCCGTTCCTCGGCGTGCAGCGCATCGTGCTGGTGCGGCTCGCGGCGATCTGGCTGGCCTTGACCCTCGTCGCCCTGGCGGGTTCGCCCTGGCTGGCGGAGATGTCGGTGAAGCCGGAGCCCGAGGTCGGCTCGATGGCCAATCCGACCTCGCAATTCGCGCCGAGGCTGACCGAGGCCTGGCACCAGCGCTTCCACTCCCGCTGGGCGGTGGTGGCCGGGACCACCGAGGTCGGCGCGTTGATGACCTTCTACAGCCCCGATCACCCGGTGACCTTCACCCCCGGGGAGGTCTGGTCGTCGGGGCTGACCTCGCTCGCCGAGGCGAAGCGGCGCGGCTTTATCGGCATTTGCGACACCACCGACAGCCGCCTGCCGGAATGCGAGCGCTGGATGGCGCAGAACGCCGCCAACGCCGAGCGACTCGACGTGAGCGCCCGGCGCTTCTTCCATGGCGAGGCGGGGCCGCAGATGGTGTGGAAGGTCTATCTCGTGCCGCCGGCCGTCGCGGCCCGGTGACGAGCGCCTACTCGTCCTCGCCGAACTTGCGGGTGACGAGATCCGACAGGGCATCGAGCGCCTGGCGCGCTTCCGGCCCCTTGGCCGAGATCACGATCGAGGTGCCGATGCCGGCAGCCAGCATCATCAGGCCCATGATCGAGGTGCCGCCGACGGTCTCGCCGTTGCGGGTCACGGCGACCTCGGCGTCGAACTGCTCGACCATCTGAACGAACTTGGCCGAGGCGCGGGCGTGCAGGCCACGCTTGTTGATGATGGGAACTTCGCGGACGAGGCCGTCGTTCGGCGCGGGCGCTGGAGCGTTGTGACCCTCGTCCGACATCACGGTCATTTGCCGGCAAGAACGCGGCTGGCGATGGTGACGTATTTGCGCCCGGCCTCCTGGGCGGCGGCGATCGCTTCCGGCAGCGGCCGCTCTTCGCGGACCTTGGCGAGCTTGACCAGCATCGGCAGATTGATACCGGCCAGAACTTCGACCTTGGGCCGGCTCATGCAGGAGATCGCAAGGTTGGACGGCGTCCCGCCGAACATGTCGGTGAGGATGGCGACACCGTCGCCGGTGTCGACGCGCTTCACCGCCTCGATGATGTCGCTGCGACAGAGGTCGGCATCATCGTCGGCCCCGATCGTGATCGACTCGATCTGTTTTTGCGGGCCCATCACGTGTTCGAGCGCCGCCCGAAATTCGTCGGCCAGGCGCCCGTGGGTGACTAGAACTAAACCTATCATCGAAGACTCCTCGCGGGTGCTTTGGTGCACCGCACGAAAGGGCCACATCTTGACCATCCGGCGCCCCGAGGCAAGAGGGGGTCGCTGCCCATCCGCGTCTTTACGGCGGCGGAACGGGCGGCGAGGTGGTCGATTGGTGGCAATAATTGGACTTATATGGTTACGAAACCCCTTTGGACAATCAGGGCCTTAAGTCGTATCCGGCGTCGCTCCCGGCGCGGTGATCAGGGCGGCAAGTATCAGGGGATAACCGGACTGCCCGGTGGCGACTGGAATTCGAGGCATCTGAATACCGTTTAGTTCGGTGAAAAGGCTCGCGTCGGAGGGCAGCCGGGCGGCATCGGCGGCGGCGAGGTCGACGACGACGGCGACGGCCGCCTCGGCTGTGAAGGGCATGCGGCGGACGCCAAGGCCGCGGATCTCGATCAGGCCGGCGAGCTGTCCCGCCGGCGCGGCGAACAGCGCGCCGTTGCGGGCCCGCAGGTGGAGCCGGTCGTCGCCGACCAGCGTGGTCGGCGGGATCACGCCGGCCCGGCCGGCCAGGATCAGCTCGAAGGCGAGGCGCGACTTGCCGGCTCCGGAGGGGCCGCGGATCAGCACGGCGCGATCGCCGACCAGCACCGCGGACGCATGCACGGTCGGCTGCGGCGGCGGGGTGTCGGCGGGGACTGTCATCACAGGGCCGGCAGGCGCACGATGAAACGTGCGCCGGCGATCGGCGTGTCGCCGCTGGAGTCCGGTCGGCCCGCCCGGTTCTCGGCCCAGATCCGGCCGCCGTGGGCCTCGACGATCTGCTTGGAGATCGACAGGCCAAGCCCTGAATTCTGGCCGAAGCCCTGCTCGGGACGGTCGGTATAGAAGCGCTCGAAGATCTTCTCCATGGCGCCGGGCCGGATGCCGGGGCCGTCGTCGTCGACCAGGATTTCCACCATGGCATTGCGGGTGCGTCGACACGTCACCCGCACCGAGCCGGTGCTCTCCGAGAATGACTGCGCGTTCGACAACAGGTTGGCGACCACCTGGCCGAGGCGCGAATCGTGGCCGGGGACCGAGAACGCATCGTTCGAGCTGCCCTCGAAGCGGACATGAACCTGGACGTTGTTGTTGCGGCCGGCTTCATTGGCGACCGACGCCAGCGTGGTCAGGAGCCGCCGGATGTCGACCGGGGCGGCGTCCTGGCGCTGCAGCTCGGCGTCGAGGCGGCTGGCGTCGGAGATGTCGGAGATCAGCCGGTCGAGGCGGCGGACGTCGTGCTCGATGACGTGGAGCAGGCGGCTGCGGCTGTTGTCGGTGCGCGCCAGCGGCAGCGTTTCGACCGCCGAGCGCAGCGAGGTCAGCGGGTTCTTGAGTTCGTGGGAGACGTCGGCGGCGAAGCGTTCGATGCCCTCGATGCGGTTGTAGAGCGCCTCGGTCATGTCGCGCAGCGCGCCGGACAGGTGCCCGATCTCGTCGCGCCGGCCGGTGAAGTCGGGGATCTCGACGCGGGTCTTGATGCGGCGGCGGACGCGCTCGGCGCTGTCGGCGAGGCGGCGGACCGGGCCGGCGATGGTGCTGGCGAGCAGCAGCGACAGCATGATCATCACCGCGGCGGCGAGCCCGAACACCTTGAGAATGGCGAGGCGCTCGGCGGTCACCATCTGGTCGATGTCGTCGCCCTGGGTCGAGAGCATCAGCGCGCCGTGCACGGCGCGGAAGCGCTGCACCGGCACCGCCACCGACACGATCACTTCGCCGCGCTCGTTGATCCGCACCATGCTGGCCTTCTGGCCGTTGAGCGCGTCGGCGACCTCGGGATAGCCGGTGCCGTTTTCGGGGCCGAGCTCGCGATAGAGCGGCAGGTCGCCGCGGTTGAGCCAGGTGCGGACGGTGATCATCGCCCGCTCGGTAAAGCCGGGCTTTTCGCTCGAAGGCGGCCCGAGGTCGAACCGCAGCACGTCGCCGCGGCCGTACAGGTTGCGGCTGTCCAGCGTCAGCACGCCGTCGCGGTCATAGATGCGGGCGCGGGTCTTGGTCGGCGAGATCAGCCGCCGCAGCACCGGCGCCACCCGTTCCGGATTGATCGGGAAATCGAGGCCCGAGGCGGCGTCGTCCTGGGGTCCGTAGCTCTCGCCCGGCTTGAGTTCGAGCAGCCGGTCGGGGTCGACGGTGATGGTGTTGGTCTCGACCGTCGCCGATGCGGCGATGGCGCCGGCGATGATCTCGGCCTGGACCAGGAGGCTCTGGGCGCGGGCGTCGATCAGGCCGGCGCGGAATTGCGACAGGTACAGGATGCTCGCGACCAGGGCGATCAGGCCGGCGAGGTTGAGCGAGACGATGCGGCGGGTGAGGCTGGAAAAGCTGAGCGCGAAGACATACTGGCCGGCGCGGCGCAGCAGCGACAGCGGCCGCTGCCAGCCCGGAACCTGCGGGGACGCGGCGGCCTCGTCGGCGGCGTCAGTCTCTCCCTCCGGCGATTGGTCCGGTCCCGGCGCGAGCGAGGGCGCAGCGTCCTTCAGCTCCGGGTCTTGTTCGAGCGGTCGATCAAGCAATGGCCAAACTGCCTGGTTGTTTCGGGAGACCTGCGGCTGCGCGTCCGCGGCGGCCGCAGTCTATCCCAATCGGGCGCCGGATCCAAAACACGAGAATCCGAGGGGATACTCGTCTCCCGTCGCCGAACGACCGCCCCATTTGCCGCACGCACCGACGGTCGTTCGCAGACGCATGGACACCAGCATGATGACAGTTCTGGTGCGGTTTGGGATCTGATGCTGGCACGAAGGCGTCGCCGCGCCAGCCGCAGGCCCTACTTTCAGGCTCAGGTTTCCTTGAAGCGGTAGCCGACGCCGTAGAGGGTTTCGATCATCTCGAACTCGTCGTCGACCACCTTGAACTTCTTGCGCAGCCGCTTGATGTGGCTGTCGATGGTGCGGTCGTCGACATAGACCTGGTCGTCATAGGCCGCGTCCATCAGCGCGTTGCGGCTCTTGACGACGCCCGGACGGGTGGCGAGGGCCTGCAGGATCAGGAACTCGGTGACCGTGAGCGTTACCGGCTCGTTCTTCCAGGTGCAGGTATGGCGTTCGGGATCCATGCGCAGCGCGCCGCGCTCGAGCGCCTTGGGATCGGCCTCCTTGGGTGCCGCGGTCGGGTCCTTGGGGATCGCCCGGCGCAGCACCGCCTTGACGCGCTCCACCAGCAGGCGCTGGGAGAACGGTTTGCGAATGAAGTCGTCGGCGCCCATCTTGAGGCCGAACAGCTCGTCGATCTCCTCGTCCTTGGAGGTGAGGAAGATCACCGGCAGGTCCGACTTCTGGCGCAGCCGGCGCAGCGTCTCCATGCCGTCCATCCGCGGCATCTTGATATCGAGGATGGCGAGGTCGGGCGGGCTGGTGCGGAAGCCATCCAGCGCCGAGGCGCCATCCGTATAGGTCATGATCCGATAGCCCTCGGCTTCGAGCGCGATCGAAACGGACGTCAGGATGTTGCGGTCGTCATCGACCAAAGCGATTGTGGGCATGAGCCTGCTTTCAGATCAGTTTTGCTTTTACTTTGGCGTGGTATGGCGAGCGCATCGTCCCCAGACGCTCTCCGGCGGTGCTCATCCGGTCGTGCCGGGCAACCGGCTTGTGGCGTCGGCAGCGAGCAATGGAAGCGAGGCTGAAATGTGACGAGTTCCGGGAAACCTGCACGGTCAGCGACGGTTCCCGGCTATATAGGGACATTTTGGCAAGGAAAAACCCTCCCACAGTAACTAATATCAGGCCCGCCATGACCCCTGACGCCGAATTCGACCCCGCCAGGCTCGCCCGCGACCTCCTCCGGCGCAGCCGGCAAGGCGCCCTGGCCACCCTGATGACAGGCTCGGGGGCACCTTACTGCTCCCTGGTCAACGTGGCGAGCGCCCCGGACGGCGCGCCGCTGCTGCTGGTGTCCCGTCTCGCCATCCACACCCGCAATCTTCTCGCCGACAACCGCGTCTCGCTGATGCTCGACGAGCGGCGGCCCGGCGATCCGCTGGAGGGCGCCCGGATCATGATCAGCGGCGCGGCGGAAGCGGCCGTCGAGGGCGCGCCCGAAGTCTCGCTGGCGACCTGGCGTCGCCGCTATCTCGCCGCCCATCCCTCCGCCGAGGCGTTCGCCGGCTTCAGCGATTTCCTGTTCGCGGCGATCCGGATCGACAGCGTCCATCTCGTCGCCGGCTTCGGCCGCATCGTCAACCTGCGCGCCGACGAGGTGCTGACCGATGTCACCGGTGCCGAGGCGCTCCTCGCCGCGGAGCCCGAGATCGTGGCCCATATGAACGCCGATCACCGCGCGGCGATGAACCTTTACGCGACACGGCTGCTTGGCGGCGAAGCCGGCGACTGGATCTGCACCGGCTGCGACCCCGACGGCATCGACCTGCAGGCCGCTCGTGCCGTGCTGCGACTTGCCTTCCCGCAGCGGATCGAAACGCCCGGCGCGCTGCGCGCGTTCCTCAAGGATACCGCCGAGAAGCTGCGGACCTGAAGCGCGCGATCGCACGCGTTACGTCGCGGCCGACAACTACAGCGGCGTCACGTTGGCGAGCCGACGAGTCCCACTCCCTTCTTCCGGCCGCGACATCCTCCCCCTGGAGCGCGTCTATCGTAGCTTGCCGAAGCAGATCCTTGAGTGCGCGCCACGCCGGCAGTCTTCAGCAAGCGCCTCGCCTCCCACTTCGTCGTCGCGGGGCTTGTCATCTCAAGTCGGATTTATCCGACTTGCGGCATTTAAGAAGGACGCAACTCGGCTGCGCCGAGTTGCCGTGGACCTCGATGAGGGAGGCACGCTGATGATCACGGTGGCAAACGCACTGATCCCCTCATCGGGGTGGCCGGGACGAGCCCAGCCACGACGAAAAAATTGCGACGAATGCGGTGGTGACGGCGGCTTTATGCCTCTGACGAAATCTGCGAGCCGGCGGCGGATCAGATGTGTGAATACGATGGCTGGAGCGCGTGCCGGGGATCGCCGGTCCAACGACCGTCTTCGGAACCAGCCGTCCCGCTCGCGGCACTCAGGGGCAGGGCTGCGCCGAGATGGTGCAGGTGTAGTAAATGCCGGTCTTTCGGCAGTCGACGGATTTCTGCTGCGCTCGGTTCCAGTCTGCAAAGCGATCGCCGAGAGACGACGCCGCGACCCGCTTCGTCCAGGCGAAGATCGCCGCGCCGAGGGCCTTGCCCTGCTGATCAGTATCGTATCCTTCGGCCGTGAAGCCTGTCTTCGAGCATCCCGGCACCGCCGCCCGCGTCGGCCCGACAGCCAGAAGCATCGCGACCGCGCCCACGAGAAGTCCACCGGATGATATGCGCATAACCGAACTCCTCCGCTGACGATGCAGCAACACCGTTTAGCTGCGCGCGTTGCGCGCGCCCTCGGATGCCGATGGACGATGGTCGTCGGAGAGGCATTGACCCAGGTCAACACCCGCCGTCGGGAGCCGTGTTTCAGGAATGCACGCGAAGGTAGAGTCGTGTGGCGTTCAGGGACTGATGAATTCTCGCCCCCCGTAACGGAGAATTCGATGTCGCGCATCAGCGGCGGCGGATAGGGCAACTGGGGGACGGCTCAGCGGAAAAGAACGACCTGCGGCCCCCCGTCTCCGCCTCTCTGACGCAGATCAACGCCGCACAGCGGGCGGCCGGGGTTGAAGACGAGAACGGCAAACCGGAATGGAGGATCGACAATGTCAAACGGCAGACGACTCCTGCTCATCGCCGCCGCAACCGCCTCGCTCGCCGCCGCGCCCGAGGCGTCTGCGGAGACCTGCCTCAGGATGGTGGTATCTGCGAGCGGCTCGACGAGCATGTGGAACAACGAGGGGGCCGCGAAGCAGTCCGCAATCGTTGCGTGGTCGGCCGCCGCCGCGAAGGATCCTGGTCCCGACTATGCATCGTGGGCACTGGCGCGTGGCAAGAACGTGTCTTGCGCTCCAGTCGCCAAGAGCACGATTCGCTGCACCGCGACGGCGGCTCCCTGCAAGCCGTAGGTCGATTCCTTGCAGGTGTCAGGCGTTCCGCTGCAAGGCCGAGATGGCATTCCCATTGCGCTGCTCGGCCGGAATGATGAACTGCGACGTTGAAAGCGACGGCCCGATCGTATCCGGGTGGCGCGCGCGAGAGCGCAATCCGTGACTCGGGCCTGGTTTGGGATTCCGGGCTTTCGGCCTTCGCCGTTTCCCGGAATGCCGCCGGTTCGTCACCTCATGTCGTCCGGCACATCTTTCCATTCGGTGCAGACGTGGTCGTAGCCCCAGGCCTGGCATTCTCCTTGATGCCTGCCTTTCTCGTCGACCCAGTCCGGATAGCGATGGGTGCACACTTTCACCGCGCGCCAATTCACGCAGACGCGCTTGGTCGGAGCCTTGGCAAAGGAGACATCGCCGCCCATCTGCAGCAGCGCCACGACCGCCGTCGCAACCAGCACGCCTTGCGATATCTTGAGCATCTCGCATTCTCCAGCCGTGATGAATTCTGCGCTTGCATGTTGCGGCGCGGCGCCATTGCCCGGCTTGACATGCGTCAAACCGAGGCGCCGGGCGCTTCGCTTTGCGGGCAGCGTGTGCCGCGAATCCTTCGTGCGAGCGTCAGACCAAAACCCGGGTCACCGGTTGTCTGACAAGGTGATGACGCGATGTTGCGATGCGGCCGATCCGCCGCGCCGCATCAACTGAATCGCGTGGCGTCGCGCGCGCCATCCAATCAACCAAATTGCCGGCAATCGCCTTGGAAAAACGCCGCATCGGCACTATTGATCAGGGATGGAGCCCGCCGTTCAGGTCGTGGTTTCAGTGAGGAGCACCGGCGGATCAACGCCGGGCTCCGGCGGTTACGACGCCGCCGCGCAACCAGGGAGAGCTGCAGTGAAGGAAACGGGCGTGCGTAACGGTGCCTTCGGCGCCGACAAGTTCGGATTTAAGCATCTCGACGCGGTCAATTGGAATCTCGGCACGCCGGCGCTCTACGAATATGCCCTGCGCCACGGCGAGGCGACCGTCACCGCCGACGGAGCGCTCTGCGCCGAGACCGGCGTCTTCACCGGCCGCAGTCCCAAGGACAAATTCACGGTGCGCGACGCCACCACCGAAAATACCGTGTGGTGGGGCGGCAACCAGTCCATCACCTCCGGGCAGTTTCAGGCGCTGTACGAGGATTTTCTCCGTCATGCCGAGGGCATGACGCTGTTCGCCCAGGATCTCTATGGCGGCGCGGATCCGGCCGTCCGCATCCGCACGCGCGTCTATACCGAACTCGCCTGGCACTCGCTGTTCATCCGCACCCTGCTGATCCGTCCCGCCATGAGCGAACTTTCGGATTTCGTGCCGGATCTCACCATCGTCGATCTGCCGAGCTTCCGCGCCGATCCGGAACGCCACGGCGTGCGCTCCGAGAATGTCGTGGCGATCGATTTCGCTCGCAGGATCGTGCTGATCGGCGGCTCGCAATATGCCGGCGAGATCAAGAAGTCGGTGTTCACGACGCTGAACTACTATCTGCCCGCCCAGGGCGTGATGCCGATGCATTGCTCGGCCAATGTCGGTCCCGAGGGCGATGCCGCCATCTTCTTCGGCCTGTCCGGCACCGGCAAGACGACGCTGTCGGCCGACCCGGGCCGCACCTTGATCGGGGACGATGAGCACGGCTGGGGCGACAACGGCATCTTCAACTTCGAGGGCGGCTGCTACGCCAAATGCATCAAGCTGTCGGCGGAGGCCGAGCCGGCGATCTATGCGGCCAGCAGGCGCTTCGGCACCGTGCTGGAGAATGTGGTGTTCGATCCGCATAGCCGCGAGGTCGATTTCGACGACGGCTCCAGGACCGAGAATACGAGGTCGGCCTATCCGCTGGATTTCATCCCCAATGCGTCGCCGACCGGCCGCGCCGGACAGCCGAGGAACCTCGTCATGCTCGCGGCCGACGCCTTCGGTGTATTGCCGCCGATCGCCAGGCTGACGCCCGCCCAGGCGATGTATCACTTCCTGTCGGGCTACACGGCCAAGGTGGCCGGCACCGAACGCGGCGTCACCGAGCCGCTGCCTGAATTCTCCACCTGCTTCGGTGCGCCGTTCCTGCCGCGCGATCCGTCGGAATACGGCAACCTGCTGCGCCAGCTGATCGCCCGGCACGAGGTCGATTGCTGGCTCGTCAATACCGGCTGGACCGGCGGCAAATACGGCGTCGGCAGCCGCATGCCGATCAGGGTGACCCGCACGCTGCTGACCGGGGCGCTCAACGGCTCGCTCCGCAACGTTGCTTTCCGGGCCGACCCGTATTTCGGTTTCGCGGTGCCGACCGCGGTGCCCGGCGTGCCTGACGAGATTCTCGACCCGGTGAATACCTGGAGCGACAAGGCGGATTTCGACCAGACCGCGCGCCGCCTCGTAGCCATGTTCCAGAAGAACTTCGCGAGGTTCGAAGGCAAGGTGGATCCGGAGGTGCGGGCGGCGGCGCCAGAGATCCGGCTGGCGGCGGAATAGCGCGCGATCGATCGGGTTCTGCGGGAGGACGGACGCTGGCGATGTGGCCGGCGGGCGTGTCGGTGCCCTCTCGCCGACACGGCATGCCGGGTCGGCGCGTTCGCGGGGACGACGGCTGCGGGAGTGGCGCCGCCGGGCGCGCCACTCCCTTACGTCTTCGGATGACTACGTCTCCGGATGACCGTCGGAGTGTGCGGCGGATAGGGCGGTCTTTCAGGCGCGGCGCTGCGCTGCAACGGTGTCGAGCAGCCAGCTCCTGAACGCCAGCGTTGCCGGCGAGGCGCGTTTCGACCGCAGCGCCGTCAGCCAATAGTCGCCGGTGTGAATGTCGATCTTGAACGGCCGCGCCAGCCGTTGCTGCTGCAGCTGATCCTCGAACATGCTGGCCGGGAGCAGCGCGACGCCGGCGCCGCGCGCCGCCACTTCGGCCATGATGATCGATGAATCGAACATCGCGCCCTTGATCGTCGGGCTGACGAGGCCGGCCGCGGCGAACCACTGCGGCCATTCGTCGGGCCGGTAGGATCGCAGCAAAACTTCCCGCTTGAGGTCGGAGGGCCGTCGCAGCCGCCTCGCCACCTTGGGCGCGCAGAGAGGGGTCAGCGGCGCCGCGAACAGCCGGATCGCTTCGGTGCCGTGCCAGGAGCCGTCGCCGAAGCGAATGGCGAAGTCGAGACCCTCGCCGGCGAGGTCGACGCGGTTGTTGTTGGTCAGCAGCCGAAGGTCGACGTGGGGATGGGCCTTCTCGAAAGCCGCAAGGCGGGGCAGCAGCCATCCGGTCGCGAAGGTTCCCACGACGCCGACGGTGACGACGTCGCGAAAGTAGCCGCCCTCGAAGCGATCGAGGGTGGCGCGGATGCGATCGAAGGCATCGGCGATCGCCGGCAGCAGCGCCTGTCCCTCGTCGGTCAGCGCGAGGCCGCGCGGCAGGCGGCGAAACAACTGCACGCCGAGCAACTCTTCCAGGCTCTTCACCTGGTGACTGACCGCGGCCTGGGTAACTCGCAGCTCGAGGCCGGCTCTCGTGAAGGACAGCTGCCGGGCGGAAGCCTCGAAGGCGCGCAGCGCGTTGAGCGGCAGGTGCGATGATCTCATCTCGTGACCCAAATTTTTCTAATGTCTCCTCCGACGATTGATCGTTTGTCAAGGCGTGCTGTCGCGGACACCTTGTCGCCGCAACGAAAAGGGACGAATCGATATGATGGTGATGACAAGACGCCGGTTCGCGACGGCGGCTGCTGCGGCAATGCTGGCGGTGCGCGGAGGATTGGGCGGATCGATTGCGGCGCGGGCGGCCGCCGGCGCGCCCGAGACATTCGCAGCGGAATTGAAGCGCCTGGAGATCGAGAGCGGCGGCCGGCTCGGCGTCGCGGTGCTCGATACCGGAACCGGCGCGGTCGTCGGCCAGCGCATGGACGAACGCTTCGCCATGTGCAGCACCTTCAAGCTGCTGGCGACCGCCGCCATTCTGGCGCGCGCCGATGCCGGCAAGGACGACCTGTCGCACCGGATCGTCTTCAAGGGCCGCGATCTCGTCGCCTATTCGCCGGTGACCAAGGATCGCGCCGGCGGCGACGGCATGCGGATCGACGAATTGTGCGAAGCGGCGATGACGCGCAGCGACAACACCGCCGCCAATCTCCTGGTGGCGCGGCTGGGCGGCCCGGCCAAGGTCACGGCCTTCGCGCGGCGCCTCGGCGACAAGGTCACCCGGCTCGATCGGATCGAGCCCGGCCTCAACCTCGGCCGACCCGGCGACGAGCGCGACACCACCGCGCCGAAATCCATGGCGGCGAACCTGCAGGCGCTGGTGCTCGGCAATGTCCTCTCGCAGCCATCGCGCGACACGCTGACCGCCTGGCTGGTCGGCAACAAGACCGGCGACACGCGCCTGCGTGCCGGCCTGCCGGCCTCCTGGCGTCTCGGCGACAAGACCGGCACGGGCAGTCACGGCACCGCGAACGATATTGCGATCGTCTGGCCGCCGCAGCGCGCCCCGGTCATCGTCTCGGTCTATCTGACGGGGGCCAGCGTCAATCTCGACGGCCAGAATGCCGTGATCGCCTCGGTCGGACGCGCCGCGGCTGCGCTGATCGGCGTTTAGGGCGGGCCCCGCCATGGGGGCGAATGCTGGTGACGAACGGGCTCCGGGAAAAATACTGTGTCGCAAAGCCAGGACCATGGAGCGAAGACGGTATGATCCGGATAAAATCTCCAGGCCTGATCACACCCCCGCCGCCTCCGGCTTCACGATGGGCAAGGTGAAATAGAACGCGGCGCCTTCATTCACCTTGCCCTCCGCCCATACCCGTCCGCCGTGCCGCTCGACGATCCGCTTGACGATGGCAAGTCCGATGCCCGTGCCTTCGAATTCGTCAGCGGCATGCAGCCGCCGGAACACGCCGAAAAGCTTGTCGACATACTGCATATCGAAGCCGACGCCATTGTCCCGCACGCAATAGATAGTCTCGGCCTCGCCCGAAGTTCCGGAAACCTCGATCACGGCTTCGGTCCGTGGCCTGGTGTACTTGATGGCGTTGCCCAGCAGATTGCTCCACACCTGACGCATCGTCGGGCGGTCGCATTGGGCGGACGGCAACCGACCCAGGCTGAATCGGATGTTCCGGTCGGGAACCGTCGCAGCAAGTTCGGCATAGAC
Source organism: Bradyrhizobium sp. WD16 (assembly GCF_024181725.1). NCBI lineage: Bacteria > Pseudomonadati > Pseudomonadota > Alphaproteobacteria > Hyphomicrobiales > Nitrobacteraceae > Bradyrhizobium > Bradyrhizobium sp. WD16. The sequence continues at coordinate 1,332,310 of NZ_CP028908.1, read as the reverse complement.
GTCTCGTGCCAAGTCCGACATGTCCACTGCCTCTCGCTTCATCTCGGTCCGCGAGGTTCGGGAAAACGCGAGCAGATCATCGATCAGGCGGCCCATGCGGGCGGTGCCTTGCTGGAGCTGGCCGAGATAGCGCTGACCTTCGCTGTCGAGCGCACTCTTGTAGTCCTCGAGCAGTATCGAGGAATAGCCGCTGATGGCCCGCAACGGCGCGCGGAGGTCATGAGACACTGTATAGTTGAAGGATTCGAGCTCCTGGTTGGCCTGTTGGAGCGCGGCGGTGCGCTGGGCCACGCGGTCTTCCAGCTCGGCCGTCAGCCGCAAGATCTTCTCCTCAGCAATTTTGCGCTCGGAGATATCCCGCACCAGGGCGAGGTTATAGCCGACCTTGTCGTATTCGAAGTAACTGGCGTTGACCTCGACGAGCACAATGTTGCCTTGCTTCGTCTTATGACGTCCCTCGAAGATCAGAAAATGCCGTTCTTTGAGATCGTGCCAGTGGCGAGGCCAACGCTCGGTGGGAAAGTCGGGGTCGACGTCCTGAACGCCGAGGCCCAGCAGCTCGTCCCGATCGTAGCCGAGGATACGGCAGGCTTCATCGTTGACATAGCGGAAATGCGCGTCCTGATCGATCAGGAAGGCTGCTTCGCGCACGTTGTTCACGGCGAAGTTCAGCAGGAATATCTGCTGCTCGGCAAGCTTGCGCGCGGTGATGTCGGTGTGCATGGCAAAAGCGCCCTTGAAACGGCGCTGATCGTCGAAGATCGGGGTCGCGGAAACCTGGGTCCATATCGTACGGCCGTCCTTGTGCCGGAAGCGCCGTTCGTAGTGTTCCGATATTCCCGGATGGCGCCTTTCCATCCTCAGCAGGTGATCGGGCGCGTCTTCCTCGAACATGAAGTCCGTCACCTCATGCCCGAGCAGTTCCCCGGCTGTGTAGCCGAGCATTTCGGTCATTCGGCCGTTGACGAACGTCGTCACATTGTCGGGCCCGAGAACCCAGATTCCTTCGGCGGCGGTGTTCACGATCAGGCTGTATCGTTCCTCGCTTTCCCGCAGCGCTTGGTAGGATCGAGCGTTTTCCAGCGAGATCGCGGCCTGCGCCGCCAGCACATCCAGCACTGCGACCCGCTCCGACGAGAAGGCGCCGGATGCCCGGGTGTTCTCGAGATACAGCACCCCGCTCAGTTTGCCTCGCGTCAGGAGGGGCAGGCAAAACACCGATTTCGCTGCTCCCCGGCGCACATGGACGTCTTCGGAGAACTCGCCGGGATGTGAGACGTCGTTCAGGATGACACTCTTCTGCGTGCGGATCACGGTGTTGACGATGGTCTCGGCACACCCGGCCTCCTTGATTGCGAGGTGCGTCAGCTCGCCCTCGATTCCCGAAGTTCCGGCTTTGGCTTCCACCGCGACCTCGAAGCCGCCGTCGCGTGGCAAAATGAGGAGGCCGCGGTCCGCCCCGGCATTTTCGAGCGCAATCCTCATCAGCGTTTCGATCAGCTTCGGCAGCTCGATGATTCCCGACACGGCCAGCGAGGCCTTCGTCACCGTCGCCACGTCGATCTGCGGAGCAGCCGTCTCGGGGCTGAAGAGGGTTCGCTGCGCGGCCAACTCCGGATACTGCCGGTCCAGTTGCTTGACCTTGCCGTCGGCGCCCCAGAGGACGTAGCAGGCACGCGCCATGCCGAGCTCGACGCGGCCGATGCTCGTCAGCCCGCGGCCGCGAAAAAAGCGGCCAGCCAGCTCATGAGCCAGCGCCTCGTTGTGCACGAAACCGCTGGCGCGGGAGGATTGGATCGCCTGTTCATAATGGCGCATGGCATCGAGCGGCCGGTCTTCAAGACGGGCGATCTCCGCGCGCACGAGAGCCGCGCGGTTCTCGAAATTCTCCGGGCAATGCTTTGCCCAGGTTTCGAGCTGCCTGAGGTGCGCGGCAAGGGCTTCGAGATGCTGCTGCCGCCGCGCCGGCTCCGCCCCGTCGCAGCATGCGGCATGGCAAAGAGCCGCATAGAAGTGATATTCTGCCTCATCCGTAAACGAGGCCGTCGTCCAGATCAGCTTTTTGGCTTTCTCCGACGCATCGGCGGCATCGGCGAGATCGCCTGCAAAGAAGCGCGCCGTCAGCTTCCGGATCCAATACCGGCATGCCGGCAGCGCCAAATCCGGCTTGTCGGAAAAATGCTGCTCGAACGCGCGCTCGTCAAATTGCTCATCGTCGAAAGAACCGAATGTCCGCGTCAGTCCGCGAAGCGTTCGAACGAGCGCAATCTGGCCGGTAACGGTATCGGCGACGAACGCAAACCGGACCTTCTGGGCAAACGCCAAGCTGAACGCGGCCTCGCGCTGCACCTCGGCAAGCGGATCTCCAGCCATCAGGAGGTTGGCGATCAGATTGTCGCGGCTGTATGCGGCAAAGGTGAGATCGCCGATCTTGTTCGCGATTTCGAACGTCAGGTGTAGGAATTTCCGACCAGCCCGGACGTGTTGCGTCCACGGCATGACCATGTGCCCGAAGACCATGTAGACCAGCGGCTGAAAGCGTTTCAGCCCACGCCGTTCGACCAGTTCATAGCCGAGGCGTCCGAACTTGTACCCGGCCTCGTAATCGTCGAAATGCGGTCCGGCAATCATGCCAAGGGTCACGAAGGCAAAGCAGGAGCCGTCGCAAACTCCCCGCTCGAGGCTCAAGGCGACCGCCCTGCATACCGTGAGGCAAAACAGATTTTCGTCGGTAAAGACTGCGGGCGGGCCGAGCTTGGTCAGAACATCCAGGGTGGCAAGCGATGCCGGATCGCGCATCAGGGGCTGATCGAGAAGCTCCTCGATCGTGCGGCCGCCGAGTGCGGCTTGAATCCGCCTGTATTCGCGCTGGGCGTCCTCCTTTGGCGGATGCGGTCGCCATTCGACGCCCGCTTGTCCGAGGTAGCCGAGGCCGACCTCGATGGCGCGGCCGCTCTGACCGAGGGTCGTGTACAAATCGATCTGCAGGCACGTGACGGCAGCCTGCTCGACCATGCTCGCCGTCCGGCCCGACAGTGCTGCCAGCCGCGCTTCCGTGGCGGCGAGGTCTCCGGTGAGGAACTCGCACTCCGCCCGGCCCATCTCCAATGTGAAGGCAAGCTCACGCTGACGCTCCCAGATATCGTCCGCCAGAAGCGCGGCGCCGGTGCTGAGGTAATTGAGCGCCGCTGCGTAAGCCGTGGAAGCCTTGGCGCGCTTGCCGGCGACGAGATTGAGCCGCGCCAGTTCCTCGCGTTCGTCCCGCGAGACGATCAGGGCCGCGCCGCGGTTGAGCTGGCTGACGATCTCGAAGACTGCCTCCTCCCGCTTCTCCGCAGGCGTGTGCGCCAGGAGGAGCCTTCCGATCTTGAGATGAGCCTCGGCGCGCTGCGTCTCCGGGATCAGCGCGTAGGCGGCCTCGTGAATGCGGTCGTGGATGAACCTGTACGCGCCGTCGAGCCTCTGGACGAGTTCGAAGCGGAGTGCCTCCTGCAGATCGGCATGCACCTGCTCCGCCGGAATTTCCAGAACCTGTGAAAGTGTCGAGGTTTCCGCAACGGTTCCGAGGCAGGCGAGTTGCTGCAGGGCGTTTCGGGTTCTGGCAGCCAGGCGAGTGAGCCTCCCGGCCATGAGGTCCGCCACATTGTCGGTGTAGCCCTTGGCGTGGATACGGTTCAGATCCCAGGACCACCGGCCCTCGCCGTGATCGAAGGCAACCAATCCCTCCTGGACAAGCGCGGACAAGAACTGAGTGACGAAAAACGGATTGCCCGCCGTTTTCGCCTGCACGAGTTGCGCGAGTGGCTCTGCACGATCGGGCTCGCAATGCAGGGTATCGGCGACCAGGTGCGTCAAATCGACGAGGCCGAGAGGCGCAAGTTTGATCTCCTGCACCGGCGCGTTCATTTTGCGGATTGTGTCGAGCTTGCGCATAAGCGGGTGGGTTGAGCTTACTTCATTGTCGCGGTAGGCGCCGATCAGGAGCAGATGCCGCACATCCCGCTGGGTTAGAATGTCCTCGATGACATCAAGCGTCGCCGCATCGAGCCATTGCAGATCGTCGATGAAGAGCGCCAGCGGATGCTCGGGGCGCGCAAAAACACCTATGAAGCGGCGGAACACCAGCTGAAAGCGCGCCTTGGCCTGCTGCGGATCGAGCTCGGGAACGGGAGGCTGTTCTCCGATGATGAGCTTCAGGTCCGGAAAGAGGTCGGCGATGAGCTTTCCGTTCGGGCCCAACGCCTCCTGGAGGGAATGCCGCCAGCCCTCGAGTTCGGCTTCGCCTTTGCCCAGAAGCGGGCGGATGAGCTTCTCGAAAGCTTCCGCCAAGGTGGCATAGGGAATGCCGCGCTTGTACTGGTCGAACTTGCCTGAGGCGAAGAGGGCGCGTGGCGGTACGAGCGCTCTGTGGAGTTCGTTCACCAGGGCGGATTTGCCGACGCCGGGATCGCCGGAGACGAGCACAAGCTCCGGCTCGCCGCCGGCCGCGACGCGGTCGAAAGCGGCAAGCAGCGTTTCGACTTCCTGCTCGCGCCCATATAGCTTCTCAGGGATCAGAAAACGATCGGGAAGGTCGCAGCAGCCGAGCGGAAACGGTGCGACATTCTCGTGTTCTCGCCATTCGGCAGCGCACCGCTCCAGGTCGGCCTTGAGCCCCTCGGCGGTCTGGTACCGGTCCTCGGCGTCTTTCGCCAGCAGCTTCATGACGATATCCGACAGCGGCGCCGGAATCTCGGTCCTATGCCTGCTTGGCGGCGGAGGTTGGAGCGCGATGTGGCAATGGACCCATTCCATGGGGTCGGACGCGGTGAACGGCAACCGCCCGGTGAGCATCCGGTAAAACGTGACGCCCAGCGCATAAAGGTCGCTGCGGGAGTCGATGGACCGGTTCATGCGGCCCGTTTGCTCGGGCGCCATGTAGGCGAGCGTTCCGGCGATGGTCTCGGGCGGCTCGATAGCCTGGCGCTCGCGTGACAGCCTTGAGGCCAGGCCGAATCCTGTCAGCCTTGCTTGGACGGCGAGGTCGGGATCGCCGTCGGCGAGGAATATGTTTTCGGGCTTGATGTCCCTGTGTACCACACCCTGCCGGTGAAGCGCCGCCAACGCGTCACAGACGCCGGCCGCGATCCTGAAAAACCGGTTCAGATTCAGAGGAGCCGTGATCTCGTCGGCAAGCGCATGGCAGGCGAAATCCGCGAGAACCAACGCCGCCGTGCCTGCCTGCCACTCGATCCGCAAAGGCTTCACCGCGAAGATCGGGTTCAGCTCGCGTGCCGTTTGGTATTCGTGCTCCAGTTGAGCAATCGCCGCGGCCGGAGGGGGTGAGGAATTGGGCGTCTTCAGCAGGACCTGCTCATGGTCCGGCGAGCGCGCCCGGTATATCGTGAAATATCCTTCCTCGCCGATGACGGAAACGAGCGTATATCCAGCAACGATGATTTCGCCTCGCTCCATCGGTAAATCCTGTCGATCCACGATCCGCGCCGCAAGTGCGGTGGATCTGACGCTCGTTTCAGTATTGCAGCGAGTTCTTCAAACGCGCGTCAGATCCAAAACCGCGCCAGAATCATAATGATGCTGGCGTCCTTTTGTTTCCGGCGTTCGTATGAGTCGCCTGCTGCAATGGGACACGAACGTTGGAAACGGGACACTAGTGTCCTGTCTCCGAATTACCGCTACGATTGCCTCGCACTCGCACGGTCATTCGGAGACATAGGGACACTAGCAAAATCAAAGTGCTAGTGTGGCTTATGTCTCGCAATTGCCTACGAGAGGGTTGCCGCGAAGGGCATACGCCACACTAGGTAGTAACAATAATCTAACACCACTGACCATCCGTTGAGGATGCAAACTCGAAGAACACCTGCGTGCCGGCCTCCTGGCGCATCGGCGACAAGATCGGCACGGGCAATGCGGTACCGCCAACGCGATTGCGATCGTCGGGCCGTCGCAGCGCGCCCCGGTCGTCGTGCCGGTCTATCTGACGGCGGCCAGCGTCGACCTCGACGGCCAGAATGGCGTGATCGCCCCGGTCGGACGTGCCGCGGCCGCGCTGATCGGCGCTTGGAAGATCAGGTCAAGCCAGCCTGGCGATCGCCGCCTTGAGCGAGGCGGCGGCGGCGTCATAGCCCTGCCAGGCCCGGCTCGCCGCGATCAGCTTCGGTGCCGTGCGCACGGTATAGCGTCGCGGCTCGAGCCCCGGCTTCACCTGCGCCCAGCTCAGCGGCATCGATACGGTGGCGCCCGGCCGCGCCCGCGGCGACAGCGGCGCCACTGCGGTCGCCATCGTGTCGTTGCGCAGATAATCGAGGAAGATCTTTCCCTTGCGCAGCCGCTTGGCCATGTTGAGGAGATAGCGGTCGGGTTGGTCGGTCGCCATCTGGCGGCACACCTCCTGGGCGAAGGCCTTGGCCTCGGGCCAGCGGACCGCGTCGCGGGCGCCGGTCTTGAGCGGCGTGACGACGTGCAGGCCCTTGCCGCCGGTGGTCTTGCAGAAGCTTTCCAGCCCCAGCGCCGCGAGCCGTCGCTTCATCTCCCTGGCGGCGGTGATGACCTCGTCGAAGGCGACGTCCGGCCCGGGATCGAGGTCGAACACCAGCCGGCCCGCGATGGCCGGATCGCCCGGGGCGCAATTCCAGGGATGCAACTCGACGCCGCTGGTCTGCGCCACCGCGATCAGCCCTTCGACCCGGTCGATCTGCAGATAGGGCTTGCGATCGCCGGAAACCCGCGTCGCGGTCAGGAACTCCGACATCCCGGCCATGGCGTGGCGCTGAAAGAAGGTTTCGCCGCCGATGCCGTCGGGCGCGCGCACCACCGAACAGGGACGCCCGGCGATATGCGGCAGCATCCAGTCGCCGATCGCGGCGTAATAGTCGGCGAGGTCGCGCTTGGTGACGGGCTCGCCGTCCAGCGCATCGGGCCACAGCGCCTTGTCCGGCCTGGAGATCGCAATGCCGAGCACGGCGGCGGCGCCGCGCGGCGAGGCGATGGTCGGCGCGCCCTGGCGCAGCGGGGCAGCACGCGGCGCTCCCGCCCAGCGGGATGCCGGCTGCTCGAGCGGCGGCGTTGTTGCCCGGACCGGCGCTTCGGCCACGACCTCCTCGGCCGGCTTGTCGGTGCGCAGGGCCTTGAAGGCGGCCTGACGCACCATGCCGTCGCTGGTCCAGCCGGCGAATTCGATCTCGGCGAGGAGTTCGGGCCGGAGCCAATGCACCTCCCGGCCGCCCTTGGGCGCGCCGTTGCCGCTGAACGGGCTGTTGTCGGCGGCGGCGGCCTTGAGCGCCGGCATCAGCCGCCTGACCGTGTCCCGGCCATAGCCGGTGCCGACGATGCCGGTGTAGACGAGGTCCTTGCCGTGATGCACGCCGACCATCAGCGAGCGAAACTTGCCGCCGGTGGTCTTCCAGCCGCCGATCACCACCTCGTGGCCGAGCCGGCACTTGGCCTTGACCCAGCTGCCGATGCGCCCGGAGCGATAGGGCGCGGCGAGCTGTTTTGAGACGATGCCCTCGAGCCCGCTCTGCCTTGCCGATTCCATCACGGTGAGGCCGTCGGCCTCGAAGTGCTCGACATAGCGGATGGTGCCCCGGCCGCTGCTGCCGAGCCTGCCGAGAAACGCCTTCAACCGCGCCTTGCGCGTGCCGAGGGGCTCATCGCGCAGATCGTCGCCGCCGGCGAACAGCAGGTCGAAGGCATAGAAGATCAGCTTGTCGTCGCGGCGGTCGGACAGCGCCGCCTGCAGCGCGGCAAAGTCGGGATGGCCGGCAGCATCGAGCGCCACCACCTCGCCGTCGATCAGGCAGTCCCCGAGCTTTGCGGCATGCGCCGCCAGCGCCGGAAACTTGCCGGTCCAGTCGAGGCCCTTGCGGGTCTTCAGCGCCGCGACGTGATCCTCGACCCGCAGCTGCATGCGGTAGCCGTCGAACTTGATTTCGTGAACCCAGCCCTCGGTCGACGGCGGCAGCTCGACCAGCCTGCACAGCTGCGGCGCGACGAAATCCGGCATCGTCGCGGCCCTGGCCTTGGTCTCGGTCTCGGTCTCGGCCTTGGTCTTGGTCTTGGTCTTGCCCGTGGCTTTCGTCGTGGTCGGCGCCGCCGGGCGCCTTTGGGCGGTGCGTTGCCCGGCGGCGAGGCTGGTACGCGAATCCCACACCGCATCGGCCGCCATCACCGCCTTGGCGAGCATGAAGGGCTTCGGCTTGCGGCCGCGGCCGGCGGCGATGTCGTCCATCGAGCGTCCGGAGGCCGCCGAGCGGTCCTGGTCGAGAATGTCGTTGTCGCCGCCCTCGCGGGCGTAGGCGTCGCGATGCTTGATCAGCAGCCAGTTGGTGCGCTTGCCGCCGGCGCGGTCGTTCTTCATGCGCACCAGCACCCATTCGCCGTGAAGCTTTTCGCCGTCGAGGGCGAATTTCAGGTCGCCCTTGGCGAGGCCCTTCTCGGCGGCCTCGGCCAGCCAATAGCCGCGGTCCCAGATCATCACGGTGCCGCCGCCGTACTGGCCCTTGGGAATGGTGCCTTCGAAATCGCCATAGTCGAGCGGATGGTCCTCGACCTCGACGGCGAGCCGCCTGTCATAAGGGTCGAGCGAGGGCCCCTTGGTCACCGCCCAGGATTTGAAGACGCCGTCGAGTTCGAGGCGCAGGTCGTAGTGCAGGCGGGTGGCGTCGTGCTTCTGGATGACGTAGCGCAATTGCGGGGCACCGGCGATGGCGAGCTCGCCGCTCGGCTCGGCGGTCTTGCTGAAATCGCGCTTCGCGCGGTAGGCGCCGAGCTCGCCGGCGCCGCGCTTGCGGCTGCCGGCCGCTTTCTTCGCCGCTTTTCGGGGAGATTTTTTGGCCGATCGCCGGGCCACCGCGGGGCGTCCTTTTCCTCAGGGCCGCCGGGCCATGGCGGCGTCCGATCCAGCGAGAACCCGGCAGCCCGCCGGCGGTTCCGGCAGCGCGGCGCCGAGGCTCCTGATCTAGTGTCCTGTCTCCGAATTACCGCTTCATTTGCCTCACCCTCGCACGGTCATTCGGAGACATCAGGACACTAAGGCCTGTCCTCAATTGAGCCAGATGATAACCGCCGCGAGGTTGATTGCGGCGAGGAAATTTCTGGCGGTTTTGTCGTAGCGGGTAGCGATGGCGCGGTATTGCTTGAGCTTGCAGAAGAAATTCTCGATGAGATGGCGTGCCTTATAGGCGTGCTTGTCGAAATCGCGCTGGAGCTGCCGGTGGCGCCTGGGCGGGATCACGACCGACTTTCCCCGTGCCAGCAACGGGGCAATCACCCGTTCGTCGGCGTCGAAGGCCTTGTCTGCCAATAAGGCGTCGGCCGCCATGTCGGGCAGCAGTGCATCGGCGCCCTCCAGATCATGGGCTTGGCCGGGCGTCAGGATGAAGTCCAGCGGATTGCCCAGGGCATCGACAAGCGCATGGATCTTGGTGCTCAGCCCGCCTTTGCTGCGCCCGATAGCTTGGTTTTCGCCGTCTTTTTTTGTGCGCCGGCACTGTGCTGATGCGCCCGCACGATCGTGCTGTCGATCATCGCGTACTCATTGTCGGCATCGCTCGCCAGCATCTTAAACAGCTTCTTCCACACCCCGCTCTTCGTCCAGCGCGAAAAACGCGTATGTATCTTGATCGGATCGCCGAAGCGTTCGGGCAAATCTCGCCAAGGGATCCCGGCTCGATAGCGGTAGATCACCGCTTCTACAAACAGCCGATTGTCTTTGGCCGTGACCCCTACATGCCCTTCACGTCCGGGCAAAATATCCTTGATCCTATCCCATTGATCGTCCCGAAGGGCGTAGCGGCGCATTTGGTCAGCTCCGAATCAGCTGACCGCCTATGAATCATGCGATAATCTGCTTGGGAATCCTCTAATTGAGGACAGGCTCTAGTATAGCTATGATTCTAGTGCGGTTTTGGATCTGACGCTCGTACGATGAGTTCGCTGCAATGCTGATACGAGCGTCAGATCCACCACACTAGTGTCCCGTCTCCGAATTACCGCTACGTTTGCCTCGCACTCGCACGGTCATTCGGAGACATAGGGACACTAGCAAAATCAAAGTGCTAGTGTGGCTTATGTCTCGCAATTGCCTACGAGAGGCTTGCCGCAAAGGCGGTAGGCAATTGCGAGACGCCACACTAGTCGAGATCGGTCTGCCTGCCGTGGCCGGCGGCGGATGGCGCGACGCTGCCCCTGACCGCAGGGCCGCCGTCATAAGGCTCGGCGCCGACCGGCCTCACCTTGACCTCGCCGAGCTTCGCCCGAACCTCGGCGGTCAATCCCGGATAGTTTGCCACCGGGGTGAATTCGGCGGTCTGGCTGTTGCCGACGCGAATGCCGGAATAGGCAACGAGCCCGTTGGACGTGGCGAGGATGTCGCCGGGCCGCAACGTGGTGTCGAGCGAGATATCGACCGGCGCCAGCCCGGCCGGGTCATGGCCGTTGCAGGTGCAATCGGGCTTGAGGGTCTTGCGGTAGAGAAAGGCGTTCTCGCTGTCGGCATAACGTGCGCCGCCGGCCGCGACCGCGCCGTCGATGGTGCTGCCGTAATAGACGGTCGTGGGGGAGGCGGGGCAGAAGGCCTGGCACATCTGCGCCGGCGTCGCGCCGCCGCGCGCCTGAATCTGGAAATAGCGGCCGTCGCAGCCGCGCACGCAGTAGCCGCTGCTGCGCCCGACCTCGGCGCGCGGCGTCGGGGCGGTCGCGGCCGGCGGCGTCTCGTTGCCGAAGATCGGCTGCGGGCCGCCGGAACCGAACAGGAAATCAAAGAAGCCGGCATGGGCGGCCGGCGTGCCGAGCAGCAGCGCCGACAGCACAATGGCGGCGCCGTGCGCCGCCGGGCGGCGCCGACGGCCGAAATCCCGAACCTCTCCTGTCGACGATCCCCGTTCCAAGGCCTGCGTTCCGCGCCGATTCGCGCCGGGGGCATCCCGGCGCCGCGACGCTAAGCCAACATGGTAAACGAGACGTCACCATGGCGGAATCGGCCCCTTAAGCTTCAGAAATAGCGCCACCACAGATAGACGTGGCAGATCGCGACCGACAGCAGCATCATCGGGAAGGCGTAGAGGCTGTAGGTCAGGAACCGGAAGGGCACGCCGTTGCGGTCGCCGAGGCCGGCGACCGTCAGATTGGCGGAGGCGCCGATCAGGGTGCCGTTGCCGCCGAGGCAGGCGCCGAGCGACAGGCTCCACCACAGCGGCTGGATGTGGTCGACGCCGCCGAAGGCCGGCGCCATGGTCTTGATCAGCGGGATCATGGTGGCGACGAACGGAATATTGTCGACGAAGGCCGACAGCACCGCCGATGCCCACAGGATCGCGTAGCCGGTGGTGGCGAGCCGGCCGCCGGTGACCGCCACCAGCTGGTTGGCGAACAGCGTCAACAGCCCGCCGATCTCGACGCCGTGGACGACGATGAACAGGCCGATGAAGAAGAAGATCGTGATCCATTCGACATCGCTGAAGGTCTGATGGATGTTGTGCGAGGCCTTCTCGGAATGATGCGCCCAGTTGTCGAGCAGCATCAGGGCCGCGGCGCCGACCATGGCGATGGTGGCCGGCTCGAGATGGAGCTGGTGGGCGAAGATGAAGCCGAGCATCACGGCGGCGATGATCACCACCGACTGCTTGAGCAGCTTGCGGTCCTCGATGGTGTCGGCCGCGACCATGGCCATCACCCGGGCCTCGGCATCGGCCTTGGCGCGCATGCCGCGTCCCCAGAGCAGATGAATGATCAGGGCCTGCACCGCCATGATCAGCAGGATGATCGGCGTCAGGTGCACGACGAAGTCGTTGAAGGTGAGCCCCGCCTGCGAGCCGATCAGGATGTTGGGCGGATCGCCGATCAGGGTCGCGGTGCCGCCGATGTTCGAGGCGAAGATCTCGGCGAACAGGAACGGGTAGGGCGCGACCTCGAGCTGGCGGGCGATCGCCAGGGTGATCGGCACGACCAGCAGGACAGTCGTGACGTTGTCGAGCAGCGCCGACAGCGCCGCCGTGGTGACCTGCAGCAGCAGGAGGATGCCGGCCGGATGGGCCCGCGCCAGCTGCGCCGCGCGCACGGCGAGATACTGGAACACGCCCGAGCGCCGCGAGATCGACACCAGAATCATCATGCCGGTGAGCAGCCCGAGGGTGTTCCAGTCGACGCCGCGCAGCGCCTCGGCCTGATCGAGCACGCCGACCACCACCATCAGCCCGGCGCCGAGCAGGGCGACGATGGCGCGGTTGACCTGTTCGGTCATGATCAGCGCGTAGGTGATCAGCAGGACGGCGGTCGAAATCCACATCGGATTGAGACCGAAATACACCTGCGTGGCCGTGTGCCCCATGCCCGTTCCCCCGGATCTGCTCGCCGATGTCCGCGATCGACGTGATTGCCGGCGCAAGCTCTCCAATCGAGGGGCCTAAGTCAAATGGCGATGGCGGACAGCAGGGCGAAGACCGGCAGCAGCACCGCGCCCGACCACAGCATGTAGCCGAAGAAGCCGGGCATTTCGATGCCGCGCTCGCTGGCGATGGCGTAGACCATGAAGTTCGGGGCGTTACCGATATAGGTCAGGGCGCCCATGTAGACTGCGCCCATCGAGATCGCGGCGAGGGTCGAGGCATAGGTGGTCATGAGCTGGCCGGCGTCGCCGCCGGCGAGGCCGAAGAACACGAGGTAGGTCGGGGCGTTGTCGAGGAAGCCCGACAGCGCGCCGGTCAGCCAGAAATAGACCACGTCGCGCGGTGCGCCGGAGGCCGAGGTCACCAGCGCCAGCAGGCCGGCGAAGGGCCCGCTGGCGCCGGCCCCGAGCATCGCCAGCACCGGCACGATGCAGATGAAGATCGCCGCGAACAGCACCGCGACCTCGCGGATCGGCTCGAAGCTGAACTCGTTGGCGGCGCGGTGCTCGTCGGGCGTCAGCCACAGCGACAGGCCGGCGAGCGCGAACAGCGAGACGTCGCGGGCGACGTTCTGCAGCGCCAGTTCGGTGCCGAAGACGTCGAACGAGACGCCGGGGTGCCAGAGCGCCGACACCAGGATGGCGGCGACGATCAGCGCGATCAGGGCGAGGTTGACGAGGCCGTGAACTTTCACGGCCAGCTTCGGCTCCGGCACCTTCGGATGCGGCTCGCGCAGCCACATCAGGAGGTCGAGCGCCGCGAACACCGCAAGCACCAGCCCGGCGACCAGCAAGGTGTGGGGCCAGAGCCGCTTGGCCGTCCAGAAGAAGTCGACGCCGTTGAGATAACCGATGAACAGCGGTGGATCGCCGAGCGGCGACAGGGCGCCGCCGATATTGCAGACGAGAAAGATGAAGAACACCACCACATGGGCATTGACCGGCCGGTTCTCGTTGGCGCGCAACAGCGGCCGGATCAGGATCATGGCCGCGCCGGTGGTGCCGACGACGCTGGCGATCGCGGTGCCGAAGGCCAGGATGATGCAATTGACGAGCGGCGTGCCGCGCAGGTTGCCGGTGACCAGGATGCCGCCGGCGACGACGTAAAGCGCGAAGATCAGGGCGATGAAGCTGAGATATTCGCCGAGCGCGGCGTGAAGCAGCGCCGCGACGGCCGGAACCGGGCCATGGATCAGCGCGATCGGCACCAGCACCGCCGCGCTCCAGGCCGTCGCCAGCTTGCCGTAGTGGCGGTGCCAGAGCTTGCGGAACAGCAGCGGCCCGGTCGCGATGGTCAGCAGAATGCCGACGAACGGCACCGCCCAGAACCAGCCGAGGTGGCGGCCGTCGAGGCCGTGATCGGCCGCGGCCCGCGCAGGCGTCGCCATCCCCCCGCAGCAGATTGCGGTCAGGAGAATGAAGAGCCGCGGCGGCATGGGGGGATCCTTGGCGTCGAGGGCCCTCAGCGGGCCAGGAATTCCGAGGCCTTGTAGAGCGAGCGGAAGGGAACCCCGGCGTCACGGAAGGTTTCGGTGGCGCCTTCCTCGCGGTCCACCATGGTGAACACCAGCGCCACCTCGCCGCCGGCTTCGCGCACCGCGTCCAGCGCCTTGACCGCCGAGCCGCCGGTCGTGGTGACGTCCTCGACGATGACGATGCGCTTGCCCTTGAGGCTCTCGCCCTTGGCGAGGCCCTCGATGGCAAGCCGGGCGCCGTGCTCCTTCGGCTTCTTGCGGACGAAGAACGCCGCGATCGGATGGCCCTTCATCCAGGACAGCTGGGCAATGGCGCCGGCGAGCGGCACCGCGCCCATTTCGAGGCCGCCGACATAGTCGAAATGATCGTCCTTCAGCGCCTCGTAGGTGAGATCCGCCAGCAGCGCGGCGCCTTCCGGATCGAGCATCGTCGGCTTCAGGTTGAAGTAGAAGTCGCTCTTGCGGCCCGAGGCCAGGGTGATTTCGCCGCGGCCGAAGGACCGGGTGGCGATGATGTCGGCGAGGCGGGCACGGGCGGCGGATTTGGACACGGGCAGACTCGCGATCTCTTCAAACAGGGCGGACGGCCGCAGTCTTAACGGCAGTGGCCGGCCAAGGCGAGTCCTGCGACCGCGCGGTCAACAGCCTCCACGCGGGGCCCGATCTACGGCAGTCCGACCCCGGTGAGCCCGATCAGGGCGCCGGCGGCCAGCACCCAGAGCGGATGCAGCCGCGTCGCGATCATCACCGCGGCGCTCGCCGCGGTGATCGCGGCAAGGATCCATTCGTGATCGGAGGCGGCGGTGATCAGCGCGGCGCTGGCGGCGACGAGGCCGATGGTCACCGGTATCAGCCCGGCCTGGACGATGCGGCGCCAGCGGTGATCCTTGAAGCGGTCCCAGACCTGCAGCACCAGGCCGGTCAACAGCGAGCAGGGGCCGAATTTGGCGATCGAGGCCACCACCACGCCCGGCCATCCGGCGACATGCCAGCCGATCAGCGTCACCACCATCATGTTCGGACCCGGCGCGGCCTGGGCCAGGGCGAACATGGCGCTGAAATCGCGGGCGCTCATCCAGTGATGGACGTCGACGATCTGCCGCTGCATTTCCGGCAGGATGGTATTGCCGCCGCCGAAAGCCAGCAGCGAGAGCTGGGCGAAGATCAGCGCCAGTGCGACCAGCACGCTCACCGCAGCCTCCACGATGCAAGGAGGGCGCCGAGCGAGGCCATGACCACCATGGTCGGCAGCAGCGGCAGCCGCAGCACGGCGATCGCCACGAAGCACAAGCCGGCAACGGCGATTGCGCCGGCGTCGCGCCGGATCGGCCAGGCGATCCGTGCCGCCATGGCGACGAGGAGGCCGGCCGCGGCGGCGGCGAGGCCGGCGAACAGGTGGCGGACATGCGGATCGTCGCTGAAACGGTCGTACACCGCGCCGAGCACGATCAGGATGGCGGTCGGCGCCGCGATCAGCCCGAGCAGGGAAGCGAATGCCCCCGGCACGCCGCCGAACCGCAGCCCCACGGCGACGGAGAGATTGATGACGTTGCCGCCGGGCAGGAACTGACACAGGCCAAGCAGCTCGGTGAATTCCGCCGGGTCGAGCCAGCGCCGTTCTTCCACCAGCATGCGCCGGGCCAGCGGCAGCACGCCGCCGAAACCCATCATGCCGAGGCCGAGAAAGCCTTTGAACAGGGCGCCAGGGCCGGGGCGTTCGGCGATGGCGATGGTCGGGGATTCGGCGGTCATGCCCCCTGCTTAGGCCCGCCTCAGCCTGGTGTCTAATATATCGAAAATAGAAGATGCATATGTAATAGATATGGAATGATCGAGCTTCGTCACCTGCGCTATTTCCTCGCCGTCGCCGAGCAGGGCCACATCACCCGCGCCGCCGCCCGGCTCGGCATCCAGCAGCCGCCGCTCAGCCAGCAGATCCGCGCGCTCGAGGCCGAGGTCGGCGTGCCGCTGCTGACCCGGCATCCGCGCGGCGTCGACCTCACCGAGGCCGGCAAGGCCTTCCTGGCCGAGGCGCGGGCGGCGCTTGAGCAGGTCGAGCGGGCGGTGGAGGCGGCGCGGCGCAGCGCGCGGGGCGAGCAGGGGCGGCTCGCCATCGGCTATACCAGCTCGACCGCCTTTCATCCGCTGATCCCGGCGGTGGTGCGCGCCTTTCGCCAGGCCGCGCCGGCGGTCGCGCTCGAGCTGGAGGAGAGTTCGACCGGCGAACTCATCGAGGCGCTGCGCCGCGAACGGCTCGATGCCGCCTTCGTCCGCACCCCGGTCGGCGATACCGCCGGCCTCGTCATCGCGCCGCTGTTGCGCGAGAGAATGCTGGTGGTGCTGCCGGCCCAGCATCCGCTGGCGCAGCGGCCGGCCACGGCGCTGGCGCTCGCCGAACTCGCCGAGGAGACCTTCATTCTCTATCGCCGGCCGACCGGCCCCGGCCTCTACGACGCGATCATCGCCGCCTGCCATGCCGCGGGTTTTGCCCCGCACATCGGCCAGGAGGCGCCGCGGCTGTTGTCGACCTTGAGTCTCGTCTCCGCCGGGCTCGGGGTGTCGATCATCCCGCAGTCCATCAGCCGGCTCGACACCGAGGGACTGGCCTATCGCGCCCTGGCCGATGCGCCGCAGCTGCTCGCGCCGCTGCATCTCGCCTATCGCGCCGCAGCGGTGTCCGGCCCGGTCGCGCGCCTGCTGGAGCAGGTGCGGCAGATGGTGCGCGAGGGGACGCTCTGACGTCGCAGCGGCAGGTCAAAGAAAAAGCCCGGGATCGGTTGTCCGATTCCGGGCCTTGCTGCCTTGGCTCTGACCTTACGGCGTCGCGGGCGGCGTGCCGACCAGCGCGGTCTTCACCGCGGTGAATGTGGAGCTGAGCGAGGTGCCGAGGGTGTTCACGGCGGCGATGATGGCGAGGCTGATGCCGGCCGCGATCAGGCCGTATTCGATGGCGGTGGCGCCGGATTCGTCGGTGAGAAAGGTCTTGATGAGTTTCTTCATGGGGCTCGCCCGCTGGTTGCAATGCCGGCAATGTGTCCGAAAGAACCTAAAGTTGCGTGAAACGGCGTGGTGAATCTGCAGGGCGAAAATCGACTGAAGTCGACGGATCTGCGACAAAATGTCCACGTGATGCGACCATCGGTTGTGCGGCCGCGAATCTCTATCGCTGTGCCTGTCTGGCGCCGGCAACACCAGCGGCGGATTGGCGCAAGACGCCGGCCCTCGACCACGCGCCGTCGTCCTCCACGATCGGCGATCCGGCGTATTGGTTCGCCTGCTTGAAGCCGGCGATGACGGCCGAGGGAGTGGCCCGCCTCGCGTCGGTCAGATCTTTCGTCGTGGCCGGGCATGACCAAGTCGGCGAAACGTTTGCGCCTATTTGCGAGCGCCAAATCCACCGCGCCGAGACCTCGTTCCGCGGTCATCGCTTGGCCGCCTTGGACGGCGTTGACGGCTTGACCTGGCTGACCTGCGCCCATTCCTTGTCGGCGCGCGGCCCATTGGGATCGCCGGTCATGCCGACCAATTGGCCAGGGAGGACGTCGGCGGTCCGGTTCCAGGTCTCGGTGGCGCAGAGCAGCGAGAGCATGCAGCCCTTGATCTTCAGCCGGTCGGGAGCCTCGCGCCACAGCGAGATCTGGTACGATTTGCCGTTCTCGGCGTTATAGATCTCGCCGTCGAAACGCCCCACGGCGCGCGGCATCAGCCCCATGATGAGCTGGTGGCCGAGGATCGGACGCAAGCGCTTGGCGGGATCGGGATTGTAGTGGTCTTTGTAGGGCTCGCCCCTGGCGTCGACCGGATTCTTCATCCAGACGATATAGCCGCAGGCCTGATCGAGATTGGCGCCGCAGCGCTCGACGCGAATGCGCGCCCGGCCGTCTTCGGTCAGCCAGGTGCCGCTCGGATCGGCGGGTTCGACGGCGCCCGCCAACGGCGCGAAGCCGGCCAGCGAGGCCGCGACCGCGACGCGCAGCGTCAGTCGTCGAAGCGATAAGAGCGATAAGATCGGCTTCATGGCGTCACCTCAACTGCGCCATCAGCGCGTCGGCGCCCTTGTCGATGCCGGCCTCCGCCGCGGCGAGCGGGCCGACGCTCGCCTTGATGTTGTACGGGCTGGGAAACTGCTTGGAGACGAATGCGCCGAGCAGGCGGGCATTGGCCGCGTCGAAGATCTCGACGGTGTAGATGACGGAGCCGGTCATCGACCCCTCGCCGTCGCGCATGGTCTGCACGCCGTTGTAGACGGCGCCGCCGATGTCGAAGCGCGACAGGGTGCCGAGCACCGGCGTGTTGGCGACGGCGCCCGTCAGCGTCAGCCGCACGCGCAGGGTGTTCGGCCCTCGCTGGCTGACGAAGGCAAAGCGGCTGCGGAGCTTGTCCGCGAACTTCGCCTGCATGTAACTGGCGAGGGCGGCCTTGTCCTGTTCGGACATGTCGCCGAACTGCTGGTCGGCGCCGCGATAGATGACTACCGGCTCGAGGATGACCTTGTTGTAGGCGCGCCAGTCGACCTGGGTCGAATAGCGATAGGGCATCCGTCCGGAGCGGTCGGATGGGTTCGGCGCGAGATAGGACGACGAAGCGACTTCGGAATAGGCGACCGGCTGGACGCCGGTGCATCCGGCCATGGCCATGCACAGCACCAGGACCGCCAGGCGATCCGCGCGGGTGAGGATAAGCATTTACTGTTTCCTGTTTTCCGTCGAGCCCGCGCCCGTGACGCGGCTTGAAGACCTGGCGTCCATTATAAAACCGACTAGACGGTTTGCAAGTGGGTTGCGGCGGCATTGCGCCTTTGGTTGCAAGGGAATGCGAACGTTAGAACCGGGACACTAGCATCATTATGATTCTAGTGTGGTTTTGGATCTGACGCGCGTTCGAAGAACTCGCTGCAATACTGAAACGAGCGTCAGATCCACCACACTAGGACGGTCAGGTCATTGCGGGCGCCAGGTGGTGGCGCGCGGTCCATTGCGCGTCGTCGAGCAGGCGCTCGAACAGTTCGCCGCGTTCGTCGTCGGAGAGCGAGCATGGGCCGAACAAGGCGGCCAGCGCCAGTCCGCGGGCCGCGGCCCAGCGCAGCAATGCGAGTTCCGGATCGTCGGCTTCGGCCTTGATGTCCTCGACCTTCGCTGCATCGACGCGGCGGGAGCCGGCGAGCAGGCCGGGATCGTCGGCGAGCGCCGCGAGCAAGGCAAAGGCGACCGAATTCGGGCTGCGTCGACGCCGTGCGCGCCATGTAGCTGCGCGAGAACGCCTCGAAGTGGTCCGTCTGGTGATCGAGCAGAGCCCTCAGCACCGCATTTTTGGTTCGGAACTGATGCGTCACGCCGCCCTTGCTCATGCCGCTCTCGCGCGCGATGGCCTGGAGCGTCAGCCGGCCGGGGCCGTCGCGGGCCAGGATTGCGAGAGCCGCCCGCAGCGCGGCCTTGCGGGAACGTTCCGAGCGGTTGGCGTTGTTCATCAACTGCCTTGCTGCGCGAGGGGCGGGCCTGCGCGATTCTCGTTGAAGACGGGCCGGCCGCTTGTCGACACGGATGATTCGGCCGGTTGGTGGCGCTCGTCCGCCACGGATGAACCATCTCGTCATCCGCGCGCGCCTGTTGCCTCGCCCCGAGGTCGATTGCATGGCCCGGGCGGCGTATTAAACCGACCGTACGGTTTGTAAAGAGGCGATTCGCCTCAGGCTGGTTTTCTCGAAAGGGGCGCGACCGGCGCCAGCCCGCCGACAGCTTGCGGGCGATCGTGCGTGAGCCGCGATTGACGATCAGAGAAGGGCAGGCGGTCCGGAGACGATGGCGTCAGGGTCGCGGCGAGCGTCTCGCGACGGCGCGTAGCGAACCGCAATTGAATGTCGAGGGCTATCTCTGCTGCTCGAGCGTCTGCAAATTCGTTTGGCTTGGATAAAGGCGTAGCGCGGCGCGCAGGCCATTGCGTTCAAATCGCGCCTCATGCGGAAGGACGTCGACAAGCGTCCACTCGTCATAGGATTTTCCCACATCGAGCCACCGTCCACCGGCGCCATCGCTCGGTTTGCGCACATGTGCATGCCGGAGGTTGCCGGCCAGCACCACGCCATCGAGGATGAATTGCGGCTTCGCCGGCGGTGCGCTTGCGACGGGAGCCGGGGCCGGCGGCTTCGCCATCACGGGCGGCTCGAACGGCTTGCGGGATGGGAAGAAAATCGGACGCATCAGGATTGGGTCCTCCTGGACGCTCAGCGAACGTTTGACGGGCGCTGAGGGGGTAATGCCGGTAGCCATCCGGCTCGGCGCGGCCCCGGATTCGAACGAATCCCGAGATGCGCCGCGCTCCGACATGACCCATCCCAAACCGAGCAGCGCAGCATTGACGCAGACGAGCGCGGTCGCGATGGCTGCCTGCAGCGAGGGCCGTTCAGGGAACGCCGGCATTTTCCTTGACCAATCCATAGACATCGATCTGCGCTTCAATCGCGGGTTCTTGCGTGGTGGATGTGCTCAACGCGCCTGCCGACATGCGGAGCAGGGCGTTCTTGACAAAAAGAAGCTGCTCGTTCTCTTCGATGGCAGCCAGCGCCGCATGGACGGCGGAGACGGTTCCGGAGAGTTCAAGGTGCGCGCCGAGATATCGCAGGCCGGAATCATTGAACGGTTCAAGCGAGCGCACTGACTGAATGCGAACGCCGGCCAGACCTCCGATCTCTTTCAGGCGTGCTTGCAGACTGGCGCTGCGGGCGCCATCGCTTCCTCCCTCCAGAAATGTTGAATCGGGAATGACTTCGTTTGCCAGCGCGGCAAATTTTCGAACTTCCGGTTCCTTCGCTGCGGTCGTCGCGTAGCGATTGAGTGATGCTCGCGCCTGATCGAGCCGAAGCGATTGCCGGCCGAACAGTGCCGCCAGGGGCGAAACGACGATCAGATAGAGCGCGACAAGCATCGTGATCGTCGCAGCGAAGAATTTCCATCGCCGTCTGATCGCGCGCGGGATTTCAGGCATCATCACGTCCTAGTGTCCTGTCTCCGAATTACCGCTTCATTTGCCTCACCCTCGCACGGTAATTCGGAGACATAAAGGACACTAGCAAAATCAAAGCGCTAGTGTGGTGGATCTGACGCTCGTTTCAGTATTGCAGCGAGTTCTTCGAACGAGCGTCAGATCCAAAACCACACTAGAATCATAATGATGCTAGTGTCCCCTTGTTTCCAACGTTCGTATGAGCGTCTGCTGCAATGGGATACGAACGTTGGAAACAGGACACTAGTGTGGCTTATGTCTCGCAATTGCCTACGAGAGACTGGCCGCAAAGGCGGTAGGCAATTGCGAGACGCCACACTAGTTCCCCTTCACGTTCGCTGTATCTCGAATATGAAATATCAGGGAAAAGCGTTCACGCGCCTCGACGGGATCGGTCGTGATTGGCGCGTTCAGGCTGGCATTGGCGAACAATGTTGATTTGTCGAATATACCAACGAGGTTTGTCGCCGCGGCAGAGAGGCCGGCGATCGCCATTGCGTCATCCTGCAGCTTCCATTCCGTCAGCCAGCTGTTCTCGGGAAGAATCCTGCTGGTCTCTCGCCAGAGCTCGACCGTGGTTGACTTGGCCCGTTTCCGAGCCAGGGTCTGCTGGGAAGACTGCATCTTCGAAATCTGATCCTCAAGCGCCACCACTGCCAGCGCCTTGGCGCGAAATGAGATCGTTTGCGCATCCAGGTCCGCAATGGTGGCTTCACGTGTCCACCACACGACGCCGAGATCGGCGAGGCCGATAAGAATCGCCGTGACGACAAGCGCCTGAATCACCCGACCCATCCGCGAAGTCGTTGAAGCCCTTTCTGGATGCAGCAGGATTCGTCTGGTTAAGTCGGAGCCGGTCGGCGTCTTCGCGGCGACAAAGGAGAGTTCGTCGACCGGAAAACCCGTCCGGTGAGCTGCGGCCGAAACGAGATCGCGCCGAACGATCGTCTGTCGAACGAGCAGCGTTTCCGAATTGCTGCGTTCTTCGTCGATCGTCGTGGAAACGTGAACATCATCCAGTCGAAATGGCGTTCGCCGTTCCAGATCCTGCGGCGCGACGACGTCGAGGCGCGGCCGTGCGCGGGAGGGCATGTTGTAGGAACGGCAGAAGAAATCGGACTCCGGTAAGATCAGTCCGATCGTCAGTCCCGATCGCTTGAATCCGAGGTCGGCAAGGCGTTGATCGAGGGCCGGCATCGAGAATTGTGGCCAGTCGATATGGCCACTTTCCAACAGTTGCCCCCGCGCTCCCGCCACGTCGAATTGCACGCCCGTTCCTGTCGCGCTGATATGAAGCTCGGGACTGATGTGGCGCTGAAGGCGGTCGATCCAATTCTCCGGTAGGAGATCGTAAAACTCGCCAATCCACCATGTTGCAAAACGGCCGAACGACGACTGAGCGCGAAGCCTCAGTTCGCTGACGGAAAAGTCCTTGAAAAGAATGTCAGTCCACGAGTTCATGGCGATCGATGAAGCCTTCTGAACGAGCAAGAGGCGAGTTTTCGAGCCAGCGCGTTGTCTCGGTGTCCCGTCGGCTCCAACCTTCGTATAAGTGCTCGCTGCAAAGGGATCCGAACGTTAGACGCGAGCCAAATGCGATAGCCCTGCACTCAACAGGGGGGCACCCCATCGCTTCGTCCAGCGGCCGAGTCCAGTAGCGCCTGGAATCTCGACGCGCCGCTACGCCATTCCCTCATCACGTCGGGCGGATCACCAAGGGTCAGGTCAATGATCGCTTCACGCACAGCGCGGCCTCCGTCAGCCGTACGGACCTCCGCATGAACCAGAAAGCTGCGACCTGAACTCTGGACCCAAAAAAACGCTGGCACATCATGCGCCAGCGCTTCACGTCGACGGCTCGTAAGGTCTTCGTTCGCAACGACCGCGAACGGACTTCTGCCCCCGAGTGCTGCCAGCAACACCGGAGCGGCTTTCACCGGATCCACTCCCGGTTTATGGGAGTGCACCGTGACGTAGGGGATCAGGCGGCGCAGCAAATCTGTCCGCATTCCCTTGACTTGATCCAATTCGAAGACAGTGTCGAAAAGGGTCCTTTTGGGGCCGTAGGGCCTCCCATCGCGCTCATAATCATGGAGCAAGACGTCGTCGAGCACGGCATTGCCCGCCGGGTGAGTGAAGTCGGCAATCGCCTGGGCCAGGGCATCGGCCTCGGCAGCGTTCGCACCAAATCCCCGCAACAGCCGCGATAGCAACGCGAGCGGCGCCGCATTGAGGTCGACCTTCCCGCCCTCATCGTCGATGGCGAGCGCAGCCAATGCGCGCCCTGGCATTGCGCAGATCAGCGGCTGTCCGTCCCCTCTGATCTGCGGGCTCTCGGTCGATCCGCGCAACACGGCCTGCACGAGTTGGAGCCGAACACGATTGATGCCTGCCTCAGCCAGTGATTCGGCTCTGGCATTCTCGACGATATTGCCAGCGGCCTTGATCCGAAATCGCTCGGCGATGACGACCGCCGAGGCCATCAGCGAGATCAGCCCTATCCCCCACAGCACCAGGATCAGGGCGAAGCCGTGTTGCCCTCGGCCTCCGCGTAGAGGTCCTGTTGAAGCTGCCCGGCTCAGTTGGTGAAATCGCTCACACGATTGCCGGCAGCGTCATAGCTGTAGGCGCGTGAATTGGCAGGATAGATATCCTGAACAACGCGGCCGAGGCTGTCATACTTGTAGGTCGCGGTTCCTGGCGTATCGGCTTCGGCTTTATGCGGCGGGACAAGCATTGCAACGGAAGCCGCAATCGCAACCAGCAGTCCGCCAGCAATAAGCTGTGGCAATCTCATCATTGTCTTTTGCTCATCATTGTCTGTTGGCCTCGATCATCGAAATGAAAACCCGATTGCGTTGCCCTGAATATAGAACCCTCTTTGAAAGTGTCCTATGCATTGAGAGCGTCCGATGCAACGTCCTCGCATGACACGTGTCGATTGCGGCGAGAGACGTCAAAAGTACAACCGCCAAATATGTAACATAGCTTGCGAACGATTCCAACCGGGCACCGGACGGAATGCGCCGTGGTTGATGCCGCCATTGCAGACGGTCGTCAAACCGGCGTGCTTGTCAAGAAAGTCCGCGACTTCGGCCTCGATCGCCTGAGCCAACAAGATGTGTGCCGTATTGTGCAAGATTTCGGCCGGTTGATCGTCGACGTTGCCTGGCTGCATGAGCATGAGAATGCTATCTTTGGGCACGGCATATCGCGCCTTCGGTGTAGAAGTGGAGGCGTCAAGCTCCCCCCACGATATGCCGCCATTGCGAGTCCCGCCGTCGCCGACTTTTGGGCGATAGCTCTCTCCCCGTCGTGCAAAGCCTCTCGCCATCGACGAGGAGATGTACAAACGGCGGCATCTCATCGAGACGTGTTCGGCAAGCTCGAGGAGTTCAGACGCGTCGCCATGCGCGCCGGCGAGGCCGAGCACCATGATCGATCTGGCCGCGGCCGTAATAGCCTCCTGATAAATTCCGATAGACCCTAGTGCGTATAGGAGCCGGTTCTTGCTGCCAATTCACAGAGGCCATGGGCGAAAAGTACTTCTCATCGGCGCTCTCGGCCTTGCTTTGTCCGGGTGCCAGGCAACGCAGAATGCGGCCTCAACCGGTGTCTCACTCAATGATTGGGGTTCAGTCCCGATGGCGCACGCGGAGATGGAGACCAATCGGTTCGCTCAGCGTCGCGGAAACGCCCCGCCTCAAACCGCTCCTGCGTTCGCCGCGCCGTCGGACACCTACATGGGCACCGGAGAATTTCTGGGCGCGCAGCGCGACCCGCGCCAGACGACGCCGAGCGCCCAGGACGGTGTGACCCTGAACCTCGTCAATACGTCGATCGCGGAAGCCGCCAAGACGATCCTGGGCGACATTCTCAAGCTCAACTACTCGGTCAGTTCACGGGTCGACGGAAAGATCACGATCCAGACATCCACGCCGGTTTCCCGCTCCGACCTGATCGACCTGTTTCAGAACGCCCTGCAATCCAGTGGCGCTGCGGTCAGCAAGAACGGCGATATCTATCAGATCGTCCCGTTGGACGCCTCCACCCGAGCGCTCAGTGGACTACGGGTGGGACCGACGAAGGATTCGACCGCGGAACTCGGCGGCTCGAACCGGATCATCCAACTCAAGTACATCTCTGCATCCGAAATGCAGCGAATTCTGGAGCCTATCGTTCCGAAGGGGGCCATTCTCGCGATCGACGATTCCCGCAACACGATGACGCTCGCCGGCACGGGCGGTGAGATCTCCAGCATCCTTGAGATGGTCGCCATCTTCGACATCGACGTGATGCGCGGAATGTCGGTCGCAATCGTCCCCGTCAGCACGGCGCAGCCGGACGCGATCGCGGATGACGTGCGCACGGTGTTCGGATCGGGTAAAGGCGGGCCCGTGGGCGGCATGGTCCGCTTCATTCCCAACCGGCGCCTCAAATCGATTCTCGTGATCTCGTCGCAGCCCAAATATCTGGGTCGCGCCGAAATGTGGATCCGACGGCTTGATGCGAGGGCGCAAGGCATCGACAAGCAGATATTCACCTACAATGTGCAAAATCGTCCGGCAAAGTCGCTTGTGGCGATCATCGAATCCCTGCTCGGGACATCCCGCACCGGGCTGCAGACCGGAGACAACATCGCGCCGCGTTCCCAGGAAGTGGCGCGCGAGGGGGGAGCGGGCACGACACCCGGTTTCGGAGCGTCTCGTGTTGGCGGCGGCATCAACCTGTCGGGTCAGACATCAAATGGAACGCCGGGACAAATCACGGGAACAGCAGACCCCGCACTGTCCCAATCGGGCCCTGATCCCGCAGTCGACCCAGGCGGCGGCGATTCCGCGCGCGTTCGGGTGACCGCGGATGAAACCAACAATGCACTGCTGATCTTTGCCTCGAGGCCTGACTATCAGCGGGTCCTTCGGATCATTCAAAGTCTCGACATTCAGCCCAAGCAGGTTCTGATCGAGGCGACGATCGCCGAAGTCACGCTGAACGATGATCTGAAATTCGGCATGCGTTGGTATTTTCAGAAGAAAAACGACGGCTTCGGTCTGACCGACGCCGCGGCCAATGTCTTCAGTTCGGTCTACCCGGGCTTCTCGTGGGCGCGCGTCGCCGCCAACGTCCAGGTCACCCTTAACGCGCTCAACGACATCACGCAGGTGAATGTCGTGTCGTCACCCACGCTCATGGTCATCGACAACCAGCAGGCGGTTTTGCAGATCGGTGATCAGGTGCCGATCGTCACCCAGTCCGCGGTCGGTGTTGTTGCTGCGACGGCCCCCATCGTGAACTCCGTCGCCTATCGCGATACGGGCGTTATTCTGTCGATCAAACCCCGGATCAGTGAGAATGGACGCGTGATGCTCAATATCGAGCAGGAGGTGTCCAACGTCGCGAACACCACCTCTTCCGGCATCGACTCGCCGACCATCAAGCAACGCAAGGTGAAAACGACGGTCGCCGTCAACGATGGCGAGGCGGTGGCGCTCGGCGGCCTGATCCAGGATCAGGCCGCGAAGACGCGCAACCAGATCCCGATCGTGGGCGATCTTCCCATTTTCGGCAATGCTCTGGGGGAAAAGGGCAGCAGCGTCGGAAAGACCGAATTGATCGTCATCCTCACGCCGCATGTGGTTCGAAACGCCGACGATGCCCGCCGTATCACCGACGAATACCGCCGCGGCATCGATGTGTCGATGCCGCATCGCCGCGGCCCGCAGCGCTCGATCTCCAACACCATCGAGCGAACCTTTGAATGAGCGATCCCGCGCAACTCGTCCCGAGCGCACACACACAATGTCGCCGGCGATGAGCGAGCCATCGCCGCCGCAAATTTTGAAACGAATATGTCGGTGGCCGAACATTCGGCGTCGAAGTACGAACCGAGGAGGCAATACGATGCGCAAAATCCCGGCAGCTTCAAGTGCGTCTGGCAATAGAGGATGTCAGTCCAGACTTGCGCGCCAGGCCGGGTTTACGTTGATCGAGGTTCTGGTGGTGATCACCATCATCGGGCTGATCATGGGTCTCGTCGGCCCGCGGGTCCTGGCCTATCTGTCGGACTCGAAGATCAAGACCGCACAACTCCAGATTCAAGCCCTGTCCGGTGCGCTCGATCTCTATTTTCTCGACAACGGCAGGTACCCCAATTCGGCGGAGGGCCTGAAGGCTCTTGTCGAACGTCCGACCGCTGCAGAGCGGTGGAACGGACCGTATCTCAAATCGAACACGGTGCCCGCGGATCCGTGGGGGCGGCCGTACATCTATCGCTCGCCCGGCCAGCGCAGCCCGTTTGATATCATGTCCGGCGGTCCGGACGGACAGGAGGGCGGCGCCGACGCCATCCGAAATGGGCAATCGTGATCGGCGTAGCGGATCTGCCGCCATGAATGCGCGCGATCGAAATCCTTCCGCGGCATCGCCCGCCGTCCAGGGCGACGATTTCGCCGAGAGCTTTGGGCGGCATCTCGCCCATGAGAACGTGCTGGATCCGCAAAACATCGACCGGGCGCGCCGCGCGGCGACATCGACCGGCGAACGTTTCGACCACGTCCTCGCCAAATTGGGGCTGCTGCCCGAAAACCTGTTGATCGAAGCGTTGGCGCGCCACCTTCGGATCGAGATCGCGACAGCTCGCGATATTCCGCCTGAAGCCGTCCTGCCCACGATCATCCGTCCTGACTTCATTCGCGCCCGGAAGGTTCTTCCGATTGCAAGCGATCCGGAGCAACTCACGGTCGCGGTGGTCGATCCGCTCGATGACGAGCCGCTCCGTGCGCTCGCCTATCTGACCGGATTGCGGATCAGGGCGTGTCTGGTCTCGGCCGACCAGTTTCAGCGATCCGTCCGTCTGCTCTATGGCGACAAGAAGGCGGAGGACGCGTCCCAGGCCGACGCGCGGATCGATGAAGCCAGCGAGACCGACGTCCAACGGTTGCGCGACATCGCCAATGAAGCACCGGTCATCCGGCTGGTGAACGAATTCATTTCGGCGGCCGTGGATGCCAAGGCATCCGACGTTCATATCGAGCCCGGCATTGACGGCGTTGCTGTTCGCTATCGTGTCGACGGCCATTTGCTGCAGGCCAGGATGCTGTCGAGCGGATTGCGCGCGGCGGTCACGTCCCGCATCAAGATCATGGCGAAACTCGATATTGCCGAGCGGCGCATGCCGCAGGACGGTCGTATCAAGATTCCAGTGCGCGGGATCGATATCGACTTTCGTGTCTCGACGATTCCGACCGTCTACGGCGAAAGCGTCGTCATGCGCATTCTTGACCGCTCGAGGGTGGAGCTCGACTTCGTCAAACTGGGCTTCGATGCGGACCGGATACGATTGCTGGACGACTTGATGAACCTGCCGAACGGCATCGTCCTTGTGACCGGACCTACGGGATCGGGGAAGACCACGACGCTGTATACCGCATTGACCCAGCTCAACCGGCCCAACGTCAAGGTGTTCACGGTTGAAGATCCCGTCGAATATCAGATCGCGGGTATCAATCAGGTTCAGGTGCACACCGCGATCGGCCTGGATTTCCCCCATTCGCTACGGTCGATCCTGCGGCAGGATCCCGACATTGTCATGATCGGGGAAATTCGTGATTTGGAGACGGCGCGCATTGCCATCCAGGCATCGCTGACCGGGCATCTGGTCTTCTCGACCCTGCACACCAACAGCGCCGCGGCGACGATCTCGCGTCTGATCGACATGGGCGTCGAGAACTATCTGCTGGCGTCCACCGTCAACGGCATATTGGCGCAGCGACTGGTCCGTCGGCTTTGCCCGCATTGCGCCGCGCCTCACGTGAGCGCGGACGTCTGGCGGCCGCGGATCGTGCGGGAAATCGGCGGCGGCGACGCCGGGCGCGATCTCAGAATTCTACAGCCCGCCGGATGCG
The DNA here is from genome assembly GCF_024181725.1 of Bradyrhizobium sp. WD16. Classification (NCBI taxonomy): domain Bacteria; kingdom Pseudomonadati; phylum Pseudomonadota; class Alphaproteobacteria; order Hyphomicrobiales; family Nitrobacteraceae; genus Bradyrhizobium; species Bradyrhizobium sp. WD16. Next base: position 1,303,544 of record NZ_CP028908.1, on the reverse strand, counting down.
ACGCCTGCGGCGGCTCGGGGTTTTCGGGGCGGATCGCGATCGCGGAGCTGATGAAGATCGACAAGGAGGCGCGTGATTGTATCCTGTCCCGCTCCTCCGACGCACAGCTCGAGAATGTCGCGCGCCGGGGCGGCATGCGAACCATGTACGAGGATGGTTTGCATAAGGTCGGAATGGGCCATACCACCATCGAGGAGGTCCTGCGGGCCACAAGGATGGACCGTTGATGGGCGACACGCGCTCCTTCCGTTATCTCGCCTATACCCAGGCCGGCGTCCTGACCGAGGGGCGGATCGAGGCGGAGACCGTCGAGCAGGTTCATGACGTTCTCTGGGAGCGCGGACTGACGCCCTTCGAGACCCATGATGACCAGCGATCTGCGAGCCGGCGATGGTCGCGCGGCACGCTGCTGGCGCCCCGCAAACCATCGGCACGGGACATCGCGGCATTTGTTCGGGAGTTGGCGACCTTGATCGAGGCGGGGGTCCCCCTGGACGACACCTTGCGGATCATGGTCGATCATTCCGGCCAGGTCCGGATGCGGCCCGTCGTCACCGGCCTGCTGCAATCGGTTCTGGACGGCGCGCACCTCTCCGACGCGATGGCGCGGCACCGCGAGAGCTTTCAAAACGATACGATCAGCATGGTGCGGGCCGGCGAAATCAGCGGCGATCTGGTTCGCGTGCTCACCGAACTGGCGGATCTTCTGGAGAGGCGCCAGCAGCTCGTTGCCAAGACGACCTCGGCGCTGGTCTACCCCTGCATTCTGATCGTCATGGCATTGGTTTCAATCACGATCGTAATGGCCGTTCTGGTGCCCAGTCTGGCGCCGATCTTTGCAGAGAGCGGTCGCCCTCTGCCGGGTATGATCGCCTTCATTCTCTGGGTTCAGCAGGGCTGGCCCTGGCTGGCGGCAATTGTGGCGCTGATGGTCGCCGCAAGTTCAGCGGCCCGCGGTTATGTGAAGCGATCGACCAACGCGCGCCTTGCCGCCCACCGTCTCCTGCTGAAACTGCCTCTCGCGGGCGTTGTCAGCGTCGAGCAGAACCTGGCGCGCTTCGCCCGGACGCTGGGATCCCTGCTGCGCGCAGGGGTGCCGATGCTGGCGGCGTTCGCGTCGGCGCGAGCGGTGGTGCAGAACGCACATATTGCGAGCGGTCTTGAAGCATCGCTCGAGCAGATTCGCGACGGCCAGAATCTCGGCCGCGCGCTGTCCGGGCGCGACGGCATCCCCCCGGTGGCGCTGCGGATGATCGCGGTCGGTGAGGAAACCGCCAGATTGGGCCACATGCTGATCCGCATCGCACTTCTGTTCGAACAGCAGAGTCAACGGAGGATCGAACGCCTGATGACCATGCTGACGCCCGCGTTGACGGTTGGCATCGCCGGCCTGATCGGCTTGCTGATCTTCACGGTCATGAATGCCATCCTGTCCATCAATGAGCTCGCGGCGCGATGACCGGGCACCGTTCGCGACGTTTTGCATGCCTCGGCTTTACGTTGATCGAGATGCTCGTCGTGCTCTCGATCATCGCCCTCGTGGCATCGGTGTCCGTCCCACTGTTGCGGCGCCCCCCGGAGAGTTTGCGCCTCGAGGCCGCCGCGCGCACATTGGCCGCCGCTCTGCGGGCCTCCCGAGCGGAAGCGATCGCTCGCAATGCCGATGCGACGCTGGTTCTCGATGCGGGGCAACGCACCCTGCAGGCCGGGGGCACAGTCCTTCATCTCGATGACGACGTGTCGATCGAGATGAAGCTCGCCGTGCCGGAACGGCAGAGCGCTACGGCCGGAGCGATCCGCTTCTTTCCGGACGGCATGTCGAGTGGTGGAGACATCATCCTTCGCATCGGGCGGCGGGAGGCGCGAATTGCGGTAAACTGGCTGACCGGCGAAGCCCGGATCGATCTCTCCGGAGGCAAATCATCATGAGCGCCAGGATGAGCGCCAGGATGAGCACCAGGCCCCGACGGCATTCTCAATCCGGCTTCACCCTGGTCGAAACGCTCGTCGCGTTCGCGATTTTGGCTTCTATCCTGACGGTGGTGTTCGGCGGCATGACGCGCATGCTCAACGGCGGTCATCGGGCGGAGACGCTGCGCGAGGCCGTCCGGCTCGCGCAAGGCAAACTTGACGGCCTCGGCATTATCGATCCGATCGTGGCCGGCGAAAGCACGGGGCAGTTCGGCAACGGACTGGCCTGGCGCTTGCGGATCGTTCCGACATCGGTCGCCGCGAACATGCCGGTTGCCGGCGCATGGGCGGACATCACGGTTACGGCCGCGGGCGACACGCGCGGTCGACCGATGGTTGCATTGGCGGCCTATAAACTCGTTCGCGTCGCCAGGCCGTGATCAGAAGCCCCCCCAACGCGAGCCAGGCGGGCTTCACGCTCGTCGAGCTGCTCGTCACCCTCGCGATGACGGCGATGATTGCCGTGTTCGTCATCGCCGGGCTCGATCTCACCCGCCGAGGCTGGACGGCAAGTCGCGATCGAGAGCTGCCCGCCGAAGTCGATGCCGGGTTGGCACGGTTGCGCACGCTGTTATCCCGCGGCATGCCGGTCACGGTGGTGGACGAAACGACCCATCTCGCGCGCCTGTTGTTCGATGGCGACAGCCACGCGCTGACTTTCGTGACATCGAGCGAGGCGACCGCCTTCCGCGGCGGGCCGATGTTGGTCCGTCTCTCATGGCCCGATGGCGCCGCCGGACCGGACCAGGTCGGTGATGTTGTCGTGACGACAGCGGTCTTCCGCACCGATCCGTCTCGGATCAGAGAGGCGGATCCGGTCGTGCTGGTCAGGCATGTCCGGGGGCTGTCGATCCGCTATTTTGGTTCGGTCGAACCCGGCAAGCCTCCGCAGTGGCTGGCGGCCTGGAAGGCGCAGCTGCAGTTGCCGCAACTGGTGCTGATCGACATGGATATCGTCTTGAAGGATCGCATCCGGCACCTGTCCGTGCCGATCCCTCTGCACTTGGCGCAACAGCAGTGACGTTGCCCATGCTCGTGCTCCAGTACGGATTGCTCTGCGTCCTGACGCTGATCGGCGCCGTCAGCGACATCCGACGGATGATCATTCCGGACGGCGTGGCTCTCCTGATCGCAGTCGCCGGGCTGTTCGCCGCAGGATTCCTGCCCTCGGGCGAGCTTGGTCTTTCGCTGCTGGGCGGCGCGCTGGGTGGCGCGCTTCTGCTCGCATTGCGCTGGGCTCATTTCCGCCTCAGGGGGGTCGAGGGTCTCGGTCTCGGCGATGTCAAGTTCACCGCGGCGGGAGGGCTATGGACCGGCGCCGAGGATTTGCCGGCCATGCTGGCGATGGCATCCTGCACCGCGCTCGCCTATCTCGCGTGTCGCTGGCTTCTCGGACGACCGATCACGACCCGCGATCGCGTGCCGTTCGCACCGTTTCTCGGTGCCGGACTTCTCCTGGTCGTCGCCGCGCGGCTCTTTGCCGGGAGCCCGATCTTCGATCTTGTCTATCGTCTTTGATGCGGTTTCCGAACGGAGCTCGTCCCTCTTTGGCTTTGGTCGCAACTGTAAGTGGTTGGTGCGGTGACGTGCACGAAACGTTCGTCCAGCGAGACCGAACTTTGGGCGGCCCAGGACAAGAGTTCTGCGTCACAATCGCTCGCCTGGCGATCGTGCAAGCGGTAGTGGAGATTCGAATGTTTTAAAATTTTGCTTCGTGATTGTGGGATGGATCGTGAGCAAGCTTGGGTTTGTTGTTTCTTCCGTTGTTGTTCCTGCCGTTGTGATGTCGTTCGCGGTTACGGCTTCGGCGCAGAATCTGGCGCCGGGAAGCGGTCAGGTCGGCGCGCAGCTGCCGGTCGGCGCGCTGCAGATGCCGCTGGTGACGCCGGATCAGGCCACGGCATTTCTCGCGGCACGGGTTGTGCCGCCGAGCGACATGCCGGCGACCGTCACCCCGCAGTCCGCGGGCGAGGCGCCGGCCGCCCTCGACATCGAGCCGGTTCTTGGTCACGAGCTTCCCACCGATGCGACTGCTCCGGCGGGCTTTGGCCGGGCGGACTTTGCCCAGTCGAAACCCGCCTCGGACAAGAAGCAGGAGGCTGTCGGCGGAGCCGCCGCGGTGTCGTCGCGCTCGCCGAGCAGCGTCACGATACAGCAGCAGCCGCCGCTGATCGGGAGGCGGTAGGGATCATCGTTCCGCGCCGGACGGTCTTCGGCGCATCCTTCACATCACATCACTCAACCAACTTGGTCGTCGATTCGACTGCGGCAGCAGGGGCAGGCTTATGCGCGGTTTCAGGATTGCTCTGGTTCTTTTTGTCGGACTGTTCGTCGGTGTTGCGCTGGCGCCGCGCGAGGGGCATGCCCAGGTCGGCTTGACGCCACTGACATGCACCCCGCCGGCCGCCGACCCCGAGATCAGGAGCCTCGCGCGGGCGCTGAACTACGATCTCAACCTGATCTACGAATACGTCTACTACAACGTCGACTACGCGCCGACCTTCGGCTCCAAGAAGGGCGCGTTGGCGACCTATCTGGATCGGCGCGGCAGCAACTTCGATCAGAACGTGCTGTTCGTCACGCTGCTGCGCCAGTCCTGCATCACGGCCAACTACCGTTATGGCGCGATTTCGTTCCCCGCGGCGACGGTCGCCAATCTGCTCGGCATCCAGAACGATGTCCAGCTGTTCTCCTTCGCCATGGGCAATGGCGGCATTCCCGGCTGCATCCAGCAGACCAGCGGCGGCGCCTGTGTCACCTCGGGAAGCGGTCCGGCCACCGATGTCGCGATCGGCATGGTCTGGACCGAAGTGACGATCGGCTCCAAGACCTACCAGCTCGATCCCTCGCTCAAGTCCTACACGAACTATGCGTCGATCAATGTCGCGTCCGCCATGGGCTACACCCAGAGCGGTTTCCTGAGCGCGGTGCAGTCGGGCTCGTCGCCGATCAGCGGGATGCCGGCCGGGGTGACCTCGATCCGCAATCTGAACAAGGCCAATCTCAAGACGCAGCTGAACACTTATGCACAGAATCTGGCCGGCTACATCACGGCCAACAGCCCCGCCAGCTCGACCAGGCAATTGTTTGGCGGTCGCGACATCAGCAATGCCAATTACGGCCTGACCCTGCCGGCCGCGGGCACGCTTTACACCAGCCTTCCGGCCTCGTTCGAGACCGCCTTCACCATCACCGTCTCCAACAACGCCGACGGCTCGAGCCCGACGATCTCGACCACGCTCTATGGCAGCCAGGTCGGCAGCCGCAATCTGGCGCTGACCTATAACGGCTCCAGTCAGCCGGTCCTGACACTGGATGGAACGGTGCTCGCGACCGGCGCGGCGGCGACCGCCGGCGCCAGCCAGTTCGTGTCGATGACCGTGCAATTGCCTTATGCGGCCCCGTTCGGGACATATACGGTTCGCCCCAAGGTCCTGGTCGGGGGCAGCTACGCCGTGATGCTGGCTCCGGGCGATCTCGGGCGCGACACGCTGACGCGCCAGCAGGCCGAGCTGTCCCGCCAGATCAAGGCCGCCGGTGGAACGACGACCCAGGCGGTGACCAACGCGTCGCTGGCCAGTATCGGATATACCTATCTCAGCCAGTCCAGCGAGGCGGGGCGTCTGTATAGCGGCCTGATCGGCATCGTGACGGCCAACCATGTGTCCATGGGGATCGCCGGCACATCGCCCGGCAAGGGCGCCTATGTCGATTATCCGGCGCAGCTCGGCAGCATCAGCAAGGCCGCGACCACTGTCACCGACACTGACGTCGCCGGCTTTGCGATCGCGGCGGCCGAGTTTCACTCGAGCCTCGAATCCACCGCCGTTGCCCAGATGCAGGGCACCGAGGCGGTCTCCACCGTGCGGATGTTCGACTACGCCAATCAGGACGGCACCGGCTTCATCGTCGCCACCCCCGCCAACTGGAGCAGCGTGAGGCCGCTGCTGACCGGCTGGAACGCGACGGATCTCGATGCCATGGGCGCGTTTCTCGGCGCCAATGCGGGCGGTCAGGTGATGCTGCCGCAAAACGGTTCGCGCACCGTCGTCAACTGGACCGGCGCGGGCTACTACCAATTGGTCAACAGCAATGGGCTCCTGGGCGCGCAGTACCTGATTTCCGGCGGCTACAAGGGCGGATACGGCGCCTGGAATCAATATTACCCGACCGTGCCGGCAGCGGCGCAGTTTCCGACGACGTATAATACGCAATTTCCGCCGCAACAGAGCGAGGAACCGATCGACCTGCTGAGCGGCAACTATCTCTTCGACAACGAGGACATCAAGGTCGGTTCGGCCGACTTCCCGTTCGGCCTGGCGCTGAAGCGCAGCTACAACTCCGGCAGCGTGTCGACCAGGACAGCGCTGGGCTATGGTTGGCGGCACAACTTCATGATGTCGGCCAGGATCGACAGCGACAGCTATGCCGGGTTCGGCCAGTCCAATCCGCTGGCCGCCGTGCCGACCGTGGTCGCCTTCTATGTCATGAAGGACCTCAACACGATCGCGGCGCCGGCGCTGGCCAACATCGTGGTCTCGACATTGTCGGCCAGCTGGCTGATGGACGCGCTGGTCAACAACGCCGTCACCGTCACGCTGAGCGGCGGCACCAGGCGGTTCGCGAAGATCCCGACGGCGGCGGGAGGCGCGACCTATGTGCCGCCGCCGGGAGACGGCGCGGTGGCGACGCTGGGCGCGGGCAACGCGGTGACGATCACCGACAAGACCGGTGTCGTCAGCAATTTCGATGCCGACGGCAACATCGCCTCGTGGGTCGACACCAACGGCAACACGGTGACGTTTACCTATAGCGGCAGCGGCGCCGCCAAGCTGTTGAGCGCCGTGTCCAACGGCATGGGCCGCACCCTGACCTTCACCTACAGCGGAACGAATCTCAGCCAGGTCTCCGACGGCACGCGTTCGGTCTCCTATACCTATGACGCCAGCGGCAATCTCAGCACGTTCGTCGATGCGGCGAGCGCCACGACCAAAATGACCTACGCGTCCGGAAGCAGCCTGCTGACGCAAATGACGTGGCCGGCGTTTGCGGGCACGCCCGTGATGACCAACACCTATGATCAGTTCGGGCGCATCCTGACCCAGGCCGATACCTTCAATCACGTATGGACCTATGGGTTCGCCAATGGCGCGCGATCGATGGAGATCGATCCCTACGGCAACGCGCATGTGCTCTATCATGACGCCAACGGCAACCAGACCGTCGACGTCAGCCAGACCGGCGACCGGACCGTGATGGCCTATGACGGGGCGGGTCGGCTGGTCCAGACCCGCAGTCCGCTCGGGGTTGTGACGACCAATAGTTACGATGCCAGGAGCAATATCCTGAGCAAGACGACGACGCCGCTTACGGGCGCGATCGACCCGCTGACCGGCAATCCGGCGTCGCCGATCGTGGAGAGCTGGACCTACACCGCGCGATCGAAGCCCGCCACCCACACCGATCCGCGGGGCAATGTCACGACCTATGGTTACGACGCCGCCGGCAATCTGACCTCCACCACCCTGCCGGCGGTCGCCAAGCCCGGCGTCAGCGGCACGGTGTCGCCGGTGATCTCCGCGACCTACGGCAGCCACGGCCTGCCCGCGACCTCGACCGACGCCGATGGCCGGCTCACCACCTACAGCTATGCGGCGACGACGTTTGATCTTCTGACGGTCGTCAAGGATGCCGGGGCGGGGCGGCTCAACCTGACGACGTCGGCCACCTATGACGCTGTCGGCAACAAGGTGACCGCGACCGACGCGAAGGGCAATGTCACGACCTATGCCTACGACGCCAGGCGGCAGTTGACCCGGATCACGCCGCCGGCGCCGTTTGCCGCCAACGTCACCAGTTACGTCTACGACGCCAACGGCAACAGGACCAGCGTCGCCCAGGCGACGGGGACCGCGAGCCCGGCATGGCGAACCACGACCACGAGCTACAATGCCGCCAACAAGCCGGTGACGATCACCAATCCGGACGGCACCACCTCGACCACGGCCTACGACCTCAACAACCGGGTGTCGAGCGTGACCTCGTCGTCGGGCCGGCAGGCGATCACCACCTATGACGCGGCCTCGCGTGTCCTGACCGTTCAGGATGCGGTGTCCGGCACGCTCGACCCGTCGATCTCGGTCAACAGCGGCACCGTGACGCGCGAGAGACGGACCTATTATGCCGGCACCGGCGGCCTGCTCGCCACCCTCGCCGACGGCAAGGGCAACGCCCTGACCTACAACTATGACGGCTTCGGGCGGGCGAAGCAGATCAGCTACCCGGACAGCACGGCGAGCGCCCCGGACTACGAGATCCATGCCCTCGATGCCGCCGGCAACGAGGTCGCGTTCCAGCGGCGCGACGGCACCGTCATCCGGAACAGCTACGATGCGCTGAACCGCCGGGTCAGCAAGGCGCCGTCGAACCAGCCGACGATCACGCTCGGCTACGACTACAGCGGCAATCTTTTGACCGCGCAGGCCAACGGCGACAGCGCGCCGACCACGATCGGCTACGACACCGCCGGACGCAAGATCAGCGAGACCACGCCGCTGTTCGGCGCGGTCACGACGACGCTCGACGCCAACGGCAACCGGACCGCGCTGGTCTATCCGCCCTCGGTCGGCGTCACCGTGAGCTCCAGCTACGATCAGCTCGGCCGGCTGACCGGCATCTACAACGGCTCGGTGTCGTCGGGCATCCGGATCGCCGGCTACAGCTACGATGCGCTGTCGCAGCGCACCGGCGTCTCCTACGGCCCGGCCGGCGCGGCGGTCGCCTCCAGCACGCTGGGCTATACCCCGGCCGGGCTCGTGGCCTCGCTCGCCCACAGCTGGAACGGCTCGTCGCTGACCCTGGGGCTGACCTACAACCAGGATCATCAGCGCGCGAGCCTGACCGCGTCCGATGCCAGCTACCTGCCGTCGGGCCTCGCGGCGGCGACCACCACCTACACCGCCAACACGCTGAACCAGTATGCCAGCCTCACCGGCGGCGGGGCCGCGACCTACAGCTACGACAAGCGCGGCAACCTGACCTCGGACGGCGTCTGGACCTACGGCTACGACACCGAGAACCGGCTGGTCTCGGCGAGCAGGAGCGGCACGACCGTGTCCTACAGCTACGACGCGCTCGGCCGCCGCTACCTCAAGACGGTCAACGGCACCACCACCGCCTGGCTGTCCTACGGCGACCAGGAGCTGGCGGAATATACCGGGACCGGCACGGTGTATTTCTCCCGGATGTTCGCCTACGGCGCCGGCCTCGACGAGCCGGTGCTGTCGGTGGCGCCGGGCGGGGCCTCGACCTATCAGTTCCAGGATGCGCTGGGATCGGTGATCGCGCTCGCCAACGCATCGGGCCAGGTCACCGAGAAATACGCCTACACGGCCTACGGCCAGACCGTCGCCAGCGGCGCCGGCACGGCGGCGTATCGCTACACCGGACGGCGCTTCGATGCGGAGACCGGGCTCTACTTCTACCGGGCGAGGGCCTATTCGCCGACGCTCGGGCGCTTCCTGCAGACCGATCCGATCGGGACAAAGGACAACATCAATCTCTATGCCTACACGGGCAATGATCCCGTCAATAAAACGGATCCGAGCGGCCTCGACACTGTCGTGATAATCACGCGTGATCCTGTTCCGTACACGTTCGGACTTCTAACATATGGAAGTCACGCTGCCGTACGTATCGACAACGGCGGCAATCCTGTTCTGTACGATCCTGCCGGAAGCTTTCGCGCAGCTACTCGCGGTAGCGGAGACGCACTTTATGGAAGTGATGCCGCTTTAGCTCCATATATCGGCTATCAGAACTCCTTAGGATCAACAGTTAACACCTATCGTTTCTCGACGACACCCGCACAAGAAGGTGACATCGCCAATCGAATCGAAAATCTAGGAGGCGCTATACCTTGCTTCTGCGCAGCCTCAACTTCCAGCGCATTGAGCGGGATCGGACCATTTCAAAACGTGGGGTCGTTACTTCCGGGCAACTTGGAGAATCAGGTCAAGAATTTGCCGGGAGCGAACGCATCAACGAACTCTCTGAATTTGGCGACAACTAATTCTGGGATGCCGCAAGTAAGCAAGCCGAGCAAATAGACCCGCCGCAGTCATTATTTTGGTGGTTCGCAGAGGCAATGTAGTCATCAAATGCCCATTATCCATCGCTTCACACTTTGTCTATTGAGTAGCCTCGTCGCTTTCGTTGGGGCTACTCTCATAGGCGCAGGTCATCCCGCAGAAAAACTGTTACATGAATGGTATGCTGGCGTCCTCACCTTGTTTCTTATTTTCTTTGTCATTCTAATGAGCGCTGCGCTGCGCGGCAGCCTTGAAAGGTCGTTCTGGGCAATACCGATTAGTGCCGCGCTTTGCTATCCAGCTGCTGCCTTTGCATATATCGTTTACTTTAGTTCACTTGAACCGCAGCGCTTTGTTAACGCCGTCAATCAGCTGCAGTGGTCAACAGGCGCATCCGCCGTTGTGCGGCTGTTCGACATCATTTTTTTGATCTTTTTTATTGGGCCGACCGTTTCGCTGGCATGGCTTTTTGGCGTCTTGGCCGGCGGTGTTTTTCTATTGATTAGACGTCTGGAATTACGGTGACGGTGCACTTAACCAATTAACTGAATCGTTTCGTGCCTTCGACCCTCACTCGGCTGAGACCGCGACTTCGCCGATATACTGCACTGTCACCGTAACGCCTCGACGAGCCGGTGCTGTCGGTGGCGCCGGGCGGGGCGTCGACCTATCAGTTCCAGGACGCGCTGGGATCGGTGATCGCGCTCGCCAACGCATCGGGCCAGGTCACCGAGAAATACGCCTACACGGCCTACGGCCAGACCGTAAGCGTCGTTCCGGCGCCACCTTCCGGCTGATGTCCGGATCTGCGAGTCTGCGGCTTGGCTTTGACCGTTAGGCTTAGAATGGACACAGTGGATAGTGCTATCACCAGGCCGGTTCGACGGCTTGAGGTGTTCACCGGCGCGGGTCGCCGGCGGACGTGGAGCGACGAGGACAAAGCTCGGGTGGTCGCGGAGATCGAGACCGGCGGCGATTCTGTTTCCGGCGTGGCTCGGCGGCATGGATTGTCGCCGCAGCAATTGTTCGGCTGGCGCCGGCAAGTCAGAGAAGCTCAGACGGTCGCTTCCAGGGATGAGGAGCTGCGGTTCGTTCCGGCGGTGGTCGATGCGGCACCGCGCGGCGCCGCCGGCCCCCGGCAGCGCAAGGCCACGGGTCGGCACCAGGACGAACCGCTCGCCGGAACGATCGAGGTTGCGATCGACGGCGTGATGGTGCGCATCGGCCCCGGTGCTTCGGCGGAGACGATCGCCGCGGTGTTGCGGGCGTTGAAAGCCGGCGCGTGATCGGCCCGACCGGCGCGGTGCGGGTGATGGTGGCGACCAAGCCTGTGGACTTCCGCAAGGGCGCGGATGGATTGGCGGCCCTGGTGCGCGAGAGTTTGGCGGCGGATCCGTTCTCAGGCGCGATCTACGTGTTCCGCGCCAAACGTGCGGATCGGATCAAACTGGTGTTCTGGGACGGCACGGGGTTGTGCCTGTTCGCCAAGCGTCTTGAGGATGGCATCTTCCGCTGGCCGAAGATCGAAGACGGCGTGATACATCTGTCGGCTGCGCAATTGTCGGCGCTGCTCGAAGGGCTGGATTGGCGGCGTGTCCATGCCTTGCGCGAGACGGTGACGCCGGCGCAGCCGGGCTGATACTTGGCTCTGCGACGAAGTGAATCAGCATCGTTGGAATCGTCGCAAAGTGCGGGAAAATATGATCTGATTTGATCATGCCGAGCGATGGATTGCCTGACGATTTCGAGACCCTGAAAGCGATGCTACTCGCCGAGCGGGTGCAGAACGAACGGCTGCGTCAGATCATCAGGGACCTGCAGCGCCACCAGTTTGGCCGCCGGGCGGAGACGCTGCCCGAGGAGCAGATGCTGCTGGGCCTGGAAGACGTCGAGCAGGCGGCGGCGTGTGACGCAGCGGGCGCCGAGCAGGCGACACCGGCCGCGCGACAGGCCGGAGCAGCAAAGCGGCGAGCCAACCGCGGCGCGCTGCCGGCGCATCTGCCGCGGATTGAGACGACCATCGACATCGACGACAGGACTTGCCGCTGCTGCCAGGGCGTGTTGCACCGGATCGGCGAAGACAAGAGCGAGCGGCTGGATATCGTGCCGGCGCAGTTCCGGGTGCTGGTCACGATCCGACCGAGATACGCTTGCCGCCAATGCGAGGACGGCGTCGTGCAGGCCCCGGCGCCGGCGCGGCTGATCGAGGGCGGGATGCCAACGGAAGCCACCATTGCCCAGGTGCTGGTCTCCAAATATGCCGACCATCTGCCGCTGTACCGCCAGGCCCAGATCTATGCCCGGCAAGGCGTCGACCTCGACCGCTCGACGCTGGCAGACTGGGTGGGGCATGCCGCCTGGCACCTGCGTCCGCTGCACCAACGCCTGCTCGACAAGCTCAAGCAGCGGCCAAAACTGTTCGCCGATGAGACGACGTTGCCGGTGCTGGATCCCGGCCGCGGCCGCACCAAGACCGGCCAGTTGTGGGCCTATGCCGCCGATGACCGGCCATGGGGCGGATCCGATCCGCCGGGCGTGGCCTATGTCTATGCCCCGGACCGCAAAGCCGAGCGGCCGATCATCCATCTCGACGGCTTCAAGGGCATCTTGCAGGTCGACGGCTATGCCGGCTACCGCAGGTTGGCCGAGCGCGGCGACGTGCAGCTTGCGTTCTGCTGGGTCCATGTCCGGCGCAACTTCTACAAACTCGCCACGGCCGGACCTGCGCCGATTGCCAGCGAAGCGCTTCAGCGTATTGCTGCGCTGTATGCGATTGAGAAGGACATCCGTGGCCGCAGCGCCGAGGAGCATCGCCTGGCCAGGCAGCAGAAAAGCCGGCCGCTGATCGACGCATTGGAGCCGTGGCTGCGCACAAAACTCGGTCTGATCAGCCAAAAGGGCAAACTCGCCGAGGCGATCAACTACGCCCTGTCGCGCTGGGAGGGACTGACCCGCTTCCTCGACGATGGCCGCATCGAGCTCGACAACAACACCGTCGAGCGTTCCATCCGCCCGATTACGCTGAACCGGAAGAATGCTTTGTTCGCTGGCTCTGACGGAGGCGCTGAGCACTGGGCCACCATCGCAACACTGATCGAGACCTGCAAACTCAACGACATGGATCCACTCGGCTATCTCACGGATGTCCTCACCAGGATCGTCAACGGTCATCCCAATCGCGATATCGACGCGCTATTGCCGTGGGCCTACCGAAAGCAAGACCTCAGAGCCGTGGCCTGAGAACGACGCTTACGCCAGACCGTCGCCACCGGTGCCGGCACGGCGGCGTATCGTTACACCGGACGGCGCTTCGATGCGGAGACCGGGCTCTACTTCTACCGGGCGAGGGCCTACTCGCCGACGCTGGGCCGGTTCCTGCAGACCGATCCGATCGGGACAAAGGACAATATCAATCTCTATGCTTATGTTAGAAATGATCCGCTGAATGTAGTCGATCCATACGGGTTGTGGGGTATTACGGCTTCCTTCGGCGTCCTAGCTGAGGCTGGCCTAGGTTCGATATTTGCGCAGGCGGGCGGACAGGCGTCCGGAACAGTCGCCATTCTGGTCGATAAGAACTGGAACCTGTCAGTTGTTACCAATACGACAACCGGCGGGACGGCTGGCGCGTTCAGTGTCGATAAGAATTCGGCGATTGTGGGCGCATCGGCGAGCGGTGGATTCTCATTTGGCATAACTAACGCGGAAACAGCGTCTGATTTGGCGGGCCAATCGCAGACACTATCCGCCAATCTTGGCATTGGTCCCTTGCAGGGTGGTGTTCAGGTTTCCACGAGTTCCGGTGGAACGTGGTCGGCTTCCTTTTCGCCGCCACTGCTGGGTGAGGGGCTTGGCGTAAGCGCCAGCATATATACGACGACGACCAGTTCCGGCACGACCTTGTTCTCAACTGCCCCGTCATCCTCGAATTTAACCGTGTTGCCGGCTACTGTGCCCTCTAGTGGATCGGGTTCGGGAAAGTGACAACGCTCGGGAAATTGATCGCAGTCGTTGGCGCTGTGGCGTCACTTGCAGGCATATTCTTGTGCATCTTCTTCATGCTCCCGTACATCTATGATTTTCGCCTGACATCTGCCGCTGTGGAGGTTGTTCTATTCAGAAGTATTGCAATATACAAAATTCCATTCGGCGATATTCGCAGCGTGAGGGCAGTCAATGCTTTTTCCGTGTCGGGCGTGGCAGTAAATCCTTTTCGGGCAATTCGCATTGGCAACCGCTTCACGTCTAAAGCCATCCTGATAGAGAAGCGTGGGATGCTAACGTTCGTCCTGATTACGCCCAAGGACCCTGGCGGTTTCTGCGATGAGTTGTTAATCCGCCTTGGCGAGGGAGCGCCAGTCAACCCATCATCAGGGTCAAAATGAAAGGGGATGATGGCCGCCCGTTCCTACGATCGGCGTCAAAACCTTTACGAATTACGGTGATGGGGTGGACGGCGCCACCCTCGGCATTTGTTGTGCCATGATGTGTCGTTGTCGAAGCGATTCATCAAGGGAGCGCCGTCCATGGAGAAGTCTACAGCAAACGGGGCCGTCGTCACACTTGGCATCGATCTCGCCAAGAATGTCTTTCAGCTGCACGGGGTCGATGCCGCCGGCAAAGTGGTTCTGCAGCGGGCCGTGAGACGCAAGGATTTGCTTGCAGTTGTGGGGCGCCTTCAGAAATGTCTGATCGGCATGGAGGCTTGCGCCACGTCGCATTTCTGGGCGCGCTGCTTCACTGAGATCGGCCACGAGGTGAGACTGATCCCGCCGGCCTATGTGAAAGCCTATGTGCGTCGGCAGAAGAACGACGCAGCCGACGCCGCGGCGATCTGCGAGGCGGTCAGCCGGCCATCGATGCGCTTCGTACCGATCAAGAGCCGTGAGCAGCAAGCGCTTCTGCTGCTGCACCGAGGTCGCGAACTGCTGGTCGGCCAGCGGGTCGGGCTGATCAACGCATTGCGCGGACACCTCGCCGAGTTCGGTGTCGTGGCTGCGCAGGGTGTGCGGCACCTGCCAGGTCTGTTGGCACTCATCGAAGATCCCGACGACCCCCGGCTGCCGGTCGCGGTGCGTGCCGCGTTGGCGCCGCTGATGATCCAGTTGCGAAGTATCGAGGCCGCCATCGAATTACGGTGAATTACGGTGACAGTGCGCTTAACCACTTAACTGAATCGTTCCGCGCCTTCGATCGTCACTCGGCTGAGACCACGACTTCGCCGATACAATGCACTGTCACCGAATTACCCCGGGGTCGGAAATCCGAACATCGGGCCGGTGATCCGCTTCGAACCACAGGCGTTCCCATGAAAGGAAAGCTCAGGAGATTCTGGTTTGAGTTCGAAAGGCTCCCCATGCCGACTGCTCTGAATCTTGGTTGTGGGGTTACCGCGTACGATTATGATGATGCTGTCAAGTTGCTAAGAGAATTTGTATTCGGGCCAAATGGCCCCCCGAATATCGTGCAATTGGCAGAAGACGTCGAATTGTCAGCGCTAGAGCGAAACCATGTTCAGAATTCCGGTGACAGTGCACTTAACCACTTAACTGAATCGTTCCGCGCCTTCGATCGTCACTCGGCTGAGACCACGACTTCGCCGATATAATGCACTGTCATGTGTGGACGGCGCCGTTTTGGCAAAAGAGGAAACGACACCCGGACAGCACGGCGAGCGCCCCGGACTACGAGATCCGCGCCCTCGATGCCGCCGGCAACGAGGTTGCATTCCAGCGGCGCGACGGCACCGTCATCCGGAACAGCTACGATGCGCTGAACCGCCGGGTCAGCAAGGCGCCGTCGAACCAGCCGACGATCACGCTCGGCTACGACTACAGCGGCAATCTTTTGACCGCGCAGGCCAACGGCGACAGCGCGCCGACCACGATCGGCTACGACACCGCCGGACGCAAGATCAGCGAGACCACGCCGCTGTTCGGCGCGGTCACGACGACGCTCGACGCCAACGGCAACCGGACCGCGCTGGTCTATCCGCCCTCGGTCGGCGTCACCGTGAGCTCCAGCTACGATCAGCTCGGCCGGCTGATCGGCATCTACAACGGCTCGGTGTCGTCGGGCATCCGGATCGCCGGCTACAGCTACGATGCGCTGTCGCAGCGCACCGGCGTCTCCTACGGTCCGGCCGGCGCGGCGGTCGCCTCCAGCACGCTGGGCTATACCCCGGCCGGGCTCGTGGCCTCGCTCGCCCACAACTGGAACGGCTCGTCGCTGACCCTGGGGCTGACCTACAACCAGGATCACCAGCGCGCGAGCCTGACCGCGTCCGACGCCAGCTACCTGCCGTCGGGCCTCGCGGCGGCGACCACCACCTACATCGCCAACACGCTGAACCAGTATGCCAGCCTCACCGGCGGCGGGGCCGCGACCTACAGCTACGACAAGCGCGGCAACCTGACCTCGGACGGCGTCTGGACCTACGGCTACGACACCGAGAACCGGCTGGTCTCGGCGAGCAGGAGCGGCACGACCGTGTCCTACAGCTATGACGCGCTCGGCCGCCGCTACCTCAAGACGGTCAACGGCACCACCACCGCCTGGCTGTCCTACGGCGACCAGGAGCTGGCGGAATATACCGGGACCGGCACGGTGTATTTCTCCCGGATGTTCGCCTACGGCGCCGGCCTCGACGAGCCGGTGCTGTCGGTGGCGCCGGGCGGGGCCTCGACCTATCAGTTCCAGGATGCGCTGGGATCGGTGATCGCGCTCGCCAACGCATCGGGCCAGGTCACCGAGAAATACGCCTACACGGCCTACGGCCAGACCGTCACCAGCGGCGCCGGCACGGCGGCGTATCGCTTCACCGGACGGCGCTTCGATCCGGAGACCGGGCTCTACTTCTACCGGGCGAGGGCCTACTCGCCGACGCTGGGCCGGTTCCTGCAGACCGATCCGATCGGGACCAAGGACAATATCAATCTCTATGCCTACACGGGCAATGATCCCGTCAACAAAACGGATCCGAGCGGCAATTGCCCATGGTGCGTCGCTGCGGCGGTGGGGGCATTGACCGGTGGAGGGGTAGATCTTGCGATTCAACTTGCCTTCAACGGGGGGAACTTTAGTCAGGTAAACTGGACCAGCGTTGGTGTATCTGCTGTGGTAGGCGCGGGACTATCCGGTCTCACGCCTAGTGGGTGGCTCTTAGGTCGGGGTGGTGCCAGGGCTGCGGATGCGGGCTACACTCAGTCGCCGGGATGGGCGAATACCGGAAATTGGAGGATTGGATGGAGCTACAATGCGGCAAAGGATGCGGAAGTCCTTAGTGCGCGCATTGGCAGTGGCCACTATGACTCAGCTATCTCACTGTCCTCGCGGGGGCTTGTTGTCGTCGCAAACCCGATTGGTGATGGATTTGCATCTGGAGCAGCGGCAGCGGCAGCGGCAGCGGCAGTCTCAGGAACAGCAACGAGTGACAGTCCAAATTTGTGGGTCTCTCCAGCTTCAAATACGACAAAGTAAATAGATGGACGTTGAAGAAATAAAATCAGTGTTCGCAAGCTGGAACCAGAAGCGGCTTGGTGCAGCCGGCATAAGGTTTGCCGAGTCGAGCAACGCTCCTCTTGGTTCTGGCGATGACTATCGGGTGGTTTATGAGGCGGTGTTTGAGCCAGATGATCTCGACAAGATTCGTATCGAGATTTGGTTGACCGATACCGGTCATACCGCAGTGTGGCTTGAGAAGTGCAGTCGCGTCAGTAAACGTCTCGCCAAGAAGTTTTCGCGCGGAGGTGCGGTTGCTGGCCATGAACCAATCGCGATGAGTAGCGAGACTCTAAATCTGCTTTTTGGTGTCGCAGTAGGAGGTAAGCTTTTGATTGCGGTCAGAAGCATATTCCACGTTGGATTGACTATGACACCGTTCTTGCCGACCGCTGACTACGAAGCAATAAGGGCAAGCGGCTACTCCTATTTGCGTGGACCTCAGTCGGCTCAGTCAGGCGTATTTAGCAGCATATTGCCACTGACAGTGCTGGACTATCGACCGTGGTAGGGAACCAGAATTACGGTGATGGGGTGGACGGCGCCCCCCTCGGCATTTGTTGTGCCATGATGTGTCGTTGTCGAAGCGATTCATCAAGGGAGCGCCGTCCATGGAGAAGTCTACAGCAAACGGGGCCGTCGTCACACTTGGCATCGATCTCGCCAAGAATGTCTTTCAGCTGCACGGGGTCGATGCCGCCGGCAAAGTGGTGCTGCGGCGGGCCGTGAGACGCAAGGACTTGCTTGCAGTTGTGGGGCGCCTTCAGAAATGTCTGATCGGCATGGAGGCTTGCGCCACGTCGCATTTCTGGGCGCGCTGCTTCACTGAGATCGGCCACGAGGTGAGACTGATCCCGCCGGCCTATGTGAAAGCCTATGTGCGTCGGCAGAAGAACGACGCAGCCGACGCCGCGGCGATCTGCGAGGCGGTCAGCCGGCCATCGATGCGCTTCGTACCGATCAAGAGCCGTGAGCAGCAAGCGCTTCTGCTGCTGCACCGAGGTCGCGAACTGCTGGTCGGCCAGCGGGTCGGGCTGATCAACGCATTGCGCGGACACCTCGCCGAGTTCGGTGTCGTGGCTGCGCAGGGTGTGCGGCACCTGCCAGGTCTGTTGGCACTCATCGAAGATCCCGACGACCCCCGGCTGCCGGTCGCGGTGCGTGCCGCGTTGGCGCCGCTGATGATCCAGTTGCGAAGTATCGAGGCCGCCATCGCCGACTTCGATCGGCAGATTCTGACGGCTCACCGCGCCGACGCGGCGAGCCGGCGGCTGGCCACGATTCCCGGCATCGGCCCGGTCACGGCCTCGGCACTGACGGCGAGCATCACCGATCCCTCGATGTTTGCCTCGGGTCGTGACTTCGCGGCGTTTCTCGGCCTGGTCCCGAGACAGTCGTCGAGCGGCGGCAAGGAGCGGCTGGGTCGCATCTCCAAGATGGGTGATCGTTACCTGCGCAAGCTGCTGGTGGTGGGTGCCACGGCGGTGCTGCGCCATGTGAAGGACGGCGGCGCGGCATGGAAGCTGTGGGCGCAGGGATTGTTGGCGAAGAAGCCCTTCAAGGTCGTT
This sequence comes from Bradyrhizobium sp. WD16, assembly GCF_024181725.1. Lineage (NCBI taxonomy): Bacteria > Pseudomonadati > Pseudomonadota > Alphaproteobacteria > Hyphomicrobiales > Nitrobacteraceae > Bradyrhizobium > Bradyrhizobium sp. WD16. The sequence continues at coordinate 1,284,415 of NZ_CP028908.1, read as the reverse complement.
GCGGTAGCGCTTGCCAACAAGACGGCGCGCATCGTGTGGGCGCTGCTAATGCGAGGCGGGGTCTATCGGAGCGAGGCGCGCACCCCCATGGCGAGGCAAGTGCAGGTCGCCTGAGGGCGGAACTGCGCGCCGCTTCGATCGAAGATCAACAGAGTTTGGCGGAAGGTGCTGCGAATTGATGCGACCGGGTCGAGCCGGTGATCAGGACACCCCGATGTTACTGTCGGCGCCATCGAAGCGCGATACGGTGATAGGGACCAGATCAGCGGACAACATCAGGGCCAGCAGGCAAGTGTCCTGCATCAACAGGCCGGACACATGACCGCACCCGACTACGCCGCATCGGTATCGTCGTTTCCTCTTGCCAAAACGGCGCCGTCCACACATGACAGTGCACTTAACCACTTAACTGAATCGTTCCGCGCCTTCGATCGTCACTCGGCTGAGACCACGACTTCGCCGATACAATGCACTGTCACCGAATTACCCCGGGGTCGGAAATCCGAACATCGGGCCGGTGATCCGCTTCGAACCACAGGCGTTCCCATGAAAGGAAAGCTCAGGAGATTCTGGTTTGAGTTCGAAAGGCTCCCCATGCCGACTGCTCTGAATCTTGGTTGTGGGGTTACCGCGTACGATTATGATGATGCTGTCAAGTTGCTAAGAGAATTTGTATTCGGGCCAAATGGCCCCCCGAATATCGTGCAATTGGCAGAAGACGTCGAATTGTCAGCGCTAGAGCGAAACCATGTTCAGCCAAACCTTGGCAACCCGGAGGTTCGCGGGATTTGGTTTCCACAAGGCTATGATGCTTCGCGATAGAGCTCCCCGTGGGTGAATCGAGTCCGAAGGTGTACCTGCTGTAGCGATAGGCTCGGGCATCCGGATCGCCGGCTACAGCTACGATGCGCTGTCGCAGCGCACCGGCGTCTCCTACGGCCCGGCCGGCGCGGCGGTCGCCTCCACCACGCTGGGCTATACCCCGGCCGGGCTCGTGGCCTCGCTCGCCCACAGCTGGAACGGCTCGTCGCTGACCCTGGGGCTGACCTACAACCAGGATCACCAGCGCGCGAGCCTGACCGCGTCCGATGCCAGCTACCTGCCGTCGGGCCTCGCGGCGGCGACCACCACCTACACCGCCAACACGCTGAACCAGTATGCCAGCCTCACCGGCGGCGGGGCCGCGACCTACAGCTACGACAAGCGCGGCAACCTGACCTCGGACGGCGTCTGGACCTACGGCTACGACACCGAGAACCGGCTGGTCTCGGCGAGCAGGAGCGGCACGACCGTGTCCTACAGCTATGACGCGCTCGGCCGCCGCTACCTCAAGACGGTCAACGGCACCACCACCGCCTGGCTGTCCTACGGCGACCAGGAGCTGGCGGAATATACCGGGACCGGCACGGTGTATTTCTCCCGGATGTTCGCCTACGGCGCCGGCCTCGACGAGCCGGTGCTGTCGGTGGCGCCGGGCGGGGCCTCGACCTATCAGTTCCAGGATGCGCTGGGATCGGTGATCGCGCTCGCCAACGCATCGGGCCAGGTCACCGAGAAATACGCCTACACGGCCTACGGCCAGACCGTCACCAGCGGCGCCGGCACGGCGGCGTATCGCTTCACCGGACGGCGCTTCGATCCGGAGACCGGGCTCTACTTCTACCGGGCGAGGGCCTACTCGCCGACGCTGGGCCGGTTCCTGCAGACCGATCCGATCGGGATAAAGGACAACATCAATCTCTATGCCTACACGGGCAATGATCCCGTCAATAAAACGGATCCGAGCGGATTCTGTGTTGACGCATGCGTTGTCGAGGGAGCAGTCGCGTGCGCGGCAATTCCCGCTTGCAGCGGAGCCGTTGCGGCGTTGGCCGTCGGAACGGCGTACTATGCTGGCAAAGCAATCAACGGAGTCTTCAATAACTCAGCCGACGTTCCGCCCAACGTGGGTGTAGGACCGTATGCTGGCGGATCAATCCCAGCCGGTCCAAGTCCACGCCCAACCGCGGAACAACGGAAGGACATTAACGACTTGGGCGGGACCTTCGGCTGCCACACTTGCGGCACGAATGATCCCGGCACCAAGTCCGGAAATTGGGTGGGGGATCATCAGCCTCCAACGTCGATTAATTCCCCTGGAGGCGCGCAAGATTACTATCCACAATGTCTCTCTTGCAGTCAGACACAAGGAGGAAGACTTAGGGGACTGCAATCTGGCCCTGAGAGTCAGTCGTTTCAAACTATTTCGAGCAAAAGATGGTAATAGAGCCAGAAAGAATGGTCACGTCCACTGGTGGGCCTCTTGTCGTGATGGAGGCCTGCCTGAGTGAAAAATGGCGGGGGATTGGCGGCAGTTCGTTGAACACGCTCTCTGCCGACTCAGATTACGCCAGAGCATGTGCTGTTAAAGATTATGCAGGTATAATACCATTGGAAAGTGATTGGGTGTTAGTCCTAGGTGACATGCCCATGCCCACATCATTCTTTTTGAAGCCAGATGGATCGCCAGTCATATACAGATATATGTATGCTCCAGAAAATTTCGATTATCGATCGATCCCAACAATTTTGGAAAACGCCAGCCTGACAGAAGTAGAATCATGTGAATTTATTTCAAATTCAGAGACACTTTACGTATTTGATGCCGCAACGGATATGCAGGCGGGCGAAGCCGAGTTTTTGATGATCCCAATTTTAGCTGGATCTTATATGATAAAAACATATAATTTTGAAGATGAGGAAACGCGTATCATCATGCACGATTTTGAGCGGGTCTTGTCGGCACCCTTGCCGATGGTCAGAAATGGCCCGAGATGAGGGGACTTTGATTACGAAATTACGGTGACAGGTGCGCCGGGAGACTGGCGGAATTACGGTGATGGGGTGGACGGCGCCACCCTCGGCATTTGTTGTGCCATGATGTGTCGTTGTCGAAGCGATTCATCAAGGGAGCGCCGTCCATGGAGAAGTCTACAGCAAACGGGGCCGTCGTCACACTTGGCATCGATCTCGCCAAGAATGTCTTTCAGTTGCACGGGGTCGATGCCGCCGGCAAAGTGGTGCTGCGGCGGGCCGTGAGACGCAAGGACTTGCTTGCAGTTGTGGGGCGCCTTCAGAAATGTCTGATCGGCATGGAGGCTTGCGCCACGTCGCATTTCTGGGCGCGCTGCTTCACTGAGATCGGCCACGAGGTGAGACTGATCCCGCCGGCCTATGTGAAAGCCTATGTGCGTCGGCAGAAGAACGACGCAGCCGACGCCGCGGCGATCTGCGAGGCGGTCAGCCGGCCATCGATGCGCTTCGTACCGATCAAGAGCCGTGAGCAGCAAGCGCTTCTGCTGCTGCACCGAGGTCGCGAACTGCTGGTCGGCCAGCGGGTCGGGCTGATCAACGCATTGCGCGGACACCTCGCCGAGTTCGGTGTCGTGGCTGCGCAGGGTGTGCGGCACCTGCCAGGTCTGTTGGCACTCATCGAAGATCCCGACGACCCCCGGCTGCCGGTCGCGGTGCGTGCCGCGTTGGCGCCGCTGATGATCCAGTTGCGAAGTATCGAGGCCGCCATCGCCGACTTCGATCGGCAGATTCTGACGGCTCACCGCGCCGACGCGGCGAGCCGGCGGCTGGCCACGATTCCCGGCATCGGCCCGGTCACGGCCTCGGCACTGACGGCGAGCATCACCGATCCCTCGATGTTTGCCTCGGGTCGTGACTTCGCGGCGTTTCTCGGCCTGGTCCCGAGACAGTCGTCGAGCGGCGGCAAGGAGCGGCTGGGTCGCATCTCCAAGATGGGTGATCGTTACCTGCGCAAGCTGCTGGTGGTGGGTGCCACGGCGGTGCTGCGCCATGTGAAGGACGGCGGCGCGGCATCGAAGCTGTGGGCGCAGGGATTGTTGGCGAAGAAGCCCTTCAAGGTCGTTGCGGTAGCGCTTGCCAACAAGACGGCGCGCATCGTGTGGGCGCTGCTAATGCGAGGCGGGGTCTATCGGAGCGAGGCGCGCACCCCCATGGCGAGGCAAGTGCAGGTCGCCTGAGGGCGGAACTGCGCGCCGCTTCGATCGAAGATCAACAGAGTTTGGCGGAAGGTGCTGCGAATTGATGCGACCGGGTCGAGCCGGTGATCAGGACACCCCGATGTTACTGTCGGCGCCATCGAAGCGCGATACGGTGATAGGGACCAGATCAGCGGACAACATCAGGGCCAGCAGGCAAGTGTCCTGCATCAACAGGCCGGACACATGACCGCACCCGACTACGCCGCATCGGTATCGTCGTTTCCTCTTGCCAAAACGGCGCCGTCCACACATGACAGTGCATTATATCGGCGAAGTCGTGGTCTCAGCCGAGTGACGATCGAAGGCGCGGAACGATTCAGTTAAGTGGTTAAGTGCACTGTCAACGTAATTCCGCTGTTAAAAGACGGAAAATGGCGAGAGGCTATGGCAATCGAAATTCAGGATATTCTGGAAATTTCGAAGGCTATTGGAAATCCCCGGAAGTACAATGAGGCAATGTTGGAGTACTTTAAATGTCTTGAGAGAAATAATCTCCTTCCGATGGGATAAATATGATTACTCCTTTTGTAATTGATCCGTATGTAAGCGTTGGTCCCATTAATTTTGGCATGGCGCGTGCGGACCTGCATGCTCTCTTGGGTCCGCCAGACTATTCCAGGAAGAGTCGTTTTGGGCCGAAAATTATCGATTCATGGGATAAGGAAGACCTGACTGTGATTTCTTCCGGTGCCGATGGAACGGTAATGGAGGTCGGTTTTGGAAAAGAGCAGTCGCAAGCTGAAGTAAGTGGCGTCAAACTCTTCGACCGTGACGGCTCGACCGTCTATCGCGATCTGTGCGCGGCGGATGGCGCGCCGAAGCAGAACGTTGGGTTCACCGTGCTATTCAAGTTTGGGCTAGCCCTCGATGGCTTCCTTGTGACGGAGCAGGACGACAGAGCAGTCACTGCTTTTGCGAAAGGGTGGCGAGACGAGAGACTGTAAACTGAACTGTGTCGCTGCATAATCCCCCGAGAGGCGAGAGCCGTCTGGAGCATGCAGATGAAGGTTTCCCCTGAACTTCTCGAAGAGCTGACGAGGGATTTCAAGCGGCCGGAGGAGATGGAAAGTCGCTACTCCAATTAAGGAGGACCATATCCGCCAAAAGATCGGCAGCAGCGTCTCGATCGACTTTGACCGGCGCATATAGGGTGGCAGGATCGACGGCGAGAACCGGATGCGCTCGGGATCGGTGGCGTCCGCCTCGCGATCGCGCACACGCGGCTGGCGGACGGCGACCGGACCGATACCGGTCATTACCTCTCGCTCCGGCAGGTGACCGTGGCGGACCACGCGCTGGCGGCCGTCCCCGGTCTTCAAATCGGCATGCTTGCCGACAAAGTCCGCGACTTCGGCCTCGACCGCCTGAGCCAACAAGATGTGTGCCCGCTTGTGCAAGATTTCGGCCGGTTGATCGTCGACGTTTCCTGACTGCATGAGCATGAGCATGAGCATGAGAATGCTATCTTTGGGCACGGCATATCGCGCCTTCGGTGGAGAAGTGGAGGCGTCAAGCTCCCCCCACGATATGCCGCCGTTGCCAGTCCCGCCGTCGCCGACTTTTGGGCGATAGCTCGTTTGGTGCGCTGCCAGGCAACAGACCATGAGAAGTGGATTGCCTGGCATGACAGCAGAGCCGCGCGGGCCATCCTCACAAACAACCGCGTCCGCGGAAATGCCAGCGGTGGTGTGGTGGATGACGGCACGGGTACGAACAAGGTTGTGGCCAACAATTTGACCTGATTCCGCAGCGGGCAGCCTGAGCGACGCCGGCGCAGGCGGCGTGAGATCTTTCGATGTGCGAAGCCGTCCCGTCCCCGGCCTGGAGCAGGCCGGCCGGGGACGGGACAAGTCAGTATCGGCTGGAGGTAGATAATCAATGGTGCAGGTCACGCTCGCGGGCGATACAGCGGACATCATAGGTGCAGCGGGTGACGAATATTTTCAGCAGATACAGACTCACGCCGCGGGCCTCGATGCCTTGGCGAAATTCGTGCGAGAGAACCTGGCGCCGGACGCTTTGATCGCGGACATCGGAGCGAACATCGGGCTAACCGCAATCATCTTCGCGCGCCTGGTGCCGCGTGGCCGGGTCTTTGCGTTTGAACCCTCACCCGAGACGGCAGCTTTCCTCAGGCAAAACATTGAATTGAACGGTCTGCGGAATGTGACTGTGGTCGAGGCTGCGCTCGGCGACGCCAAGGGCACCGTGCGCTTCAACCACGCGGAAGTGTTTAGCGCGGGCTCACGCGTGGTCAGCGAAGGCGGAATCGAGGTGCCGGCGCTGTCGCTGGACGACTTTTGTGTTCAGAATGGCGTTCGTTTCGACTTCCTCAAGATCGATACCGAAGGATACGAGCCGTGGGTGCTGACCGGGCTGACCGGCCAATTGCGGCCGGAGCTGCCGATCTGGATGGAATTCAACAGTCTTTGCCTCACTGCGTGCGGCGCCAATTCCCTGGCCTTTGCCTGCGGGTTGACGCGCGCGTTCGACGTGCGCCGTGTCGAGTCTGACGGGACATTCTCACCTGTGCTCGATGGTCACGCATTCCTGCCTGAGAACATGGTCCGTCGGGGGTGCGTCGACGATCTCGTTTTGCGGCCGCGGCATGGTTGCACGGTGCCGCCGCTTGCCGAACTGATCGGCCACGCACCCTGGCGTGCCGAGCCTCCTCCGGCGGAGTGGAGTGCACGGGCCGAACTGGCCGCGGTCTACCGCTCGACATCCTGGCGGATTACGGCTCCCGTGCGAGCGATTGGTCAGTTGTTCAAATGAAAGCTCTCGCCGCCGACATCGTTCAATGCAATGCGGGCTGAATAGAACTCCGGGGCGGGCCGTGAACGCGGTGGCACTTGGCTGGCGATATCCGCAAGCAACTCGGGTATCTCCCGGTCGATCTGCACCCACGACACCATGACACAGCAAAGAATTTTCTACCGGATAGGCCAGTTGGCCGCCATCGTATTGGCCGCTTCGTGGTGGTGGTGGAGCCTCCGCGAGATGAACTATGTAAGTTTCTCGCGGATTCCGCTCCCCCAATTCGGCCAAGTCGTCCCGCATGCGACCAAGGGCATTGTTGTCTACATCACACCGCAAGATGCGCGCTTCGACACGTTACTGGTCCGCATTTGCATTGGAGCGGGAATAGTTACCGCGATCTTCGCGGTTGCATCTGGAGAGCTATCCAAGATGCTGAATCCTCCAAAACCGCCGCTCCCCCCGGAACTATAGGGCCGGCATCAGATATTCCATCCCTTTAGTCATCCTGCTACATGGAGGTGATCCGTTTAAATGACGCGCTGCCGCAGAAGAAGCCGCGCCTCTGGCCGATGCAGCGTTCCACTACACCTTCAGCAAGTATGCTTCGTTGATCGAGACTAACGGACTTCGCGCCGGTTCAAACGCGACCAACACTGGCGAACCGGGAATGTCCCGACCTCTGTTGAAATAGAAAGGGCGGCGTTGCTCGCCTTGAGCCGGTAGGCTCGGGGTGTCGAATCCACGAGGAAAGCAACGCCCATGAATAAGATTACCATGAGAACGAAGCGGGACGCGGCCGCGATGGTGGAAGCGGCTTGGCAAACGGTTGGGGAAAGTTTCGAGCATCTGATATCCATGGCCCAGACATGGTTCTGTCGTGTGATCGGAGGGCCCGAAAATTGAACGTTTTAGATATCATGGAGGTATGGTGGCGCTCGCTGCATACAGCGTTTGAAGCAGTTGGAGTATTAACCCAGTTCGGGCGTTCACCGCCCGGAAGGCTGAATCCTTCCTGCGGCCTGAATCTCCGGCTTAATAGCCGCGAGGCCGACCTGTTGGTCTGGGAGTCGGGTGAGGCTGAACTTGCCGTAGGGGAGATCAACGGAACGGTTCGGCAGACGCACTTTGACGATCTACGAGGTCTCGTCGATCTCGCGACCGTCCTTGCGCAATTGGCTGAGTTCGTTCTGATTGCCCCCTTGGGTGGGCCTGACGAATGAGGACGCGTTCCGCGTGGATTATGTATGGGCTTGTCTTGGTCACAGGCGGACTGTTTGCCGTCGTGTGGCTTGTATTGACGGTGCGTGATGCGGATGCGGTTGCAGGTCGACAGGGCGGTTCGACTGCGCTGTCGATTGCTCTTCTGGTCGGCGTCGCCGTCCATCTCACATTGCTGGCACTGATAATTTTCGTTCCCCCGGCGTTCCCCGCACGTGAGGTGATGATCACCACTGATATTCCTCTAGCAGTGATATTGTTTGCTCTTGAGCTCGTGATCGTGGTGATTATAAACAGTAGATTGCGCTCCGTCATGACTTTACCACCGCAGACGGCGAACACTCTTTTGTTCGTATTCTTCACATTGACAATGTTTATATCCCTGATGTTGCTGCAACAGAGGCTAAATAAGTTGGCTGCACGCAACGAACTTCCCTAGACAGGAGCGACGATCAGCTCAACCGGCTGACCGGCATCTACAACGGCTCGGTGTCGTCAGGTATCCGGATCGCCGGCTACAGCTACGATGCGCTGGGATCGGTGATCGCGCTGGCCAATGCCTCGGGCGAGGTCACCGAGAAATACGCCTGCACGGCTTAACGAGCGTCAGCCCGCACGCGTTCGGCGTGACGCTGCGTTCTGAGGTCGAGGCTTGGCGAAGCCGGTCCATTGCGCATCGTCGAGCAGCCGCTCGAAGAGCTGGCTGCGTTCCTTTTCGCTCAGCGGGCACATGCCGAGCATGGCGGTGATTGCGAGCCCGCGCGCCGCCGCCCAGCGCAGCAGCGCGAGCTGCGGATCGGCGGCTTCGGCCTTGATGGCCTTCACCTTCTTGGCGTCGAGGTTGCGGGGGCCGGCGAGCAGGCTCGGATCGTCGGCCAGCGCCGCCAGCATGGCGAAGGTGACCGAATTTGGCTTGGCGGTGATCTCGTGCAAGGTGGCGATCTGGGCGGCGAGTTCCGGCTGCGCCGACGTCGTCTTCGCCATGTAGCTGCCCGAGAATGCCTCGAACTGCTCGGTCTGGTAGTCGAGCAGCGCCTCCAGCACCGCGTTCTTGGTCCGGAACTGGTGCATCAGGCCGCCCTTGCTCATGCCGCTCTCGCGCGCGATGGCATCGAGCGTCAGCCGGCCAGGGCCATCGCGAGCGATGATGGCGAGGGCGGCCTGAAGCGCGGCGTTGCGCGAGCGTTCCGATCGTGTGGCGTTGTCCATCTCTCTACTCTTGCTCTCGTGCGGCGCCGGCGCGTCCGGCAGGCGCGGCGCGTTGGCAAGGCGTATATAATCGAAAACACCTTGTGAAGAGCCTCGCCCCGGCTCGGCCGCTCAATCGACACCGGCGCCGGTGCATCCCCTCCCGAAGACGACCGGAAATCGCCGCGGCAATCGGCCCGCGCGAGTCGCGGTCATTCGAATTCGTCGCGGTATTTCGATCGCGCCTATTCACAAACCGACTAGTTGGTCTGTAATCTAGTCGGGTTCATCCGGCTCACCCGGAGCCGCCAAGTGGGGAATTCAAACCATGTCTGCCAATACCGCGACCTGCCGCGCGATACGCCTCATCGCTCTGGCCGCGACGTTCGCCTCCAGCGCGACCTGCGCCGCCGATCTTTCGACGCGCTATGCCGCGCCCGCCTATACGCCCCAGCAAGCTGTATTTTCGTGGACCGGTCCATATGCCGGGTTGAACGTCGGAGGCGGCACCAGCGGCAACGATGCGCTCGGCAACTTGCCGGGTGCGGACGGCGGCAAGGTTCGCGGGGCGCTGGGAGGTCTGCAGATCGGCTACAATTACCAATTGTCGCCGATGCTCGTCGTCGGCATCGAAAACGACCTCGAAGCCACGGACCTCAAGAACAAGGATGCGCCGAACGGTCTCGAAGCGAGCGTTCCCTGGCTGACGACCGGCCGGGCACGCGCGGGTGTCGCGCTCATGGATTCCCGCCTGCTGCTGTTCGGAACCGCCGGCCTGGCGGCGGGTGGCCTGAAGGACGGGCCGCTCAGCAAGGTGAAGACGGGGTGGACTGCGGGCGGCGGCGTCGAATGGGCCTTCTTGCCGAAATGGTCGGCAAAGATGGAGTACCTCTACATCGACTTCAAGCACGACGATCTGCCGGACTGGAACGCCGCCAGGTTTCACACCGTGCGCCTCGGCGTGAACTACCATTTCGACCTGCTGCGCTGATCGTTTGATGAACGAGGCATCGCCTCCCGGGCGGCCGCTCACCGGCCGACCGGGAGGGCAGGAGTCCCGGCCGCGGCAGCTGCGGCGCGAAAGCCGACAGCGCGCCGGTCAGACAGGATTGCGGCGACTCCAGTGTCCCGGTTCTAGAGCAGGCTCCGAGCGATGTGAATCGAATCGGGATTCCCGAATCGGCTGACATCTGATTCATGATTCCTGCCGCAGAATGGAGGCGGCTGGAATGGCGCTTTCCGACGATCTTCGCAAACGAGTGGTGGAGGCTGTCGTCTCGGGCGGGCTGTCGCGCAATGCGGCGGCGAAGCGTTTCGAAGTCAGCATTGCGAGCGCCGTGCGCTGGGTCAAGCAATTCGAGACGACGGGAGAAATGTCGCCGAAGCCTACTGGAGGCGATCGCCGCTCCGGCCGCATCGAAGCCCATCACGGCTACCTGATGGGGCTGATCCGGCGCACGCCGGACGTCACCCTGCTGGAGATCCAGGAACGTCTGATCAGGAATTGCGGCGAGCATTTTTCGAGTTCCGTGCTGTGGCGCTTCTTCGACCGTCATGGCGTCACGTTTAAAAAAAAGACCGCACACGCCTCGGAGCAGCAGCGGCCGGACGTCCTGAAGCAACGCCTCGAATGGTTCGAGCGACAGCTCGATCTCGATCTCGAGAAGCTCGTCTTCATCGACGAAACGGGCGCCTCGACCAATTTGGCGCGCAAAGGCGGGCGTTGCCGGCGTGGGCGGCGGCTGCGCGTCGGCGTGCCGCACGGCCATTACAAGACGGTCACGCTCGTCGCCGGCATCCGCCTTCGCGGGCTCGTGGCGGCGAAGACCTATGATCGTCCGATCACCGCCGCCCTGTTCGAGGACTGGGTGGAACACTGCCTCGTTCCTACCCTCACGAAAGGCGACGTTGTCGTCATGGACAATCTGTCCGCCCACAAGGGGCCGCGGGTCAAGGAGTTGATCGAGGCCGCGGGCGCCGAGCTGCTCTACCTCCCGCCCTATAGCCCCGACATGAACCCGATCGAGAAGGCGTTTTCCAAGCTGAAAGCGCATTTGCGCAAAATCGCCGAGCGGACCGTCGCCGCCCTGATGCGCGCCCTCGAAACCTGCGCCGACATCTTTAAGCCCGCCCAATGCGCAAACTACTTCGCCGCATGCGGATATGATCCACCTTGATCGGAGTCTGCTCTAACGTTCGCATCCCATTGCAGCAGGCGCTCATACGAACGTTGGAACCAAAGGGACACTAGCAAAATCAAAAAGCTAGTGTGGCTTATGTCTCGCAATTGCCTACGAGAGGGTTGCCGCGAAGGGGGTAGGCAATTGCGAGACGCCACACCAGGAGGGCCGTTCTCCCGTTGCCTTGAAGTTGGCGCGTCCGGGTTCGACCCGGCGAAAGGAGCGGGGGGCGATCTCAGTGCGCGTCGTCCCAATTGCTGGCGGCGCGGGCGTCGACCTGCAGCGGCACCGAGATGTTCACCGCGGGGAACGGCGCCGTCTGCATCACGTGCCGCACCACCGGCAGGGTCGCCTCGACCTCGCCGTCGGGCACTTCGAAGATCAGTTCGTCGTGCACCTGCAGCAGCATCTGCGCCGACAGCCTGGCGTCAGTGAGCGCTCCCTCCATGCGGATCATGGCGCGGCGGATGATGTCGGCCGCCGTGCCCTGCAGGCGGGCATTGATGGCGGCGCGCTCGTTGAAGGCGCGCATCGAGGCGTTCGACGCCTTGATGTCCGGGTAGTGGCACTTGCGGCCGAACAGGGTCGTGACATAGCCGTTGGCGCGGCAGAAGTCGCGGGTCTCGTCCATATAGGCGCGGATGCCGGGGAAGCGCTCGAAATACTTCTTGATGTAGGCGCCGGCCTCCTCGCGGGCGATGCCGAGCTGATTGGCGAGGCCGAAGGCCGAAATGCCGTAGATGATGCCGAAATTGATCGCCTTGGCGCGGCGGCGCACCTCGGCGGGCATGTCCTTGATCGGCACCCCGAACATTTCCGACGCGGTCATGGCGTGGATGTCGAGGCCGTCCTGGAACGCCTGCTTGAGCACCGCGATGTCGGCGATCTCGGCGAGCAGGCGCAGTTCGATCTGGGAGTAGTCGGCCGACACCAGCTTGTGCCCCGGCGTGGCGACGAAGGCGCGGCGGATCTTGCGGCCGTCCTCGGTGCGCACCGGGATGTTCTGCAGGTTCGGCTCCGACGACGACAGCCGCCCGGTGGTGGTGGCGGCCAGCGAGTACGAGGTGTGGATACGGCGGGTCTGCGGATGGACGAAGCTCGGCAGCAGGTCGGTATAGGTCGATTTCAGTTTGGCGACCTGGCGCCAGTCGAGGATCTTGCGCGGAAACGCGAAGCCCTGCTCGGCGAGGTCGTCGAGCACCGAGGCCGAGGTCGACCAGGCGCCGGTCTTGGTCTTGGCGCCGCCCGGCAGGTTCATCTTGCCGAACATGATGTCGCCGAGCTGCTTGGGGCTGCCGGGGTTGATCGGCTCGCCGGCGAGGTCGCGGATCTCGGCCTCGAGCCGCGCCGCGGTCTGGCTGAATTCGCCGGACAGGCGCGCCAGCTCCTGGCGATCGATCGAGATGCCGCGCTGCTCCATGCGCGCCAGCACGCCGACCATCGGCCGCTCCAGCGTCTCGTAGATCGTCACCATGCGCTCGGCGACGAGACGCGGCTTGAGAAGCTGCCACAGCCGCAGCGTGACATCGGCGTCCTCGGCGGAATATTCCGTCGCCTTCTCGATCGCCACCTGGTCGAAGGTGATCCGGGCCTTGCCGCTGCCGGCGACGTCGCTGAAGGCGATCGGCTGATGGCCGAACCAGCGTTCGGACAGGGAATCCATGCCGTGGCTGCCGCGCCCGGCGTCGAGCACGTAGGACATCAGCATGGTGTCGTCGATCGCGCGCAGGGCGATGCCGTGCTGGGCGAACACCAGGGCGTCGAATTTCAGGTTCTGGCCGATCTTGAGGACGCCGTCGTCCTCGAGCACCGGCCTGAGGATCGCCAGCGCCTCCCGGGTATCGAGCTGGTCGGGGGCGAGGCCGCCGGCGAACAGGCCGGCGCCTTCGCCGCCCTGCTTGTGGATCAGCGGCAGATAGGCGGCTTCGTTCGGCGCCAGCGCCAGCGCCACGCCGCACAGTTCGGCCTGCATCGGATCGAGGCCGGTGGTCTCGGTATCGACCGCGACATGGCCCTGGTCCTTGGCGCGCGCCATCCAGCGGCGCAGCTCGTCCGCGGTGCGGATCGTCTGATATTTGCTGCGGTCGAACTTCGCCTGCCGCGCCGCCTCGGCCCGTGCCGCGGCGAGCGCCTGCGGCGTCAGCGCGCCCGATGGCGCGAGCGCCGCTTTCGATACCGTGGATTGTGGCTTGCCGGGCGCGGCGGTCGCGACCGGCGGGGCGGCGTCGAGCGCCGCCGCCGGCGGCAGCGCGGCGCTGCTGCGCAGCCGCGCGTCGGCGGCGACGTCGGACGGATCGATTTCGGCGTGGTCGGCGACGCGCCGCGTCAGGGTGGTGAATTCCATCGCCTTGAGGAAGGCGATCAGCTGGCGCGCGTCGGGCTCGTGCACGGCGAGATCGGCGAGCGGCACCTCGACGGCGACGTGGTCGTCGAGCTTGACGAGCGCCCGGGAGATTCGCGCCTTATCGGCGTTGTCCTGCAGCGCCTCGCGCCGTTTCGGCTGCTTGATTTCGCCGGCGCGGGCGAGCAGGCCTTCGAGATCGCCATATTCGTTGATGAGCTGCGCCGCGGTCTTCACCCCGATGCCCGGCACGCCGGGCACGTTGTCGACGGAATCGCCCGCCAGCGCCTGGACTTCCACCACCTTCTCCGGCGGAACGCCGAATTTCTCCACCACCTCGGCGATGCCGATACGGCGATCCTTCATGGTGTCGTACATGACGACGCCGTCGTTGACGAGCTGCATCAGGTCCTTGTCCGACGACACGATGGTGGCGGTGGCGCCCTGCTCGCGGGCTTGCCGCACATAGGTGGCGATCAGGTCGTCGGCCTCGAAGCCGCTCTGCTCGAGGCAGGGCAGCTCGAACGCCTTCACCGCCTCGCGGATCAGCGCGAATTGCGGCACCAGTTCCTCCGGCGCCGGCGGCCGGTGCGCCTTGTAGTCGGGATAGAGCTTGTTGCGGAAGGTGATCTCGGACTTGTCGAAAACGATGGCGAGGTGGGTCGGCCGGTTGTCCGGCGGCATCTCGCGCAACAGCTTCCAGAGCATGTTGCAGAAGCCGAGCACCGCGTTGACCTGCAGGCCGTCGGACTTGCGGTTGAGCGGCGGCAGCGCGTGGTAGGCGCGGAAGATGAAGGACGAACCGTCGACCAGAAAGACATGGTCGCCCTTCTTGACGGCAGGCGTCGTGACGGCGGCGGGAGCGGCGGGCGCCGCGGGCGCCGCGGTGGTGGAACCGGAGGTTTGGGCCATGGCGGCAATGTAGGGATTTTTTCCCGGCTTGGCACCGGGTCCGGTCAGCTGCGCACCGGATTCTGCGCGTCCGCCGCGGCGGCGCAGGCGGCGAGGAATTCCATCACCGCGCGGATCGCCGGCACGCGGCGCAGATCGCGATGGACCACCAGCCAGATGTCGCGGCGGACCGGCGGGCGGGGCGCCTCGCAGCGGACGAGCAGGGGGTCGCCGTCGCCGAGAAAATGGGGAAGCACGGCAAGGCCGAGCCCGCCGCGAGCCGCCGCGGCCTGGTTCGTTAGGTCGTTGGTGCGCAATACGACGTCGCGCTCGCCGGCGATCGCCATCAGCCATCGCTGCTGCGGCGCCTCGTCCATGGTGCTGTCATAGGCGATGAAGGCGTGGGCCTGCGGCGGTGTCCGGCGCAGGTAGGCCGGCGCGCCGTAGAGACTGAAGCCGAAGCCGCCGAGCTTGCGGCCGACGAGGCCGCTCTCGGCGGGGCGGCTGAGCCGCAGGGCGACATCGGCCTCGCGCCGGCTCAGGGACGCGCTGCGGGTCTCGCCGATCAGCTTGAGCCGCAGGCGCGGATGCCGCTCGAAGAGCTCGGCGAGGCGCGGCGCGATCAGGCGGTTGGCGAGCGAGGGCGGGGCACTGACCGTGACCTCGCCGCCGATCTCGGGCTTGGCCGCCTGCACCGCCCGCTCGACGGCGAAGCCGGCGTCCTCCATCGGCGCGGCCGCCGCCGCGATCCGCAGGCCGTCATCGGTCAGGGCGACCGCGCGGCTGCGGCGGTCGAGCAGCTTGAGCTCGAGGCAGGCCTCCAGCGCCGCGATGCGGCGGCCGACGGTGGCGTGGTCGACGCCGAGCCGGCGCGCCGCCGCGCTCAGCGTGCCCTCGCGCGCCAGGGCGAGGAAATGACGCAGGTCGCTCCAGTCGATCCGGGGGACGTCGCCCATGTGCAGATCCTCACAATAACGATGCGAACATGGGCAATTTCGCAGATCGGGACCGGCTCGCATAGTGCGTCGCAGGTCCACATACCAGTTCAGGAACTGCAACGATGATCGAGGCCATTCGGCTCAGGGCTCCGGGCGGACCGGAGCAACTTCAACGAACGCGGATCGAGCTGGCGGCGCCGGCTGCCGGCGAGATCCGGGTGCGGCACAGCGCCATCGGCGTCAATTTCCTCGACGTCTATCAGCGCATGGGTCTCTATCCGCTGGAGCCGTCGGCAATTCCCGGGGTCGAGGCGGTCGGCACCGTGGTGGCGACCGGCGCCGGGGTCGATGGCATCAAGCCCGGCGATCGCATCGTCTATGCCGGCGCGCCGGTCGGGGCCTATGCCGGCGAGCGCAACCTGCCGGCCTGGCGCGCGGTGCGTCTGCCCGGCGGGCTCGACGATGCCGCGGTGGCCTCGACCTTCCTCAAGGGCATCACCGCGCAGATGCTGCTGTCGCGCGTCCATCCGGTGGCGGCGGGCACGCTCGTGCTGGTGCACAGTGCCGCCGGCGGTCTCGGCCGGCTGTTGACCCGCTGGGCGGCCGAGCGCGGCGCCACCGTGGTCGGCACGGTCGGGTCCGAGGTCAAGGCCGAGGTGGCGCGCGCCGCCGGGGCGCATCACGTCATCGTCGGCCGCGATGCGGATTTCGCCGGCGAACTCGTCGCCTGGTCGGGCGGCCGCAAGGCGGATGTCGCCTATGACGGCGTCGGCGGGGAGACCTTGCGCCGGACGCTCGACTGCGTGCGACCGTTCGGCGTCGTCGCCAGCATCGGTCAGGCCGGCGGGCCGATCCCGCCGCTCGACGTCACTGAACTCGGACCGCGGCGCAGCCTGATGCTGGCGCGGCCGAGCGTGATGGGTTTCGTCAATAATGCCGAGGACTATCACCGCGCGGCGGGCGTGGTGCTGGCCGCGCTGGCGGCAGGTGTGCTCGGCGGCGCCGGACGGGCCTATCCGCTGGCCGAAGCCGCACGGGCTCATGGCGATCTGGAGTCGGGGAAAACCAGCGGCGCGCTTTATCTGGTGCCGTGAATGATGGTTTAGTCCGCTGGCCGAAGAGCGAGCGGGCAGCGGCGAGGTGCGATATGGAAGCGGTCCGGCCGTTCGAACAACGCGTTCAGCGGCGTCGACCGCGCCGCCCGCCACAGGGCAAGGGCGCCGAGCACGCCGGCCGCGGTGACGATCAGCGAGACGAGACCGATATCGCCGACGAGCCCGCTCCCGAGCAGCACCGTGCGGGTCGCGGCCATCGGCAGGAAGAAGGCGAGATAGATGACGATGGAATGCTCGCCGCAATAGCGCACGGCATCGAGCAGATCGGCGCGGGCCAGCAGCGTGCCGATGACGACAACGGCGCCGGCGCCGGCAAAGCCGAGCAGCAGCGAGATCAGCGGCCAATCGGACAACCCGGCGCCGACCATGGCTGCGTCCGCCAGCGCCCAGATGCCGAGGCCGGCGAGCGCCAGGCCGGGGCGCCGGCGCGCTGCGCTCGACAAGGCGAACACCTCGGTCGCGAACAGATACCCCGAATAGAAATAGACGAAGCGCGCGGCGAATTCATCGATCACCGTCCAGCCGGTGGAGACATGGAGCATCTCCAGCGCCGCGGCCGCGGCCCACACCGCCACCGCCGGCAGCGGCCGGACGAGGCGGGCGACGACGAAGAACACCGG
Source organism: Bradyrhizobium sp. WD16 (assembly GCF_024181725.1). Taxonomy (NCBI): domain Bacteria; kingdom Pseudomonadati; phylum Pseudomonadota; class Alphaproteobacteria; order Hyphomicrobiales; family Nitrobacteraceae; genus Bradyrhizobium; species Bradyrhizobium sp. WD16. The sequence goes on along the minus strand of NZ_CP028908.1, from coordinate 1,267,112 downwards.
CAGAAGATAGATGAACCACAGCGTGCCGAACGGCTCGATGAAGGATTGCAGATACGTTCCGCCGAGCCGCGCCCAGCCGATCTCGCCGGCCATGGCCGGCGCCTTGACCGCGAACTGGATGGTGACCCACAAGAGGTAGAAGTAGGCGAAATGCACCACCTTGCGGTCGAGATAAGTGCGCCAGTCGCGGCCGATCACCCGGGCGAGAAACAGTCCGGAGATCAGGAAGAAGTCCGGCATCCGGAACGGCTTGGCGAAGGCCACCACGAGATGCATGAAGCCGTCGCGTCCGGCGGCGGCCTCGACCCCCAGCGTCGAATGCATCGTCACCACCATGACGATGCAGATGCCCTTGGCGTAGTCGACCCAGTCGAGCCGCCCGGCGGCGGCGGCCACGGCTGTATCGCGGCGGCGCGCCGGCGTCTCGTTTCGTGACAGCATTGTACCAGTCTCGCTGGGAGGGATTGCTTGCGCTTCAACCGGTACAAGAGCCGTGCCGATCGCCGCGCTCGTCAGCGCCGGATCGCTCTGCTACAGCGGGCCCCACGTTCATCCTTAACAGATCGCCGGAACCGGGCCCCCCCTTGCGCGCCTTCGATACTCCGCTGCCCATCGACGCTGTCCTGCCCGAACTCGCCACCACCCTGGCGGCGCAGACCACCGCCGTGCTGGTGGCGCCGCCGGGCGCCGGCAAGACCACGCGGGTGCCGCTGGCGCTCTTCGACGAGCCCTGGGTGGCGGGCCGCAAGATCATCGTGCTGGAGCCGCGACGGATCGCGGCGCGGGCCAGCGCCGAACGCATGGCGCGGAGCCTCGGCGAGGCGGCGGGCGAGACGGTCGGCTATCGCGTGCGCTTCGGCTCGAAAATCTCCCGCCGCACCCGCATCGAAGTGGTCACGGAAGGAATCTTCACCCGCCAGTTGCTCGATGATCCCGAACTCACCGGTGTCGCCGCCGTGCTGTTCGACGAATTTCACGAACGCTCGCTCGACGCCGATCTCGGCCTCGCGCTGGCCCGCGACGCCCAGCAGGGGCTGCGCGAGGATCTGCGCATCCTGGTGATGTCGGCGACGCTGGATGGTGCCCGGGTCGCGGCGCTGCTCGGCCATGCGGCGGTGATCGAAAGCGAGGGCCGGGCCTTCCCGGTGGAGACCCGCTATCTCGGCCGCCGGCCCGATCTCACCATCGAGCGGCAGATGGCCGACGCCATCGCCACGGCGCTGCGCGGCGAGACCGGCTCGGTATTGGCGTTCCTGCCCGGCGCGGCCGAGATCCGCCGCACCGAAACCCTGCTCGCCGAGCGCGTCCAGGATCCCATGGTGGAGATCGTGCCGCTGTTCGGCGCGCTTGAGGCCGCGGTCCAGGACAAGGCCATTCAGCCGGTGGCCAAGGGCCGCCGCAAGGTGGTGCTGGCGACCTCGATCGCCGAGACCTCGCTCACCATCGAGGGCGTACGCATCGTCGTCGACAGCGGACTGGCACGGGTGCCGCGCTATGAGCCGGATATCGGCCTGACCCGCCTCGAGACGGTGCGAGCGTCGCGCGCCGCGGTCGACCAGCGTCGCGGCCGCGCCGGCCGCACCGAACCGGGCATCTGCTATCGGTTGTGGGACGAGCCGCAGACCGCGGCGCTCGAGCCCTATACGCGGCCGGAAATCCTCGCCAGCGATCTGTCCTCCCTGGTGCTCGACCTCGCCGCCTGGGGGGTGAGCGATCCGTCGAGCCTTGCCTTTCTCGATCCGCCGCCCCGGCCGGCGCTCGCCGAGGCGCGGGCGCTGCTCACCGAGCTCGATGCGCTCGATGGCGACGGCCGTCTCACCGATGAGGGCCGGCGGTTGCGGGCGCTGGCGCTGCCGCCGCGGCTGTCGCGCATGATCGTCGACGCCGCGAGACTGGGCGGCGCCCTGGAGGCCGCGCAGATCGCGGCCGTGCTGACCGAGCGCGGCCTTGGCGGCGACAGTGTCGATCTCGAAACGCGCCTGGCGAATTTCCGCCGCGAGCGCAGTCCGCGCGCCACGGCGGCGCGCCAGCTCGCCGAGCGCTGGGCGGCGCAGGTGGCGCGGCAAGGCGAGGCGGCCAGCAGCGAGGCGCCGCCGTCGATCGGACTGATGCTGGCTTTCGCCTTTCCCGACCGCGTCGCCCGCAACCGCGGTCATGCCAGCTTCGTGCTGGCCAACGGCCGCGGCGCCATGCTCGATCCGGCGGCGGCGTTGGCGCGTTCGCCCTTCATCGCCGTGGCGGAGCTTACCGGAACCGCGGCGCAGGGCCGCATCCTGCTCGCCGCGCCGCTCACGGCGGCGGAGATCGACAGTCACTTCGCTACGCACATCACCAGCGAGGACGAGATCAGCTTCGATCGCGACGCCCTGGCGCTGCGCGCCCGTCGCCGGCGGCGACTGCATGCGATCACGTTGGCCGAGCAGCCGCGGCCGATCGCGCCGTCGCTGGAGAGCGCGCAGGTGCTGGCAGACGGCATTCTGGCGGTGGGCATCGATCGCCTGCCGTGGTCCAAGGCGCTGCGGCAATGGCGCGATCGGGTGATGTTTCTGCGCGCTGCGGCCCCGGCGGACTGGCCGGATCTATCCGATGCGGCACTCGCCGCCCGGCGCGAGGACTGGCTGCTGCCGGCGCTCGCGGACAAGACCTCGCTCGCCCAGTTCTCCGCCGGTGAGCTGTCCGACGCCATGATGGCGCTGCTGCCCTGGGATCTGCGGGCGCGGCTCGACCGCGAGGCGCCGACCCATTTCGAGGCGCCGACCGGGACGATGCTGCCGATCGACTACGAGGCGCCGGAGGGCGCCAAGATCTCGGTCCGGTTGCAGGAGTTGTTCGGGCTCGATCGCCACCCGGCGGTGGCGCAGGGGCGGGTGCCGCTGGTGGTCGAACTGTTGTCGCCGGCGCACCGGCCGGTTCAGGTCACGCGCGACCTGCCGGGATTCTGGCGCGGCAGCTACGCCGCCGTGCGCGCCGACCTGCGCGGGCGCTATCCGCGCCATCCCTGGCCGGACGATCCGGTCGGCGCGGCGCCGACCCGGCGGGCCAAGCCGCGCGGCACCTGATCCCACTTTGCGGCACGGTTAACGCTTCGCTCACCCTTTTCGCCGAAACAGGATGCACGTCTTGCGCGCAGACCTCTTGCCTTGCCCGCAAGCGTGATTGAATCAGTGCCTAGTGCGGTGGACTGTGTCCCTTTGGTTCTAACGTTCGTATCGGTGCTCGCTGCAAGGGGTATACGAACGTTAGAACCGGGACGCTCGGGCACGGCCCGCAGCGTGATGTGAGCGTGATGCGTAATCTCGTCATTTTCGCCGTCGTCATGATCGTGGCGGGCACCTACATGGCCCAGCTCGCCGACCGCATGTCGGCCCAGCCGGCGCAGGCCTCGCCCGCGCCGATCACGGTCGCCGCCGCGCCCGCCGGCCGCACCGTGGTGATCCCGCGCGACCGCCGCGGCCATTTCCAGACCGACGGTCGCATCGACGGCCAGCGACTGAGCTTCATGGTCGACACCGGCGCCTCGATCGTGGCGCTGACCGAGACCGACGCCGCGCGGATCGGCCTGCGACCGTCGCGCTCCGATTACACGGCGATGGTCACGACCGCCAACGGCAAGACCAAGGCGGCGCGGGTGCATCTCGCCAGCCTCGATGTCGGCGGCCTCGTCGTTCGCGACGTCGACGCCATTGTGCTGCCCGACGACGTGCTCAGCGAGAATCTGCTCGGCCTGTCCTACCTTTCGAAGCTCAAGCGCTTCGAATATGCCGGCGGCAAGATGATGTTGGAATAGACCGCCGAACCGTTGCCTGCTGCGATTGCGCCGCAATCCTTTCCTACAAGCCGATAGTCCTGCCTGCCCATGCCTTTTCAGGAGGCGCGCCCTCCGCTAAGGCTTCCTTGTCATGATTTCTCCGCCATGAGGCCCTTGATGTTCCCGAAGCCGAAGCCCGCGCTGGTCCCGAACACCTATGCCTATGAATCCGAGCCCATGGTGAAGGCCACCGGGTTTCGCGAATACGACGCACGCTGGCTGTTCAGCAAGGAAATCAACCTGATGGGCGTGCAGGCGCTGGGCATGGGGCTCGGCACCCTGCTCACCGAGCTCGGCCAGAAGCAGGAGATCGTCACCGGTCACGACTTCCGCGGCTATTCGGCCTCGATCAAATACGCGCTCATCTCCGGCCTGATGGCGGCGGGCTGCAAGGTCCACGACATCGGTCTCGCCGTGACGCCGATGGCCTATTTCGCCCAGTTCGAGCTCGACGTGCCCTGCGTCGCCATGGTCACCGCCTCGCATAACGACAACGGTTGGACCGGCGTGAAAATGGGCGCCAACCGGCCGCTGACCTTCGGCCCCGACGAGATGACGCGGCTCAAGGAGATCGTGCTCAATGCCGATTTCGAGCTCAAGGCCGGCGGTCTCTACCAGTTCCATGAGAAATTCCCCGACCGCTACATTGCCGACCTGACGAAGCGGCCGAAGCTCAAGCGCAAGCTCAAGGTGGTGGTGGCCTGCGGCAACGGCACAGCCGGAGCCTTCGCGCCGCAGGTGATGGAGGCGATCGGCTGCGAGGTGATCCCGCTCGACGTCGAGCTCGACTACACCTTCCCGAAATACAATCCCAATCCGGAAGACATGGAGATGCTGCACGCCATCCGCGATGCGGTGCTGTCGCACAAGGCGGATGTCGGTCTCGGCTTCGACGGCGACGGCGATCGCTGCGGCGTGGTCGACGACACCGGCGAGGAAATCTTCGCCGACAAGGTCGGGGTGCTGCTCGCCCGAGACATGTCGGCGCAGCACAAGGACGCCCAGTTCGTGGTCGACGTGAAATCCACCGGCCTGTTCGTCACCGATCCGGTGCTGTTGCAGCAAGGCGCCAGGACAACGTATTGGAAGACCGGCCATTCCTACATGAAGCGCCGCACCCATGAGCTCGGCGCGCTGGCCGGCTTCGAGAAGTCGGGCCACTTCTTCTTCAACGCGCCCTATGGCCGCGGCTACGACGACGGCCTCGTCTCGGCGATCGCGATCTGCGACATGCTCGATCACGCGCCGGGCAAGAAGATGTCGGACCTCAAGGATGCCCTGCCCAAGACCTGGTCGTCGCCGACCATGTCGCCCCATTGCGCCGACGAGACCAAATACGGCGTCGTCGACGCGGTGGTGAAGCATTTCGAGGCGGCGCAGGCCAAGGGCGACAAGGTCGCCGGCCAGGCGATCCGCGACCTCGTCACCGTCAACGGCGTTCGCGTTACCGTGGAAGACGGCAGCTGGGGCCTGGTGCGCGCCTCCTCCAACAAGCCGGAGCTCGTCGTGGTGGTGGAAAGTCCGGTGTCCGAGCAGCGCATGCGAGACATGTTCGAGGCCATGGACAAGGTGCTGCGCACCCATCCCGAAGTCGGCGAATACAACCAGAAGATCTGAAGGCGCAGCGCATCGGCCTCATGGTTCGAGGCGGCCGGCGCGCCTGATCTGGCGGCGCGTGGTTGCGTCGTCGGCGAACGGCGCAACGGTGGCGCCGGCCTCCTCATCGTGAGGCGCCGGCTCGGTGCGCGGCGCGTCCGCGAACGCGTGCGATGGCAAGTCGTCTCGAACCACGAGGCCCGTTCATCGGCCTGCTGCAGCGGCCTTTGCGATCCGGGCTTGCCGGGCGTCGATGAGCATGGCCACGGCGATGCCGAGCGCATAAGCGCCGATGTTCCATAGCGAGAAGATGCGGCCGAGCAGCAGCGCGCCGGCCAGCGTCAGGCGGAAGGCGTCGAGCCAGGGCGTATGATAAAGCCGGCTGAATTCGACGGCGATGGCGATCAGGATCGCGCCCGCCGCGAGCGCCGGCCTGCCTGCCTCCGGTGCGGCGATGGCGACGAGGAAGAACACCATCGCGCCCCATAGCGCCGAGCCGCCGTATTTGACGAGGCCCATCGGAATGCCGAGGTGTGGGCCGAGGCCACGCAGCGCCAGCCCGGTGACGATGACGAGAGCGCAGATGAAAATGCGGCGGGTGGACACGCAGGTCGGCTCGCGCTCACGGCCCTCACGCCGCGCTGAGCGGTGGTACCGGCAGCGCGGTCACCGATTTGATCTTTTCCATGGCGAAACGCGAGGTGACGTTCTTGAGCGGTACCGCGCTGATCAGTTTCTTGTAGAACACGTCGTAGCTCTGCATGTCGGCGACGACGACGCGCAGCATGTAATCAACGTCGCCGGCCATCCGGTAGAATTCCATCACTTCCGGCATGGCGCTGACCGCCTCGGCGAATTTCCGCAGCCAGGCGTCGGAATGGTCGGCGCTCTCGATCGAGACGAAGACGGTGATGCCAAGTCCAATCTTGTTCTGATCGACGAGCGCCACCCGGCGCAGGATGATCCCTTCGGCCTCGAGCCGCTGGATGCGCTTCCAGCACGGCGTCGAGGACAATCCGACCCGGTCGCCGATCTCGGCGACGGACAGCGAAGCGTCCTCCTGCAGGACGGTCAGGATCTTGCGGTCGATGGCATCGAGGCGGCGGACGCCTTCGTTGGCGGGTACGGCGACATCAGACATGGGGAGAATGATTTTCCAAAATGAATGTAGAGTATCCTGATATATAGAAAAATCTTCCACCGCAAGCCCGGATTGTCGCCCGTGGCGTCCGTCGGCCGGTCAGGCGCCTAAAAGTGCTTCAACTTCAAAGCGTTGGGATGCGGCAAAGGCGCCACCGTGGCGGGTGCATTTCAGCGCTGCTGCGGCGGCGCCGAGGCGCAAGGCCGCAGGCGGGTCCTGGCCCTCGGCAATGGCGAGCGCGAAAGCGCCGTGAAAGACGTCGCCGGCACCCAGGGTGTCGACCGGCGCCACGGCGAAGGCGGCAGGTGGCGGACGGCGCCGCCGGTCTCGCGCCACAACGTGCCGTCGGCCCCAGATGTCACGGCAAGATAGGCGGGCGTCAGCGGCGCCAGCGTGGTCAGCGCCGCGGCGAGATCGTCGCGTCTCGTGCTGGTCCGCAGGGCATCAGCCGAGGAGATCACATGGGACGAGGCGGTGAGCACGGCATCGATGTCGTCGAGCAGCAGGTCGGCCGGTGGCAGAATGACCTGCCACAGGGCGGGATCGCGATGAGTGACGATGGTCCGCTCGCCGCCGGGATCTATCATGATGCTGGAGGTCGGCGTCACCGCGCCGGGAATCCGCAGAGCCGCGCCTCGCCGCCGAGGCGGGTGATCGCTACCGCCGCGTTCGACGCATGGCCACCGCTCAATTCCTCGAAATGGCTGGCGCGGACCTTCTGGCCGCGGGTCGGCACCGTCTCGATCCGGAACAAGAGGTCCCGCACCGGCATGCCGACGCAGAGGCTGCGCTTCTGGAGCGCAGGATTCGTGTTCACCTCAGGCGGCCCTGGTTCAGCCAATGCGCGACCAGGTGATGGGCGATGGCGACCGGGTGGGGACCAAGGAGGCCGTCGGGATGGGCTCGCTCGAGCATGAGAGCTGCCTCGGTGCGATCGAACCAGCGGGCATCTTCGAGTTCGTTGCGGTCCACGGTGATCGCGGTGGAGGTCGCGCGGGCGGTGCAGCCGATCATCAGCGACGACGGATAGGGCCAGGGCTGCGCCTTGTAATAGGCGACGTCGGTGCAGGTGACGCCGGCCTCCTCGGCGACCTCGCGGCGTACCGCCTCCTCGATGGTCTCGGCGACCTCGACGAAGCCGGCGAGACAGGACCACATGCCGGCGGGGAACTGCGCCTGTCGGCCCAGCAGGCAGCGCTCGCCGTCGCTCACCAGCATGATCACGACCGGATCGGTGCGGGGAAAATGCTGGGTCTTGCAGGCGGCGCAGTCGCGGCGCCAGCCGCCGCTCACCATGGCGCTGCGCTGGCCGCAATTGGGGCAGTAACCGTGGCGCTGGTGCCAGCTGACCAGCGATTTGGCCGTGGCGATGGCGGAGAGTTCCTCGACCGGTAGCAGGCCTTCGGTGATGGCAGCGCGTAGATTGCCGAGTTCGACGTCGGGGCGGCCGATCAGGGCCTCGGCGGCAGTAGCTGCGATGCCCATGCCGAACAGCGGCGTCCCGTCGCGCAGACCAAGAAAGACGGTGCCTGGATTGGCACCGAAGCCGCGGGCCTCCTGGAGCGTCAGCGCCGCCGTGGGCCGCCCGCCGTTCCTGCGGATCAGGAGAGAATCGCGGTGCACCACATAGGCGCGGGCATCTGTCCGCTCCTCCAGCGCTATCAGCTTGTCGACGTCGTCGCGCAGATGGGCGGCGCGCTCGATCGGATGCGTGGCGAAACCCGGCGCGCCGAGCGGAAACATGCTGTTGGTCATCGTCGGATCAGCCCAGCCAGATCTTGCGCCGCAGCGCGGCGATGAAATCGGAGACTTCCTGCGGATCGTGCGGCAACGGCGGCGCCGCGCCCCAGACCGGCCGTGGCCAGGCGACATCGCCGGCGCGGCGGGCGATGACATGGACATGGAGTTGGGGCACGACATTGCCGAGGGCGGCGATATTGAGCTTGTCGCATTTGGTGATGTCCTTGAGCACCCGGGCGACGCGGCTCACTTCGGTCATCAATTGGGCCTGCTCGACCTCGTCGAGATCGATGATCTCGACCACCTCCGGGCGGCGCGGCACCAGCAGCAGCCATGGGTAATTGGCGTCCTTGATCACCACCACGCGGCAGAGCGGCAGGTCGCCCACATTAATGGTGTCTTTATCGAGTTGGGAGTGCAGCGACCAGGCGGGGGGCATCGGATTTTCGCCAATGATTTCAAGGCTGATTTTCGTCCGCCACAGACTAACAGATCATGCCGCGCCGCGCTTGCTTTCCGCTCGCTTTGGCGCCAAATAGGTCCCGGGAGATTGGCGGTGGACGAGCCACTCGCCAACCGGGTCAGGTCCGGAAGGAAGCAGCCCTAACGAGGTCCGGATCGGGTCGCTCGTCAGTCTCCCACTTCAGCCCGTCGCCCTCTGTTCGGGATCGCGCGGGTTCCCGATCCCACCGGAACCAAGGTCCGGCTTCTTGTCGAAATTCGCCCACGGATGTTCCGTCCCGGCAAAGTTGGACCCTCGCGGATCGTTTGATGGCTGATGCTGGACATTCCGGAGCGGCAGGGTCCGGAGCCGATCCGTCGGGGGCCCATCGGTCCGAAGCGGCAGTTCCGGCGCCTTCCCGTGGTTATCGCGTCCTCGCCCGCAAATATCGCCCGACCAATTTCGCTGACCTGATCGGTCAAGAGCCGATGGTGCGGACGCTATCCAACGCCTTTGAGACGGGCCGGATTCCGCAGGCCTGGATCCTGACCGGCGTGCGCGGCGTCGGCAAGACGACCACGGCGCGCATCCTCGCCCGGGCGCTGAACTATGAACTGCCCGATGGTTCGGTCAAGGGACCGACCATCCACATGCCGGTGACCGGACTGCACTGCCAGGCGATCATGGAGAGCCGGCACATCGACGTCCTGGAAATGGACGCCGCCTCCCATACCGGCATCGACGATGTTCGCCAGATCACCGATGGTGTGCGCTACGCTCCCTCCAGCGCGCGCTACAAGGTGTACATCATCGACGAGGTTCACATGCTGTCGGAGAAGGCGTTCAACGCCTTCCTCAAGACGCTGGAGGAGCCGCCGGAGCACGCCAAGTTCGTCTTCGCCACCACCGAGATCCGCAAAGTGCCGGTGACGGTGCTGTCGCGCTGCCAGCGCTTCGATTTGCGCCGCGTCGATGCCGACGTGCTGATGGCCCACCTCGGCAACATCGCGAACAAGGAAGAGGTCGAGGTTGAGCCAGAGGCGCTGGCCGCAATCGCCCGCGCGGCCGAAGGCTCGGTGCGCGATTCGCTGTCGCTGCTCGACCAGGCCATCGCCCATGCCTCCGGCATCGTACGCGCCGAAGACGTGCGCCAGATGCTGGGCCTCGCCGACCGCACCCGCGTCATCGATCTGTTCGAGGCGCTTGCCCGCGGCGACATCGCGAGTGCCTTCAAAGAATTCCGCGACCAGTACGACACCGGCGCCGACCCGGTCGTGGTGCTAAGCGACCTCGCCGAATTCGTCAATTTCGTCACCCGCATCAAGGTGGTGCCGGCGATCGCGGACAATGTCGCGCTGGGCGAGACCGAGCGCGTGCGCGGCCGCGAATTCGCCGGCAAGCTGTCGATGCGGGTGCTGTCGCGCATGTGGCAGATGCTGCTCAAGGGCATCGCCGAGGTCCAGTCGGCGACGCGGCCGCAGGCCGCCGCCGAAATGGTGCTGGTGCGGATTGCCTATATCGCTGATCTGCCGACGCCCGACGAGGCGATCCGCATGATCGAGCAGGGCGGCGGCAGTGCGACCGCGGGTGGTGGTGGTCCGGCTTCGCGCGGCGGGGCGGCAGGACCGGCGGCAAGCGCGCCTTTGCGCAGCGAAGCGCCGGCGCCGCGGACCATGGCCGTGGCGCGTGGCGGCGGCGCCGAGGCCTCGGCACGCCTGAGCACTGCCGCGCCGGCAACGGCGCGGCAGGCCGCGCCCGGCGTGGAACTGCGCTCCTACGCGGAGATCGTTACCTTTATCGGCAAGCGCGATATCCTGCTGCAGAAGACGATGGAGCGCGACGTGCGCTTCGTGCGGCTCGATGACGCCAAGCTGGAGATCGCGCTGGAGCCGAGCGCGCCGCGCGGCCTGCCCAACGAATTGCAGCGCAAGCTGGAACAATGGACCGGCCGGCGCTGGATGGTGGCAGTCTCGCAGGCCGAAGGCGAGCGACCGCTGCGCGCGCAGCGCGAGATGTTGCGCAGCGCCCGCGAGCGCGCCGCCGAGGCCGATCCGCGGGTGCAGGAGGTGATGGCGCACTTTCCGGGTGCCCGCATCGTCGAGGTCCGTCACACGCCCGCGGTGCAGCCGGCCAAGGTCACGATGAGCGACGACGGCACCGCCTTCGACGACGACATGGACGGTTTCGACGGCGACGACTAGATTCTGGGTTCGAGCTGAGGGCCAGCAACAGCAGCCGTCATGCCTGGCCGTGTCGCCCGCCGGCCATGACGAGAATAGAGGACACGATGGTTGATTTTCTCGGCATGATGAAACAGGCCGCGCAGCTCCAATCCAAGATGAAGGCGCTACAGGAGGAGCTCGATCACGTCGAGGTCGAGGGACTGGCCGGCGGCGGTCTCGTCAGCGTGCGCATGACCGCCAAGAGCGAGGTCAAGGCGGTCAAGATCGATCCGTCGCTGATCAAGCCGGAGGAACGCGAGATCCTCGAAGACCTGCTGGTCGCCGCCCATGGCGATGCTCGCCGCAAGGCCGAGGCCGCGATGCAGGAGAAGATGAAGGATTTGACCGGCGGACTGTCGTTGCCGCCCGGACTCGGGCTCGGCTGAGTTCGCGTTTTTTTCGCCAATCGAGTCCCCCTCCATGTCGACTGCCGTCGCCGGTCCCGAAATCGAACGCCTGATCCAGCTTCTGGCGCGGCTGCCGGGGCTCGGCCCGCGCTCGGCGCGTCGCGCCGCGCTGCATCTGATCAAGAAGCGCGAGGCCCTGATGGCGCCGCTGACGTCGGCGCTGCAGGTGGCGATGGACCGCATCCAGGTCTGCAAGACCTGCGGCAACATCGACACCCAGAATCCCTGCGCGGTCTGCACCGATCAGCGGCGGGACGGCGCCCTGATCGTCGTGGTCGCCGATGTCGCCGACCTGTGGGCGCTGGAACGGGCCCATGCGACGCAGGGGCGTTATCACGTGCTCGGCGGCACGCTGTCGCCGCTCGACGGCGTCGGTCCGCGGGACCTCACCATCGACGCCCTGGTCAAGCGGGCTCATGAGCCGCAGGTGAGCGAAGTGGTGCTGGCGCTCAACGCCACTGTGGACGGCCAGACCACGGCGCATTACATCACCGATCTCCTGCAGGAGGCGAATGTCCGAATCACCCGGCTCGCCCATGGCGTGCCGGTCGGCGGCGAACTCGACTATCTCGACGAGGGCACGCTGTCGGCGGCAATGCGCCAGCGCACCCTGTTCTGAACCTCGCACGCGAAGAAACCATGACTCCGATTCTGCCCCACGCCAGCCTCCGCCTCCTGCTTGCCGCCGTGATTGCCGCCGCCGGGCTGGTCGCGGATCTGGCCCAGGCCCAGCAGGTGATCGCCAAGGGCGGCGTTCTGTCCGGCGAATTGCAGGCGATGCGCGCCCGCGGACCAGACGGCAAGCGCGTCGACAGCTTCCAGCTGGTCAGCGAGCCGCGCAAGCTGCCCGGACCGGACGGACTGTGCAATCTCGAGACCGGGCCGGAGACGTTCCAGCTCGTCACGTCGAGCGAAGCCGAGGCGAAGCAGCTCAAGTCGTATATCGGCAAGCAGGTGTCGATCAGGGCCGACCAGGTGTCATGCGCCGAGCTCGCCGGTCAGATGAGCGACGCCATCGTCATCAAATGGGCACTGGTCACCGCCCACTGAGGTGAAGCCCTCAAGCTTCCACCTTCCCCAACGTATCGAAATGGCGGCGTCTCTGCAGATGGACGAGCAGCAGTAGGGAAGGAATCGCCACGACGACGCAGATGGCGAAGAACAGCGGCCAGCCGGTGGCCTTGGCGATGAAGCCGGCGCCCGAGGACAGGTAGGTGCGGCCAACGGCGGCGAGCGCGGTCAGCAGCGCATATTGCGTGGCGGTGTGAAGCGGGCTTTTGCACAGCGCCGAGAGGTAAGCGACAAAAATCACCGTGCCGATGGCGCTGGTGAAATTCTCGGCGGTGATGGCGAGCGCCAGGGCATATTGATTGACACCGACCAGAGCGAGCCAGGAGAAGGAGAGATTGGCGAGCGCCTGCAGCACGCCGCCGATCCACAGGCTCGCTGGTAGCGAAAAGGCGCGGGCGACGAAGCCGCCGGCGAAGCCTCCGAGCAGCGTGGCGGCGAGGCCGACGCCCTTCACGATCGCCGCGTAGTCGGCCTTGCTGAAGCCGAGATCGATGACGAAGGGTGCCGTCATCGTGCCGGAAAAGGCGTCGGTGAACTTGAACAGCACCACGAAGGCAAGGATGGCGAGCGCATCGGTGCGGGTGAGGAATTCGCCGAAGGCGCCGGCGGCCGCCTCCATGATCCGCAGGACAGCGCTCTTGCCACCCATCGCCGCTTCGGCGCGCTTCGACTGGGCCGGCTCGGTCGCGGCGAGAGCAGTGATGGTGCCGATCAGCACCATGGCGGCCATGATGACGTAGCCCCAGGTCCAGGATAGGTCCTTGCCCATGCCGGTGGATTGGATGTAGCTGACCAGGATCAGAAGACCCGCGGTCGAGACCAGCATGCCGATGCGATAGGCCGCGACATAGGCGGCCATTCCGGCGGCCTGCTCCGGCTCGGGCAAGCTCTCGACCCGGAAGGCGTCGACGACGATGTCCTGGGTCGCCGAGGCGGTGGCGACGAGGAGCGCCGCGACGGCGGCGAGGAGCGGCGCCTTGCCGGCATCGGTGATCGCCAGCAGCAGGATTGCCACGATCAGCAGCAGCTGCGAGAACACCAGCCAGCCGCGGCGGCGGCCGAGCCAGCGCGTCAGCAGCGGCACGTCGAGGGCGTCGACCAGCGGCGCCCAGAAGAATTTCAGGGTATAGGGCGTGCCGACCAGCGCGAGCAGTCCGATGGCCGCGAGATCAATCCCGGCCTCCCGCATCCAGATCTGCAGCGTCGAGCCGGACAGCGCCAGCGGCAGGCCGGACGAGAAGCCGAGGAACATGACGACCAGCACCCGCGGCTGCAGATAAACCGCCATGGTTTCCCGCCAGGTCGGGCGGGCCGCTTCAGGCGAAGCCGCGACGGCGGCGGGAAGATCTGGGGTGGCTGACATGGCGGGGGGATAGCATAGATTCGGACGGATAAGGTGGCCGGGGGCCGTCCACATAGGATGCCCGGCACAAGGCCGGGTACGAGACGTTCATTCTGCTGGTGGCCTATTCCCCCGCCTGGATCTTCCGCGTCGGCGCCACGAACAGCTCCGGCGCGGGCGCGGCCGTATCCTCTGATGGGCTGAAATCGAGTTCCTCAATCCGCGCGGCGCGCTTGCCGATCTTGGTGACCGAGATCAGCACCTGGCGGACATCCTCGCCGACCTGGTCGAAGTGGCTGCCGAGCTTGGAGACGCGATCGCGCAGCCGCTCGACATCGGCCATCATGTTGATCACCTCGGTGCGGATCTGGTCGGCGGCGTCCCGCATCCGCGCGTCCTTGAGGATCTGCTGCATCACCTGGATCGCCAGCATCAGCAGCGACGGCGACACCAGCACGACGCGGGCGCGATAGGCTTTTTGCACCACGTCATCGAAACCCTCGTGGATCTCGGCATAGACCGATTCCGAGGGCACGAACATCAGCGCGGTGTCCTGGGTCTCGCCTGCGACCAGGTATTTCTCGGCGATGTCGCCGATATGCCGGGTGACGTCCTGGCGCAGGCGCTGCGCCGCGCCCTTGCGCTCCTCGTCGCTCTTCGCCTCGCGCAGCGCGGTGACGGACTCCAGCGGGAATTTGGCATCGATGCAGAGCGGCCGCTGGTCGGGCAGGAAGACCACACAGTCCGGCCGCTTGCCGTTGCTCAAAGTGAACTGGAATTCGAACGAGCCCTTGGGCAGTCCGTCCTGGACGATCGCCTCCATGCGCGCCTGGCCGAAGGCGCCGCGCGCCTGCTTGTTGGCGAGCACGTCGCGCAGGGTGGTCACCTGGGTGGTGAGTTCGGTGAGGTTCTTGTGGGCGTTGTCGATGATGCCGAGTCGCTCATGCAGCGCCCGCAGGCTCTCGGCGGTGTGACGCGTGGTCTGCTCCATCGACTGGCCGACGCGGTGGCCGACCGCATCAAGCCGCTCGCTGACCGCGCGGGCCATCTCCGCCTGACGGTTCGCCAGGGCCTGGCCCATGGCGTCGATCCGGCCATGGGCCTCGGTCTGGGCCTTGAGCAGGTCGGCGACCCGTTCTTCCAGTTCGTCGGCGCGCATCGCCTGGGCGAGCGTTGCGGTCTGGTTGCGGCCGGACGAGCGGGCGATAACCACGGCGATCGCGGCGAGCAGCACAACCGTCAGGGCGGCAAGGGTCAGCAGCACCGCGCCGAGGCGGATCGGGGTGCCGTCAATGGCGAACAGGATCTCGTTCATGGGCTCTTCTACCCCGATTCGGTGGCCGGAAGCGAACGAAGAGAGAACGTCAAGGGTAAACAGAGCCTGAAGAAACGTGGTTTACGGGAGGTAAATTCGGGTCGCGGCGGGTGAGGGCGGGGCTTGGCGTCGTTCGTCATGCCGGCCTTGGCCGGGCATCCACGTCTTGTCGGCATCGGATAAGAAAAGACGTAGATGGCCGGGACGAGCCCGGCCATGACGATAGTTGTTGAGCCGCTGCCCCCCGGCTGATTGACCGGACTGCCCTCGCGCATTACATCGCGCCAATGGCCATTCGCGACATCATTATTCTCCCTGACAGGCAGCTTCGCCTGATCTCCAGCCCGATCGAAACGGTCACGGCGGAGGTGCGCAAGCTCGCCGACGACATGCTCGAGACCATGTACGACGCGCCCGGCATCGGGCTGGCGGCGATCCAGGTCGCCCAGCCGGTGCGGCTGATCACCATGGACATCTCCAAGAAGGAGGGCGAGCAGAAGGAGCCGCGCGTCTTCATCAATCCGGAGATCACCTGGTCATCCGAGGAGACGAGCGTCTACGAGGAAGGCTGCCTGTCGATCCCTGAATATTACGAGGAGGTCGAGCGGCCGGCGAGCGTGCGGGTGCGCTATCTCGACATCGACGGCAAGCTGCGCGAGGACGAGGCGATCGGTCTCTACGCCACCTGCATCCAGCATGAGATCGACCACCTGAACGGCGTGCTGTTCGTTGATTATCTCTCGAAGCTCAAGCGCGACCGGGTGATGAAGAAGTTCACCAAGGCCGCCAAGCGCGCGGTGGTCTGATGGCCCATTCTCGTCCACCTGGATTGTTGTTGAGCTGAGAATTTTCATGTCATGGCGAGGCTTGTTCCTGCAAAGGCGTGGATGCCTGCGACAAGCGCGGGCATGACGACCTGAGAAGCGGCCGATCTTGCCGGCGGCTTCTTGAGCCAGTCCTTAAGGAGCCGG
The DNA here is from genome assembly GCF_024181725.1 of Bradyrhizobium sp. WD16. NCBI lineage: Bacteria > Pseudomonadati > Pseudomonadota > Alphaproteobacteria > Hyphomicrobiales > Nitrobacteraceae > Bradyrhizobium > Bradyrhizobium sp. WD16. The sequence continues at coordinate 1,251,057 of NZ_CP028908.1, read as the reverse complement.
CCCGCGATGGCGCTGCGTCTGATCTTCATGGGCACGCCCGATTTCGCGGTGCCGACCCTGCTCGAACTGGCCCAGGCGCACGACATCGTCGCCGTCTATACACGGGCGCCGAAACCCGCCGGCCGCGGCATGAAGGAACAGGTCACCCCCGTTCATCGCGAGGCGCAGCGCCTCGGCATCGAGGTGCTGACGCCGAAGAGCCTGCGCAACGGCGAGGCGGAGGCCCAGTTTCGTGCCCACGGCGCTGACGCCGCCGTCGTGGTGGCCTACGGCCTGATCCTGCCCCTGCCCATTCTCGAAGCAGTGCCGCTCGGCTGCTTCAACCTCCACGCCTCGCTGTTGCCACGCTGGCGCGGCGCAGCGCCGATCAATCGCGCCATCATGGCCGGCGATGCCGAGAGCGGCGTCATGGTGATGAAGATGGATGTCGGTCTCGACACCGGCGATGTCGCCATGGCCGAGCGCATCGCGATCACCGATGGCATGACCGCGAGCGACTTGCACGACCGCCTCGCCCGGCTTGGCGCCGACCTGATGGGCCGCGCCATGGGCGCGCTGGAGCGCGGCACGCTGCAGCTCAGGCCGCAGGGTGACGACGGCGTCACCTACGCCGCCAAGATCGACAAGGCGGAAGCGAAGATCGACTGGACGCGGCCGGCGCGCGAGGTGCTGCGTCATTGCCATGGCCTCTCGCCATTTCCCGGCGCCTGGTGCGAGGCGGTGATCGAGGGCGAGACGGTGCGGCTGAAGATCCTGCGCTGTGAATTTGCCGAGGGCGCGGGCGAACCGGGCGCGCTGCTCGACGACCGCCTCACGGTCGCCTGCGGTTCCGGTGCCGTCCGCATCCTCGGACTGCAGCGCGCCGGCAAGCAGCCGATGGCCGCCGAGGTCTTCCTGCGCGGCACCCGGCTCGCGCCGCCGCTGCGGCTCAGCTGAATTATATGCCGCGCTACAAGCTTACGATCGAATATGACGGCCGGCCGTTCTGCGGTTGGCAGGTGCAGGAGAACGGCCCTTCAATCCAGGGCGCGCTCGAGATCGCAGCCAGGGCGCTGTGCGGCGAGGCCGTGAGGGTCAACGGTGCCGGCCGCACCGATGCCGGCGTCCACGCTCTCGGTCAGGTCGCCCATGTCGATCTGCCCAAGCCCTACCGTGCCGACCGCGTCCGCGACGCCTTCAACGCCCATCTGCGGCCGCAGCCGATCGCGGTGCTCGCCGCCGAACCGGTTGCGGACGATTTCGACGCCCGCTTCTCGGCGGTGAAGCGCCATTACCGCTACCGCATCGTCAACCGCCGCGCCGACCTCGCCCTTGATCTCGGCCATGCCTGGCGTGTGGCCCGGCGGCTCGATGCTGGGGCGATGCATGCCGCCGCCCAGCGCCTCGTCGGCAGGCACGACTTCACAACCTTCCGCGACACCGAATGCCAGGCGCGCTCGCCGGAGAAGACCCTCGATGTCCTCGATGTTGCGCGGCATGGCGACGAGATCACCGTGACGACGTCGGCGCGCTCCTTCCTGCACAGCCAGGTGCGCTCCATGGTCGGCTCGCTGGTGTGGGTGGGCGAGGGCCGCTGGAGCGCCGATGACCTGTCCGCCGCGCTGGCTGCGCGCAGCCGCGCCGCCTGCGGCGTCGTCGCGCCGCCGGAAGGGCTCTATCTGGTGCGGGTGGATTATTAGAGCGGCAATCGCACTCGCCATGCCCGGTGCTTGTAGCCCAAAGCCGGGCATGGCCAGCAGAGTGAATGATCGGCGCCTGGAACCTGGCCGGACGTTGTCAGCCCGCCTTCAAAATCTCGCTGCGCAGCAGGTCCCAGAACAGGTCCTCGCCATTGGCGACATTGGCCGTCCAGTGCTCGTGGGCGACGTCGTTGGCGTCGTCGGTAATGAATTTGAATGCGCGCCACGGCACGCCGAAGCGGGCGCAGGCATGGGCGACGGCGAACAATTCCATGTCGACGACATCGACCTTGTTCTCGATCAGCCACGGGTCGGCGGCGGTGACGAAACTGTCGCCGGTGCCGCAGATCACCCCGCCAAAGCCGGAGGCCAGCACAGCTTCGTCCGACATCAGCGGCGTCACGCCGCGTGGCGCCAGCGGCATCGCCATCATGTCGCGCTGGACCACATGGGCGACCTCGAGCAGGCCGGTGAGCCCGTCACTGATCTTGCCGCAGGTGCCGTAATTGACGACGAGCCGCGGCTTCAGTTCATTGAGCGCCAGTGTGGTGGCGATCGCGGTGTTGATCTTGCCGACGCCGCAATAGCGGACGGCAACGCCGTCCGGCGCCCGCTCGGCTTGCAATTCGCTCTGCAGCGCGGTGAGGACGAGAACCTGGGTCATGGGCAATGTCTCACGCGAAGTAGCGGTCGAGGACGCGGCGATAGATCCCGGTCAGGCGTTCGATGTCGGTGAGCGGCGCGCGCTCGTCGACCTGGTGCATGGTCTGGCCGACCAGGCCGAATTCCAGCACCTCGCAATATCTGGTGATGAAGCGAGCGTCCGAGGTGCCGCCTGAGGTCGACAGCTCCGGGCGGCGGCCGGTGATTTCCTCGATCGCATTGACCACCATGTCGGTGAACGGTCCAGGTTTGGCGACGAAGACGCCGGCATTCGACGGCTCCCAGGCGATATGCGCCTTGATGCGGTTGCCGCAGGCCTCGCGCACGCGCCCCTCCACCAGCTCCTTCAGAGACGCTTCGGTGTGGCAGTCGTTGTAGCGGATGTTGAAGCGCGCCCGGGCCTCGCCTGGGATCACGTTCCAGGCCGGATTGCCGACATCGACCGAGACGAATTCGAGGTTGGACGCCTGGAACTGGGCGCTGCCGTGGTCGAGCGGCTCGGAAATCAGCGCGTTGATCAGGCGCGCGATATCCGGCACCGGATTGGCGGCGCGATGCGGGTAGGCGACGTGGCCCTGTTTGCCGTCGACGGTGAGGGTGCCGGACAGCGAGCCGCGGCGGCCGACTTTGATGGTGTCGCCCAGCATCTCGACATTGCTCGGCTCGCCGAGCACGCAATGATCGATCTTCTCGCCGCGGGCGGCGAGCCATTCCAGCAGCTTGACCGTGCCGTTGACCGCGGGGCCTTCCTCATCGCCGGTGATCAGGAAAGAGATCGAGCCCTTCGGCGTGCCGCCGCTGACCTGAAGATGATCGAGCGCGGCGGCGATGGCGCAGGCGATGGCGCCTTTCATGTCGACGGCGCCGCGGCCGAACAGTTCGCCATCGGCGACGTCGCCGGAGAAAGCGCCGTGGCGCCAGGCGGTCTCGTCGCCGGCCGGCACCACGTCGGTATGGCCGGCGAAAGTCAGATGCGGCCCCTCGCTGCCGATGCGCGCATAGAGATTCTCCACGTCCGGCCAGCCGGGTTCGGAGAAGGTGACGCGGTGCACGGTGAAGCCGGCCTGCGATAGCATCTTCTCCATCACGGAGAGCACGCCGGCTTCCGCCGGGGTCACCGAGGGGCAGCGCAACAATTCGCGGGCAATGGCGACGGGGTCGGCCATCAGGCGGCTCCTTCCACGGCGAGCGGATCGGGGCCGAAGCGGTTCGGCCCCATGGTGCCGCGCAGACAGCCGAGTTCGACGAAGCCCCAGATGCCGAGCAGTCCGGCGATCAGCGTCAGCACAAGGCCGGTCATCTCCGAGACGATGCCGGTGCTGGCCCCCTGCAACAGGCCGGGCAGCACCAGGAAAACCACGCACCACCAGCCGGTCTTGTCGCGGTCATGCAGGCGCTTGATCGCGACCGTGATGCCGGAAAAATAGATCGACAGGAACAACAACCCGCCGCCGACATAGAGCACCACCGCAGCGGCGTCCGAGCCGGCGCCGGTGACGATGAAAAGGCCGAGCAGCACCGCGACGAAGCTCACCACCACATAGAGCACGGCGGCGAGCCAGTACTTGCCGCGGTTGATCCGGCCGTCGGTGCTGAATAGGAACATCTGCCAATCCACGAAACGTCTCCTGTTCTTGCTGCAACGACGCGGATGGCCGGAGCAAGCCCGGCCATGACGATGTTACAATCTCGCTGTCTCGCCGGCCACAGTCGGTCCCAGGGCGGGTGTGTCTCGGGCGACACAGCCCGACCTGGTATGCTTCGGCAGCGGCGACGCTCAATCCCGCAACAGGTCGTTGATGCTGGTCTTCGACCGGGTCTTCTCGTCGACGCGCTTGACGATGACCGCGCAGGCGAGCGAGGGCCCCGGCGAGCCGTTCTTGAGCGGCTTGCCGGGCAGGCTGCCGGGCACCACGACCGAATAGGCCGGCACCTCGCCGATGAAGACCTCGCCGGTCTCGCGGTCGACGATCTTGGTGGAGGCGCCGAGGAAGACTCCCATGGAGAGCACCGCGCCGCGGCGGACGATGACGCCTTCCGCCACTTCCGAACGGGCGCCGATGAAGCAGTCGTCCTCGATGATCACCGGGCCGGCCTGCAGCGGCTCGAGCACGCCGCCGATGCCGACGCCGCCGGAAATGTGCACATTCTTGCCGATCTGGGCGCAGGAGCCGACCGTCGACCAGGTGTCGACCATGGTGGCCTCGTCGACATAGGCGCCGAGATTGACGAACGACGGCATCAGGACGACGTTCCTGGCGATGAAGGCCGAGCGGCGGACGATGGCGCCGGGCACGGCGCGGAAGCCCGCGGCGCGGAAGCGGTTCTCGCCCCAGCCGGCGAATTTCGACGGTACCTTGTCCCACCAGGTCGCGCCGCCCGGGCCGCCCGGGATCGGGCTCATGTCGTTGAGGCGGAACGACAGCAGCACCGCCTTCTTCAGCCATTGGTTGACCTGCCACGCGCCGTCGGCCGTGCGCTCGGCAACCCGCGCCTCGCCCTTGTCGAGCAGATCGAGGGCGGCTTCCACGGCGTCGCGCACCTCGCCCTTGGAGGAGGCATTGACGCTGTCGCGGGCCTCGAAGGCGGCATTGATGGTGGTTTCGAGGGCGGAGAGGGACATCGCGGTCTCCTTGTTGATCCGTATGGCGATTTGGGGCGGTCGACCGCGGGCGCGGAGGCTGGTTGCAGCCGGCTTTTGTCGGGATTTGCCGCGGTCAAGTCAAGCCGGCCGCAGGTCCTCGGCGAGGCGGGTCAGAAAGCCGGTGAGGTTGTCGGTAACATGGTCGACGTGAGCGGCGTCGCGACCCTCCAGCTCCCAGTCCTCGCGCACCACTTCGGTGGTGCCGTCCGGGGTCACCAGCACCGTGGTCATGCCGAGGCGGTGCGGTACCACGAGGTTGCGGGCGAGGTCCTCGAACATCGCGGCGCGGGCCGGATCGACGCCGTGGAGCTTGAGGAAGCGGGCATAGGTCGCTTCGGCCGGTTTGGGTTCGAGGTCGGCGGCGATGATGTCGAATACCGCCTCGAAGTGATGACCAATGCCGAGCCGCGCCAGCACGCTGGCGGCGTGGTCGCGCGAGCCGTTGGTCAGGATCAGCTTGCGGCCGGGGAGGCGGGCGATCGCCGCGCCCATCTCCGGATTGGGCTGCAGTGGCGAATGGTCGATCTCGTGGACATAGGCGAGGAAATCGTCGGCAACGACGCCGTGCTCGGTCATCATGCCGCGCATCGTGGTGCCGTAGCGGCGGTAATAGTCCTTCTGGATGCGGAAGGCTTCCTCCGGCGACACCTGGAGATGATTGGCGACGAAGTCGCGGATCCGGGCGTCGACCTGCTGCCAGAGATTGACGTGATGCGGATAGAGCGTGTTGTCGAGGTCGAAGACCCAGGTGTCGACCGCGGCGAAAGCACGGGGAGTACGGCTCAAGGCGGTCATTGCGGCGTTCCGAAGCGTAAGGTGCGGCCGGCGGCGCCGTCGACCAGGGCAAAGCCGGTGGCGTTGAGACCGCGCGCGGAGCACTCGCCCTGGTCGGCGATTTCGAACTTGCTCTCGCGGGTGCAGAGCATGGTGCTGCCGCCCCAGGTCAGCGGCTTGTCCTTGACGCGCACCGCCCGGCCACTGTCGTCGAGCGCCTCGCCATAGCTGAAGACGCGTTTCGGCGCACCGGTGATGTCCGGATGCAGGCATTTGCCCGGCTCGATGCGATACCAGCCGCGGCTCGTCACCGCCTTGCCGTCGTCGGTGGCGATCGCACCCATCACCTTATAGCGGGTGTCGTTGCACCAGGTCAGGCCGGTGGCCGAAGGCGCCTGGATCCGAGCGATCATGGTGGCGAAGAAGTCGGAGCCGTTTGCGGCGTCAGTGGGCAGGTTCTGGCTCTTGAGAAAAGTCGCGAGCGCGCCCCGAGTCTTTGGCCCCTCAGTGCCGTCGATCGGCGCTGCGTCGTAGCCGGCCACGACGAGCAGCCGCTGAATGCCCGCGAACCGGGCCTGCTCGTCGTCATATTCGCTGTCCTCGGCGAGATAGGCGACCTGGTTGCCGTCTTCGGTCATGGTCGGCTTGATCTCGGTGAAGGGCGCAGTGCTCTGGCCGGCGCGGCAGTCGCGCGCGGCGGCAATGGTGAAGTTGTCGGCGGCTACGCACAGCATGTCCTGGCTGCTCTGGACGGGCGAGGCACCGTAAAGCGGCAGCGCCCGCGCGTGCAGCAGCAGCCGTTCGGCGCTGAGATTGCCCTGCACCACCACGCGGCACTGCGCGGGATCGAGCCGGAACCAGCCGCGGGTCGCGGTGGTGCCCTTGTCGTCGACGCCGATCGCGGCCTCGATCACGTAGCTCATACGGTTGCAAAGCTTGAGATCGGCGTGGACCGGGGTGACGAAAGCGAGCGTGGCGAGGAGGGCGGTCAGACCACGGCTGAATAGCGCCTTCTTCTTCGTCATGGTCGGGCTTGTCCCGCCATCTTCGTCTTACCTGAAGGTGAATCGGTGAAGGCGTAGGTGCCGGGCAAGGCAGACAAGCCTACGCAGTCTGCGCGAGGCAGACTGCGTAGGCCGGGCATGACGACAGAACTTGGAGCAGGCCGGTCCAACACCATCAGCGCTAACGATGCCCTCCGCCCTTCTCACTTGTGAATCAGCGTGCCGATGCCGTGGTCGGTGAAGAGTTCGAGCAGCACGGCATGCGGCGTCTTGCCGTCGATGATGACGACGCCCTCGACGCCCTGTTCCAGCGCGTAGATGCAGGTCTCGACCTTGGGAATCATGCCGCCGGAAATGGTGCCGTCGGCGATCAGCTTGCGGGCGTCCTTGATCGACAGCTCCGAGATGAGCTTCTTCGACTTGTCGAGCACGCCCGGCACGTCGGTGAGTAGCAGCAGGCGCTTGGCCTTGAGCGCGCCGGCGACAGCGCCAGCGAAGGTATCGGCATTGACGTTGAAGGTTTGGCCGCTGCGGCTGGCGGCCAGCGGCGCCAGCACCGGGATCAATTCATAGCCGATGAGCTGGTTGAGCAGCGTGAGATCGACCTTCTCCGGCTCGCCGACAAAGCCGAGATCGACGACCTTCTCGATCTGACTGTCCGGGTCCATCACGGTGCGGGTGGCCTTCGTCGCCAGCACCATGTTGCCGTCCTTGCCACACAGGCCTACGGCCTTGCCGCCGGCCTCGTTGATGTAGCTCACGATCTGCTTGTTGATCGAGCCGGCCAGCACCATCTCGACGATCTCGATCGTCGGCGCGTCGGTGATGCGCAGCCCCGCTGCGAATTCCGAGACGATGCCGAGGCGCTTGAGCATGGCCGCGATCTGCGGGCCGCCTCCATGGACCACCACCGGATTGATCGCAGTCTGTTCGAGCAGCACGATGTCGCGGGCGAACTGACGGGCGAGCTCCTCCTCGCCCATGGCATGACCGCCGTATTTGATGACGATGGTCTCATCGTCATATTTCTGCATGTGCGGCAGCGCTTCGGACAGGATCCGGGCCTGTTCGCTCGGGGGGATGCTGGCGGCGTCCGTCATCGTGCGATCTTCTCTGTTCATGCGTCGGGCGGCGCTGGTTTAGCCGATCCGCGGGCCCCTTGCCAGCGCGGCCACGCCGAGCGCGAGCCAGCCGAGAATCATCACTGTGCCCCCGGTCGGCGCCGCCATCGGAAACACGGCGTGGCCGGCGAAATGCCGCAACGTGAGATCGGTGGCGAACAGGACGGCGCCGAGGCCGAGCGCGAACGCGGCGAGACGGCCGAGCGTCGCCGCGACGAGGCCGCGCTCGGCGAGCAGCAGTGCCGCGAGCAGGGCGGGCGCGTGGATCAGCAGCATGGACGAGGCCGGGGTGAGCCGGCCGGCATCCGCGCCGTGGGCCGCCAGGGCCGCGAGCGTCACGCCCGCCGCACCCATCAGAGCCGCGGTTACGATGAGGAGGCGGGGCAACAGCGGCATGGGTCCTCTGGGCTGGCGCTAGTGTGGCGTCTCGCAATTGCCTACCGCCTTTGCGGCAAGCCTCTCGTAGGCAATTGCGAGACATAAGCCACACTAGCACTTTGATTTTGCTAGTGTCCTTATGTCTCCGAATTGCCGTGCGAGGGTGAGGCAAACGAAGCGGTAATTCGGAGACAGGACACTAGTGCGGTGGATCTGACGCTCGTATCAGTATTGCAGCGAATTCGTCATACGAGCGTCAGATCCACCGCTCCAGCGAATGTTAAGCGAATGACCGCCCCATTTGCCTTACGCGCCGCGCTCGCGCGCGACGCGAATGATGGCGGCGCGCAACTGCGCCATGCCGGCGCCGTCGCGCGAAGAGGTGACGAGCACCTCCGGGAAGGCGGCAGGGCGGGTCTTGAGCGCATCCCCGATTGCAGCGATGCGCGCCTCAAGCTCAGCCGGCTTCACCTGGTCGGTCTTGGTCAGCACGATCTGATAGCTCACGGCACTGCGATCGAGCTGAGTGAGGATCTCGTGGTCCACATCCTTGAGCCCGTGGCGGGCGTCGATCAGAACATAGACCCGCGCGAGGCTGGTGCGGCCAAGCAGGAAATCGTTGATCAGGCTGGTCCAGGCGGCGACCTTGCTCTTGGCCGCGGCGGCGTAGCCGTAGCCCGGCATGTCGACGAGGCGGAGGCCGAGATGGGCGGGCCCCTCGAAGAAGATCAGCTCCTGGGTGCGCCCCGGAGTATGCGAGGTGCGCGCCAGGCCGTTACGATTGGTGAGCGCGTTGATCAGGCTCGATTTGCCGACATTTGAGCGGCCGGCGAAGGCGACCTCGACGCCCTTCATTGGCGGCAGCGTCTCGACCGAACTCGCGGCCCAGATGAAGCCCCAGTCGCCGGCGAAGGCCTTTCGTCCGGCTTCGATCAGTTCGGCGTCGTCAGCGGCGGGCATGGGGGGCTTTCAAGAGCTCGGCGTCGCCAATTGCGTCGACGGCTCGGAGTACTGTCATCGCCCGCTTTGGCGGGCGATGACAGCAGAATGTGAGGGGCGGCCTCTCGCAGCCAGGGTTTCGTTGTCGTCGCCCAGCTTGACCGGGCGATCCACTGCGCCGTGACGCTGCATGGGGCACGACGTTGCTCCGAGGTCCTGTCAGGCCTTGGTCCCGGCCTTGGCGCTGTCGGACTTGTCCTTCTTGCCGCTGAAGGTCGACTTGATGTTGTCGAACAGGTGGAACTCGGCGCCATGTCGCCGCATGATCACGCTCTGCTGGATGACCGACAGGGTATTGTTCCAGGCCCAGTAGATCACGAGGCCTGCCGGGAAGCCGGCCAGCATGAAGGTGAAGATCAGCGGCATCCAGTCGAAGATCATCTTCTGGGTCGGATCCGGCGGCGTCGGGTTCAGCTTCATCTGGAACCACATGGTGATGCCCATGATGATGGGCCAGATGCCGAGATGGAGGTAATGCCCGAACAGCGGCAGCTGGGTCGGATCGAAGGCGAACAGCCCGAACAGGGTGAACAGGTTGGTCGGGTCCGGCGCCGAGAGATCCCTGATCCAGCCGAAGAACGGCGCGTGGCGCATCTCGATGGTGACAAACAGCACCTTGTAGAGCGAGAAGAACACCGGGATCTGGATGGCGATTGGCAGGCAGCCCGCAAGAGGATTGATCTTCTCCTTCTTGTAGAGCTCCATCATCTCCTGCTGCTGCTTCATCTTGTCGTCGGGATAGCGCTCCTTGAGCTCGGCGAGCTTGGGCTGCAGCGCCTTCATCTTCGCCATCGACGCATAGGATTTGTTGGCGAGCGGGAAGAAGATCGCCTTCACCAGCACGGTGACGAGCAGGATGGCGACGCCGAAATTGCCGACCAGGCGGAACAGGAAGTCGATCACCCAGAACATCGGCTTGGTGATGAAGTAGAACCAGCCCCAGTCGATCAGGAGTTCGAAGCGGTTGAGATGCAGCGCCTTGTCATAGGCGTCGACCAGCTTGCTCTCCTTGGCGCCGGCGAACAGACGCGCCTGCGCCGTGCCGGTGGCGTTCGCGGCGATGGTCTGCGGGTCCATCAGGTAGTCGGTCTGATAGGTCTTTACGCCTCCCACATCGTTGGACGCGAAGCGCGCCTGGACCTGGGCGTCGGTCGGCGGCAGCAGCGTCGCCGCCCAGTATTTGTCGGTGATGCCGAGCCAGGCGTTGGTGACCTTGAATTCCTTCTTCTTCTCCTCGTCGATCTTCTTGTAGTTGAACTCCTGCAGGCCCTGGTCGCCGAGCACGCCGATCAGGCCTTCATGCAGGATGTAGTAGCCCGCGACTTGGGGCGTGCCGTGGCGCGAGATCAGCGCGTAAGGATAGAGGGTGACCGGCGCGCCGCCGCCGTTGGTCACGTCGTCCTTGAGCGAGAAGAGATAGTGCTCGTCGACCGAGATGGTGCGCTTGAAGCTCAGTCCGCCACCATTGTCCCAGGTCAGGGTCACCGGCGTCGAGGGTGTCAGCGCATTGCTGCCGACCTGCGTCCACACGGTGTTGGCATCGGGCAGCTTCGCCGTGGTGCCGCTGGCGCCCACCCAGCCGAATTCGGCGTAATAGGGATCGGGCGTGCCCGACGGCGAGAACAGCACCACCGCCGGCGAATTCGGGTCCACCGTCTCGCGGTACTTCACCAGCGCGACGTCGTCGATGCGGCCGCCCTTGAGCGCGATGCTGCCCGCGACCTGCGGGGTATCGATCTTGATGCGTGGACCCGCGGCCAGGACCGCCTCGCGGCTCTGTGTCGTGGCGGCCGGCGCCGCACCCGGGGTCGTCGAGGGGGTGGCGGAGGGCGTCGCCGAGGAAGAGGGCTGCGCCGGCGCGCTGCCCTGGCCCGGCGTGGCCTGATGGGTCTGTTGCTGCGCCTGCTGGGCGGCGCGCTGCTTCTCCATCTGCGGAATGTTGAAGAAGTACTGCCAGCCGAGCAGCACGAGCCCGGACAGGATCACGGCGATGATGGTGTTGCGATTGTCGGTCATCGGCTCTTGGGTCTCGCCGTTCGATCGGTTGGCGGAAGGTGTCGCGTTATCGGGAGTCTTGTCGGGAATTCGGTGACGAATTCTCGCGGGAGTTTTCTGGTGCCGGCCGGCGCTCGAGCCGCCTTAGCGCGGCGCGCAGATCGTCGAGCAAAGCCTGGAAATCGCGGCTCAGCGCCGCGCGCCGGCCGACTAGCACATAATCACGTCCCCGTCGCAACAAAGTGCCGTCGACGTGTTTCACCGCTTCGCGAAGCCTGCGGCGGACGCGATTGCGCTCGGTGGCGCTGCCGACCTTGCGCGAGACGGTAAAGCCGATCCGGGGGGAGCCCTCGTCGTCGCGCGTCCGGCTCTGCACCACGAAGGCAACCGAGGGCGCCCGCGGCCCCTTGGCCGCGGCGAGGAAATCGGCCCGCTGCCGCAACCGGTCCATAGGATCTTACCGGTTCATGGCGGGCTGGAACTGAAAGGGTGTCAGGCGCTCAGGCGCTTGCGGCCACGGGCACGACGGGCGGCGAGAACCTTGCGGCCGCCGGTGGTGGCCAGACGGGCACGGAAACCGTGACGGCGCTTGCGCACCAGCTTCGAGGGTTGATAGGTCCGTTTCACGGTTCATTCTCCGCTTGCGGGCCGGTCTTGAGCCGCCCGCGTTGGCATCGCCAGAACCGGCGGAAAGCCGGGCATGACGTGAAAATTCAGGTTAAAATGCCTCCGAAAGGGTCAGAAAGGCGCCGTTTGGGCCCCACAATGACCCGCCCGGGCGCGAAGCCGCACCCCGGAGACAGTTGGCGCGGCTTATACGGGACAGGCCCCGTTTCGTCAATTGGGGCCGCGCGCTGGATTGGTCATGCCCGCGCTTCTCGATCCGTAAGAACAAGCCGGGCTGGGACGAGTCCGGCCACGAGAGGGCCGCCCCGCGCACCCCCAACCTTACCATTTCTTCAGGAGCCGCCGGCCGCTGCGGGTGTATAGTGTGCGGCGGGCTGGAACCGGCATCTCCATGGCAGCTCTCTGCTTTGGCCGGCTCGGGCCCGGAGGGCAGGCGTCCAAGCCACAATGAACCACGCCAGACAATAAGTGACTGGGGAATGGCGCAGGGACAGGACCTCGTGACGGACCGGCTTCGCCGGCGGCTCGTTCCGCCGCGCTTTGGCCTGTCGGCCAAGCTGCTGCTGCTCACCCTTCCGCTGGTGCTGATCGCGGAAGTCGCGATCTATGTGCCTTCGATCGCCAATTACCGCGTCAACCGCCTCAACGACCGTCTGGCTGCCGCCAACACCGCGGCGCTGGTGCTCAACGCCGCGCCCTCGGGCATGGTGCCGGATTCGCTTGCGCGCGAGATCCTGTCCTCGATCGGCGCCCGCGCCGTGGCCATCAAGACGGGCCAGCAGCGCCGTCTGCTGGCCATCGCCGACATGCCGCCGGCCATCGACGAAGACGTCGACATGCGGGACATGACCTATTGGGAGGCGATCACCGGCGCCTTCACCACCATGTTCTCCACCGGCAACCAGGTGATCCGCATCGTCGGTCCGGCCCCCCGCAATCGCGGCCAGTTCCTCGAAGTGGTGGTGGACGAAAAGCCGCTGCGCCTCGCCATGGTGCGCTTTTCGCGCAATCTTGTGCTGGTCTCGCTGGTGATCGCCATCCTGACCACGGCGCTGGTCTATGCCGCCTTGCATTATCTCTTCGTGCGACCGATGCGGCGGCTGACTGCGAGCCTCGTCGCCTTTCATGCCGATCCGGAGAGCCCGTCACGCGTGATCGTGCCGTCCGACCGCGGCGACGAGATCGGCGTCGCCGAGCGCGAACTCTCCGACCTGCAGCGTGACCTTGTCTCGATGCTGCATCAGAAGAGCCGGCTCGCGGCGCTTGGCCTCGCGGTCTCCAAGATTAACCACGATCTGCGCAACCTGCTGGCTTCCTCGCAGCTGATCTCCGACCAGCTCGCCCATGTGCCGGACCCGCGGGTACAGCGTTTCGCGCCGAAACTGATGCGCTCGCTCGAGCGCGCCATCGCGCTGTGCCAGTCGACCTTGTCCTATGGCCGCGCCCAGGAGGCGCCGCCGGAGCGGCGGGTGGTGGCGGTCGAGCCGATTGTCACCGAGGTGCGCGATTCCGCCAACCTCGCCGACGATCCGGCCATTGCCTGGGTCACTGCCATCGACCGCGGCCTGTTGATCGACGCCGATCCGGACCAGCTCTTCCGCGTGCTGCTCAATCTCGTGCGCAACGCCGCCCAGGCGCTGCGCAGCGAGGATGGTGGTGGCGGCCAGATCCGCATTACCGGCCGGCGCGAGGGCGCGGTGGCCATCATCGAGGTCTCCGACACCGGCCCCGGCCTGCCGGCCAAGGCCCGCGAGCACCTGTTCGAGCCGTTCCAGGGCGTCTCGCGCGACGGCGGCACCGGGCTCGGCCTGGCGATCGCCAGCGAACTCATCCGCGCCCATGACGGTGAGCTCAAGCTCGTCGAAGGCACCATCGGCGCCACCTTCCGCGTCTCCATCCCCGACCGGCCGGTGGAGCTGCAGACCGTGCGGAGCGCAAAGCGGGCGTGACGCCCCCCCCCCCCTGAGCGGCTGGCCCCAGACTGCGGCCGCCAAGGATCGACGGCCAGGCCGCCGCCTGCCTGCCGGTGGTTCAGGCGCATCGCCGGCAGGTGTTCGGGAGCGCCACGGACACGTTTTTGGCGCCCGAGGCTCGGCCGGAGCACCCCGATCGGCCATTGGGCCGACCGGACATTTTCGCCAAAACCGCGCAAACGGGGCCGAATCGGCCAAGCCCCGCCCCGAACCCGGCCCAGCGCCGCGAAATCTCCCCCAATTCCTCTCGCTTGCGCGCTTGCAAAGCGCTCCCCGAACCGGTAGCTATGGCGCGCTTTCGGCGGCCTTCCGCCGCCGGCTTCGCGCGCTCACCCCGGCTTTAAAGCCGGTGATCATGCAGCGTTCGCGACAAACGCGCCCGTAGCTCAGCTGGATAGAGCACCAGACTACGAATCTGGGGGTCAGAGGTTCGAATCCTTTCGGGCGCGCCAAATACTGCCGATTGCCATCCATAGTACGCTATAGCCGCGAAACCACGCCCGTGCGAAGAGCGGGAGATTGCCTGTGCGTGAAGAAGTGTAGAAACGGCGGCGTTTGGCAGTGAAAAAGTTCAAATCGCTTACGGTCGATTGGTCAATTTTGATCCTACGCAGGCGTCGGCTTTCGAATGGCAGTTATGTGCTGCTGTTCGGTGTTGAGTTCCACTGAGAACTGACCCGTTTGGTCGGGATACTTCCATCGAGAATTCTCAGTGGAAATCCCGGGTCAGTTCTCGGCGGAAACCAACAAGCAGAGCCGATGATGACGTGGCAGGCCGCGTTGAACATGTTTACCACGGCGTCTCGCCGCTTGCTTCCACGAACCTGCCGGATACGGCTTCGTCACCCAGCAGCGCGTATCGGACCGGCAGCCTCGCCCCTTCCTCCGGCGTCATGAAGCCGGCCTGGCCGGTCAGGTCGGTTTTTACGAAGCCGGGGCTGACCGAGTTGACGACATGTGGCGTGCCGCGCAGCTCCTCGGCAAGCTGCACCGTCAGCATGTTCAGCGCGGCCTTGGATGCATTGTAGCCGATCAGGCGAGCCGCGTAGTAGGGCGAGCCGGGATCGCCATTCAGCGTCAGCGAACCGAGCGAGCTGGACAGATTGACGATGCGGGCGGCGGCGGATTTTCGCAGGAGGGGCAGCATGGCCCGCGTCACCGCAAGCGTGCCGACGAAATTGGTGTCCATAATGCGCCGGGCGGCTTCGGGAGAACCTGCAGACGGTGGCCCGTCCTCAGCATCGACGATCCCGGCATTGTTGACGAGAATATCGAGCCGCCCGTGGCGGGCGCGGATGCTCTCGGCCGCCGCTGCAATGCTGGTGTGGTCGTTCAGATCAATCTTCACTGATGTTACCTGCAATCCTGCGGCCGAAAGCCCCGTCACGGCGGCACTGGCGCGATCGGCATGGCGGGCACCAATGATAACGGAGACACCGGCCTGAGCGAGCTGGCGGGCAATCTCCAGGCCTATGCCCTTGTTGGCGCCGGTGATGAGGGCGATGCGGGTGATGTCGGTCATATCGATATTCTCCAGGGGTTCGCTTCTGCGGCGCCTTGAGATATGACGAATCATTCAGTTTGGGGATTCGCGTATGACTTCGGGGGAGCCAGCCCATCTAAAACCGCGCAAAATCCCGCGTCAGGCGCGTGCGATGGCAACGCTGGCCGCCGTGTTCGAGGCAACCATTCAGGTTTTGGTGACCGATGGACCCCATCGGCTGACGACGACGCGCGTCGCGGAACGAGCAGGCGTCTCGGTTGGCACCATGTACCAGTATTTCCCACACAAGCAGGCGCTGTTCTACGCGCTGAACGATCGCTACCTCGACACGTTGGCGCGGAAAATCGAGGCCGCCTGCCGGTCGCAGACAGGAGCCCCCATCAGCCAGATGATCGAGGCGCTGGTGACGACCTATTGGGACGCCAAGACGGAGCGTCCCGATATCACGCGAGCCCTCTACCGGTCGGTCGTCGAACTCGACAACGAGGCTCTGATCGAGGCGTTCGCCGCGCGTGTCGACGCGGCGACGGCCGCCATGTTGGCAAGCGCGTCAGACGCAACATTCGCGGAACTGCCGACCGTCACCCTGACGCTGCTTGCAACGATCTTCGGCACTGTCCGCAACGTCTTCGAGCGCAATCTGACCAAGGCCGGCGACCGTGCCGTCCAAGGTCAGCTTGTCATGATGTGCAAAGCTTATCTCGAAGCCGTCAGAGCGTCTCCCGAAAGGGCATGACGTTTACGTATTCAATCGAGTCGCCGCCATTTGCACAACACCCCAGCGGGTGGCCGCGCCGGCTTCCGACGCGATCGATTGCGCGGGCGTTACATTCGACCCAAAGTGAGGGCTACAGCGTAGACATAGTTCTCATCATCACCCGGCGCGGTGCGCCATGGCGAATGTGATCAGTATCCCCCGGGCCGAAAGCCGCGGTGCTGCCTTCCGCTATCGGATCTTTCAAAGACCGGTGACTGAATCCGAGCGTGCCTGCGGAGGACAGCGCTTCAGTTTCTGACGGGTTCAAGGTCGGCGACCGCCATCCGTTGGGCGCCGGCAGCCTCGCCTTGCTGTCTGCACTCGACGACGATGAAATCGACACCATCCTCCGCGCGAACGCCAGCCTCATTGCCGAGCAATATCCGAACTTCTCGTCCCGCCTGCTGCGTAGTCTGATTGAGCAAACCCGAAAGCGCAGCTACGCGCTCAACCCCGGCCTGCTCATGCAGGGATCGGGGGAATTGGGGTTCCAGTCAGGGATGGCGACGGGCATGTGGTCGGCGCCCTGTCGCTCGCCGCGGTGGAGCAGCGGCTGGACGACGCGCGACAGCGCATCCTGGTCCCGTCCTTGCAGGCTGAAGCCAGGCGCCTCGAAGAACTGCTATCGCAATCCGGAGGCGCAGGCTCAGCGCCGCGGCCTGCGCCTGCCGGTGGTCCCTTGCGGGAAAAACCGCGGCGATCCCCCAAGGCGGAGCTGCCGGCGCTGCAACATCGAGGCAAGAAGACCTGATCACGACTGCGCCTCCCTGATGCGATTTCATCAGTCCGGCTCAGGAGCTGCCGCACAGCTACACGCTTTCGATGACGGCGACCGCGCCATCGTGATGCAGTCGAATCGCGGCGAGCTCGATGCTGCTTGTAAAGGCAATTCCGAGCAGGCATGGCCCGACCTCCATGGTCACCGCGCGCATTCGGATCCGAGCAATCGACGTTTCGAACGCCGTTACGCCGGGTTGCGTCCCTCGGGCCCCTGCCGGGATAACAGCCGGACCTTGCGGATCCATGGCCATACCCCGAGGCCCAGCGCCTTCAGGCAGGCCTCCTTGACGACCCACCTGGTGAGAAAGTCGACCTCGACATTGTCTTCGCCAACCACGATGTGGCCGAGCCGACGACGTATATTCGGCAAGTCGTCCCTATCGCTTGTTTCCAGATCGATACCGACATACTTTCGATTGGCGAACGCGTAGGCCTTCCACTCGTCTGTATCCGACACGCTGAACGATCCGACTCCCCTGATGCACGGCTTGCCGCGGCTCGTCCGGCGAGCTGTCAAATGGGCAGCAGCCAACCGATTTCCTCGTTCGTCGGCAGACGCTTGCTCTCGCCGGAACACATCAAACTTCAATAACGTGTGGGTGCGATTTATTTCTGAATGGCGCGCGATCCAATCATGACAGCGAAGATTTGCTACGTGCTGGTCCACGGCGCCTCGCTCGGCGGCTGGATATGGGCGCGGGTACGGGCCGGTTTGGAAGTCGCCGGTGCGCGCGTCGTCACACCAACCCTGAGTGGCTTGGGCGAGCGCGCCGGTGCCGTGAGCCCGGTGCCTGGTCTCGATACGCACATCGATGATGTGGTGCGCGTGATCGAGGCGGAGAACCGCGAGCGTGTCGTCCTGGTCGGACACTCCTATGCGGGCATGGTGATCACCGGCGTTGCCGATCGGATCAAAAGCCGAATTTCAAGGCTCGTCTATCTGGACGCCGCCGTTCCTGACGATGGCGACGATTTCGCTTCGCAGATTCCAGGGCTGACGCCGGCCGAGATCGAGCGGCGGCGGGATACGTTTCGAGCCATGTCGCCCGATGGCCTCTGGCTGCCGCCGTTTCCCGCCGAACGGGCCGGCGTCAGCGACCCGCAGGACATCGCCTGGATCAATCGGCTTTCGACCCCGCATCCGCTCCGCAGCTGGCTCGATCCCATTCATTTCCGCGGCAAGGGTCATCAGGGGATCGCCAAGACCTATGTTCTTGCGACCAGGCCGCCGACGGCCGTCATGGGCTATCCGCTTCATGGCGAACGGGCCAGGCAGGGCGGCGAATGGTGCTATCGCGAGATCGCCTGCGGCCACGCGATGATGGTGGTTGAGCCTCAACGAACAGCAGACCTGCTGCTGGAGGCGGGTGGCCACTGAGCCCGTCTTAGCACCGCCGGCGGTGGCTGGTAGCCTGTCAAAGGTGAACGTCCCCCGGTCCCGACCGCCCTGCGCGCACCGCCGGGCGGGTCCCCGTCTGGTTGCAAGCCCCTGGTGGCCGTCTTTCGCCAGCCTTGCTCTCTTTCGCCTCCCTTGATCAAGATCAGGGAGGTGACGCCCGCTCGGTCACAGATTGTTTCGCAGCGGGCGGCATCGACCCTGACCCCACTTCGTCGACGCCGAACCAGCTCGTCAAAGCTCGCTATCGCGGAGAAGCTCATGAGCGCGATCGATCATCAAGGCGGCACGGTTCGCGACGACGGTTCGGGCGAGCCGGAACTTCAGCTCGCCGACCGTCGTCGCAGCCTGACGCGCCGGTTCTGGATGAGCGCTTCCGGCTTCTGGGGCCGCGGTGGACCAAGGGTGGCGTGGGGGCTGACGCTGGCGATCGGCCTCCTCGTCATTGCCAATCTCGGCGTCGACCTGGTGTTCAATCGCTGGAACAGATGGTTCTTCGATGCGCTCGAGCGCAAAGACCTCAATGAGGTGGTCAAACAGGCTGCATTTTTTGTGCCGATCGCGACCGGAAGCGTCCTCATGGGCGTCTCCGGGGTCTATCTGCGGATGACGCTCCAGCGCCGATGGCGTGCGTGGATGAACGATCGGCTGCTCGATCAATGGCTGGCGCACGATCGCTATTACCAGCTCAACCTCGTGCGTGGCGCCCACCAGAATCCCGAGTTCCGGATCGCCGAGGACTTGCGGATCGCGACGCTGGCGCCCATCGATTTTGCCGTCGGGCTCGTCATTGCGGTGGTGTCCGCCCTGGCATTCATCATCGTGCTGTGGAGGATCGGCGGTTCGCTCACCTTCTCGCTGTTCGGCGCCAACATCACCATACCCGGTTTCCTGGTCATCGGCGCACTTGTCTATTCCGTTGCGGGAAGCGGAGCGATGGTGCTGGTGGGCCGCCGCTTCATCGCGGTCTCCGAGCGAAAGAACCAGCTGGAGGCTGAATACCGCGCCATCCTGCAGCGGCTTCGGGAGAACGGCGAGAGCATCGCCCTGCTGGGCGGCGAGAAGGAGGAGCGCGCCGGTCTCGATCTCTCGTTCGTGGAGGTCATCCGGCAGTGGCGAGAACTGTGCTTTCAGAACATGCGGACGGCGGCCGTATCCCATGCGAGCGGTCTCGTCGTCTGGACGGCGCCTGTGCTTCTGGCGGCGCCGAAATATCTCGATGGCTCCATCACGCTCGGCGAGGTGATGCAGGCGGCCTCGGCCTTCGTCATCGTGCAGAAGGCGTTCGGGTGGATCGTCGACAACTATCCGCAGTTCGCCGAGTGGACCGCATCGGCTCATCGCGTCGCTTCGCTCATGACGTCGCTGGATGTGCTGGCCGCCGCCGAGCAGACCGGCGTCGGACACATCAGCCGCGGCGTGACCGAGGAGGCGGCTCTGCGGCTGCGCGACCTCTCGGTCACCACCGACGACGGCACCTCGGTCGTCAACGACACCGACGTCACCATTGCGCCCGGCGAGAAGGTGCTGGTGGTCGGCGAATCCGGCACCGGCAAGAGCACGTTGGTCCGCGCCATCGCCGGATTGTGGCCGTGGGGACAGGGCGAGATTCTTTTCGGGCCTGTCGGGAAAATGTTTCTGCTGCCGCAGCATCCCTACATCCCGCTCGGCACCCTGCGTCGCGCCGCGACATATCCAGCTCCGCCGGATTCGGTGGACAGCGGTGTACTGCAGGAATTGCTCGAAGCCGTGGGGCTCGGCCAGCTGCGCAGCCGCCTCGACGAAACGGAGTTCGCCTGGGACCACGTCCTTTCGGGCGGTGAGAAGCAGCGCCTCTCCTTTGTGCGCCTGCTGATTCATCGTCCATCCATCGCCGTGCTCGACGAGGCGACCTCCGCGCTCGACCAGGCGAGCCAGGCGCAGATGATGAAACTGGTTACCGAGCGACTGCCCAGGACGACTCTGATCAGTATCGGCCATCGGCCGGAGCTCGAGGCCTTTCACGATCGCGAACTGGTGATGGAGTCGCGGCCGGGCGGCGCCCGGCTGGTGCGGGAGATCGACCTGACGTCGTGGCTTCGGAAGAACCTGCCGGCACGGCGGCGCAAGCGCCTTCGCGGCGCTCTTGCCCGTTCCTAGTGTCCTGTCTCCGAATGACCGCTCCCTTTGCCTCATGCTCGCACGGTCATTCGGAGACATAGGGACACTAGCAAAATCAAAGTGCTAGTCGCTCGCTTCAAATAATTTGAAAGGATGGAGAATTTGTGATTCGATTCGATCGTCTCGACGCGAGCGCCGGAGAGGATCATGGCTGCGACGGAAATTTCGGTAAAGAAGTATGTTGTGCGGCTGAGCGGCGAGGAACGCGAACAGCTTGAAACGCTGATACGGAAGGGCAAGAGCGCAGCTCAAAAACTGCTGAAGGCGCGAATATTGTTGAAGGCCGATGTCTCGGAAGCCGGCGAAGGTTGGAGTGACAGCCGGATCATTAAGGCGTTCGATACAAGCGTTTCCATGGTTTACCGAGTGCGGAAGCAACTGGTGGAAGAAGGCTTCGAGGCGGTATTGAGCCGTAAGCAGCGCGCAACACCGGGGGTTGCGCGGATTTTTGACGGTGAGAAGGAAGCCAAACTGATTGCCCTGGCTTGTTCCAAACCTCCCAAGGGACGCACACGCTGGACCCTGCGGCTACTGGAGCAAAAAGTCGTAGAACTCCATATTGTTGATCGTGCCAGCGACTCGACGATCGGGCGGGCACTAAAAAAAACACTCTCCAGCCCCATCGCCGACAGTGCTGGGTCATCCCGCCGAAAGCCAATAGTGCGTTCGTAGCCGCCATGGAGGACGTGCTGGCCGTCTACACCCGGCCACGCGATCCCGACTACCCGCTGGTTTGCCTGGACGAGAGCTCAAAGCAACTCCTCGCCGAGACGCGCATGCCGATTCCGATGAAGCGTGGGCGCCCGGCTCGTTGCGATTACGAGTACAAACGCAACGGCACCGCCAATCTCTTCATGATGTTTGCTCCGCTCGAAGGCTGGCGCCATGTCAAAGTCACCGATCGCCATACCGCCGTGGATTATGCTCACGTCCTGAAGGACTTGGCCGATGTCCACTTCGCCGGCGCCAAGACCATCGTTCTGATCCAGGACAATCTCAACATCCACAGCAAGGCGTCACTCTATGAAGCCTTTCCGGCCCCTGAGGCCAGGCGGCTGGTCGAGCGCTTTGAATGGCATTACACACCAAAGCACGGCAGTTGGCTTGATCTCGCCGAGTCCGAACTCGGCGTCCTATCGTCCCAATGCCTCGATCGACGGATTCCCGACAAACAGACCCTCGCCGAGGAAATCGCCGCCTGGGAGAAAGACCGCAATGCCAACCACACCAAGGCAAACTGGCACTTCACAACTCCCAATGCTCGCATCAAACTCAAGCACCTTTACCCTTCAATCTGAATGAATCGGGCGACTAGTGTGGCTTATGTCTCGCAATTGCCTACGAGAGACTGGCCGCAAAGGCGGCAGGCAATTGCGAGACGCCACACTAGTGTCCTGTCTCCGAATGACCGCTCCCTTTGCCTCATGCTCGCACGGTCATTCGGAGACATAAGGACACTAGCAAAATCAAAGTGCTAGTGTGGCTTATGTCTCGCAATTGCCTACGAGAGGGTTGCCGCGAAGGCGGTAGGCAATTGCGAGACGCCACACTAGCGCGGCGTCTCTCGTCAGTCCGGTGGAGCAGGCTCGGCGGCGGTTCAGCCCTGCCAGTGATCGCGGTTGGCCTTGAGCTGCAATTCGGCGCGGCGGGCGATGCGGTAATCCTCCCAATATTCCAACGGGCTGATCCAGCCGCTCTGGCGGGCGAGCAGGTGATAGACCCGGGCTACGCGGCGCATCTGGTCGCGGCGCGCGCCGCGCGGCATGTGCCGCGCCTCCTTGGTGACCTCGCGGGCATGGGCGAGCAGGTGCTCGGGCCGAGCGTCGAGATCGTGAATGGCGTCTTGAATGCGGTCCTGGTCCATGGCGGTCATCCTCATGGTGCCTCAACGCTGCCCCCGCGGGCAAGTTCCGCCGGCGGCGTCCGGGCATCAAGACGACGATCGCAGGCCGGCGGCCCTTCAGCAGCCCCGGCAGATGTTCTTGACCTTGGCGTCGAGCCGCCGCTCCTCCGTCCTGACGGTTTCGTCGGCCTGGTTCGCGGCCGTATCGCTGTTGGCAGAGCCTTGGGTGACAGCGCGGTCCCGCGGCGGCGCCGCTGGTTCCGCCGCTCCCGCCGCCGGAGGATTGTGCCAGCACGGCGGTTGAGGCGAGCAGCGCGGCCCTACGGCAAAAAGCTCTCCGGCTTCGCCAGCTTCTTCGGCAGGTATTCGTCGATGACGTAGTTGAGCCCCCATTTCGCCAGGGCCTGCTGTTCGGCCCGCACGCCCATGGCCAGCTGCTGCCGGATCGCGGCGATCCATTGCGGGTGGGCCGAGATGAAGGGGTCGTTCTTGAGCGCGTCCTCGGCGCGCTTGATGTCGGTCTCGGTCAGCTTGTGGGTGGCGTCCTCGAGGCCGAAATCGACGATGTCCTGCGGCGTGACGCCGAGAAAGCGCGCCTGCGGCACGCAGAGGAAGCGGTTGACGTGGGCGGCGTTGCCGGAGCCCACCTTCAGCGTGCGATAGATGTTGGTGAAACCGTAAGGGTCGCAATCGACGAAGCAGTAGACCGGCAGCTCCTTGTGATCCGCGAGGAGGCGGACGAAGCGCCGCGTGGCGCGGGTCGGCACCCCGCCCATCTCGACGATGATGCAGCTCGCCTTGTCCCAGAAACGGTGGTGATTGAGGCGCTGGAACATGCCGCCGGTCTCGATGGCGAGGATGAACTTCGCATCGGTGCGGAAGGCGAGATGTTCGGCTGACCTTGGAATGCTGTAGGCGCCGCTGCCGAGCCTGGTGCAGTCGATTTCGATGGTTTCTCCGGTTGCTGGATTTCTGTCGATTACGGTAAGCCGGCCGGCGACTGCGCCGCCGTGGGATTCCGGATAGAAGCGCAACTGCTCGCGGGAGAGGCCGTGCATCGAGGCAAGGGCCTCGATGTCGTCCATGATGGCATCGGATTCGGTCTGCTCCTCGAAGCGGCAGGCGCCCCAGTTCTTGCTGATGTAGTAGACCTCGCGCTTGGTGGCGAAGTCGTCGTGGGCGACCATGGTGCGCGAGGTCGCCATCATGCGCAAAGTCTGGGCGAAGGAGCGCGCCGCGGTCACCGTCAAGGTGCGCAGCTTCCTCGCGTCGCCGAGCTCGAACCAGCCTTTGCCGGCATCATAGGTGACATTGTCGAGGCCGCGGACCGGAAATTCAATCTGCGGCAGCTCGCCGTTGTCGATCCGGGCGCGCACCGCACGCGCGATCGATTCGATCAGGGCGATGGTCTTGCTGGCGAGCGCTTCGCGCGGCTTGTCGGCATCGTTCGCGCTCATGAGGCGGCCCGTAGCGGTCTGCGGCTGACGTGAAGCACGTCGTCGAGCCGGTGCAGGGTGGTGTCGCGTTCGGCGTCACTCAAGCCGAGGATCTCCTGCAGGGCGGCGCCGATATGCGGCAGATAGGTCTCGATATAGGTCCGGCGGTCGAATTCTGCCGTGAGCTGGCTCTCGTGGCGCAGATAGTGCGCGAGCTGGCGGGCGCAGTGCTGCAGGCCAAGCCTGATTTCCTTCAGGATCTCCGGATAGGGCTCGATCGCCTCCTTGGATTCCGAGGTGTAGGGCACCCACACCGAAGCGACGTGGACCAGGATTGCCATCGGGGCGACCGGCAGGGCGCCTTTCGGCTGGTGCAGGCCATAGCCGCGCCAGTTGGTCTGGATCATCGCCTTGGTGATGGCGCAACTCGATTGCTGATAGAGCAATGGCACGCGGTTGGCGAAGCGCAACAGCCGCACCGGCTCATCCTTGGGCGCGATCAGGTTCTCCGCCGCATGCGGCTCGGCATTTTGCGTCCTGTGCAGGCGGCCGGTGGCGTCGACTTCGACGGTGTTGTCGTCGGGGCGGCCATAGGCGATGGCGACTTCCACCTGGAACGGATTGCCGCGATAGGCCGCGGCCGGCCGCGTCGTGACGGTGTAGAATTTCGCAGCGATTTCCTTGTGCAGTCCGTCGAGCAGTTGCTGCTCGCCGATCGGAACGATGCAGTCGGTGCGCGGCGCCAGGATCTTGGTTTTCTGGATCGCCTTGTGCAGCGCCGTCGCCTGGACATGGGCGATGTGTCTGGGGTGCGAACGGTCGCTGAGCCTGCGATCCGACATCCTGGCGGCGAGGGCGATGATCCTGCCCGCGGTCGTCTTGCCGACGCAGGAGAACTCGTCGACGAGGAAGCGCAGCAGCGTGCGGCTCTTCGAATTCTCAAGCATCTGGATCAGGCGGCCGAGTTCGATGCCGTAGGGGTGTGGCTTGATCTCCGCCGGACGCGGCGGCAGCGTCTTCGTGCTGCGCTCGAAGCGGATCTCTGCGCCCCGCGGGTCACGATAGGTGATGGCGAGGTGCGGATTGGCGATGGCGGTCTCCTTGAGATAGACCTCGACCGAATGCGGCCCCAGCTGATGGTGGCCTTCCATCTCCATCTCGACCCGTGTGCCGTGGGGCCGGTCCCACGTCCGGTGCGCCTTCCTGTGGATGTCGGGCTGGTTCCGGGCGGTGTCGATCGACACCGTCATCTCGGAGGCGAGCTTGTCGCCCTTGACGCGGCTGATGATGTGCAGCGGCTTGCCAAGGGTGAGCTGGCCGTACATGCCAGCGGCCGAGATGCCCATGCCCTGCTGGCCGCGCGACTGGCTGAGCTTGTGGAATTTCGAGCCGTAGAGCAGCTTGCCGAAGATCCGGGCGATCTGGTTTTCGACAATGCCGGGGCCGTTGTCCTCGACGGCGACGCGGGCATGGCCGCCCCGTTCGCTGACTTCGACGCGGATCTCGGGTAGGATGCCGGCCTCCTCGCAGGCATCGAGCGCATTGTCCACCGCCTCCTTGACGGCGGTGACGAGGGCCTTGGCCGGAGTGTCGAAGCCGAGCAGATGCCGGTTCTTGAGAAAGAACTCGGACACGGAGATGTCGCGCTGGCGGCCCGCCATCTGTAGCGCGGTGGCGGGCGGTGATGGCCTGTCAGACACGATTGAACCGCCGCGCCGACCGTGGCGCCTCCCTCATTGCCGCTCGATCAAGAATTGTGGCCGAGACGAACGACCGCGCGCTTGACGAGGATCAAGCCGGAAGGGCCGCTGATGGCGGCCTCATCGCCCCGCCATCGTCCGGATCTCCTCGGGCAGGAGCTCGATGAGTTTGCTGAAGGCGCCGGGATCGAGCCGTTGCCACAGGATCTCGAAAACCCCGCTGGTCACGGTCACCGGATCGAGCGGGAAGCCGGCCGGCAGCTGCGCCAGCACGCGGTCGGCGAACTGCGCGACGGTGCGCTCCCTCGTCGGCGTTCCCGCCATATGCCAGCCTTCGTAAAAGAGCCCGCGCAGCACCATCGGCAGCTGGGCGCCGAAATGGGTCGCGACCTCCGGCGGCAGGCGGTCGCGTAGCACATGGAGCACGGCGCGCAGCGCGCTGTAGGCGTCATGCCGATCCTCGAGGTCGAGTTCGTCGCAGACGCTCTTGAGCCAGACATTGGTTTGCTGAATGCTGTGATCCAGGGCAGTGACGCCGGTTGCGCTCATCGTCGCCTCCATCTGTCCATGTCGATCGCCGGACGGAACCGGAGCGCGACACACGTCGCCTCGGCGCGACCGACTATTATTTCAAGACAGAAGCGAAACGCCCGTGTTGATCCCGATCAAGCATCGACAATCTGCGGCAGGTTGGAGGGAGTTGGGCGGTCAGGCGCGAGGGCCGGTGCGCAAAGTCCTGATCGGCTCCGGCAGATGTTCCATCAGCTTGTCGAAGGCGTCCGGATCGAGCCGCTCCCAAAGCACCTCGAATACCCCGCGGGTCACGGCGAGCGGATCGAGCGGAAAGGCAGGAGGCAGGCTGGCGATCACGCGGTCAACGAAGTGCTGGACGGTGCGCTCCCTCGTCGGCGTTCCGGCCATGTGCCAGCCTTCGTAATAGATGCCGCGCACCAGAATGGGGAGCTGGGCGCCGAAATGCACCGCGACGTCCGGGGGCAGCCGGTCGCGCATCGCGTGGAGCACGGCGCGCAAGGCCTCGTAGGCGCGGTGGCGGTCCTCCAGGCTTAGTTCCTCGGAGATATCACGCAGCCAGACATTGGTTTTCTGAATGGTGTGATCGAGCGCGGTGACGCTGGTTATACTCACGACTGGCTCCTATCGACTTCTGCGGACAACTTCACTCTCCGCGCGTGTTTCGCTTGGGGTCTGATAATCGGGCAGATCGATAGCAATCGATCGGACGCTGGCCGGGGGCCATTCGCCGGCGAATTCTCCGTCAGAACCTTCATCCGGCCTTCCGCTTGCGCGTGGGCGGCGCATGGCCGTCGGGCGCATGGTGGTCGGTCTCGATCAGGTGCAACAGCCAGTTCAGCCGCTGCCGGGCCGAGGGATCGTCGACCTCGGCGGAGACGATGGCGTTGCCCCGGCCGCGCCGGATGAACATGCGGTAGAAATAGTCCGGATCGAGCTGGACTTCCTCGCCAATGGTGCCGGTGCCGAGCGAGTGATGACCGAGCTCGTCCTCGACAACGACGCTGAGCGTCCAGCCGTCTCTCGCGTGCACGGGCGCGATCTCGAGTGTGATGATGGTGGCGACCTCGCTGAGATCCCCGCGGTCCTCGTCGTCCAGTGCGACGCCGTCGTTGCCGTTCAGCGTTCGCATTTCCCGCATGCAGCGCACGCTCGTGCGGAAGGCCAGAGGTGTGGCCTCGCATTCGGCCTTGATCCAGCGAACGACCTGTCCGGGATCAAGATCGACAGGATAGCGTTCCATGGCTGACGTCCTCCGGAGCGGCGTCCCGGCTATGTGCCTCGGTTCCATTTTTCGTATGGACCGGTCGCGGGCCTTGATGCCGATCAAAAGCTCGAAGGACGGCTGACTTCGCTCCTGCGCGAGCCTACAGCCGCAAGGCCTGACTGCTCAAGGCCGCTGATGCCAGCACCTTGTAGCCGTGCGCTCCAGGAGCAGGCGACTGAAACAGTTCGACCGAATTGATCTGTTGCGTCAGCGCCAGCCGTCGGTCGAGCGGATGGCGCTTCGCGACGGCGCGGCCGTTGCCGCGGATGCGCACCAGGGTGATGTGCGGCCGGAACGGTCTGTCGTCACTCCCGCCGAAGGCGGCGAGCAGCGCCGCCCGCAGCGATGCCAGCGCTTCGGTGTCGGCGCAGTCGGCCCAGAGCAGCCTCGGCTCGCGGCGCTGGGGGCCGTAGCCGACGTGTTCGATGGCGAGCGGGAAGGGACCGAAGCGGCCGGCGACGCTCGCCAGAGTCTCGATCGCCTTGGCCGGCGCCGGTTCCGCCCAGGGCGGCACCAGAGTGAGGTGAATGTCCTCGATGGCAATGCGGCGAACGGCGGGATCGTCGAGTTCCCGGGCGACGACGGCGAGATCGCGCGCGATGGCTTCATGGATTTTCAGCGCGACAAAGACGCGGACCGACGGAGCCTCGTCGCGCGATAGGTCAGGCGCACTGTCGTTGCTCTCCGTCATCGCCGCCTCAGTCCGCCTCGCGTTCGAGCACGCAACAATGCGGCGCGTTGTCACCGGCGCCCGTCTCGCTCAGGACGCTGCCGGTGACAGGATTGGGACGGAAGGTGGTGCAGCCCTTCAGCTTCAGGTCATAGGCGAGGTCGTAAACGGTCTCGAAGTCCGCGAAAGGGCAGCTTTCGGGAATGTTGATGGTCTTGGAGATGGAGTTGTCGACGAAAGGCTGCAGCGCGGCCTGGGTGTCGAGATGCGCGCGCGGGCTGAGGCCGCCGGTCGTGACGAAATGATCCGGTTGCCCAGTTTCGGTACCGGCGGTGGCGCGCCACAAGGTCAGCGCATAATCGGTCAGCTCGTATTCGGTCAACCTCCCGTCGGCTTCGAGCAGCTGGCGCCGGTAGGACGGGGCGAAGATCGGTTCCAGCCCGCTCGAGACATTTCCCGCCAGCAGGCTGATGGTGTCGGTCGGCGCGATGGCCAGCAGGTGGCTGTTGCGGATGCCGTGCCGGGCGATGCCGTCGCGGATGTCGCCGGGCAGGCTCCGGATGAATTCGCCCTGAAGATATCTGTCGCGCTCGAATTGAGGAAAACTCCCTTTTTCCCGGGCCAGCGCGATGGAGGCGCGATAGGCGCTGTGACAGATCGTGCGCATCAAATCCCTTGCGAATTCCAGCGCAACATCGTCTCCATAGGTCAATCCGAGCATTACCAGGGCGTCGGCGAGACCGGTGATGCCGAGGCCGATGCGGCGCGAGCCGCGGGCGCGCTCCGCCTGCTGCGGCAGGGGGAAGCGCGAGGCATCGATCACGTTGTCCAGCAGCCGCACCGCGAGCGTTGCCGTCTCGGCGAGTTTCTGCGCATCGATCCGGGCCTGCGGCGTGAAGGGCGCGCGCACCAAGCGTGTCAGATTGATCGAACCGAGATCGCAGGCGCCATAGGCCGGCAGGGGAATTTCACCGCAGGGATTGGTGGCGCTGATCTCCTCCCGGTAATTGAGATTGTTGGCGCGGTTGATGCGGTCGATGAACAGCACGCCCGGCTCGGCGACGTCATAGGCGGCGCGCAGGATGGCCCGCCACAGGTCGCGGGCCGCAACGCGCCGGACCACGCGGCACGGCACCGGCTCCCTGGCGCCGGACCATTGGCGGTCCAGCGTCTCGCCGCTGCCCGCGAAGGCTGTGGCCGGAAACACCAGCAGCCATTCGGCGTCGCCGCGCACCGCCGCCATGAAGGCGTCGGACACCAGGACCGACAGATTGAAGCGCCGCAGCTGGCCGGCCTGCCGTTTGGCGTCGACGAATTCGCCGATGTCCGGATGGTCGCATCGCAGCGTTGCCATCATGGCGCCGCGGCGGGCGCCGGTGGACAGAATGGTGCCGCACATGGCGTCCCAGATCTGCATGAAGGGAAGAGGGCCCGAGGCGACGGTGCCGGTGTCGCGGGCGCGCGTGCCGCGCGGACGCAGCGTCGAAAAGTCGATGCCGATGCCGCCGCCCTTCTGCATCGTGACTGCGGCCTCCTCCAGCGCGCGGAAGATGCCGGGAATGGAGTCTTCGATCGGCCCCATGACGAAGCAATTGAACAGCGTCACGTCGCGTCGCACGCCGGCGCCGGCCTGGATCCTCCCGCCGGGAAGAAACCTGAAATCCTGCAGAATGCCCTCGAAGCGCGCCTGCCAGCTCGGCGCATCGGCGGTCTCGACAGCGGCGAGGGCGCGGCCGATGCGCCGCCAGCTGTCGGCGATCGTGGCCTCGTCGGCCTTGTCGTCGGTGTAGCGATATTTCATCTCCCAGACGCGGCGGGAGACGTTGGCCAGGGACTGTTCCATTCCCCCCTCGCTTGCTGCAGGGCTGCGGAACAAGCACAAGCTTCCCGCAGTCGCGGCGATCGGGTCTGATCTTGATCAAGCTCCAAGGTGCCGCGCCGATGCGGCCCCAATGCGGGTCGCGGGTCGAAACAAATGGCGCTGAACGCACCGGGCGACCGTGTCCCGGCTGATTGCGCTGCGGTGCAGCGTGCCGGCAGGGCGCGAAGTTGACCCACGTCAAGTTTGTCTGAGCCTTCGCCGGTACCGTGTCGCCGACGTGGAGCCATGAGGTCGGCGATGGAGTGGGAGCGTATCCGCAAGCGCCCCGAGGATCGTCTCGGCGCCAATCTTCCCGACTACGACGAGGCCGCGCGGACCTTTTCCTGGGCCCAGGCGCGCGCGCTGCTTGACGGCCTGCCGGGCGACGGGCTCAACATCGCTCATGAGGCGGTCGATCGTCATGTCCTCGCCGGACGCGGCGAGAGGCTGGCGCTGCGCTGGATCGGGCGCGACGGCGAGATTCGCGACTATAGCTACGCCGCGCTCGGCGCCGCGGCCAACCGCTTCGCCGGCGTGCTCGCCCGGCGAGGGGTGGTCAAGGGCGATCGCGTCTTCTCGCTGCTCGGCCGCGTGCCGGAGCTCTATATTGCCGCGCTCGGCACGCTGAAGAACGGCAGCGTGTTCTCGCCGCTGTTCTCGGCCTTCGGACCGGAGCCGATCAAGGCGCGCATGACCATCGGCGGAGCCAGCGCGCTGATCACCACGGAAGCGTTCTATCGGCGCAAGGTCGAGCCGTGGCGAAAGGAACTCGCCGGTCTCAAACATGTCTTCCTGATCGATGCGTCATCGACGCCGCCGCCGGACACCATCGATCTCGCCGCGGCGCTGGCGGACGTGCCGGACAGGTTCGAGACGGTATGGACCGGAGCGGAGGATACGGCGCTGCTGCATTTCACCAGCGGCACCACCGGACGCCCGAAGGGCGCCGTCCATGTCCACGACGCCGTCGTCGCCCATCACATCACCGGGCGCCTCGCGCTCGATCTTCGCCCGGACGACGTGTTCTGGTGCACCGCCGATCCCGGCTGGGTGACGGGCACCTCGTACGGCATCATCTCGCCGCTGACCAACGGCGCCGCCATGATCGTCGACCACGCCGAATTCGAGGTCGAGCGCTGGTACCGCATCCTGCAG
The DNA here is from genome assembly GCF_024181725.1 of Bradyrhizobium sp. WD16. Classification (NCBI taxonomy): domain Bacteria; kingdom Pseudomonadati; phylum Pseudomonadota; class Alphaproteobacteria; order Hyphomicrobiales; family Nitrobacteraceae; genus Bradyrhizobium; species Bradyrhizobium sp. WD16. The sequence goes on along the minus strand of NZ_CP028908.1, from coordinate 1,220,140 downwards.
GATCAGAAGGTCACGGTCTGGTACACCGCACCGACCGCCATCCGCATGCTGATGAAGGCTGGCGCCGAGATCACCAGGCGCTTCGATCTCTCCGCCCTGCGGCTGATGGCGAGCGTCGGCGAGCCCCTCAACCCGGAGGCCGTGGCGTGGGGCGCTTCCGCCTTCGGCAAGCCGTTCCACGACAACTGGTGGCAGACCGAAACCGGCGGCATCATGATCTCCAATTACCGCGCCATGGACGTCAAGCCGGGCTCCATGGGCCGGCCGCTGCCGGGCATCGTCGCCGGCATTGTCGAGCGCCTCGAGGGCGGCGCGGTGCGTGAGGTCGACAAGCCGATGGCCATGGGCGAACTGGCGCTGCGTCCCGGCTGGCCGTCGATGATGCGGGCCTATCTCAACGAGGAGGAACGCTACCGCAAGTGCTTCGCCGGCGGCTGGTATCTCACCGGCGATCTCGCGTTGCGCGACGACGAGGGCTATTATTGGTTCGTCGGCCGCAGCGACGACGTCATCAAGAGCGCCGGCCATCTCATCGGTCCGTTCGAGGTGGAGAGCGCCTTGATGGAGCATCCCTCCGTTGCCGAGGCCGGCGTGATCGGCATTCCCGAGCCGACCGTCGGCGAGCTCGTGAAGGCCTATGTTGCACTCAAGAACGGATTCGAGGCGAGCGAGGCGCTGCGCAAGGAGCTGCTCGGCCACGCCCGGCGGCGGCTCGGTCCGGCGGTGGCGCCGAAGGACATCGCGTTCCGGCAGAATCTGCCGAAGACCCGCAGCGGCAAGATCATGCGCCGCCTGCTCAAGGCGCGTGAGCTCGGCCTGCCGGAGGGCGACATCTCGACGCTGGAAAGCGAGGAGCGATGACTATCGCCGCCGACAAGCCGCGCCTGTCGCGCGAGCACATGCTGGAACTCTTGCGGCAGATGATCCGGATCCGCCGCTTCGAGGACAAATGCGCCGAACTCTACACGCAGGAGAAGATCCGGGGCTTCCTGCACCTCTATGACGGCGAGGAGGCAGTTGCCGTCGGGGTCATCCCGGTGCTGGAAAGCCGCGACCGGATCGTCGCCACCTATCGCGAGCACGGCCAGGCGCTGGTCCGCGGCGTGCCGATGACCGCGGCGCTGGCCGAGATGTTCGGCAAGCAGGAAGGCTGCAGCCACGGCCGCGGCGGCTCCATGCACCTGTTCGACCGCGCAAAGAATTTCTACGGCGGCAATGCCATCGTCGGCGGCGGACTGCCGCTGGCGGTCGGCCTTGCCCTTGCCGACCACATGCGCGGCGCCGGCATCGTCACCGCCTGCTTCTTCGGCGACGGCGCCGTCGCCGAAGGCGAATTCCACGAAAGCCTGAATCTGGCCGCGCTGTGGGGCCTGCCCGTCCTGTTCGTCTGCGAGAATAATCTCTACGCCATGGGAACGGCGCTGGCACTGTCGGAATCGGAGACCGATCTCCAGCGCAAGGCGGCGTGCTACCGCATCGCCGCCGAAGCGGTCGACGGCATGGATGTGGTCGCCGTCGAGGCGGCCGCCCGCCGCGCGGTGCATCAGGTTCGTGAGACCGGCAAGCCCTATTTCCTCGAATGCCGCACCTACCGGCTGCGCGCGCATTCGATGTTCGACGCCCAGCTCTATCGCGACAAGGCCGAGGTCGAGACATGGCGGCAGAAAGATCCGATCCTGCGCTTGACGACCTGGCTCGAGTCCAACCACCTGATCCATGCGGATGAGCTTGCCCGCATCGAGGCGGGCGTGGCGGCCGAGATTGCCGATGCGGTCGCATTCGCCGAGGCTGCAAGCTGGGAGCCGATCGGGCAGTTGACGCGCTTCACCTATGCCGAGCCGGTCGCGACAGCCAATAGGTGAGATCGATGTCGCAACCTTCGCAGCCCGGGACCGTCGAGACCACCTACCGCGATGCCGTGCGCGAGGCGATCCGGGAGGCGCTGCACCGCGACCCGGCCGTATTTTTGATGGGCGAGGACGTCGGGCGCTATGGCGGCTGTTATGCGGTGAGCAAGGGCCTTTTGGCCGAATTCGGTCCCGACCGGATCCGCGACACGCCGCTATCGGAATCCGGCTTCACCGGCGCCGGCATCGGCGCGGCGATGGCCGGCATGCGTCCGATCGTCGAATTGATGACGGTGAATTTCAGCCTGTTGGCGCTCGACCAGATCCTCAACACCGCGGCAACGATCCGCCACATGTCGGGCAATCAGTTCGGTGTGCCGCTGGTCATTCGCATGGCGACCGGGGCTGGCCGCCAGGTCGCGGCCCAGCACTCGCACAGCCTCGAGGGCTGGTACGCGCATATTCCAGGCATCAAGGTGCTGGCGCCGGCGACCCTCGAGGATGCTCGCGGCATGCTGTGGACGGCGCTGGAGCAGCCCGACCCGGTGCTGATCTTCGAAAATGTCATGCTCTACAACATGACGGGTAGACTCGCCGCCGATGCCGGAGCGGTCGAGATCGACAAGGCGGCAGTGCGGCGTGCCGGGCGCGACATCTCCCTCATCACCTATGGCGGCTCGTTGTGGAAGACGCTCGAGGCCGCGGCCGCGCTTGCCGGCGACAAGATCGAGGCCGAGGTGATCGATCTGCGCAGCCTGCGCCCGCTCGACGATGCGGCCATCATGGCTTCGGTGGCCAAGACGCGCCGGGCGGTCATCGTCGACGAAGGTTGGCGGAGCGGCAGCCTGTCGGCGGAAATCGGGATGCGGATCGTCGAGCAGGCGTTCTGGGAGCTCGACGCGCCGATCCGCCGGGTCTGCAGCGCGGAAGTACCGATTCCTTATCCGCGCCATCTCGAGGAGGCGGCAATTCCGCAGGTGCCCCGCATTGTCGCGGCCGCCAAGGCCGCGCTTGGCCGTGAATAGGGGGGCGCCGTGGCCGACTTCCGCATGCCCTCGCTCGGCGCTGACATGGAAGCGGGCACACTGGTGGAATGGCTCGTCAAGCCGGGCGACCGGGTCAAGCACGGCGATATTGTCGCCATCGTCGAAACCCAGAAGGGCGCCATCGAGATCGAGACGTTCCAGGCGGGCGAGATCGAACGGATCCTGATCGATGTGAAGACCAAGGTGCCCGTCGGCACCGTGCTGGCGCGGATCCGGACTGCGGACGAGGCCAAGCCCGGCGCCGGGGAGGCCGTGCCGCAGCCGCCTGCGCCGCCGGCCGCGGCTCCGCCTGTTGTACCGGCAAAAATCGTCGCGGCGCCGTCGATCATGGTCCCTGCCGGTGCGGCGCGCGTACGGGCCTCGCCGGCGGCGCGGAAGCTCGCCGCGGAGCACGGGCTCGATCTCGCCGCCGTGGCCGGCAGCGGTCCGGAGGGGGCGATCACCCATGCCGATGTCGAGCGGAGTCTTGCCGTCGGTCCAGCTCCGGAGATGAAGCGGGCCCCGGGCATCGATCTCGACGCCATGCGCCTCGCCATCGCCGCGGCGATGGCGAGGTCCAAGCGGGAGATTCCGCATTACTATCTCGCCCATGAGGTCGACGTCACCGGCTGCGAGGCATGGCTGGCGCAGCAGAACGCGACGCTGCCGCCCGACCGCCGGCTGCTGCTGGGCGCTCTGGCGCTCAAGGCGACGGCCATCGCCGCGCGGCGCTTCCCCGCCTTCAACGGGTTCTATCGCGACGGCCGTTACGAACCGTCGCCGAGCATCCACGTCGGCGTGGCGATCGCGATTCGCGGCGGCGGTCTCGCGGCGCCCGCGCTGCATGACGTCGACCAATTGCCGGTCGATGCGCTGATGAGCCGCATGCGTGACCTCGTGCAGCGGACCCGGCTGGGGCGGATCCGCAGCTCGGAGATTTCCGATCCGACGATCACGGTCTCGAGCCTCGGCGAACGCGGCGTCGAGGTCCTCTACGGCGTCATCTATCCGCCGCAGGTCGCCATCATCGGCTTCGGCAAGGTTGTGGCGCGACCGTGGGTCGTCGACGGGTCCGTCGGACCGCGCTCGATCGTCACCATCACCCTGTCAGCCGATCACAGGGTGAGCGACGGCCATGGCGGGGCTCTGTTCCTGAGCGAGATCGGCAAGCTGCTGCAACAGCCGGAGCGATTATGAACGACCTTGAAATTCGCAAGCTGGTGATCGAAGAGCTCGGCAAGATCGCGCCGGAGGCCGATCCGGCATCGATCGATGCCGGTGCCGACCTGCGTGATGCACTTGACATCGATTCGATCGATTTTCTCAATTTCGTCACCGCGCTCACCCGTCGCCTCGGCATCGACATCCCCGAGATCGACTATCCCAAGCTCGTCACGCTCGATCGCGCCGCCGCCTATCTGGCCGCGAAGCTCGTCGCCAAGTAGGAAGTGCGGGTGTCAGTTCTTGTCGCTGACCCCGGCCTCGGCGAACGTCGCCATGCCGGCGTGGCAGGCGAGGGCGCCGCGGAGCAGCGGGATCGCCAGCGCCGCGCCGGAGGCTTCGCCGAGCCGCAGGCCGAGATCGAGCAGCGGCTTCAATCCCAATTCCCGCAGCAGCAGGCGGTGGCCGGCTTCGGCTGAGACATGGCCAGCGCGGCAATGGCCGAGGGCGTCCGGCGCCAGCTTCGCCAGCGGCAGCACCGCCGCGGCGGTGACGAAACCGTCGAGCAGAACCGGGACGCGGCGCAGCCGCGCGGCCAGAACTGCGCCGAAAATGGCGGCGAGCTCGCGGCCGCCGAGGGCGCGGGCGACGCTCAAGGGATCGGCAAGGACGTCGCGATGGCGGGCCAGGCCCAGCTCGATCGCCGTCTGCTTGCGCGCCAGCCCGGCGTCGTCGACGCCGGTGCCCCGGCCGGTCCAGTGCGCCGCACCGCCGCCGAGCAGCGCCGCGCACAGCGCTGCGGCGACGCAGGTATTGCCGATGCCCATTTCGCCGACCACCAGCAGGTCGCAGGCGAGCGCGACGGTTGCGGCGCCCTGGTTGACGCAGGAGAGGAAGTCGCCCTCGCTCATGGCGGGCTCGGCGGTGAAGTCCGCGGTCGATGTCTCGAGCGACAGCGGCGTCACCTTCAGCTCGGCGCCGGCGGCTTTGGCCAACTGGTTGATGGCGGCGCCGCCATGGGCAAAATTCTGCACCATCTGCGCGGTCACGTCGGCTGGAAAGGCCGAGACGCCGCGCGCGGCGACGCCGTGATTGCCGGCGAAGACCGCGATGGTGACGTTGTCGAGGCGGGGCTCCGCGCGGCCCTGCCACAGCGCCAGCCAGGCGGCGAGGGCTTCCAGTTCGCCGAGACTGCCCGGCGGCTTGGTGAGCTGGCCCTCGCGCATTTCGGCGGCGGCCTGCGCCTTGGCGTTACCCTGCGGCAGGTCGCGGCAAACCGCGCGAATGGCATCGAGGCTGTCGAATTCCATGTCCAGGATCCTGAAAATCACGACTGGCGCGCGGCGCCGATTTGGGCGAATGGTTCGGCATGACCGCCTGGCTCGACGATCTCTGGACCGCCATCACCTTTGCGACCCGTCTGCCCATTCCGCATTCGGCGCAGGCTGTCAACATGGCGAGGGCGATGCGGGTGCTGCCTGTAGTCGGCGCCGCCATCGGCCTTGTTGCCGCGCTGGTGCAACTCGCCTTGTTGCGGCTCTCGGTGCCGCCGCTCGCCAGCGCCGTGCTGGCCCTCGGCGCCACCGCTCTGCTCACCGGTGCCCTGCATGAGGACGGCTTCGCCGACGTCTGCGACGGCTTCGGCGGCGGCCGCGACCGCGAGGCCAAGCTCGCCATCATGCGCGACAGCCGGCTCGGCACCTATGGCGGCCTTGCCCTGCTCACGAGTTTCGGCGCCAGGGCAGCGGTGCTGGCGGCGCTGCCGTCGGGCGCGTTGATCGGCGCTCTGGTCGCCGCCCACGCACTGGGGCGGGCCGCGATTCCGGCCCTCGCCCTGGCGCTGCCTTCGGCACGCCAGGATGGCCTTGCCGCGACCGCCGGCCGGCCCGGTCAAGGCAGCGTCGCGCTCGCCGCGCTGTTCGGCGTCGTCATCGCGCTGCTCATGCTGCCGTTCGCCACAGCCTTGCTGGCCGTCATCGTCGCGGGCCTCGGCGTTGCGGTCATGGGCGCCGTCGCCAGATGGCAGATCGGCGGCGTCACCGGCGACGTGCTCGGCGGCGCTGAACAGGTGGCGGAGATCCTGGTGCTGCTGGTCGTGGCGGCGAGGCTGTCATGAGCGAGAGTCGCTTGTGGCTGATCCGTCATGCTCCGGTAGCCGGCGGCCGCGGCATCATCCACGCGCCGGATGCACCGGCCGACGTCAGTGACATGGCTGCGTTCGCGGCGCTGGCCGCCATGCTGCCGGCCGGCGCGCCGAGCTTCGCCAGCCCGGCCCGGCGCACCCGCGATACGGCCGCGGCGCTCGGACTCGCGGCGATCCCCGAACCGGCCTTTCGCGAACAGGATTTCGGCGCCTGGACCGGGCGACGCCATCGTGATCTGGAGGCGGAGGGCGGCGAAACCTATCGCGCGTTCTGGGCGGCCGCCGCCACCAATGCGCCGCCCGGCGGCGAAAGTTTCGTCGGCCAGATCGCCCGGGTGCGCGCCGGGCTCGGTGCGGTGCCGATCGGCGACGTCGTGCTGGTGGTGCATTCGGGCACCGTGCGGGCCGCGCTCGCGGTGGCGCTCGATCTCGATCCCGCCGCGGCGCTGCGTTTTGTCGTCGATCCCTTGTCACTGACGCGCATCGACCGCCTCGCCGGCAACTGGCGGATCAGTGGGGTCAATCAGCGCGTGGGAGCGCCAACATGACGGTTACGCTCGTGCTCGGCGGCGCCCGTTCGGGCAAGTCGAATTTCGCCGAAAGACTGATCGCCGAGAGCACCGCGACGCGGCGGATCTATCTCGCCACCGCGACGGCGGGCGATACCGAAATGGCGGAACGCATCGCCCATCATCGGGCGCGGCGCCCAGCCGTTTGGCAGACGATCGAGGCACCGCTGGCGCTGGGCGAGACCGTCGCACACAATGCCGCTGCCGACAGCGCGCTGCTGGTCGATTGTCTTACGCTGTGGCTGTCGAATCTGATGCACGCCGGCAGGGAGGTCGACGACGAGACGGCGCGGCTGGTTGCGGTGCTGCGCCAGGCGCCCGGCGACATCGTGCTGGTCTCCAACGAGGTCGGTCTTGGCCTCGTGCCCGAAACGTCGCTCGGGCGCGCCTTCCGCGACGCCCAGGGCCGGCTCAACCAGGCCGTCGCCGAGGTGGCGGTCCGCGTCGCCTTCATCGCCGCCGGCCTGCCGCTATGGCTGAAGGGCGGGGTGATGTAGGAGCGTGTGGTGGCCGGCAGTGAAAGCTGTCCCCGCGCCATCCTTCGAGGCTGGCTTCGCTCGCGCCTCAGGATGACGAAAGACCCTATTTCTCCTGCCCTTCCACCCGCTTCAGTTCTGTCGTCAGCCGGTCGATCGCCTCGGCCAGCATCGGGCCGCCGCAGGTGATCAGCCGCTCCGGCAGCAGGATGCGCTTGTCCGGCGGATAGAGCCGCATCAAGGCCGGATGCAGCAGGAAGGCCTGGCCCTGGTCCTCCGCCGCGGTGGTGTGTTCCTCCATCAGCAGCAGATCGGGCCCGGCCGCGACGATCTGCTCCAGCGAAGCGAAACCGCCGGTGCCGATGCCGAGATCGCGCGCCGCGTTGGCGAGGCCGACCGCCGATAGCAGCGAAGCGCTGAGGCTGTCGGTGCCGCTGATCCAGCCGCGGCGCGAGACGCCGAGCACGCGCAATGGCCGCTTGGCCGCGGCAGCGCGGGCGCGGGCCAGCGCCGCCTCGATGTGCGCGATCTCGGCCGCCGCCCGCTCGGGATGACCAAGGGCGTCGCCGATCATGCGGATATGCGCCTCGGTCTCGGCGATGGAGCGCGCCGGCGCCAGGGTCATCAGTGTCAGTCCCTTGGCGGCAAGGAGGTCGCGCGTCTCGCGCCTGGTGAAACGCCCGGCGAGCACGAGATCGGGATGCCGCACCAGCACGTCTTCGGCCTTGCCCGACAGCGACGGAAAGGGCATTGCGCGCGCGGCAAAGAACGAGCGTTCGGGATCGCGCGCATAGGGGCCGAGCCCGGCGATCTGGGACGGATCGGCGAGCGCCAGCAAAAGCTGGTCGGTGCATAGATTGATCGAGACGACGCGGCGAGGCGCCTCCGCCGCAGTGGATGGCGCGATGAGCGCGGCCAGCACAAGGACGGAGCCAAGGGTTGCGCGCCAGGCCGTCCTCACGGCTTCGATCCCGCCCAGGGCACGATGACCGCAGCGCCGTCGCGCGCGCCACGAAACACCTCGATGTTGAACACCTGGCGCAGCGTCGCGTCATTGAGCGCAGTTTCGGCCGGGCCGCTGGCGGCGAGCCGGCCGTGATCGAGCACCAGCACGCGATCGGCGAAGCGCGCGGCAAGGCCGAGATCGTGCGTCACCACCACCACGAGACTATCGACGCGGGCGACGCGCGCCAGCACGCTCATCACCTCGATCTGCCAGCGCGGGTCGAGCGAGGCGATCGGCTCGTCGGCGAGGATCACCCCGGCTTCGGCCGCCAGCACGCGGGCGAGCGCCACGCGGCTGCGCTCGCCGCCCGAGAGTTCGGTCACCGGCCGGTCGGCAAAGGCCGCGACCTCGGCCGCGGCGATGGCGCGGTCCACCGCTGCGGCATCGGCCTTGACGAGCCGCGACGGATCAGTGGCGCCGTGGGGCGTGCGGCCGAGCGCCACCACGTCGCGCGCCGGCAGCGGCCAGTGGACCTGGTGCCCCTGGGGCAGGTAGGCGATGCGAAGCGCCCGCTCGGCGAGCGGCATGGCGGCAAGATCGCGGCCGTCGAACCGGATCGCGCCGCGCATCTCGTCGCGCGGCGTCAGAAGCCGGGCGAGGGCGCGGAGCAGGGTCGTCTTGCCGGCGCCGTTGGGGCCGACGAGGGCGACGAGACCGCGCTGCGGCAGTGCGAAGGAGATGTCGTCGAGCACCGGCCGGCCGGCGAGCGCGATGCAAAGATGCTCGACGACGAGAAAGGCGTCGGTCATGCGGCGCTCCCGGACAGGGCGCGGCGTTCGCGTACGATCAGCCAGAGGAAGAACGGTACGCCGATGATCGCGGTCAGCACCCCGACCTTGAGATCGCTGGTCGCGGGAATCAGCCGCACGGCGATGTCGGAGGCGACGAGCAGGCAGGCGCCGGCGAGCGCCGAAGGCAGCATCAGGCGTCCTGGATCTGCGCCGATCAGCGGCCGCACCAGATGCGGGGCGACAAGCCCGACAAAGCCGATGGTGCCGGCGACCGCCACGGCGCCGCCGACGCCTAGGGCGACGCCGATGATCGTCTCGAGCCGCAGCCGCGCCACGTCGATGCCGAGCGACTGCGCCGCCTCCTCGCCGAGGCTCAGCACCCGATAGGCATGGCGCCGGCGCATCAGCACGATGCTGCCGGCCACCATGAACGGCAGCGCCATGGCGACATGCTGGAAGCTGCGGTCGTCGAGCGAGCCGAGCAGCCAGAAGGCGATCTCCAGCGCGGCGAAGGGATTCGGCGACAGGTTCATCACCAGCGCGGTGAGGGCGCCGGCGAAGCTCGAGATCGCCAGCCCGGCAAGGATCAGGAGCAGGAGGCCGGCATTGCGGCCGGCGATCGCCAGCAGCACGAAGACCGAGACGAAGGCCATGGCAATGGCGGCGAGCGGCAGCGTGAAGGAGCGCACGTCGGCAAGGCCGAGCGCGATCATCAGCACGGCGCCGAAAGCCGCCGATTGCGGTGCGCCGAACAGCGAGGGCGAGGCCAGCGGATTGCGCAGCAGGCCCTGCAGCGCCGCGCCGGCGAGGCCGAGCATGCCGCCGATGGCGAGCGCGAGGATGGTGCGCGGCAGGCGGATCTCGCGGACGATGATCGCCTTGATGTCGCTGCCGTCGCCGAGCAGCCCGGCGAGAACGGCCTCCGGCGATAGCCGCACCGGACCGATGCCAAGCGAGACGATCGCAAGGGTGGTCGCGAGCGTGGCGAGCAGGAGGCTGGCGGTGAGCGGCGAGAGGCGGGTGGTCATGGGAGGGTGGGGGCCAAGGTGATCTTTAGACCACTTTCGTCATGTCCGGCCTGATGCCGGGCATCGATGCCTTTGCAGCGATTGATCAAGGCAGGACGTCGATGGCCGGGACATGCCCGGCCACGACGATGTGCGTGATGCAGAGACTGAGCCAGGAATTCGGCCAAATTGCCTTGCCTCCTTCAGAATGTCGCCCCGGCCTTCACCATATAGGTGCGGCCCGGAAGCGGATAGGCGTTGAACACGCCCCGGGTCGTCGCGCTGGCGATGGCGTAGTCGTAATAGGCGACGTTGAACAGATTGTTGATGCCGGCCGACCAGAAGTAGCGCTCATAGGCCCCGCTCAGCTTGACGTCCACGGTGGCATTGGCCGGGATCTTCGGCTGGAGGTTCTGCTGATCGTTGTCCATGCGGCGGCTCGACCAGGCCCGCAACGTGGCGTCGAACACCAGATACTTGTCGAAGATGTCCCAGCTGACGCCGGCGCTGCCGGAATAGCGCGACACCAGCGGCACGTCGCTGCCGGCATATTGGCCTTCGCGGAACACGGCGCGGGTATAGGTGAAGCCGCCGCGTAGTTGCAGGCTGTCATTGATGCGATAGCTGGCGCTGGTCTCGCTGCCGTAACGGCGGGTCGGGTCGAGGTTGTAGTTGTAGAAGCTGACCGGATTGTAATGGATCTCGTTGGTCAGCTCCATGTCGTAGACGCTGGATTGCATCTCGAAGCGACCGGCGTTGACGCGCAGGCCGGTCTCGACGTCATACGAGGTCTGGGTCTTGATGTCGAAATTGTTGGCCACCGGGTTGAAGAAGGCGTCGAACATCGGCCCGGAACTGACCCGCTCGTCGACATTGGGCGTGCGGAAGGCGCTGGCAGCGCGGGCGAAGCCGGTGAACACCTCGTTGAAGCGATGTTCGAGGCCGCCGAGGACGGCGGTGTTGGTCTGCGCCTGATCGAGCGGCAGTTGCTGGGCGTCACCGAAGTAATTCGGCGCGGTCGGATCGAGCGTGTCGCGCGCGGTCACCAGGGTGCGCTGGATGCGGCCACCCAAAGTCAGGTCGGTGGTCGGCAGAACACTCACGGTCTGCTGGTAATAGGCCGCGAGGGTCTGCTGGCCGAGATCATAGACGTGGACCGGTGCGGAGCTGCGATATTGCGAGCGGCTGGAATGGTAGGTCGCGTCGTGGAAGTCGACCCCGGTCAGAACGGTGGAGGGCAGGCCGAACAGGACCGATTTGATCGACAGCCGAGGTGTCAACGACCAGGTGCTGAGGTGACTGTCGCTGAAGCTCGCGTTGAAGCTCGACAGCGGCACGTCGCCGAAGAAGGCGGATTGCTGTTTCTTGACGCGGACACCGCCGTCGACGATCAGGTCGACGCCGTCCCGCAAGGTCGTGGTGAATCCGGCGGTGGCATTGATGCCCTGCTTGTCGCCATGGTCGAACGGTGTCGAGGAGCCGCGCGGATCGGTCGCGATCTGGCTGGCTCCGGTGGTGGGATCGACCCGGCGTCCGCCGGGAAAGCCGATGTGCTGGTTGTCGCCGGCGAGGTTCAGGAAGGCGGTGAAGTCCGGCGTCGTGTAGCGGAGGTCGCCGACGCCGTTGACCTGGTTGATGGCGTTGTTGGTGCGCCAGCCGCCCGATGAAAAGACATTGCCAAAGGCCGACGAGGACCACGGCCCCTGATTGACGGCGGCGGAGACCACGCCCTGGCGCTGGTTGAAGGAGCCGGTGCCGGCTTCCGCCTTCATGCTCGCCGGCGGACCATCGACGGCGGTCTTGGTGACGATGTTGATGACGCCGCCGACGGCGTTGTCGCCATAGAGCACCGCGCCGGAATTGCCGCGGGTGATCTCGATGCGTTCGATGGAATCGCGCGGGATGGTCGAGAAGTCGACCCCCATGAGGTCGAGGTCGTTGACGCGGCGGCCGTTGATCAGGACCAGGGTGTTGGCGCTGGCGAAGGCGCCGAAGCCACGCAGGTCGACCGCGGTGTAGGCGCCGTTGGCGATGCCGAAGGTGGACTGCACCTGCACGCCGGGGGTCTGGGCGATGATGTCCTGCAGCGACTGCGCCGGCGAGCGTGCGATCTCGGCGGCGGAGATGACCGTGCTCGAGGCGCCGACGATGGTGTTGGTGGCGCTGTCGAGCCGGCTTGCGGCGACCGTGATCGCCGGCAGTGGGGTGGCCTGCTGGGCGTCGGCCGCGGTGGCGATGAGAACGGGGATTGCAGGGCAGGATGCAAGACAGGACACAAGACAGCTGGTGGCGAGCCAGCGGGTGCGGCGAGTCCCTGCGGAAACAAAGACGGCGGGCATGAATGGCCTCGGTTGACGTCGGTGGCACGTCACCGCGACCGAGGTTCATGACGCAGGATGCGTCGATGAAACCAATGCCTGTACTCCCCGACCGACATTGCCGCGTGTGACCACGATCGACGGCAGGTCTCCTGGCTCGCGGGTCATCACCTGATGTCGCCTTCCCGGGACCGAATTTCCCAGTGGCGCTGGACAGCAGGCTCGTCGCTGACAGTTGCGGGGGCAGCTGCGGAATCGGACACCCTGACCTCGCCTGCGGCGAGCTTGTCTGGTGGTGTCCCCACCGCATTCCCTTTTGATCCCCGAAGGGAACCGTCGAATCGACGTTAGGGTTTGTTAACGACGGGAGTCAAGGCGACGGCCTGTTGTGCCGGAATGCGACGTTCGTGCTCGCTCCGTTAACGATCAGAACGCGGGTGGAACGAACCGGGCCCGAATCGGCGAACAGCGATTCGCGCAGGCGAAGCCGTGCGCCATGTGGTGCTGCCTGTGCGAGACAGACACAAGATGGCGATGAGGCGTGTGATCTGTGTTGTGAGACGCGTTAACACCACTGTGCCAGCGGAGGACGTCGGTCGTCGTGCCGTTAACTTCTCGAACACCGGTGGAACGAAGCGGGTCCGAATCAGCGAAATGCGATTCGCGCAGCGCGCAGCATGCTCGATGTGGTGCGTACACCGAGAGAGAAGCACAAGATGGCAGCGGCGCCTGATCGCGTGGCGCTCATCAGTGGTTAACGCGTGCCTCGTCCGCCTGTGATGAATGGGCGTTACCGGCATCGTCCCACAATGCGACGCATGTTCCGTGTCGCGTTAATCTTTCGAACAGTCGAGGAACGAAGCAGGGACGAATCGGCGAGAAGTGATTCGCGTTCGTTGAGTCATGCTCGATGTGGTGCCCGCACCCGTCGCGAGACACAAAATGGGTTCGGCAACTCGGCCGGCGATCGCACAACAGGTTAACGCGCGAGCGTGTCCTCATCCGGCTTTGCCGATCGGCAGCCGGCGCGTCGTCTTGAGGCAGTCGAGCACGATCGAGGAGCGCACATGGGCGACGCTCTCGTGCGGCATCAGCACGTTGTTGACGATGTCGGACAGGCTCTTGAGATCGCGCAGGGCGATCTTGAGCAGATAGTCGGCGTCGCCGGTCAGGGCATAGGCCTCCTGGATCGCATCGACCCGCCGCACCAGGTCGCGGAAGCGCTTGGCGTTGTTGGGCGAGTGGGTGGCGAGGGTGATCTGCACCAGGGCGATGACGTTGAAGCCCAGCGCATCGGCGGAGAGATCGGCGTAATAACCCTGGATGATCTTCTCCTCCTCGAGGCGGGCGCGTCGCCGCGAGCATTGCGATGCCGACAGCCTGGCGACATCGGCGAGCTCCTGGTTGGTGAGCCGGCCCTCCGCCTGCAGCGCCGCGAGAATCTTCAGGTCGAAGCTGTCGAGATGGATCATGCGTACGAGGTCCTGTTCATGCACGAAACGTGCATAAGAATGGCATATTGAGCCTCATTTTGCATGAACATTGCGGCGGTCTCGCGCAATCATTTGCTGCAATGATCGCCACAGCCCAGGGAGAGACCATGGGTCCGTTTCCGCACGACGCGCCAGCCGCGGTGATTTCCGAATCCAATCCCATGGGCGCCGACGGCTTTGAATTCGTCGAGTTCGCACATCCTGAGCCTGCACAGCTCCATGCGCTGTTCAAGCTGATGGGCTTTGTCGCGGTGGCGAGACATCGCTGCAAGGCGATCACGCTTTATCGGCAGGGCGACGTCAATTATCTCGTCAATGCCGAGCCGGGCAGCCATGCCGGGCGGTTCGTCGCCGAGCATGGTCCGTGCGCGCCGTCGATGGCGTTCCGCGTGGCCGACGCGCAGAAGGCCTATGAGCGGGCCATCAAGCTCGGCGCCGAGCCGGCGGAGGCGAGCGCGGCCCAGAAGGCGCTGGACGTGCCGGCGATCAAGGGGATCGGCGGCAGCCTGTTGTATTTCGTCGATCGTTACGGCGCCAAGGGGTCACCTTACGCGGCTGAATTCGAATGGCTCGGCGCGGCGGATCCGCGGCCCGAGGGCGCCGGGCTCTATTACATCGATCACCTCACCCATAACGTCCATCGCGGCCGCATGGATGTGTGGACCGATTTCTATGCGAAGCTGTTCAACTTCCGCCAGATCCGCTTCTTCGATATCGAGGGCCGCGCCTCGGGCCTGTTCTCCCGGGCGCTGACCAGTCCTGACGGCAAGATCCGGATTCCGATCAACGAGGACGCCGGCGATTCCGGCCAGATCGAGGAATATCTCAGCCTTTATCGCGGCGAAGGTATCCAGCACATCGCCTGCGGCGTGGGCGACATCTATGGCACCATTGAGCGGCTGCGTGCTGAGGGCCTGTCCTTCATGCCCTCGCCGCCCGACACCTATTTCGAACGCATCGACGCCCGGCTGCCCGGCCATGGCGAGGATCTCGCACGGCTGCAAAAGAACGGCATCCTGATCGACGGCGAAGGCGTGGTCGACGGCGGCCATACCAGGGTGCTGCTGCAGATTTTCTCGGCCAACGCCATCGGCCCGATCTTCTTCGAGTTCATCCAGCGTAAGGGTGACGAGGGCTTCGGCGAAGGCAATTTCAAGGCGCTGTTCGAATCGATCGAAGAGGACCAGATCCGCCGCGGCGTTCTTCACGTCGACGGTCGCAGCGCGGCGTGAGGCGATGGGCCGTCGGCCGCTGTCTCTGCCCTTGTCGCTCACCGCTTTCGAAACACCACGGTCAGGTTGTTGGCCGGCATTTCGGCGACACGGGTGAGGGAAAGGCCATGGGTGGCGGCGAGCGCGGCGACGTCCTCCAGGCGGCGAAGGCCCCAGGCCGGGTGGCGCGCCTTTAGGCTCGCATCGAATTCCTCGTTGCTCGCTGCGGTGGCGACGCCATCACGTCGGTAGGGGCCATATAGGCAGAGCGGCGCGCCCTGCGGCAGGATGCGTGCGGCGCCCCGCATCAGCCCCTGCGTCGAAGTCCACGGCGAGATGTGGATCATGTTGATGCAGATGATGGCGTCGGCAGCTGTGATCGGCCAGCTCTCGGCCGCGGCATCGAGCGTCAGCGGCGGGCGCACGTTGGCGAGGCCGAGGTCGGCCGTCCACGCCGCGACGCTGGCGCGGGCCCCTGCATCCATGTCCGAGGGTTGAAAGGTGAGGGCCGGCAGGTTGGCGGCAAAATGCGTGACGTGTTCGCCGGTGCCGCTTGCGATTTCCAGCACGAGCCCCCGCGCGGGAAGTTCCTCGCGCAGGACGTCGAGGATCGGGCCACGGTTGCGCAGGGCGGCCGGCGCCGAACGGCGGGCATCGGTCATGGTCGGAGCTCCGGAGCGTTTCGGCCAAGTAGGAGCGCAAGTATAACCGCTTCCGCCGCCATGGTGAGGTGCGTCTTCGAGGCTCGGATCCCCCAGGTCGGGCGGCGCACACCGCGGGATGACGCATAAGTCGGATGCACAAGGGTCGGCGCCAGGCGCCGGCCCTTGCCGCATGGGGCTCCGGGGTGGTGCGGTTCACCCGGCCGCCGTCACCGCGCGCTGTGCCATCACCTTGACGAGGTTGGCGCGATAATCGGCCGAGCCGTGGATGTCGCCCATCAGCCCGCCGGGCGAGACGGTGATGGAATCGAGCGCCGTCGCCGACCAGTTGGCCTTGAGCGCGGCCTCCATGTCGGGCAGGCGCGTCACACCGCTTTGCGAGGCGCCGGTGACCGCGACGCGGACATCGCCCGATCTGGTCTTGGCGACCAAGACGCCGGTGAGGGCGAAGCGCGACGCCGGGTGGCGGAACTTGGCATAGGCCGCCTTGGCCGGGATCGGGAAGGCGATCGCCGTGATCAGCTCGCCTTCGTCCAGCGCCGTGGTGAACAACCCCTGGAAGAAGTCGTCCGCCGCGATCGTCCGCTTGTTGGTCCTGATCGTCGCGCCGAGCCCCAGCACCGCCGCGGGGTAGTCCGCGGCAGGATCATTGTTGGCGAGCGAGCCCCCGATCGTGCCGCGATGGCGCACCGCCGGATCGCCGATCATGGACGCGAGGTCGGCCAGCGCCGGGATCGCCTTGCGCACGTCCGCGCTCTGCGCCACGTCGTAATGGGTGGTCGCTGCCCGGATGGTGAGCGTGTCCGCCGAGACCTCGATGCCGACGAGATCCTTGATCCTGGCGATATCGATGACGTCCGAAGGCGCGGCGAGGCGCTGCTTCATGACGGGGAGCAGGGTGTGGCCGCCGGCAAGATAGCGGGCCTCCGATCCCTTGGCGAACAGGCCGGCGGCTTCGTCGATGCTTCCCGCGCGGTGATAGGTCGTCTGATACATGGCGCGTGCTCCCTTACTCTGCGGCTTGCTGCTGATGCGCGGCGTGCCAGACCCGGTCTGGGGTCGCCGGCATTTCCAGGCGGTTGTTGCCGATTGCGTCGGTGATGGCGTTGATCACCGCCGCGGAGGAGCCGATGGCGCCGGCCTCGCCGCAGCCCTTGATGCCGAGCGGGTTGCCCGGGCACAGCGTTGTGGTGTGCGACAGCTTGAAGGACGGCAGATCGTCGGCGCGCGGCATGGTGTAGTCCATGAACGACGCGGTCATGAGCTGGCCGTTCTTGTCGTAGACCGTGCCTTCGAGCAGCGCCTGGCCGATGCCCTGGGCGAGGCCGCCGTGAACCTGGCCCTCGACGATCATCGGGTTGATCAGGCGGCCGAAGTCGTCGGCGGCGACGAAGTTGACGAACGTCGTTCGGCCGGTCGCAGGATCGACCTCGAGTTCGCAGATATAGGCGCCGGCCGGGAAGGTGAAGTTGGTGGGATCGTAGAAGGCGCTCTCCTTCAATCCCGGCTCCATGCCGTCCGGCAGGTTGTGGGCAGTGTAGGCCGCGAGCGCCACCATCGGCAGCGCCAGCGCCTTGTCGGTGCCGGCGACCTTGAACTGGCCGCCCTCGATGACGATGTCGCCCTCGGACGCCTCGAGCTGATGGGCGGCGATCTTCTTGGCCTTGGCCTCGACCTTTTCCATGGCCTTGACGATGGCAGAAAGCCCGACCGCGCCGGAGCGCGAGCCGTAGGTCCCCATGCCGAACTGCACCTTGTCGGTGTCGCCGTGGACGATCGACACCTGGTCGATGCCGATGCCGAGGCGGTCGGCCACCACCTGGGCGAAGGTGGTCTCGTGCCCCTGGCCGTGGCTGTGCGAGCCGGTCAGGATCTCGATGGTGCCGACCGGGTTGACGCGCACCTCGGCGGATTCCCACAGGCCGACGCCGGCGCCGAGACTGCCTACCGCCTTGGACGGAGCGATGCCGCAGGCCTCGATGTAGCAGGAGATGCCGATGCCGCGCAGCTTGCCTGCCTGGCGCGCCTTCTCCTTGCGCGCGGGGAAGCCGGCGTAGTCGATCGCCCGCATCGCCGCGTCGAGCGAGGCGTTAAAGTCGCCGGTGTCATAGGCCATGATCACTGGCGTCTGGTAGGGGAACTGGGTGATGAAGTTCTTGCGCCGCAGCTCGGCGGGGTCGACCTTGAGCTGGCGCGCCGCCGTTTCCATCATCCGTTCGAGCAGGAAGCTCGCCTCCGGCCGACCGGCGCCGCGATAGGCGTCCACCGGGGTGGTGTTGGTGTAGACCGTGATCACCTCGGCATAGATGCTCGGGATGACATACTGGCCTGACAGCAGCGTCGCATAGAGATAAGTCGGCACCGAGGACGAGAACAGCGACATATAGGCGCCGAGATTGGCGTGGGTCGTCACCCGCAGGCCGGTGATCCTGTTATCCTTGTCGAAGGCCATTTCCGCATGGCTGACGTGGTCGCGGCCATGGGCGTCAGTGAGGAAAGATTCGGTGCGGTCAGCGGTCCATTTCACCGGCCTGCCGACTTTCTTGGACGCCCACAGCGCCACCATCTCCTCGGGATAGATGTAGATCTTCGAGCCGAAGCCGCCGCCGACGTCGGGTGCGATCACCCGCAGCTTGTGCTCCGGTGCGATGTTGTAGAAGGCCGAGAGCACGAGACGCGCCACATGCGGATTCTGCGACGTGGTGTAGAGGGTGTAGTGGTCCTCCGCCGCGTCGTAATCGGCGACCGCCGCCCGGGGCTCCATGGCGTTCGGCACCAGGCGGTTGTTGATCAGGTCCATGCCGACGATATTCGCCGCCGACTTGAACGCTGCCTCGGTCGCCGCCTGATCGCCGATCTGCCAGTCATAGATGATGTTGCCGGGGGCCTCCGGGTGAAGCTGCGGCGCGCCCGGGGCGATCGCCGACTTGACGTCGACCACCGCAGGCAGTTCCTCGTAGGTGACCTGCACCGCCTCGGCGCCGTCCTTGGCCTGGTTGCGGGTCTCGGCGATCACCACCGCCACCGCCTGACCGCCAAAGCGCACGGTCTCCGGGGCCATGGCGGGCCAGGCACCCATCTTCATGGGTGAGCCGTCCTTCGAATGGATCATCCAGCCGCAGATCAGATTGCCGATCTTGTCGTCGACCAGCTCGCGGCCGGTCAGCACCGCGACCACGCCGGGCATCTTCAGTGCCTCGGAGGTGTCGACGCCCTTGACCTTGGCATGGGCATGGGGACTGCGGACGAAGGCCGCATAGGTCATGCCGTGAAGGCGGATGTCGTCGACATAACGGCCTTTGCCGGTGATGAAGCGCCTGTCTTCCTTGCGCACGACGCTGGCGCCGATTCCGTCAACTCCCATGGTGCTCTCCCTGTCGGCGGGCGTCCGGCCGATGCTGGCCGCGCCTCGCACTTGATTCGGTGAATGGCTGGTCGGTGTCGCGACCTGCCTCGCGATGCAGGCTCGGCAACGGCAGCGGCCTATTCGGCCGCGGCAGCCACCTTCATCCGCGTTGCGGCGTCGAGAATGGATTTGACGATGTTGTGGTAGCCGGTGCAGCGGCAGATATTGCCTTCGAGCTCCTGGCGCACCGTCTCTTCGTCGAGATTGCCGCCGTGACGGTTGACGATGTCGACCGCGGTCATGATCATGCCGGGCGTGCAGAAGCCGCATTGCAGGCCGTGATTGTCACGGAACGCCGCCTGCATCGGGTGCAGTTCGTCGCCGCGGGACAGGCCCTCGATGGTGGTGATGTTGGCGCCGCTGGCCTGGGCGGCCAGCACAGTGCAGGACTTGACCGAGCGGCCGTCGATATGGACGACGCAGGCCCCGCACTGGCTGGTATCGCAGCCGACATGGGTGCCGGTCAGTCCGAGATGGTCGCGCAGAAGATGCACCAGAAGCGTGCGGTCCTCGACCTCGGCGCTCACTGCCTTGCCGTTGACGGTCAGTTTGACTTGAGACACGCCGATCCTCCCTCAGTATTCGTTTTGAATTGGTCCAATTAAGGCCCGCCGCCAGCGACTTGGCAACCAGGATTTTGCCGAGGGTGGTCACAGCGGCGTCACGCGGGCGGCGCGGGCCATGACCTGCGGCCACAATGCGGCGTGGCGGCCAGGCATGGCGAGATATGACGCCGCCGCAGGCCGCCGCGCGGCCGCCGCACTTGCCGGGCCGGGATGACGATGCAACATGACCGCCTTCGCTGAAAGGTGCGGCAAAATCGGGCGAACTTCGGCTCGGGGCACTCGTCATCATCCGGGAGGCTTTGTCAGCGTGATCAATAAACAAGTCGATGACATCAGGGAGGCGGTGGCCGGCATCCGCGACGGCGCAGTGGTGCTGGTGCCCGGTTTCGGCGCGGTGGGAATAGCCGATCACCTGCTCGAAGCGCTGTGCGACCAGGGCGCGCGCGACCTCACCATCGTCGCCAACAACGCCGGCAATGACGAGCATGGCCTGGCGCGGCTGATCAATCTCGGCCGGGTGCGCAAGGTGATCTGCTCCTATCCCCGCTCCGGCGACTACAAGGCCTTTCTCAATGCGTACCGGGCCAGGACGCTGGAGCTTGAGCTCGTGCCGCAGGGCACCATCAGCGAGCGCATGCGCTGCGCTGCGGCAGGATTGGGAGGCTTCTTCTCGCCGGTCTCGGCCGGGACGAAGCTTGCCGAGGGCAAGGAAACCCGGATGATCGACGGCCGGCTGCACGTCTTCGAAACGCCGCTGCGCGGCGACGTCGCGCTGGTCAAGGCGGCCCGGGCCGATCGCTGGGGCAACCTCGTCTATCGAAAGTCGGCGCGCAACTTCAATCCGGTCTGCGCCATGGCCGCCGATGTCACCATCGTCGAGACCGAAGCGATGGTCGAGCTCGGCAGCCTCGATCCGGAAGCGATCGTGACGCCGGGAATCTTCGTCGACCGGCTCGTCGAGGTCGGGCCGCTGCCGCCCCGCAACCATCCCATGTATGCCAAACTCGCCGGAGCCGCCGCATGATCCCGCTGACCCGTCACCAGATCGCCTGGCGTGCCGCCCAGGACCTGCAGGAGGGCGCCTATGTCAATCTCGGCATCGGCATTCCGACCCTGACGGCGAGCTATGTCCCTTCCGATCGCGAGGTGATCTTCCATAGCGAGAATGGCGTGCTCGGCCTCGGCCCCAAGCCCCGCCCCGGCGAGGAGGACGAATACCTGATCGATGCCGGCAAGAATCTCACGACCCTGGTCACCGGCGGCTGTTATGTGCACCACGCCGATGCCTTTCTTATGATCCGCGGCGGCCATCTCGACGTCAGCCTGCTCGGCGCGTTCGAGGTGTCGGTTTCGGGCGATCTCGCCAACTGGACCACGGAGGATCCGAGCTTCCCGCCGGGTGTCGGCGGCGCCATGGATCTCGCGGTCGGGGCCCGCGAGATCCGGGTCCTGATGGAGCACACCAGCAAGAAGGGCGGGCCGCGCATCCTCAACCGCTGTTCGCTGCCGCTGACCGCACCGGGGGTGGTCAAGCGCATCTACACCAATCTTGCGGTGATCGATGTCACCGCCGCGGGGCTCATGGTCCGCGAGATGGTGCCGGGTCTCGATCTGGCGCGGCTGCAGACCCTGACAGAGCCGCCGTTGCGGCTGGCGCCGGACTGCCTCGAACTGATCGCGCCCGCTCTCAGTCCGGCGCCGTCGCCGGCGGAAGCGGTCGCCTGATTTGGGGGCCGTTGCCGCCGCGAGCCGGTTCTGCTGCACTGCGGCGCGTTCGCCCCTACCAAGCCACCGTCGGGGAACTGTAATTTACACCCTTTTTATTGTTTCCCCCTACGCTCCACCGTGGGTTGACCGGCCTTGCGCCGGGGTCTGTCGTTCGGCCTGGCATGGCCGTTCGCGAGGGGGTGGGGGTCTTGCAGATGGGCTTGTTCACGGGCGCCAAGGGTCAAACGCCGAAGGCAAGGAAGCCGAGGCTATGGGAGAATATCCGCTTTCGCACCAAGATCCTGATCGGCTTCGTCGTGGTGCTCGGCCTGTCGGCCATCAGCATGGGCGTGGCCTATTTCGGTTTCGAACGGATTTCGGCTGGGGTTGCCTCCTATCACGACATCATCACCGAGAGCGAGGCGGCACGCGACATCGATCGTGAACTCGCCGCCTACCAGACGCTGGTGCGCTATTACGCGCTGACCGGCTTTGCCAGCGACGAGACCGCGGCCCGCGGCGCCGAGGAAGCGCTCGGCAAGGCGATCAAGCATGCCGAAAGCGTCACCACCGGTGCCAACCGGCAGAAGATCGCCGAGCTGTCCGCGAAGTTCGCCGAGTTCACCCGCCAGTTCGCGCAGGTGGTCGAGATCAAATCCGACAACGCCAACATCGCCTCCAATCAGCTGCTGCGGCTCGGCAACTTCTTCCGTTATCGCCTCGAGGATCTCGGCGACAGCGCCGCGCTGGCCGGCCAGACCGCGTTCCAATCGAGCGTGAAGGAGATGGCGATGCAGTCGGCAGCAGTCAGCGCCAGCGTCGGCAACTTCATCATCCGGCCGGACCAGGCGGTCGCCAACAGCGCCAGCGCGCGCATTCATCTGCTCAAGAACAGCTTTTCCTCACTGACCTCGAGCGACGAGAAGCTCACCGCCAAGATCAAGGAGATCACCGACCAGCTCGCCGTCTACCAGGGCGCCTTCGCCAAATTCGTGCAGAACGCCGCCAAGGTCGACGAACTGACGGCAAAGATGGCCGGCGCTGCCGAGGCGATCACCAAGCAGGCCAGCGCCATCAAGGAGACCCTGCTGGAGCAGCAGCAGCAGGTGTCGAACCAGGCCATGGCCGTCGCCCGCGACACCCGGAACTTCGTCACGCTGCTCGGTGTGGGCGGGCTCGCCTTCGGCGCCATCCTCGCCTTCGTGCTCGGCCAGGGCATTTCGCGCCCGATGGTCGGCATGTGCAAGGCCATGCGCGAACTGGCCGGCGGCAATTTCGACGTGGTACTGCCGGGACTCGGACGCAAGGACGAGATCGGCCTGATGGCCGGTGCCGTCGAGGAGTTCAAGCTGCAGGCGATTACCAAGGCGGAGCATGACGCCTCGGAGCGGGAATCGCACAACCGCGCCGCCAATGACGCCCGCCGCGCCGAGCTTCACAAATTCGCCGACAGCTTCGAAGCCGCGGTGGGCGGCATCGTCGCCAATGTATCCTCCTCGGCGGGACAGCTCGAGAGCGCCGCGTCGACCTTGACCCGTACCGTCGAGACCACCCAGGAGTTGTCCGGCCGTGTCGCCGGTGCTTCGGAGGCGGCCTCCTCCAATGTCCAGTCGGTGGCCTCGGCCACCGAGGAGCTCTCGGCCTCGGTCAATGAGATCGGCCGTCAGGCCCAGGAATCGAGCCGTATCGCCGCTGCCGCGGTGGCGCAGGCGCAGGCCACCGATGCGCGCATCGGCAAGCTGTCACGGGCCGCGCAGCAGATCGGCGACGTCGTCAAGCTGATCACCGCCATTGCCGAGCAGACCAATCTCCTGGCGCTCAACGCCACCATCGAAGCGGCCCGTGCCGGCGAGGCGGGCCGCGGCTTCGCCGTGGTCGCCACCGAGGTCAAGTCGCTGGCCAGCCAGACGGCAAAAGCGACCGACGAGATCTCCTCGCATATCTCCGGCATGCAGGAGGCAACCCAGGAATCGGTCGCCGCCATCAAGGAGATCAGCGAGACCATCGACCAGATCTCGCGCATCGCCGCCACCATCGCCAGCGCGGTGGAGCAGCAGAGCTCGGCGACCCAGGAGATCGCCCGCAACGTGCAGAACGTCGCCCAGGGCACCCAGGAAGTCGCCGGCAGCATCACCGAGGTCAACCGTGGCGCCAGCGAGACCGGTTCGGCGTCCGGCGAGGTGTTCAACTCCGCGCAGACGCTGTCGGTCGAGAGCACGCGGCTGCGTCAGGAACTCGACCGCTTCATGGCCAATATCAGGGCCGCCTAGTGTCCTGTCTCCGAATTACCGCTTCATTTGTCTCAGCCTCGCACGGTAATTCGGAGACATCGGGACACTAGCAAAATCAAAAAGCTAGTGTGGCTTATGTCTCGCAATTGCCTACGAGAGACTGGCCGCAAAGGCGGTAGGCAATTGCGAGACGCCACACTAGTGCGGTGGATCTGACGCTTGTTTCAGCATTGCAGCGGGCTCTTCATACGAGCGTCAGATCCAAGACCGCACTAGGATCATGATCATTGCTAGTGTCCCATTGTTTCCAACGTTCGTGTGAGCGCCTGCTGCAAGGAATACGAACGTTGGAAACGGGACACTAGGGCGGCTCGCACCGGCGCACTCGCTTGGCAGACGGAACTCGCCGGCTGCACCGGCGTTGATCCTGCCGCAACGCGGACTGACCAGCATCCACCCATTGCCCCCGGGGCTCGCTCCGGGGGTTGACGTTTGGCACGGCCGCGGAACGCCAGACGAAAGGTGCGGACATGGCCGTGGATGTCGATGGGTTGGCCATCGTGCGCGTCGCAACGCCGGCGCGGATCGTGGAGACCGACATCCCGGCGCGGCTCGATCGACTGACCTGGAGCCGGTTTCATACCCTGGTCGTCATCGCGCTCGGCATCACCTGGATCCTCGATGGGCTTGAGGTGACGCTGGCGGGCGCCGTGTCCGGGGCGCTGAAAGCGAGCCCGGTTCTGCACCTCAGCAATCTCGATGTCGGCATCGCCTCCAGCTTCTATCTCGCCGGCGCGGTGCTCGGCGCCATCGGCTTTGGCTGGCTGACCGACCGCATCGGCCGCCGCAAGCTGTTCTTCGTGACGCTGGCGCTTTACCTCCTCGCCACCGCGGCGACCGCCTTCTCCTGGAATATGACGAGCTTCGTCCTGTTCCGATTCCTCACCGGCGCCGGTATCGGCGGCGAATACACCGCGATCAACTCCACGATCCAGGAACTCGTTCCGGCGCGCTACCGCGGCTGGACCGACCTCGTCATCAACGGCAGCTTCTGGATCGGCGCGGCGATCGGCGCCGCGGCGGCGATCGTACTGCTCGATCCGGCGGTGATCGATCCCGAATTGGGCTGGCGGTTCGCCTTCTTCATCGGGGCGTCGCTTGGTCTCGTCATCTTCGTGATGCGGCTGTGGATTCCGGAGAGCCCGCGCTGGCTGATGATCCATGGCCGCCCGGAACAAGCACGCGTCATCGTCGCCGACATCGAGGCGGGATCCGCCCAGCCGATCGCGGCCGAGCAGGCCGCGCGATTGCCACGCATCCGCCTCACCATGCGACGCGCGACGCCGCTCGCCGAGGTCGGCCTGACGCTGCTCAGGACCTATCGCCAGCGCGCGCTGGTCGGCCTGACGCTGATGGCGGCCCAGGCCTTCTTCTACAACGCCATCTTCTTCACCTATGCCCTGGTGCTGACCGATTTCTTCGGTATCGCCGCCGACCAGGTCGGCTGGTACATCCTGCCCTTTGCCGCCGGGAATTTCCTCGGGCCGCTGCTGCTCGGCCGCCTGTTCGACACGCTCGGCCGGCGAATGATGATCACGTTCACCTATGGCGTGTCCGGAATCCTGCTCGCGGTGTCCGGCTATCTGTTCGCGATCGGCGCGCTCGGCGCAACCGGCCAGACCGTCGCCTGGACGATCATCTTCTTCTTCGCCTCGCCGGCGGCGAGCGCGGCCTATCTGACCGTCAGCGAGAATTTTCCGCTGGAGGTGCGGGCCTTTGCCATCGCGCTGTTCTATGCCATCGGCACGACGCTGGGTGGTGTCGCCGGTCCCGCGCTGTTCGGCGCCTTGATCGATTCAGGCTCGCGCACCAGTCTGTTCGCCGGCTATCTTTTCGGCGCGGCCCTGATGGTCGCCGCCGCGTTGATCGCGTGGCGCTTCTCCATCGCCGCCGAGCGTCGTACGTTGGAAGATGTGGCGCGGCCATTGGCTGCGACACCGGATTGAGTGGTTCGCGAACGGAGTAGATCGAGAATGGATGACGTACGAGGCGCCGCGCTGTCGACCTCGCAATTGTTGCCGTGGGACGCCGCGCCGGTGATGAGCACGCTGATTCCGCCGCTGGCCGACTGCGCGCTGCTGCTCGACATCGACGGTACGCTGCTCGAGCTTGCGCCGACGCCCAGCGAGGTCGTGGTGCCCGATGACTTGCCGGAGACGATGCAGGGCCTGTTGGCCCGCACGGGCGGCGCGATGGCGCTGGTGAGCGGGCGTGCGATCGACGATATCGACCGGATTTTCGCGCCGGCGCAGTATCCGGCCGTCGGCGGCCACGGCGCAGAGATGCGGCTCGCGGCAGGCGACGATCGCCTGCCGTCGCCGGTGCCGCCGATCGACGCTCATCTCAAGCGCCGCATCGCCAGGATCGCCGATCTCAGCCCCGGCATTCTGCTCGAGGACAAGGGCTATTCGCTGGCGCTTCATTTCCGGCTGGCGCCGGATGCCGAGCATGCGATCTTCGCTGCGGTGGCGCAGCTCCGCGCCGACCTGCCCGACGCGCCGATCGAGGTGCTGCCTGGAAAGGCGGTGTGCGAGATCAAGCCGGCAGGATTCAACAAGGCGAGCGGCGTGCGGGCGCTGATGGCGCAGTCGCCGTTTCGTGGGCGTACCCCAGTATTCTTGGGTGACGATGTCACGGACGAAACTGTGTTCGACATCATGCCGGATCTGCGCGGCTTTGCTTTTTCGGTCGGACGCCCTGCCCGTGGAGTCGCGGGGCATTTCGAGGGCCCGGCTCACGTGCGCAACTGGCTGCAGCAATTGGCGACGGGTGCCAGCTGAGGCTCGCGCGGCTGCGCGCTCGTCGTCAGACGCGACAGCGTCAAATCACGACGCAATCGCGCTCCAACTTTTCATGCCGCGTGATCTTATCGGAAAGCCGGTGCGCATTTTCGCGCAGGTACGGCCGGAGTTTTTCTCAATCATTCACCGGTTCCTGTTGCCGCAGCGTCGCCACATCGACGCCTGACTTTCACTGGCTTTGTGAATTTTACTTTGTAGAAGCCGCGCGCCCGATCGCCGGGGGAGTGAATTTCGCACGTGATATCAATTCGTCACGGCGATGCACCGGAGGAAACACCGTGCCGCTCAGGAACCATATTGATGAATGGCGGTTTATCTGGCGAACAAATCCGGAGAGCGGCCTGTGAATCTGGTGGTGGTGTCGAACCGCGTCGCGCGCATCAAACCGAACGAACCGATGACTGGTGGGCTCGCAGCTGCGCTGCTTCCTGTCGTGGAGAAGTCGGGCGCCATCTGGGTCGGTTCGAGCGGCCGCGTTCGCGACGGCGCGCAGAAGGAACCGTTTCCGCGTATTGAGGCGCTCGGTAACGGTGCACTGGCCATGGTCGATCTGCCGGCGGATTGCTACGGCGGCTACTACGAAGGTTTCGCCAACTCGGCACTGTGGCCGGCGCTGCATTCGCGGCCCGACCTGATCCGCGTCGCCGCCGAGGATTATTCCTCGTATCGTTCGGTGAATGCCTTCATGGCGCGGGCGCTGTTGCGCTTCCGCAAGCCGGACAGCGCCTTCTGGATCCAGGATTACCACTTCCTCGCGCTCGGCGCCGAGCTGCGCGAGCTCGGCGTGCGCGAGCCGATCGGTTTCTTTCTGCATACGCCGTGGCCGGAACGTGGGGTCGTGCTGGGAGTGCCCAACCACCGCGACCTGATCGGCGCCATGCTGGCCTACGATCTCATCGGCTTTCAGACCGAGGAGGATTGCGACAACTTCATCGCCTATCTCGAGACCGAGATGCGTCTGCCGGTGCAGAACGGTGTGGTGGTCTCGCGCTACGGCGCGTCGCGCCTCGCGGTCTTCCCGATCGGGATCGACGTCGAGGGGTTCACCCAGCATGCCGCCCGCGCCGCGGCCCATCCCGACGTGACGCGCCTGCGCCAGAGCCTGCATGGCGCCAAGCTCGCCATCGGCGTCGACCGCATCGACTACTCCAAGGGTCTCGTCAACCGCATTGATGCCTTCGACCATCTCTTCACCCGCCGGCCCGAGCTCAAGCGGTGCATTTCGCTGCTGCAGATCGCGACGCCATCACGCGGCACCATCGAGGCCTATGGCAGGTTGCAGAACCAGCTGGCGCGGATGGTCACCGACGTCAACGGCCGCCATGGCGAGGTCGATTGGACGCCGATCCGCTATCTCAGCAAGGGCTTCAGTCAGACCATGCTCGCCGGCTTCTATCGCGTCGCCCAGGTCGGCGTCGTCACGCCGCTGCACGACGGCATGAATCTGGTCGCCAAGGAATATGTTGCCGCACAGAATCCGTCTGACCCTGGCGTGCTGGTGCTGTCCAAATTCGCCGGCGCTGCCAACGAGCTCGATGCCGCGCTGCTGGTCAACCCGCACGATATCGACGCCGTCGCACGCGCGATCGCTACCGCGGTCGCCATGCCGCTGCCGGAGCGGTCGCTGCGCTGGAACGCCATGATGAAGAAACTGCGCGGCGGCACGATCCAGAAATGGTCGACCGATTTCGTTGCCGCGCTGGAGGAGGCGCACAGCGCCCGCAACCAGCGCGTCGACTACCACATCCCCGCCGTCCGGCCGCTCTATTCGATGGGCGCCGGCAGGATGCCGTAACCGACCGGATTGATTCGCACCGCGCAGGGCGCACAGCACCTGTTCGAGGCGTCGCGATCTTCCGGCGGCACCATCCCGCATTCCTGAGCGACGAACACGTGACCATTGTGGTCGGGCCGTTGCCGGGCCCGTTCAGCGCTTGCGGATGCGGAAGCTCAGCACCTCGCCGGAGCGGTCGGCGGTTTCCAGGATATCGCCGGTCTCCTGCACCAGGGCCGGGATGTCGACGGCCGCCAGCGGATCGGTGCACTCGACGATGACGACCGCGCCGCGGCGAACCCGGCCGAGGGCCTTGCGGGTGCGCAGGACCGGCAGGGGGCACTTCAGCCCCTGGAGGGCGAGCACGATCTCGGGCGCGGCGGAGGAGGGCATCGTTGACCGGCGGCGGATGACGGGGCTCGGCGGAGCGGAAGTTGGCGGAGCGGACTGGCTGCAGGTGTCGCCGGGATAGCCGGCAAAATCAAGCTCGCGGCGGCTCCTCGTCGGGCGGACGAAAATTAATCTTGTTTATCATGGGGTTGTGGAAATATCGGGCCGGGTTGCCGTGGTCTCTTGCAAAACCCGCCAGACCCCGCCTAGACAGGGCGCACGGAGAGGTGGCCGAGTGGTTGAAGGCGCACGCCTGGAAAGTGTGTATACGGGAAACCGTATCGCGGGTTCGAATCCCGCTCTCTCCGCCATTTCAGTCCCCAAGCGGGCACCGCGTTTACGCCAGAGCCTGCCACCAGCGCCTGAAGCAGCCGGGACTTCGATCCCATAATCTTGACCTCGCCGGTATCGACCTCGACCCGCTGCGCGAGGGCGCGCGGATAGTCGCGGCGATAGCCACCACCTTCAAGGCGGATACGCTGGCGCGCGGCGCGGGCGAACTTGCTGAGCATCTCCGGCGTAACCGCCCGGCTCCCTGAGTTCTGAAGCATTGCCTGCGCTCGCTCGGCGTCAGCCTTCGCCTGATCGCAGATGGCCTTGAGGCCGTCGATCCTGTCCTTGAGCGCCGGGTCGTCCAGATCGGCGACGCCCGCCTCGATGGCGGCGTCGAGGCGCTTAAGGCGCGCTTCGGAGCCGCCGCACGCCTGTTCAGTTCGACAATGTGCTGGCGCTGGCGCTCGGATCGCTCCTGCCTTCGGTCGAGGACGGCCGGGGCATCTCCGCAGTATCGCGCGGGCGCCGGACGGGCAGAATAGCCCATGTTTTCGCCGCGCCAGAATTCACCTTGGTCGCGGGGCTTCCCATCATTCCTCTTTCCGGTCCGTTCTCGGCGACACCGCCAGGCCGACGAACACCATCACGGCCTGGTTGAGCCGGACCACGTCCTCGTCGTCCAGCCGCCCGATCCTCTCGCCGACCTTGGACTTCGGGACGGTGGTGATCTTGTCCACCATCCGCCGGGAGGGAGAGCGCAGCCGTCGCGCTCGTTCGGCTCTACCAGCAGCCGGAACAGGGGCGCTTCGGTCGGATTGGTGGTGAAGGCGCAGATCATGATCGAGTCGGTCGCATCGAAGGAGTCGTCCTGCACGATGACGACAGGGCGCGGCTTGCGCGCATCGTCCTTGCCGCCGGAGACGGTCCGGATCTCCCCCCGTCTCATTCATCATCCCGGTCGGAGACCGCGTCGATGAACGCCTGATCCTCGGCCGCATGGACGCTCGCCGCCACCGCCAGCGATTGCCTGTGCGCCTCCGCCCGGAAGGACGAGGCGCGCACGTCAGGCACCCAGATCTGGATCGGCCGCAGGCCCTGGGCGCGCAGTCGGGCGCGGTGTTCCTAAACCTTCACCTTGGTGGGCTTGACGCCTCTCGCCGATGTCATGACTCGGTCCTTCGGACAGGTTACATGTAACCTGTCGTGAAACCACTCGGCAAGGGAGCGATTCAGTTCTGGGACGAGGGCGAGACAGAAGGCCATGCCACGGCAGCGATCGGCGCGGGAGACACCATGATTGTTCATGGGGGCGGGCCGGCGTTCTTCTGCTTGATTCACGTCAAACCCGGAACGTGTGACCGTGCCAATGAATTCCTCCCTTGTCACACCGGAGGCGATCATGGCCAGCAGCATGCATGTCTATCTCAACTGGGCCAAGGAGCGGATCGACGAGATGGACGCCCTGCTGGCGTCGCTGGAAAGCAGGGCGAATGAGGTCAAGGCCGAGTCCCGCGCCGCTGCCGATCAGCTCATGGCCGATCTGCGCAAGAAGCGCGCCGAGTTCGACGAAACCCTGAAGCAGCAGACCCAGGCGGGCGAAGCCGCGTGGGAGCGCGGTAAGACCCAGCTCGAAGCCGAGTGGAACGGCTTTCAGACCGAGGTCAAACGTTATGTCGACGTCGTCGGCCAGCAGCTCAAGCAGCAGCAGGCGACTTTTCAGGACGTCGCGGCCGCCCAGCTGAAGGCTTGGCGCGAGGCGGCCGACAAGTTCAATGCCGCCGCGGCGGATTTCGCGGCCGACCGCCGGGCCGATCTCGACACCACCGTTGCGCAGATGAAGGCCGAGGCATCCGAGGCGGAGGCCAATTTCCAGAAGCTGAAGCAGGCGGGGACCGAATCCTGGGCGGCGCTCAACGCCGCTCTGACGGAATCCCGTGCGGCCTTCGATCGCGCCAATCAGGCGGCGTGGGATGCGCTCAAGCGCACCCGTCCGGGCGCCTGAGGACGAGGCGCGCTGCGTCCGGCCGTGATCTCCGCGGCTTGATCGGCGCCCTCGCGCAGGATAGCTGTGCCGTCTCGCCGCCCGTGCCGGCGGCGACGGGTGTTCGGCCGAGCGGCGCGAGACTGCGGCGGGCTTGCGTCCGGTACGGCCACAGGGACTTCGTCTTGAGTGATCCGTCGACTTCGCCCCACGCCCCAGACGCGGTGCTTCCCGCCGGTCTGATGGAGGTGGAGACCTTGCCGGCACTGCTGCATTGGCGCGTGGTGCAGACGCCGCGTGCGGAAGCCTATCGGCGCTTCGATCCGGCTGCCGGACGGTGGACGCGGTTTTCCTGGCAGGGGTTCGACGAACATTGCGAGCCGTGGCGAAATGCCCTCGCTGCGGAAGGCTTCGAGAGAGGCGCACGGATCGCGATCCTGATGCCCAACGGCATCGAGCACATCGCCATGGACCAGGCCGCGCTGTCGCGCGGTCACGTTCCGGTGCCGCTGCATGCGGTCGATAATCCCGACAGCGTCGTCTACATCCTGCGCGACTGCGGCGCATCGCTGCTGCTGGTCGATTCCGTCGAGCGGTGGCAGTCTATTCTGGCGGCGGGTGATCCCGGCGATCAGCTCAAGCGGGTGGTCTGCGCCACCAACGGCGTTGCGGATCTCGCCGGGAACGACCGCCGCATCGTGGCGCTCGACAGCTGGCTGCAGTCCGGAGCCGGCGCAAGGCCGAGAGAGGTCGCGGTTCGACCCGATGATCTCGCAGCGATCGTCTACACCTCCGGCACCACCGGCAGGCCGAAGGGCGTGATGCTTTCCCACGACAACATTCTCTCCGACGTCAAGGCCTGCGCCCGGCGCATGCTGACCGGCGAGCATGACGTTCTGCTCTCTTTCCTGCCGCTGTCGCACACCTTCGAGCGGACCGTCGGATATTACGGCGCCATCGCTGCCGGCGGCTGCGTCGCCTATGCGCGATCGGTTCGCCTGCTTCCCGAGGATCTGAAGGAGGTGCGGCCGACGG
Source organism: Bradyrhizobium sp. WD16 (assembly GCF_024181725.1). Lineage (NCBI taxonomy): Bacteria > Pseudomonadati > Pseudomonadota > Alphaproteobacteria > Hyphomicrobiales > Nitrobacteraceae > Bradyrhizobium > Bradyrhizobium sp. WD16. The sequence continues at coordinate 1,188,267 of NZ_CP028908.1, read as the reverse complement.
TGCTGGTATCCGTGCCGCGAATCTACGAGCGGGTCTACGCCAAGGTGATGGAGCATCGGGCGAGGGCGGGGCGCCTCGATCGCACGCTGCTGGACCTGACGCTGTCGGTCGGAAGCCGCCGCTTTGAGGCGCGGCAGCAGCGAACGCGCGTATCGATGTTCGACCGTCTCGCCTGGCCGCTGCTGAAAGCGCTGGTCGCCGACAAGGTGCTGGGCGAGTTCGGCGGACGGCTGCGTCTTGCCGTCAGCGGCGGTGCGCCGATCGCCGAACCGGTGATCCGCCTGTTCCTCGCGCTGGGGCTCGACCTGCTGCAGGGCTACGGCATGACCGAAACCTCGCCGGTGGTCTGTGTCAATCTTCCGGACGACAACGATCCGCGATCGGTCGGTCGGGCGCTGGAGGGCGTTGAGGTGAAACTCAGCGACGATCAGGAACTCCTGATCTGGGGGGCCACGGTGATGATGGGTTACTGGGGCAAGCCCGAGGAGACGCTGCGGGTGAAAGGAGGCGATGGCTGGCTGCACAGTGGCGATCAGGCGCGCTTCGAGAATGGCCGGATCTTCATTACCGGAAGGATCAAGGACATTCTGGTGACGTCGACCGGCGAAAAGATCGGGCCGGTCGATCTCGAGACCGCGATCCTTGCCGATCCGCTGTTCGAGCAGGCCATGGTCGTCGGCGACGACCGCCCGTTTCTCGCGGTGCTGGCCGTGCTCAATCCGCGCGCCTGGGAAACGGAACGAAGCCGGCTGGCCGCCGCCGTGATGGCCGGCGATCCATCCGCCGCGCAGTCGGCTTTTCTGATCGAGCGGATCGCCGGCGCCGTGAAGATGTACCCCGCCTACGCGACGCCCCGCGCGGTGTGGTGGTCGACCGAGCCGTGGACCATCGAAGCGGGATTGCTGACGCCAACCCTGAAGAACAAGCGGGGGGCTCTGGAGCGTCGCTTCGCCGATGAGATCGCGGCCCTCTACGCCAAGCGGCCGCAAGGGGCAGTGACGGCTGCGGGATCGGCGGCGCAAGCGCAGGGCTGAGCCTCGGCTCTGGCTCGCCCCCCCCCCCCCCTCGGCGTTCGCCAGCCGCCAGTACTCTATTGCATATCAGTTATGCAATTGGCTGGCATAACAATACTAAACCGTATAGTTTATGTATTTTCTGCAAGCTGGCTGCCGTGCCATTCGGCGCTGTGCCTTGCGCATCGTGACGGATCTGGGATGGGACAGATGAGATATGAATCTGACGGCGACCGGGCCTCCGACAACGAAATCGGTCCGGGGGACCGGGTGCGAATGAGCCCGCAGGGGCTCGCGCGGCATCCCAAATACGGTGACCGGCAGGGGGTGGTGGTGGCGCGCGGCGCGCTGCCGAGCAGCCTGCGCGTGAAGTTCGACGAACGAAAGTCCATCCAGGCCCTGCATCGGAATTATCTGGAGAAAATCGATGTGCCGGCGCGATCGGCAACGCGGCCGGAGCGCCCGGTCTTTGCCAGATCAGCCCTGTCGCCGTCGCGGCCGGAGGGAGCGGACAGGTGAAGGATCGATGATGCCAACTGCGTCTGACTCGCCGTGCTCCTCCCGGAGTTCGGCAACCCGAACGGCGTTCGGATCCGGCTTGCTCCTGCTCGGAACGGCGATCGTGGTGTTGCTGTTGTCGCTGGGTGAATCCTCCGCGGAGATGACGCGGCCGGTGTCTTTGAGCGCCGGCTCGTTCTTCGCGGCGGGACTGGCCTGTGAGCGCCACGACCTGATCGGCCAGGGCCAGATCGCGACGATCATGACCGATCTGGACAAGTACCTGTCGGCCAGGAATAAAAGGTGGCTGAAGGACGGATTTGACAAGGGCCTGAAGACATCGAAGGTCTTCATCCCGGAGCGCGGCTGGATCGACAGCACTGCGGACGAATCCGAATGCTACAGGGTCCAGAGTGTGCTCGACGAGTACAGGAGCATCCTGGGAGGAAATTGATTGCCACCTGCGTTGCGGGCAGCCGCGGCGTGAGCCGCTTCCGATGAGGCTAGTCCTGATGAGCCGAGCGACGTGACCAGACCGCACCTTGATCTCCCGGAGACGTCGACGCGATCGCGCCGCGGCGGTGGTCGGCCGACCCGGGAAGAGGCGGTCAGGCGCGATGCGCGGCTGTTCGAAGTCGCCAAGCGGTTGTTCATCGACAGAGGATTCGAAGCGACCACCATGGACGCCGTCGCTGAAATGGCCGGCGTCAGCAAACCGACTCTCTATGCGCGTTACCGCGACAAGCGCGAGCTTTTCGGCGCGGTGCTGAGAGACATGGTTCACCGTAGCCTGGCGCCAATTTCGGCGGCGGCTGAACAGCAGGCACTGGTGCCGGACTCGGACGTCGAGGCGACCCTCCATCAGGTCAGCCGCGACATGCTTTGCAGCGCGGCGCTGCCCGAATGTGCCGCCCTCAACCGCATCGTCGCGGCCCAGGCCCTGCAGTTTCCCGAATTGGCTAAACTGGCCCGTGAGGAAGGCTGGCTGCGCGCGGTGCATGCGATCGCTGCCCTGCTCCGGCAGTTCAGCAAGCAGGGCAAGATCAATATCCAGGATCCGGAACTGGCCGCGGCGATGTTTCTCGATCTCGTCGTCGGGGAAACATGGCGAATGGCGCTACACGGCCTCGCCGCGGATCCGAAGATCGTGGAAGGTCAGCGGCAGGCGGCCGTCAAGCTCTTCCTCGATGGCGTCAGGGCGCGCTGACGGTAGTCACTCTCGGACCGCGATTGTCATCTGATAGTCATAAAACGGAGCGCGAACACGCCGGTGTGGTTTTCATGCGGTGCGGCTCGGCAAGAAGGGTTGACACCCCGATCGCATCGGGTAGCCAGAGGCTGGCCTCTCCCGTCCCCGCCGCGGATTCCCCGGACGTTCCTGCATGCCTCATCCGACCATTTCGCCGCTGGCGCTCGGCCGCGGCTGGACCCCGAATGTCTGGGATATCGCGGCCCTGATTCTGATCATCGGCGCCCTTGCCTTGCTGGCCTATGGCGCCGAGCAGACGACTCTGCCGCTGACGACCCTCGACCTCACGCCGGTCAGCCTCGATCCGCGCGATCTGCCGCTGTACGCGCTGCGCACGGTGCTGCGCATGCTGGCGGCCATCGTCTGCTCGCTCGCCTTCACCATGATCTATGCGACCCTGGCGGCCAAAAGCCGCCGGGCTGAGATGGTGCTGATTCCGGTTCTGGACATTCTGCAGTCGGTCCCGATCCTCGGCTTCCTCACCTTCACGGTCGTCTATTTCATGGGACTGTTTCCCGGTCGCATCCTTGGCGCCGAGCTCGCGGCGATCTTCGTGATCTTCACCAGCCAGGCCTGGAACATGACGTTCAGCTTCTACCAGTCCCTGCGCAGCGTGCCCAAGGACCTGGAAGAGGCCACCCTCAGTTTCCATCTGTCGGCATGGCAGCGCTTCTGGCGCCTCGATGTGCCCTTCGCCATGCCGGGCCTGATCTGGAACATGATGATGTCCATGTCGGGCGGCTGGTTCTTCGTTGTCGCCTCCGAGGCGATCACCGTCGGCAACACCACGGTCACGCTGCCCGGCGTCGGCGGCTATGTCGCGCTCGCCATCCAGCAGCGCGATCTGGCGGCGGTCGGCTACGCGCTCGCCACCATGCTGTTCGTCATCCTGCTCTATGACCAGCTGCTGTTTCGTCCCATCGTCGCCTGGGCCGACAAGTTTCGCTTCGAGCAGACGGCCTCGGAGATCGCGCCGCGATCTTGGGTGCTCGATCTGTTCCGCCGTACCCGGCTGTTGCGCGAATTGACCGCGGCGATCCGCCGAGCCCTGACCGCGCTGCTGGATATCCGGCTGCCGAGGCTGCCGGCGCTCGAACTGTCGTTCGAGGGCAGGGGCACGGCGCGCCTGATCGACGCCATCTGGCTGCTCCTCGTCGTCGCCGGCGCCCTCTTTGCTGTGTGGAAGACGGCGGACTATGTCGGCGCGACGCTGACCTTGGCCGATGTCCGCGAGGCGGCGCGCGACGCCGTGCTGACGCTGCTGCGCGTTATCGTCCTGATGGCGCTGGCGACGCTGATCTGGGTGCCGGTCGGGGTGTGGGTCGGCCTGCGGCCGCGCCTCGCCGAATTGGTGCAGCCGCTGGCACAATTCCTCGCCGCGTTTCCCGCCAACATCGCCTTTCCCGCCTTCGTCTTCATCATCGTCCATTATGGCCTGGATGCCGACGTCTGGCTGTCGCCGCTGATGATCCTCGGCACCCAATGGTACATCCTGTTCAACGTCATCGCCGGCGCCAGCGTCTTCCCGGGCGATCTCAAGGAGGCGGCGCGCAGCTTCCACGTCCGCGGCTGGCGGTGGTGGCGCGACGTAATGCTGCCCGGCATCTTTCCCTATTACGTCACCGGCGCGATCACTGCGTCCGGCGGCTCATGGAACGCCAGCATCGTGGCCGAGGTCGCCACCTGGGGCGATACGCGGCTCAGCGCCGCCGGCATCGGCTCCTATATCGCGAGGGCGACCGAAGCCGGCGACTTCCCCCGCGTCGTGCTTGGCGTATCGATCATGTGCATCTTCGTCACGCTGTTCAACCGCCTCGTCTGGCGCCCGCTCTACACTTACGGCGAGCGCCGCTTCCGCCTGGGCTGACAGGAGCCACGAGCATGCCGACCACCATCGCCAATGAAGCTCTGATCGAGGTGCGCCAGGTCTGCCGCCGTTTTCCCAAGGGCAGCGGCGAGGACCTGCTCGTGCTCGACAACGTCGACCTCACCATCAAGTCCGGCGAGATCGTCGGCTTGCTCGGCCGATCCGGTTCGGGCAAGTCGACTCTGCTGCGCGTCATCGCCGGCCTGCTCGATCCTTCAGAAGGCTCGGCGACCTGCCGCGGCCGCCCTATCAATGGGCCGCCCCAGGGCGTCGCCATGGTGTTCCAGTCCTTCGCGCTGTTTCCCTGGCTGACGGTGCTGGAGAATGTCGAATTCGGGCTCGACGCCCAGGGGATCGACCGCGCCGAGCGTCGCCAGCGCGCCATCGCCGCCATCGACCTGATCGGTCTCGACGGTTACGAGTCGGCCTATCCCAAGGAACTGTCCGGCGGCATGCGCCAGCGTGTCGGCTTCGCGCGGGCGCTGGTGGTTCATCCGGACCTGCTGCTGATGGACGAGCCGTTTTCCGCGCTCGACGTCCTGACTGCGGAGACCCTGCGCACCGACCTGATCGATCTGTGGATGGAGCGTCGCCTGCCGATCAAGTCGGTCCTGATGGTGACCCATAACATCGAGGAAGCAGTGCTGATGTGCGACCGCATCCTGGTGTTCTCGTCCAATCCGGGCCGCGTCGCGGCGGAAATCAAGGTCGAGCTGCCGCATCCGCGCAACCGCCTCGATCCGAATTTCCGGCAACTGGTCGACAGCATCTATGCGCGGATGACACAGCGCCCCGAGCCGAAATCGACGTCGCTCGAAGCCCATCTCAACACCGGCGTCAGCGTGATCCTCAATCACGTCTCGTCCAACGTGCTGTCCGGATTGATCGAGGCGCTGGCGGCGGCGCCCTATAGTGGCCGCGCCGACCTGCCGGTTCTCGCCGGCCAGCTTCACCTCGAGGCGGACGAGCTGTTTCATTTCGGCGAAGCCCTGCAACTCCTGCGCTTCGCCACGTTGAGCGAAGGTGACCTCACCCTCACCGAAGCTGGCCGGCGCTTCGCCGCCCTCGATACCGATGCCCGCAAGAAGCTCTTTGCCGAGCACCTGTCGGCCTACGTCCCGCTGACCGGGCTGATCCGCCGCGTGCTCGACGAGCGGCCCTCGCATACGGCGCCGGCGGCGCGCTTCCGCAACGAGCTCGAGGACTACATGTCCGAAAGCTATGCCGACGAGACGCTCAGGACGATCGTCTCCTGGGGCCGCTACGCCGAGCTGTTCGCCTATGACGAGCAGTCGGAAACGTTCAGCCTGGAAAATCCGAACTGATAAATGTCGCGGCGTTCCCACAGCCTGGCCGGTCCGTCAGGCCGCCGCGTTGGCCTTGAAGCGTACAGGAATGCGCAGGTAGCGAACGCCGTTGTCCTCGGCCGGCGGAAAGGCGCCGGCGCGGATATTGACCTGGATGGAAGGCAGCAGCAGCAGCGGCGCGGCCAGCGTGGCATCGCGCTCCTTGCGCATGGCGACGAATTCGTCCTCGCTCTTGCCGGCGCCGACATGGACATTGCCGGCGCGCTCGGCCGCGACGGTCGTCTCCCAGGCGTAGGCGTCGCGGCCCGGAGCCTTGTAGTCGTGGCACATGAACAGCCGCGTTTCCGGCGGCAGCGCCAGCAGGCGCTGGATCGAGCGGTAGAGCTGGCGTGCGTCGCCGCCGGGGAAGTCGGTGCGGGCGGTGCCGTAATCGGGCATGAACAGGGTGTCGCCGACGAAGACCGTGTCGCCGATCCGGTAGCTGATATCGGCCGGCGTATGACCCGGCGTATACATGACCTCGACGTCGAGATCGCCGACGGCGAAGCGCTCGCCATCGGCGAACAACTGGTCGAAGTCGCTGCCGTCGGTCTTGAGGTCGGTCATGTTGAAGATCGGCCGGAAGATGCGTTGCACATCCTTGATGTGCTCGCCGATGCCGATCCGCGCCCCGGTCCGGGCCTTGATCAAGGGGGCGCCGGAGAGATGGTCGGCATGAGCATGGGTCTCCAGCGCCCAGACGATCTCATAGCCGTGGCGGCCCGCGGCGGCGAGAACGGCGTCGACCGAACTGCCGTCGACCTCGCCCGATTTCGGATCGTAGTCGAGCACGGGGTCGATCACCGCCGCCTGCTTCGTCGCCGGACAGGCGACGAGATAGCTGATGGTGTTGGTGGCGGGATCGAAGAACCCTTCGACGATTGCCCGGCCGGCCATGATGTGCTCCCGCGATCGTTCAGTGCGCTGCAATCCTTCTATTAGAAAGCGCTAAAGCGGAAAAGCAAACCCTGTTGCCGTTTCGCGCCTGCGAGAGGGCGGAGGGGCGCGCGGATCCGCGGCAGTTCACGTTCACGTTGGAATGAGCTAAAGACGCCCAGCGCTGTGCGCGAGTCGCGCGGAACATTCACCTTTCCGCGACCGTCCGCCCGCATTTTTAACATAGATGAACGGCGTGCGCCGTTCTTTCCAATCGCCTTTGTGGCAGATGATGAAACCTTCGAACCTCCAAATGCTTATTTCGAGGTATCAGGCTAGGCCGGTCACATCGGTGTGACTTCCTGTCCAAAGCGCTGAACTTTTTTGCAACTGCCGCATATTCTTTCAGGCGGTTGCACAATCCAGGTGTTGCGCAGTCGCGAGGAGCGGGTGTGAACTGAGCCGAGAGCTGCTGATTCGCCATCAAGCGTGTGCGGCCCCTTCGACCGCTACGCGGACGACCCGCACCGGCCACCGGCGCGGGGTGAGGGAGAAGGCTGATGTACAACGATTCCCTGTTCAATGCGTTTGCGCGATCCTACGAAGCGCGCAGCGAAGTGGACATGTCCATGTCGGACTATCTCGAGGCGTGCCGCGACGATCCCATGCGATATGCCAACGCCGCGGAGCGACTGCTAGCGGCGATCGGTGAGCCTCAGATGATCGACACGGCCAAGGACCCCCGCCTTGGCCGAATTTTTTTAAATCGTACCATTCGCGTCTATCCGGCCTTCACCGGCTTCCATGGCATGGAAGAGACGATCGAGCGGATCGTCTCGTTCTTCCGGCATGCGGCGCAGGGCCTCGAAGAGCGCAAGCAGATTCTCTACCTGCTGGGGCCGGTCGGCGGCGGCAAGTCTTCACTCGCCGAGCGATTGAAGTCGCTGATGGAGGAGCATCCGATCTATGTGCTCAAGGCCGGCGATGATCTCAGCCCGGTTTTCGAAAGCCCGCTCAATCTGTTCGATCCCGAGACCTTCGGCTCGATGCTGGAGGAGCGCTACAATGTTCCGCGGCGCCGTCTTTCCGGGCTGATGAGCCCGTGGTGCTACAAGCGGCTCGAATCCTTCGGCGGTGACATCTCCCGCTTCCGCGTCGCCAAGATCCAGCCGTCGCGCCTGCGCCAGATCGCGATCGCGAAGACCGAGCCGGGCGACGAGAACAACCAGGACATCTCCTCGCTGGTCGGCAAGGTGGACATCCGCAAGCTCGAGACCTATGCCCAGAACGATCCTGACGCCTATAGCTATTCCGGCGGTCTCAATCGTGCCAACCAGGGCATCCTGGAATTCGTCGAGATGTTCAAGGCGCCGATCAAGATGCTGCATCCGCTGCTGACGGCGACACAGGAGGGCAACTATATCGGCACGGAAAACATCGGCGCGATCCCCTTCAGCGGCATCATTCTCGCGCATTCCAACGAGGCCGAATGGCAGAGCTTCAAGGCCAACAAGAACAACGAGGCCTTTATCGATCGGATCTGCGTCATCAAGGTGCCGTACTGCCTGCGGGTCACCGAGGAGCAGAAGATCTACGAAAAGCTGATCCAGAACTCGGAGCTCGCCAGCGCGCCTTGCGCGCCGTCGACGCTGGAAACCCTGGCCCGATTCACGGTGACGTCGCGGCTGCGCAGGCACGAGAATTCGACGCTGTTCGCCAAGATGAGGGTTTATGACGGCGAAAGCCTGAAGGAATCCGATCCCAAGGCGCGCAGCGTCCAGGAATACAAGGATGCGGCCGGCGTCGACGAGGGCATGGACGGGGCTTCCACCCGTTTCGCCTTCAAGGTGCTGTCGGCAACCTTCAATCACGACACCGCCGAGATCGCCGCCGATCCGGTCCATCTGATGTATACGCTGGAGCAGGCGATCCGGCGCGAGCAGCTCGCCGAGGAGACCGAGAAACGTTATCTCGAATTCATCAAGGCGGAGCTGGTGCCGCGCTATGCCGAATTCATCGGCCATGAAATCCAGAAGGCGTATCTGGAATCGTATTCCGAATACGGCCAGAACCTGTTCGACCGCTATGTCGACTATGCCGACGCCTGGATCGAGGATCAGGACTTCAAGGACCCCGACACCGGGCAGCTGCTCAACCGCGAACTCATCAATCAGGAACTGACCAAGATCGAGAAGCCGGCCGGCATCGCCAACCCCAAGGACTTCCGCAACGAGATCGTCAAATTCTCGCTGCGTTCGCGAGCCCAGAACGGCGGCAAGAATCCGGCCTGGACGAGCTACGAGAAGATCCGCGAGGTGATCGAGAAGCGCATCTTCTCCCAGGTCGAGGATCTGCTGCCGGTCATCTCCTTCGGCTCGAAGAAGGACGGCGAGACCGAGAAGAAGCACGGTGAGTTCGTCGCGCGCATGGTGGCGCGCGGCTATACCGAGCGCCAGGTCCGCCGGTTGGTGGAGTGGTATATGCGGGTGAAACAGGCCGGTTAAGGCGACTGCGGAAGGCCGCAATGTACATCGTTGATCGTCGGCTGAATCCGAGCAGCAAGAGTCTGGAAAACCGGCAGCGTTTCCTGCGTCGCGCCAAGGCATTGGTCCAGCGCGCGGTCAAGGATACCTCGCAGAGTCGCGGCATCCGTGACGTCATGGAGGGCGGGGAGGTTTCGATCCCCCTCGACGGCACCCACGAGCCCCGGCTGCGGCGTGGTTCCGGCAAGCGCGATCTCATCCTGCCCGGCAACAAGGAATTCATCGAGGGCGACGTGCTGCCACGCTCCGGCGAATCCGGCGGCAGGCCGCAGGAGCCCGGCGAAGGCGACAGCGAGGACGCCTTCCGCTTCGTGCTGACCCGCGAGGAATTCCTCGATCTCTTCCTCGACGATCTCGAATTACCCGACCTCGCCAAGCGCAGCCTCGCGGAGGCCGAGCACGAGGGGTTGCGCCGTGCCGGCTATGCCGTGAGCGGCTCGCCTGCCAATCTTTCAGTCAGTCGCACGGTCCGCCTGGCGCTGGCGCGACGCGTTGCCCTCAGGCGCCCTCGGCCGGAGGATATCGAAGAGCTCGAGGCGAGGCTCGAGACCTGCGACGAGGGCGAGCGAGCGCAGCTGCTGGCCCAGATCGAATCGATGAAGGCCAAGGTCAAGCGCATCCCCTTCATCGATCCGATCGACATCCGCTATCGTCGATTCGAGACGGTGCCGAAGCCGATCGCCCAGGCGGTGATGTTCTGCCTGATGGACGTGTCGGGCTCGATGTCCGAGCACATGAAGGACCTCGCCAAGCGCTTCTACATGCTGCTCTACATCTTTCTCACGCGGCGCTATCGCCATGTCGAGATCGTCTTCATCCGTCACACCGACCGAGCCGAGGAGGTGGACGAGGAGACCTTCTTTCGCGGTCCGGCCTCGGGCGGCACGCTGGTGTCGAGCGCGCTGCAGGCGATGCACGACATCCTCCGTACGCGCTATCGTCCGTCGGACTGGAATATCTACGCGGCGCAGAGCTCCGACGGAGATAATTCCTATTCCGACGGCGAGACGACCGGGCGCATCCTGCGCGACTTTATCCTGCCGGTCACCCAGTACTTCGCCTATCTCGAGGTCTCCGAGCCCGGCGGCTTCGTCAATATGCCGGATTCGTCGCTGTGGACGCTGTATCAGCGCCTTCAGTCCGATGGCGCTCCGCTCTCCATGCGCAAGGTCAGCGAACGCAGCGAGATCTTCCCGGTCTTCCACGATCTGTTCCAGCGTCGTCGCAACAACGAGAAGGCCGCCCCGTGAGTCACCTTGCGTCCGGTCCCCTGTTCGTCGGCGCCGACTGGGATTTCCCCGACCTGCAGCGCATCCACGAGGCTTGCGAGCAGATCGCTCTCAAGGAGCTCGGTCTCGATGTCTATCCCAACCAGATCGAGGTGATCACCGCCGAACAGATGCTCGACGCCTATTCGTCGGTCGGCATGCCGCTGTTCTACAAGCACTGGTCCTTCGGCAAGCACTTCGCCCACCAGGAGGCGTTCTACCGCAAGGGCCTGATGGGCCTCGCCTACGAGATCGTCATCAACTCCTCGCCCTGCATCTCCTATCTGATGGAGGAGAACACGGCGACGATGCAGACGCTGGTGATCGCCCACGCAGCCTTCGGCCACAACCATTTCTTCAAGAACAATTACCTGTTCCGGCAGTGGACCGACGCGGAGGGCATCCTCGACTACCTGAACTTCGCCAAGAGCTACATCGCGCAATGCGAGGAGCATCACGGTCAGCTGGCGGTCGAGCGTACGCTCGACGCCGCCCATGCACTGATGTCCCACGGCGTCTTCCGCTATCCCGGCAAGAAGACCCCGGACCTGCGCGCCGAGGAAAAGAAGGAGCAGGAGCGGCGCACCCACCAGGAGCGTGCCTTCAACGAACTGATCTGGCGCACCGTGCCCACCGGCCCCGGCAAGACGGCGTCCGAGCTCAGCATCGACCGGCGACGGGCGATGCTCGGCCTGCCGCAGGAAAACATCCTGTATTTTCTGGAGAAGTCGGCGCCGCGGCTGCAGGCCTGGCAGCGCGAATTGCTGCGCATCGTGCGCCATATCGCCCAGTATTTCTATCCCCAGGGCATGACCAAGGTCATGAACGAGGGGACCGCGACCTATGTGCATTACCGGATCATGAACCGGCTGCACGAGCAGGGCCGGCTGACCGACGGCAATTTCCTGGAGTTCCTGCAGTCCCACACCAATGTGGTGTTCCAGCCGGGCTTTGACGATCCGCGCTTTTCCGGTTTCAATCCCTATGCGCTGGGTTTCGGCATGATGCGCGACATCGAGCGCATCGTCACCGAGCCGGAGCAGGAGGATCGCGACTGGTTCCCGGAGATCGCGGGCAGGGGCGACGCCATGGGCGTGCTGCGCGACATCTGGGCCAATTATCGCGACGAGAGCTTTATCAGCCAGTTCCTCAGCCCGCGGCTGATCCGGCAGCTGCGGCTGTTCCATCTTCATGATGATCCGGCCGACAGCGACGGCATTCGCGTCGCCGCGATCCACGACGAGCGCGGCTATCGCCGGATCCGCCGCGAGTTGGCCCGGCAGTATGATATCGGGCTCACCGAAGCCAATATCGAGGTGGTGGACGTCGATCTCGCCGGCGACCGCCGCCTTCTCCTGCGACATCGCGTTGTAAATGGGGGGCTGCTCAATGAATCGGACGCGCGGCTGGTGCTGCAGCATCTCGCCGACCTCTGGAGCTACGACGTTTCGCTCCAGGAGGTCGACACCACCGAGACGGTGCTGAAGGAGCATGGCGCAAGTCCGCGCAAGATCGCCGTCGCGGCCTGAGGGTCGGATCGCGCTATTGGGAGTTCCGCTCGGCAGCGGCGCTCCCCATCCCGGCTGTGTGTTCGGCCCTGCCGCGCTGCGCGCGGCCGGCCTGAAGGAGCGCCTCGCCGCCGCCGGCTGCAAGGTTGCCGACTACGGCGACGTCCAGGTGCTGCCGTCGCTGGCCTGCGGAGCAGGCAGGCCGCCGAACGTCAACAACTACGCGGCGCTCAGGGCCTGGACCTGCGCGATCAGTACGCATGCCTACGAACTCGCGCGCAGCGGCGCGGTGCCGGTGTTTCTGGGCGGCGATCACAGCCTGTCGATGGGGACGATCAACGGCGTGGCGCGTTACTGGCGCGAGATGGACCGGCCGCTGTTCGTCCTGTGGATCGATGCCCATGCCGATTACAACACCCCGGCGATCACCCCGACCGGCAATCTGCACGGCATGGCGGCCGCCTTTCTCTGCGGCGAGGCGGGGCTCGACGATCTCCTCGCCGGTGGTCCCCGGGCCTCGATCGCGCCCGATCGCCTGACGTTGTTTGGCCTGCGCTCGGTGGATTCGCTGGAGCGTCTCCTGGTCGAGGCGCGGCCGATAACGGTCACTTCCATGGCCGACATCGCCGCAGGCGGCGCCATGGCGGCGCTGGAGAGCCTGCTGGCGCGCGTCGATGCCTGCGGCGGCGTTCTTCATGTCTCTTTTGACGTCGATGTGCTCGATCCGTCCCTGGCGCCGGCGGTCGGCACCGCCGAGCCCGGCGGCATCGATCTTTCGACTGTCCTGCTGATTCTCGAACGGCTGCGCGTCTCCGGGCTGGTGCGCGCCGTCGATGTCGTCGAATTGAACCCGCCGCTCGATGATGAGGGGCGGACCGTCCGCCTCACGGTCGATCTGATCGCAGGCCTGCTCGGCGCCGCCGCGACCGATGTGCTCGCGGCCGATGTGCTCGCGGCCGAAGGCCTGCTGGCAGTTTCGTGACCGGCAGCCTTTGATATTCGTCAACCTCTTGCCGACCGTGCCGCGCCAGAGATAGCAAGGGCCCATCGCGGCGCGGACAATTCCAGGCCAGGACGGCGCAACGGTGCGACTTTCGCCGGGGTGGCGTTTGTCGCCGGCACAGGCTGTGATCGCTCCGGAACACGGCGACACAGCGCCGGCAAGGCTGTCAGGAGACCGTGCGCCGAGAGACCGCGCCACGGGAAGGCGCCAAGGGATCAGGGAGGCTCGGGGGCGAGGCCATGCGTATCGCGTTTCTTGCCGACATTCACGCAAACCGTCAGGCATTTTCGGCCTGCCTAGCCCAGCTGCGCGACCAGGCGATCGATCGCATCGTACTGCTCGGCGATTATGTCGGCTATGGCGGCGACCCCGAATGGGTCGTCGAGACCGTCATGGATCTGGTTGCTCGGGGCGCGCCGGCGGTGCTCGGCAATCACGATAGCGCGGTCGGCAATCCGCGGGTCCAGATGAACGCCGAAGCGGCGGCGGCGATCGAGTGGACGCGGGGCGAACTCGGCGCGGCGCAGCGCCAGTTCCTCGCCGCGCTGCCGCTCACCCATGAAGATGATGGACGGCTCTATGTTCATTCCGAGGCGAGCCGGCCGGGGCAGTGGACCTATGTCAGCGACGGCGCCGTCGCCGCGCACAGCCTGCAGGCGACGTCCGTTCCACTGAGTTTCTGCGGCCATATCCACAAGCCGGCGCTGTATTCCATGTCGGTGACCGGCAAGATGACCTCTTTCACCCCGGTGGCCGACGTGCCGATCCGCCTGACGCCGGGACGGCAGTGGCTGGCCGTGCTGGGCTCCGTCGGCCAGCCCCGGGACGGCAACCCCGCCGCGGCTTACGCCGTTCTCGATACCGCTACGAACGAAATCACATTCCGGCGCGTGCCCTACGACGTGGCGGCGGCCGCGGCGCGCATCCTGGAGCGCGGCCTGCCGGAGCGCCTCGCCGACCGGTTGTTCGTCGGCAGGTGATTGCAGAGGCGACGACATGAAGCAGGGGGCATGCTCGTGGTGAAACCCGTCTTCGAACCAGGCAGCGTGATCGACGGCTTCCGCCTCGAGGAGCGGCTGCACCGCGGCGGCATGGCCTCGCTGTGGCGGGTGACGCGACCCGACCTGTCGCTGTCCATGCTGATGAAGATCCCGAAATTCGGCGAGGGCGAGGATCCGGCGGCGATCGTCAGCTTCGAGATGGAGCAGATGATCCTGCCCCGGCTGACGGGCGTGCATGTCCCGGCCTACATCGCTTCCGGCGATCTTTCGGCCCGGCCCTTCGTGGTGATCGAGCAGATCCCGGGCAAGACGCTGCTGTCGCGCCTGCCCGACCTGCCGCTGTCCTACGGCGAGGCGGTCGACATCGGCGCCAGGATCGCGGTTGCGGTGCAGGACTTGCACCGTCAGCATGTCATTCATCACGACATCAAGCCGAGCAACATCATGTTCCGCCCGACCGGTGAGGCGGTGCTGCTCGACTTCGGCCTGGCTTGCCACGATCAGCTTCCCGACCTGATGCAGGAGGAATTTCGCCTGCCCTTCGGCACGGCGCCCTATATGGCACCGGAGCGGCTGCTCGGGGTGCGCAACGATCCGCGCAGCGACCTGTTTTCGCTCGGAGTGCTGCTCTATTTCTTCACCACCGGGGCGCGGCCGTTCGGCGAGGCCGAGACGCTGCGCGGCATGCGCCGGCGGCTGTGGCGTGATCCGCAGCCGCCGCGGGCGTTGCGCGCCGATTATCCGCCATGGCTGCAGGAGATCGTGCTGCGCTGCCTCGAAGTCGAGCCGGCCTGGCGCCATCCGACCGCCGCCCAACTCGCGTTCGATCTCACCCACCCGACCGAGGTCAAGCTGACCACGCGCTCGGAGCGGCTCAAGCGCGATTCGTGGTCGGCGGTGCTGCGCCGGCGCTTCAACAACGACCTCAAGCGGCCGCGTCGCAGCTCGGTATCGAGCCAGCTCGACGCCGCCCCGATCATTGCCGTGGCGGTCGATCTGTCCGGCACGGCAGTGCTCAACGATGAACTGCGGGTGATGGCGGGCCGGATCATGGCGACATTGCCGGCGGCGCGGCTCGCTTGCATCAACGTGATGAAGCTCAACCGCATCGCGCTCGACACCACTCTCGACGCCGCAGGTCACAACAAGCATATCGATCGTCTGGTGGCGCTGCGGCACTGGGCCGAACCTCTCAAGCTCGAGGCCAGCCGGCTCACGGTTCATGTCATCGAGGCGGTGGATCCCGCCGGCGCCATCCTGGAATTCGCCAGGGCCAACCACGTCAACCACGTGCTGCTCGGCGCACGGCAGAACAGCATGATGCGCAAGCTGCTCGGCAGCGTCTCGGCGCGTGTCGCCGCCGAGGCGGGCTGTGCGGTCACCGTGGTCCGTCCCTCGCGCGCCGGCGACGAAACGTCGGAAGATGCCGACATCGAGCTGGCGCTGCCGTAGAGCTCGGACGGCCGGGCAGTTCATTTTGGATCGTCATGGCGGAATTTGATCGCGGCCGTTTGCCGTCACCCTCGTTGATCCACATCAACGCCCGCACCAACCCAGATCCTAATCAGGACAGGATCGGACAGGAGGGCCGCCGGATGTCACGCGTCAAGCCGTATCACGTCGTTCTGGCGGTGGTGCTGATCATCGTCGCGGTGTTCCTGATCCGCGTCCGCCTCGCCGCCGGCGAAGTCGCGCCGGTCGAAGCGGGGCACCGCCTCGCCACCGCCTGGTGCCGGGAGTGCCATGCGGTCGAGCCCGGCGCACTCAACCCCGGCAAGAAGGCGCCCGATTTCGTCGCCATCGCCAATATGCCGTCGAGCACGGAACTGTCGTTGAAGGTGTTTCTCGCCTCCAGCCATCCCACCATGCCCAACATCATTCTGACGTCGACGGATACCGAAGACCTCGTCGCCTATATTCTCAGTCTCAAGCGCAAGTAGTCGGTGCGCGGGTCGTGAGGCTCAGATCGCGGCCAGTGGAAACGCGCGCTGGACGCGGAAGGGCGCCGCGGGCGCGTCCTGCCGGCACAAGGCGATGCGGTCGACGCGGATGGCGGCGACGCCGGTCTGGGCGAAGGCGTCGCGAAGCAAGTCCAGGATGTGCCCCTGCCGCTCGGGCTCGAGGCGGCCGGTCAGGGTCATGTGGAAGCGGAAGTCCTCGCCCACATAAGGATAGCCCCAGCGCTCGAGATGATCGCGCTGACGCGGACTGAGCTGTGCCGGATTGCGCCGCGCCCGGTCGGTGTCGGTCAGTGCGGCGCGGAAGCGGTCGAAGGCGGCGACGCAGTGCTGCGCGAGGTCCGCAAGGGCGGGCGGCTGCTGCTCGGGCACAAGCGCGATGAAATCGCCGATGGCGCGTACGACCGCCGGGAACGTCGGAATGATACGGCGGGCGGCGGTGAAATCCTCGCAGGCAGTAATCAGGCCGGCCTCCGATGTGCCATCGGCCAGGGCGATCGGCGCCTTGAGCGTGGCGTGGAAGCCGTATTTGCGCGGCTCCTCGGTGACGGCGGCCCAGTCGGCCGTCGCGCGTGTCATCGTCTCGGGCAGCGTCAGCGAGGTCCCTCGATAGGCGTCGTAACCGAGCAGGCCGGCGCCGAACCGGTAGAGCGGGCTGTCGGCGTCGGGGACGAAGTAGATCGCGTAGCGGGGGCGGGATGAGTCGGACATGATCTTCGATCAGGCGGCGACGCTGTGCCGGGCACCGGCCGCAGATGACAGCCGCGCCGCCTCGGTGATGTGCACGAGGCGCCCGCCGGCAATCACGGCGACAATTCTTGGGCGCAGTGCCTCGCGCGCGTCGACCAGCAGGATATCGGCGCGGAGGCCCGCGGCAAGCACGCCGCGGTCGGTGAGGCCGGCGGCGGTGGCCGGCCCTTCCGACACCAGCTTCCAGGACTGCGCGAGTGGCCGCACGCCGTCGGCGGCGAGACGGAACGGCGCCAGCAGCGGCGCCGGGTAGTAGTAGTCGGACGCCAGCACCGAGCAGAGCCCCTGGGCGATCATGTCGGCGGCACGTGTCCAGCCGGTATGGCTGGCACCGCGCACCACATTGGGCGCGCCGAAGACGATGAAGTCGCCGGCCGCGGCGGCATCGCGCGCGGTTGCGACATTGACCGGGAATTCGGCGATGCGAATCCCTTCGGCGCGATAGGCCTGGCGCATCGCCGGGGTGTCGTCGTCGTGCGACAGCATGCGCACATTCGCCTCGCGCGCTGCGGCGGCAAGGCGGTTGACGGAGGCCGGAACGTCCCCCGCACGCGCGGCGACCGTCGCGACGAGCGCGTCGAAAGCCTCGCCGCTCAGCCCCGTGCGCTCGACCATCCGGTTTCGCTTGTTGGGCTTGTCGAGGGCGGCGACCGTCGAATCCATGTGATCGTTGAAGGCGAGCAGGTCGATCCGCCGCTCGGCAAGCCAGCGCAGCAAGGTCGGCTCGGCATCGAGATCGTAGGTCTCGTGGCGCAGATGAAAGCGGGTGTCCGCCGCGAACAGCGGCCGCTGGCGCTCGATCGTTTCCAGCAGCCGCGCGGCGTTCTCACCGCTGCGCAGGCCCGGCTCCCACGACCAGGTCGTGGCGTGAAACACTGTGGTGATGCCGTTGGCGATCGCCTGCCGATCGCTGTCGGCCAGGGCGACATCGAGCGGAAAATCGACTCCGGGCCGCGGCATCATCTGACGTTCGAAGGCATCGCCATGGATGTCGACGATGCCCGGCAGGACCAGAAGATCGCTGGCGTCGAGCCGTGCGGCGGCGGTGCCGCCGCCGACCGTCGCAATCAGCGCGCGATCGGTGCAGAGCGTGGTCTCGGCGAATTCGTCGCCGATCAGCGCCCGGCCGCGTTCGATGACAAGTCCCTTGTTCATTGTCAGTCCCGTGGTTTGCGCCGAAATACGCAACGCAGATTGGCAATTTAGATCATGCGCCCGGCCGTTACGCCAGAGCCGCGGCTTCGTGCACGGCGAGGAAATCCTCGATTGCAAGTTGCCGGAAGTCCGGCAAGGCGCGGCGGAGGCGATCGTGATTCCAGTCCCACCAGGCGAGTGCAGTCAGGCGCTCGGCGATCGGCTCGCTGAAGCGGCGGCGGATGATCCGCGCCGGGTTGCCGGCGACGATGGTGTAGGCGGGGACGTCCTTGGTGACGATGGAGGCAGCGGCGATCACCGCTCCGGTGCCGATCTGGCGCCCCGGCAGCACCACGGCGCCGTGACCGATCCAGACGTCGTGACCGATGGTGACCGCATGGCTGCGGCGCCAGTCGAAGAATGCGGCATCATCCTCTTCGCCGGGAAAGTATGTACTGGCGCGATAGGTAAAATGAGCCTGGGTCGCCCGGTGCATGGGATGGTTGCCGGGGTTGATCCGCGTCATCGCGGCAATCGAGCAGAACTTGCCGATGGTGGTGTAGGTGATCTGGCTGTCATTCACCACATAGGAGTAATCGCCTATCGTCACGTCATGAAGAACGGTGCGGGCACCGACCTCGCAATAGGCGCCAAGCCGCGCATCCGTGAGCTGGGCAGACGGGTCGACGGCGGGAACGACGGACAGCATCTTGGCGGTCATGCGGGCCTTCCTGCTTCAAGTCGCATCTGCGCTTGCCGCTGTCTCCGATGCCGCGGTGACGACGTGATGACGGTTCGGTGACAAGCGTCCGTGTCCCCGGTTTCACTGCGTCACTTCGACCGATCGGGCCAAACTGTCATAGAACTGTTGGAACTCCGCGTTAGCCATGGAGCGACCTTGATGGCTCGGAGTTGCGCATGCTGATCGTGGACAAGCTGACCTGTTGTTACGGCGAGAAGGTCGCCGTCGATGGGGCATCGTTCGCGGTCGAACGCGGCAGCTTCGTCGGGGTGATCGGCCGCTCCGGCGCCGGCAAGTCGACCTTGCTGCGCATGATCAATCGCCTGGCCGAGCCGTCCGAAGGGCGCATTTTGTTCGAGGGCACGGATGTCACCGCCCTGAAGGGCCGGGAACTGCGGCGCTGGCGGGCCCGCTCGGCCATGATCTTCCAGCAGTTCAATCTCTCGGGCCGCCTCGACGTGCTGACCAATGTGCTGATGGGTCGCCTCGCCGACGTGCCGTCCTGGCGTTCGCTGTTTCAACTATGGCCCGAGGACGACAAGGCGATCGCGCTGTCGGCGCTCGAGCAATTCGACATCGCGGCCCTGGCGCCGCAGCGCGCGGATCAGCTTTCGGGTGGCCAGCAGCAGCGCGTCGCCATTGCCCGCGCCCTGGTTCAGCAGCCCACCTTGATACTCGCCGACGAGCCGATCGCTTCCCTCGACCCCCGCAACACGAGGATCGTCATGGATGCCCTGCTGCGCATCAACAAGCATTTCGGCATCACGGTGCTGTGCAATTTGCATTCGCTGGATCTGGCGCGCAGTTACTGCGACCGCCTGATCGGCATGGCGCTGGGCCGCGTCGTGTTCGATGGCATGCCGGCCGACCTCACCGACCGCATCGCGCGCGAACTCTATGATCTGGAGGCGGGCGACGTCATGGACGTCCCGGCTCCCGCCGCCGCGCCCGTGCCCGAACTCGGCACCGTCGCCGCGTAAGGGCCGCACGGCGGCCGAAGGGCGGCCTTGATCTCGATTTTTCACTGCTACCCCAGTCCAGGAGACTTTACATGATCGACCGTCGTCATCTTCTCGCCGGTGTCGCTGTTCTCGCCGTGCTCGCCTCGCCGGCCGCGGCGCAGGACTGGAAAGCCAAATACTCCGAGATCAACTTCGCCGTGGTGCCGGCGGAGAACGCCTCCGGCGTGACCGAGCGCTGGACCCCCTTCGCCAACTATCTGTCGAAGGAGCTCGGCATCAAGGTCAACCTCCGCATCGCCAACGACTATGCGGCGGTGATCGAAGGCCAGCGCTCCGGCAACATCCAGCTTGCCAGCTACGGCTCGGCGTCCTTCGCCCGTGCCCGTCTCACTGGCGTCAACACCGACGCCTTTGCCAACGACATCAATGCCGACGGCTCGACCGGCTACTATTCGGTGCTCTTCGTCAAGGCGGCCAGCCCCTACAAGAATGTCGATCAGCTCAAGGGCAAGAATCTCGGCCTCGTCGATCCGAACTCGACCTCGGGCAACAACGTGCCGCGCTTCGAACTCGACAAGATGGGGATCTCCGATCCGGACGCCTATTTCGGCAAGGTCGTCTTCGCCGGCAGCCACGAGAACGCGCTGCTGGCGCTCAGTCAGGGCACCGTCGATGTCGCCGCCAACCAGTGGACCAGCGATGACGATTCGACCCTGGCCCAGATGCTCACCAAGGGCATGCTGAAGAATGCCGACGGTTCGGCGATGAAGAGGGACGATTTCCGCGTCATCCACAAGTCGGCCCAGATCATCAACGGGCCGTATGCCTATTCCTCGGATCTGCCGGAAGCTCTGAAGGCGGCGATCGCCAAGGCGTTCTTCGAGGCGCCGGCCAAGGATAAGGCGGCATTCGATCGTTTGTCGGACGGCCAGAAGAAGGGCTTCCATCCCGCCACCACCAAGGATTGGGACGCTACCGTCGAACTGATCAAGTTCGTCGACCGCCTGCGCAAGAAGAAGGCGTCCTGATCCGCTCACGCGGCGGGGCGCCACGGCCAGGCCGCCGGCGCCCCAGCCCACCGCTCGATCCATGACCTCCGCCGTTTCGATCTTGCCCGAACCGCAGCTTGCGCCGTTGCGCGAGGCGTATCGCCGCGCCGTGGCGCAGCGCCGCCGTCGCGCGGCGCTGGCCGCTGTGGCGGGGCTAGCCGTGCTGGTGCTTGCGGCCCGCGGCGCCGACGTCGATGTCGCGACTTTCCTCGCCAAGATCGGCAACTTTACCAGCTATTTCGACCGCATTCTGCGCCTCGACAGCGGCGCGCGGGCCTGGACCGACTTCGGGGAATGGTTCTGGGGCTTGCGCAAATGGCTGGCCCTGCTCGGCGAGACGGTGCTGATCAGCTATGTCGGCACCATGGCTGGCGCGCTGGCGGCGCTGGCGCTGAACTTCCTCGCGGCCGGCAACACCGCGCCGATCGGCTGGCTCCGCTTCGCCGTACGGCGCTTCCTCGAGTTCTGCAGGACCGTTCCCGACATCGTCTTCGCCCTGATCTTCGTCATAGCCTTCGGTCTCGGGCCCATGGCCGGCGTGCTGGCGATTGCGATCCATTCCGCCGGCGCGCTCGGCAAGCTGTTCGCCGACGTGGTCGAGAATATCGATCCCAAGCCGCTGGAAGGCATTCGCTCGACCGGCGCGAGCTGGATCGCCTGCATGCGATTTGCAGTGCTGCCCCAGGTCGTAGCGGGCTTCGCCAGCTACACGCTGCTGCGTTTCGAGATCAATGTCCGCGGCGCCTCGGTCATGGGCTTCGTCGGCGCCGGCGGCATCGGTCAGGAGTTGATCGTCGCCATCCGCAAATTCTACTATTCCGACGTCAGCGCCATTCTGCTCCTGATCATCGCCGCGGTCTTCATCCTTGATATCGGCACCGGGCTGGTCCGCGGACGCTTTCTCGGCGGGGAGCGTCATTGATGAACATGCCGGAAACCCAGCCGACGCCAGGCCGAACATCGGTCGAGGAGATGCGGGCGCGTTATCCGGATGTGTTCGAGCGGCCGCTGGCCGCGCGGGTTTCGGTGCCGGCGCTGGGCGCGGCGGCGGCCATCCTGTTCGTCTATGGCCTTATCGATCTCGACTTCTCGCCCGCGCGCATGCTGGCCGGCCTGCACCAGCTCGGCTGGTTCACCCTGCTGATGATCCCGCCCAATCCGGGGAGCTCCTTTCCGACCTATCTCGCCGCCATGGGCGAAACGCTCTCCATCGCCATTCTCGGCACGACGCTGGCGGCAATCGCCGCACTGCCGGTCAGCCTGCTTGCAGCGCGCAATGTCATTCCATCCTGGATCCTGCGCTTTCCGGTGCGCCGCGGCTTCGATGCGATCCGCGGCATCGACACCCTGGTCTGGGCCCTGGTGTGGATCAATGTCGTCGGCCTCGGTCCTTTCGCCGGCGTTCTGGCGATTGCGATTTCGGATTTCGGCGCCTTCGGCAAGCTGTTTTCCGAGGCGATCGAATCTGCCGATCGCAAGCCGGTCGAAGGCATCCGCGCCAGCGGCGGCACAGCGCTGCATGAAATCCGCTTCGGCCTGCTGCCGCAGGTGATTCCGGTAATCGCCGGCCAGGTGCTCTACTTCATCGAATCCAACACCCGTTCTGCAACCATCATCGGCATCGTCGGCGCCGGCGGCATCGGCCTGCAGCTCGCGGAGCAGATCCGCGTGCTGGAATGGCAGAAGGTGTCCTTCCTGATCCTGATGATCCTGGCGGCGGTCGCGGTCATCGACTGGATCTCCAGCCGGCTGCGCTTCGCCATCATCGGCCGCCGTGCTGTGGCGTGAGAGTCTAACTCTGAGAGCCGGATCGCCATGCTCCCCACGTTTCTTCCGGGGCGGCTCGTAAGGAGCTGGATGATTTCAGTGTGAGCGGCACAAGCCCGGTCACGTGATCACCCGGTCTCGACCACGAAATCGACGCGGTCGGCGGCGAAGCGGGCGCGGGTCGCGAGGAGCGGCGTGCCGTCGGGCGCGACATCGACGGACTCGACGATTAGCACCGGCCGCCCCAGCGCGAGTTCGAGCCGTACCGCGTCAGATGCCTCGGCGATGGCGGCGGTGATCCTCGTGGCGGAGCGGCGATAGTCACGGATGCCGTAGTGACTGAGCAGCCGCGTCACCGAGCGGGATCGCTCGTAGACCGCGCCGGCGTCGGGAAAGCACTCCGCGACGAGCCAGTTGGTGCTGACGCAGATCGGTGTGCGGTCGGCGAGGCGGACCGAATCGATGCGTGCCAGCGGCGTCCCGGGTTTGACGCCGAGCCGTCGTGCAAGGTCGCGGCCCGCCGGTTCGATGGTCGCGCCGATCAGCTGGCCGCGCGGTTCGCGGCCGCCGGCGCCGACGATTTCGGAGAAGCGGGTGCGCGCCCGCAGCGGATAGGCGAGGCGGGGCGCCTCGACGTAGGTGCCGCTGCCGCGCTCGGCGCGGACCAGCCCGCGCTCGGCCAGCGCCGCCAGGGCGCGGCGGACGGTATGGCGATTGACACCGAAGGCCTCCGCGATCTCGACCTCGCCGGGCAGCTTTTCGCCGGCGGCATAGGTCCCCGCGCCGATGTCGCGCTCGATGGAATCGGCGACGCGCCGCCACAGCGCCACGCCGGCGGTTTCGTCCTGGACGCTCATGCGGCGCTCGCGCCGGGCGGCACGGCACAACTTTCGGATGCGACTGTTCGTGAAATCATCCCCGGTGTCACCAAACGGTCATGGATGCGCGCTATCAAGTTGTCTATAGACATAGACAACTTTGGAAGGGCCCATGTCAAGCAGGGCAACGTCAAGCAGGGCAACACCGGGCGAAACACGCGACGACGACATCACCAGGCGGCGGCAGGCGGCGATGGCCGTGCTGGCACGATCCGCCACGGCGGCGATCGCCGAGCGCATTGCCGCCGTCGAGTTGCCGCCGTTCCAGCGGTTGCGCGCCGGCGAACGAGGTCTCGTCATGGTGCGCGGCCGGATCGGCGGCGACGGCACGCCCTTCAACCTTGGCGAGGCGACCGTCGCCCGGGTGGCGTTGCGGCTCGAAGGCGGCGCCGTCGGTTTCGGCTACGCGCTGGGGCGCGACACCGCCAAGGCCGAATTGATCGCGCTCTGCGACGCCATGATCCAGACCGAGCGGGCGGCAACCATCGAGCGCGAAGTGATTGCGCCGCTGGCGGCGATCATCGCCGTGGGTCGGCGCCGCACCGCGGCGCAGACCGCGGCAACCCGGGTCGATTTCTTCACTCTGGTGCGCGGGGAGGGCTGATCATGGCGCCGACGACAGGGGCCGCCATGGCCTATCCGCCGGAGGTCCTTCATGCCCAGGCGACATTTCGCGCTGCCATGGAGGCGCTGGCCCGGCCAGGGCGGCTGCAGTCCATCGCACTCGCCGCCGAGGCCGCAACCGCGGTGCCGGCGCCGATGACGCGGGGCGCCGCGGTGCTGGCGCGGGCGCTGTTCGACAGCGATACTCCGATCTGGCTCGATGGCGCCATGGCGGCGAACTGCGAGGTCGCCGACTGGCTGCGCTTCCAGACCGGTGCTGCCATCGTCGCCAGTCCGGCGAATGCAGCCTTCGCCCTGATCGCCGAGCCCGATGCGATGCCGCCGTTCGAGTGCTTCGCGCTCGGCAGCAGCGATTATCCGGATCGTTCGACGACATTGATCATCCAGGTGGCGAGCCTTGCGGACGGGCCCGCACTGTCGCTGCGCGGTCCCGGCATCGACGGTATCGCCTCGCTCACCGCGCGCTTGCCGGCCGACCTGCCGGCCAGGCTCGCGGCCAATCGCGGGCTGTTTCCCCGTGGTGTCGATCTCATGCTGGTGGCGGACGACAGCCTTGTCGGCCTGCCGCGCACCACGCGCGTGACAGCGAAGGAGGACTGATCGTGTATGTCGCAGTCAAGGGCGGCGAGCGCGCCATCGACAATGCCCACAAGCTGCTGGCGCAGGCGCGTCGTGGCGATCCCTCGGTGCCAGAACTGTCGCTCGACCAGATCGCCGGCCAGCTTGGTCTCGCTGTCGACCGGGTGATGAGTGAGGGATCGCTTCACGATCGTGAGCTGGCGGCCCTTGCCATCAAGCAGGCGCGTGGCGACCTGATCGAGGCGATCTTCCTGCTGCGTGCCTTTCGCGCGACCTTGCCGCGCTTCGGTTCGACCGAGCCGGTGGACACCTCCGGCATGGAGGTGCGGCGACGCATCTCGTCGACCTTCAAGGACATGCCCGGCGGTCAGGTGCTGGGGCCAACCTTCGACTATACCCACCGGCTGCTCGATCCCGAACTCGCCGACGGCGCAGAGCCGGAGCCGGCGGCGGAAAGCGAGGCGGAGCCGGCGCCGATGCCGCGCGCAACGGATATTCTCGGTCGCGACGGCCTGATCGAGCCGTCACCCCAGGCCGAGCCCGGCGCCGCGGTCGCCGATCTCACCCGCGAGCCCCTGGCCTTTCCCGCCGGGCGGGACTTGCGGCTGCAAAATCTGGCGCGCGGCGACGAAGGTTTCCTCCTGGCGCTGGGCTATTCGACCCAGCGCGGCTATGCCCGCAACCATCCGTTCGCCGGCGAGATCCGCTTCGGCGACGTCGAGGTGCAGTTCTTCGCCGAGGAGGTCGGCTTCGCCGTGCCGCTCGGTACCATCGAACTGAGCGAATGCCAGATGGTCAACCAGTTCACGGGCAGTGCCACCGAGCCGCCGAGCTTCACGCGCGGCTATGGCCTCGCCTTCGGCCAGGCTGAGCGCAAGGTCATGGCGATGGCGCTGGTCGATCGTGCGCTGCGGGCGCGGGAGCTCGGCGAGGAGGCGACGGCGCCGGCCCAGGACGAGGAATTCGTGCTGTCGCATTCGGACAACGTGCAGGCGACCGGCTTCGTCGAGCACCTCAAGCTGCCCCACTACGTCGATTTCCAGTCGGAGCTTGGCCTCATCCGCAAGCTGCGTGAGGAGTTTGCGGCGGGGTCGGCAGATCTGATGCGGGAGGCCGCGGAATGAACGCGCCGACTTACAACTTCGCGTATCTCGACGAGCAGACCAAGCGGATGATCCGCCGCGCCATCCTCAAGGCGATCGCCATTCCCGGCTATCAGGTGCCCTTCGCCAGCCGCGAGATGCCGATGCCCTATGGCTGGGGCACCGGCGGCGTCCAGGTCACGGCGGCGGTGCTCGGCCCCGATGACGTGCTGAAAGTGATCGACCAGGGCTCCGACGACACCACCAATGCGATCTCGATCCGCAAGTTCTTCGCCAGGACGGCAGGCGTCGCCACCACCACCCGCACGGTGGAGGCGAGCGTGATCCAGACCCGCCACCGCATCCCGGAAGTGCCCCTCCGCGATGATCAGGTGCTGGTCTACCAGGTGCCGATCCCCGAGCCGCTGCGCTTCCTGGAGCCGCGGGAGACGGAGACGCGGCGCATGCATGCCCTCGCCGAATACGGGCTGATGCACGTCAAGCTCTATGAGGATATCGCTCGCTTCGGCCATATCGCCACCGCCTATGCCTATCCGGTCAAGGTCGACGACCGCTATGTGATGGATCCGTCGCCGACGCCGAAATTCGACAATCCGAAGATGGACAACTGTCCGGCATTGCAACTGTTCGGCGCCGGCCGCGAGAAGCGGATCTACGCCATCCCGCCCTACACCACGGTGGTTTCGCTCGACTTCGATGACCATCCGTTCGAGGCCTATCGCCACAACGCGCCTTGCGCGCTGTGCGGGGCGGAAGATTCCTATCTCGACGAAATCGTCGTCGACGATGCCGGCGGGCGGATGTTCGTCTGCTCGGATACCGATTATTGCGAGAGCCGCCGGGCCGAAGGTCATTACGGCAGTGCCAATGCGCCGACGGAGCACGTCCATGATTGATACGATGGCCGATGCGCCGCTGCTGATCGCCGAGGGGTTGAGCAAGAACTACGGCCGGCTGCAGGCCTGCCGCGATGTCTCCTTCTCGCTCTATCCGGGCGAGGTGCTGGCGATCGTCGGCGAGAGCGGCTCGGGCAAGTCGACGCTGCTGCAGATGCTGTCGGCGCAGCTTTCTGCGAGCCGCGGCCGGGTGTTCTACCGCATGCGGGACGGCGCGACGCGCGATCTCGCCGAGCTCGGCGAGGCCGAACGCCGTTTCCTGTTCCGCACCGACTGGGGCTATGTCCATCAGGATGCGGCGCAGGGCCTGCGCATGGGCGTGTCGGCCGGCGCCAATGTCGGCGAACGGCTGATGGCGGTGGGCTGGGCCCACTATGGCCGGATCCGGGAGGCTGCGACCTCCTGGCTCGAGCGGGTCGAGATCGCTCCCGGACGCATCGACGATACGCCGAAGACCTATTCGGGCGGCATGCGCCAGCGTCTGCAGATCGCCCGCAACCTCGTTACCGAGCCGCGTCTCGTCTTCATGGACGAGCCGACCGGCGGCCTCGACGTGTCGGTCCAGGCCCGTCTGCTCGACCTCCTGCGTGGCCTCGTCGCCGATCTCGGTCTCGCCGCCATCGTCGTCACCCATGATCTCGCGGTGGCGCGGCTGCTGTCGCATCGGGTGATGGTGATGAAGAGCGGCGAGGTGATCGAAACAGGGCTGACGGACCAGGTGCTCGATGATCCGCACGAGCCCTATACTCAGCTCCTGGTTTCCTCCATTCTGCCTGCGTGAGACATCGATGAGCGTCATGATCGACATCCGGGATGCCGGGAAGAGCTTCACCATGCATCTGCAGGGCGGCATCGTCCTGCCGGTGGTGCGCAATGTCGCCTTCGAGGTCGCGGGCGGCGAATGCGTCGTGCTGTCCGGACCGTCCGGGGCGGGCAAGTCCTCGATCCTGAAGATGATCTTCGGCAACTACCGTTGCGACGTCGGCTCCATCCTCATTCGCCATGGCGGGACGACGATCGATATCGCCGGCGCCGAGCCGCGCCAAGTGCTCGGATTGCGGCGGCGGACCATCGGCTATGTCAGTCAGTTTCTGCGGGCGGTGCCACGGGTCGCCGCCCTCGACGTCGTCGCCGAGCCGCTCGTCGCCACCGGCACGCCACGCGATGCCGCGCGCCAGCGAGCCGGAGCCCTGCTGAGCCGCCTCAACATTCCCGAGCGGCTGTGGCTGTTGCCACCGTCGACCTTCTCCGGCGGCGAACAGCAGCGCGTCAATATCGCGCGCGGCTTCGTCTCCGACCTGCCGATCCTGCTGCTCGACGAGCCGACCGCATCTCTCGATGCCGCCAACCGCGAGGTGGTTGCGCAACTGGTCGACGAGAAGAAGCGTGCAGGCGTCGCCATGGTGGCCATCGTCCATGATGACGAGATGCGCGCGCGCATCGCCGACCGCCTCGTCGATGTCACCTCATTCGCCGCCATGGCGGCCTGAAAGGTTCGTTGAAGATGACTGCCGGACGAGACAAGACCGAAGCCGTGATCGGCAATGCCACGGTGGTGCTGGCGGACCGCGTGATCGCGCGCGGCTGGGTGGCGATCGCGCAGGGCCGCATTGTCGAGGTCGGCGAAGGGGCGGCGCCGGCGGGCAGCGAGGACATGGCCGGCGACCTGGTGATGCCGGGCCTCGTCGAACTGCACACCGATCATCTCGAGTCGCATTACCTGCCGCGACCCAAGGTGCTCTGGAATCCGGTGGCCGCGGTGGTGTCCTACGACGGTCAGCTCGCCACCTCGGGCATCACCACGGTGCTGGATTCGCTGCGGGTCTGGCGCGAGGAGGGAGCGCCCGATGCGGATGGGCAGGCAGGCGTGCTCGCGAGCGCGATCAGCACCGCCCGCGAGGCCGGGCTGTTGCGCGCCGATCACTATCTCCATCTGCGCTGCGAGGTGCCGATGCCGAGCGTGGTCGACGAAGCGAGGGAACTGGTCGATCGCCCGGATGTCCGGCTGATGTCGCTGATGGACCATACCCCCGGCCAGCGCCAGTTCCGGGACGAGCTCAAGCTGCGCGACTACTACCGCGGCAAGAGCGGTGGCCTGACCGACGCTGAACTCGATGTGATGTTCGCCCGCCGCGTGGCCTATCAGCAGGCCTATGCCGAACCCAATCTGCGGGCGATCGTCGCACTTGCTCATGCCCGGGGCGTGCCGCTGGCTAGCCACGACGACACCACGGCGGAGAACGTGCAGGATGCGCTGCGCGACGGCGTCGCAGTGGCGGAGTTTCCCACCACCCTGGAGGCAGCGCGCGCCTTGCGCGATGCCGGCATCGCCATCCTGATGGGCGCGCCCAACGTGGTGCGCGGCGGTTCTCATTCCGGCAATATCGCCGCGGTCGACCTTGCCCGCGACGGACTGCTGGATATCCTGTCGTCGGATTATGTCCCTTCGAGCCTGCTGATGGGCGCATTGCAGTTACCCCGCCACGTACCCGGGATTGATCTCGCCGCCGCAGTGCGGACCGTGACGCGTCGGCCGGCGCAGGCGGTGGGGCTCGACGATCGCGGTGAAATCGCGCCCGGACTGCGCGCCGATCTGATCCGCGTCCATGTGGCGCATGACGTGCCGGCGGTGCGCGGGGTCTGGCGCGAGGGGACGCGGGTAGCATGACGGATCGGCCGGTGACCACGGGCGGGCGCCTCGTCCTCGTCGTCGGTCCCAGCGGCGCCGGCAAGGATACGCTGATCGCGCGTGCCGCGGTGGCATGCAGCAGCGACCCGGGCATCGTCTTCCCGCGACGGATTGTCACCCGCGAGCCGAGCATTCACGAAACCAACCACACGGTCAGCGAGACCGAATTCGTCGCCGCGCGCGCGCGTGGCGACTACGCGCTGGACTGGCAGGCTCACGGCTTGAGCTACGCGCTGCCGCGGACCATCGACCATGATCTCGCCGCCGGGAGGACCGTCGTCGTCAATGTCTCGCGGCGGATCGTCGAGCAGGCGCGGCGGCGCTACCGGACGGTGGGCATCGCCGTCATGGTCGTGCTGGTCACCGCGCCACCGGATCTGCTGGCGGCGAGGCTTGCGGCCCGAGGCCGCGTCAGCGACGGCAGTATCGACCATCGCCTGCGTCGCGACGTCGGTGCCATCGTGCCCGACGTGACCATCGAGAATACCGGTTCCGCGGACCACCACACCGGCGAACTTCTTGCTGCGATCAGGAGTTGTTACCATCCTTGATGTGATCTCGATCCGGCAGGTGAGCCGTTGGCTTCAGCCCGGCTCGTTTCCGTCCCATTCGTTTCAGTGAGTGTGAGGAGGCCGGTCCGTTGTCCGTCATCAGTTCGATCGAGCAGCTCGAAGCCATCTATGGCGAAACCGGCGAGACCTCGACCGCCAAGGTCGCCGGCCGCGTCACTCCGTCCTATCGCCGCCTGATCGAGGCGTCGCCTTTCGTTGCGCTGGCCACAGCCGGGCCCGACGGCCTCGATTGCTCGCCGCGCGGCGACAGGGGCGGCGTCGTTCATATCCACGACGACAGGACGCTGATGCTGCCGGATCGCCGCGGCAACAACCGGATCGATTCGCTGCGCAACATCGTCCGCGATCCACGTTGCGCGCTGTTGTTCCTGATCCCCGGCTCCGGCACCACCTTGCGCGCCAATGGCCACGCTCATCTCTCGATCGACCAGGAGCTGCTCGCGCGCTTCGCGGTCGAAGGCAAGTCGCCGCGCAGCGTGCTCGTTTTCACCATCGCCGAACTCTATTTCCAGTGCGCACGCGCCATCGTTCGTTCGGAGCTGTGGAGTAAGGCCCGTCATGTCGATCCATCCGGCCTGCCGACGCCGGGTCAGATCCTTGCCGAAATGAGCGGCAGTCGCGTCGGTGGCGACGACTACGACCGCGCCTGGCCGGAGCGGGCGCGCCAGACGCTGTGGTAGGTCCGCTCAGCGGGTCATGATCGGCGGTGCGGCGAGGGTCTGGGCTTCGGCGCGGGAGAGGCCCTGCCAGCCGAGCCAGCCGGTATAGAGCCCGACCAGCACGATCACCGCGGCCGAAACGTAGGGCGCCCGGCGGGCAAAAGTCGTAAATCCCGACCAGCGGCCCGCGATATGTTTGAGGCTGAGCGCCGCCAGCACGCCGGCCGAGACCATGGTCAAGGCAAGGCCGAGACCGAAGCAGATGACCAGGGCGAAGCCGAGGCTGAGCTGGCGAAGCTGAATGCAGAGCAGCAGTACGGTGATGGCGGCCGGGCAGGGGATGAGGCCACCGGTGAGGCCGAACAGCATGATTTGCGCGGTGGTGATCGACCCTCCGGCGAAGCGGCGGCGGATTTCGGCGGCATGGGCGCGGGCATGCGCGTCGTCCTCCTCGCCGAGATCGAGGGCTGAAGGATCGTGCTCGGCGAAATCGAGGTCGTGGCTCTCGGCGGTGGTGCTGCCGCGGTCGATGCGCAGCCGGGCGGTGAAGGCGTGCGGCTCGGGAATGATGTCGAGGCTCTCCAGATGATCGCCGCGCGCGGCCATGGCGAAGGTCTGTCGCGCCCCGTCGGCGCGCCGGGTTTCGATAGTCACGGATGAGGCCGCCGGTAGCACGCCTGTCTCGCCGCACAGGCGCCAGCGCGGCGGCACGCCGTCCTCGATGATCGCCAGGGTCAGCAGGCCCGCCGTGGCGGAGATTGGCCTCACGTCGTCATGGTGATGGTGGTGCGCCTCGTGCTGTTCGCGCCAGGTCCGCCACGTCATCCAGCCGGCGATGCCCAGAATGACGACCGCAGAGCCGAGCTGGAAATACGGCTCGGCGGCCTCGCCGCCCCAATGCTGGCCGAAAGCGAGCCCGCCCAGCGCCATCGTCCACACCACCGCGGTATGGGAGAGCGCAGCCGAGAGGCCGAGCAGCACGGCCTGGGCGATGGTGCCGCGGATGGCGATGATGAAGGCCGCCATCATGGTCTTGGAATGGCCGGGCTCGAGCCCATGCAATGCGCCGAGCAGCACCGCAGTCGGCGCGAACAACCAGGCATGGGCTGCTCCCTGCTGCAGCAGTGCGGTCAATTCGGTCATGGCGCCTATTTCAGATAGGTCCGCACCACCTCGATCAGCTCGGCGGCGCCCTCGGCGCGGGCGCGATCGCTGTCTCGGGCGGGATCGACCACATGATGGCGGATATGGTCCTCGATGAGCTCGGCGGTCAGGCCATTGACGGCGCCGCGGACCGAGGCGACCAGCATCAGGACATCGGCGCAGCCGAGTTCGGCTTCGAGGCCGCGCTCCACCGCTTCAAGCTGACCGCGGATCCGGCGCACCCGCGCCAGCAGGCGCGACTTCTGCTTGATGGTATGCATGAATCAATCATATAGGGGGGTACCCTATATAGCAAGCAAGCGGCGGCGGCTGGAGCGGGCGCTACGCCGTTTGGCGTAGCCGCTCGACGACGTACTCGTGCACGGCGAGGCGGTCGCGGCCCTGCTTCTTGGCGACGTAGAGCGCCTGGTCGGCTTCGCTGATCAGCCGGTCCATGTCCCGGCCGATCCGTGGACACCATTCGGCGATGCCGATGCTGGTGGTGATCGGAATTCGCTGCCCCTTCCACTCGACCTGCGCCTTGCGGCAAGCCTTGACCAGATTGCGCGCCAGCAGCGCCGCCTCGGTCAGGCGGGTCGCCGGCAGGATCACGCAGAACTCGTCGCCGCCGGAGCGGGCGAGGAGATCCGTTGAACGCAGCCGTTCGGCGATCGTGCGCGTGAAGACGCGCAGGCATTCGTCGCCGGCAGCGTGGCCGTAGGTGTCGTTGATGATCTTG
This sequence comes from Bradyrhizobium sp. WD16, assembly GCF_024181725.1. Lineage (NCBI taxonomy): Bacteria > Pseudomonadati > Pseudomonadota > Alphaproteobacteria > Hyphomicrobiales > Nitrobacteraceae > Bradyrhizobium > Bradyrhizobium sp. WD16. The sequence continues at coordinate 1,155,851 of NZ_CP028908.1, read as the reverse complement.
AAATCGTCGATGTCGATCACCAGCAGCGAGAAGGCCACCGGTGTGCGCGCGGCAAGGGCGCAGGCTTCGGAGAGCCGGCCCAGGAACTGGCGGCGGTTGGCGATACCGGTGAGGTCGTCGGCCAGGGCCAGCGCCGCGACTTCGCCGCGAAGGCGATCGATCGCCATCAGCACGAGGCCGAAATTGGCCATCAAACCGGCGAACACCAGCATCAGGAAGGCGACCGCCTGCAGCGCATTGAATTGGACGAGCTCGATCGGGCCGCCCAAATCCAGAAGGGCAAACACCGAACGCGCCACGTGCACCGCGGTGACAATGCCGCACGTGATCGCGACGAGATTGGCGCCCGGGCTGCGCTGTGGCGATGGGCGGTTGCGCAGGTCACGGATGATCTCGATCAGCACATAGGATTCGGCCATCGAGAACACGGTCAGACGCAGCGGGATGCTGTCATGGAAGAAAAGATCGAGAGCGAGGACGCTGGCCGTTGCCGCGGTAAGGACGATGCTGGCCTTGACCGGCGCCGGCCGTCCGTAGAACTGACGTACGCCGGCCCAAAGAAAGCAGACGCCCATGATCATCAGGCCGTTGCCGATGACGACAGGAAAGAACGGAGGTATGACTCCGCGGAGCATGCCGAGGCTGCAGGCCATGGCGGTGATCAGCGTGCCAATCTGCCAGGAGCGGGCCGATTGGAACGAGGGATAGCTCTGCGCGATATAGCTCCACACCACCAGCAACGAAACGAAATTCGCCCAGACCACGATGTGGATGGTGGAAACGCTCAAATTCATCCGCTGCCGTCCTGACGCCGCGCTCGCGGCTGTTGCCGGAAGGACGCGTGCACCCCATTGACGTCGGCAAATCTGGCGATCTGCGCTTAAGAATCCCTCACCTGTTCCAGGGCCAAGGCCGGCGTGGTTTCTTATTGATGAAGGCGAAGGCGCGGATTGTCGGCGTCATCGGTGCAGGGCGGTAGGCGCGACGCCTGGCTCAGAGCTGCACCATGCGCTTGCCGCGATTTTCGCCGGCGAGCAGGCCGACCAGGGCCTGCGGGGTGTTTTCCAGTCCGTTCACGATATCCTCCTGCACCTTGAGGCGGCCGGAGGCCACCCAGGTCTGCAGATCGGCAAGTGCCTCGGCGCGCTGGTCGTCGAAATCCATGACGATGAAGCCCTGCATGGTGAGGCGCTTGACCACGATCAGCCCCGGCACGCCGCGCGGACCGTGGGCGGCGGGCGCGCCGTCATACTGGGAAATCGCGCCGCAGCAGGCGATGCGCCCGAACAGGTTCATCTGGGCGAGGCAGGCTTCGAGAATGTCGCCGCCGACATTGTCAAAATAGACGTCGATGCCGTTCGGCGCCGCGGCCTTGAGCGGCTTGAACACCGGGCCGGCCTTGTAATCGACGGCTGCGTCGAAGCCGAGTTCGCTGGTCAGCCAATGGCATTTGTCCGTGCCGCCGGCGATGCCGACGACGCGGCAATCCTTGATCTTGGCGATCTGGCCGACGATCGAGCCGACCGAACCCGCCGCGGCGGAAACCACCACGGTCTCGCCCGCCTTGGGGCGTCCGATCTTGAGCAGGCCGAAATAGGCGGTCAGTCCGGCGATCCCATAGACGCTCAGCAGATAGGTCAGCGGCTCGATCCGTGGCAGCTTGACGAGGTGCTTTGCCGGCACGGCGGCGTAGTCCTGCCAGCCGGTGTCGCCGAACACGAGGTCTCCCGGCTCGAGGCCGGGTGCTCTCGATTCGACAACCTCGGCGAGGGCGCCGCCGGCCATCACACTGTTGGTTTCGATCGCGGAGCGGTAGGTGGCGCCGTGCATCCAGGCGCGATTGGCGGCGTCCAAAGAGATGCAGCGCACCCGCAGCAGAACCTCGCCGTCCGCTGGTTGCGGGATCGCCGTCTGCGTCAGGCGGAAATGCTCCGGCCCGAGCTTGCCGGCCGGCTTTTCGACGAGCAGGATCTGTCGGTTCAATGTCTCGGTCATGGGCGTTCCTCCTGAACATCCGCGCGAGCCATCGCCGGTCGCGTCGTTGGAAAGTTTGGGCCGCAAGCATCGGACCACTACAGAGCGGCGCCGGCCTGCACAAGGCCCGGCGCCACCCGAGACGCTCAGGCGATCACAAGCCTGACGTCGATGTTGTTGCGGGTCGCGTTGGAATAGGGGCAGACTTCGTGGGCCTTGCTCACCAGGGCTTCGGCCTGCTCGCGCGGTAGCCCGGGGATGGTGACTTTCAACTCGGCTTCGATGCCGAAACCGCTTGTCGTCGGTCCGAAGCCGACGGTGCCCTCGACCGTGGTGGTATCGGGGATCGCCACCTTGGCGCGGCCGGCGACGAACTTCAGCGCGCCGAGAAAACAGGCCGAATAGCCGGCCGCGAACAGCTGCTCCGGGTTGGTGCCGACGCCGCCGGCGCCGCCCATTTCCTTCGGCGTCGTGAGCTTGAGATCCAGCACGTTGTCGGACGATACGGCGCGTCCGTCGCGGCCGCCGGTAACGGTGGCATGGGCCCGATAGACGACTTTCTGGAGCGACATGGCTGATCCTTTCAGGTTTGCGGCAATTAGATTGTGCGCAATCTAATTGCTGTCTATTTCTTGTCAAGCCAGCCGTTCCGGCTGATGATGCCGCGGTTGAGAGGAAGAATGCCCATGACCCGCAAAGCCAGCACGCCGACTCCGCCGCAGTTGCGTCTCGACAACCAGCTCTGCTTCGCGGTCTATGCCGCTGCCCACAGCTTCGCCCAGGCCTACAAGCCGTTTCTCGATCCCGTCGGCCTGACCTACCCGCAATATCTCGTCCTGCTGGAATTGTGGGAGGTGGATGGCCGCACCGTGAAGCAGCTCGGCGAGCCGCTGTTTCTCGACAGCGGCACTTTGACGCCGATGCTCAAGCGCATGGAGGCGGCGGGCTGGATCGTCCGGCGGCGCGATGTACAGGACGAGCGCGCGGTCCGCGTCACGCTGACCGAAAAGGGCCGGGCCTTTCAGAAGGAGGCGCGGCGGATCCCGGCGGCGCTGATGTGCGCCGGCGGGCTCGATGTGGCCGCCGTGGCCGCGCTGCGCGGCCGCCTCAAGCGCGTCGCCGCGAATTTGCGTGAGGCGGCCAAGGCTGGCGAGGCCTGAAGCCTCGTCCAAAGCCCTCAGCGGCCCGGCTGGGTCTCCTGCTGCGCCAGCTCGACCGCCATCTGCGCCACGAGCTCGACCGCGAGGGCGTCCGGTGAAGCGAGCCAGCTTGCCGCGAAGGTCAGCGCCGGGATGGCGAGTTCAGTGTCGAGCAGTTGCAGCCGGCCGTCGGCGATCTCGTTTGCGACAATCGCGCTCGGGATCACGGCGATGCCGAGTCCCTCGATCGCCATGTGGATGACGGTGGCCAGCGACGCGCTGGCATGCAACCGCACCGAGGGCAGGTCGGGGCGGTTGAACAGCGAACGGATCAGCTCATAAGGCTGGGTCTTGCGCGGAAAGGTGATGATTGCGAACTGCGCGAGATCCTGGGCCGTCAGCGTGCGGTCGCCGAGCTGCAGCGAAGGGCTGGCGACAAAGGCATTGGGATAGTCGCACAGCACGCGGTTGCGCACCGAAGGCGCGGTGATCGGGCCGAGCAGGAGGGCGAGGTCGATCTCGTGGGCGAGCAGGCGCGAGCGCAGGTTGGGCGTGATGTCGACCTCGATTTCCAGCGACAGATTGGGGTAGGCGGTGTTCACCTGCTTGACGAGGCGAGACAGCCAGGTGTGGACGATGGTTTCCGCGACGCCGAGCCGCAACACGCCGCGCATGGCCGAGCGATCGCGCACGGCGGCCAGCATTTCGGCGCGCAGGCCGAGCAGCTTTTCCGCATAGGCCAACATCTGCCGCCCGCCCGGGGTCGGCAGCACCGAGCGGCTGTCCCGCTGCAGCAGCTTCACCCCCATGTCGACTTCCAGCTGGGCAATGCGCTGGGAAATCGCCGGCTGGGTGGTGTTCAGCTTCAGTGCGGCGCCCCGGAAGCTGCCCAGTGTCACCACCCAGACGAAGGTCTCGATATTCCGGAAGTCGATCATGGCCGGCCGGGTGGCGATAAGTATGGGTTATCAAGATTGATCCAAAAAGACGATTAGACATTATCATTCCGCGGTGGTGCACTGTCGACAGAAATCAATGCTCCAAAGCCGGCCATTCAGAGAACAGGGGTGCCGATGACCGCGAGCGCGTCGTCCCGATCCGAGCCGCTGCCGAGCCGGGAGGCCCGGCTCGCCTGCCGCGCCGGGCAGATCACCGGTCCCACCGCCAACATCGCCAACGGCTATGTCCAGGGGAATCTGGCCATCCTGCCTGAGCGGCTTGCCGCCGCCTTCCATCGCTTCTGCCAGCTCAATCCCAAGCCGTGCCCGGTCATCGGCATGTCCGAGGTCGGCGATCCGCGCATTGCCTCTCTCGGTCTCGACCTCGATATCCGCACCGATCTGCCGCGCTATCGGGTCTGGCGTCACGGCGAACTCGTCGAGGAGCGGACCGACATCATGGCGCACTGGCGCGACGATCTCGTCGCCTTCGTGATCGGCTGCTCCTTCTCCTTCGAGGAGGCGCTGATGGCCGACGGGCTCGGCATCCGTCACATCGAGGAGGGCCGCAACGTGCCGATGTATCGCACCAACAGAGCCTGCGTGCCGGCCGGCCCCTTCGCCGGTCCGATGGTGGTATCGATGCGTCCCTTCACGCCGGCGGGCGCCATTCGCGCCATCCAGATCACCACGCGTTTTCCTTCGGTGCATGGCGCGCCGGTGCATTTCGGCGATCCGTCGCAGATCGGCATCGCCGACATCGCCAGGCCCGACTATGGCGACGCGGTGAGCATCGCGCCGGGCGAAGTGCCGGTATTTTGGGCGTGCGGAGTCACCCCTCAGTCGGTCATTCTCGAATCGAAACCCGAATTCGCCATCACCCACGCGCCGGGCGCGATGCTCGTCACCGACCGGCGCAACAGCGAACTCGCCATTCAATGAAGCCGCCGACGGCCGCCGCGCCGCGGCGCCGTCAAACCTTGGGAGCTACCTCGATGAACCGTCGCGAAGTGCTGTTGTCCGGTGCCGCCTTGTCCCTGCTCGGGACCAGGGCCTTCGCCCAGTCGGGCGGCGAGATTGCGATCGGTGCATTGTGGCCCTTCACCGGCGCCAGCGCCCAGGTCGGCGCCGATGCAAAGCATGCGCTGGAAACCGCGGTCGACATCGTCAACAACGCCCATGACCTCGATCTGATCGCGGCGAAGAACGCCGGTATCGCCGGGCTCGGCAATGCCAGGATCAAGCTGATCTTTGCCGATCACCAGGGCGATCCGCAGAAGGGTCGTGCCGAAGCCGAACGACTGATCACCCAGGACAAGGTGGTGGCGATCGCCGGCGCCTTCCATTCCTCGGTGTCGAGCACTGCCAGTGTCGCCTGTGAGCGCTATGGTGTTCCCTATGTCGCCGCCGATTCCTCATCGCCGACGCTGCATACCCGCGGCCTGAAATTCTTCTTCCGCCCGGCGGCCCACGACGAGATGTTCTCGGTGGCGATGTTCGATTTCCTCGACGCCCAGCGCAAGGCCGGCAAGAAGATCGAAAGCGTCGGCCTGTTCTTCGAGGACACCATCTTCGGCACGGATTCCTCCAATATCCAGCGCAAGCTCGCCGGCGAGCGCGGCTACAAGGTGGTCGCCGACATCAAATACAAGTCGAACTCGCCGTCGCTGACCGCCGAGGTTCAGCAGCTCAAGAGCGCCAATCCCGACGTGCTGCTGCCGTCGAGCTACACCACCGACGCGATCCTGCTCGTCAAGACCATGGACGAACTCGGCTACAAGCCGAAGAATATCGTGGCCCAGGCCGCCGGCTTCGCCGACAAGGCCTATTTCGATGCGGTCGGCGACAAGTCGATCGGGCTGTTGTCGCGCGCCAGCTTCTCCCTCGACATGGCGCAGAAGCGGCCCTCGATCCTCAAGGTCAACGAGATGTTCAAGGCGAGAGCCGGCCGCGATCTCAATGACAACACCTCGCGCCAGCTGATGTCGATCCTGGTGCTGGCCGACGCGATCGACCGGGCCAAGTCGACCGACGGCGAAAAGGTCCGTGCTGCCCTCGCCGAGACCGACATCCCCGGCGAGCGCACCATCATGCCGTGGAAGCGCGTCAAGTTCGGCCCCGATGGCCAGAACGCCGACGCCGATCCGGTGCTGATCCAGTACATCGGCGGCAAGTTCGTCACGGTCTATCCCGCCGCGGTGGCGGTGTCCGAGCCGCTCTGGCCGATGAACGCCTGATCCCCGCAATCTAGTGCGGCGTCTCGCAATTGCCTACCGCCTTTGCGGCCAGTCTGTCGTAGGCAATTGCGAGACGCCACACTAGCGGGTACCGCCGGCGCCCGCCGGACCATTGTTGTGTTTCCGATTGCCGGCGCGCGGCGCCGGCCCGATGGATGTTGCATATGCCCAGTACGCAGGCCTTGCTGCAGGTTCTGGCGAGCGGACTGTTGATGGGGCTGCTCTACGCCCTGATCGCGGTCGGCCTGTCGCTGATCTTCGGACTGATGGACGTCGTCAATTTTGCTCATGGCGAATTCCTGATGCTCGCCATGTACGCCACCTTCGGCCTCGTGACGGCGACGACGCTCGATCCGATCCTGATGGCGCCGCTGGTGGTCGCCATCATGTTCGCGGTGGGGGTGTCCGCCTATGCCGGGGTGGTGCGCTACGCCATGCGGGCCAGGACCAACCAGGGCATGGTGCAGATCTTCGCCACCTTCGGTCTCGCCATCCTGATCCAGGGCGTGGCGCAATATATCTTCACCCCGGATTTCCGCAGCATCTCGCACTCCTGGCTCGGCGGCAGGACGCTCGACCTCGGCGGCGTCTTCCTGCCCTGGCCGCAGATCTTCGGCGGCGTCATCTCGCTGCTGACCTTCGGCGGCCTCTTCCTCCTGATCACCCGCACCGATTTCGGCAAGGCGCTGGAGGCGACGCGCGAGGACCAGGGGGCGGTCGCTCTCGTCGGTATCGACCGCAATCGCGTCTTCGCCCTCGGCTGGGGTCTCGGTGCGGCGCTGGTCGGGCTCGCCGGCGCCGTACTCGCGATCTTCTATTATGTCCATCCCAATGTCGGCGGCCCCTTCGCGATGATCGCCTATGTCACCGTGGCGCTCGGCGGCTTCGGCAGCATCTTCGGCGCGCTCGCCGCGGGCGTCATCGTCGGCCTGGTCGAGGCGCTGACCACGTTGATCCTGCCGCCGGCGCTCAAGTCCGTGGGCATCTACGCGCTCTATCTCGGCGTCCTGTTCGTCCGGCCGAGCGGCCTGTTCGGGAGACTGTGATGAAATCCTCTCCCGTCGCCGGTCATCTCGCCGCCCGTCGCCGCCAGCTCATCGTCGCCGCCGTGGTTTTCGTCGTGCTGGCGGCGCTGCCGAAGCTGATTTCCGACGTCTATATGATGAACGTCCTGATCCTGACGGTGCTGTTTGCCGCGCTGTCGCAGAGCTGGAATATTCTCGGGGGCTATTGCGGCCAGGTCTCGCTCGGCCACGCGCTCTATTTCGGCATCGGCGCCTATGCCACCAGCATCCTGTTCGTCAAATTCGGTATCATGCCCTGGATCGGCCTCGCCGGCGGCGGCCTGTTGGCGGCGCTCGTCGCGCTGGCGCTCGGCTATCCCTGTTTCCGCCTCAAGGGGCATTACTTCTCCATCGCCACCATCGTCATCGCTGAAATCGGGCTGTTGCTGGTCCACAACTGGGATTATGCCGGCGCCGCGCTGGGCATCCAGTGGCCATTCGGCCGCGACAGCTGGTGGACGCTGCAATTCGCCCGCGACAAGGCGCCGTACTTCTATTTCGTGCTCGGCCTTGCCGCGGTGGTCTGGATCGTCACCTACCTGATCGTCGAATCGCGCTGGGGCTATTGGTGGCGGGCGGTCAAGGACAACCCCGAGGCCGCCGAGAGCCTCGGTGTCACGGTCTTCCATTCCAAGATGGCGGCGGCCGGCGTTTCGGCCTTCTTCACCGCCATCGGTGGCGGCTTCTATGCGGCATTCGTCTCCTATATCGATCCGGAAAGCGTGATGCAGTTCCGCTTCTCCCTGCTGATGGCGCTTCCGGCCGTGCTCGGCGGCATCAATTCGCTGTGGGGCCCCGCGGTCGGCGCGCTGATCCTGATCCCGCTGGCCGAGCTGACGCGCTCCTATATGGGCGGCACCGGCTCAGGCCTCGATCTCGCGGTCTATGGCCTGCTCATCATGGTGGTGTCGCTGACCCGTCCCGAAGGCATCCTCAGCGTGTTCGAAGCCAAGCGGAGGGCGGCGTGATGAGCGAGAGTCTGGTCGCCTGTCGCGGCGTCACCCGCCACTTCGGCGGTCTCGTCGCCAACGACGCCATCGACATGACCATCGGACGCGGCGAGATTCTCGGCCTGATCGGGCCGAACGGCGCCGGCAAGTCGACGCTGTTCAACCTGATCGCCGGCGCCTTCCCGCCGTCGGCTGGCACCATCGGCTTCGAGGGCCGCGACATCACCGCGCTGCCGGCGGCCGAACGTTGCAAGCTCGGCATCGCGCGGACCTACCAGGTGCCGCGCTCCTTCGACTCCATGAGCGTGGTGGAGAACGTCATCGTCGGTGCCTTCGTGCGTTTCCCCCGCGCCGCCGAGGCCCGCGCCCGCGCCATCGAGGTGCTCGACTACGTCGGCCTGATCGACGTCGCCAATGTTTCCGCCGGCGACCTGACGCCGCCGCAAAAGCGCCGGCTCGAGGTTGCCCGAGCCCTCGCCACCGGGCCGAAGCTTCTGCTCCTCGACGAAGTTCTCACTGGCCTGACGCCGAGCGAATCCCGCGCCGGCGCCGAGCTCGTCCGCCGCATCCGCGACAGCGGCATTACGGTGGTGATGGTCGAGCATGTGATGGAGGTGGTGATGCCGCTGGTCGACCGCGCCGTCGTGCTCAATCTCGGCAAGGTGCTGGCCGAAGGCCATCCGCGCGAGGTGGTGCGCAACGAGGACGTCATCGCCGCCTATCTCGGAGACCGCCACCGTGCTGCTTGAGGTTTTTGGTCTCACCACTGCCTATCGCGGCCTGGTCGCCATTTCCGACGTCTCGCTCGGTGTCGCCGCCAACGAGATCGTCACCGTCGCCGGCGCCAACGGCGCCGGCAAATCGACGCTGCTCAAATCCATCGCGGGGATGGAGAAGCCGCGCGCTGGCACCGTGACCTTCTCCGGCCAGCGTATCGAAGCGGTTGCCGCCCATCAGATCACGGCTCGCGGCCTCGCTTACGTGCCGGAGAACAAGCGGCTGTTTCCGCGCCTTTCGGTCGCCGACAACCTGCGCCTCGGCAGCTACCTGTTCCGCGGCCAGAGCGACCGCGACGCGCCGCTCGACTTCGTCTTCAACCTGTTCCCTCGGCTGAAGGAGCGCCTCGCCCAGCGCGCCGGCACGCTGTCGGGCGGCGAACAGCAGATGCTGGCGATCGCGCGGGCGCTGATGACCCGGCCGCGGCTGTTGATGCTCGACGAACCCTCCCAGGGCATCATGCCCAAGCTGGTCGACGAGATCTTCATTGCCGTGCAGAAGATCCGCGATACCGGCGTCACCGTGCTGCTGGTCGAGCAGCGCCTGTCCGAGAGCCTGGAGATTTCCGACCGTGCCTATGTGCTGCAGACCGGCAGCATCGTCATGAGCGGCAAGGCGGCCGAGATTCGCGACAACCCGGAGGTGAGGCGGATCTATCTCGGCATGTAGCCGGGCGGACCGTCGCGACGAAACACACGAAACTTTCGCGTTCGGCCAGCATGGCGTGCGGCTGCCCCGCACGCCCGTGGCCAGCTATTGTCCTTTCTGACGGAGAGCCGAAAATGTCACGCTGGAACTTCTGGATCGACCGCGGCGGCACCTTTACCGACGTGATCGGACGCGACCCGAACGGCGCGCTGCATGCCCGCAAGATGCTGTCGGAAAACCCCGGCGCCTATCGCGATGCGGCCGTCGCCGGTATCCGCGCGCTGCTCGGGCTTACGCCGGGCGCACCGATTCCCGCCGGGGTGATCGATGAGGTGCGGATGGGCACCACGGTCGCCACCAACGCGCTGCTGGAGCGCAAGGGCGACCGTACGCTGTTCGTCACCACCCGCGGTTTCCGCGACGTGCTCGAGCTCGGCTATCAGGACCGCCGCAACATCTTCGCGCGCCAGATCGTCAAACCGGATCAGCTCTATGAGCGCGTCGTCGAGGTCGATGAGCGGGTGCTGGCGGACGGCCGCATCGAGCGGCCGATCGACTTGCCGGCGGCCATCGAGGCGATGAAGGCGGCGTATGAAACCGGCATCCGCGCCGTCGCCATCGCCTTGATCCATGGTTACCGCTATCCAGCCCATGAGCACGCCCTCGCGGTTGCGGCCACGCGCATCGGCTTCACGCAGGTGTCGGCGAGCCACGAGGTGTCGCCGCTGATCAAGCTGGTGGGGCGCGGCGACACCACCGTGGTCGACGCCTATCTGTCGCCGATCCTGCGGCGGTACGTGGCGCAGGTTTCCGAGGAGCTCGATGTCGGGCGGACCGGCATCCGGCTGATGTTCATGATGTCCTCGGGCGGGCTCACCGCCGCGGACCTGTTCCAGGGCCGCGACGCCATTCTCTCCGGTCCTGCGGGCGGTGTCGTCGGCCTGGCGCGCACCGGCGATGCGGCGGGTTTCGACCGCGTGATCGGTTTCGACATGGGAGGGACGTCGACCGACGTCGCGCATTTCGATGGTGAATACGAGCGCGCTTTCGAGACCGAGGTCGCGGGGGTACGCCTGCGCGCGCCGATGATGCTGATCCATACGGTCGCGGCCGGCGGCGGTTCGCTGCTGCAGTTCGACGGCTCCCGTTTCCGGGTCGGGCCGCGGTCCGCCGGCGCCAATCCCGGCCCGGCCTGCTATCGTCGCGGCGGGCCGCTCGCCGTCACCGACGCCAATGTCATGACGGGCAAGCTGATGCCGGAATTCTTCCCGGCCATTTTCGGGCCCGGGCAGGACCAGCCGCTCGACGTCGCGGTGGTGCGCGAGAAATTCACGGCGCTGGCGGCCGAGGTCGGCACTGGCCAGAGCCCCGAACAGGTTGCCGACGGCTTCATCCGGATCGCCGTCGCCAACATGGCGGAGGCGATCAAGAAAATCTCGGTGCAGCGCGGCTATGATGTCACCGGCTACGCGCTGAACTGCTTCGGCGGCGCCGGCGGCCAGCATGCCTGTCTCGTCGCCGACGCACTCGGCATGACCACGGTGCTGATCCATCCGCTGTCCGGCCTGCTCTCGGCCTACGGCATGGGGCTGGCCGACGTCCGCGCCACCCGCGTGCGGGCGCTCGATGTGGCGCAGGAAGCCGCCGCCGGGCCGCTCGGCATCGAAGGGCGCGAACTCGGCGACGTGTGCATCGGCGAGCTCACCGGCCAGGGCGTGGCGCGCAGCGACATCACCGTCAATGTCCGCGCTCATATCCGTTACGCCGGCACCGATACGGCGCTGGAAATTCCGGCCTTCAGCCTCAAGCGCGGCGAGATCGTCGAGGATCGTCGCGCCGAGCTGCGCGAGAATTTCCTGCGCGCCCATCGCAGCCGCTTCGGCTTCGTCGACAACGAAAAGCCGCTGGTGGTGGAGGCGGTCAGCGTCGAGGCCGTCGGCGGCGCCGCGCCGTTCCGCGAGCCGGAACTCGATGCGACCGCCCGCGGCGTGCCGAACGCCGCGGCCCGCGGCCGCTTCTTCAGCGGCGGCACATGGCATGACGCCGCGATCCATCGTCGCGACAATCTCGCGCCGGGGCACGTGGTGCCCGGGCCCGCGGTCATCATCGAGCCGAACCAGACCATCGTGGTCGAGGACGGCTGGGAGGCGCGGCTGACCCGTCACGATCACCTGGTCCTGCTCCGGGTGAAGGCCTTGGCGCCACGCGCCGCGGTCGGCACCAAAGCCGATCCGGTGATGCTCGAGATCTTCAACAATCTCTTCATGTCCATCGCCGAGCAGATGGGTGTGACGCTGCAGAACACCGCCTATTCGGTGAACATCAAGGAGCGGCTCGACTTCTCCTGCGCCATTTTCGACGCGACCGGGGCGCTGGTCGCCAATGCGCCGCACATGCCGGTGCATCTCGGCTCCATGGACAAGTCGGTGGAATCGATCCTGACGCGCAATGCCAACATCCGGCCGGGCGACGTCTATGCCATCAACGCGCCTTACAGCGGCGGTACGCACCTGCCCGATATCACGGTCTGCACCCCGGTGTTCGACGACGACGGCGAAGCCATCCTGTTCTGGATTGCGAGTCGTGGCCATCACGCCGATGTCGGTGGCGTTGCGCCGGGCTCGATGTCGCCGCTCGCGACCACCATCGAGGAGGAAGGCGTCTATATCGACAATTTCAAGCTGGTCGACCGCGGCGCGTTCCGCGAGGCGGAGTTGAACGCGCTGCTCACCGGCGGCCGCTTTCCGGTGCGCAATCCGGTGCAGAACGTCAACGACCTGAAAGCGCAGATCGCCGCCAACGAGAAGGGCGCCGCCGAGCTGAGAAAGATGATTGGCCATTTCGGTCTCGGCGTCGTCAAGGCCTATATGGGCCACGTCCAGGACAATGCCGAGGAGAGCGTGCGGCGGGTGCTCGATCGCCTCGCCGACGGCAGCTTTACCTACGAGTTCGACCAGGGCTCGAAGATCGTGGTGCGGATCACGGTGGACAAGGCGAGGCGCGAGGCGACGGTGGACTTCACCGGCACCAGTGCTCAGCAGCCGGACAACTTCAACGCTCCGGCCCCGGTGACGCGCGCGGCCGTGCTCTACGTCTTCCGTGTCATGGTCGACGACGACATTCCGATGAATGCCGGCTGCTTGCGGCCGATCCGGCTCGTGGTGCCGGACGGATCGATGCTGGCGCCGCGCTACCCCGCTGCGGTGGTGGCCGGCAATGTCGAGGTCAGCCAGGCGGTGACCAACTGCCTGTTCGGCGCGCTGAAGGCGCTGGCCAGTGCCCAGGGCACCATGAACAACCTGACCTTCGGTAACGATCGTTATCAATATTACGAGACAATCTGTTCCGGGGCACCCGCCGGTCCCGATTTCGACGGTGCTCCGGGGGTTCACACCCACATGACCAATTCGCGCCTGACCGACCCGGAGATCCTGGAGACACGGTTTCCGGTGGTGCTGGAGGAATTCTGCATCCGCCGCGGCACGGGCGGTCGCGGCAGGCACAACGCCGGCGACGGTACGAGGCGCACCATTCGCTTCCTCGAGCGGATGGAATGCGCCATCCTCTCCGGTCACCGGCGGGTGCGCCCGTTCGGCCTCGATGGCGGCGAGCCGGGTGAAGTGGGCCAGAACCTGGTGCGGCGGTTGAACGGAGAGATCGAGCGTCTGCCGGGCTGCGCCAGCACGGTGCTCGAAGCCGGCGAGGCGGTCACCATCATCACGCCGACCGGCGGGGGCTATGGTCCTCCGCCGCAGAAAACGTCAGATTGAGTGCGATGAGAGCAGCCTGCTGCATGGAGACAGGTCATGACGGTCTATAGTGGTCCGGTGTTCGAGATGGCGGCCAGCCAGTTTCAAGTGATCGCCGACTATCTCTCGATTCCCCACGACGAACGCGACCGGCTGTTGATGCCCAAGCGCGCCGTCACCGTCTCGTGTCCGATCCATCGCGATGACGGCACCACCGCCGTGTTCGAAGGCTATCGCGTCCAGCATCATCTCACCCTGGGGCCGACCAAGGGCGGCACGCGCTTTGCGGCCAGCGTCGATATCGGCGAGGTCGCCGCGCTGGCGATCTGGATGAGCTGGAAGTGCGCCCTGGTGGGGCTACCCTATGGTGGCGCCAAGGGCGGCATCGGTGTCGATCCGGCGAGCCTGTCGAAGCGCGAGCTCGAGGCGCTGTCACGCCGCTACATGCAGGAGATGATCCCGTTCGTCGGCCCGCATACCGACGTGATGGCGCCGGACATGGGGACCAACGAACAGGTGATGGCCTGGTTCATGGACACTTATTCCATGTATCAGGGCCAGACCGTCACCGAGATCGTCACCGGCAAGCCGGTCAGCGCCGGCGGTACCCTCGGCCGGCGCGAGGCGACCGGTCGCGGGGTGGCTCATCTGGTCCGCCGGGTGATGCGCGACCTCGACATCGAGATCGCGGGAGCCACCGCGGTGGTCCAGGGCTTCGGCAATGTCGGCTCGATCGCCGCGCTCGAACTGTACAATTCCGGCGTCAAGGTCGTCGCGGTGAGCGACCATACCGGCGCCCGCTATCATGCCGGCGGACTGGACATCCCGGCGCTGATCGCCCATTGCGCGAGGCACGGCAACTTGCGCGAGGCGGCGGTCGAACTCGCCCTCGATCCCGACGAGCTTCTGACGCTGCCCTGCGACGTCGTCGTTCCGGCCGCCATGGAGCGGGTGATCGATGCCCGCACTGCCGCCGCCCTGCGCTGTCGCATCGTCGCCGAAGGCGCCAATGGTCCGACGACGCCCGAGGCCGACCTGATCCTCCATCAGCGCGGAGACGAGATCTTCCTGATCCCGGACATCCTGTGCAATTCCGGCGGCGTCGTGGTCAGCTATTTCGAATGGGTGCAGGACCTGCAGCAGCTCTTCTGGGAGGAGGAAGAGGTGATACGGCGCGAATACCAGATCCTCGACCGCGCCTATGACCGCATGATGGAGCGGGCGCGGCGCGACAAGGTGTTCAACCGCACCGCCGCCATGGCGATGGGTGTCGAGCGCGTCCGCGGCGCCAAGAACATGCGCGGGCTGTTTCCATGACAATCAGTCGCGCAGCGCCGCCGCCACGATGATCTCTGGTGCGGCGGCGATCACTTCCGCCGGGGCAGGGCTGGCCTTCGGCAACCGGCCATAGGTGCCGGCGGCTGTGCGCCGGCCGATCTCCGGGCCGCCCGGGGAGGGCGTGCATGGCGCTCCCCAGCCGCCGCACGGGGGCGTTAACCCCATCATATCAAAGCAGAAAATCGCGCACCGTGCGGCGCCTCAGCCGCCCGAAAGAGCCTTGTTTCAATTGCGAAAAAAGAGCAAAAGCACGCCCTGAGCCTGTCCGGATCCGCTCATTGGCGCTGGCCGGGTCGCAAGTTCCGGCCGCCGGACCAGGCAACGGCCGTTCAACGGATTTTCTTACGCCTCATGTTGTTGCTGTTCGTCGCCGCCATCGCGCTTGCCGCCTGGATCTATCTCGTCGGCTTTCATGGTCGTTTCTGGATCGTGTCTCGCCATGACGATTTGCCGCGTCCTGCGATCGAGGGGGGCTGGCCCGAGGTCGTCGCCGTCATTCCCGCCCGCGACGAAGCGCCCAATATCGGCGATTGCATTCGTTCGCTGCTCACGCAGCCCTATGCCGGCAATTTTTCCGTCGTGCTGGTCGATGACCAGAGCAGCGACGGCACCGCTGCGGTGGCGACGGCCGCGGCCGCCGAGGCCGGCGCCGCCGACCGCCTCACCGTGATTCCAGGCCGTACGCCGCCGGCCGGCTGGACCGGCAAGCTGTGGGCGGTGAAGCAGGGATTGACCCTGGTCGAGAGCCGCGCGGTCGCGCCGAAATATGTGCTGCTCACCGATGCCGACATCGTCTATTCGGGCGAACTCCTGGCGCAGCTCGTCACCCGCGCCGAACGCGGCTCGCTGGTGATGGCGTCGATCATGGCGAAGCTGCGTTGCGTCAGCCTCGCCGAGCGCGTGCTCATTCCGGCCTTCATCTTCTTCTTCCAGATGCTCTATCCGTTCTCGTTCGTGGCGCGGCGCGACCATCCGACGGCGGCGGCGGCCGGCGGATGCATTCTGGCGCGCCTCGACGCGCTGCGTGCGGCGGGCGGCATCGACGCCATCCGCGGCGCGCTGATCGACGACTGCGCCACCGGCGCGCTGCTCAAGCGCCAGGGGCCGGTCTGGCTCGGCTTTTCCAACGACGTGGCCAGCGTGCGTGAATCTCCGACATTCGCCGAAGTCGGGCGGATGATCGCGCGGTCGGCCTATGCGCAGTTGCGCTATTCGCCGCTGCTGCTCGCGGGGACCCTGCTCGGCATGGGGCTCGTCTATCTCGCGCCGGTGGCGCTGGCGCTGCTCGGCGCGGGGCTGGCGCGCTGGTTCGGTCTCGCCGCCTGGCTGCTGATGGCCGTCGCCTTTCAGCCGACGCTGGCCTATTATCGGCGTTCGCCCGTCTGGGGACTGTTGCTTCCCGTCATCGCCTGCATCTATCTGATGTATACGCTTCAGTCGGCTTATCACTATTACACCGGTCGCGGCGGCATGTGGAAAGGCCGCGCCCAGGCCCATGTGACGGAGACCTGATGAGCGAAGCCGCGGCCGATCTGCGCTCGGGGAAGACCCACCGCGACGAAAATTTTCCCGTCGCGTCGTGGATCATTCATCCGCGTCATCGCGCGGTGATCCTCGCCTTCTACAATTTCGTCCGCACCGCCGACGACATCGCCGACCACCCGGCGCTGACGCCGGAGCAGAAGCTTGTGCTGCTCGACCGGCTCGAAGACGGATTGTTCGGTCGCAACGGCGAAGATCCGGAAGCGGCGACGCTGAATGAGGCGCTGGCCGCGCGCTCGCTGGCGCCGCGGCATGCCCAGGATCTGCTCAACGCCTTCCGCCTCGATGTCACCAAGCTGCGCTACGCCAACTGGGACGAGTTGATCCATTACTGCTCGCTGTCGGCCATGCCGGTGGGCCGTTTCATGCTCGACGTGCACGGCGAGGACCGTGCCACCTGGGCTGCGTCCGACGCGATTTGCGCGGCGCTGCAGATCAACAACCACCTGCAGGACTGCGGCAAGGATTATCGCGATCTCGATCGCGTCTATGTGCCGCTCGATGCCCTCGCTGCCGCCGGCGCCCGCGTCGAGGACTTCGGCGAGACCCGCGCCTCGCCGGCGCTCTTGACCTGCCTGCATCGTCTTGCGGCGCGAACGGAGGCTTTGCTCGGCGAGGGCAAATCGCTCGGCGCGGCAGTCCGCGACTGGCGGCTCGGTGCCGAAATCGCGGTGATCCAGACCTATGCGGAGAAGATCGTACGGCTGCTGCAGGAGCGCGATCCGTTGAGCGAGCGCGTCCATCTGACGCGCGGCCAGTTCGCCCGCTACGGCCTCGCCGCGGTGGCGATGGTGCTCCTGCGCCGGGTGACGGGCCGCACGGCGGCGACCAGGACGGCAACGGGCGCATGACGGTCGCAGGCATGTCGACGACCGAGCAGAGTGTCGATGCGGCCGGCCAGGCGGCCGGAAGCTCGTTCTACGCCGCCATGCGCATCCTGCCGGCGGCGCAGCGCGACGCCATGTTCCAGATCTACAGTTTCTGCCGCCAGGTCGACGACATCGCCGATTCCGATGGGCCGCGTGCGGAGCGGCTCGCGGCCATGGCGCAATGGCGCGTCGACATCGATGCGCTCTATGCCGGTCATCCGCCGGCGCGGGTCGCCGCCTATGCGCCGGTCGTGAAGACCTTCGGCCTGCGTCGCGAGGACTATCACGCCATCATCGATGGCATGGAGATGGATATCCCCGCCGAGATCCGCGCTCCCGATGCCGCGACGCTCGATCTTTATTGCGATCGCGTCGCCAGCGCGGTCGGCCGGCTGTCGGTGCGGGTGTTCGGCATTCCGGCGCCGGACGGCGATCTGCTGGCCCATCACCTCGGCCGTGCGCTGCAGCTCTCCAACATCCTGCGCGACATCGACGAGGATGCTTCGATCGGCCGCCTCTATCTGCCGCGCGAGGCGCTGCTCGCCGCCGGCATCACCGCGACCGATCCCGAGACGGTTGCCGCCGATCCCAACCTGCCGAAAGCCTGCGCGCCGCTGGTTGCGCAGGCGCTGAAACATTTCGCGGATGCCGATGCGGTGATGGCGCGGCATCCGCGCCGTCTCGTCAAGGCGCCCCGCATCATGTCGCGTTACTATCGCGCCATTCTCGGCCGCCTGATCGCGCGGGGCTTTGCGTCGCCGCGGGCACCGGTGCGGCTGGGCAAATTGACCAAACTCCTGATCATTCTGCAGTACGCATTCATCTGATGACCCGAACCGTTCATATCATTGGCGCCGGCATTTCCGGCCTCTCCGCCGGCGTCCGCCTCGCCGAGGCGGGCGTCACCGTCCATGTGCACGAGGCAACGCAGCAGGTCGGCGGCCGCTGCCGTTCCTATTTCGACAGCGCGACCGGGCTGACCATCGACAACGGCAATCACCTGTTGCTTTCGGGCAATCGCCATGCGCTGGCCTATGCCCGCACCATCGGCTCCGAGAACGGGCTCGCCGGACCGGACAAGGCGGAATTCAATTTCAAGGATCTGCGCAGCGGCAAGTCCTGGCTGCTGCGTCTCAACAACGGCCGCATCCCGTTCTGGGTGTTCGACGCCGCGAACCGTGTGCCCGACACGCGCGTCGTCGACTATCTCGGGTTGGCGCCGCTCCTCTGGGCCGGAACCGACAAGCGTGTCGGCGACACCATCGCCTGCCGCGGCGTGCTCTATGAACGGCTGGTTCAGCCGCTGCTGCTGGCCGCACTGAATATCGATCCGCCGGACGGCTCGGCCGGTCTCGCCGGCGCCGTCATCCGCGAGACGCTGTTCGCCGGCGGCGAAGCCTGCCGGCCGCTGGTTGCCCGCGACGGTCTCAGTTCCGTGCTGGTTGATCCTGCCATCGCCTACATCCGCGCCCGTGGCGGCTCCGTCTCCATCGGGCAGGAACTGCGCGAGATCGGCCGCAGCGGCAACCGGATCACAAGCCTGACCCTGACCGACGGAATAGTCACGCTGGGGGCCAACGACGCCGTGGTGCTGGCGGTGCCGGCCCGGCCGGCGGCGGGTCTGCTGCCCGGCTTGTCGGCGCCGACCCGGTTCCGCGCCATCGTGAATGCACATTTCCGCTTTACGCCCCCCGCCGGCCAGCCGGCCATTCTCGGCGTGATCGGCGGCCTCGTCGAATGGCTGTTCGCCTTTCCCGAGCGGCTGTCGGTGACCATCAGCGACGGTGAGCGCCACGTCGATACGCCGCGGGAGGAACTTGCACGCGCGATCTGGGCGGATGTCTGCAGGGCCGCCGGCATCACCGCCGAACTGCCGCCCTGGCAGATCGTTCGTGAGCGTCGGGCGACCTTCGAGGCCACGCCGGCGCAGCATGCATTGCGTCCCGGAGCGGTGAGCGCCTGGTCAAACCTGTTTCTCGCCGGCGACTGGACTGATACAGGACTGCCGGCGACCATCGAGGGCTCGGTCAGGTCGGGCGACCGCGCCGCCGGCCTGGTGCTTCAAATGCAGTGAACCCGCTGCGCAGCGTCGATTCCCGTTTCAAGCCTTCAGGCGGCTGCGGGACTCTGGCAGAGATCGCTGCGGCAGCGTTGTCTGGAGATTGCAACTTGAACGAGACGATTGTGGAAGCCATGAGCCAAGGTGCGGACGAGAAGGCGGTGATCGAGGCCGGCATCGTCGCTGCGCGCGAGGCTCTGCTCAAGCAGCGTCGGCAAGACGGCCACTGGGTGTTCGAACTCGAGGCCGATGCCACGATCCCGGCCGAATATGTTCTCTTGCGCCATCACCTTGGCGAGCCCATCGATCATGGCCTCGAAGCCAAGATCGGCGTCTATCTGCGCCGGATCCAGGCCGGTCACGACGGCTGGTCGCTGTTCCATGGCGGCGGCTTCGACATGAGCGCCAGCGTCAAGGCCTACTTCGCCCTCAAGATGATCGGCGATCCGGTCGATGCACCGCATATGGCGCGGGCCCGCAGGGCGATCCTCGCCCATGGCGGCGCCGCGAGGAGCAACGTCTTCACCCGGATCCTGCTCGCGCTCTACGGCGTGATATCGTGGGATGCGGTGCCGATGATGCCCGTGGAAATCATGCTGCTGCCGCGCTGGTTTCCGTTCCATCTGAGCCGGATCTCCTACTGGGCACGAACGGTGATCGTGCCGTTGCTGGTGCTGATGCTCAAGAGGCCGCGCGCCCGCAATCGGCTCGGCATCTCGATTCCGGAACTGTTCGTCGAGAGCAATCCGCGCGCGATCGGCATGGCGCCGAAGGCGCCGCATCAGAAGACGTCGTGGTTCGTGTTCTTCGGCGCTGTCGACAAGCTGCTGCGGGTTGCCGATCCGCTGTTTCCAAAGGGCATGCGGGAGCGGGCGGTCGAGAAGGCAGTAGCCTTCACCACCGAACGGCTCAACGGCGAGGATGGCCTCGGCGCGATCTATCCGGCCATGGCCAACAGCGTGATGATGTATGATGTGCTCGGCTATCCGCCGGATCATCCGCATCGTGCGATCGCCCGCAAGTCGATCGAGAAGCTCCTGGTGATCAAGGACGACGAGGCCTATTGCCAGCCTTGCGTCTCGCCGATCTGGGACACCGCGCTCACCGCCCACGCCATGCTCGAGGCCGGCGGCCCCGGCACCGCCGAGGCGGTGCGTGCCGCGCTTGACTGGCTCAAGCCGATGCAGGTGCTCGACGTCGAGGGCGACTGGATCGAGAAGCGGCCCGGAGTCCGTCCCGGCGGCTGGGCCTTCCAATATGCCAATCCGCATTATCCCGATCTCGACGACACCGCCGTGGTGGTGATGGCGCTCGATCGCGCCCGCGCCATCGGCGCCGGCAGCGCCTATGACGAGGCGATCGCCCGCGGCCGTGAATGGCTGCTCGGGCTGCAGAGCAAGAACGGCGGCTGGGCCGCCTTCGATGCCGACAATGTCGAATATTATCTCAACAACATCCCCTTTGCCGATCACGGCGCGCTGCTCGATCCGCCGACGGACGATGTGACCGCGCGTTGCGTCTCGATGCTGGCGCAACTCGGCGAAACCATGGAGACGAGCCCGGCGCTCAAGGCCGGCGTCGACTATCTGCGCTCGACGCAGCTCGCCGACGGTTCCTGGTTCGGCCGCTGGGGCGTCAACTACATCTATGGAACCTGGTCGGCGCTGTGCGCGCTGAATGCGGCCGGCATCGGTCACCAGGATCCGATGATGCGCAAGGCGGTGGCGTGGCTGGCTTCGATCCAGAATGCCGATGGCGGCTGGGGCGAGGACGGCAACAGCTACAAGCTCGACTACCGCGGCTACGAGCCGGCGGAATCGACGGCTTCCCAGACATCGTGGGCGACGCTCGCTCTGATGGCCGCGGGCGAATGCGAGCACGAGGCGACACGGCGCGGAATTCAGTATCTGCTGCAAACGCAGGCAGCAGACGGCCTATGGCGTGAGCAGGCTTACACCGGCGGCGGTTTTCCGCGTGTGTTTTATCTGCGCTATCACGGCTATTCGAAGTTCTTCCCGCTGTGGGCGCTGGCGCGCTATCGCAATTTGCGGGATAGTAACAGTCGTTTCGTAGGGGTCGGAATGTGATTCTTGGGGCCGGCGGGGACGCCAATTCCAGTACATTGCCAGTCTTGATCGTGACCGGTCTCCGTCAGGAGGCGCGCATTGCTGCGGGACCAGGCATGACGGTGGTCTGCAGCAGCAGCAGTCCGCGCCAGCTGCGCGAGATGATGACTTCGTTCGATCCGGCCTGCGTGCGCGGCATCGTTTCTTTCGGCGTCGCCGGCGGTCTTGATCCGGAACTGCGCTCCGGCGACGTGGTGGTTGCAACCGAAGTCGTCACCCATGAGCGGCGTTGGCAGGCGGTAGCGGCGGCAAGGGACGGCATGGTGTCGCTGTCCGGCAGCGGTCGTCCGCGCGTCATCGGCGGCATTCTCGCCGGATCGGAGGACGTCGTGCTCGGGCCCGCCGTCAAGGCGGAGTTGCGTGCGCGCACCGGCGCGGCGGCGGTCGATATGGAGAGCCATATCGCCGCGAGCTATGCCGAGGACAACGGGCTGCCCTTCGCGGCCGTCCGCGTGATCAGCGACCCGGCGTCGCGGTCGTTGCCGGCGCTTGCGATGGACGCTCTCAAGCCCGACGGCAAGGTCGATATCTGGAAGGTGATGCGCGGGATCGCGATCAATCCGATGGCGATCCCGGCGCTGGTCTCGGCGGGACGCGATTTCAATCGCGCCCTGCGCTCCTTAAGCGGCTGTCGGAGCCTTCTGCTTGGCAGCGGCAGCGGTGGCCTCGTCGGCGCGAATCTCTGACAGCTTCTTCTGCACCTGTTCGGTGAAGATGTACTGCGCCGGGCGCTGATTGGAGAGGTCGATCTCCGGCGCCATCGGCCCTTCGGTGCGGATACCGCGCAGCGATACCCACAGCGCCTTCAACGGATTGGTGATGGCGGCATCGGCCGCGGTCGATTCGTAGCCGCAATGGGCCATGCAGTTGGCGCACTTCTCGTACTTGCCGGTGCCGTAGGAATCCCAGTCAGTGGTCTCCATCAGCTCCTTGAAGGTCTTGGTGTAGCCTTCGCCGAGCAGATAGCACGGCTTCTGCCAGCCGAAGATGTTGCGTGCCGGCATGCCCCACGGTTCGCAATGGAAGGTCTGGTTGCCGGCGAGGAAGTCGAGGAACAGGGTGGAATGCATGAAATTCCACCTCTTGCCCTTGCCGAGCGCGAACACCTTGCGGAAGAGCTCCTTGGTCTTGCGGCGGTTGAGGAAGTGCTCCTGGTCCGGCGCCCGCTCATAGGCATAGCCCGGTGACATCGAGACGCCGACGTCGAGTTTCTTGGTGAGGTCGAGGAACTTGGCGATCTCCTCGGCCGGATGACCGTCGAAGATGGTGGCGTTGACGTTGACGGTGAAGCCGCGGGCCTTCGCCGCCTTGATCGCCGACACGGCGCGGTCGAATACGCCCTTCTGCGACACCGCCTTGTCGTGGTGGTCGCGCAGACCGTCGAGATGCACCGAGAAGAACAGGTAGGGCGACGGCTCGAACAGGTCGAGCTTCTTTTCCAGCAGCAGCGCGTTGGTGCAGAGCGAGACGAACTTCTTGCGCGCGACGAGGCCGCGCACGATCTCGCCGATCTCCTTGTGGATCAGCGGCTCACCGCCCGGGATGGCGACCATCGGTGCGCCGCACTCCTCGGCCGCCTCCCAGCATTCCTCGGGGGTCATGCGGCGATTGAGGATGGCGTCCGGATAATCGATCTTGCCGCAGCCGACGCAGGCGAGGTTGCAGCGGAACAGCGGCTCCAGCATCAGGACGAGCGGATAGTGCTTGCGCCCGAGAAGCTTCTGCTTGACGAGGTAGGAACCGATCTTGATCTCTTTGAAGAAGGGAATGGCCATGATGAGGGTCGGACTCTTTTTCGGATCGTGTTCAGGGCAGTCGTATTCAGGTCGATCGTGGTCGGGGTCAGGAAACGGGAGACGGCCGGGTCAGTTCGACCGGCAGGCGGAACTCGATGTTCTCCTCGCGGCCGGGCAGCAGTGACACCGTCACCGGCGCGATGCGCCGCAAGGCCTCGATGACGTCGTCGACCAGCACTTCGGGCGCCGAGGCGCCGGCGGTAATGCCGATGGTTCTGACATCCTTCAGCCAGTCCGGGTTCACTTCGCTGCCGTCGGCCACCAGATAACTCGGAATGCCGGCTTCGGTGCCGATTTCCCGCAACCGGTTGGAATTCGAGCTGTTGGTGGCGCCGACGACGAGGATGAGGTCGACCACCTTGCCGAGATCCCGCACCGCCGACTGGCGGTTCTGGGTGGCGTAGCAGATGTCGCGGGTATCCGGCCCCTGGATATCCGGGAACCGGGCCTCCAGCGCCGCGATGATGTCCTTGGTGTCGTCGACGCTCAGCGTGGTCTGGGTGATGTAGGCGAGCGGCGTCTCTGCCGGCAGGTCCAGCTTCGCCACCTCGTCGACGTTCTGCACCAGGATCACCGGCCCGTCGATCTGGCCCATGGTTCCGACCACCTCCGGGTGGCCTTCATGGCCGATCAGGATCAGCGAGCGCCCCTTCGAGACATAGCGCTTGCCCTGATTGTGGACCTTGGTGACCAGCGGGCAGGTGGCATCGAGCACCGGCAGGCCGCGGGCAGCCGCTTCGTCCTCGACCCGGCGAGCGACGCCGTGGGCGCTGAAGACGGTCACGGCATTGGCGGGAACCTCGTAGAGATCCTCGACGAAAACGGCGCCCTTCGCCTTCAGGCTCTCCACCACGTATTTGTTGTGCACGATCTCATGCCGCACATAGACGGGCGGGCCGTATTTCTCGAGGGCCCGCTCGACGATCTCGATGGCGCGCACCACGCCGGCGCAGAAGCCGCGCGGCTGGGCGAGGACGACCTTGAAGTCGCGGCGATCAAGCAAGTTGCACCACGCTCTTGTCGGCATTGCGACCCAGCGCCTCGAACACCTTGACGACGATGCCCTTGGCGTCGAGCCCGGCCTTGGCGTACATCGCCGCCGGCGTGTCGTGATCGATGAACGTATCCGGCAGCACCATGCAGCGGACCTTGAGGCCGCGATCGGTGGCGCCGTTGTCGGTCAGGGTCTGCAGCACCGCCGCGCCGAAGCCGCCGATCGAGCCTTCCTCGATCGTGATCAGCACTTCGTGCTGGCGCGCCAGCCGCAGCACCAGGTCGGTGTCGATCGGCTTGGCGAAACGCGCATCGGCGACCGTGGTGGTCAGGCCGTGGTTCTTGAGCACGTCCGCCGCCTTCAGGCACTCCTGGAGGCGGGTGCCGAGCGACAGCAGCGCCACCGAGGAGCCCTCGCGCAGGATGCGGCCCTTGCCGATCTCCAGCGGCACGCCGAAGGCCGGCAGATCGACGCCGGCACCGTCGCCGCGCGGGAAGCGGAAGGCGGAAGGTCGGTCATCGAGCGCATGGGCGGTGGCGACCATGTGGACGAGTTCGGCTTCGTCGCCGGCGGCCATGATGACGAAATTGGGCAGACAGCCGAGATAGGCGAGGTCGAAGGAGCCGGCATGGGTCGGTCCGTCGGCGCCGACCAGCCCGGCGCGATCGATGGCGAAACGCACCGGCAGGTTCTGGATCGCGACGTCGTGGACCACCTGGTCATAGCCGCGCTGCAGGAAGGTCGAATAGATCGCGCAGAACGGCTTGAAGCCTTCGCTGGCGAGGCCTGCGGCGAAGGTCACCGCATGCTGTTCGGCGATGCCGACATCGAAGGTGCGGGTCGGGAAGGCCTTGCCGAAGATGTCGACGCCGGTCCCCGAGGGCATCGCCGCGGTGATGGCGACAACCTTGTCGTCGTTCTCGGCGTGCTTGACCAGCGAGTCGCCGAACACGCGGGTATAGGACGGGGCGTTGGGCTGGGACTTGGCCTGCTTGCCGGTGGCGACGTCGAACTTGACGACGCCGTGATACTTGTCGGCGGAGGCTTCCGCCGGCGCATAGCCCTTGCCCTTCTTGGTGATGACGTGGACCAGGATCGGGCCTTCGCGGGAATCCCGCACGTTCTTGAGCACCGGGATCAGGTGATCGAAATTATGGCCGTCGATCGGCCCGACATAATAGAACCCGAGTTCCTCGAACAACGTGCCGCCGGTGACCATGCCGCGGGCATATTCCTCGGCGCGCGCCGCGCCGGTCTTGACGAATTTCGGCAGCTTGGCGGCGACATGCTTGCCGATCTCGCGCAGCGAGCGATAGGTGTGGCCGGACAGCAGCCGGGCGAGATAGGCCGACATGGCGCCGACCGGAGGGGCGATCGACATCTCGTTGTCGTTAAGAATGACAATGAGTCGCGAATCCATCGCGCCAGCGTTGTTCATGGCCTCGTAAGCCATGCCCGCGGACATGGCTCCGTCGCCGATCACGGCGACGACGCTGCGGTCCTCGCCGGCGAGGTCGCGCGCCACAGCCATGCCGAGACCGGCGGAGATCGAGGTCGAGGAGTGGGCGGCGCCGAACGAATCGTATTCGCTCTCGGCGCGCTTGGTGAACCCGGACAACCCGCCGCCCTGTCGCAGGGTGCGGATCTGGTCGCGACGGCTGGTCAGAATCTTGTGCGGATAGGCCTGATGGCCGACATCCCAGATCAGCCGGTCGTCGGGGGTGTTGAAGACATAGTGCAGGGCGACGGTCAGTTCGACGACGCCGAGTCCGGCACCGAGGTGACCGCCGGTCACCGCCACGGCATTGATGGTCTCCGTGCGCAGTTCATCCGCCAGTTGGGGAAGCTGGTTCTCGTTCAACTTGCGGAGTTCTGCGGGAGATTCGACAGTGTCGAGAAGCGGCGTTTGAGAAGTCATGCACTATCTTCCAACTCAGCATAAGAACAAGGCGAGAACGCCTGCAGTATAGCAGTAAGGCGGATTTTCAGCAGTGTTTCTCGGATTGGGCTGGCGTTATGCCATGATTGTGTGACTTAAGGGCACCGCCCAGCCAATACAGTTAACCCGGCCGGCATCGCTGGCGGCCGTCAACTGCGATCGATCCGAAGACATAGAAAGAAAAACTGTGCTGACAAGGTTTATTGTCGCCCTGGTGAGGGGCTGTACGCGTTATGCATGGCTCACCATCATTTCCGGTCTGATTCTGGCGACGGCGGCGGCCGTCTATTCTGCCCAGCATTTCGCGATATCGACCGATATCAACAAGTTAATCTCGCCTGATCTGCCATGGCGACAGCGCGAAATCAATTTCGAGAAGGCTTTTCCCGGCCGCAACGACATGATCATTGCGGTGGTCGAGGCCGCGACCCCGGAGCTCGCCCGTGAGGCCGCGCAAGCCCTTGAAAACAAACTAATTCCCCAGAAGGACAAATTCCTTTCCGTGCAGATGCCGGCCGCTGGACCGTTCTTCGACAGCAACGGCCTGTTGTTCCTGCCGACCCCCGAGGTCGCCAAGCAGACCGAGCAACTCGCCGCGGCGGCCCCGGTTCTCGACATCCTGACCGACGACCCGAACCTGCGGGGGCTCACCGGCGTGCTCGAATTCGGGCTCGCCGGCGCCGAGCGCAACCAGTATTCCCGGGACGCCCTGACCCGGCCCTTGGCCATGGTGGCGGATACGGTGGAGCAGGCGCTGAAGGGGCCGGCGGCCTTCTCCTGGCGGGCCCTGACCAGTCCCCAGCCGCTGACCGAGGCGGACAAGCGGGTGCTGATCACCATGCGCCCGGTGCTCGACTTCAATGCGCTGGAGCCCGGCAAGGTGGCGACCGATGCCATCCGGCTGGCCGCCCAGGAGCTCGATTTTCCAGGCAAGTATCAGGCCCGGGTGCGGTTGACCGGTCCGGTCCCGATCGCCAACGAGGAGTTCTCAACCGTCCAGGAAGGTGCGCTGACGAATTCGCTCATCACCGTCGTCATCGTGCTGTTCATCCTCTGGATGGCGCTGCGCTCGCCCAAGATCATTGTCGCAGTCTTCATCACGCTCGGCATCGGCCTGGCGATCACCACGGCCGTCGGCTTGATGCTGGTGGGCGCCTTCAACCTGATCTCGGTCGCATTCTTCGTGCTGTTCGTCGGTCTCGGCGTCGATTTCGGCATCCAGTACAGCGTGCGCTATCGCTCCGAGCGCTTCAGCACCGGCGAGTTGCAGCCGGCGATCGCAGTCGCCGCCGAGCAGTCCGCGGTGCCGCTGACCCTCGCTGCGGTGGCGACTGCAGCTGGTTTTCTGTCCTTCCTGCCGACCGACTACAAGGGTGTGTCCGAACTCGGCAAGATCGCCGGCGCCGGCATGATCATCGCCTATGTCACCGCGCTCACGGTGCTGCCGGCGCTGCTCAAGGTGTTCAACCCGCCGGGCGAAGGCGAGGAGCTCGGCTATTCGTTCATGGCGCCGGTCGACCGGTTCCTCGAACGTCACCGCATTCCCATCGTGGTCGGCACATTGCTGGTCGCGGTGGCCGGGCTGCCGTTGCTCTATTTCCTGCATTTCGATTTCAACCCGATCAACCTGCGCAGCAAGCACGTCGAATCGATCGCCACCTATCTCGACCTGCGCCGCGATCCCAATACCGGGACCAACGCCGTCGAGATGATCGTGCCGAACGAGGCGGCGGCGAAGACGCTGCAGGAGAAGCTGCGCCGGCTCCCGGAGGTGGCGCGTACGATCTCGCTCGACAGCTTCGTGCCGGACGACCAGCCGGCCAAGCTGGCCCTGATCCGCAAGGCTGCCGAAACCCTCGATCCGATCCTCAAGAACGACCCCGGCACGCCGCCGACCGACGCCGAACGGGTGGTCGCGCTGAGCGAATCCGCGCAGAGCCTGCGCAAATTCGCCGGCGCGGCCGGGACGCCCTGGGCCGATGCGAGTCGAAGGCTCGCCGACGATCTGACCCGGTTGGTCAACGCCGACAAGACGATGCGCGACAAGGTCGAGGCGGTGTTCATCTCGCCGCTTCAGGTCATGCTCGACCAGATGCGCAGCCTGCTGAAGGCCCAGGAGGTGACGATCAAGACGCTGCCGCCGGACATCGTCGACGAATGGCGCATGGCCGACGGCAAGATCCATGTCCAGGCCCAGCCGAGCGGCGATCCGAACGACAACGATACGCTGCGCAGGTTCGCCGCGGCTGTGCTGAAGGTGGAGCCGACCGCGATCGGCGGCCCGATCTCGATCCTGGAGTCGGGTGACACCATCGTCGCCGCCTTCATCCAGGCCGGCGCCTGGGCGCTGTTGTCGATCGCCATTCTGCTCTGGATCGTCTTGCGGCGAATCGGGGACGTGCTCCTGACCCTGGTCCCGCTGCTTCTGGCGGGCGTGATGACGCTGGAAATCTGCGTGCTGATCGGTCTGCCGCTGAACTTCGCCAATATCATCGCCCTGCCGCTACTGCTCGGCGTCGGCGTGGCGTTCAAGATCTATTACGTCACGGCGTGGCGCGCGGGGCAGACCGACCTTCTGCAATCGAGTCTGACGCGTGCGATCTTCTTCAGCGCCATGACCACTGCGACAGCCTTCGGCAGCCTCTGGCTCTCCAGCCATCCGGGGACGTCGAGCATGGGCAAGCTGCTGGCGCTGTCCCTGGTGACGACGCTGGCGGCCGCGGTGCTGTTTCAGCCGGCGCTAATGGGGCGCCCCCGCGATCTCGGGAAGTGAGCAGATCTCGGCATTGGCATTCGGGTCGGCGGCGGCCGTGGCTGTGGTCGCCGTCGCCGCCTTGGCCAGTGCCTTGTTTTTGATCGGGGCGGTTTTCGGGGCAGAGACCGGGGCGGGTGCGGGGCTGATCGGCGCGGCCGGGTCGATATAGCGCGTCCAGGTCTCACCGCCGCACAGGAAGCCGAGAACGCAGCCCTTGATGTCCAACTTGTCCTCTCCGACCTGCTTGACCTTGGCGTCGTAGGTCTTGCCATTCTTGGCGTTGTAAACCTTGCCCTCCCATTGATCGGGCTCACCGCCATTTTCGGGTGGAGCTTTCTTCATGTTCAGGAGTATAGGCATGCCAAGGGTCGGGCGAGACCGCTTGGAGCGGTCGGGATTTTCGGCATCTACCCCGCCGGGTGTCTTTTCCCAGGAAACCACTCCCCACAGCCTGGTATTGCAGTCGACGATGCGTATGCGCGCCACACCATCCTTCACCAGCCACTCGCCGATCGGTTCGGCGGCAGCGGCACTTCCCATCGCGGCAAGAAGGACGATCCCAGAGATGCCGATCTTGTTCATGCAATTCCTTTGGCAATGCAGCGAAATCTAATAAATCACTTTACCAGATGTACCGCCGCTGAGGTCAAAAGTCGGGTCATTTCGCCGCATTTTTGATTTCCTGTTGACGAATGCGCATCGAAACGACCTATGTAAACAATGCTGTATCCCAATCTTGACCTTTCCGAGATGTTCGCTGCGCGCCAGAGTGAGCGCAGCGAATTGCATGCGCACTACCTGAACGAACAACTGGTCCGGGTTCTCAAGACCATCGGCTACGACGTCGGTTTCAAGCGTGGCAGCGGCCAATATCTGTACGACCGGCAGGACGCTCGCTACCTCGACCTGCTGAGCGGTTTCGGTGTCTTCGCCGTCGGGCGCAACCATCCCGTGCTGCGCCGGGCGCTCACCAGCGTCCTGGACAGCGAACTGCCCAATCTGGTGCAGATGGATGTTTCGACGCTGGCGGGCATCCTGGCCGAGCGGCTGCTCGAACGCGTGCCGCACCTCGACAAGGCATTCTTCGCCAATTCCGGCACCGAAGCGGTCGAGGCGGCGATCAAATTCGCCCGGTCGGCCACCGGACGCACCGACATTCTCTATTGCGGCCATGCCTATCATGGCCTGACCTACGGCTCCCTCTCGCTCACCGACGACATGAACTTCCGTGGCGGGTTCGAGCCGCTGCTGCCGGGCTGCACCCAGGTGCCCTTCAACAATCTGGCGGCCCTCGAAAAGGCGCTGTCGACCCGCCAGGTCGCCGCATTCATCGTCGAGCCGATCCAGGGCAAGGGCGTCAACATGCCCAACGACGAATTCCTGCCCGAGGCTGCGGCCCTGTGCCGGCGCTACGGCACGCTGTTCGTCGCCGACGAGGTGCAGACCGGCCTCGGTCGCACCGGCCGATTCCTCGCGGTCGAGCACTGGAATGTCGAGCCCGACATGGTGCTGCTGGCCAAGGCGCTGTCGGGCGGTCACGTGCCCGTCGGCGCGGTACTGACCCGCAAGTGGATCTTCGACAAGATCTTCGACCGCATGGATCGTGCCGTGGTCCACGGCTCGACCTTCGGCAAGAACGATCTTGCCATGGCGGCGGGCATCGCCACCCTCGAGGTGCTCAAGCAGGAAAAGCTGATTGAGAACGCCCAGGCCAAGGGCGAGCGGCTGCAGGCCTCGCTCGGTCGCATGGTGCAGAAATACGAGCTGGTAAAGGATGTTCGCGGCAAGGGGCTGATGGTCGGCATCCAGTTCGGCGCGCCGAAATCGCTGGCGCTGAAGGCGTCCTGGAACGTGCTGGAGACCGCCAGCAAGGGGCTGTTCTGCCAGCTCATCACCATCCCGCTGTTCAAGGACCACAAGATCCTGACCCAGGTCTCCGGTCACGCCAGCCACACCATCAAGCTGCTGCCGTCCCTGACCATCACCGATGAGGACTGCCAGTGGATCGAGAGCGGCTTTGACGCGGTGATCAGCGCCAGCCATCGGGTGCCGGGGGCCGTCTGGTCGCTCGGCAAGACCCTGGTCGACAACGCCATGCGCAAATCGGCCTGACCTCGCGGGCACGATCGCACGCGGCGGCGGAACAGGGCGGCTCGAAAAAATGGCGGCAGCGTAATTCGCTGGCCGCCATCAAAATCGCGGAAAAATCTGCCGCTTTACTGGCCGTGGGAGGCCAGCACCTTGTCGCAGGACTGCGAGATCTTGGGGCGGTTCTGCTGCAGGCAGCTCAGGATCACCAGATCACTTTCATTCATCACGGTCCGGCAATAGCGGGAGACGTCTTTCGAGCAGGCCTTCTGCTCCTCGGGGGTGCCGCTGCGCTGCGGCACCTGCGCCTGGGCGGCGCCGGCAAAGACTGCGACGACAAGCGCGGTGGCAAACACGGATTTCAACATCAGATCCCTTCGATTCGGCAGTGGGAGGATTCAGCCCGCCTCCGTCTAGCATAGATCGAGGCGAGCGACTTCAGTTTACCACGCCAGAAATGCAGGAAAGCTGCCGAACGCGATATTTTGGAAACACCTGCGCCCGAGTGCCGCATCTCTCGGAGCGGGTTGAGTGCCGGGCGCGGCGTCAGGCGCTCGTTTTGGCCGGCCAGTAGCGGTCGCGCAGGTGCCGTTTGATCAGCTTGCCGGTTGGGGTGCGCGGCAGTTCCGGATCGAAATCGACCGAGCGTGGGCACTTCAGCGGCGACAGGTGCTGACGGCAGAAGGCGATCAGTTCCGCTTCGAGTGCCTTGCCGGCCCGGCTCATGTCGTGCGGCTGCACCACGGCCTTGACCTCCTCGCCCATGTCCCCGTTTGGCACTCCGAATACGGCGACGTCGGCCACCGCCGGATGGGTGATCAGCACGTCCTCGGTCTCCTGGGGATAGATGTTCACCCCGCCGGAGATGATCATGTAGGCCTTGCGGTCGGTGAGGTAGAGGAAACCGTCGGTGTCGAGATAGCCGACATCCCCGAGCGTCGACCAGCCCCTGGCATTATAGGCGCGTTTCGTCTTGTTCGGATCGTTGTGATAGGCGAATTGCGGCGCATCGGCGAAATAGACCATGCCGATCTCGCCGACAGGACATTCGTCGTCATTCTCATCGACGATCTTGACCTTGCCGACCACGGCGCGGCCGACGCTGCCCTTGTGCGCCAGCCATTCCTGCGAGGTGCAGACGGTGACGCCATTGCCCTCCGAACCGGCGTAATATTCGATCAGGATCGGCCCCCACCATTCGATCATGCGCGCCTTGACGTCCACCGGGCAGGGCGCGGCGGCATGGATCGCGCCCTTCAGCGACGACAGGTCGTAGCGCCGGCGCACGTCATCGGGCAGCTTGAGCATGCGCACGAACATCGTCGGTACAAGCTGGCTGTGGCTGACGCGGTGCTGTTCGACCAGAGCGAGGAACTGTTCGGCGTCGAAATGCTCCATGATGATCGACGTGGCGCCGAGCACGCCGACCATCATGTTGAAGCGCAGCGGCGCCGCATGATAGAGCGGCGCCGGTGAAAGATAGATCGTGTTCCGCGTCATGCCGCACATGTCGGCGCACAGAAAACGCAGGAAGGCGTTCGGTGTCTCGATCGGGTCGTTGGTGGACTGGCGCTTGATGCCTTTCGGCCGGCCGGTGGTGCCCGATGAGTAGAGCATGTCGTAGCCGCCGACCTCGTCGGCGATCGGTGTATCCGGCTGCGCGCGCAGCGCATCGTCCCAGGAGCGGAAGCCGCCCTGTGCCGCCCCGGTGACATAGAACGCCGGCGCATCCGGCTCCGAGGAGTGGAGTGGCGCCACCACCGCGATGCATTTCGGCGAGGTGATCATCACCCTGGCGCCGCAGTCCTTGACGACATAGGCGACCTCGTCGGCGGTCAGGTAGCGGCTGATGGCGGTGTAGTAGAGCCCGCTGCGCTGCGCCGCCCAGCAGATCTCCATGAAGGCGAGCGAGTTCTCCATCAGCAAGGCGATGTGATCGCCGGCCTTCAGTCCGAGCGAGCGCAAGTGCTGGGCGCCCTGATTGGAACGGCGGTCGAGTTCACGGTAGGTGATCGCCTCGCCGGAGCCAGCCATCTGATAGGCGATCTTGTCGGGCGTGGTCCGCGCATGCAGCGACGGATGCGTCATCGGAAATCCCTCATGGTGTTTCCTCGTCGAGCGTGCCGTGTCCGGCGTGCGCGACCGGCCCGCCATGTCGCGATCGGGGCCGGCCGCATCGGCGGTGCAGCACGGTGATCTCACGCAACGATCGCGCTGATCTCGCGCGAGAAAAGGGCGGCCGCGCGGCCGCCCTGATCGTCACAGACGCTCGACGATGGTGACGTTGGCCATGCCGCCGCCTTCGCACATGGTCTGCAGCCCATAGCGCCTATTGCGCGCCTTCAGCGCGTGGATCAGCGTCGTCATCAGCTTGGTGCCCGAGCCGCCCAGTGGATGGCCGAGGGCGATGGCGCCGCCGTTGACGTTGAGCCTCGCCGGATCCGCGCCGGTGTCCTTCAGCCATGCGGTCGGTACCGAGGCGAAGGCCTCGTTGACCTCGAACAGGTCGATATCGTCGATCTTCATGCCCGCCTTCTTCAAGGCGCGTTGGGTCGCCGGCAGCGGAGCTTCCAGCATGATCACCGGGTCGTGGCCGATCATCGTCATATGATGGACCCGGGCCATCGGCTTGACGCCAAGGGATTTCAGCCCCCTCTCGTTGACGACCATGACGCCCGAGGCGCCGTCGCAGATCTGGCTCGATGTCGCCGCCGTGAGCCGGCCGCCCTCGGTGATCAGCTTGACGCCGCGGATGCCGTCGATCGTGGCATCGAAGCGGATTCCCTCGTCGATATGATGCGTATCGGTCGAGCCGTCGGCCCAGGTGATGGTCACCGGCACGATCTCGTCCTTGAAGGCGCCGCTCCGGGTCGCCGCGATGGCGCGCTGATGGCTCTGGTAGGCGAACTGGTCGAGCAGTTCCTTCTCAAGTCCGAACTTCTGGGCCATCATCTCGGCGCCGGTGAACTGGCTGAACTGGATATCGGGATAGCGGCGCTCCATCCGCGGGCTCTTGTAATGGCCGTAGCCGTTCTTGGCCGGCAGTGTCGAGGCGAGGCCCATCGGCACCCGCGTCATGCTCTCCACGCCCGCGGCGATCACGACATCCATCGCGCCCGACATCACCGCCTGGGCGGCGAAATGCAGCGCCTGCTGCGACGAGCCGCATTGCCGGTCGATCGAGGTGCCGGGCACGCTTTCCGGCAGCTTCGAGGCCATCACGGCGTTGCGGGCGATGTTGTTGGACTGCTCGCCGGTCTGCATGACGCAGCCCATGATCACGTCCTCGACCTGGGCCGGGTCGGCGCCGCTGCGCTCCACCAGTTCATCGAGGATGATGGCTGCGAGATCGGCGGGATGCCAGCCGGAGAGCCTGCCGCCCTTTCGTCCTCCCGCGGTGCGCGCTGCTGCAACGATATAGGCTTCAGCCATTTCGGTCTCCTTGGGCGCCGGTTTCTTGCTTGGTTGCCCAAATTAAAGAGTTGAGGCTGGACTTAGTCAATCAATCAATTAACGTCGGTCGACGTCGAGGAACGGCGTCCGCAGGCGGCAGCCGTTCGCGGAGGATGTGCAAGCAACATGGCGTCGGGGGTGACCAGGCGTGCGACGAACGGAATGCCCGCCGTGCGGAATTCGACCGCAGAGCGGTTGCTTGCGGCGGCCAGCGCATTGATGATCGAGCGTAACTCGATCGAGTTGTCGCTCGCCGACATCGCCCAGAAATCCGGGGCCAATGCCGCGCTGGTCAAATACCACTTCGGCAACAAGGAAGGCCTTCTGCTGGCGCTGCTCGCCCGCGACGCCGAGGCCCAGTTCTCCAATCTGAAGTTTCTGCTGGCACAGCCGATCTCGCCGACCGAAAAATTGCGGTTGCACATCGCCGGCATCGTCAACGCCTATTACCGCTCGCCCTACATGAACCGCCTGATCCATTTCCTGCTGCATGGCAGCAGCGAAAGCTCGGCGGATTCGGTCTCGGTCTTCTTCATCAAGCCGCTGCTCGATTTCCAGCGCCGGTTGCTGGACGAGGGGGTTGCGGCGGGCCAATTCCGCAAGGTAGACCCGATCTTCTTCTATACGCATGTGGTCGGCGCCTGCGATCATCTCTTCCATGGCCGCCACGCCATGGAGCGCGCCGCGGGTGTCGGCGAGGTCACGGACGAGGTGCGGCGCAACTATATCGACTACATGATCGAGACTCTGCTCGGCGGCATGCTGTGTCCGGCGGGCGGGCGCGGTCCGGCGGCGGTAACGACCGCAACTTGCCGAAGCGTGGAAGCGCAGAAGCGCAAACGATAAAAGAGAGGCATTCGGGAGGCATGGACGTGAGCCGGACGGGAGCATCGGGACCACTGGCAGGAATCCGGGTGATCGAATTCGCCGGCATCGGGCCCGGGCCGTTCGCCGCCATGATGCTGTCGGACATGGGGGCCGACGTGGTCTCGGTGGTGCGGCCGGGCCAGGGCAGGCGCGACGAGCGCGACTTCGTCAACCGCGGCCGCCGCATTCTCGAACTCGATCTCAAGCAGCCTGATCACGTCGCCCAGGCGCTCGACCTGATCGCCGCCGCCGACGTGCTGCTCGAAGGTTTCCGTCCCGAGGTGATGGAGCGGCTCGGGCTCGGGCCTGAAGCGGCATTGGCGCGCAACCCGCGCCTGGTCTATGGCCGCATGACCGGATGGGGCCAGAGCGGACCGCTGGCGCAAGCGGCTGGTCACGACATCAATTACATCGCCATCACCGGCGCGCTGGATTCGTTCCGCGCCAGCAACGGGGAGGCGGTGGCGCCGCTCAATCTCGTCGGCGACTACGGCGGCGGCGCACTGTTTCTGGTGGTCGGCGTGCTCGCCGCGGTGATCGAGGCCGGTCGTTCGGGGCAGGGCCAAGTGGTCGATGCCGCGATGTGCGATGGTGTATCGCTGATGCTCTCGATGTTCCACAGCATGCGCGCGCTCGGGCGCTGGACCGCCTCGACGCGCAGCAACCTGCTCGACGGCGGCGCGCATTTCTACCGCCCTTATCAATGCGCCGATGGCCGCACGATCGCGATCGGCGCTATCGAGCCGCAGTTCTATGCCGAGCTGCGCCGTCTCGTCGGCCTCGGTGAGGACGATTTTGGCTCTCAGTTCGACTGCGCGAACTGGCCGGCGCAGCAGCGCAAGCTCGAGGAAATCTTCAAGCGCAAGACCCGCGACGAATGGGTGGCGGTGCTGGAGGGCACGGAGGCTTGCGTTGCCGGCGTGGTCGGCCTGTTCGAGGCGCCGTCGCATCCGCATCTCGCCGCCCGCAAGACGTTCGTCGAGTACGCCGGCCAGCTTCAGCCGGCGCCGGCGCCGCGCTTCTCCCGCACGGCTTCGCAGATCCAGGGTTCGGCGGCGGTGGCACCGTCGACCGCATCGGATATTCTCGCGGCCTGGGCGTCCTAAACACACAGCAAGTTCAACTCCCACAGAAAGGCACTGACATGCAGTTGAAAGACGTAGCCGTCGTCATCACCGGAGGCGGATCCGGCCTCGGGGCGGCGACAGCCCGCGCCATGGCCGCCAAGGGCGCCAAGGTCGCGGTGCTCGACGTCAACAAGGAGAACGCGGAGACGGTCGCCGCCGAAATCAGCGGCGTCGCCCTGGTCGGCGACGTCGCCGATGAAAACGACGTCAAGGCCGCGCTGGCCAAGGCCGAGGCGGCCCACGGCGTCGCCCGCGTCCTGGTGAACTGCGCCGGCATCGGTGGCGCCGCCAAGACCGTCGGCAAGAACGGTCCCTATCCGCTGGACCAGTTCTCGCGCGTCATCCGCGTCAACCTGATCGGCACCTTCAACTGCATCCGTCTGTTCGCCGACCGGCTGCAGACCCAGTCGCCGATCGGCGAGGAGCGCGGCGTCGTCGTCAACACCGCCAGCGTCGCCGCCTTTGACGGCCAGATCGGCCAGGCGGCCTATTCTGCCTCCAAGGGCGGCATTGTCGGCCTGACGCTGCCGGTGGCGCGCGATCTCTCCAGTCTCTTCATCCGCGTCTGCACCATCGCACCGGGGCTGTTCCTCACCCCGCTGCTGATGGGGCTGAGCGAAGAGGCGCGTGACAGCCTCGGCAAGCAGGTCCCGCACCCGGCCCGCCTCGGCAAGCCGGAGGAATACGGCGCGCTGGCGGTGCATATCGTCGAGAACCCGATGCTCAACGGCGAGACCATCCGTCTCGATGGCGCGATCCGCATGGCGCCGAGGTAAGGCGGGCCATGAGCGCGGCCGCTCTGCTGATCGAGCACGAGGACGGTGTCGACCGGGTGACGATGAATCGCCCGGACCGCCTCGACGCACTCGATGACAGTCTGGTGGCCGCGCCTGGCCAATATTTCGCCGGCCTCGCCAAGCACCACGACACCCGTGTCGTGGTGCTGCGCGGCGCCGGCAAGGCTTTCTGCGCCGGCCTCGATCTCAAGGAGGCGATGGCGCGACGGCCGGCGGACGCGCCGCAAGCGTAAGCCCCACGCTGGACGATCCTGCGGTACGCTCCAGGCTCGCCAGCTGGGCCGTGCGCAACATCATCGCCGAACGGGTACTCGGGCTGCCGAGCGATGTCAGGGTCGACAGGGACCTGCCGATCAATAAGGTGCCGACCAAGGGGCGCTGATGGGCGTCGTTGGCTCAAAGTTGGAGAACGCCATGACTTCGTCGTCCGGCCGCATCGAGGCGGTCGAGGCGCTGCTCGCCGAGCGCTATTCGTGCCGCGCCTTCCGCCCCGATCCGGTGCCGCGCCCGGTGATCGAACGGGTTCTCGCAGCGGCCCAGCGCACTGCATCCTGGTGCAACAGCCAGCCCTGGCAGGTGATCGTGGCGAGCGGCGCGGCGGCGGCACGGTTTCGCGACGCGATCTTCGCCGAGGCGGGTGCGGACACCTCCGCACATGCGTCAGGGTCGGACTTTCCCTTTCCCCGCGAGTATCGCGGCGTCTATCTCGAGCGTCGCCGCGAAAGCGGCTTCCAGCTCTACAACGCCCTCGGCATCGCGCGCGGCGACAAGCAGGGCTACCGCCTGCAGTCGCTGCAGAATTTCAAGCTGTTCGGCGCGCCGCATGTCGCCGTCATCAGCACCGACGAGGCTTTGGGCGTCTACGGCGCGGTCGATTGCGGCGGCTATGTCGCCAATTTCATGATGGCGGCGCAGGCGCTCGGTGTCGCCACTATCCCCCAGGCGGCGCTGGCCGGTTATTCGAAATTCATCCGCGGCTATTTCGGTCTTGGCGAGGACCGCCGTGTGGTCTGCGGCATCTCGTTCGGCTATGCCGATCCGTCTCATCCCGCCAACAGCTACCGCACCAGTCGGGCGTCGATCGGCGAGGCCGCGACCTTCATCGACGAATAGGGTGACGTGCGATCGGGTTGCGGCGGGGTCGTGGTTAACGTCTCGTTAAGAGTTCGAGTCGCATTGTCGAATGCACGGAGAACGTGCATGTGGTCTGGACGCGACGCATTTGAAAATGACGCTTGTCCGGTCGAGGACGACCTGCTCGGGCGTCTCTATCGCGCGGATCGCAATGGTCTGCCGGCCCTCGTCGTCTCGGTTGCGCCCGAGCTGCGCGCCATGCTGGCGCTCTACTGCTACCGCCGCAGCCACCTCCATGAACTCGGCATCGCCATCGCCGGGAGTTGCGACGAGCGCATCCTGACGATCGTCGGCGGACGCGCCGGCGCGACGCTCTATGCCTTGTCGCGCCAGGCCCCAACGAGCCGTCCGGCCACTGCCGCCCAGCAGCGCCGCGCCATCACCCTCTCGACCGCACCGCTGTCGTCCCCGCCGGTATTCGACGATATCGACGACGAGCCCGTTGCCGCTTCCGCCTGATCGTCCTCAGGCCGTTTCCGGCAGCGGGCGCAGCCCGTAGCGACGGCGCGCCAGATTGCATTCCGGATCGCCCGGCTCGCAACTGCGGCACACCTCCGGTCGCACTGCGTAAATCGCACAGGCCGTGGCGACGCCGACATTGCCCTTGAGCGCGCAGCAGCGGTCGCGCTCGCAGCGCATGCCGGACTGACGGTCGTTGACGAGGGCTTCGGGAATGAGGCCCAGCGCCGCGTCGTCCTCGGTGCTGAAGCGTGGCCAATTGGCGGAATAGGCGCAGCAGGCGCCGCAACCCTGGCAAGGATTATCGGCGCCGACGGCGGCATCGGTCACAGGCGGTGTCGGCCGCTCGACCATCGTGCTCGCGTCGCCCTCGTCCACTGCCGTCATCCAGTTGCGCCTTGTGCCCGTGACGTGGCCAATTCTGCTTCCAGCTCCGCGATCCGCGCCTCGCGCACGGCGATTGCGGCGGTGACGTCTGCCGCCTCGAAGCGCTGGGGAATGTGCTGCGGGCAGTTGGCGTTCCAGGCGGCGACCTCGAACAGGACCGCGGCTTCGCCGCGCGCCTTGTAGCCTTGCGGCATCAGTTGCGCCACCAGATCCGGCCGGTCGTCGATAAGGCGAGCCTCCCCCCAGATCTTGACCCGCTGGCGATGAGTATAGTCGATCAGGAACAGAAAGGCCTTGGGATTATCGGCGAGATTGCCGGCGCTGATATATTGACGGTTGCCGCTGAAATCGGCGAAGCCGAGCGTGGTGGGCCCCAGCATGTGCAGAAAGCCGGCCGGCCCGCCGCGGTGCTGGATATAGGGCTGCCCGGCGGCATTGGCGGTGGCGAGGAAGAAGCTGGTCTGGGCGGCGATGAAACCGGCGAGGTCGGGGCTGATCTCGCGCGCCCAGGCGGCGCGTTCATAGGCGGAGCGGGAGCCTTTACGGCCCTGAATCTCCTTCACGGTGGGCGTGAAGGCAACGTCGCTGACCAAAGGTGGAAGCTGGCTCATAGCCGGCGGCTCCTGTCCAGAATTCCTCGCCTCCCCAACATCGCGTTGCCAGCCGCTCGAAACAATCAATGAAATTGACACGAGATCATTGCTCAGTGTGAAATAATCCCATGGACCGGCTCGATGCCATGCAGGCCTTTGTCACGGTCGCGGACCTCAACGGTTTCGCGCCGGCGGCGCGCCGGCTCAAGCTATCGGCCTCGTCGGTGACGCGGCTGGTCGCTGGCCTTGAAGAACAGGTCGGCGCCCGGCTATTGCAGCGAACGACGCGCGCGGTGGCGCTCACCGAAGTCGGCCGCCAGTATCTGGAGCGGGCCCGGCGCATTCTCGCCGATATTGCCGAAGCCGAAGCCGAGGCCGCGGCGCGGGCGGAGCGCAGCCGGCCCTCGGGTCATCTCGTGGTGTCCGCGCCGGTGATGTTCGGCCGCCTCCACGTCAACCCGCTGATGTCGGAATTCCTGCGCCGCTATCCCGACGTCACCGGCGAGTTGCAGCTCACCGACCGCATCGTCAATCTGGTCGAGGACGGCATCGACGTGGCGGTGCGGATCGGAGATCTGCCGGATTCCAGCGTGGTGGCAAGACTGGTCGGCAACATGGACCGCGTCGTGGTCGCCTCGCCGGACTATCTTGCGCGCCGCGGCACGCCGCTGCAGCCGGCCGAACTGCGCGATCACGACATCATTCATTGTTCGGGCGTGCTGCCGCCGACCGAGTGGCGTTTCGAGGCCGAAGGTCAGGCGCTGAAGGCGCCGATCGCGCCGCGCTATGTCACCAACAGCGCGGAGGCCGGGCTCTGGCATGCCGAACAGGGTGGCGGACTCACCATGGTGCTCTACTATCAGGCAGCGGAGGCCATCGCCGCGGGGCGGCTCAAGCTGGTGCTCGAGGATTTCGAGCCGCCACTACGACCGATCCACATTGTCTATCCGGCGGC
Source organism: Bradyrhizobium sp. WD16 (assembly GCF_024181725.1). NCBI lineage: Bacteria > Pseudomonadati > Pseudomonadota > Alphaproteobacteria > Hyphomicrobiales > Nitrobacteraceae > Bradyrhizobium > Bradyrhizobium sp. WD16. Next base: position 1,115,097 of record NZ_CP028908.1, on the reverse strand, counting down.
GCGGCTGCTGTCGGCCAAGGTGCGCGCATTCACGGATCTGGCGGTCGAGTTCTGCGACTGGCGCTTCACCAGGATGCGGGGCGGACGATCATGATTTGCGCAGCGCCTTGAAGGTCGCGTTGGCGCGGGCGCAGACGGCGCTATCGGCGGTGACGAGGCATTGCGTGAAGCAGATCGAGCCGCCGCTCTTGATCACCGTCGGTTCGATCTGCAGCCACTGGCCGGTCCTGGCCGACCCGACGAAATCGACCGCCAGGCTGATCGTCACCAGCGAGACCGGATCGGCCGATGTCGCGGCGCAGCTCAGCCCCATGGCGTTGTCCGCCAGCGCCGCGATCAGCCCGCCGTGGACGAAGCCGCGGGAATTGGTGTGGGCCGCGGTCAGCCGCAAACCGATGACGACCGCATCGTCGCCGCGCCTGGAATAGATCGGCTCCCAGGGATCGGTCAGCGGGCTGCGGCGAAAATGCCGCTCGAACCCATCCGGAATTGCGCCGCGCTCCATCCCCAGCTCCTTGGCAGCCGCTCGAATTAATTAGACCAGTCTATATAATCACGAGACCGAATCAAGCGGGGAGAAGTCGATGGGAGCGAGACCGAAGCATCGTGGCGCGATCGTTGCGGCCGCGGCGGGCTTGTTCCGGCGGCGCGGCTATGCGGCGACCGGCATCAACGAGATCGTCGCGGCCAGCGGCGCCCCCAAGGGCTCGCTCTATCACTATTTTCCCGGCGGCAAGGACGAGATCGCGGAGGCGGCGCTCGACTTCGCAGGGGCGCGGGTTACCGCGAGCATGGAGGAGCTCAGCCGGCGCGCGACATCGGCAGCGGCCCTGGTGAGGGCCTATGGCGGACTGCTGGAGGGCTGGATGGCGCAGTCCGGCTGGCGCGACGGCTGCCCTCTGGCGACCACGGTGCTGGAAACTGCGCCTGAGCTGCCGGGGCTGACTCGGGCCGGACGTGAGGCCTTCGAAGCCTGGCGCGCGGTCATTGAGCGCGCTCTGGCGCGCGACGGCGTGGCGAGATTCCGCGCCCGCAGATTGTCAGCCCTGGTGGTGGCCGCGCTCGAGGGCGCGCTGATCGTCAGCCGTGCCGACGGCGATGGCCGGATCATCGCCGACGTCACCGCGGCCCTGGCGCAGACCCTTGCCGCGGCGGCGCGCCGTCCTCAATAGGGCAGGCCGACGTAGTTCTCCGACAGCGACGCCGTCGCGGCCTTCGATTCCACCACATAATTGAGTTCGGCGAGCTGGATCCGCGCGGTGAACGGGTCGGTGTCGGAGAAGCGGTGCAGCATCGACGTCATCCACCACGAGAAACGCTCGGCCTTCCAGATCCGCGCCAGCGCCTTGGTGGAGTAGTGATCGATACCGGCCGGCGACTTCTCGACGTAGAACTCGCGGAGCGCCTGCGACAGGTAGTGGACGTCGCTGGCGGCGAGGTTGAGGCCCTTGGCGCCGGTCGGCGGCACGATGTGCGCGGCGTCGCCGGCAAGGAACAGGCGACCGAAGCGGATCGGCTCGGCGACGAAGCTGCGCAGCGGCGCGATGCTCTTTTCGATCGAGGGGCCGGTCACCAGCTTGTCGGCCGCTTCCTCGTCGAGCCGACGGCGCAGCTCGTCCCAGAACTTGTCGTCGGACCAGTCGTCGACGTGCTCGTCGAGCCGGCACTGCACGTAGTAGCGGCTGCGGGTGTGCGAGCGCATCGAACACAGCGCGAAGCCGCGCTCGTTGCGCACATAGATCAGCTCGGGAGACACCGGCGGCGTGTCCGACAGCACGCCGAGCCAGCCGAAAGGATAGACGCGTTCGAACTCCTGGATGCCGCCGGCGGACACGCTCCGGCGGCTGATGCCGTGAAAGCCATCGCAGCCGGCGATGAAATCGCAGTCGATGGCGTGAGTGGCGCCGTCCTTGACGTAAGTGACGCGCGGCTTGTCGCCGGCGAAATCCAGCGGCGTCACCTGGTCGGCATCGTAGACCGTGACGAGGCCGGCGGCGAGGCGCGCCTCCATCAGGTCGTAGGTGACTTCAGTCTGGCCGTAGACGGTGACGTTCTTGCCGCCGGTGGCGGCGTTCAGGTCGATGCGATGACGCACGTCGCCGAACAGCAGCTCGATGCCGCCGTGGATCAGGCCTTCCTTGTGCAGGCGCGCCGCGGCCCCGACTTCGTCCATCTGTGCGACGAGGCCCTGCTCGAGCACGCCGGCGCGGATGCGGCCGAGAATGTAGTCGCGATCCTTGCGCTCGACGATGATGTTGTCGATGCCGTGTTTGTGCAGCAACTGGCCGAGCAATAGTCCTGATGGCCCACTGCCGATGATCACTACCTGCGTGCGCACGGTCCGTGTCCTTGTGCCTGATCGATCCGCGGCGGGGCCTTGCGCCCGTGGCCGCTTTGCGCGGATGATTATCGGATATAACGATTGGTGAAAGGCGCCGGTTCCGCGGCTGCTGCGCCGCACGCGCTACCGTTTTCATTCATGAACCGAGGGCCACATGGTCGCACCGCTTGCCTCGCGCCACGTCTTCAGTCTCTCGATCAGTGTCGGCCAGCCGATCGAGGCCGGCGACTTCGGCTATGGCGCGCGCCGCATCATCCCGATCCTCGCCGGCGAACTGAGCGGTCCCGGGGCGGGCGGCGGTATCAACGGGCGTATTCGCAACGGCGGGGCCGACTATCAGGTCATCCGGCCCAATGGCCTCACCGAACTGGAGGCCAAATACGCCGTCGAGCTCGATGACGGCGCCGTGATCTACATCGAGAATATCGGTATCCGCTTCGGCCCGGCGGACGCGCTGGAGAAGATCCGGCGCGGGGAGGCGGTCGATCCCGCGCTGATCTATTTCCGCTCGATGCCCCGTTTCGAAACCGGCCATCCGGCCTGGCGCTGGTTGATGGAGGCGCTGTTCGTCGGCGTCGGGACGCGCCGCCCTGACCGCGTCGAACTCGACGTCCACCAGATCCTGTGACCGCCGGGCTCTCTGCCGGGCGTTGACTCGCCGCTGATTGATTATGTATTATAACTATTCAGAAGGATATCAAATCGCCATGGGAAACGCCTCGACCGGGATCCCCGATCCCACCGCGCTGCTCCGCATCGAACGGGTTGGCAGCATTCTCACCGTCGGACTGAATCGCCCTGCCAAGCGCAACGCGCTCAACGATTCGACTGTGCGGGCGATCGACGAGTGCTTCTCGACCATCGCCTCCGACGTGCGGGTGGTGGTGGTCTACGGCGTCGGCGACCATTTTTCGGCAGGCCTCGATCTCTCGGAACTCTCCGAAACCGACGTCATTGAAGGCCTCGAGCATTCGCGGATGTGGCACCGCGCCTTCGAAAAGGTGCAGTACGCCCGCGTGCCGGTGGTCGCGGCGCTCAAGGGTGCGGTGATCGGCGGCGGCCTCGAACTCGCCTGTGCCTGCCATATCCGCGTCGCCGAGCCGAGCGCCTATTATGCATTGCCCGAAGGCCAGCGCGGCATCTTCGTCGGCGGCGGCGCCTCGGTGCGGTTGCCGCGTCTCGTTGGCGTGGCGCGGATGGCCGACATGATGCTGACCGGCCGGGTCTACACCGCCAGCGAAGGCGTGACGCTCGGCTTCTCCCAATATCTCACGGCCGAGGGTGGCGCCTATGACAAGGCCCTCGAACTCGCCGAGCGCATCACCACCAATGCGCCGCTGACCAATTTCGCCGTGCTCCAGGCGCTGCCGCTGATCGCGGAAGCGCCGCCGCAGGTCGGTTTCATGATGGAGGCGTTGACGGCGACCGTGGCGCAGAACAGCAAGGAAGCGAAGGAGCGCATCCGCGCCTTTCTCGAACGCAAGGCCGGCAGGGTTCGTCCGACCTGATCGATCAATAAAACAAGCGACCGTTCCGAGCCTGGGAGGGCGTCCATGTCTGCAGCCGCGCAGAAAACCGAATTCACCGTCGATCCGGCCGGAGCGCCGCTGCGGCCGATCTCGTTCGGACGCACCAAGGTGGCGATCGAACATCACGACGACGGCAGCATCTATCTGCGGCCAAAGGCGGTGCTCGGCGATTATCCGACGCGGATCACCGACAAGCTGCATTACTGGGCGGAGCATGCCCCCGATCGCGTCTTCATGGCGGAGCGCAGCGGCGAAGGCTGGCGCGAGGTCACCTACGCGCAGCTTCTCAAGACCAGCCGTGCCATTGCCTCGGCGCTGATCGCGCGCGGTCTGTCGGCGGACCGTCCGTTGATGATCCTGTCCGGTAATTCCGTCGACCACGCTCTGATGGCGTTCGGCGCCTACTACGCCGGTGTGCCGTTCTGCCCGGTGTCGCCGCCCTATTCGCTGGTGTCGAAGGACTACAGCAAGCTCGCTTACGTCATCGGCCTGCTGACACCCGGCATGATCTTCGCCGACAATGGCGACCTGTTCGCACGTGCCATTACCGCGAACGTGCCCGGCGGCACCGAGGTGGTGGTCGGCCGGGGCAGCGTGCCCGGTCATGCCGTCGTCTCGCTCGCCGATCTCTCGGCAACGCCCGAGGATCCCCGGCTCGACGAGATCAACCACGCGATCGGCCCGGACACGATCGCCAAGTTTCTGCTGACCTCCGGGTCGACCGGCAAGCCCAAGGCGGTGATCAACACCCAGCGCATGCTCTGCGCCAACCAGGTGATGCTGAGCGAGACGCTCGCCTTCCTCAAGGATGAGCCGCCCGTGATCGTCGACTGGCTGCCGTGGAACCATACCTTCGGCGGCAACCACAATATCGGCCTGACATTGTTCAACGGCGGCTCGATGTATCTCGACGAGGGCAAGCCGACGCCGGCGGGCATCGAGGAGACGGTGCGCAATCTGCGCGAGATCGCGCCGACGGTCTATTTCAACGTACCCAAGGGCTACGAATCGCTGCTGCCCTATTTCCGCGCCGATCCGGCGCTGCGAGCCAAGTTCTTCAGCCGCCTGCACGCGATGTTCTTCTCCGGCGCCGGGCTCTCCGCCCACGTCTGGAACGAGCTCGACGCCATCTCGGTGCGGGAGACCGGCGGACGCGTGCCGATGCTGACCGGCCTCGGAGCAACCGAGACCGCGCCGTTCTTCATGTGCGTGACGCCGGAGACCAGCCGCTCCGGCCATGTCGGTCTGCCGGTGCGCGGCAACGTCGCCAAGCTGGTGCCGAACAACGGCAAGCTCGAGGTCCGCGCCAAGGGGCCGAACGTGATGCCGGGCTACTGGCGCGATGACGCCATGACGGCCAAGGCCTTCGACGAGGAGGGCTTCTACAAGCTCGGCGATGCGCTGCGTCCGGTCGATCCCAACGATCTCTCCGCCGGCTTCGATTTCGACGGCCGCATCACCGAGGACTTCAAGCTCGGCAGCGGCACCTGGGTGAGCGTCGGGCCGTTGCGGGCCCACTTCGTCGCCGCCTGCGCGCCGCTGGTCCGTGATGTCGTCGTCACCGGGATCAACCGCGAGGAGGTCGGTGCGCTTGCGGTGCTTGATCTCGACGGCTGCCAGCTCATCAACCCGACCCTGCCGTTCGGCGATATCGCCGCGGCCGCCCACGATCCGCTGGTCCGCGCCGCCTTCAAGGAGCGCTTCGACGTCTTCGCCGCCGAGGCGACCGGCTCATCCAACCGCATTCTGCGCGCGATGCTGCTCGATACGCCGTTGCTGATCGATGCCGGCGAGGTGACCGACAAGGGCTCGGTCAACCAGCGTGCGGTGCTCGAGCATCGGGCGGCGCTGGTCGACGTCGTCTATGCCGAGCCGCCCGGGCCGGATGTCATCCTGGCCGAGGTGGGCAAGCGCCGCTGAGGGTTGTCGTCGGGAGAGGAGGGAGGCATGTTCGTCTATCGCCGCACCGTCCGGATTGCCTGGGGCGACTGCGATCCCGCCAACATCGTCTATTACCCGCGCTATTTCGAGATCTTCGACCAGAGCACCAATGAGCTGTTCGCCGCCGCGGGCTTTCCCAAGAAGGCGACGCTGCAGCGTTTCGGCATGGTCGGCTGGCCGATGGTCGATACCCGTGCCAAGTTCTACGTGCCTTCGACCTTCGACGATGAAATCGAGATCGAGAGCCGCGTCGCGGCCTGGCACCGCTCCAGCTTCGAGATCCTGCACCGGGTCTTCAAGGGTGAGGTGCTCGCGGTCGAAGGCTTCGAGACCCGCGTCTTCGTCGGTCCCCATCCGGACGATCCGAAACGGCTGAAATCGGTGCCGGTGCCGGAGAGCGTCAAGGCCCGGTTCAGCGCCGCGGAAAATTTGATATCAGGGCCTTCGACAGACTAAAGTCACGTCATAACAACCAAACACACCTAGCAGGGAGGATAACGATAATGAAGAAAGTGCTATTCGCCACGGTGGCGGCTCTTGCCGTTCTGCCGGCGCTGGTCGCGCCGGCCGCCGCCCAGAGCAACGAGATCGTGATCGGCATCACCACCTCGACCACCGGCCCGGCCGCGGCGCTCGGTATTCCGGAGCGTAATGCGCTCGAATTCGTCCCCACCGAGATCGGCGGCGTCAAGCTGCGCGTCATCGTGCTCGACGACGCCGGCGACCCGACCACCGCCACCACCAATGCCCGCCGCTTCGTCACCGAGGCCAAGGCGGACATCATCATGGGCTCGGCAACGACGCCGCCGACGATCGCCGTCTCCACCGTCGCCAACGAGGCCGGGGTGCCGCATTTCGGGCTTGCGCCGATGCCGTTCACGCCGGCGCGCGAGAAGTGGTCGGTCGATATGCCGCAGCCGATCCCGATCATGGGCAAGGTGCTCTATGACCACATGAAGAAGCACAACGTGAAGACGGTCGGCTTCATCGGCTATTCCGATTCCTACGGCGATCTGTGGATGAACGACCTCAAGGCCCAGGGCGGGCTGATGGGGCTGCAGATCGTCGCCGACGAGCGCTATGCCCGGCCCGACACCTCCGTCGCCGGCCAGGTGCTCAAGCTGGTGGCGGCCAATCCGGACGCGGTCCTGGTCGGCGCCTCCGGCACCGCCGCGGCGCTGCCGCAGATCGCGCTGCGCGAGCGTGGCTACAAGGGCCTGATCTATCAGACCCACGGCGCCGCCAGCATGGATTTCATCCGCATCGCCGGCAAGGCCGCGGAAGGCGTGCTGATGGCCTCGGGCCCGGTGATGTCGCCGGAAGGCCAGCCGGACAGTGCGCTGACCAAGAAGCCGGGCCTCGCCCTCAACGCCGCCTATGAGGCGAAATATGGACCCCATAGCCGCAGCCAGTTCGCCGCCCATTCCTACGACGCTTTCGAGGTGCTCAAGCGCGTCATCCCGGTGGCGCTGAAGGAGGCCAAGCCCGGCACGCCGGAATTCCGCGAGGCGATCCGCAAGGCGCTGCTCGGCGAGAAGGAACTGGCGGCAAGCCAGGGCGTCTACAACTTCACCGAAAAGGATCGCTACGGCCTCGACGACCGTTCGCGCATCCTGCTGACGGTGAAGGACGGTAAATACGAGGTGGTGAAGTAAGCCGCCGCTATCGTCGGCCCATCATCGCCCGTTCGACCGGGGCGCCCGCAAGGCGCCCCGTTTTGTTTCTCCTGAACCCAGCGTGAAGCAGGGATGGCTGTCCCGTCAGTTCCGGATCGCAAGCGTTCGGGCTGGCCGACGGGAGGCAAGAGCCCGGATCAGCGTCAGGGCTTCGGCCGGAGGCTTGTGTTCGACGCGGCGGTAGTCGCTGCCGTCGGGTTTCCGTGTCATCAGCCCGTGGCCGATCAGTGCGCGGCGCAGCAGCGCATGATCGCCGAACAGATGGCGCTCCCTCAAGGAAGCGTTGATCTGCCGCTCCGTAAAGCTCTGCCCTGCCGCAAAGCCGGACCACAGCACCCAGAGACAGCCGTCCTGATCGCTGCGTCGTGCCGGCCAGCGGACCAGGCGCGATTGCGGATCGAAGCACCGAAGCATCCGCTCGATCCTGGTATGGTCGATTGGTGCGGGTGCGGGGCGGTCTGATTGCAGGCGGCCTTCCGCCTCGTGCGAAGCGCGAAAGTGTTGGAAGTTTCGGAAGCCAGCGGCGCGAGCGAGAATATTGAGCAGCTCAACATGGCTGGGCTGCGCCTCGCGACCGGCGAGCTGCGCCCGCAATGAGCGCGCGAGTGCGGAGGTGTCACCCACGGTGAAGGGAATGAGATGTCTCGACATGGATCGTCCTCAACGACGTGCCATTCGCCAAGAGAAGCGTCGAGGACCACCGGCTTGCGATGAGCACGTCATCGAGTTGTCGCGGCATCTCGCCGCAGAAGAACGGCGATGCACGCGTATCGTACGTCGGATCTCGACTGAAAGCAGGTTTAGCTCCCCTCGGAAGGGGCGGTGGTGCCTCGGTGAACTGCCGACCGGGCGGCCTTATTACCAACGGCTTGAACTTGTTGCAAGCGAGCCACCCATCGCCGGCGCGTCGGCCGCATCGCGCGAAGGCTTGGTCCGTAGCATTTGGCGTTGGCAATCAAACGATTGTCCGACGCTGCGATCCGTTTTGCGGGTTCTCTCGCGCCCTGCGATGGACACACGCAGCATCAGCAAGACGTCACAATCCGGCCATATTTTATCGTAAAACAATAAAAATATTCGATATTGCAGAACGGAGACCGTGATGAACGTCGTCATGCTGGCCCTGCCGGCGCCCATGCCAACCAATACGCGCCTGCGGCGGATCGGTCGCGTCGTGGCGATCGGCTCGCTGCTGTCGGCCGCCGCTGTCCTGCTCAGCATTCCCCTCGTCTGGTCGAGCGATCAATTGATCCAGCGCTGGCTCGCCTGGCAGGGCCCGCTCGGCACGCGTCCGATCACCGTCCGCTTCGATACCCGGATTGGCGGCGCATTGATCAGCTTGCTGGGCGCTGCCCCCGTCCTGTACGCGCTGGTCGAGCTGGCGAAATTGTTTGCGGCCTTCGCGCGCGGCCGCGTATTCGAGCACGACAATGCCGGGCGCATCGGCCGCATCGGCTGGGCGCTGATCGCCAAGACCGCGCTATCGCCGTTTCTCCAGATCCTCACGACCTTCAACCTGACGCGCAGCAATCCGCCGGATCTGAGGATGATCGGTTTCGAGTTCGAATTGGCGCAGCTTCTCACCGTGCTTGCCGGCATCGCGCTGATTGCCTTCGCCCGCATCATGCGTGAAGCTGTCCGCCTCTCCACCGAAAACAGCGAATTTGTGTGAGGCCCGATGCCGATCATCGTCAATCTCGATGTCATGCTGGCCAAGCGCAAGATGCGGTCGCGCGAACTGGCGGCCCGCATTCAGCTGACCGAAGCCAATGTGTCGCTGCTGAAATCCGGCAAGGTTCGCGGCATCCGTTTCGAGACGCTGGAGCGCATCTGTGAGGTGCTCGATTGTCAGCCGGGCGACATCCTCGAATATGCGCCTGACACGGCGGACGGCTTGCTGCATGCGCGCACGCCGTTGAAAAACTCTGCCTGAGCCGAGCGGATCCGACGTTAGCGGCCATCTGGGACGCAGGCTGTCGAAGCAAACGTCGCTTCATCACCACCATAGCGTGATCTTGAAAGGTGAGTACCGGCTTGTCCGAATTTTCTATCTTAAATTGTGTAGCTTTATCTTCTAAATCGATCTCCTTCTAACTCCCTCGTCCTCCGTCATCTCCCGTCCACCACCGCAACGGCCGGCGGCCGATCGTCGACGCCTGTCCGAAGCGGCCTATCCTCCTCCTCAACTGAAAGAGCCCCATGCCCTACATCGAGTTCAGAACACATCCGTTCCGTCTGCGCCGCTTCGCGCTCACTGCCTTGGCCACGATCGCAGTCGCCGGCAGCGCGGCGGCGGCGGAGCCGATCGCGCCGATGCACTACGCGCCTGCAGCTGGGCTGCCGAGTGCCGGGTTCGACTGGACCGGCGGCTACGGCGGCTTACACGGCGGCTACCTGTTGAACGGCGCCAACAGCGCCGCGGGGCGCGGCAGTTTCCTCGGCGGCGCCCAGGTGGGCTACAACTATCAGGTCGGCGGCAGCGCGGCCTCGGCGGTGTTCGGGGTCGAGCTGGACGGCAGCTATCTCTCGCGTCCCTCGTCGCGACCCGGCGATGCCGCCACCGCCGTCGGCGCGCAATGGCTCGGCGCCGCCAAGCTGCGCTACGGCGTTGCTCTCGGCCGCTGGCTGCCCTTCGCCACCGCCGGACTGGCCGTCAGGCATATCGACCGGCCCACCGGTTCGTCCAGTGGCCACGTCCTGCAATTGGGTGGGTTGTTCGGCGCCGGCGTCGAATATGCATTGAGCGACCGGGTCTCGATCATGGCGGAATACGATTACCTGCTCCTTGGCAAGATGCCCGAAGGCGATCGCCTGCAGCCCCTCGCCAACCGCAATCTGTCCGGCCATCTGCTGAAAGCGGGCGTCAATTTCCACTTTCCAGCCCAGGAATGAGTGTGCTGATCGAAGCCCGCGCGATGGCAGACGGCCGCGGCGCGGGCCAAGAGCATGATCCGGAAAAGTGGATACCGGTTATCCAAAAAGGATGATGCTCCATCAACAAGCTGGAGCGCGATGGCGATCAGATCTGAAGCTATCGCGCTTCAAGGCTCAGAGGACGACCGTGCTGCCCTCTTCGAGTCGCAGCGCATCGTGCGTCACCAGGGCGAAGGCGGCGAGCAGCAGTCCGATGATCAGCGCAGCGATCTCGTGGGAAGCGATGCCGATCGCCAGATGCGGCTCCCCGGCCGGCGTCCCGAGGCTGAGCACGAGGCTGGCAAGGCTTCGAACGACGACACCTGCGGCGGCACCGACCATCGCGAGCAGGCCCAGCGCTCCGAGCCGCTCGGGCACATCCGGATCGAATGTCTCGCCCTGCGCGTAACGTACGAACAGCCTGCGTGCGAACCAAAGGCCGGCCATCAAGATGCAAGTGGGAATCGAGCTAAGCGCCCAGGCCATGATGATCGCGCCCTGGTCGGCGGTGAGCAGCGATCGGTCGGGCAGGGCGAGCGCCAGCAGAAGCGCCTCGGTATCAAAGACGAGGTAGACGTCGCGGACCGCCATCAGGGCCAAGCCGGCAGCTGCGAGCCAGCGCGCGCCGACAGCGATCCTCCGCATCCGTCGGCTGCGGGCGGTCGACAGCCAAGTGCCGTAGTGTGCAGACATACGTAAGCCTTTCGATATTATTTTATCGCAGTACAATAAAATAACTCGAAGCAGGCAGGATTACGGCGGCGAGAACGGCTGCACCACGGTTCCTGACGCGCCGCCCCGCGCCAGCGATCCCTCGACTGATTGCAGCTGAGCCGCGCCCGCGCGGCGACGGCTCAGGCCTCCACGCCTTCGTGCTGGAAGCCGAGATAGCTCGCCACCACGCGGGGATCCTCGGCGATGGCGCCGGCGGCGCCGTCGAGCACGAATTCGCCGAGCTCCATGACATAGGCGCGGTCGGCGATGCGCAGCGCCGCCTGGGCGTTCTGCTCGACCAGCAGCACCGCGACCCCGGCTTTGCGCAGGTCGCCGATGATGGTGAAGATGTCGGCGACGATGCGCGGTGCGAGACCGAGGCTCGGTTCGTCCAGCATCAGCAGCTTGGGCTGGCCCATCAGGGCGCGCCCCATGGCCAGCATCTGCTGCTCGCCGCCCGAGAGTGTGCCGGCGAGCTGCGGCCGCCGCTCCTTGAGCCGCGGAAACAACCCATAGACCCGCTCGGCGGCCGCGCCGGCGCCGGCTGAGCCGACGCGGAAGGCGCCGAGCTGGAGATTCTCCTCAACCGTCATGGTGGCGAACAATTCGCGATGCTCCGGCACCAGCGACAGGCCGGCGCTGACGCGGTCCTCGATATCGAAACCGCCGAGGTCGCGGCCATCGAAGCTGACGCGGCCCTTGAGCGGCAGCACGCCCATCACGGCGTTGAGCAGCGTGGTCTTGCCGGCGCCATTGGCGCCGACGATGGTGACGATCTCGCCGGCGCCGACGTCGAGCGAAACCGAGCGGACCGCCTCGACCTTGCCGTAGGAGACGGAAACGTCATCGACCGAAAGCAGCTTGTCGCTCATGCCACACCTCCGAGATAGGCCCGGATCACCTCGGGATCGCTCTTGATCTCCGCGGGCAGGCCCTCGGCGATCTTGGTGCCGAAATCGAGCACCACGATGCGGTCGGCGAGATTCATGACGAAACCCATGTCGTGTTCGACCAGCAGCACCGACATGCCCTCGCCGCGAAGCTGGCGCAGCAGCGCGGCGAGCTGCTGCTTTTCCTTGTGGCGCAGGCCGGCGGCGGGTTCGTCGAGCAGCAGCAGGATCGGATCGGCGCAGAGCGCCCGGGCGATCTCGACGATGCGCTGCTGACCGAGCGCGAGGCTGCCGGCGAGATGATGCATCTGGGCTCCGAGGCCGACCCGCTCGATCTGCCGCGCCGCTTCGGCGAGCAGCTTGGCCTCGTCGGCGCGATCGAGCCGCAACATGCTGGCGATCGCGCCGGCATGGCCGCGCAGATGGGTGCCGATCGCGACGTTCTCGAGCACGGTCATGTCCGGCACCAGCTTGACGTGCTGGAAGGTGCGGGCAACGCCGCGACGGACGATGTCCTGGGGCGTCGCGCCGGCGATCTGCTGGCCAAGCAGGGCGATGTTGCCGGCGGTGGCGCTCAGCACGCCGGTGATCAGGTTGAAGGTCGTGCTCTTGCCGGCGCCGTTGGGGCCGATCAGCGCGACGATCTGCTGCGTGGCGACTTCGAATGACACGTTGTTGACGGCGGTGACGCCACCGAACTGCTTGCGGGCGCCATCGACCGTGAGCAGCGTCGCGGCGCCGGCCGCGGAGCGCGAGCGCGGCGGCAGCGCGGGCGCCGCCGCGGGCTTGCGCTGGGGCCGATCGAACGGCCAGAACGCCGCGAGGCGCGGCCATACGCCGCTCGGAGCGACCTGCAGCAGCACCACGAGCAGAACGCCGAAAACGACGATCTCGGGCTGGCCCTCGCTGAAGATGAAGGGCAGGTAGCTCTGCAGGATTTCCTTCAGCACCACGACGATGCCGGCGCCGAGCACCGCGCCCCAGACATAGCCGGCGCCGCCGACCACGGCGATGAAGAGATATTCCATGCCGGACTGGGCGCCGAACGGCGTCGGATTCACCGTCCGCAGGAAGTGGGCATAGAGCCAGCCGGACAGGCCGGCGAGCACCGCGGCATAGATGAAGACCAGGAGCTTGGCGCGGGCGGTCTGCACGCCGAAGGACTCGGCGGCGATATGGCCGCGGCGCAGCGCCCGGATGGCGCGGCCGGTGCGGGAGTCGAGGAGATTGAGCGTGAGAATGCCGGAGATGATGACACCCGCCCAGATCGCGTAATAGATCCGCCCTTCGCTGATCATCTGCCATGGTCCGACGGCGAGCGGCGGAATGCTCGAGATGCCGTCGTTGCGACCGAGGAATTCGAGCTTGCTGAAGAGATAATAGAGGCTGAGGCCCCAGGCGATGGTGCCGAGCGGCAGGTAATGGCCCGACAGCCGCACGGTGATCAGGCCGAGCAGCACGGCGGCGAGGCCGCTGACCAGCAGCGAGGCCGGCAGCGTCAGCCAGGGCGACAGGCCATAGGCCGTGGTCAGCACCGCAGTGGTGTAGGCGCCGAAGCCGCAGAAGGCGGCTTGGCCGAATGAGGTGAGGCCGCCGACGCCGGTCAGCAGCACCAGTCCCATCGCCACCAGGGCGGCGAGACCGATATTGTCGAGCAGAACGATCCAGAACGGCGGCATGCCGGGGATCAGCGGCAGCGCCGCCATCACCAGCGCGAACAGGGCAATCGGCCAACGTTGGGTCATGGCGGTCAGTCCTTGTCTTCTTCGACCGCGGGCGCGGCCAGCGAACGGACGAGGAGCACCGGAATGATCAGCGTGAAGACGATGACCTCCTTGTAGTTGCTGGCGTAGAACGACGAGAGCGCCTCGACGATGCCGACCACCACCGCGGCCGCTGCGGTCAGCGGATAGCTGGCGAGGCCGCCGATGATCGCCGCGACGAAGCCCTTGAGCCCGATCAGGAAGCCGCTGTCGTAATAGATCGTGGTCATCGGCACGATGAGGATGCCGGAGATCGCGCCGATCACGGCGGCGAGCAGGAAGGCAATCTGGCCCGACAATGTGGTGCGGATGCCGACGAGGCGGGCGCCCAGCCGGTTCACCGCGGTGGCGCGCAGCGCCTTGCCGTAGAGCGTGTGGCCGAAGAACAGCCACAGTCCGACGATGAGGGCGATGGCGATGCCATAGACCGCGAGGTTCTGCCCGGTGATGCGCAGCGGCCCGAGGGAGAAAGCCGCGTCGGAAATCGGCGGCGCGCGCAGCCCTTCGGCGCCGAAGAAGATCAGTCCGAGCCCCTGCATGGCGAGATGGACGCCGACCGAGGCGATCAGCAGCACCAGCACCGAGGCGTGGGCGATCGGCTGGAAAGCGATGCGGTAGAGATAGAGTCCGATCGGAGCGACGATCACCAGCGAAAGCAGGAAATTCAGCGGTACGCTGTTGACGCGGCCGGCGACCGCGAGCGCCACCGTGAGGATGACGGCGGGCAACAGCAGATTGAGCGCCGCCGAGCGCATCAGCCGACGCGCGGAGAAATGGCGGCGGGCGACGAAGACGTCCATGCAGAAGGCGACGACGCCGAGGGCGAGAGCCAGGCGCGCGGTACCGGGTGCCTTGCCGGCGGACAGCGCGGCATAGGTCAGGGCGCCGAAGGTGATGAATTCGCCCTGCGGGATCAGGATCACACGGGTGACGGCAAAGACCAGCACCAGCCCGAAACCGAGCAGGGCGTAGACTGCGCCGTTGGTGATGCCGTCCTGGGCGAGGAACAGCAGGATTGTGGTGTCCAAGATCGCGTTTCCCCTCCACGGCGCCAGACGGCCGGCCGATGCAGGCGGTTGAAATCCGCCGCGGCTATTTGATATGGTTCATAACAATTATCGACTATAATCTCAAGCCGCTTCCGCCGGCCACCTTAGGCGAGAGCGCTTTCTGGGTGAACGCCGGATCGCGGCGCTGCGCCACGGATGGATCGGGAGGGATCATGACCGGGTCGAGATCGGCGCGTGCCGCCAAATCTTTGGCAGCGCCGGCCAAAGAGGCGAACGAGCCGGCGCCGCTGCAATTCGGCGAACTCTCCGAGCTGATCGGCTACCGCTTCAAGCGGGCGCAGCTGCGGGTATTCGAGGATTTCATCCGCTGTGTCGCCTCGCTCCAGCTGACCCCGGCCCAGTTCTCCGTACTCGTCCTGCTCGAGCACAATCCCGGTCGAAACCAGACCGAGATCGCCTCGGCGCTCGGCATCCAGCGGCCGAATTTCGTCTCGATGCTCGATGCACTCGAGAGCCGCGATCTGTGCGAGCGGGTGCGGTCCAACCAGGATCGACGCTCCCACATGGTGATGCTGACCGACAAAGGTCGCGCCATTCTCGCCCGCGCCAAGCGCCTCGTTGCCACCAAGCACGAGGCCCGGCTCAAGGCGCTGCTCGGCGAGGCCGACTGCGCGGCGCTGCTGAAGATCCTCGACAAGCTGGCGGCATTTTAGCAGACGCCCGGCTGCTTCACGTCTGCAGTAAATGGCAGCAGAAAAAAGGCTCCCGCCGAAGCAGGAGCCTTGATCGCGATCGCGTCACCCGGACGACGCCGGAACCCGTCAGCGGCCGACTTCACCGCTGATCACCGGGCCGAAGCGATCCCACTTCTCGCCCTTGAACTGGATCATCTGCAACTGCTCGATCGGATAGAAGTCGGTCGCGCTGGTGTTGACCTTGACGCCCGGCAGCAGCGTGTCGAGCGACACATCTTTCAGGTTGGCCGCCTGCTTCATGACATTGGCGCGGGTCAGGTCGTCGCCGGCCTGCCTCAGCACCTGCTCGACCGTCTGGGCGATGCCATAGCCGTAGACCACCGAGGCGTCGATCCGGCTGGCATCCGGCGCGTATTTGGCGAGAAAGGCATAGAATTTCTTCATGCCCTCGTCGTTGTCCCACTGCGCGTCGGCGCCGTCCTTGGCGTAGGCCGCCGAGAGGAGCCCCTGGGAATTGTCGAATCCGGCAGGCTTGAGCACGCTGCCCACCGAGGCGCCGACATTGCTCTGGAAGTACATCGGCTTCCAGGCGACTTCGGCGACCTTCTTGATCGCCTGGGCGGCGAATTTCGGCGTGGTGATGCTGACGAAGGTGTCGGCGCCGGTCGCCTTCAGCTTGACGATGTGCGACTCGATGGTCGGCTCGGAGACCTCGTAGCTCTCTTCGGCGACGATCAGCGCGGCCTTGTCGCCGAGGCCGTCCTTGAAGCCCTTGAGCAGGTCCTTGCCGAAATCGTCGTTCTGGTAGAGCACCGCGATCTTGGCCTCCGGCTTGGCGCTCAGGAGATACTTGGCGTAGCTGCGGCCTTCGCTCTGGTACGGCGGCTGCCAGCCCATGGTCCAGGGAAAGCTCTTGTATTCGCCGAACTTGGTGGCGCCGGTGGCGACGAACAGCTGCGGCACCTTCTTGGCGTTCATGTACTTCTGGACGGCCGAGTTCGACGCCGTGCCGAGCGGGCTGAAGACGAACAGGACCTCGTCGCTCTCGACCAGCTTGCGCGCCTGCTCCACCGCCTTCGGCGGGCTGTAGCCGTCGTCATAGGTGACGAAGTTGATCTTGCGGCCGTTGATGCCGCCCTGCTCGTTGATCATGTTGAAATAGGCGGCTTCGACCTTGCCGATGACGCCATAGGCCGAGGCCGGGCCGCTGTAGGGCATGATGTTGCCGATCTTGATCTCGGTGTCGCTCGCCCCGGTGTCGTATTTCTTCTGGGCGAGGGCCGTGCCGCTCGTGACCAGCAGGGCCGAGAGAGCGGCCGCCAGGCCGAGCACTTTCGAAGTCGTCATGGTGAAGTGTCCCCTTCCTAGATCTTGAAAATTTTCTTGATGAGATTTTCGCCTGCGACGGCGACCTGCCTCGCGCCGTGCGGCACGACGAAGATGACGATGATCAACAGCACGCCGAACACCGCGCCGGACAGTCCCTTGGAGATGCCTTCGGCGATGTTCGGCACGAAGACGATGAAGGCGGAGCCGGCCAGTGATCCGGGCAGCCAGCCGACGCCGCCGACCACCATGCCGAGGAAGATCGCGATCGCGAGCTGGATGGTGTAGCCATCGGGC
This sequence comes from Bradyrhizobium sp. WD16, assembly GCF_024181725.1. Classification (NCBI taxonomy): domain Bacteria; kingdom Pseudomonadati; phylum Pseudomonadota; class Alphaproteobacteria; order Hyphomicrobiales; family Nitrobacteraceae; genus Bradyrhizobium; species Bradyrhizobium sp. WD16. The sequence goes on along the minus strand of NZ_CP028908.1, from coordinate 1,098,002 downwards.
GCCACGAACTGCACGACGATGGCGCCGAGCGCGCCGGCGATGCCGGTGAAGGCGGCGCTGATGCCGAAGGCCAGCGTCTTGTAGAGCGCGAGATTGACGCCCAGCGCCGAGGCGGCGATCTGGTTGTCGCGGATCGCCATCATCGCCCGGCCGGTGCGCGAATTGAGCAGGTTGACCGAGGCGGCATAGATCAGCAGCGCGACCGCCAGCGTGAAATAATAGAGCCACATGTCCTGGGACATCGGCAGGCCGAAAGGCGCGTCCGGCTTGGTGACGACGAGGCCCTGCACGCCGCCGGTCCAGGGCTCGAAGATACCGAGCTTGACGAGCTGGGGCATGGCGGTGGCGAGCGCGAAGGTCGCGAGCGCGAGATAAACGCCCGACAGCCGCAGCGCCGGCAGTCCGAACAGAAAACCGAACACGAAGCAGGCGAGGCCGGCCACCGGCAGGGTCAGCACGTAATTGACCCCGTAGATCTCCATCAGGATCGCCGAGGTGTAGGCGCCGAACGCGTAGAACGCGCTCTGGCCGAGCGAGAACTGGCCGCTGCCGCCCGTGAGCAGGTTGAGCGCGACGATCGCCACCGCGTAAACCAGCAGCATCGTCATCTGGAAGATGATGAAATTCTTGACGAACAGCGGGGCGGCGAGCATCAGCGCCAGCATCACCAGAGAGGCGACGCGCCCCATCGTCATCGACTTCTTGCCCGGCACCTCGACGGCGGCCGGCGCGGAGACGGTTTCCTGAACGGTGCTCATGGTCACACTCGCTGGATGACACGGCGGCCGAACAGGCCGTTGGGCTTGACGACAAGGACGGTCACGATCAGCGCCAGCGCGATCGGCAGCTTGAGTTCGTTGCCGACACCGGGGATGTAGGTGCCGACCAGATTCTCGAAGATGCCGACGAGGAAGCCGCCGATCACCGCGCCGAACGGACTGGTGAGGCCGCCGAGCACGGCGGAAGCGAAGCCGTAGAGCAGCACGCCGCCCATCATGTTCGGCTCGAGGAAGACGATCGGCGCGATCAGCATGCCGGCGATGGCGCCGATTGCGCTGGCCATGCCCCAGCCCAGCGCGATCATCCAGCCGACATTGATGCCGACGAGGCGGGCCGATTCCGGCAGCGAGGCGGCTGCGCGCATGGCGAGGCCGATCCGGGTGTAGCGGAAGAACAGATAGAGCAGCACCAGCAGCACCACGGTGACGCCGATCATACCGGCCTGGTGGGTCGAGATCAGCTGGCTGCCGAGGAACGGCTTCGATCCGAACGGTGAGGGGAACTGCTTGATGGTGAAATCCCAGGTCAGGCCGGCGACGCTGTTGATGACGGCGAACAGCGCGATGAATCCGGCGACGTGGGTCAGGATCGGCGCATTGGCGAGCGGCTTGAATAGCGTTCGCTCGATGACGATGCCGCCGGCGAAGGAGATCACCAGGGTCAGCGCGAACGCCGCCCAGTATGGCACGCCCCACTGGATGAGCTGCCAGGCGACGAAGGTGGAGAACATCGCCATCTCGCCCTGCGCGAAATTGAGTTGGTCGATCGCCTGGTAGATCATCACCACCGCGAGTGCCATGCAGGCATAGATGGCGCCCGTGGCGATGCCGGCCAGGATCTGGTTGATCAGGAGTTCCATGGCCGTGCCCTCAATAGCCCAGATAGGATCTGCGGATGTCTTCGTTGTCGGCGACTTCGCGGGCGTCGCCCGCCATCACGATTCGTCCGGTCTCGATGACATAGGCCTGCTTGGCGATCTCGAGCGCGAGCTGCGCGTTCTGCTCGACCACCAGGATCGAGACCCTCTCCTCGCGGTTGACGCGGCCGAGGATGGCGAACAGGTCGCGCACCACCAGCGGCGCGAGGCCGAAAGATGGCTCGTCGAGCAGCATCAGCCGCGGCCGCAGCATCAGCGCCCGGGCGACCGCCAGCATCTGCTGCTCGCCGCCGGATAGCGTGCCGGCCTGCTGATTGGCGCGCTCCTTCAGCTTGGGAAAATGGCCGTACATGCGTTCGATATCGGCGGCGATGCCCTTGCGGTCGCCGCGGGTGATGGCGCCGAGCTGCAGGTTCTCCTCGACGGTCATGCTCGTGAAGGTGCCGCGGCCCTGCGGCACATGGGCGATGCCGAGCTTGACGATGTTCTCGGTGGATTTTCCGGCGAGCGGCTTGCCGTCGAAGCGGATCGCGCCGGTGGAGCGGATCATGTTGCAGATGGCGCGCAGCGTCGTCGTCTTGCCGGCGCCGTTGGCCCCGAGCAGGGTGGTGACGGTGCCTTCGTCGAGGCTGAACTGCAGCCCGTGCAGCGCCTGCACCTGGCCGTAATAGGCCCGCAGATTCTCGATCTCGAGCAGCGCCGTCATTGGTCCTTGCTCCCCAGATAGGCCTTGATCACGTCGGGGTCGGACTGCACGGCGGCGGGCGTTCCTTCCGCGAGCTTCTTGCCGAAATTGAGCGCGACGACATGGTCGGCGATGGACATCACGAGGCCCATGTGGTGTTCGACCAGGAGAACGCTGACGCCGCGCTCGTCGCGAATACGGCGGATCAGGTCGCCCAGCGCATGGACTTCCTCGTGATTGAGGCCGCCGGCCGGCTCGTCGAGCAGCAGGATCTTCGGCTCGGCGGCCAGCGCCCGGCCGAGCTCGACGCGCTTCTGCGTGCCGAAGGGCAGCCCCGCCACCTTGAGGTCGGCGACGTCGGTGAGGTCGAGATAGGCGGCGATGTCGCGGGCCCGGCGGTCGAGCGTCCGCTCCTCCCGGCGCACCCAGGGCAGCTTGAGCATGTCGCTGACGGCGTCGCTCTTCGTGCGCGAGTGGGCGCCGACGCGGATATTGTCCAGCACCGACATGTTGTGGAACAGCGCGACGTTCTGGAAGGTACGGCCGATGCCGATGTCGGCGATGCGATGCGGCTGCTGGCGCAGGATGGTGTGGCCGTCCATCAGGATATCGCCGCGGCTCGGCTGGTAAAGGCGGCTCAGGCAGTTGAACAGCGTCGTCTTGCCGGCGCCGTTCGGTCCGATCAGCCCGAGAATATGGCCATGGCGCATCTCGAACGACACGCCGTTGAGCGCGACGATGCCTCCGAACGTGACGCTGACGTCACGCACGGAGAGCAGGGGCGCGGAGCCCCGCGTCTCGACCTGCGTCATGTCCGGCTCGTACCCGCGCGCTCGCCGGCGCACCAAGCCGCGCTGGGGCTGCGACAGCCGCCGCTAGCCGGTTCCCTCGACCAAACGAGCAAGTTTTCCTCCTGATTTGTGTTTTTTGGTATTGTTGTTGTTTTGGTGATTGGATCGGCTGCTGTCTTGCGCGGCGACGCTGCCGACGCTCGGTCTGCCGGTCATGGCCTTTTCGATGTTATTTACCATCGCGACCAGTCGCGGGCCAATATCGTCGATCAGCAGCTTCTCGGAAAACTTGAACGCCGGCGCACCGCAGTTGAATGCGTAGGGCCCGGTTCCATCATTGAGCTGCAGCGCGACGCCTGCGGCGTGGATGTCGCTGTGCCATTCGCCCGCCGAAATCGCGAAGCCGTGCTGAGCGATCATCTCGCCGGCGCGCTCGATGCCCTCGCGCACCTTTGGCCAGCGGCTGCCGGAATTTTCGCGGATTTCCCTGAGCAGCGCGGTACGCTCGTCCTCCGGCAGCGCCCAGAGATAGGCACGGCCCATCGCGGTGGTGGCGATCGGAATCCGCGAGCCGACATCGAGCAGCACGCCGACCGTGAGGTCGCTGCGGCTCTGGCCGAAATAGATCATGCTGAGGCGATCACGTGCGCCGATCGCGACCGCGCCGCCGGTTTCCCGCATCAATTTGTCGCGGTAGGGATCGGACACGTGGCGGATGCCGAGATTGGCGAGCGCCGAATAGCCCAGCGCCATCGCCGCCGGCGCCAGCTGGTATTTTTCGAAGCGCGGAACAGGGGTCAGATAGCCGAGTTTGGTCAGGGTGTAGGTCAGCCGCGAGATCGTCGGCCTGGGCAGGCCGGTGCGGGCCGCCAGCTCCTGGTTGCCCAGCAGCCCGTCATTGGGACGGAAGGCCCGCAACACGTCGAGGCCTCGCGACAGCGCCACGACGAAGTTGCGATCGGTCGCTGTTTTCTTCGCTGGCTGCTTCATTCAAGATTGCCGTGGCGCTCCCTCGTTGACAACGGACGCTCTTCAAAATAACCCTCCCTGTCAAGGTGTGAAATTAAATTCCGCAGTGCGAAACATGCGGAATGATGGTGCACCAAGGGTCGGTCGCTGCAAATCGGCGACTCGAGCTCGGCGTCTGGGAGATGATCCGATCGGACGAGACGGTTGCAGCCCGAGGGACTGTCGCCGTCGCGTTCCGGCGAGCGGATTCAAGAACGGTCAAGGAGAGCAGCGTGAGTGAAGTGGTCAGGGTCGAGCGTCACGATGTCATCGCCATCGTCACCGTCGACAGCCCGCCGGTGAATGCGCTGAGCGCGGCGGTGCGTGGTGGCATCTATGACGCCGTCAGGGCCGCCGGCGCCGATCCGCAGGTGCAGGCCATCGTGCTGACCTGCGCCGGCCGTACCTTCATCGCCGGCGCCGACATCACCGAATTCGGCAAGCCGCCGAAGCAGCCCTTCCTCGGCGAGGTCATCGCCGCGATCGAGAATTGTCCCAAGCCGGTGATCGCGGCGATCCACGGCACGGCGCTCGGCGGCGGCCTCGAGGTCGCTCTCGGCTGCCATTTCCGCGTCGCCACCAAAGATGCCAGGCTCGGTCTGCCCGAGGTCAAGCTCGGGCTGATCCCCGGCGCCGGCGGCACCCAGCGGCTGCCGCGCGCCGTCGGCCCCGAACTCGGGGTCAAGATGGTGGTGACCGGCGATCCGATCGGCGCGGCGGAAGCCCTCAAGCATGGCCTGATCGAGGAGGTCATCGAAGGTCCGGCCTCCGGTGGCGAGGCCTTCGCCCGCAAGGTGCTGGCCGAGAAACGGCCCGTGCGCCGCCTGCGCGACGACGATTCCAAGATCGCTGCGGCGAGGGCCGACCGGTCGATCTTCACCAATGCCGCCGCTGCCGCCAACAAGCGCAACCGCGGCCTCGAGGCGCCACTGGCCTGCGCCGAGGCGGTGAGCTGGATCTTCGACGTGCCGTTCGACGAGGCCCTCAAGCGCGAGCGCGAGACTTTCCTGCGGCTGGTGGCCGGCGATCAGTCCAGGGCGCAGCGCCACGCCTTCTTCGCCGAGCGGGAGGCCGCCAAGATCGACGGCGTGCCGGAAGGCGCCAGGCCGCGCAAGGTCGAGCGCGTCGCCATCATCGGCGCCGGCACCATGGGCGGCGGCATCGCCATGTCGTTCGCCAATGCCGGCATTCCCGTCACGTTGATCGAGACCGGCGAGGAGCAGCTCAAGCGCGGCCTCGGCATCATGCAGAAGAACTACGAGGCCACCGCGGCGCGTGGCGGCATTCCGGCGGATGCCCCGGCCAAGCGTATGGCGCTGATCAACGGCGTCGTCGGCCTCGAACACGTCAAGGACGCCGACCTCGTCATCGAGGCGGTGTTCGAGACCATGGAGATCAAGAAGGAGGTCTTCACCAAGCTCGACCAATACGCCAAGCCGGGTGCGGTGCTGGCCAGCAATACGTCCTACCTCAACATCAACGACATCGCCGCCATCACCAGGCGTCCGCAGGACGTCCTCGGCATGCATTTCTTCAGCCCGGCCAATGTCATGAAGCTGTGCGAAATCGTGCGGGCGGCGAAGACCGCGCCGGACGTGCTGGTCACAGCGGTGGCGACGGCCAAGCGCATCGCCAAGGTGCCGGCGGTGGTCGGCGTGTGCGACGGCTTCGTCGGCAACCGCATGCTCGCGGCCCGCAGCAAGCAGGCCGAGAAGCTGCTGTTCGAAGGCGCGCTGCCGCAGCAGGTCGATGCCGTGGTCACCAAATTCGGCCTGCCGATGGGTCCCTTCGCCATGGGCGACCTCGCCGGCCTCGATATCGGCTGGCGCTCGCGCAAGGACCGCGGCATCAAGTCCGAGATCGCCGACGCGCTGTGCGAGGCCGGACGCTTCGGCCAGAAGACCGCCAAGGGCTATTACAAATACGAAGGCGGCTCGCGCGCCCCGCTGCCGGATCCCGAGGTCGAGAAGCTGATCGAGGAGACCTGCGCCCGCCTCGGCATCCAGCGCCGGGCGATCAGCGACGATGAGATCCTCGAGCGCATGGTCTATCCGATGATCAACGAGGGTGCCCGCATCCTTGCCGAGAAGATCGCGGCCCGGCCGGGCGACATCGACGTGATCTGGCTCTATGGCTACGGCTGGCCGGTCTATCGCGGCGGTCCGATGTATTACGCCGATCAGGTCGGGCTCAAGCACATCGCCGAGCGCCTTGCCTTCCACGCCAAACAGACCGGCGACGCCTCGCTCGAGCCGGCGCCGTTGCTCAAGGAGCTGGCGGAGAAGGGCGAGACCTTCGCCGGCTGGGCCAAGGCCGCGGCGCAGGCGGCCTGAACGCCATGGCCTACGCGGGCGAGAAGTATTACCCCGAAGGGGCGCGCTGGGACGCGCCGATCCCCTTCGGTACCCTGCCGGACCTCCTCGCGAGGTCGGCGGCCGATTTCGGCAGCCGCACCGCGATCGAGTTCCGCGACAAGCCGATCAGCTACGCCGAGCTCGGTGCGCGGGCGGGCGAGGCCGCCGCGGGCTTTCTCCGTGCCGGCTACGGCCGTGGTCACGCGATCGCGCTGTTTCTCGGCAATACGCCGGATCATCCGATCTGCTTTTTCGGCGGGCTCAAGGCCGGCGCCCGGATCGTCCATCTCAGCCCGCTCGACGGCGAACGGGCGCTGTCCCACAAGCTGAGCGACAGCGGCGCGCGAGTGCTCGTCACCAGCGATCTGCCGGCGCTGTTGCCGGTGGCGCTGAAATTCCTCGACAAGGGCCTTATCGACCGTCTGGTGATCTGCGAGGATGCGCGCTGGGGTGATGTCGGCAATCCGAAGGCGCCCAATTCCAAGGAGCCCAATTCCAAGGAGCCCTGGCCGGCAAGCGACAGGATCGTGACCTTTGCCGATTTCGTCCGGGGCGCGACGCCGCCAGCGCAATGGCCGCAGGTGTCGCCCGACGATATCGCCCTGCTGCAATATACCGGCGGCACCACCGGCCTGCCGAAGGGCGCGATGCTGAGCCACAGGAATCTCACCTCCGCGGTCGGCATCTACGACCTGTGGGGGGCGAAGCAGCGCGCCGAGCGCAACCGCGTCGAGCGCGTGATCTGCGTGCTGCCGCTGTTTCACATCTATGCGCTTACCGTCATCCTGCTGCGCAACCTCAAGAACGGCGAACTGATCTCGCTGCATCAGCGCTTCGACATCAATGCGGTGATGCGTGATATCGAGGAGAAGCACGCCACCGTCTTTCCCGGCGTGCCGACGATGTGGATCGCCATCGCCAACCTCCCGGATCTCGAGCAGCGCGACCTGTCGTCCCTGTCGCAGATCGGCTCGGGCGGCGCGCCGCTGCCGGTGGAAGTGGCCAAGGTGTTCGAGAGCAAGACGGGCATCAAGCTGCGCAGCGGCTGGGGGATGACCGAGACCTGCTCGCCCGGCACCGGCCATCCGCCGGAAGGGCCGGACAAGCCCGGCTCGATCGGCCTGATGCTGCCCGGCATCGAGCTCGATGTGGTGGCGCTGGACGAGCCGACGCGCGTGCTCGGTCCGGACGAGACCGGCGAGTTGCGCATCCGCGGTCCCAATGTCACCCGCGGCTATTGGAAGCGCGAGAAGGAAGCGGCCGAATCCTTCGTCGGCGATCGATTCCTGACCGGCGACATCGGCTACGTCGACCAGGACGGCTACTTCTACCTGGTCGACCGCAAGAAGGACATGATCATCTCGGGCGGCTTCAACGTCTATCCGCAGATGATCGAGCAGGCGATCTACGAGCACCCGGCGGTGCAGGAGGTCATCGTGCTCGGCGTGCCCGATCCCTATCGCGGCGAGGCGGCCAAGGCTTTCGTCACCTTGAAGGCTGGCGCCAAGCCCTTCACGCTCGACGAGCTGCGTGACTTCCTCACCGGCAAGATCGGCAAGCACGAACTGCCGGCGGTGCTGGAATTCCGCGACGAACTGCCACGCACCCCCGTCGGCAAGCTCTCCCGCAACGAACTCCGCACCCAGCAGCAGAAGCTGCCGGGCGGATCCACCCCTTCCGAAGCAACGAGGATTCCCTCATGACCGATGCTGTGATCGTCTCCACCGCCCGCACGCCGATCGGCAAGGCCTATCGCGGCGCGCTCAACAACACCGAGGGCGCGACGCTGTTCGGCCATGCGATCTCCCATGCGGTGGCGCGCGCCAAGCTCGATCCGGCCGAGATCGAGGACGTGGTGATGGGCGCCGCCCTTCAGCAGGGCTCAACCGGCGGCAACATCGCGCGCAAGGCGCTGCTGCGCGCCGGCCTGCCGGTCAGCGTCGCCGCGACCACCATCGATCGGCAATGCGCCTCGGGGCTGCAGGCCATGGCGCTGGCCGCCCGCTCGGTGCTGTTCGACGGCGTCGAGATCGCGGTCGGCGGCGGCGGCGAGTCGATCAGCCTGGTGCAGAACGACAAGATGAACACCTTCCATGCCGTCGACCCCGAGCTCGTCAAGCTCAAGGGCGACGTCTACATGCCGATGCTCGACACCGCCGAAGTGGTCGCCAAGCGCTACAACATCTCGCGCGAGCGGCAGGACGAGTACTCGCTGGAAAGCCAGCGCCGCACCGCCGCAGGCCAGCAGGCCGGCCGCTTCAGCGAGGAGATCGCGCCGATCACCACCACCATGGCGGTCGTCGACAAGGCCAGCGGCGCGGTGTCGTACAAGGAAGTGACGCTGTCCCAGGACGAAGGCCCGCGGCCCGAAACGACGGCGGAAGGTCTTGCCTCGCTCAAGGCGGTGCGTGGCGAGGGCTATTCCGTCACCGCGGGCAACGCCAGCCAGCTGTCCGACGGCGCCAGCGCCACGGTGATCATGAGCGACAAGCTCGCGGCCCAGAAGGGGCTCAAGCCGCTCGGCATCTTCCGCGGCTTCGTCGCCGCCGGCTGCGAGCCGGACGAGATGGGCATCGGCCCGGTCTATGCCATTCCGCGCCTGCTCAAGCGCCATGGCTTGAAGATCGACGACATCGGCATCTGGGAACTCAACGAGGCCTTCGCCGTCCAGGTGCTCTATTGCCGCGACAAGCTCGGCATCGACCCGGCCAGGCTCAATGTCGATGGCGGCGCGATCTCGGTCGGCCATCCCTACGGCATGTCGGGGGCCCGCCTCGCCGGCCACGTCCTGATCGAGGGGCGCCGCCGCAAGGTCAAGTATGGCGTCGTCACCATGTGCGTCGGCGGCGGCATGGGCGCGGCCGGCCTGTTCGAGATCATTCAGTAAGAAACACGCGCGCGGCGGTCGTGTCGCCGCCGCGCGCGCACCAACGCCTTCCGTGCCAAGGAGACTGACGATGGATCTCAGCTTCACCAAGGAAGAGCTGGCCTTCCGCGACGAGGTGCGCACCTTCTTCCGCGAGAGCCTGCCCCCCGCCACCCGACAGAAGATCGTCGAGGGCCGCCACAACACCAAGGAAGAGCTGGTCGAGTGGCAGCGCATCCTCAACAGGAAGGGCTGGGCGGTGCCGCACTGGCCCGAGCAGTATGGCGGCACCGGCTGGACGCCGGCGCAGCAATACATCTTTCTCGAGGAGCTGCAGGCCACTCCGGCGCCGCCGCCGCTGCCCTTCGGCGTCAACATGGTCGGACCGGTGATCTACACCTTCGGCAGCTCGGAGCAGAAGAAGCGCTATCTGCCACGCATCGCCAACCTCGACGACTGGTGGTGCCAGGGCTTCTCCGAACCTGGCGCCGGCTCCGATCTCGCCTCGCTGAAGACCTCAGCCAAGCGCAAGGGCGACGTCTATGTCGTCGACGGCCAGAAGACCTGGACGACGCTGGCGCAGTATGCCGACTGGATCTTCTGCCTGGTGCGCACCGATCCCGCGGCGAAAAAGCAGACCGGAATCTCCTTTCTGCTGATCGACATGAGGTCGCCCGGCATCACCGTTCGGCCGATCCAGACCATCGACGGCGGCCACGAGGTCAACGAGGTGTTCTTCGACGAGGTCGAGGTGCCGGTCGCCAACCTCGTCGGCGAAGAGAACAAGGGCTGGGACTACGCCAAGTTCCTGCTCGGCAACGAGCGCGTCAACATCGCCCGGGTCGGCATGTCCAAGGAGCGACTTCGCCGCATCAAGGAGTTCGCCTCCAAGGTGCAGGCCGGCGGCCGGCCGCTGCTCGAGGATCCGCGTTTCCGCGAGAAGCTCGCCGCCACCGAGATCGAACTCAAGGCGCTGGAAATCACCCAGATGCGGGTCGTCGCCGCCGAGGGCAAGCATGGCAAGGGCAAGCCGGATCCGGCATCCTCGATCCTCAAGATCAAGGGCTCCGAGATCCAGCAGACCATCACCGAGCTGATGCTCGAGGTGATCGGTCCCTTCGGCATGCCCTATGCGCCGGAGGATCACGGTCGCAACGACTTCGCCGATTGGACCACCCAGATCGCGCCCGGCTACTTCAACTACCGCAAGGTCTCGATCTACGGCGGCTCCAACGAAATCCAGCGGGGCATCATCGCCAAGGCCGTGCTCGGCCTCTGAGCGATTTCGCCCGCTTCAACGAGGATCAGATCAATGGACTTCGAATTGTCCGAGGAGCAGCGGCTCCTCAAGGAGAGCGTCGACGGCCTGCTCGGCGATTCCTATGACTTCGAGCAGCGCAAGAAATACGCCGCCGAAAAGGACGGCTGGAGCCGCGCCATGTGGGGCACGTTCGCCGAGCAGGGGCTGCTCGGTCTGCCCTTCAGCGAGGCCGACGGCGGTTTCGGCGCCGGCGGCGTCGAGACCATGATCGTCATGGAGGCGCTCGGCCGGGCCTTGGTGCTCGAGCCCTATCTCGCCACCGTGGTGCTGGGCGGCGGCTTCCTGCGCCGCGGCGGTTCGGCGGCGCAGAAAGCGGCGCATCTGCCGTCGCTGATCGGGGGCTCCAGGACCATGGCCTTCGCCCAGCTCGAGAAGAACTCGCGTTACGATCTCGGCGACGTCGCGACCACGGCCAAAAGGAGCGGATCGGGCTTCGTCATCGACGGCGAGAAATTCGTCGTGGTGCATGGCGACGCCGCCGATACGTTCGTGGTCACCGCCCGCACCAGGGGCGGCCAGCGCGACGCCGCTGGCGTCGGCGCCTTCCTGGTGCCGGCGAACGCCAAGGGCGTCACGGTCCGCGGTTATCCGACCCAGGACGGCCTGCGTGCAGCGGACGTCACCTTCACCGGTGTCGAGGTCGGTGCGGATTCGGCGCTCGGCGATCCCGAGAACGCCCTGCCGCTGATCGAGCGGGTGGTCGACGACGCCCGCATCGCGCTGTGCGCCGAGGCGGTCGGCGCGATGGACGAATCGCTCAAGACCACCGTCGAATATCTCAAGACCCGCAACCAGTTCGGCACCGCGATCGGCAATTTCCAGGCGCTGCAGCATCGCGGCTCCGACATGTTCGTGGCGGTGGAGCAGGCCCGCAGCATGTCCTACTTCGCCACCATGGCCGCCGATATCGACGATGCCAGGGAGCGGGCGACCGCCGTGGCCGCGGCGAAGGTGCAGATCGGCCGTTCGGCACGCTTCGTCGGCCAGCAGTCGATCCAGCTCCATGGCGGCGTCGGCATGACCATGGAGTTCAAGATCGGGCACTACTTCAAGCGCCTGACCATGATCGAAAGCCAGTTCGGCGACGCCGACTACCACCTGCGCCGCGTCAGCGACCAGGGCGGATTGCTGCGGGAGTAACGCCATGGCGACCACGCCCTTCGACCTCGCCGGCAAGGTCGCCATCGTCACCGGCTCGAGCCGCGGCATCGGCAGGGCGTCAGCCGAGCTGATGGCGAAGATGGGTGCGAAGGTCGTGGTTTCGAGCCGCAGGGCCGATGCCTGCCGGATCGTCGCCGACGGCATCGCGGCCGCCGGCGGCAATGCCCATGTCATCGCCTGCAACATCAGCCGCCGCGATGAGGTCGAGGCGCTGGTCGCAGGCACAATCGCGCATTATGGCCGGCTCGACGTGCTGGTCTGCAATGCCGCGGTCAATCCCTATTATGGGCCGCTGCTCGACATCAGCGACGAAGCCTTCGACAAGATCATGGGCGCCAATGTGAAGAGCAATCTCTGGCTCTGCAGCAAGGCGATCCCCGAAATGGTCAAGCGCGGCGGCGGCTCGGTGGTGATTGTCTCCTCCATCGGCGAGCCGCATGAGATTGCCGGTGCAGTGGTTTATCTTGCCTCCGACGCCTCGAGCTTCATGACCGGCCAGACCATCGTCATCGATGGCGGCGTCACCACCGCCGCGGTTTAGACAGTTGAGCGCACCAGCCACTGCCCGTCGTCTTTCTGAGGATTGACGGCGGCGGCGATTATCGCTTTCCTTGCGTTTGACCATCGATACGAAAGTCATCTGAGGAAGCGCCATGGCGTCCCATATCCTTGCCATCGATCAGGGCACGACGTCGTCGCGCGCCATCGTGTTCCGCGCCGACATCTCCATTGCCGCCCAGGCGCAGCAGGAGTTTCCGCAGCACTTCCCCGCTTCGGGCTGGGTCGAGCACGAGCCCGAGGACATCTGGCAGTCGACCCTCGCCACCTGCCGCGCGGCGCTGGCCAAGGCCGGGATGACGGCCGCCGACATTGCCGCCATCGGCATCACCAACCAGCGCGAGACCACGGTGGTCTGGGACCGCGCCACCGGCAAGGCGGTGCATCGCGCCATCGTCTGGCAGGACCGGCGCACCGCCGAGATCTGCGCCGGCCTCAAGGCCGAGGGTCATGAGCCGACCATCATGGCCAAGACCGGGCTGATCATCGATCCCTATTTCTCCGGCACCAAGGTCGCCTGGATCCTCGACCAGACGCCGGGCGCGCGTGCCCGCGCCGAGCGCGGCGAACTGCTGTTCGGCACCGTGGATTGCTACCTCCTGTGGCGGCTGACCGGCGGGCGTGTCCACGCCACCGACGCCACCAATGCCTCGCGCACGCTGCTGTTCAACATTCATGACGGCACCTGGGACGACGAGCTGCTACGATTGCTCCGCGTGCCGCGCTCGATGTTGCCGGAGGTCAAGGATTCCTCGGCGCATTTCGGCGACACGGTGCCGGACCTGTTTGGCGGCACCATCGCGGTCCGCGGCATCGCCGGCGACCAGCAGGCCGCCACCATCGGCCAGGCCTGTTTCACCCCGGGCATGATGAAGTCGACCTACGGCACCGGCTGCTTCGCCCTGCTCAACACCGGCACCACTCCGGTCGCGTCCAAGAACAAGCTCTTGACCACCGTCGCCTATCAGCTCGACGGCAAGCGCACCTACGCGCTGGAGGGCTCGATCTTCGTCGCCGGCTCGGCGGTGCAATGGCTGCGCGACGGGCTCGGCATCATCAAGCATGCCGCCGAGACCGGGCCGCTCGCGGACCAGTCGGATTCGATGCAGTCGGTCTATCTGGTGCCGGCCTTCGTCGGCATGGGCGCGCCCTACTGGAATCCGCGGGTGCGCGGCGCGCTGTTCGGGCTGACCCGCAACACCGGCCCGGCAGAGCTCGCCCATGCCGCGCTGGAGAGCGTCTGCTATCAGACCTACGACCTGTGGGCGGCGATGCGCGCCGACTGGCCGGATGCCAGCGCGGCGAGTCCGGTGCTGCGCGTCGACGGTGGCATGACCGCCTCCGACTGGACCATGCAGCGGCTCGCCGACCTGCTCGACGCGCCGGTCGACCGGCCGATGATCCAGGAGACGACGGCGCTCGGCGCCGCCTATCTCGCCGGGCTCGGCGCCGGGCTCTATCCCGAGCCGGCGCGTTTCGCCGACAACTGGCGGCTCGAGCACCGCTTCAGGCCGAACATGAGCGCGGCGACGCGGACGCGCAAGCTCAAGGGCTGGCGTCAGGCGGTCAAGGGCGTGCTGGCCAGCGATCCGGGGGAGGAATGACCGCTGCTGCGCTCCGCTGAGCTGATGCCGTGCTTGACGGCCGAAGGTCGGGCGCTTCACCCTGGAGGGGGTATAATGATATCAGAAAAGCGGGCCAGTTTTGACCAATGAGGCTCTCCGACAATATTCTGCTATTCCAAATTCTTACTAAGACCTTCTATTGCGGTAGCTCCCTAGCACTACTTTGGCAGATTTGGCTGAAGGCAGCCTGCGAGCAGCATCTCACAGTGCGTGCATCGTAGGGGTGGAGGCCGCACGAAGAGGTCGAGGATGGCTTGCCTGATGGCCGGCATGCTCGGTTGTGGCGGTGGGCCTGGGACTCTTTTTTTTTCGTCCCGCTGCGGTGAGGCGGCGGGACTGAAGGAAGGCATAGGCGATCATCGTCATCAAGGCATGTCGGTGTAATCCGGCCCACGACCTGCCTTCAAAATGGTCGAGCCCCAGCTCTTCCTTCAACTGCTGATGCGCCTGTTCACAGATCCACCGCGCCTTGACGGCAGCTGCCAGCGTCTTAAGCGAAACGTCAGCGGGCAGATTCGAGATGTAGTACTTCTGCTCTCCGCTCGATCGTCGCTCGCCCAGGATCCACATTTCATCACCAGGCATACGCTCGACACCTTTATCGAACACGCGGTGCTTTGGGCCGTCGGCGATGCGGACGCGCCGCGCAGCGAAAAGGCATGTCAGCGGGCCTTTCGTACCCCCGCGCCAGCTGATCTTCTGCCACTTTACGCCGGCCAGCATCGTCTCGGCTGAAACTGGCGACATATCCGGGATATGGTGTTTGCGCGGCTTACGGGCTTTCTCCGTTGGAAAGATCATGGTGACATCGGCCGGATAGACTTTCTGGCGCCGCGACATACCAACTGCCCATAAGAGGCCGCGCTCGCTCAGAGCATGACGGAACGGCGCGCTCGATCCGTATCCCGCGTCCGCCAGCACACAGCCGAAGCGAACACCGGCTGCGATCACGCGATCGATCTCAGCCAGCGCGATCTCTGGCTTGGACCGTGCCGCGCGATGCTCGATGGGAACGCCGGCGTGCTTCAGACGTACCGGATCGCTCGTCCAATTCTCGGGAAGGAAGAGACGTAGCGCCACCATTACCGGCACTTCACCGCGCGCAAGCGTCAGCGACACCAATGTTTGGCAATTCGCCGTTTTACCGAGAGTTGATGCATATTGCGGAGCTACACCAACCGAGCGATCGCCCTTCTTCGGCATCGATGTATCGTCGATGACCAGCACCGCATCTGTGCCGCCGACGAGCCGGTCGGCCTGAACGAGCAATTCTACTTCCAACGGCGCCGCGTCCCAGACGCCATCAGCGATGAAATGATGCAATTGATCATAGTCGCCCGGCGCCAGCCGCGCCGCCATTGGCTGGACGCTCTTGCGGTCGCCCGGCCCAATCAGTCCTGAAACATATAGCGGACACATCCGCCGCCGAGCCTTGTGACCTAAACAATCCAGGAATGGCTCGAGCCAGCGTCCAAGCTCATCTTCCCACCTCGACGTCGTATCCACCGGTCAGCCCTCCAAAAAAGCTGACCACCCATGAATCATTGAAAACGTGATTCGGGAATCCAGTCTCGCCGATCAACTCCCAGAATCTGCCAAAGTAGTGCTAGTGTCCTGACTCTCAATTGCCTTGCAATAACTCACGCTGCCTCGATTTTGTCGAGGGCGGCGCGGGCGCGGTTGATTTTTTCGAGGATGGCCGCGCCCTCGGCCCTCCACGTGTAGGGCTTCGGGGCGGCATTGCGATCGGAGAGATAGGCTTCGATGTCGCGGACGAGTTCGCCGATGGAAGCGAAGCTGCCCGAGCGTATCACGTCGGCGGTTAAATCAGCGAAGAAGCGTTCGACGAGGTTCATCCAGGACGAAGATGTCGGCGTGAAGTGCGACTTGAAGCGCGGGTGACGGGCGAGCCAAGCCTTGACCTTTGGATGCTTATGCGTGGCATAGTTGTCCTGGATCAGATGGATGTCGAGTTCCTCGGGCGTTTCGCGATTGATCTGTTTCAGGAACCTGAGCCATTCGATGTGAGTGTGACGCGCCTCGGTGCGCGCGATCAACTTGCCTTTCATCGCATCGAGGGCAGCAAACAACGTAATCGTGCCATGCCGGGTGTAATCGTGAGTCATTGTCCGGGGACGCTTCGGGGCAAGCGGCAAGCCAAGTTGAGTGCGTTCCAGAGCCTGGCATTGGCTCTTCTCGTCGCAGCATAACACCAGCGCCTTCGCTGGCGGATCGAGGTAGAGCCCGATCACGTCCCAGAACTTTTTCTCAAACTCCGGATCATTCGAGAGCTTGAACGTCTTTACAATGTGGGGCTTCAAGTCATTCTTTGACCAGATCCGCTGCACAGTACTGTGCGATACTCCGGCATGGCGGCCCATGCTGCGCACGCTCCAACGCTTGCGGTTCTTCGGCGGACGCGTGGCATCGGTGATGACACGCTCGATTTTCTTCTCTGTAATCGAGGGCTTGCGTCCGCGTCCGCCCTTGTCGTCGAGGCCGTCGAGCCCGTGTGCCTCGAACCGGCTGGACCATGTCGACACCGTTGGCATCGATGTATCCATCTGCTCGGCGACGAGCTCGATTTTCACCCCCTCCAGACGCAGCAGAATAATTTTTGCTCGAAAACGATCGCGATGCGCACTGGTCGGAGCATTGGCCCTCCGTTGGAGTTCAGCCCGTGTCTCCGCATCGGCGGTAAGTACCTTGACGGGACGCGCCATCCTCTCAGCTCCTGCTTGCCCGAAGCAACCAAGATTATTTAAACTGATTTGCGAGACGGAACACTAGGTACCAGGAGCCCCGATTCATCCAAACAGTGCAACTTAAGGACGATTTGCCCTCCCGGCGCCTTGACGATGAGAAGGAGAAAGGCAAATGTCAGGCCGCCAAGTAGGTTATTGATTTCGCGAAGGAACAAGCCTCGGCATCCATCATGGGGGGATGGGTACGATGGATCACTGGTTCGAGTACACGATATCCATATACGGCGAGATTCTAAAGCCGTTTGGGACTGAAGATTTCGGCCCTAAAGTTGCGACCGGCCTGCTTGTGAGCGCCGCCACACTATTCCTTGCATTTGTGTGTGCCGTTTTGCCTCAAGCCTATCGCCTTCATTCTGCGCTGTCGGCTGTTCGCGGAAAATCAAAGGAAACTTCTGAAGATCAAAAGCGTCTCAGCTTCCACAGTAGATATGACGAAGTAGATACGACGCTCTCGTCAAACAAGCTAACCTCCACCGCCTGGGCTGAGTTCCGGAAAACGCTGATCTTTCGCGAAACGGCGCAGGCTCCAGTTATTCTTGCATCTGCGCGCCCCTCCCAATTTTTCACCACACGAAGTCTACGCGTTCAATACGATTTCGTGCGCAGCTTGCCGAATTTTTTCGTTGGCCTCGGGCTCCTCGGAACGTTCATTGGACTCATAGCCGCACTTACCTTTTCTACAGCAAGCTTAACCAGCGCCGTCGACCAAGAGCATATAAAGCAAGCGCTCAGCAAACTACTAACTACAGCGGCAGCAAAGTTCTATATATCTGCCGCCGGCTTGGTTGCCTCCATATTGCTCTCGCTGTTCATTCGCCTAATCCTCAGACATCTGAGCGCCACCGTGCATCAGCTGAACGAGTCGCTAGAAGAACGCCTGCTATTCGTGAGCGAGCAAAAGATCTCTGAAAGGCAACTCACTGTTCAACAGGAAAGTCTCACTGAACTTAAGTTGTTTAACACCAACATCGCAATGAGGATCGGCGATGCTGTTAGGCAAGCAGTCGAACAGAGCAATGACAGCTTAACCGCTAAGCTCTCAGAGATCGCCGATTCTTTCTCCAAATTGATCGAAGCGTCGGGAGCAGGAGCCGGCAAGGCGGTTGGCGATGCTATGAAAGGTGCCTTCGAAGCCAGCTTGACTGATGCAAGCAGGTCACTAACCGGTCTCGCGTCCGAATTGAAGGATCTGCCAACCAGGTTGGAACAAGCGGCAACCACTATCAGCGACGCGGGCAAGGCGGCCGCAAAAGAGCAAGCCGAGATATCTCAAAGCCTAAAAGATGCCGTTTCTTCGCTGATCGCGGACGCAAGCAGTCAGCTCTCCACAAAACTTGCGGCAGGGACCAACGATCTACTCCAAGGTTTGACCGTGGGAGGCGATTCATTCGCCGCTAGCGCCACAAAAATTGAGAGCCTCCTTAAACAACTGAGCGATAGCCAAAGTCTGCATGTTGGAACCTTGTCCGACATCACGCGAAAACACAGTGAGCTTCAAGAAAAACTTAGCAGCGTCTCTCAGGAGGTTGTGAACGCCACCCAGGGGCTGGTCCGGGCTGGTTCTGCGGTCGATTCAAACATGACCAAACTTCTCGCAGCCATGGAAGGCTCGGCCAGCGCGGCATCCGATTTCCACCGGGCTGCCTCAGAAATGCAAGCATCCACTCGTGCGATGATAGAGACGCTGCAAAAGCAAATGTCCACGCACCTCGATCGGTTTAACGCCGTTGATGAAAAGCTTGCGACGGTATTCAAATCGATTACCGATCATCTTGAGTATCAATCTAAGCAAATGTCTGACCAGCTGGGAACAATGGATCAAGCTCTTGCGCGAGCTGTGAATCAGTTTGAGCAGCTTATAGACGAATTGGCGGAGAGCCAAACGAAGCCAAGCCAGGCGGCAGCTGAATGAGCGAAGCCGAAGTCGAACAGGGAGAGGAAAGCTACTTTGTATCCATGACCGACATCATGGTCGGCATGTTGTTCGTTTTCATTATCCTCCTCATGTATTTCGCGTATCGCATTCAAGACACCGAGCGGACAATTCCCTTGTCTCAGCACCTAGCAACATTGGATCAACTGAAGGCCACCTCTGCTGAACTCGAGCAAACGAAGCGCCGCGTTTCTGAGCTCGAAGATGAGCTTCAAAAATTACGGCAGAACCCGTTGGAGCGATATTTAAAGCAGGCGGACTCTGAGGTGGTCCCGGTTGTCTGAACAGATTTTCCGCGTCGATAAGTGGAGGCTCTGCCGGGGTTAGGCCGCCGCGCGGAGCGGAGGAAGATCGAAGTAGGCTTGATCCGGGGTGCGGTCGTCAAGGCTCGAATGCGGGCGGCGGCCATTGTAAAAGTCGAGATACCGACCAATCGAGCTTCGCGCCTCGCCGACGGTCTCATAGGCTCGCAGATAGACCTCCTCGTATTTGACGCTTTTCCACAGCCTCTCAACGAACACGTTGTCCCGCCAAGCTCCTTTGCCGTCCATGCTGATGGCGATGCCGTTATCGGCGAGCACGCCGGTGAAGGCCGCGCCAGTGAACTGCGAGCCCTGGTCGGTGTTGAATATGTCCGGCTTGCCGTGACGCGCGAGAGCATCCTCCAATGTCTCGACACAGAAGGACGCCTCCATCGTAATCGACAATCGCCAGGACAGAACACGACGCGTCGCCCAATCGAGCACGGCGGCGAGATAGACGAAGCCGTGGGCCATCGGGATATAGGTGATGTCCATGGCCCAGACCTGGTTCGGTCGCGTGATCTCCATGCCGTGCAGCAGATACGGATAGATCTTGTGGCCGGGTTCAGGCTTCGTCGTGCGCGGCCGGCGATAGAGCGCCTCTATCCCCATCCGCCGCATCAGCGTCTTCACATGCCGGCGGCCGACCTTGCACCCCCGCAAGGCCAGCAGGCCTCGCAACATACGCGAACCGGCGAAGGGGTATTCCAGGTGCAGCCGATCGATCTGTTGCATGATCTCGAGGTCGGCGGGCGATACTGGGCGGGGCAGATAATAAACGCTGCCCCGGCTGATCTTCAAAACCTCTGCCTGCTTGGTGATCGACAGATCGTGCTCACGGTCGATCATCGCTTTGCGCTCAGCAATCCCGCCTTGGTGAGCGCGCCTTCTAAAAAATCGTTCTCCAGCGTCAGCTCCCCGATCTTGGCATGGAGCGACTTCACATCGATCGCGGGGATGGCCGGCGCTCCGCCTCCCGATCCGAAAACCTCAGACGCGCTGCCCTCGAGCTGCGATTTCCATGCGGTGATCTGATTGGGGTGAACGTCGAAATGCTCGGCCAGTTGGACGATCGTCCGATCGCCCTTGATGGCGGCCAGAGCCACCTTCGCCTTGAAGGCCGGTGAGTGGTTCCGGCGGGGTCGTCTCTTCATGGTCTCTCCTGTTCGCGGCGATTATCGCCGTTGTCAGGCAGAAATTCCACTTATCGTCCTGTCCAGATTTCCGGGACCAGCTCACTCTGCCCGCGAAAAGATACTCTATGAGCTGCAGCGCAGTCTGAGCAATATTCAGGGCATAAGCGACAACGATGTGAAGGTGATTCCAGAGCAAGGAATTTTGCGTTTATCGGGCGATATGCTCTTTCCTCAGGGAAAGTCTATCATTGTCCCAGGCTCACCCAGCGAAAACGCTGTGAAGTCGCTGGCTGCAGCGCTTGCGAAGGTGCTTCCTTGCTTTAGTGTAGGTCCCGCCAGCTATCCAACCCGTGTTTGCAACCCGAACGCCGTCTTCATCGACGCAGTATTTGTAGAGGGTCACACTGACAACACGCCGATATGGGGCACGGTCGAAGGTAACATACGCGATAATCTGTCGCTTTCGGGCCGCCGGGCTATAAACGCGGTTCAAACTATCTATGCCTATCAACCTCGCCTCGCGCAGATGTTTAGCATCTCTCCAAGCGTTGACGGTAAAAGGCTTGGTGAGGGCACGTCCCCCCTAATCAATCCTGCGGAGTATGGCGAGACCCGCCCTGCCTTTTCTAACGACGCTGAAGAAGGGAAGAAGGGTAATCGTCGTATCGATTTGCGGGTTCTGATGTTTTCCCCCCGATCGGACAACCTCAACGAAGTGCAGAAGTTGCTAACAAAGTAGCAGGGCTGCCTCATGTCGATCCTGGCTGCGATAAACTCGTTTTCGCCGAAGCGCCTCGAATCAACGAGATTAGCCGAGTACGGCAAGCTGATTGAAGCATGTTCTGGATATAGAGCTGATTCATCCGACCTCAAGCCAAGCCGGGCAACTTTAGAGGCGATCGTCTCAAGAGTGCGGACAGGATCGCTATCGCTTGTCTCTCGGCGCGAATTGCGAGTCGCTATTTCTGCTATTGGGTTGCATGAAGGCTTCAGCACTGAAGATGTTTTAGGACTTTTGACCGAGGCCAGTCGTCGACGCGATAAGCGCTGCATTCGTGCTAGCCTCAATTCATTGTTTTTTTGCTATCGGGATAAGTCCCTGCGGGACATTTTGAGGGCCTACGTTAGGCAGAACCTTGATCAATTGATGGAAAGCAATCGAAGGTTTTGCAAACTCACCGGGATCTTGGAAGATAACCAGGCGGTGAACTCTGTTGCGACTTCTCTTTTGGAAGGCAACAACATCCATCAAGCGAGCCTTGCCAAGGGACTATCAACGTTCATCCTATCGACAGCGTATGGCATCGAGCTGAAGTTGGCTTGCATTCGACTGGCAACAAGAAACTTGAAGCCCGGCCGCCTGGAGCACGCGTTGTCCTTTGCGTTTGACAACATTGTGGGCACTCCACCGGCGGAGTTTTATGAGGCGTTGGTTGATCCATTTCTTCACCAACCGCCGCCGCCAGACGCTTTAAAGAAGATCGTTGGCGCACTCATTTCCAGATATCGAGATCCGCGGCTCTATATGTGGCCTATCCTGCTGGGCAAGGATGGCCAGCGGCGCCGAGACGAGTGCTTAGTAGCCGTCAGGCGCTGGCTCTCCATCGAGTATCTCGATCTTTTCATACGGATCATCGAAGAGACCGCAGACGATCAGTTCATGCCGCGCAAGAAGTTTTGGTTGCGATATTTCGAGAAGGGCCACGTAACTGACCTAACGCTCATTCTAGCAAGCGATGCCGGACGCGTGGCCAAGCAAGCTCAGCGAGCAAGCCCGGATACTGAATATATGAAATGGTCTCACTTAACTGGGGCAAACTCCAATCAGTCCGTTTTATTGATGCGGCTAGGCGATCTAGTGATCGCAGAATGGAGTCACTCTGGGGCGCTCAGGTTTTGGCGCGACGGCGATAAGGGCGCCCCTGAATTCCATAAACCGACTTATGTCGGCCAAGAGCTTAGGCGCGCGAGCATGGAAGTGCGCATCGGGGACTTTATGCGCGACGCTATCCGTCACGACAAAAATGGTAGTTGGACTACCTGGGCTCGCCGTGCAATCGAGCATCACACCGGCATACGAGCTTAGCGATGTTTGAGATTGTTTCAGAGCTTAGCGATACTGGCTATTTGCTAAGGATATGCGAGAAGCGCAACGGCTTGTTCGGTAGCCGTCTTGCAGTTCAGTCCGATTGGGATGAAGCGATTGGAAAGTTGCCTCCGCTAACGTCAGCGGTACTGGATGAACTTAAGTATCAAGGGCATCTCGAGCCTAAAGACGGCGCTACACGGCTTCTAACGTTTGAAGACGCGGCGTCGCTTGCCAATGACGACGCATTGCAACTCGGTCTCCTTCCGCCATTTCCATATCAGATCGACGTCCAGAGTGTTGGTGGACTGGCGTCGGATGACTTCAGAATAGCTTACTCCGCTACAAATGGCGGTGTTCGAGTAGTTGGGACCTTCAGCGAAGGGATTTTTCAAGCAAGTGGGAAAAGGTTTCGCATTTCCGGAACAATATTCCAGGTTCTGCAACGCGCAAATGAGCTTAATTCGGCAAAAACAAGAGACGACAAGATCGCCGCCTTTGCCGCACTGCGTCTTCTCATACCCGACGACGCTCCTGTTCCGAACATCGGTACCGATGCTTTCATTATG
Source organism: Bradyrhizobium sp. WD16 (assembly GCF_024181725.1). Lineage (NCBI taxonomy): Bacteria > Pseudomonadati > Pseudomonadota > Alphaproteobacteria > Hyphomicrobiales > Nitrobacteraceae > Bradyrhizobium > Bradyrhizobium sp. WD16. The sequence goes on along the minus strand of NZ_CP028908.1, from coordinate 1,075,185 downwards.
AAGGTGCGTGTGTCCCATGTGACGGCATTTAGCTTGAAGCCAACCTTGGGCGGAGGCGACATTAATTTCGATCCTATTCCAATGCGAAAGAGTGACGCTGAAATGCAAGACGGCGCAGAGGCGGAATTGGCCGTTACGCCAGCGACTGCGGAACTGTTCGGAAAGCAATTTAGGTCACAGAAGCAAGTCAATTCCACATATGTGATCGAAAGTGGCCAATACATATTTATCGATCCGTCGCTCCGGCCGGCGCTGGAGGTCGTTAAGCGAAAGCAGTCTGCTCAGATTGAGGAGCGCCTCTCTTTTTTGATGGCGCCCGCTGCAGCAATTTCGGCGGCGTACAAGGAATTCGATGATGACCGTGATGTCTCTATCGGAGACACATTGTTCTATGAGACGGAGCAATACTCGCAGCGCATTGTCGGGCTTGGTGAATGGATTCCGCCGCAGCTTTCTTATCTCGAAAAGCAGTCAAACACATGGCTGCCCGAACGCTTCTCCGTCGTCTTAGGAGACAAGCTCGTTGTTGGCGAACCAGAAGATGTTCCAAGGTGGTTGCACGCCGTGCAGGATGCGATATCGCGCGGTCAACAGCAGGTCGACATCGGTGACGTTAGCGTTTCGACGAATGCTCCGGGCCTTCTGCCTACCCTCCAACGCCTGATGCCGCCCGAGGCGCCACCCAGTAAGCAACTTTCTTTCAGCGGCCAAGAACAAGAGCAACTGGCCCCCATTCGCCGCCGGATTGCCGTTCTCAAAACGCGAGAGAACTTTGATGAAGCCGAGTTCAAGAGGCAATTCATTCCTCGCCGACTGACTGACGCGACTCAACCACTCATGAGGGTTGAGCTGAAGCAGCACCAACAACAGGGCGTGGCATGGCTAACTAGCGCGTATACGAGCGGATGGCCTGGCGTACTACTTGCGGATGATATGGGACTGGGTAAGACGCTCCAAAGTCTAACATTTCTGATGCTTCTGATGCGAGAGCGACTGGTCCGGAGCGGCCGTCCCGCGCTAGTAGTTGCGCCGACCAGTCTTTTGAAGAATTGGGAAAGCGAGCACCAGAGATTTGCGTTTGATGAAGGACTCGGCCCTCCGTTGATAGCTTTCGGCAATCAATTGAACGCACTAAAAGTTGGAAAGAGTAATGATGGGCTAATGCTATTGAACTCACAGGAGATCAAGCAGGCAACCTGGGTTCTAACAACATTTGAGACGGTTCGAGATTATCATATTAGTTTTGCCGGGGTGCCCTTCAGCGTTGGAGTATTCGACGAGATTCAGAAGGCAAAGAATCCAACTACGCGAATTAATGCGACTCTCAAAACGCTAAACGTCGATTTCGTCGTAGGCATGACGGGCACGCCGGTTGAAAATTCTATCGCCGACCTTTGGGCAATAACTGACATTATAGCACCTGGTTATTTTCCCCCGTTGCGCGAGTTTATCAAGATCTACGGTAAATCGCAGGCTGAAGCAGAACGCGCTAAATCTCTTGAGCGGCTCTCGAATGAAATACTGAGCCCGAGCACGATTAGCGGCAAGGGAGTGCCAGCGTACGCGCTTCGCCGAATGAAGGAAGATGTCGCCAAAGACCTGCCGCCAAAGCATGAAGGCAACATGGTCAGGACAGCGATGCCTGCAGTACAAGCGAGCCGCTACGCTGAGATAAGTGCAGCTACGCAGGCGGGCAACCTTAAGATATTGAGAGCCCTCCACGACTTCAGGTCAATTTCACTGCATCCGGCTGATCCTGAGAGTGTCTCTGGCGGTTTGCTGTCCGCCGAGGACTACATCATGATGTCCGCTAGGTTTGCACCGGCATTTCAGCAGTTGGCAATGATCGCCAGCCGCAAAGAAAAAGTAATTGTATTCGTCAATAGTAGAAAAATTCAAACTATTTTATCCCGTCTCATAAAAGAACGGTTCGCGTGCCCTCAACCAGAATTCATTCGGGGAGATACAAATCCAAGTCAGCGGCAGCCTATCGTTGATAGATTCTCGGAAATAGAAGGATTTGCTGCGCTAATCCTGTCTCCAAGAGCCGCGGGCGTTGGCCTAAATATTGTGGCCGCAAATCACGTGATGCATCTCGACCGATGGTGGAACCCTGCCGTTGAAGACCAGTGCACCGACAGAGCCTATAGAATCGGAGCAAAGAAGGAGGTTTACGTCTACAAATTTGGAGCTGTTCATCCGCAGCTTCAGGAGACTTCCTATGATGTCATCCTAGATGAGCTGCTCGCGAGCAGACGAGCCGTTTCGAGGAAGATATTGACGTCGACGGAAATTACGGCTGCTGATTTTACTCAAGCATTCCAGTCAAAGTCGCCGCAGAATCCGACGAAAATTCTAGAGGAAGTCGACAAATCTGGTCCCCTAGGGCTCGAAGAATTTGTGCGAGATTGTCTTATTCGGAGCGGCTTGAACGCTAAGCTCACCATCCGTTCGGGGGATGGCGGTGCCGACATCGTTGTTCGAGATGAACTGGGAACAATTTCGCATCTACTTCAATGCAAGCACGTATCGAACATTGATAATCCGGTCGATAACGGCTTGTTAGTCGATGCGGAAAGAGTTCGCGCAAATTGGCGCGCTGCGGATGCTATTGTGGTCGGCCTCACAAATGGCAAACGGTTTTCTCAGAGAGTTGCCGACAAGTTTTGCAAAAATGGCTGGAAGCTGATCGCAAGGGATCAACTCCTTGGGCTGACGTTAACCTAATAGCGGGCTTCGCTTCGAAGAGACTGTAAACTGAACTGTGTCGCTGCGGATTGGCTTGCAACTGCTCGAGTGGGACTCTGTCCTCGCCGAACATGATCTGGAAGCTCTGCAGGGCGGGCTTCCAGTGGTGGATGCTTTTCCAGTTTTTAGCGGCTTCCTGGATTGCGAGGAAGAGCGATTTCAGCGCGGCGTCGTCGTTTGGGAAAATCCTGCGGTTTCGCGTGAGCTTGCGCATGGTCATGTTGAGGGATTCGATGGCGTTGGTCGTGTAGATCACCTTGCGGATCTCCGGCACGAACTGGAAAAACGGAATGACGTTGTCCCAATTGCCGCGCCATATCCGCACGACGGATTTGTATTTCCTGCCCCATTCGGCTTCGAAGGCGTCGAGTTCCGCCGCGGCTTCGTCGGCGCTCGCCGATTGATAGATTTTCTTCAGCGTGGCGATCACCGCCTTTGCGTCCTGCGTCGCGACGTAGCGCAGGCTGGCGCGCACCAGATGCACGACGCAAAGCTGCGTCAGCGTCCTCGGAAAAACCGCGTTCACCGCCTCCGGCAGCCCGTTGAGACCGTCCATGCAGGCGATGAAAATGTCGCGCACGCCGCGATTTCTCAGTTCGGTCAGCACGGAGAGCCAGAATTTCGCGCCCTCCGACTCCGCCAGCCAGAGGCCGAGAACTTCCTTTTCGCCCCGCAGGTTGACGCCAAGGACGATATGCGCCGATTTGTTGATCACCTGCTTGTTGTGCCGCACCTTGACGACCAGCCCGTCCAGCCAGACGATCGGATAGACATCGTCCAGAGGGCGGTTCTGCCAGGCTCGGGCTTCGTCCATCACGCTTTCGGTGACCTGCGAAATCAGCGTGTGCGAGATCGACACGCCATAGAGTTCCGTCAGCGCATCCTCGATGTCGCGCGTCGTCAGGCCCTTGGCGTAAAGCGTGAGGATCTTCTCCTCCATGCCGGCGAGCCGCACCTGCCGCTTCTTCACCAGTTGCGGCTCGAAGGTTCCAAGCCGGTCGCGCGGGGTCTCCACGGTCAGCGAACCGTTGGCGCTCCGCACGGTCTTCATGCTCTTGCCGTTGCGCTTGTTCGACCGCCCCGCGTTCGAGCCCGCCTCCGCCGACCCCGCGGCCAGATGCGCATCCAGCTCGGCCGACAGCCCGCGATTGATCATGTGCTGCAACATCTGCGCGTAGAGACTTTCCATCTCCTCCGGCCGCTTGAAATCCTTCGTCAGCTCTTCGAGAAGTTCAGGGGAAACCTTCATCTGCATGCTCCAGGCGGCTCTCGCCTCTCGGGGGATTATGCAGCGACACAGTTCAGTTTACAGTCTCGGTGATTGGGCGCGCTCTTCTTTTGCCCGCTTGCTCTCTGCACTCAAGTTACCCAAAAATATCGCCCAAAATAGAAAAGATATGGCGAACGACCACCAACCTGAAACTAGCTTCGGTGTCATTTCCAGAAACGCTGCTACACTAGGAAGCTTGAGCATAATGCCGAGGAGAATAACGTCACCCGGCGCAAAGAAAATATAAGACGCCCAAAGCCACACGTCTGAGATCGTTATCTGCCCGTCGCCATTTATATCGATTACGAAATGCCACCGCATTGTCCAAGCATCTGGCGGGTCAAGCATCCGTATGACCTCGACTATGGTTGATTCCGCCATCGTCGTCCCCCTAACTCTTCGAGCGAGCATATTAGCCTGTGATACAATTTGGCAATGGAGGACGTAGTCATTGAAGGGCGGAAGATTTGAGGCAGGTATGACACAATTTCTCTTTGAAGGCCTGTGTGGCGAGCGTAACTTGGCACGGTGCCCGCATCGGTCGTCCGAGGGTTTTCTCAAACGGCTCGCATCGCATATCGTTGGTTCGATCTTCACGGTTGCCGATATCTGGAGAACATTTACAAGTTTTCCGACGGGACGCTTTCGCTCCAACGCCATTCGCGCCGTGGAAAGTACATGCGCGACATGACCCCGTTTGAGGTGCTGATCTGGTCGCGACAGGAGAACGTTACGTTGACTAGCAATTGAGATCGCGACTAATTGCGCGATGTGTGAGAAGCACCATTGATTGCGCCATGCCGATGCTACGTGTCGCCACGGCTGATTCGCGCAAGAGGCGACTGGGTTTCTTCCGCGCAGTAACGGAGGTTATTACGGATGATTGATCGAAAGCTCGACAATGAAATGGGGATCAGCCCGCAGGCAGCAGAGATCGACCGGATGACGCTGACGGAGGTTCGGGCGTTCCAGACACTGAGCCTCCCGAACCTCGAGATAACCGAACAAGAGCGCACTGCATTGAGCATAGCGGTTAGCAAGCGGATTTCCGTGCTCCAAGGAGAGCCTTTCCGGAAGTGATTCCCGGGCGACTCTTGAGCATCCGCCAGCCCCCCCGAAGCTGATCGGCAGCGGCGCCGGAAGGTGGCTGATGAACCGGGCGCTGGAGCGTGCGTGGGCGCCTGGCGTCGGGCGCATCTGGCTTCACACCTGTACGCTGGATCACCCTTCGGCAATCGCGTTCTATCAGCGCTCGGGCTTCCGGCCCTATCGCCTCCAGACCGAGGTGGCCGATGATCCGCGCCTGGTCGGCGAGCTGTCGCGCAGTGCCGCGCCCCATGTGCCGGTGATCGATCCCGATGACGCATGACAGGCTTGTTTGCGCGGTCATTGCGGCGTTCAGCGATTGACGTCCACGACCGCCGCGTTTCAACATGGAGAAAAGCAATCTCCAGTGGAGCCCGGCGTGATTCTGATCGGCCAGTATGACTCTCCCTTCGTGCGGCGCGTCGCCATTGCGCTGCGGCTCTATGGTTTTGCCTTCGAACACCGGCCGTGGTCGATCTTCGGCGATGCCGACAAGATCGCCCCGTTCAATCCGCTGCGCCGCGTGCCGACCCTGGTGCTGGACGACGGCGAGGTGCTGATCGAAAGCTGGGCCATTCTCGATCATCTCGACGAATGCGTCGGCAAGGGCAAGGCGATGATCGCGTCCGCCGGCGCGGTCCGGCGCCGTGCCCTGAAGACCTGCGCGCTCGCCACCGGCCTTGGCGACAAGGCGGTGAGCCTCGTCTACGAGCGCGTGCTGCATGCCGAGCGCTCCGATCTGTGGATGGAGCGCTGCCGGACCCAGATCTCCGGCGTGCTGGATGCCCTGGAAGCCGAGCGCGGCAACATCAAGTCGCCGTGGTGGTTCGGCGAACGCATCGGCCACGCCGATATCGCGGTCGGCTGCGTCTTGCGCTTCACGAAAGAGGCCCATCCCGGCGTGTTCGATGCCGGCCGCTGGCCGGCGCTGGCGGTGCATGCCGAGGCCTGTGAAGACCTGCCGGCGTTCTGCGAGATCGTCCAGCCGTTCCTGGCGCCGGAGGGCTGAGGCAGCTCTGCGTTTCGAGCCGTAAGCCGCTTGCCTTGAGCGCCGCGATCTAAAGGAACGCGATCTAAAGGAAAAAGGCCGCCCCTGAGGGCGGCCTTTGATTTTTGCGAAGTGGCGAGAGACGCCGGGCTTCTTAGAAGCCCATGCCGCCCATGCCACCCATGCCGCCGCCGCCGCCCGGCATCGGGGGCGCCGGCTCCTTCGGCAGCTCGGCGACCATGGCTTCGGTGGTGACGAGCAGGCCGGCGACCGACGCGGCGTCCTGCAGCGCGGTGCGCACCACCTTGGCCGGATCGATGATGCCCTTGGCGACGAGGTCGACATATTCCTCGTTCTGGGCGTCGAAGCCGAAGGTCTCACCCTTGCCCTCGAGCACCTTGCCGACAACGATCGAACCTTCGACGCCGGCATTCTCGGCGATCTGGCGGATCGGAGCTTCGAGCGCCTTCAGCACGATGTTGATGCCGGCCTGGACGTCCGAGTTGTCGTTGGACAGACGGCCGACCGCCTTCTTGGCGCGCAGCAGCGCGGTGCCGCCGCCCGGCACGATGCCTTCCTGCACCGCGGCGCGGGTCGCATTGAGGGCGTCCTCGACCCGGTCCTTCTTCTCCTTGACCTCGATCTCGGTGGCGCCGCCGACGCGGATCACCGCGACGCCGCCGGCCAGCTTGGCAAGACGCTCCTGGAGCTTCTCGCGGTCGTAATCCGAGGTGGTCTCTTCGATCTGGGCCTTGATCTGGTTGACGCGGGCCTCGATCGCCGGCTTCTTGCCGGCGCCGTTGACGATGGTGGTGTTTTCCTTGTCGATCACGACCTTCTTGGCGCGGCCGAGCATCTGCAGGTTGACGTTCTCGAGCTTCATGCCGAGGTCGTCGGAGATCAGCTGACCGCCGGTCAGGATCGCAATGTCCTCGAGCATGGCCTTGCGGCGATCACCGAAGCCCGGCGCCTTGACGGCCGCGACCTTGAGGCCGCCGCGCAGACGGTTGACCACGAGGGTGGCGAGCGCCTCGCCCTCGACGTCCTCGGCGATGATCAGGAGCGGACGGCCCGACTGCACCACGGCCTCGAGCACCGGCAGCATGGCCTGCAGGCCCGACAGCTTCTTCTCGTGCAGGAGGACGTAGGCGTCCTCGAGCTCGGCGGTCATCTTCTCGGGATTGGTGACGAAATAGGGCGAGAGATAGCCGCGGTCGAACTTCATGCCTTCGACGATATCGACTTCGGTATCGAGCGACTTGGCTTCCTCGACGGTGATGACGCCCTCGTTGCCGACCTTCTGCATCGCCTGGGCGATCATCTTGCCGATGGTGGTGTCGCCGTTGGCCGAGATGGTGCCGACCTGGGCGACCTCGGAGGAGGCGGCCACCGGCTTGGCGCGCTTCTCGATGTCCTTGACCACGGCGGTCACCGCGATGTCGATGCCGCGCTTGAGGTCCATCGGGTTCATGCCGGCCGCGACCGCCTTGGCGCCTTCGCGCACGATCGCCTGGGCGAGCACGGTGGCGGTGGTGGTGCCGTCGCCGGCGGTGTCGTTGGTCTTCGAGGCCACTTCGCGCACCATCTGGGCGCCCATGTTCTCGAACTTGTCCTCGAGCTCGATCTCCTTGGCGACGGTGACGCCGTCCTTGGTGATGCGCGGGGCGCCGAAGCTCTTGTCGATCACCACGTTGCGGCCCTTGGGACCGAGGGTGACCTTGACCGCGTTGGCGAGGATGTCGACACCGCGCAGCATGCGTTCACGGGCGTCGCCCGCGAATTTCACGTCCTTGGCTGCCATATCTCAGTTGCTCCTGTGAGTGGGCCGGCCCATCGGGTGCCCCTGACGGGGCCGGCGGACGGTCCGGCCGGAAAATGCACTTGAACGAAAACGCCGGGCCGTTAGGCCGTCACGCCCATGATGTCGGACTCCTTCATGATCAGGAGATCGACGCCATCGATCTTGACCTCGGTGCCCGACCACTTGCCGAACAACACCTTGTCGCCGACCTTGAGGTCGATCGGGATCAGCTTGCCGGCCTCGTCGCGGCCGCCCGGGCCGACGGCGATCACTTCGCCCTGGGACGGCTTTTCCTTGGCGGAGTCCGGGATGATGATGCCGCCCTTGGTCTTCTCGTCGGCGTCGATGCGCTTGACCACGACGCGGTCATGGAGCGGGCGGAATTTGGTCTTGGCCATTGGAGTTCCTCTGGACTGATGAAGGGAGCAAGGCCCGGGGCTGCCGGATCAGAAGGCGAGTTAGCAGTCATCCCCCGAGAGTGCTAAAGTGCGCCCGGGAGATATGGCGTGCTGCCGATCCTGTCAAGCAACGGGGCCGTTCGGGCGGCGCCAAGAGGCAACTGCTGCGCCGCACGATCGAATTTGCCGATCGTCGCCGTTTAAGGCCTTGGTGATGTCATTATGGGATGGTCTGGAAACCATATCGCGACGGCGGCGCCACTTGGCGCGGCCGGCGATCAGTTTGGGCCGCGAAACGTCGGGAGTGTCGCGGCCGGGGAATGCTCGCTCAGGGGATGAGATGCAAAGATTTGTTTCGACGCGCCGGTTGACGGCTTTCGCCGCAGCCGCGGTTCTTGCTGCCGTGCTCGGAGGCTGTACCGGCGGCGGCTTCCAGGGCTTCGACCTTGGAATGTCCCAGCCGCCGCCCCCGCCGCAGGAGCCGGCGGTCGAGCCGGAAATTCCCGGCAGCATCCGCCCGGACGAGCTCGTCGGGCGCTGGGGTCTTGCCTCCTACCACAAGGCCGACGACCGGGTCCGCACCGAGAATGCGGCGCGCGGCCAGTGCAAGCAGCCCTATGTGATCGGTCGCGGCAACTCCGGCGGGGTGATCATGCATCTCGCCGACGAGGCGACGCCGCAGGAATTGCGCATCAAGGGCAGCCGCAGCGGCAAGAACTATATCGGTCCGGCCGGCCCTCCCGGGGGCGAGAAGGATCGCGAGATCGTCTCGTTCGACGGTCGCGTGCTGATCACCCGTTTCATCGACAAGGACGCCGATGGCCGCTACGGCACCATGGTCTACGTCCGCTGCGGACCGCGCGCCTAGAGCCATCGATATGATTGATTCTAGTGCGGTGCAAAACGCACTCGCACTGCAATGAAGCGTCGTAAATGACGTCGTGAATGAAAAGGGCGGCCCCGATCCCGAGGCCGCCCGAATTCTGTCGACCAGGCCGGCGCGGTTACGGGAACATGGCGTCGATGTCGTCCTGCGAGGCATGACCGGCGTCGTCGGGTCCCTTGGGACCGTTGAGCAGGCGGGCATCGCCGACGCGGTCGTCGATCACCGCCGGAGCGTGCGCCTTGATGGCGTCGACGCCGCCCCAGATATCCATCATCACGTTGATGTGGTGCTCGATGAAGCGCATCGTGTTCATGACCTTGCTGATACGCTGGCCGGTCAGGTCCTGGAAGTTGCAGGCCTCGAAGATCGAGACGACGCGCTCCTGGATGTCATCGGCGAGTTGCGCCTGCTGGTCGGGGGAGTTCACCTTGGTCAGCGCGCTGGCGCACTGGTCGATGGCTTCCGCGGCTTCGAGGATCTGCTGGGTCGCTTCTTCGGTGCCGCCGACCACTGCGCCGAGTTCGCCCGTCACGCGGGCCATCTCGTCGCCATCGAAGCTTTTGCCGTGGAGCACGGCGATTTCCTGCTTGGTACGGCTGATCGCCTCGTGGATCAGGTCGAGCTCGATCTTGAGCTTCTCGCACTGTTCGATCTGGGCGCGGTAGGTCTGCAGCAGCGCGCGCGCGTCGGCGGTCTCCTGCGACAGATCAGCGGTCTTGTCGTCGGCGCCGTCGGCCTCGACGGCGGGCTGCACAGTCGCCATCTGTGCCCGGATCGCGCGCAGCTCCGCCATGATCTCGTTATGGGACTGGCTGATGTCGCCGCCCTGCGACACGTCGAGCGGCGTCACGCCGTACTGGGCTTCTTCGATGCGAAAGCGCTTGCGGTGAACAGGCATAAGAACTCCCCAACCTTCGAGCGCAGACTTTGTAATACAACGGGATTTAACAGCGGGTTCACATGGAACCTCGCCTTCGATGCGTGTCGAAGGCGAGGGTAAGCCGCGATTAACCATGGCGCGGCGCCTTCACCAAAAATAAACGCTGTCGACATGAAGCGGGCCGACCTGTGGTCGTGGTGAATCCGCCCGGCCGCGTCGTTTACCAAACCGATGCCATTGCCGCTTCTAATGCGCGCGTGAGCGCAGCCATGCGCCGATTTCCGACGAAGAGTGCAGAGTACGTCGATGTTGAAACTCACCTCCGCGATCCTCGCCAGCGCTTGCGCGCTCGGCGTCACCATCACGCCGACCCTGGCCCAGGTTCGCAACGACCAGGTCCGCTACCAACAAGTCCGCAACGATCGGGCCCGCAACGATCCTGCTGCCCCGCTCCGCGTCGCCTATGCCGACCGCCCCGCGATGGGTGGTGGCTTCATCGAGTTTATCTTTGGCGGCGGTGGTGCGGGGCCGGCGCCAGCCTATCCGGACGCGCCGCGCTACGAACGTGCGCCGCGCTACGAACTGGTGCCCCAGGGCGGACAGCCCGACGGCGATCAGCGCTACTACGTGCCGGATGATCAGGATCAGGACTACTACCAGCGCCAGGCGCTGGAGCCCGGCCGTCCGGGATTCGATCCGAAATATGAAAAGCAGGTGGTCGAGTATCCTGGCCGCGAGGCGCCCGGCACCATCGTCATCGATACGCCGAACAAGTTTCTGTATCTGGTGCAGGGAGGCGGCAGGGCCCTGCGCTACGGCATCGGCGTCGGCAAGCCCGGTTTCACCTGGTCCGGCATCAAGCATGTCTCGGCAAAGCGCGAATGGCCCGACTGGACGCCGCCGGCAGAGATGCTCAAGCGACGCCCCGATCTGCCGCGCCACATGGAGGGCGGGCCGGAGAATCCGCTCGGTGCCCGCGCCATGTATCTCGGCTCGACGCTCTATCGCATCCACGGCTCCAACGAACCGTGGACCATCGGCACCAACGTCTCATCGGGCTGCATCCGCATGCGCAACGAGGACGTGATCGACCTCTATGGCCGGGTTCCGGTCGGCACCAGGGTCGTGGTGCTCTGACCCGGCGCCGATGAACTCGGAAAAGCACCGGCCGCTGCATGCAGCGGCCGGTCTTCATCGGTCGAACCGGTTCGATCGCCGTGGCGTGCGGCTCGCCTGACCGGCCTCAGGCGTAATCGCTGCCGTCGTCGCTGTCGAAGCCGCCGTCGTCATTGTCGTCCTGATCGTCTTGGCGCTGGTCATTCAGGTCGTCGGAGGACGCAGTGTCGAACAGGCCGTGGCCGCGGTCGTCGGCTTTGCCGCGGTCCGTGCCGCCGCCGCCGATGTCGTTCAGCCCGGCTTCGCGCGCCAGATCGCTGTTCGAGGCATCGCCGCTCCACGGGCCGGCGCTGCCGCTGCCGAAACTGCCGGCGTCGCCGAATGCCTGGTGGCTCATGCCGCCGCCCATCAGGCCGCGGATGCTGTTCATCAGCAGCGAGCCGCCGATGACGCCGGCCGCGGCCGCCGCGGCGGTGCCGAGGAACGAGCCGCCGCCGCCGCCCGGCGCCGGGTAGGGCGCCGCGCCATAGCCGCCGCGGGGATCGGCGCCGTAACCGGCACGCGGATCGTTATAGCCGGAATTGAGCACCTGGCCGCTGTTCCACACCGGACGGCTGCCGGCGGGATCGGCCGGCTTGACGCTCGGGACCGAGCCGCGCGAGGCGTTGCCGAACACGGCGTCGCGCATGGAATCGAGGAAGCTGCCGGAGGCGGCCGGCTGTTGTTGGGTGCCGGCCTGAAGCTCTTCGATGCGCGCATTGGCGCGCTTGAGCGCCTCGTCCTGCACCAGCACGGTCTGCACCAGGGCATAGGTCGCATTGGGCGCACGCCGCAGGCCCTCGATGATGGCCTTTTCGGCCTCCGGATCGCGGGGCGACGATTCCAGGGCGGTAAGACGGTCGAACAGATCGTCGATCAGGCGGCGTTCTTGCGGGGTCATTCAATCCTCCTCCTGTGAGGCGAAGGAAGAGGTAGGCGCCCATTGTGACGCCAAAAGAGTTCCGCAGATTAAATTTTGGTATGCGACATCCTGACCAGGGCACAAAAAACCGGAAAACCGGCTGTTGTCCCTGGCAAGGGCTGTCAGGCGGCCGCGCGCCGTTCAGCGAGGGCGACCGATTGCGCCGCCAGGAGCCTGGCGAAATCGTCGCTGGCGAGGAAGGTCCGTTCGCGCTCGCGCTGGGTGGTGAGCGGATCGAGCGACGCAAGCACGTCGTCGACATAGCCGGGATGGCACATGATCAGGCCCCCGTCCGGCAGGCCGGCGAGAAAGTCCCTCATCAGCGCCCCGAAGTCGCTGTCGCGGGTGAAATCATAAGCGCCGGCGAAGCCGGGATTGGCGGCGAGCCCGGCGTGGCGCGCCAGGACGCGAAAGCGCGCGCTCAAGGTGTCGAGCAGCAGCACCTTGGGATGGCCTGCACGCAAGCCGCCGCTGCGGCCGCATTGCCGCACCCAGGCAGCGGGCGCCGCCTCCTTCACCGCGGCGAGAAAGGCGTCGCGGATCTGCGGGAAGAGCTGCACATGCTGATGGCCGTCGACATAATCCGGCGGGCGGCCGACGCGTTCGGTGAAGGCGGCGAGCTGGGCCGCGATTTCGCCGCGGATGATTTCGGGATCGAGCCGGCGCATGACGCTGGCGCGCAGCAGGCGGCCGAGCGGATAGAACGCGCCGCCATCGAGCGGCCGGAAATGCATGGTCAGCGGATGGAACGGCGCGGTCAGGGTGCAGTGCAGCCCGATGGCGCAGGATGCGCCGGCAGCGACTTCGCGCAGCGCTGCGATCTCGTCGCGGCCGCAGGCGGGAGCGACAACCATCACCGAGGTGGCATTGAGGCGCCGTTGCGCGATCAGCTCGCGGATGGCGCGGTTGACGCCGGGGCTGAGGCCATAGTCGTCGGCACACAGCCAGATGTGGCGCTGGGGCATGGCCGCGTTCACTCGGCCGCGGTCCCGACCGAATCCACCTTAGGTGCGGCGGGCTCGCTCGTCGCCGGCTTCACGCTGTGCTCGGCGATGAAGTAGACCGGCCGCGCCTTCAGCTCCGAGAGGATCTTGCCGATATATTCGCCGACAACGCCGATCATGAGCAGCTGCACGCCGCCGATGGTCATCAGGCCGACCACCAGGGACGGATAGCCGGGCACCGATTTGCCGCTGATCACCGTCTCCCACAGGATCGACAGGCCGAACAGGAAGGCGGCGCAGGCGAGCAGAAGACCGAGCAGGCTCGCCATCCGCAGGGGCGCCACCGAGAACGAGGTCAGCCCCTCGATCGACAGGCCAATCAAGTGGGGCAGGCTGAACGATGTGCGGCCGTGGGCGCGGGGCTCGGGCTCGTAATCGACCCGGATCTGGCGGAAGCCGATCCAGCTCGCCAGGCCCTTGAAGAAACGATTGCGCTCGGGCAGCTGGCGCAGCGCCTGGGTGGCGCGGGGCGACAGCAGGCGGAAGTCGCCGGCGTCTTCGGGGATCTTCTGCCGGGCGCCCCAGTTGATCAGTGCGTAGAAGCCCTGCACGGCGACGCGGCGGGCGAACGGCTCGTTGGCGCGATGCGCCTTGGCGGTATAGACGACATCGTAGCCGTCGACGATCCAGTGCTGCACCAGCTTCTCGACGAGCTCGGGGGCATGCTGGCCGTCACCGTCCATGAACAGCGTGGCGCCGCGCCGGGCATGGTCCAGCCCGGCCATCAGCGCCGCTTCCTTGCCGAAATTGCGCGACAGCGACACGGCCTGGATATCGAGGCCTTCCGGCGGCAGGCCACGCATGATCGCCAGCGAGTTGTCGACGCTGCCGTCGTCGACATAGACCACCTCGACCGCGAGGTTGTAGCGCCGGCGCAGGCTGGCCGAGAGTTCGATCAGACGCAGGTGCAGCCGTTCGAGGCCGGCCGACTCGTTGTAGATCGGCACCACGATCGACAGCCCTTGCGCCGCCGCGGCCGCGGCATCGCCGGACAGGTTCGAGACATCGGCACCGAGCATCATGGACGTGATCTGACCTTCTTGGCTGGACTTTGCGGGCTTGCGTGCTTCTGAGTTGTCGTTGCATCGGCGCCGCTTCGGCGCTCTTCGTGTCATATGGTAATTGCTGCCGGCCGCGCCGCAAGGGCCGCGCGGTGCGTGTCTTCAGCGCGCCAGGAAGGTTTCGAGGCGGGCGAACAGCGGGTTGGCGCGATCGAAGACGTAGTCGAGCGACACCACCGATACGGTCTCCGCGCCGTGCTCGCGCAGGAAGCTCGCCAGCGCGTAGATCCGGGCCGGCGGGCAGTGCAGCGTGATCATGCCCGAGGAGGTCGGGCCGGCGAACGGCAGCACCACGCCGAAGCGGGCGGCGGCGGTCTCGAGCAGGCGGGCATCGCAGCCGGAGAAGCGGGTGCGGACTTCCTTGTAGGCGTTGGCGCGCGCCCGCGAGGCGATGTGGTCGAGAATGATCCGGGCGGTTTCGCGCGCCTGCGGCGACCAGTCGGCGTCGCGCGATGCGACGAGATTGGCCTGACTGCGCAGCATCGTGCCGTCGTCGAGCACCTTCAGCCCGTTGGCGGCAAGGGTCGCGCCGGTGGTGGTGATATCGACGATCAACTCGGCGGTGCCCGCGGCCGGCGCGCCTTCGGTCGCCCCGGCGCTTTCGACGATGCGGTAGTCGACGATGCCGTGGCTGGTGAAGAAGGCGCGGGTCAGGTTCAGATATTTGGTGGCGACGCGCATGCGCCGGTTGTGACGGGCGCGGAAGGCGGTGGTGACGTCGTCGAGGTCGGCCATGCTGCGCACGTCGATCCAGGCCTGCGGCACCGCGACCACGACATTGGCGCTGCCGAAGCCGAGCGGCTCGATCAGGGCGACGCGGCGGTCGGCGTCGGGAATGCTCTCGCGCACCAGGTCTTCCCCGGTGATGCCGAGATGGACCGCGCCGCGCGCGAGCTGCGCAGCGATCTCGCTCGCCGAGAGATAGGCGATCTCGACATTGTCGAGGCCGCTGATGGTGCCGCGGTAGTCGCGGGCGCCGCGGGGCTTGGCCAGCGTCAGGCCCGCCCGGGCGAAGAAAGCGTCGGCGTTTTCCTGCAGCCGCCCCTTGGAGGGGACGGCGAGAACGAAGGGTGAGGTCATCGGGCGCATCCTTTCGCGCCGAGCGCATCCATCCAGATCGAGAAGCCCACGGCCGGGATCGGCGCCCGCGCGCCGAGGCGGGTCATCAGCGAATCATAGCGGCCGCCGGCGACCAGCGGCTCGGCGCCGTTGTTTTTGCGATGCAGTTCGAATTCGAAGCCGGTGTAGTAGTCGACGCCGCGGCCGAAGGAGGTGGCGAAGCGCGTCGCGGCGGTATCGATGCCCCGCGCCGCCATGAAGCCGATCCGGCGTTCGAACTCGTCGAGCGCCGCGCCGATGTCGAGCCTGGCGTCGGCGGCGAGGGTCCTCAGCTGCGCCAGCGCCTCGTCGGGATCGCCGGTGATCGTGAGGAAACGTTCGATCAGCACGCGAATGTCGCGCGGCAGGGTGCCGCCGGTCAGGGTCGACTGCTCGAGAAAGCGATCGGCGATCTCGCCCACCGAGCGGCCGCCGACGGCGTTGATGCCGGCGATCGACAACAGGTCGGTGACGAGGGCGAGCGCGGCGTTGCGATCCGAGCCGGCGAGGGCGGAGAGCACGCCGTCATAATCCTTGCGCGCGCTGTCGCTGGCCAGCGTCAGCCGCGCCAGGTCCTCGGCAAGCGAGGCCTTGCGGTTGAAGTCCTTGACGAGACGGCGGCACCACGACGGGGCGAGGTCGAGCGCCTCGATCAGCGCGGCGAACAGGGCGACGTCGCCGGTGCGGATATCGACGTCGGTAATGTTCGAAACGGCCAGCGCCTCGAGGCCGAGCGCCAGCATTTCGGCGTCGGCGGCCGCCCGGTCGCCCCGGCCGAAGGATTCGACGCCGGCCTGGAGGAATTCCGATGTGCGTCCGCCACGGTAACGAAATACCGTGCCGACATAGCAGAAGCCGGCAGCCTGCCCGGCGGCGGGGGAAGCCAGATAATCCCGGGCCACCGGTATGGTCAGGTCCGGGCGCAGGCAGAGTTCCTCGCCGCGCGCATCGGTGGTCAGATACAGGCTCTTGCGGATGTCCTCGCCGGACAGATCGAGGAACGGCTCCGCCGGCTGCAGGATCGGCGGTTCGGCGCGGGCATAGCCGGCCTGGGCGAAGGACGACAGCAGCGCCTCCGCCGCCACGGCGGATCCGGTCGCGCGAGGGGCGGCGGGCTGGCTCATTGCTCGTTCATCTTTCGTGGTCGGCCGCGCATGGCGCGCGCGGCCGCCCTTTAACATGCCAAGGCGACGGTTTCGACCACCAAACGCGAGATTCGCCAATGACCTTAACGGTTTTGGTGGCCCGGCTCAGGATCGCCGCCAGTCCCCGAGCACCGCCTCGACCAGGGCGAGGGCGGCGACCGCGGCGGTGTCGGCG
Source organism: Bradyrhizobium sp. WD16 (assembly GCF_024181725.1). NCBI lineage: Bacteria > Pseudomonadati > Pseudomonadota > Alphaproteobacteria > Hyphomicrobiales > Nitrobacteraceae > Bradyrhizobium > Bradyrhizobium sp. WD16. Next base: position 1,058,568 of record NZ_CP028908.1, on the reverse strand, counting down.
CGCAGAATGCGTGGGCCCAGGGAGAGGATCAGCGTACCGGTCTGGCGGCGGAGCAGGCTGCGTTCGTCCTCGGAAAAGCCGCCCTCGGGACCGACCAGTACGTCGATGCCGCTGCCTTTCGGCGCGCCGGCGAGCGCCGCAACCGGATCGGCCACCGGGGCATCCTCGTCGCAGAACACCAGCAGCCGCCCCGCGGCGCGCTGGCTGAGCCAGCGCTCCAGCGGCTGGGGCTCGTCGACGGCGGTCAGCGCCAGAATGCCGCACTGCTCGGCCGCCTCGATCGCGTTGGCGCGCATCCGCTCGCCATTGACCCGGCTGACCTGGGTGAAGCGGGTCAGGACCGGCTGCAGCCGGGCTGCCCCCATCTCCACCGCCTTCTGGACCATATAGTCGAGCCGGGCATGCTTGAGCGGCGCGAAAGCGTAAGTGAGGTCGGGCAGGGCGGCCTGGGCGCGGGTGCGGCCTGCGATCGACAGCTGGTCGGGCCGCTTGCGGCCGCCGATGGCGGCGCGCCACTCGCCATCGCGCCCATTGAATACCAGGACGGTGCCGCCGGCGGCGAGGCGCAGCACATTGCCGAGGTAATTGGCCTGATCGCGGTCGAGCGCGATTTCGGCACCCTCGTGCAGCGGCGCGTCGACATAGAGCCGGGGGCTGCGGAAATCGACTTTGGCGAGATCGGATTGAGGCATGATGATCCGGATTGATGCCACCGCTTCGCGAAGGCATGGGTTCGTTCCATCTGGCTGTTCTACCCAAAGCCGGGCCGGTTGCCCATTTGGTCGCGCTGTCGCCCTATTCAGCGGGTTGTTAAGCGCTTTCAGGAATCGTAGAAGCCTGACGACCGGATGACGGGGGACGACGTCCGATCTTGCCGGAGGACCACGCGTGACTGCCCGACAATTATTGACTTCCGCGGCTTTGAGCTCCGCGGTCCTGGCGGGGCTGCTGCTGGCGGCTGCCGTCGAGGCGCGCGCGCAGGGCGCCTTTCCGGCGCCGCTGCCGTCCCAATCCGCCGCTCCGGCCCAGTCCTCCTCGCCATTCCCGCCGGTGAACTCCTCGGCGTCGCCGTTCCCGCCGGTCAACGGCTCCGACCCGGCCTTCGAGCGTGGCGCCGCGCCGCTCGCCGGCGCCGGCGGTTTCGGCGGCCAGCCTGCGGGGCAGCCGCCGGGGGCGGAGCAGTGCATGAAGGAATTTCTGCCGCTGCGTCAGGATGCCGAGAAAAAGGCCGCGGCGATCAAGGCGGCCGGTGCGCGCAAGGCGCCGCCCGAGGAGGCCTGCAAGCTGATCTCGAGCTTCGCCGGCGCCGAGGTCAAGATGATCAGCTTCATCGAGACCAATTCGCGGAAGTGCGGTATTCCGCCGGAGATCGGCAAGCAGCTGAAGTCCGGGCACGCCAACACCGAGAAGATGAAGACCACCGTCTGCAACGTCGCCCAGCAGCGAGCCCAGGGCGCGCCGGCGGGGCCCAGCCTCAGCGACGTGCTCGGTACCTCCTCGGCGATTCCGGAGGTGAGAGCCTCGCGGCGCGGCGGCGCCACATTCGACACGCTGAACGGCAACGCGCTGGCGCGATGAGCACATCGCCGGGCGCCGCGGCACGGGTTGCGGACTCGACCGGCAACTGGGTCGACAGTCTCGCCCCGCTGTGGTCGCGGCCCTATCTGCGGCTCGCCCGCTTCGACCGGCCGATCGGCTCCTGGCTGCTGCTGATGCCGTGCTGGTGGTCGGCCGCCCTCGCCGCCGGGGTCGCTCACGATCTGCGGCTTTTGCCTTCGACCGTCGCGCTGTTCTTCGTCGGCGCCTTCGTGATGCGCGGCGCCGGCTGCACCTGGAACGACATCACCGATCGCCATCTCGATGCCAGGGTCGAGCGCACGCGGTCCCGGCCCATTCCCTCGGGCCAGGTGACGGCGCGCCAGGCCGCCGCGTTCATGGTGCTGCAGGCATTGGCAGGCCTGTTGGTGCTGCTGCGCTTCAATACCTTCGCGATCCTTACCGGTGTCGCCTCGCTCGCCATCGTCGCCGTCTATCCTTTCATGAAGCGCATCACCTACTGGCCGCAGGTGGTGCTGGGCCTCGCCTTCTCCTGGGGGGCCCTGATGGGGTTCGCGGTGATCCTGGCGCGGATCGATGCCGCGGCGCTGGCGCTCTACGCCGGCGCGATTGCCTGGGTGATCGGCTATGACACGATCTATGCCCATCAGGACCGCGACGACGACGCGCTGATCGGCATCAAGTCGACGGCTCTGTTGTTCGGGACACGTACCCGGCCGGCGCTGGCGCTGTTCTATGGCGCTGCGGTCGTGCTGATCGGCATCGCGCTGGCACTCGCCGGGGCGTCGTGGCCGGCCTATGCCGGCCTTGCACTGTTCGCCCTTCAGCTCGCGGTTCAGGTGGCACGCATCGATATCACCGACAGCGCGCTCTGCCTGCGGCTGTTCAGGTCGAACCGCGATGCCGGGCTGTTGCTGTTCGCCGGGCTGGTCGGTGATGCGGTGCTGCGCACGATCGGGTGAGCGCGGCTCCAGGCTGCAGTCGGGCCGGCCCTTCGTCGACGCTCAGGCGACGCCGGCGCGCAGCACATCGTGAAGATGGATGATGCCGACCGGGGCGGCGTCGTCGGTGACGAACAGCGCCGTGATCTTCGAGCTGTTGAAGATGTCGACCGCTTCGCCGGCGAGCACGGTCGACGATACCGTCTTCGGATTGCGGGTCATCACCTCGTCGACCTGCGCGGTCATCAGGTCGCTGCGCATATGGCGGCGCAGGTCGCCGTCGGTGACGATGCCGACCAGCGCGCCGCGCTGATCGACGATGCCGACGCAGCCGAAGCCTTTGGATGACATCTCCACCAGGGCATCGGACATCGGCGTGCCGAGCGGCTTGAGCGGCATCGTGTCGCCGACATGCATCAGGTCGCGCACGAATTTGAGCATGGCGCCGAGCTTGCCGCCGGGATGAAGGACGCCGAAATCCACCGCGGTGAAGCCGCGACTCTCCAGCAGCGCCACGGCAAGGGCGTCGCCGAGCGCCAGCTGCATCAGCGAGGAGGTCGTCGGGGCGAGATTGTGCGGGCAGGCCTCGCGGGCTTTCGGCAAGGCGAGACACACATCCGCCGCCTCGCCGAGGGTGGAGGCGGCTTCCGCCGTGATCGCAATCAGGCCGATGCGGAAGCGCCGCGAATAGCTGATCAGGTTCTTCAGTTCGACGGTCTCGCCGGACCAGGACAGGGCGATGATGACGTCGTCGGCGGTGATCATGCCAAGATCGCCATGGCTCGCTTCCGCGGCGTGGACGAAGAAGGCGGGCGTGCCGGTCGAGGCCATGGTCGCGGCGATCTTGCGGCCGATATGGCCGGATTTGCCGAGGCCTGAGACGATGACGCGGCCGTGCGCGCCGCGGATCAGTTCAACCGCCGCCGCAAAGGGCGCGCCGAGACCGTTCTGCAGCGCCGCCGCCAATGCCGTGATGCCGCCGCCCTCGGCTTCGAGGGTGCGCAGCGCCGAACTGATGGCCGGCGGCATGTCGGCCGGTGTGACGGCGGCCGGCGTCACGGCCGCGCGCGGTTTGGACGATTTCATCGCAATTCCAGATCGGATGCGGGACCGGCATCCTCGGGCGCGTCTACTAGCACGCCCCCGGCCGCGGCGCGACGCGGCCGCGGCCTCAACGCCGCATTAACCATAATTGTTTTTACTCCATTAACGCTGACGGGCGGTAAACGCCCGGATGGATGAATTAAGCTGCTGATTTCACGGGGTTAATTGTGGGGCTTGGGCGGGGAATGGAGCGTCGGACGGTCCGGCGCCGGGCCGTGGCTGCGGCTGCGTTCCCGCCGCTCGGGCTGCTGTTCGCCATGCTGATTGTGATGGGGGGGCCGGCGCGCGCCCAAAGCCTCACCAGTGACCTATTCAATCCCGAAAAGGCCAGCCGCACCGCCTCGAAGCAGTCACCGTTACGCAAGCTCGACCAGGCGACCGGTGATTCGGCGCCGGCTGCCGACGATGACCCCCCGCCTGCACCGCCGGCGCCCTCGCGCCTCGGCGCCATCCCGCGCTACGGCGCCCCCGCGGCTTCGGGTGCCGCCGCGACCGGCTATGATTCGCTCGGTCGCCGCCGGCCGGGCGCCAAGGGCGTGGCCAACGGGACGGCCAAGGGGGCGCCGAATGGAGCCGCGAGGGCCGGTGCCGTGGTGCCGCTGACCAACAATACCACCCTGCCGCCGCTGCGCCAGGGCCCGCTGCCGTCGACCCCGCCAAAGCTCGCGCCGCCGCCCTCGACCGCCGCCCATGGCGCGCCGGTGCCGCCGGCGCTGGCCGGCATCGTGCCGGGGCAGCCGCCCCGCCGGCGCCTGCCGCTCGACACCGATCCGTTCGGCGCCACCGGCATCTATTACGGCTCGTTCCTGTCCAAGGCCGCGGTCGAACTCTCCGGCGGCTACGATACCAATCCGGCGCGCACATTGCCGGCGCGCGGCTCGGCCTTCTACATGATCTCGCCCGAGCTGCTGATCGCATCGAATTGGGAGCGGCACTCGCTGGTCGCCGACCTGCGCGGCTCCTATACCGGTTACGGCACGACGACGCCCTTCGACATCAGCGCCTCGACCGGCGCGCCGGTGACGCTCGACCGGCCGGACTTCACCGGCAAGATCAACGGCCGCATCGATGTCAGTCGCGACAGCCGGATCAATTCCGAACTGCGGCTGCGCATTGCCACCGACAATCCGGGCAGCCCGAACATCCAGGCCGGCCTCGCGCGCTATCCGGTCTATGCCACTGCCGGCGCGACGCTCGGGGTCGATCACGATTTCAATCGCTTCAACGTCGCGCTCAGCGCCACCTACGACCACACCTCCTATCAATGGTCGAAGTTCGCCGACGGCAGCACGTATTCCAACGACGATCGCGACTACACCCAGTATGGCGGCATCGGCCGGGTGAGCTACGACTGGCAGCCCGGGCTCAAGCCGTTCGTCGAGGTCGAGGCCGACACCCGCATCCACGACCTGCAATTCGACCGCTACGGCTACCAGCGCAATTCCAACGGCGGCTACGTCAAGGGAGGCTCGACCTTCGAGCTCACCCGCCTGATCACCGGCGAGGCGGCGATGGGCTGGACCACCCGCAGCTATGTCGACAACCGTCTCTCCAGCATCAGCGGCCTGCTGACCAGCGGATCGCTGATCTGGACCGTGACGCCGCTGACCACCGCCCGGTTCATCGCCACTTCATCGATCGACGAGAGCCCGCTGCCCGGCGTTGCCGGCGTGCAGACCCGCGACTTCACCTTCCAGGTCGACCACGCGTTCCGGCGCTGGCTGATCGGCACGGCGAAATTCGGCTACGGCACCTCGGATTATCGCGGGCTCGGTCGTTTCGACAACCGCTACACCGCATCGCTCGATCTCGTCTACAAGCTAAACCGCACCTTCCAGATCAAGGGACAGGTGCGCCACGACTGGCTCGACACCACCGCCGTCAATTCCAGCACCGAGGCGACCATCGTCATGCTGGGCGTGCGGGTGCAGCAGTAGGCCCGCCGGCGCTCAGGCTTTCTTCGCCCGTCTGAACCGGACGCTCTCGCCATCGGCGAGGCGGGTGGCGACATAGCCGCCGTCCAGGCAGGCGACGCGCTGCGGCGCCGCGACCTGGGGACTGCGCGTCGTCTCCCACCACGACGCGCGCTGGGCGGCGCGCGGCAGGGCGAAGCCGAGGATCTCCTCGATCGCCTCGAAGCTGAGGGTGAATTCATCGCGGGTCTGGCGCTTGAGATAGTCGCGCAGCTGGTCGTAGTCGCTCACTCGTCGTCCTTTGCTGTCGTTTACGCCACGGCGGAGCCTATCATAGGCTCGTCGTCCCCGGCCTCGTGCAGCCTTGTGTCAGGCATCTTCGGTCTAGTGTCCCGTCTCCGAATTACCGCTACGTTTGCCTCGCGCTCGCACGGTAATTCGGAGACATAGGGACACTAGCAAAATCAAAGTGCTAGTGTGGCTTATGTCTCGCAATTGCCTACAGGGGCTTGCCGCAAAGGGCATAGGCAATTGCGAGACGCCACACTAGAATAGCCCCGGCCGCAGCTGGTTGCGACGCATGATCGCGGTCAGCAGGTTCGCCACCAGGATCATGATGGCGATGCCGGCGCCGCTGAGCAGGAACTGCAGCAGGACGTCATTGGGCAGCACCAGCAGGACCGCCTGTGCCGCCAGCGTCAGCAGCACCCCGAGACAGTAGATCGCCAGCGAATTCTCGCCGCAGCGGATGGCGCTGCGCATCACCGGCGCAACGAGGCCGCGATGCAGGAACCGGGATATCCCTTTCCGCGCCGACCGGTCGGGATGATGGCCGAAACCCACCCAGTCGGCCGGCACCAGCCGGACGGCGACGACGGCGAGCGCAAGGAAATGCACCAGCCGCAGCGGGTCGAGACCCGACTTGTCGACCGGATAGATCACGGCGGCGACCGCCGGGGGCACGAGGCCATGCAGCGCCTCGATCTGCCAGCCGAGCACGATGACGAGGCTCGCGGCGAGATAGGCGAGCGCAGCGATCAAAACCGCGCGCGTGTGCAGGAAGGCGCGCAGGCGTTTGCCGCCGCCGAGCGCCCACCAGGCGCCGAACACGAACAGGACCTGCCAGGCGAACGGGTTGAAGTACCATTGATTGCGCGGCCAGGCGTCGAGATACCAGTCGAAGCGGCGGGTGGCGGCGTAGAGCAGGACCGAGGCGACGAGGGTTGCATTGGGCGCGCGCAGCAGCAGCCAGAGCAGTGGCGCCACCGAAAGATGGAAGATGACGAAGGTCGGCAGCACGTCGCTGTTCACAGGGCGATACTGCAGGAGGAGGGCGTGGACCAGGGTCGGGCCCGGCTGCTCGAACAGCACGCGGGTGTTGCTCGGGTCATCCATCAGCGAGCCGCCGCCGGCGGCATAGACCAAAACGGCGCAGGCCAGGACGAGGAGCAGGAAGGCGGCGTAGATGTCCCAGCTCCGGCGCAGCGTGCGGGCGATCACCGTCGGCCAGCCGCGGCGGCGCAGCGCGGCGCCATAGGCGATCGCGCAGGTCACCCCGGAGACGAACATGAAGACCTCGGTGGTGTCGCTGAAGCCGTAATTGCGCAGCGTCAGCCAGGCGCCGACGTTCTCCGGAACATGATCGAGAAAGATGAACCACAGGGCGATGCCGCGGCAGGCGTCCAGCCGCAGGTCGCGCCCGGACCACCACAGGCCCGCCGTCGCGGCGCTGCGGGAAGCTGGGCTGCTGGTGGAGCGATGATGCATCGACCTGGTGTCCCGGTTTTAACGTTCGTAGTCCTTTGCCGCGAGCACTCCTACGAACGTCAGAACCCAAGGGAAACAAGGGGACACTAGCATCATTATGATTCTAGTGTGGTTTTGGATCTGACGCTCGTTCGAAGAACTCGCTGCAATACTGAAACGAGCGTCAGATCCACCACACTGGCAAAATCAAAAAGCGAGTGTGGCTTATGTCTCGCAATTGCCTACAGGGGCTTGCCGCAAAGGGCATAGGCAATTGCGAGACGCCGCACTAGAATCATAATGATGCTAGTGCGGTTTTGGATCTGGCGCTCGTTTGATGGACTTGCTGCGACACGGAATCGAACGTCAAATCCACCACACTGGCACTGGTGGCGTGAAGGCCGCGCGCGATCCTTTCCTCAGAGATACTGCCGCATCTCCTCGCGCAGACCGTCGCGCAGGTCGTCGCGATCCATCGCATAGGCGATGTTGGCGGCGAGGAAGCCGGACTTGGAGCCGCAGTCGTAGCTCTTGCCCTTGAACTTGAAGCCGTAGAACGGCTGGCCTTCGGCCATCCGCAGCATGGCGTCGGTGAGCTGGATTTCGCCGCCGGCGCCGCGCTCCTGGGTGGCCAGGATTTCGAAGATCTCCGGCTGCAGGATATAGCGGCCGGTGATCGACAGATTGGACGGTGCCTGTTCGCGCTTCGGCTTCTCCACCATGCCGGCGAGCTCGAACAGGTCGCCCTTCGGCTTGCCGACGCCGACGACGCCGTACATGTGCACCGATTCCATCGGCACTTCTTCCACCGCGACGATATTGGCCTTGCCGATCCCGGCGGCCGCGGCGGCGTCGAGCATCTGCTTCAGGCCGCTCGGTTTGTGCTTGACCAAGACGTCCGGCAGCAGCACCGCGAAGGGCTCGTCGCCGACGATGTCGCGAGCGCACCACACCGCATGGCCGAGGCCGAGCGGTTGCTGCTGGCGGGTGAACGAGGTCGAACCCGCCTCCGGCTGGTCGCGCAGCAGGAGCTCCATCTCCTTGAGCTTGGCGCGTCCCTTGAGCGTGTCCTCGAGTTCGTAGGGCCGGTCGAAATGATCCTCGATCACGCCTTTGTTCCGCCCGGTGACGAAGACGAGGTGCTCGATGCCGGCCTCCAGGGCTTCATCCACCACGTGCTGGATCAGCGGCCGGTCGACCACCGTGAGCATTTCCTTGGGCATGGCCTTGGTGGCGGGCAGGAAGCGGGTGCCGAGGCCGGCGACGGGGAAGATGGCTTTGCGGATTTTCATGGGGGCTCTTGAAATGGGGAACAGGCGGGCAGCAAACGCCGGCGAGGGGCAGATGGGTCCTGCGGCGTTCAACCAGGTAGCAGACTCCATGGACTTTGCGGCGCTGGTGCGGCACCCGGTACCCTCTGTCGCGGGAGGGCCCTGCGGCGCATTGACCATCATTTGGTCGCGAAAAGTTGCGCGGTTATTAAGCTGATGGCAACCCTGTCAGGGCCCATTGGGGGCGATGGGCGCGATTGAATGGCTCTTGGACCGGGATTTTGAGGCGATGGCGAAGGTAACCGCGGGACGAGGGCTGATCTGGGTCGGCAGCATGGCGCTGCTGCTGGCATCCGCCGGCGCCGGGGCGCAGAGCGTTGGCGGCGGTCCGGTCGCTGCGCGCGAGGCCACTGGCTCGGCGACGCGGCCAGCCGGGCCGGGGCGCACCACGACTGCCCAGGCGAGTTTGCCCTTTCTGTCGCTGTTTTCACCGCAGCCGGCAGGGCCGGCGGCGCTGCCGCCGTCCGGGCCGAGGGAATGGAGCGGCGAAGACGGCGCCTCGGGCCACCCCCTGATGACCGCCCAGGCGATCCGCGAGGCCGCGGCTAATTTCGATGCCTGCGTCGCTTCGCTATGGCCGGAAGCGGCGCGGCGCGGCGTCTCGCGCGAAAGCTTCGAACGCTATACCGCCGGGCTGGCTCCTGATCTGCGGATCATGGACCTGATGGATTCCCAGCCGGAATTCACCAAGGCGATCTGGGACTATCTCGACGTGCTGGTGAATGATGCCCGGATCGCGGCCGGCCGCGAGATCCTCGCCAAGTACCGCCCGACCTTCGACGCCGTGGAAAAGACCTATGGCGTCGATCGCTACATCATCGCGGCGATCTGGGGTGTGGAATCCAATTACTCGACCCAGGGCGGCGACCGCAGCGTGCTGCGCTCCACCGCGACATTGTCCTGCATCGGCCGGCGCCAGGCCTATTTCCGCAACGAGTTTCTCTCGGCGCTCGAAATTCTTCACCACGGCGACCTCGTCCCCGCGCAGATGGTGGGCTCCTGGGCCGGCGCTTTCGGCCCGACCCAGTTCATGCCGACGGCGTTCAAGCGCTATGCGGTGGATTTCGATCAGGACGGCCGCCGCGACGTGGTCGGCGATGTCGCCGATCTGATCGCCTCCACCGCCAACAACCTCAAGAAGGATGGGTGGCAGGCTGGCCAGACCTGGGGCTACGAGGTCGAGGTGCCGCAGGGCTTCGACTACATGCTGGCCGACCGCGCCCGCGTCATGAGCATTGCCCAGTGGGAGCAGCTCGGAATCCGCCGCGCCGGTGGCAAGCCCTTTCCGCGCGGCACCGACAAGGCCTTTCTGCTGGCGCCGGCCGGCAGCGAGGGACCGGGCTTCCTGATGCTGGGAAATTTCCGCAGCATCCTGCGCTACAACCCGGCGGAGGCCTATGCCCTGGCGATCGGCTATCTCGCCGACCGCCTGCGCGGCGGCGCGGCCTTCCTCCAGCCATGGCCGCGCCAGGAGCGGGTGCTGAGCCGGGCGGAACGGCTGGAGCTGCAGCAGTTGCTGGCCCAACGCGGGTTCTACCGTGGCGAACCCGACGGCCAGCTCGGCGGCGAAACCCGCAAGGCGCTGCGCGGCTTCCAGGCCTCGATCGGCGCCGCTGCCGACGGCTTCGCCTCGGCGGCCATGCTCGATCGCCTGCGCGGTCAGTAAGGCTCTGGCAAAGCGGCTTATTCTGCGCCGGTAGCGGAGGGCGCAATCGGCTCCTCGTCGGCTGTCGTGCGGCTCGCTTGACGCCAGCCTGCGGCCGCGCTTGATGCCGGGAACCGGTCCTCGCTAGTGTCCCGTTTCCAACGTTCGTATCCCATTGCGGCAGGCGCTCATACGAACGTTGGAAACAAGGGGACACTAGCATCATTTTGATTCTAGTGTGGTTTTGGATCTGACGCTCGTTTGAAGAACTCGCTCCAACGCTGAAACGAGCGTCAGATCCACCACACTAGGCCGCCCTGCGACGGCCGGAATCTGGTATTAATTCTAAGTTTCCTTCAGCCGCCGTGAGCCGCATGCCAGAGCCCAAGCGCCGCCTGCTGCCCGAATCCGGGCTTCTGATCGTGGTGAGCGTCGCCGCGGCGCTGCTGCTCGGCATCATGAGCCCGGCCTCGGCGCAGTTCTTCGACTTTTTCGGCAGCCGCCCGCAGCCGCGCCAGCACGTGCAGCAACCGCGCGGCTACGGTTATGGCGGTGGCGGCGGCTTCTTCTCGCCTTTCCAGCAGATATTTCCCGGTGCGCCGCCGCCCCAACCGCAGCAGCAGCGTGCCGTCGATTATTCCCACGCGCCGTCACCGGAGAAGCGGGAGACTGTGCCGGAGCACAATGTCCTGGTGCTGGGCGACGCCATGGCCGACTGGCTGGCTTATGGCCTCGAGGATGCCTATGCCGAGCAGCCGGACATGGGCGTCATTCGCAAGCACAAGACCGTCTCCGGCCTCATTCGATACCAGCCGAAGGGCGAGCCTGCCGACTGGGCCGCCGCCGCCAAGGGCATCATCGCCACCGAGAAGGCCGACGCCATCGTCGTGATGCTCGGCCTCAACGATCGCATGCCGATCCACGAAGTGGTCGAAAAGCCGGATCCGAAGAAGCCGGCCGACAAGAAGGACGAGAAGAAAGACGCCCGCGGCAAGCCGGCGGACGGCAAGCAGACCGACGCCAAACCGGGCGACGCCGAGCAGGGCAATGACGAGCCGACCGATGGCGAGACGCCGTCGATCATCGCGCCGGAGAAGAGCGCGCGCGGCAGCGGCACCTACGAGTATCGCGACGAACGCTGGGTCGAACTCTATTCCAGGAAGATCGAAGACATGATCGCGGTGCTCAAGACCAGGGGGGTGCCCGTGATCTGGGTCGGCCTGCCGGCGGTGCGCGGGCCGAAGGCGACGTCCGACATGCTGTTTCTCGATGCGCTTTATCGCGACGCCGCCGGCAAGGCGGGCATCACCTATGTGGACGTCTGGGACGGCTTCGTCGACGAATCCGGGCGCTTCATGACCCAGGGTCCAGATTTCGAAGGTCAGATCCGCCGGCTGCGCAGCGGCGACGGGGTGTTCTTCACCAAGGCCGGCGCCCGCAAGCTCGCCCATTATGTCGAGCGCGAGGTGACGCGGCTGTTGACCTCGCGCACGACGCCGGTGGCGCTGCCGAGCGAGCCCGGGATTCCCGATGTCAGCGCCCGTCCTGGCGGTCCGCCGCCGCGGCCGCTGGCCGGCCCGATCGTGCCGCTGGTCGCCTCCTCGGTGGGCAGCGACGAATTGCTCGGTGGTCCGGGCACGCGTCCGGCCGGGTGGGATCCGCTTGCGGCGCGCACGCTGGTCAAGGGCGAGCCGCTGGCGGCGCCCGCCGGCCGCGCCGACGACTTCGCCTGGCCGCGGCGCGACATCGGCAGCGTCGATCAGGCTACTCTTCCCAAGGACGCTTCCAAGGAGGCTTCCAAGGATGCGGCCATCGCCACCGTTCCGGCAGTGGCCAGACCGGAGCAGGCCGGCCAGCCGAAGTCGGCTCCGGCGGTCGCGCCGCCGGCTGCCGACGCGCCTGGCGCATCGTCGCCCGACGGACAACCCGCCCCGCCCAGGAAGCGCAAGGAGGCATCGCCGCCGGTGCAGAGCCGACCGCGGCCGCGCGATAACGTGCCGCGCCCGCCGCTGAATATCGGTCCTGCGGCTTCCGCGCCGGGCACCTTTGTCGGGCAATAGGCGCGGCTTACGTCTCGGCGTTGTCAGGATCGCGGCAGCGGTTCGGTGACGAGCTCGAGGTCGGTCGCCTGCGCCTCGTTCAGCCAGCGAATCTCGCCGGTGGCGGTCATCAGTTCCAGGATCGACGGCGACACCCCCATCCGCGTCATGTAGCTGAGGATGAAGCCGGTGGTGCGCTGGGCGTCGGCGACGGCATCGGATCCCGACGCCTTTGTTGTGAAGCGGTGGACGCCGAGCTTCGAGCCATCGAGGCCGAGGCGGGGCTTGCCGCCGGCAAAGACGAAGACACAGGCGCTGGCGCAATAGGAGGGCGTGAGCCGTCCCAGGCTGTCGATTGTGCCGACCGCGGTGGCAAGGCCGCGGGCGCGGATCATTTCACCGATGATGAGCGCCTGATCGAGATTGCCGCCCGGCGATGACAACGCCACTACGTCGCCGGCGGAGAGCTTGGCGTCGTCGAGCGCCGTGCGAAACCAGGTGGCCGCGGCCGCACCGATCTTGCCGCTGACGGCCAGCGTCACGCGCTTTCGGCCGTCGATCTCGACGTCGGCGACCGACGACTTCAGGCTGGGCGAGAGATAGGCGTCGCGCCAGTAGGCCCAGGCCTCCGGCCGCGACAGATCCTTATAGGCGCGGCCGCCGACCAGCGCGACCATCAGCACCGCAAACAATATCGAGGACAGCCCGATCCGGTGACGGGCGGCGCGCGACACATCCTTGACCGGGCCGGGCGCGGCCTGAGGCGGGTGCGGCGGCGGGGCGATCCGCGGCGCGCCCCACGGGCCTTTGGCGACACCGCGATCCGGGGATGTTTGATCGTCGTCCATCAACTCGCTCCGCGGACAAGAAGATAGCAGCTCATGGTTTTGACGTCGAATATCCGGTGCGGGTTCAGTGATGTCGTCCCACGAGCCGCGGCATTGCGCCGAACCAGAGCCGCAACCCACGATATCACGGCGATTGCGATCGATCGCTGACAGCGCGGTGCGCCGACGGGCGATCGCGCGTGGCTGGGCAGATCGCGGTGCAACGAAAAAGGCCGCCCCTGCGGGCGGCCTAGATCTGTCGTCTCGGTCTTCGCGCTCAGCGCGGCAGGTTGGTCGCGCCCATCAGGAACTGGTCGATCGAGGCGGCGCACTGCCGGCCCTCGCGGATCGCCCAGACCACCAGCGACTGGCCGCGCCGGATGTCGCCCGAGGCGAACACCTTCGGCACCGAGGTCTTGTAGTCGCCGGTCGAGGCCCGGACGTTGCCGCGCGGGTCGAGGTCGACGCCGAGCGTCTTGAGCAGGCCCTCGTGCACCGGGTGGACGAAGCCCATGGCGAGCAGCACGAGGTCGGCCTCGAGCGCGAACTCGCTGCCGGCGATCGGCTGCATCTTGCTGTCGACATGGATGCAATGCAGCTTCTCGACCTTGCCGTTGCTGCCGGAGAAGCGCTGGGTCAGCACCGCGAATTCGCGCTTGGCGCCTTCCTGATGGCTCGAGGAGGTCCGCATCTTCATCGGCCAGTTCGGCCATGTCAGCAGCTTGTTCTCCTTCTCCGGCGGCTGCGGCATGATCTCGAGCTGGGTCACGCTTTTCGCGCCGTGACGGTTCGAGGTGCCGATGCAGTCGGATCCGGTATCGCCGCCGCCGATCACCACCACATGCTTGCCGGTGGCGAGGATCTCCCGGACGTCGCCGAGCGGCTCGTTGCCGACGCGGCGGTTCTGCTGCGGCAGGAAGTCCATGGCGAAATGGATGCCGTCGAGCTCGCGGCCGGGCACCGGCAGGTCGCGCGGCGCTTCCGCGCCGCCGGTCAGCGCCACGGCGTCATGGGTCTTGATGAGCTCGCTCGGATCGATGCCGCCGGGCCCGCCGACCGCCTTGCCGTAATGGAAGACGACGCCTTCGGCCTCCATCTGGCCGATGCGGCGGTCGATGATGCCCTTCTCCATCTTGAAGTCGGGAATGCCGTAGCGCAGAAGGCCGCCGGCTTTGGCGTTCTTCTCGTAGACATGCACGTCATGGCCGGCGCGGGCGAGTTGCTGGGCGCAGGCGAGGCCCGCCGGGCCGGAGCCGACCACGGCGATCTTCTTGCCGGTCTTGTGCGCGGCGATCTCGGGATTGAGCCAGCCGTTCTGCCAGGCGCGGTCGACGATCGCGCATTCGATGGTCTTGATGGTGACCGGAGTCTCCTCGAGATTCAGCGTGCAGGAGGACTCGCACGGCGCCGGGCAGACCCGCCCGGTGAATTCGGGGAAGTTGTTGGTCGAATGCAGGTTGCGCGCGGCCTCTTCCCAGTTGCCGTTGTAGACGAGGTCGTTCCAGTCCGGGATCTGGTTGTTGACCGGACAGCCGGGCGTGCCCGGCGTCACCGCGCCGGTGCCGTGGCAGTAGGGAACGCCGCAATTCATGCAGCGCGCCGCCTGATCGCGCAGCTCCTTCTCCGAGAGAGGCACGACGAATTCGTGATAGTGCTTCAGCCGCTCGGCGACGGGCGCATAGACGCGGTCGCTACGGTCGATTTCAAGAAAGCCAGTGATCTTGCCCATGGAAACGTCTGTCCCGCAGAGAGTTACGCGCCGATCGCGATCTTCGGTTCGTCGGATTCGCGCTTTTTCAGTTCGTTCAGAGCGCGGCGGAATTCGACCGGCATGACCTTGCGGAACCTGCGCAGGGCCGCCGGCCAGTCGGCGAGGATCGCCGCGGCCCGCTTCGAGCCGGTCAGCTTGCCGTGCCGGGTGATCAGCACATGCAGCCGCTCGACATCGTCGCCGGTGAGGTTGGCGAGGACGTCGACCCTGCCATGGGCCTCGAGATCGCCGCTCTGGTGGAAGGAGTTCTCGCTGAGCATCTCCTCCGAGAGCACCGGCTCGAGTTCGACCATCGCCATGTTGCAGCGCTTCTCGAAGGTGCCGTCCTCGTCATAGACGTAGGCGACGCCGCCCGACATACCGGCCGCGAAGTTGCGGCCGGTGTTGCCGAGCACCACCACCACGCCGCCGGTCATGTATTCGCAGCAGTGGTCGCCGGCCCCCTCGACGACGACGACGGCGCCGGAATTACGCACGGCGAAGCGTTCGCCGGCGATGCCGCGGAAGTAGCAGTCGCCCGCGATCGCGCCGTACATCACGGTGTTGCCGACGATGATCGACTCCTCGGGGACCACGCCGGAATCAGCCGGCGGGCGGACGATGATGCGGCCGCCGGACAGCCCCTTGCCGACATAGTCGTTGGCTTCGCCCTCGAGTTCGAAGGTGACGCCGCGCGCGAGCCAGGCGCCGAAGGCCTGGCCGGCGGTGCCGTTGAGACGGACATGGATGGTGTCGTCGGGCAGGCCGGCATGACCGAAGCGCTTGGCCACCGCGCCGGCCAGCATGGCGCCGGCGCTGCGGTCGGTGTTGTTGATCTCGGTTTCGATCTTCACCGGCGCGCCGCGATCGAGCGCGGCCTGGGCCTCGCCGATCAGCTTGCGGTCCAGCACCTTCTCGAGGTGATGGTCCTGCCTCTCGCTCTGGTAGATCTTCTGTCCGGGCGCGGCCTGCTGCTTGTAGAACAGCTTGGAGAAGTCGAGGCCCTTGGCCTTCCAGTGCGCCACCAGGGCGTTCTGGTCGAGCATCTGGCTCTGGCCGATCATCTCGTTGACGGTGCGGTAGCCGAGCGCGGCCATGATCTCGCGGACTTCTTCGGCGACGAAGAAGAAGTAGTTGATGACGTGCTCGGGCTGGCCGACGAAGCGCTTGCGCAGCACCGGATCCTGGGTGGCGACGCCGACCGGGCAGGTGTTGAGGTGGCACTTGCGCATCATGATGCAGCCCGCCGCGATCAGCGGCGCGGTGGCGAAGCCGAACTCGTCGGCGCCGAGCAGCGCGCCGATGACGACGTCGCGGCCGGTGCGGAAGCCGCCGTCGACCTGGACCGTGATGCGGCTGCGCAGCCGCTCGCGCACCAGGGTCTGGTGGGTCTCGGCGAGGCCGATCTCCCACGGGCTGCCGGCATGCTTGATCGAGGTCAGCGGGCTCGCGCCGGTGCCGCCTTCGAAGCCGGAGATCGTCACATGGTCGGCGCGCGCCTTGGCGACGCCGGCGGCGACGGTGCCGACGCCGACTTCCGACACCAGCTTGACCGAGACGAGACCGTCGGGATTGACGTTCTTGAGGTCGTAGATGAGCTGCGCCAGATCCTCGATCGAATAGATGTCGTGGTGCGGCGGCGGCGAGATCAGGCCGACGCCGGGCGTCGAGTGGCGCACCCGGGCGATGGTCGCGTCGACCTTGTGGCCGGGCAGCTGGCCGCCTTCGCCGGGCTTGGCGCCCTGCGCCATCTTGATCTGCATCATGTCGGAATTGACGAGATATTCCGTCGTGACGCCGAACCGGCCCGAGGCGACCTGCTTGATCGCCGAACGCATCGAATCGCCGTTCGGCATCGGCCTGAAGCGGTCGGCTTCCTCGCCGCCTTCGCCGGTGTTGGAGCGGCCGCCGATCCGGTTCATGGCGATGGCGAGGGTGGTGTGCGCCTCGCGCGAGATCGAGCCGAACGACATGGCGCCGGTGGCAAAACGCTTGACGATTTCACTGGCCGGTTCGACTTCGGCGAGCGGCACCGGCTTGCGCTTGTCCTCCTCGGCGCTCCTGACGCGGAACAGGCCGCGGATGGTCAGGAGCCGTTCGCTCTGCTCGTTGAGGATCTTGGCGAAGGCCCGGTAACGCTCCTGCGAGTTGCCGCGCACCGCATGCTGCAGCGTCGAGACCGATTCGGCGGTCCAGGCGTGATCCTCGCCGCGGGTGCGGAAGGCGTATTCGCCGCCGACGTCGAGCGCGCTCTTGAGCACCGGCGATTCGCCGAAGGCGGCGCCATGGCGCTGCGCCGTCTCCTCGGCGATCTCGGCGAGGCCGACGCCCTCGATCCGGGTGTGCGTGCCGGCGAAGTACTTGGCGACGAAATCCGCTTTCAGGCCGACGGCGTCGAAGATCTGCGCGCCGCAATAGGACTGATAGGTGGAGATGCCCATCTTGGACATCACCTTCATCAGGCCCTTGCCGATCGCCTTGATGTAGCGCTTGACGATCTCCTTGTCCTCGATCGTCGCGGGAAGCTTGTCCTTCATCGCGACGATGGTCTCGAAGGCGAGATAGGGGTTGATCGCCTCGGCGCCGTAGCCGGCGAGACAGGCGAAGTGATGCACCTCGCGCGGCTCGCCCGATTCGACGACGAGGCCCACCGACGTGCGCAGCCCGGTGCGGATCAGGTGATGATGCACGGCGGCGCAGGCCAGGAGCGAGGGAATCGGGATCTGGTCGCTGCTGACCGCGCGGTCGGACAGGATGATGATGTTGACGCCTTCGCGCACGGCGGCCTCGGCCCGGCCGCAGAGATCATCGAGCACCTGCTCCATGCCGGCGGCGCCGAGCGAGGCGGCGTAGGTGGTGTCGAGGGTGCGCGAGCGGAAATGCGACTCGGCGATCTCGGAGATCGAGCGGATCTTCTCGAGGTCGGCATTGGTCAGGATGGGTTGGCGCACTTCGAGGCGCTTGGAACGCGACACGCCTTCGATGTCGAACAGGTTCGGCCGCGGGCCGATGAACGACACCAGGCTCATCACGATCTCCTCGCGGATCGGGTCGATCGGCGGGTTGGTGACCTGGGCGAAGTTCTGCTTGAAATAGGTGAAGAGCTGCTTGGGCTTGCTCGACAGCGCCGAAATCGGCGTGTCGGTGCCCATCGAGCCGGTCGCCTCCTCGCCCAGCGCCGCCATCGGCGACAGCAGGAAGTTGATGTCCTCCTGGGTGTAGCCGAAGGCCTGCTGGCGATCGAGCAGCGGCAGGTTGGAGGGCGCGCGCTCGCCCGGCGCCTCCTGGAGGTCCTCCAGCACGATCTGGGTGTTCGACAGCCACTCGCGATAGGGATGGCTCTCGGCCAGCGACGCCTTGATCTCGTCGTCGGGAATCAAGCGTCCCTGTTCGAGGTCGACCAGCAGCATCTTGCCGGGCTGCAGCCGCCACTTGGTGACGATCTGGTCCTCCGGAATCTTGAGGACGCCCATTTCGGACGCCATCAGGATGCGATCGTCCTTGGTGACGAGGTAACGCGCCGGCCGCAGGCCGTTGCGGTCCAGCGTGGCGCCGATCTGCCGGCCGTTGGTGAAGGCGATCGCCGCCGGGCCGTCCCACGGCTCCATCAGCGAGGCATGGTATTCGTAGAAGGCGCGCCGCTTCTCGTCCATGAGCGGATTGCCGGCCCAGGCCTCGGGAATCATCATCATCACGGCGTGGGGCAGCGAGTAGCCGCCCTGCACCAGGAATTCGAGGGCATTGTCGAAGCAGGCGGTGTCGGACTGGCCCTCATAGGAGATCGGCCACAGCTTCTCGATGTCCTCGCCGAACAGCTGGGACGACACCGAGGCCTGGCGCGCCGCCATCCAGTTGACGTTGCCGCGCAGCGTGTTGATCTCGCCGTTGTGGGCGATCATCCGGTAGGGATGCGCCAGCGACCAGGTCGGGAAGGTATTGGTCGAGAAGCGCTGATGCACCAGGGCCAGCGCCGTCTCGAAATCGGGCTCGCTGAGGTCGGGATAGTACTTGCCGAGCTGGTCGGCGAGGAACATGCCCTTGTAGACGACGGTCCGGCACGACAACGACACGAAGTAGTAGCCGCTGAGCGTGCGCTCGCGACGCTGATAGATGGCGTTGGAGACGCTCTTGCGCGCCATGTAGAGCCGGCGCTCGAACTCTTCCTCGTCCTTGCAGTCCTCGCAGGCGATGAAGACCTGCATGTGGTTGGGCTCGGTCGGCTTCACCGTTTCGCCGAGCGAGGAGTTGTCGGTCGGCACGTCGCGCCAGCCGAGCAGGGTCAGGCCTTCGGCCTTGATCTGCTTGGCGATGATGCTCTTGATCACCTCGCGCCAGGCCGTCTCGCGCGGCATGAACAGCGCGCCGACGGCATATTTGCCGGGGGCGGGCAGCGCAAAGCCAAGCTCCTTGGCCTTGCGGCTGAAGAAGGCGTGCGGAATCTGCACGAGGATGCCGGCGCCGTCGCCGGCGCGCGGATCGGCGCCGACAGCGCCGCGGTGCTCGAGATTGCACAGCACGCTCAGCGCGTCGCTGACGATCTTGTGGGACTTGCGGCCCTTGATGTCGGCGATGAAGCCGACGCCGCAGGAATCTTTTTCCAGCGCAGGGTCGTAGAGGCCGGCGGCGGCAGGCCGGGTCGTGTGTTCGAGCGGAGCGGCCGGTTTCGAATCGCGGTCCGTCGACAGCGCCATTGCACCGTGAACGTCGTGCTCGAAACTGGATTCGCTCATGTCACCCTCTCGCACCTCCGCGATCCCCGTCGCGAGGCGTCATTTTTACGTTTTCCGGCGCAGCTTCGGCGCGGCGGCACCAGTTCGATACCGCATCGCACCGGGCGAGCCATTTCAGGAGACGCTTTTCTAGATGCCTGCCGTGTCGGGCCGACCTCTGCCCATCCCCTCCGTCGCCGCGTCGTCGACGGAAAGCCGGTTGCCCGGAAAAATGGGACAGCCGTGCTGTCCTAGCGCTGACCTTGCCAAATTTTTTTCTATCACACAAGCGCGTGAGAGTCCCTGCCAATGCAAGCATTTCTGCCCTGCTTGCGCCCCGGTTTGGCAGCGTCGCGCCGCGATTGCGTCCAAGCCGCGCCCCATTCCGCCGCAAGGTTAACGCCGTCGCCCGGTGGGCGGTCAACGACGCCCGGATGACCGGGGACGAGGGTAACAGGAGCGGGATATGAGGCGTTCTTTCGCGGGAGTTTTGGCGCGTGCTGCAGCCGGCGGGGTGCTGGCGGCAACGCTGGTGGGCGCGTCCGCGGCGCATGCCGAGATGCCGGGCGAGGGGCTGGTCAGGGCCGCGGCCGGAGCTGCAGCGGATGGCGTGGTCGCCGCCGTGCGGGTGGTCGACGAGATCCGGGTCGGAGAAGTGCCGGGTCTCGCGCCGCCGCCTGATCCGGGTCCCTATGCGCCGCCGCCGCGCGGTTGGCGGGAGCCGGTGGTAATAGAGGAAGCGGTGCCGGCGTTCGAGGTCGAGCGGATCCTGCAGGCGAGGGGTTTCGAGCCGCTTGGCCAGCCGGTCCGGCGGCGCTGGGTCTACACCGTTTCGGCGATCAGCCCTGACGGCGATGACGGTCGGGTGGTGGTCGATGCCCATACCGGTCGGATCCTGCGCTTCATGCCTGCCGAGATCGCCGAGGACGAGGTGGTCGGAACCTATGGCTCGCCCGGCCTGCCGTCGCCGGTGCAGCGGGCCAGCGTCCGCAACCTGCGGCCGCCGCTGCCGATCCCCCATGCCGGCCCGCGGGTCGCCAGCCGGACGCCGGCCGCGAACCCGGCCCCCCGGCCCGAGCCGAAAGCCGCCGCGGTGCCGCCGGCCGCCGCCCAGGCTGCAGCTCAAGCCCGGGCGGAAGTCCGCCCGGCCGACGCCAAACCGGCCGAGGCGAAACCCGCCCCGCCCACGCTGCAGCTCCAGCCCACCCAGGAGATGCCGCCGGTGCAGGGCTTCGAATAGGTCGCCGGGCGCGCCGACAGCAGGCGCGGGACAACGAAAAGCGCCCCGGCGGACCGGGGCGCTCGATCGAATTCGGTGCGGGGGATCCCGGCGACCCCGGATCGCGGTCGGCTTACGCGGCCTTCTCGACCTGCGGCGCGGCGCTGGCCGAACCGTTCGCGATCGCGATGGTACGGGGTTTCTTGGCCTCGGGAATCTCGCGGACCAGGTCGACATGCAGCAGCCCGTTCTCGAGCGACGCATTCCTGACCTGGACGTCGTCGGCGAGCTGGAACACCCGTTCGAAGGCGCGGGCGGCGATGCCGCGATAGAGCACTTCGGACCTGGCCTTGTTCTCGCTGGAGGCTTTCTCACCCTTTATCGTCAGCGTGTTCTCCTTCGCGACGATCGACAGTTCGTTCTGCGAGAAGCCGGAGACAGCGACGGTGATGCGATAGGCGTTATCGCCGGTTCGCTCGATGTTGTAGGGCGGGTAACCCGGCGCGGAGTCGGCGCTGGTCTGGTCCAGCAGATTGAACAGCCGGTCGAAACCGATGGTGGAACGATAGAAGGGGGCAAGATCAAACGTGCGCATGATGGTTCTCCTCAATTGAGCAAGTCCCAGGGGAGCAAGTATCCCCGACCGCCCGCCGTCACGGCCGGGCTTTCGTCTTGTGCAACCTGGTGCGGTGGATCTGACGCTCGTACGAAGGATTCGCCGCGCTGTGCTGGTACGAGCGTCAGATCCACCGCACTGGAGAGGCCTGCACGAACCTGATATGGGAGGGTCTGCGCGGCCTTCAAGGGGTTGTCCGCGCGCCGGTATCCGCTCCCGAATGCCTTCCCTGACAGCTGTTTTCCGCTCCGGGCCATTGCCATGACGCTCGTTTCGATTCCCGCCAACCCGGCGCCGGAGGGCGTTGTCAGCGGGACCATCAAGACTCCCGACGGCGTCGAATTGCGCTTTGCCCGCTGGGAGCCGCCGGCGGGCCGCAAGGGTACGGTCTGTGTCTTCACCGGCCGCGGCGAATGCATCGAGAAGTATTTCGAGACGGTGCAGGATCTGCGCGACCGCGGCTTCGCCGTGGCGATGATCGATTGGCGTGGCCAGGGCCGGTCGTCGCGCGGGCTGAGGAACCCGCGCAAGGGATATGTCCGCCGTTTCTCCGATTACGAGATCGACGTCGAGGCGTTCATTCATCAGGTCGTGCTGCCGGATTGTCCGCCGCCGTTCTTCGCGCTGGCCCATTCCATGGGCGGCGCGGTGATGCTGCGCCTCGCCCATGCCGGCAAGCGCTGGTTCGACCGGATGGTGCTGACCGCGCCGATGATCGACCTGCCCGGGCGGCGCACGTCATTTCCGGTCCGCACGCTGCTGCTGACCATGCGTCTTGCCGGTCTGGGCGGGCGCTATGTGCCCGGCGGCAACAACGATATCGTCGGCACCGGTCCGTTCGCCGCCAATCCGGTGACCGGCGATCCGGTGCGCTACACCCGCAACGCCGCAATCCTCGAGGAGGATCCGGCGCTCGGGATCGCGTCGCCGACGATCGCCTGGGCGGATACCGCCTTCCGCACCATGCACGACTTCAGGGCCGTGGACTTTCCCGCCCGCATCCATCAGCCGATCCTGATGCTGGCGGCGGGCAACGACACCATCGTCTCGACCGCGGCGATCGAGGAGCTGGCCTATCACCTGCGCGCCGGCAGCCATCTCGTCATTCCCGGCGCCCGCCACGAGATCCTCCAGGAGCAGGACCGTTATCGGGAGCTCTTCTGGTCGGCGTTCGACGCCTTCGTGCCGGGCACGCCGCTGTTCAAATAGCTAAAGGCTCAGGTGGAGGACCGGAGAGGCTATGACTCTCGAGAATCTCGGCATTCATGACTTCTGGCTGTTCGTCGCCGCCGGCCTGCTTCTCAACATCACACCTGGTCCCGATGCGGCCTATGTCGCCGGCCGCAGCCTGCAGCTCGGCTGGCGCGGCGGGGTTACCGCGGCGCTCGGTGTCGGGGCCGGCTGTCTCGTCCATATCGTTGCCGCGGCCGCCGGCCTGTCGGCGCTGATTGCCGCCTCGGCAACCGGCTTCATGGCGGTCAAGCTGCTCGGCGCGGCGTGGCTGTGCATCATGGGCCTGCGCATGCTGCTGGCGCGGGCGCACCCGGCGGGCGAGGCGGCGCCGCCCCCTGCCGCCGATCTCGGGCAGGTCTTTCGCCAGGGCGCCCTGACCAACGCGCTCAATCCCAAAGTGGCGCTGTTCTTCCTCGCCTTCCTGCCGCAGTTCGTCGATGCCGGCGCGCCCTTCAAGGCGCTCGGCTTCCTCCTTCTCGGCCTGTGGTTCGATGTCTTCGGCACCTTGTGGAATATCGGGCTGGCGGTGGCGACGGGCAGGGCCGCGGCACGGGCCCGGCGCTCGACGGCGCTCGTGCAGGGGGTGAACCGCGCTCTCGGCGCGCTGTTCATCTGGCTCGGGGTGCGGGTGGCCCTGGCCGAGTGAGTCTCGCGTTTCAGCCGGCGTGCGGCGTGGAGATCAGGGACATCACGGTGCTGCCGGCGAGATAGAGCCCGAGCAGGATCATCGCGATCAGGAACCAGCGCCGGAAAGTCACGGCGTTCATCCGGCCGCGGACCTGTTGGCCGATCGCCATGCCGATGAAGGCGCCTGCCATGGCGATGGAGCCGGGCAGCGCGGTCGCGGCGCCGAGCAGGCCGGCATCGGTGAGATTGAAGGCGAGGCCGAGCGTCGCGGTGGTGAAGAACACCCCGAGCGCCTGCACGAGTTCGTCCTTCTCCATGCCGATCGCCTGCATGAACGGCATTGAGGGGATCACCTGGATGCCGGTCGCCGCCGAAATCACCCCGGTGATCAGGCCGACGATGCCGCCGACCCATTTTTCGTGCGCCGGCGCCACGGTGAAATGAAGCTGTCGCAGGCCGATGATCGCATAGACCATCAGCAGGATGCCGAGCACGAGCGTGCCGAGGCGGGCATAGGGGCCGGTCATCAAGCCGCCGCCCAGCAGGATGCCGGCGAGCGTGCCGGCCATCAGCGGCCACAGCCGCCGCACGATGTCGCGCAGGTAATGGCCCGCGAAGGTCTGCCAGATATTGGTGACGATCGCCGGCACGATGACGATGGCGAGCGCCTGGGCCGGCGGCATTCTTGTCGCCAACAGCCCGATCGCCACCGTCGGCAGCCCGAGCCCGAGCACGCCCTTGACGAAGCCGGCCAGCAGCAGCGCGAGCGCGATCATGACGTGCAGGGATGTTGGCATGGCGAGGGTCTTGGGATTCCGGCAGGGAACGAGCGGCAAGGGGCGCAGATTGACCGATGCGTCACGGCCTTACAATCTGGATGATGCGAAGGCTGGTGTTCCGCTTTTGCTAGTGTGGCTTATGTCTCGCAATTGCTTACGAGAGGCTTGCCGCAAAGGCGGTAGGCAATTGCGAGACGACACACTAGCGCGCAGCCTTCGTTCTGGACGAAGGCAGAGAGGTCAGATGACGACGGAGGCGGCAGCCATGCATTTCGATCTCACCGATCTGAGGCTGTTCGTGGCCATCGCCGAACGGGGCAGCATCACCGCCGGTGCCGCTCATTGTGCCCTGGCGCTTGCCTCCGCCAGTGCCCGCATCAAGCGCCTCGAGGCGGAACTCGGCGCGGCGCTGTTGCACCGGCGGCGGCGCGGCGTCGAACTGACAGCGAGCGGCGAGACGCTGCTCGCCCATGCCCGCGGCGTGCTCGGCAGCATCGCGGCGCTCAAGGGGGAGTTCGCCGCCGACGGCCGAGGCGCGACGGCGGAGATCCGCTTACTGGCGAATACTGCCGGGCTGTCCGAGCATCTGCCCGTGCCGCTCGCCGCCTTCCTGCGCGGTCACCCCGGTCTGACCGTCGCTGTCGAGGAACTGCAGAGCGCGCGCGTGGGCGAGATCATCGCGAGCGGTGGCGCGGAACTCGGGGTCGCGATCGATCGCGCCGTGCCGTCGGAACTGGAGGCCTTCGCCTTCTGCGAGGATCACCTGGCCCTGGTGGTGCCGATCGGCGATTCGCTCGCGGCTCACCGCTCGGTCAGCTTTGCCGAGGTCGCAGCGCGCGATTTCGTCGGTCTCGCCGAAGGCGCGGCGCTGCAGGATCACATCGCCGCGCAGGCGGCGCTGCTCGGCCGCCGGCTGCATTTGCGGGCACGGCTGAAGGCTTTCGATCAGGTCTGCCGCCTGGTGGAGGCAGGCGTCGGCATTGCGGTGGTGCCGCAGCAGGCTGCCGACCGCGCCGCCCAGACCATGAAGATCGAGAGGCTGCGCCTGCGCGATGCGTTCGCCCGCCGGCGGCTGGTCGTCTGCGCCCGCAGCTTCCGCGCCTTGCCGCGCCCGGCGCGGCAGTTCGCCGAACATCTGCGCGCGGCGGCCGTCTCTTTCGGCTCTGGAGCAGCTTGAGCGCGGCTTCGTGGACGCGCTCTCGGCCTGAATCTGACGATCGCGTCGGCGATGTTTCTCCTTTGCGAGTAGCAGATTGGCGCTGCTATTTAAATCTGTATAGTATCTGTTGACGCAGTCGCCGGCGCCGCGCTCTCTCGCTCTCGACGCCCTTGTTACCCGTTCCGCTTGCCTTTGTTGAAAAGGACGCAACTGGATCAACGGTCAGGCGATGAGAACTCGTTTTGGATTGCTCCGTCGTAAACGTGGCTGTGCCGCGACCCGTTTGTTCCATTCTCTTTTCGCCGCGCTGTTCCTGCCGATCGCGGCATCGGCCGAAGACCAGGCGAGTTTGACCGGCAAATCGTTGGATGGTGACGGGGGCGCCTCCGTCGTCTCGCCGATGGCGGTCAACCGGCCGGAGCGCAATCCGCGGTGGACCATCTCGGCCGAGGCGATCGCCTTGGCGCGCACGGGCGGCGTCAATCGAACGCTCGTCGAGCGCGTGGCGGGCGTCGTGCCATTTCTTGCAACTTCAACTGCCTCCGGCGCCGAAGTCTTCAACAGCAATCAGTTTCGACAGGGTTTCTCCGCCGGACCCAAGGTCGCCCTCACTTATCATGACCCATCCGGTTACGGTGCCGAGCTGTCGTTCTTCAATATCTTCGATCAGAGCGCCACCGGTTCCATTGGTCCCGACAGTCCCCCGGCCTGGCTGGTCATGAAGGCGCCGGGCATCTTCTGGCAAACTCAGGATTTTCCCTACCAGTCCATGGTGTGGAATTCGACGACAAGTCTTTATGGCGCCGAGGCCAGCGGACGGTTCACTCTCTCCAGCCGGGTGACCGTCCTGGCCGGATTTCGCTGGCTGCAGCTAAATGACAGTCTTCAGGGGGCGTTGACCCCCGCAGATCTTACCGCACCGACATGGAAGTCGACGTGTCCTGGTTGCAATCTCTTTCAGGTTACGCCGGGCGGGACGGTGGCAGGAAATTATCCCCCCTTTTGGAATACGAGCACGACGAACAACCTGTACGGCGTCCAAGTCGGCCTGGCCGGAAAGATACTGGAGCTTGGCCGCTTTTCGCTCGACGGGCTGATCAAGATCGGAATTTTCGAGAACAATGCCGAGCAATCGACAGGGGTCAGCCTTCAGAAGGTCGTGTATTCATCGAGCGCCACGGCCAACCATGCCGCCTTCGTCGGCGAAGCCAATCTGCAGGTGAAATATCGGGTGATTGACGGGCTGGCGCTGAAAGCAGGTTACGCAGCGCTATGGCTCGATGGCGTTGCATTGGCGCCGGGACAGATCCAGGAAACGTTGACGACTGCGTCGGGCGTGCGTGCGCTTGGCGTCAACTGCGGGGCGGCGATACTGTTTCAAGGAGCTACTGTCGGCGTGGAGTATTCATTCTGAATGTGACGGCCGGTCCGGTTTCTTGCGCCCGCTTCCGACCCCGGCATCTGCGCGGCGGCCGTCTCTTTCAGCTCTGGAGCAGCTTGAGCGCGGCTTCGTGGACGCGCGGGTCGCCGGCGGCGACGATGCGGCCGCCGTGCTGGGCCGGGGCGCCTTCCCAGGTGGTGACGATGCCGCCTGCACCGGTGATGATCGGGACCAGGGCCGCGATGTCATAAGGCTTGAGTTCGGTCTCGACGACGAGATCGAGATGGCCGGCCGCCAGCATGCAGTAGGCGTAGCAGTCGCCGCCGTAGCGCGACAACCGCGTCTCGGCCTCGACCTTCTCGAACTGCGCGCGGTCGGCGCCATTCATCAGTCGCGGGCTGGTGGTGAAGATCGTGGCTTCGGCGAGGCCGGCGCAGCGCCGCACCGCGAGCTTGCGCTTGCCCGACGGCCCGCTGTAGCTCGCCGCGCCACCGTCGCCGCTGAAGCGCTCGCCGATATAGGGCTGATGCATCATGCCGAAGGCCGGCACGCCATGATGCATCAGCGCGATCAGCGTGCCCCAGATCGGCAGGCCGGAGATGAAGGACTTGGTGCCGTCGATCGGATCGAGCACCCAGACATATTCGGCGTCGGGGCGTTCATCGCCGAATTCCTCGCCGACGATGCCGTGCTGTGGAAAATTGGCCTTGATCAGCCGGCGCATCACCGCCTCCGCGGCCCGATCGGCCTCGGTGACCGGATCGAGGTCCCGGCCGTCGTTCTTGTTATCGACGCTGAGCGAGGTGCGGAAGAAGGGCAGGATGGTTTCTCCCGAGGCCGAGGCGAGGCGGTCGAGAAACGCCGTGAAATCGATGACCATCTAAGGCACTCCCTGCGCGCCCGCTCCGGCTGCGCTCCGCCCCAATCTGTCTGCCCAAACCGGCGTGACAACAAGTCCGGTCATAGCAGGCAAGGCGCCGGTTCGCCGCCTCGCCGTCTTGACGCACGTACGACGAATTCGCTGCAAGGCTGATACGAACGTCAGATTCACCGCGCGAGCCCAAGCCCGGTCGACCGGCAACAAGCAGCTTTCCTGTTTCGAATTTTCTCGAATGCGAGCGCGGAGTGAAAGATTTCTGCGTTCATAGCTTTGTCCGATTGATCGATCAGACAGTACTATTGATTCATTTTTTGGGTGGCTTTTGGGTGATTTCGGCAGGTAACGAGAGAGGGGCGTACATAGCTTAGTGACTGATATTGCATGGAAATATCGATCATACTGGGCGCATGAACGGCAGAGCTGTCATGCAAAAAATGCATAATCGACGGCGCCAATAATCCTTGCGTTTTTTGCGCTGCGGCCGCATATTGTTGCGGTGCGATAGCGCTTCGCGTTATCGCTGCCCTCCTTGGGCGTTTCCTCCCTAGACTTGGGCCGCTTGCTTTCGCAGGCGGCCCTTTTTCTATGCCGTTTGGTTCGCCGCCGCTATTTCCTTGCCCTCGGCCGGACTTACGTGTGCCGGTGTCGACTTTCGGTCGGTCGTGTCGCTATTCGGCGGCGGCCTCGAACGGCCCGAGCATGGTGAGCGGCACGGCGGCAATCGCGCGCGCCAGCGCCGCGAAATCCGCCGTGATCTGGGCAAAGCGCTCGGTGCGTTCCCGGCGCCGTTCGTCCATGTAGATCGCCCGGTTGAGTTCGATCTGCACCGCGTGCAGCCCGCTGGCGGGATTGCCGTAATGCTCGGTGATGAAGCCGCCGGCATAGGGCTTGTTGCGGCCGACCGTATAGCCCATCGCGGTCAGCGCCTCCTCGATCGTCTGCGGCAGCTGCGCCGCGCAGCTCGTGCCGTAACGGTCGCCGATCACCACGTCCGGCCGCCGCGGCTCGTCGCGCGAGATGCCGGTCGAGGGCATGGAGTGGCAGTCGACCAGCACCACGGCGCCGAAGCGCTCATGGACCGAGCCGATCAGGCGGCGCAGGGCGCGGTGGTAGGGTTTGTAGAGGCTTTCGATTCGTTGCAGGGCGTCCTCGACGCTGAGGCGGTCGCGGTAGATCTCCTGGCCGTCGCCGACCACCCGCGGAATGGTTCCAAGTCCGCCGGCGACCCGCATCGAGCGGGTATTGGCGAAGCTCGGCAGCCGGCCGTCGAACATGCGTGGGTCGAGTTCGTAGGGCTCGCGGTTGACGTCGACGAAGGAGCGTGGAAAGTGCACTCGCACCACGGCGAAGCCTTCGGAGGTCAGCCCCTCGATCATCTCGTCCATGAAGGAATCTTCCGAGCGGCGCAGCGTGCCGAGGTCGATGCGCGAGGCGTCGAGGAAGGCGCGCGGATACGCCGCGCCGGAATGGGGCGAGTTGAAGATGATCGGGGCCCGCCAGCTGGCGGGTTCGATGATCTCGAAGGGGGACGACGGCTCGTCGTCGGATCGCGTCATGGCGGGGTGCGGCCCTCTTGCTGCGCCGGCAATGACAGCACATTTTGGTGCCGAAGTTGCAGGTTTTATTCCGGTTTGGAGGTATTGTTTTTCAATCCTCCGGCTTCGCCGCGGTTCGCCTTCACCCCAAATTTACCCTCGTCCGGGTTAATGAGGTCGCCGCATTTCTCTTGATTCCGGACCGGGCCAACCAGACGCTATGCACAAGATCCTCCTCGCCGAAGACGACAACGATATGCGCCGGTTCCTGGTCAAGGCACTGGAAAACGCCGGTTATCAGGTCTCCTCCTTCGATAACGGCCTGTCCGCCTACCAGCGCCTGCGGGAGGAGCCGTTCGAGATGCTCCTCACCGATATCGTGATGCCGGAGATGGACGGGATCGAACTGGCGCGCCGCGCCTCGGAGCTCGATCCGGACATCAAGATCATGTTCATCACCGGCTTCGCCGCGGTGGCGCTGAATTCCGATTCGGAGGCTCCCAAGAATGCCAAGGTGCTGTCGAAGCCCGTCCACCTGCGCGAGCTGGTGAGCGAAGTGAACAAGATGCTGGCGGCCTGAGCCGCCATTTGGCTCGCAGGGGGCGTTCCGCGCCGAACGGCCCGCCCGGTCGTCCCCAAGATTGGCCCCGGACCGACCGCAGGCCCGTCTTGCCAGCGCCGGTTCGAGCCGATATAGGGACGCCACCCTATCGTACGGTTCGGGCGCGTAGCTCAGCGGGAGAGCACTACGTTGACATCGTAGGGGTCACAGGTTCGATCCCTGTCGCGCCCACCATTCCCCGGCATCTTTTTCGCGGCCTTCGGCGTTCACCGGCCGCCTGGCCGTTCGGGGCAGATCTCAAATCGCCATCTTCTGGAATTCCCCAGCCTGATCGCCGGTCTTGATGCTTGCGCGACCGATCCCCGGCGCTTCCTGGCCAGCTTGACCGCCTCGCTCTTGAACTCCCGGCTGAATTTGCGTCGCTTCGGCAGTAGCTCAGGGGGGCGGCACGTTGCTGAATTGGAGTGGGCAGCCTCATCGGCAGCGCCACTCTTGGCCGGATTTCCCGTTGTTCAATCCGGCTCCGCAAAAATGTGGACAGGCGGAATTCTCCGAATTGGCGGGGAAGAGAGGTCATCGGGAGCGAGGCGGCCGGCGCTGCCCGGCCGTTCGCGCCGACTGGTCGGAGAAGCCGCAGTCCGGCTCAGTAGGTGTAGAACATCTTCTGGATCGCCTTGGTGTTCGTCGTGTTGGTCAGCGCCAACATCAGGAGAATGCGCGCCTTCTGCGGATTGAGCGTATCGGAGACGACGAAATCGAGCTCGTCGTCGTTCGCCTCGCCGTTGCGCGCGACGATGCCGTTGCCGACGCGCGACGAGCGCACCACGATGACGCCCTTCTTGCGGGCGTCGATCAGATTCGGCTTGATGCCGGCACCGAGGCTGCCGTCGCCGACGCCAGCATAGACGATGCCTTTGTCGCCATGCGCCACGAAGGCGTCGAGCGCGATCGGATTGATGTTGGCGTAGCCGTAGACGATGTCGACGTCCGGCAGCTTGTCGAGATTGGAGACGTCGAACTCGGACTCGGTCGTGTGCTTGCGCAGCGACTGGCGGTAGAAGTGTGGCGCATTGTCCTGCATGTAGCCCAAGACGCCGAGTTCGGGCGTGCGGAACGTATCGGTGAGCGAAGTGTTGGTCTTGGTGACGTCGCGGGCGGCGTTGATGGCATCGTTCATGGCGATCATGACGCCCCTGCCTACGGCCTCCTTGGAACCCGCGAGCAGGACGGCGTTGTAGATGTTGATCGGGCCGTCAGCGGAAATGGCGGTCGACGGGCGCATGGCGCCGACCAGAACAACGGGCTTGTTGCTCTTCACCGTCAGGTCGAGGAAATAGGCGGTTTCCTCAAGCGTATCGGTGCCGTGGGTGATGACGATGCCGTCAACGTCCGGCAGGGCGAGCAACGCATTGACGCGCTTGGCGAGCTTCAGCCAGTGGTCGTTGGTCATGCTCTCGCTGGCGATCTGGAAGATCTGCTCGCCCTTGACGTTGGCGACCTTCTTGATCTCCGGAACGGCGTCAATAAGGGCATCCACGCCGACCGTGGCGGCGGTGTAGCCGATAGTTGTGGTGCTGCTTGCGCCGCTACCGGCGATGGTGCCCCCGGTTGCCAGAATCACGACGTTGGGCAGATGTCCCGGATCCTGCGCCGGCGCCGGCGTGACGGCGGCAAGGGAAAGCGTCAAGGCAGCAATCAAGGCAAGTTTGGTATGAAGAGCGCTCATGGGCGTGTTTCGTCCTGTTGGAGCTTCTTGCGTGCCGGAAATGGCAGCCGCTGCGGGTAGAAGCATTGGCCATGAAATGACCCACCTGTCCAACCCAGTCGCGATCACTTCGCCCGGTTTTCCGGGATCTTGCGGATCCGGCGCATTCGCTCGACCGAATTATTGAGAGCGGGCCGTTCGGCAATCCGAATGTCGCCTCGGTCGCCAAAAGATTGCATTTGTTTGCAGAAAGTTACCTGAAGTCGCGAGGCCTTCGACGCATCGGCGCGAGCCTCGTCTGAGCGGCAATCTGCGCGCCCCCGTTCCCGATCATTCGGAAATCCGGAGGCTTCTCCCAGTCGCACCACAATCCTTTCAATCTTTTCAACGTGCTAGCTCGCGCCCGCACGGCTCGCGATTGGCACGCCGCTTGCGATGAACTCTCCGACGCCCGCCCGAGACCGGGTCGCACCAGGGAGAGACACATGACTTTGGAAAATCCTCGCGTCGAGCACGACCTTCTTGGCGACAAAGATGTCCCAGCACACGCCTATTACGGCGTGCACACGCTTAGGGCGGTTGAGAACTTCCCGGTCACCGGAACGGCGATCTCGCACTATCCCGATCTCATCCGCGCGCTCGCCGACATCAAGCTGGCGGCGGCGCGGGCGAACGAGGAACTCGGCCTGCTGCCGCAGGATCTGGCCGGAGCGATCATTGCTGCCTGCCGCGAGGTGAAGGCCGGCAAATTCAACGACCAGTTCGTCGTCGACGTCATCCAGGGCGGCGCCGGCACATCGACCAACATGAATGCCAACGAGGTGATCGCCAACCGGGCGCTGGAACTCCTGGGCGCCAAACGCGGTGACTATGCCCGGCTACACCCGAACGAACATGTCAACATGAGCCAATCCACCAACGACGTCTATCCGACGGCGTTGAAGGTGGCGACCTACGCCGGCATTTTCCGGCTGGTCGACGCCATGGCGTACCTGCGCGCCGCCTGCCAGCGCAAGGCGGACGAATTTCGCGACATCCTGAAGATGGGCCGCACCCAGCTGCAGGACGCGGTGCCGATGACGCTTGGCCAGGAGTTCTCCACCTATGCCGTCATGCTGGAGGAGGATGAGGACCGGCTGAAGGAGGCCGCGCTGTTGATCCGCGAAATCAACCTCGGGGCTACCGCCATCGGCACCGGCATCAACGCACACCCGGACTATGCCGGGCTCGTCTGCCGGTACCTCAGCGAGATCAGCGGCGTTCCGGTCGTCACGGCGCCGAACCTCATCGAGGCGACACAGGACTGCGGCTCATTCGTCCAGCTGTCCGGCGTGCTGAAGCGGGTGGCGGTGAAGCTGTCGAAGGTCTGCAACGACTTGCGTCTTCTCTCCTCCGGCCCGCGCGCAGGCTTTGGCGAGATCAACCTGCCGGCCCGCCAGGCAGGCTCCTCGATCATGCCCGGCAAGGTCAATCCAGTCATCCCGGAGGTCGTCAACCAGATCGCCTTCGAGGTGATCGGCAACGACTTGACCGTGACGATGGCGGCCGAGGCCGGGCAGCTACAGCTGAACGCCTTCGAGCCGATCATCGCCCACTCGCTGTTCAAGAGCATCACCCACCTGCGCCAGGGCTGCATCATCCTCGCCGACGCTTGCGTCGACGGGATCACCGCCAACCGCGCTCGGCTCGAGGCGATCGTGCGCGAGTCCATCGGGGTTGCGACCGCGCTCAACCCCTACATCGGCTATCAGCATGCGACCGATGTGGCGGTCGAGGCCTATCGCTCCGGGAAAGGCGTCGCCTCACTGGTGCTGGAACGTGGCCTGATGACCGCCGAACAACTCGCCGACGTGCTGCGTCCAGAAGTGCTGACCCAGCCGCGCACGCTGAAGGCCGTCAGCTGAGAGTTCCGGCCGCCGTCCGGCCGCGGAGTGCTCGGATGGCGGCATTTCACCCGGTTCGACAAGAAACGCATCAGCCCAAGGAACCCATTGACATGCACGCTCTTCCTGCCCGCCCGACCAAAAGTCGGCAAACGACCTGGATCCTTCTCTCCCTGATTCTTGGCATCGGCGTCGGTTATGTCTGCAACAGATATGCGGCGACACCGGCCGAGGCGAAGGAAATCGCCAGCTACTTCGCCATGCTGACCGACATCTTCCTGCGCCTGATCAAGATGATCATCGCGCCGCTGATCTTCTGCACGCTGGTCGCCGGGCTTGCCGGCATGGGCGATGCCAGGACGGTCCGTCGGATCGGTGTCCGCGCCCTCGCCTGGTTCGTCATGGCGTCGCTGATGTCGCTCGTCATCGGCCTCGTCATCGCCAACGTGCTGCAGCCCGGCGCCAACGTCGGCATTCCCCTGCCGGCGGTCAATGCGGCGGTCGATCTGAAGACGTCCTCCCTGAACCTCAAGGACTTCCTGACGCACGTCTTCCCGCGCAACATTTTCGAGGCGCTGGCAACCAACGAGATCATCCAGATCGTGGTGTTCTCGGTATTCTTCGGCTTGGCGCTCGGCCAGTTGCGCAATACCACAGCGCGGGTGCTCGCCCAGGGGATCGAGGACGGCGTGCCGGTGATGCTGAAGGTCACGGGCTACGTGATGACCTTCGCCCCCCTAGGCGTCTTCGCGGCCATCGCCAATGTCGTCACCACCCAGGGCATCGGAGTCTTGACCGTCTACGGCAAGGTGATGGGCAGCTTCTACATCGCCCTCCTGGTGTTGTGGGCGGCGCTGACCTTCCTCGGCTTCCTGGTGCTTCGCAGCCGGATCTTCCCACTCATCACGGCCATTCGCGACCCGATGATCCTCGGCTTCTCCACCGCGTCGAGCGAGGCGGCCTACCCGCGCGTCATGGAGCAGTTGAAGGGTTTCGGCATCTCCGAGCGCGTCATCGGCTTCGTCTTGCCGCTCGGCTACTCGTTCAACCTCGACGGCTCGATGCTCTACACCACGTTCGCCTCGCTGTTTGTGGCGCAGGCCTACGGCATCCCGCTCGATTTCTGGCAACAGATCACCATGCTCCTCGTCTTGATGGTGTCGTCGAAGGGCATCGCTGGCGTGCCGCGCTCCAGTCTCGTCGTCATCGCCGCCGTCATGCCGATGTTCAACCTGCCGGAAGCCGGACTGCTCCTCATCATGGGCATCGACGTCTTCCTCGACATGGGGCGTACCGCCACCAATGTGCTCGGCAATTCGATCGCTACCGCCGTCATCGCCAAGTGGGAAGACGCCATCGGCGCGCCCGAGGTGGACGACGAGGTCGAGACCGAGGCCGTGCTCCCCCAAGTGGCCTGATGTAGCCCTCCGGATGGAGAGGACGGCTCCATCCGACCCTTCCGTCCCCTTTCGACGGCAAGACACGATCGGGGTCCGCGGCCAGCGTCACGCCGTCCTGCGGCCCCCTCAGCCAGGATGAATGCGCGAGAGAACCTCGCGGCTTGGCATTCTGGCCAGGGCGAGGCAGAGAAGACGAAAGTGTGCTTTATTCTGGGATTGGCGCCTCAACGCCTGTTTCACCGGAGAACTCCGCACCGATGCTGCTTCGCCCCCTGCCGCGCCATTTCGGTTGGCTGACGCCGGCCGCTGCCGTGTTGGCGCTGGCGCTGGTGCTCGGCTTCGCGGCCTTCCGCTACAGCGAGGATCACGGCATCGATGCCCTCATCGAACGCGGCCGGCAGCGACTCGACCTCTACGAGGCGAGCCTCGAACGCGAGATCGACAAATACGCCTTCTTCCCGGCGACGCTGGGGCTCGAACGCGACGTGGTCGACCTCTTCTTGAACGGCGGCCCGGAGCGCGTCGCTGCCGTCAACCATTATCTCGAACAGTTGAACCAGCGCGCCGGCACCCTGACGATCTATGTGCTCGACGCCTCCGGCCATGTTGTCGCCACCTCCAACTGGAACCGGCCGGACAGCTTTCTCGGCGAAGACCTCACCTACCGGTCCTATTTTGGCGACGCCATCGCCGGCCGCAATGGGCGGTTCTTCGGCATCGGCACCACCAGGGGCGAACCCGGCTACTACCTCTCTTCGCCGATCCTGATCGACGGCAAGCGCCAGGGCGTCGCGGTGGTCAAGGTCAGCCTGGAACAGCTCGAACAATCCTGGACCACGGTCGAGGCGCCGGTATTCGTCACCGACGAGAACGGCATCGTCATTCTGGCCTCCGTGCCATCGTGGAAATTCACCGCTGTCCGCCAGCTCGACGATGCAGTGCGCAGCGAGCTGGTGCGGTCGCTCCACTACAATGCCCGGCCGCTGCCGCCGTTGGGGCTCCACACCGAACAGGTGCTGCGCCGCGGCCATGCCGAACTCGTCGAACTCGACCGGCCGCGCGAGGAGGCCGCGCCGGTGTTCCCCGTCTCCGGCCGCTTCGTCACGCAGACCGAGCCCTTGAGCGGCAACGGCTGGACGCTGACAGTGCTGTCGCCGTACGGCGATGTCGCGGCCAAGGCCTGGACGCAAGCCGCGCTCGCCGCGATCGGCGGCGGCTTTCTCGCCATCCTCACCGTGGCGCTCAACCAGCGCCGCTCCCGCGTCCGCGAGCGGCTCAAGGCGCGCGAGGCGTTGCAGCGCGCTCACGACGAGCTCGAGTTGAAGGTCGAGGAGCGCACGAGGACCTTGAAGGCTGCGCAGGACGAACTCATTCATGCCGGCAAGTTGGCGGTGATCGGCCAGATTTCGGCCGGACTGGCGCACGAACTCAACCAGCCGCTCGCCGCACTGCAGACGCTGTCCGACAATACGGTGAAATTCCTCGATCGCGGCATGATGGAGGAGGCGGCCGGCAACCTGACGCTGATCGGCGAGCTGGTCGCGCACATGGGGACGCTAACCAGCCAATTGAAGTCGTTCGCCCGGAAATCCTCCGGCAATCCGCGCCCGGTGCGTATCGGTCGCGTCATCGAAAACGCGCTTCTGATCCTCAGCCGGCACTTCGCCCGCGGCGGCATCAAGCCCGAGATCTCGGTTGAGCCCGCCGACGTCGCCGTGTTGGCCGACGCCAATCGGCTGGAGCAGATCCTGGTCAATCTCACGGCCAATGCTCTCGATGCGCTCGCCGGCGTCGCAGAACCGCGCCTCAGCTTCTCCGTTCGCCGTGACGGCGATCGCGTGCAGATTACGGTTGCCGACAACGGTCATGGCCTCTCGGAGGATGCGCGGGTGCACCTGTTCGAACCGTTCTTCACGACCAAGGAAACGGGCGGCGGGCTCGGGCTTGGGCTTGCCATTTCGGCCGGCATCGCCCGGGATTTCGGTGGTTCGCTCACCGCCGCAGAGTGCCACGAGGCCGGAGCAGCCTTCGTCCTCGATTTGGCCGCAGCAGACGAGAAGGAGGCCTGATGCCGGAGGTGTTAACGGTACTGATCGTCGAGGATGACCCTGCGGTCCGGCGCGGCTGCCAGCAGGCCTTGCAACTGGAAGGCATCGCGGCCGAAGCGGTCGACCGTGCCGAAGCCGGCTGGCGCGCCGTCGCGGCGATCGGCCCGGCGGTGGTCATCACCGACATAAGGCTGCCCGGCATGGACGGGATGGCGCTGATGGCGCGCATCCGCGCGCTCGATCCCGACCTCCCCGTCGTACTCATGACCGGCCACGGCGACATTTCGCTCGCCGTCCAGGCGATGAAGGAGGGGGCGCAGGACTTCATCGAGAAGCCGTTCTCATCTGCCCATCTGGTCGAGGTGACGCGGCGGGCTTTGGAAAAGCGCCGCCTCGTGCTGGAAGTGCGGAGCTTGCGCGAGAAGCTCAGCGACAGCCAGGGCGTTGCCTCGAAACTCATCGGCAATTCCGCCGCCATGCAGTTGGTCCGCCGCCGCATCGCCGATCTCGGGGCTACTACGGCCGATGTCCTGATTCTCGGCGAGACCGGTACCGGCAAGGAACTGGTGGCGCGCTTCCTGCACGAGGCGAGCCCGCGTCGAACGGGCAATTTCGTCGCCATCAACTGCGGCGGCCTGCCGGAAAGCCTGGTCGACAGCGAGATCTTCGGCCACGAAGCGGGAGCGTTCACCGGCGCCGCCAAGCGCCGGATCGGCAAGATCGAGCATGCCAACGGCGGCACGTTATTCCTGGACGAGGTCGAGTCCATGTCGCTGCCGATGCAGATCAAGCTGTTGCGCGTGTTGCAGGAACGCACGATCGAACGGCTCGGCTCCAACCAGGTGATCGCTGTCGACTGCCGCATCATCGCGGCGACCAAGGTGGACTTGAAAGAACTGGCTGACGAAGGCCGCTTCCGTTCCGATCTCTACTACCGCCTCAACGTCGCGACCTTGCCGTTGCCGCCCTTGCGGGAGCGCCGCGACGACATCGGCCTCCTGTTTGAGCATTTCGCCGCTTTGGCTGCCGTGCGCTACGGCAAGCCGGTGCCGAAGCTCGACAGCGAGCGGCTGACGGCGCTCATGTCCCAGCAGTGGTCGGGGAACGTGCGGGAACTCAGGAACGCCGCCGATCGCTGGGTCCTGGGAGTCGAAGGCGGACTGCCGGTCGATGCACTCGACGGCTCGGCAGGACGACCCTTGGCTGAGACGATGGAGGCCTTCGAGCGCTCACTCATCGCTGAAGCGCTCAGGCGCAACAACATGAGTCTCGCGCGCACGGCGGAGGACCTGAAAATGGCCAAGACCACGGTCTTCGATAAGATTCGCAAATATGGTTTGGCCGTGAAGTGAGGCAGGTTTCATCGCCGGCGCTGTGCCTATCGTCGGACCCGACCACGTGGCTGGCCGTAAACGGCGCGCAATCCTGGAATGCGGCTTCAGGTCGTCCAGTCGTTGTCGCCACGGGCATCAAGCGGCTTGGATTTGCGCATCCATCTCGCGTCGTGGGCGGCGAGCGAGCGCTCATGCGAAGGTGCGCACAACAAGGGCCTTTGACTATCCAGGAGCTTCCGATCCCTTGACGGATATAATCCAGGCGCCCCTTAACTGCCTGCCCGTTCTCAGTCGGCCTGCATTGTCCTGACTTGAAGTCTCCACCTCAACGAATCCCTCGCGGCTAATCGCCGATCTCGATGATGGTGTCGGCGAGGCCGTGGGACCCCACCCATTCGTACAGGGTTCGGGCGTTGTCAGGGCTGAGGCGGATGCAGCCGTGCGACACCGGCCGGCCGAGGCGGCGGACCTCATAGGTTCCGTGAATGGCATAGCCGCGCCGGAAGAAGATCGAATAGGGCATCGGCGACCAGTCGTAGAGCTTGGAGTAGTGCATGCGCTGGAGCTGATAGGGCCGGTAGCGGCCGTAAGGCGTTCGATAGCCGCGGCGGGCGGTCGATACCGGCCAGTTCGCGGTGTTGAGGCCGTCGACCTCCACCTCCATGGTCTGCCGCGCCAGGTGAACGTGCACCACGACCTCGGCCCGCGCATTGCCGGCCCATGCGAGCGCGAGCAGGCCAGCTGCGGCCGCAAAGCGCCATTTGAAATATTCCATGCGACGGCGCCTTTCCTTGGCCGGTCGGCCGGGATTCGCGGCGATTGTCGTCGAAATTGCTTGCGAATTGGTGATTTTGAAACCAGTGGTATTTAGCCTCGCGGGATAGGTCGCAATGTCCGGTTCCGGACCGGCGGAGCGATCATCCGGGGCGCGGTGGCAAAGAGGCAAGGGCCATGACGGACGACAACCGCGGCGCAGTGCGACGCCGCGTCATCAAGTCGGGCAAGATCGCCTTCGGCGGCGGGGCGATTTCCTGCGTGGTCCGCAACGTGTCCGAGAGCGGGGCCATGCTCGAGGTCGAGAGTCCGGTCGGCGTGCCCGATCGCTTCACGCTGGTGTTCGACACCGACGGCTCCCGCCGGCGGTGTCGCACGGTCTGGCGCAAACCCACCCGCATCGGCGTCGCGTTCGAGGAGGCTTCCCTTCCGATCTGAACCGGCTCGATTCAGGCAGGGTTCCGGCATGCAAAAAGCGTGGATCGCGGCCCGGTCCCCCGCCGGCGAGGCGATATCGGGCGGCATTATTTTGCGCTAACCAGTGCAGCATGACGAAGTCTCCCCCGCATCGCCCGGCCACGCGTCCCTTCGGACGGACCGG
This sequence comes from Bradyrhizobium sp. WD16, assembly GCF_024181725.1. Classification (NCBI taxonomy): domain Bacteria; kingdom Pseudomonadati; phylum Pseudomonadota; class Alphaproteobacteria; order Hyphomicrobiales; family Nitrobacteraceae; genus Bradyrhizobium; species Bradyrhizobium sp. WD16. The sequence continues at coordinate 1,019,270 of NZ_CP028908.1, read as the reverse complement.
CCTTTCCGCCTCGGTAATCGGCCAGGGCACCTGGTATATCGACGACGGCGATCGCGCCGCGGCCGTGGCGGCGCTGCGCCGGGGGCTCGACCTCGGACTGACCCACATCGACACCGCGGAATTGTATGGCGATGCCGAGGTCGTCGTCGCCGAGGCGATCGCGGGCCGGCGTGACGACTGCTTCCTCGTCTCGAAGGTCCTGCCCGGCAACGCCTCGCGCGCCGGCACTATCGCCGCCTGCGAGCGCTCGCTGCGGCGGCTCAAGACTGATCGCCTGGAGTGTTATCTGCTGCACTGGCGCGGCGATGTGCCGCTCGCCGAGACCGTGGCGGGGCTTGAAGACCTCGTCCGCGCCGGCAAGATCCGCAGCTGGGGCGTGAGCAATTTCGACGCCGACGACCTCGACGAGCTCGCGGCTGTCGCCGACGACGGCCACATCGCCTGCAACCAGGTGCTCTACCATCTGCAGGAGCGCGCCATCGAGCACGCGGTGATTCCCTGGTGCGAGCGCCACGGCGTCGCCGTGGTCGCCTATTCGCCGTTCGGTCACGATGCCTTTCCCTCGCCGCGGTCGGCGGGCGGTCGCGCCATCGCCGCCATCGCCGAACGCCACGGCGCGACGCCGCGCCAGGTGGCGCTGGCCTTCCTGACGCGGCGGCCGGGCGTGCTGGCGATCCCGAAGGCGGCCTCGGCCGCGCATGCCGCCGACAACGCCGCCGCGCTCGGTCTTGCGCTCGACGAGACCGAGATCGCGGCCATCGACCAGGCCTTTCCCCGCGGCCCCGAGCCGCGCCATCTCCCCATCATCTGATCGCGGCTCAATGCTCCGCCGCTGCAATCAACCGAAAGAAAGACCCTGATGCGCGATTTCATCATTCCCGGTCGCTCGCTCGCCATCGGCGAACGCGGCATGGCCGCCACCTCCCATCCGCAGGCGACGCTGGCGGCGATCGAGGTGCTGCGCGAGGGCGGCAATGCCGTCGACGCCGCGCTGGCCGCCGTGGCGATCCAGGGCGTCATCGAGCCGCAGATGACCGGTATCGGCGGCGACTGTTTCGCGCTTTATGCGCCGCGGGCCGGCGTGCCGGTGGCGATCAACGGCTCCGGCCGCACCCCCGCCGCCACCGATCTCGCCAAGTTCAAGGCGGCGGGGCTGAGCCGGATCGAACCCACCGCGCCGCAGGCCGTGACCATTCCGGGGGCGATTGACGCCTGGTGCCTGCTCCATGACCGCTACGGTTCGCTGCCGCTCGAACGTATCTTCAGGCCGGCGATCGAGGCGGCGGAGCAGGGCTTCGTCGTGACCCCGCGTGTCGCCTATGACTGGCGACGTTTTCGCGCCCGGCTCGAGAGCAACGCGGCCGCCAGCGCGCAATTCCTGCCCGACGGCCGGGTCGCCGAGATCGGTGACAAGCGCGCTCAGCCGGCGCTCGGACGCACGCTGCGGCGGATCGCCCGCGAGGGCCGCGCCGCCTTCTATGAAGGCGAGGTGGCCGAGGAGCTGGCGACCGAACTGCAGCGGCTCGGCGGCGTTCATACGGCGGCCGATTTCGCCGCCCATCGCGGCGAGGAAGTCGCGCCGATCAAGGCCGGCTATCGCGGCCATGAGGTCTATGAATGCCCGCCCAACGGCCAGGGACTCGCCGCGCTGATCATGCTGCGCATCCTGTCGGGCTACGACGTCGGGGCGTTGCCCGAAGTCGATCGCGTGCATCTGCTCGCCGAGGCCACCAAGGCGGCCTATCGCGCCCGCGACCTGTTCGTCTGCGATCCGACCTTCAGCCCGCTCGATGCGGCGCGCTTCCTCTCCGAGGATGTCATCGCCCAGGTGCGCGGCGCCATCTCGCTCACCGAGGCGTCGACCAGCCAGCTCTGGGACGCGGTGGAACATCGCGACACGGTCTGTCTCACGGTGGTCGATCGCGACCTCAACGCGGTCTCGTTCATCAATTCGCTGTTCAACGCTTTCGGCAGCGGCATCTATGCCGCGAAGTCGGGCGTCCTGTTGCACAATCGCGGCCTGGGATTGAACCTCGACCCAAGCCATCCCAATGCGCTGGTGGCCGGCAAGCGGCCGATGCATACGATCATTCCCGGCCTCGTCATGAAGGAGGGCCGCACCGTGATGCCGTTCGGCGTCATGGGCGGCCACTATCAGGCGGCGGGCCACGCGGCCTTCCTCTCCAACGTCCTCGACCGGGGCATGGACATCCAGTCGGCGTCCGACGCGCCGCGCTCCTTCGCCTATGACGGGGTGCTGTCGCTCGAGCCGACCTATTCGAGCGACCTTGCCGACGAGCTGGCGCGCCGCGGCCATCCGGTATCCTGGGCGGATGCACCGCTCGGCGGCTGCCAGGCGATCTTCATCGACCACGCACGCGGCGTGCTGTTCGGCGCCAGCGACCATCGCAAGGATGGCATGGCTCTCGGGTTCTGAGCACGGCCGCGCGACCGGAAGGTCGCGCGGCGTACGCCGCCTTCACATCGTGCCGTAGCCCATGAAGAAACAGCGGCGATCGCCGCTTATGTTGTGGCAACGCCAGATCTTGCCGTCCTCGCTTGGCGTTGCCTGTTCGAATGGCACCAGCTCCTTGAAGCGCGCGAGCCAGATGCCGTCGGGCCGGACCTGTACCTCGCTGGAACTGAGCATCTCGCAGTCGTTGGGTCCGCAGCAGTGGACCCCGTCCTTGCCGCGATAGGCGCCCTCCGCAATCCAGTTCGGTCTGCCCTCGGCATCGTGGGCGCGGGCCATCGGCGATATCCCGGGCGTCAGTATCAGCCCGAGCGTGAGGGACAAGACAATGATCGGCTTCATCACGTCACCTCCTGCACGATGCGAAGCATCAATCGTGCCAGTCGGCCCGGCGTGATCGGGCCGGTCCGCATGGAACCTCTGCTGGTGCCTCCACGCCCAATGCACAAAGCCGGCAGTCGTTTCATTCCGCGGATGCAGGGGAACTCGGCATCAATACTGCTTGACGCGTTTTAGGTATTCGACTGCCCCGCTTGCTGCCGATGGCGCGGATGATCGCGAGACACCGCTGGCATGAAGCAGCTGGCGCCAAGCGCGGTCTCAGCTTCAGCCGTCATCCCGACGAAAGTTGAGGATCCTGTCCTCCCTGTGTTTGAATTGATGCAGGGCGACTGACGTTGTGCGCACCATCGACCTTCCGCGCACGCGCATCGCCAACAAAAAAGAGCGACGGATTGCTCCGTCGCTCCAGACTGTCGTCGTTTCTTTTTTATGAGCGCGGTTATTTCGTCAGCGGGCAGCCGCTTTCGGCGGCGGTCGGGAAGGCCTTGTCGCCAGGCACCACCGCGAGCTGCTTGTAGTAGTCCCACGGCTTCTTGGATTCCGACGGCTTCTTGACCTCGAACAGATAGAGGTCGTGTACCATGCGGCCGTTGGCGAGCACCTTGCCCTTGGCGAAGGCATCGTCGACCGGCAGCTCCTTGAGCTTTTTGGCGACGGCCTCGCTGTCCTTGGTGCCGGCGGCCTTGACCGCCTTGAGGTAGGACAGCGTCGCCGAATAGGTGCCGGCCTGGATCATGTTCGGCATCCGTCCGGTGCGCTTGAAGAAGCGCTCGGAGAAGGCGCGCGAGGCGTCGTCATGATCCCAGTAGAAGGCCTCGGTCAGCACCAGGCCCTGGGCCGCCTGCAGGCCGAGGCCGTGCACTTCGGCGAGCGTCAGCAACAGGCCGGCGAGCTTCTGGCCGCCGGCGACGATGCCGAATTCGGCCGCCTGCTTGATCGAGTTGGTGGTGTCGAGGCCGGCATTGGCGAGACCGATCACCTTGGCCTTCGAGCTCTGGGCCTGCAGCAGGAACGAGGAAAAGTCGGAGGAGTTCAGCGGGTGGCGCACCGAGCCCAGTACCTTGCCGCCCTTCGCCTTGACGAGGGCGCTGGTGTCCTCTTCGAGCGCGTAGCCGAAGGCGTAGTCGGCGGTCAGGAAGAACCAGGTATCGCCGCCGGCCTCGACGAGCGCGCCACCGGTGCCGACCGCCAGGGCGTGGGTGTCATAGGCCCAGTGAAAGCCATAGGGCGTGCAGGCGTCGCCGGTGATGCGCGAGGTCGCGGCGCCGACCACGATGTCGATCTTCTTTTCCTGCTTGGCGAGATCCTGGATCGCCAGCGCCACCGACGAGGTGGTGAGCTCGGTGATCATATCGACGCCATCGACGTCGAACCACTTGCGGGCGATGCTGACCGCGAGATCCGGCTTGTTCTGATGGTCGGCGGTGACGAGTTCGATCTTCTTGCCGAGCACGTCGCCGCCGAAATCCTCGATCGCCATCCTGGCAGCTTCCACCGACCACTTGCCGCCGTAGTCGGCATAGACGCCAGACTGGTCGTTGAGGATGCCGATCTTGACCCCCTGGGCCGATGCCGCGCCGCCCAGCAACAGGCTGCACAGCGCGACGGCCGATGCCATTTTCAATTTCATGCGTTGCCTCCCAGCATTTGTCATGTCCCGGTGTCATCGGTTCGTTCGCGCCATCGCGCGAGACGGCGCGGCAATGAACCCATTGCACCAGTTCCGGCGTGATGGTGCAGGCCCGCCCGATCGTGGTCAAGGCGACCAAAGGCGAATTCGGTGCTGTTGCCGGCTTCAAAGCAATCCGCCATGGTCGGACGGTTGAAATCCAATGGCTCAATTGGTTGATTGAGTCATCCGGTGAAGCAGTCCGCGCCGATCGCCAGTCTCGATGCTTCGAACCGCTTCGTGTGAGGAGCAGGGAGCGGGCTCTCGTCCTGATGGTTCGCGACGGCCGGCTCTGCCGGCCTCGTCACCGGAGGGGCTTCCGGTTCACCCCGCCGCGGCTTCGGCAAGTGTGGTGGATCTGACGCTCGTTTCAGTATTGCAGCGAGTTCTTCGAACGAGCGTCAGATCCAAAACCACACTAGAATCATAATGATGCTAGTGTCCCCTTGTTTCCAACGTTCGTATGAGCGCCTGCTGCAATGGGATACGAACGTTGGAAACGGGACACTACGCGCAGACATCGACCCATTCGGCGCCCGTGAGCTGCGCCATCCGTGCCGGGGTGATGCGCACCGCGCTGTTGGTCGAGCCGGCAGCCGGCACCACTTCGTCGAAGGTCTTCAGCGATACATCGCAATAGACCGGCAGCGGATTGGCAAGGCCGAAGGGGCAGACGCCGCCGACCGGATGGCCGGTGGCGGCCACCACTTCCTCGGCGTTCAGCATCCGCACCTTGCCGCCGAACGCGGCGCGGGCCTTCTTGTTGTCGAGCCGCGCGGTGCCGCAGGTGACCACCAGCAGCACCTTGTCGCCGACCCGCAGCGACAGCGTCTTGGCGATGCGCTCCGGCGTGACACCGAAGGCTTCGGCGGCGAGCGCCACGGTGGCGGAACTGCGGTCCGATTCCATCACGGTGATGTCGGGGGCTTTCGCGGCGAAGAAGGCGCGAACGCTGTCGAGGCTCATGGCGATCCTGAAGGACTGGGAAGGGGAGGGGCCGCAACCGGCGCGGCGAACATGGCGAAAACCGCCGGCTGCGACAAGCGGGCTTTGCGTGCGGTGATCAGCCCTTCTGGTGGCTGCGATGCAGCCGCCAGCGCAGGGCGGCGAGGAAGGCGACCACGAAGGGAATGCTGATGCCGGTGGCGAGCGGCACCTGGAGCGGCACGTAATGCGACAGGGTCTCGAACGCGTAATGCAGCAGGCTGACGACGTAGTAGCTGATCGCCGCGACCGACAGGCCTTCGACGGTCTGCTGCAGGCGGAGCTGCATCCGCGCCCGTTCGCTCATGGCGGCGAGCAGGTCGCGATTCTGCTGTTCGATCTCGACGTCGATGCGGGTGCGCAGCAGGTTGGCGGCGCGGGTGAGGCGGCTGTTGAGGTCGGCCATGCGCGCGTTCAGCGTCTGGCAGGTGCGGATCGCCGGGTTCAGTCGCCGGGCGAGAAACTCGGCCAGCGTCGGCCAGCCGTTGACCGCCTGCTCGCCGACGACGACGAGCCGCTGCTGGACGATGCCGTCATAGGCATTGCTGGCGGCGAAACGATAGCCGGCGATCGCCGCCTCGGCCTCGATCCGCGCCGCCAGCGACGTGATCTCGTCGAGCAATTGGCGGTTGGTCTCGAGCCCGCCGCCGGCCGACATCGCGTTCGCCGTCATCACATTCATGATGCCCGAGAGGCGGTCTTCCGCCTCCTTGACGATCGGCGTCAGCCGCCGCGACAGCGGCAGGCCGAGCAGGGCGAAGCAGCGATAGGTCTCGATCTCGAGCAGGCGCAGCACCAGGGCGCCGCGCTCGATCGCGGTCAGGCCGTGATCGTGCACCAGGATGCGAACGAAGCCGGCGGCGTCGGCCTGGAAGTCGGTGGCGATCGTGGCGTGGCCGTTCACCACTTTCGAAGCCGCGAGCGAAAAACTGTCGAAGCCGGCGGCAATGTCGTCATCGGTGCCGGCGTCGAGCTGAAGATCGATGGAGACGAGGTGCGGGCCCGGCTGGCCGATCCGGGCCATGGTCGAGGCGACGATGGCCGGCGGCGAGTGGCCGATGTCCTGGGCGGCGCCTTCCAGCATCCAGGTATAGGTGGTGAATTCGCTGTGCTGCTCCCAGCGCAGGGTGGCATCCGGGAAGACGATGCGCTGGTGCTTGGCGGAGGGCGGCAGCTTGCCGAGGCCGCTGGCGGCGCAGAAGCGCACCAAGGCCTCGGCGTCGGCGGCCATCTGGGTGGCGTCGGTGAGAAAGGCGAAGCGGATGGCGCGGCAGGGCGAAGGCACCGCCTCGAACGGCCGCGCGTGCAGTTCGCGCAGCACGGCGCCGCGCTCGGCATGGGGGGCGAGCAGGAAGGGCCGGCTCAGTTCGGCCGGCTCGGGCCGCGGTGCTCCGGATTTCGAATCGCCCTGCATTTCCTACCGGCCTTCGCGTTGCGGCGGCGCGACCAATCCGTCGGCGGCGCCCGTTTCGAAGTTAGCGGAACCGGCCCGCATTGCAACTCGCGCTCGGACGCCGTCGGCCGAGGCGGGGGCCTTCAGAGGTTGAGCAGCTTGCGCGCATTGCCCTTGAGCACCTTGGGCCGGATCTCGTCGCGGATGTCGAGCTTGGCGAAGTCGGCCATCCAGCGATCCGGCGTGATCACCGGCCAGTCGGAGCCGAACAGCATCTTGTCCTGCAGAATGCTGTTGATGTAGCGCACCAGGATCGGCGGGAAATATTTCGGCGACCAGCCGGAGAGGTCGATATAGACATTCGGCTTGTGGGTCGCGACCGACAGCGCCTCTTCCTGCCAGGGAAACGACGGGTGAGCGAGGATGATCTTCATGTCGGGGAAGTCCACCGCGACGTCGTCGATATACATCGGGTTGGAGTATTTCAGCCGCATGCCGTTGCCGCCGCGCATGCCCGAGCCGACGCCGGTCTGGCCGGTGTGAAACAGCGCGATGCTGCCGGCGTCGGCGATGGCCTCGTAGAGCGGATAGGCCATTCGGTCGTTGGGATAGAAGCCCTGCATGGTGGGGTGAAACTTGAATCCCTTGATGCCGTAATCGGCGATCAGCTTGCGCGCCTCGCGGGCGCCGACCTTGCCCTTGGCCGGATCGATGCTGGCAAACGGGATGAGCACGTCGGAGTTTTGCGCCGCGAGCTCGGCCATTTCGTAGTTGTTGTAGCGGCGGAAGCCCGTCTCCCGCTCGGCGTCCACCGGGAAGATCACCGCGGCGATCTTCTTGGCGCGATAATAGGCGGCGGTCTCCGGCACGGTCGGCGGGTGCTTGTGCGGCGACTTGAAGTATTCGGACATCGCCGCCTGGAAATCGTCGTAGCCATCGTCGCCATGGGCGCCGCAGGGCTCCTCGGCATGGGTATGGATGTCGATGGCGATCACATCGTCCGGATTGAGCATGGCGGCCGTCCTCGGGAAAAACTCGGCGGGGCGTGGCCCGCCAAGCGACGCCTAACCGGGCCGTGGCGCGCAAACAAGCCCCCCTTGTCCCACAGGGCGCCGGGAAACGGGTTTTTGATGCCATGCCAATGGATTAAGGAGGTGGCGCGGGCCCGTGCCCGGGACGAAAGGCGGCTCCGCGGTGGAAATACCGCCCGCCAGAGGCCGGCGGTGCATTGACATCGGCGGGTCGGTTGGCTTAGAACCCGCCCGTCTCGCGCAGCGCGGCTGCCGGCGGGATGCCCCCGTTTTTATCTTGTTTTTCGGCCTTGAACGCGGCCTTTCAACGAGCAGGTTTGTCCCATGAAGGTCCGTAATTCGCTGAAATCGCTGCGGGGCCGCCATCGCGCCAACCGCATTGTCCGCCGCAAGGGCCGGGTCTACGTCATCAACAAGGTCCAGCGCCGCTTCAAGGCGCGCCAGGGCTGAGTTCCGGCGTCGCGGGTTTCGTCCGCGCCCTTTCGCAGCTCCGCATCCCCTCACAGCCATGTGAGCCGATCGCTGTCTCGAGCCTGAGCTCTTGCGGAGCGATGCTGCGCGTCTAGACTTTGCTCATGGCAAAGCGATTGCTCCTCCGTCTTCCCGCTCTCCTCGTCGCGACCGCGCTGGCCGCGGCTTGGTCCGCGCCGGCGGCACTGGCCCAGCCCGTGCCCAATCCGCACGATGAGCCGAAAAAGCTGCCGGCGCCGCCGAAGGATCTGCCGCGGGTCAGCGGCGACAAGACGCGCAATCTCGATTTCCTGTTCGGCGCGCTCAAGGCCGCTCCCGACGATGCCAGTGCCCGGCACGTCGAGGCCCGGATCTGGGCGATCTGGTCGGCGACGCAGAGCGACACCGCGGCGCTGCTGATGGCAAGGGCCAAGCTCGCGATGGAGGTTCACAACCTCGATCTTGCGCTCGAACTGCTGGATGCCGTGGTGACGTTGCGGCCCGACTATGTCGAGGGCTGGAATCGCCGGGCCACGGTACATTTCCTCAAGAACGACTACGCCCGCTCCCTGGAGGATATCCGCCAGGTGCTGGCGCGCGAGCCCAGGCACTTTGGCGCGCTGACCGGTCTCGGCATGATCATGCAGGAATATGGCGACGACAAACGCGCGCTCGAAGCCTATCGCAGGGCGCTCGACGTCGATCCGCGTCTGGAGAAGATTCCCGATCTCGTGAAGAGTCTGACCGAGAAGGTCGAGGGCCGGGATATCTGAGGCGGCCGATGGAGCGCCGCGTACCGGACGCACCTCACCCTTTGGTGTGAAGGCTTTCCTGAACTGATCGTTCCTTTCGCCGGATCCCCGGCGCCGCCAAGGCCAAGGCGGGGGCCCGGTCGCCAAGCTGCTGAGCACGCAGATCGCGCTGGATGCGAAGCTGGCCGGGTGAGGCCTGTACCCTTACACCGCGTCGGTGCTCTGGTCGTCGATGGTGGCGACGCGCAGCATGTTGGTGGTGCCGGGAATCCGGAGCGGGACGCCGGCGACGATGATGACGCGCTCGCCGATCCTGGCAAAGCCGTCGCGCCAGGCGATGCGCCCGGCCCGCTCGATCATGTCGTCCTGATCGTGGGCGTCTTCGGCGATCACGCAATGCACGCCCCAGACGAGGGACAGTTTGCGGCCCGTGGTCTGGTTCGGCGTGATCGCAACCACCGGCGGTTTCGGCCGCTCCCGGGCGAGCCGCAGCGCGGTCGAGCCGGAAGAGGTCCAGCAGATCAGCGACGACAGGTCGAGCGTCTCGGCGATCTGCCGCGCGGCATCGGCGATGGCATCGCCGACCGTCGTTTCCGGCGCCGGACGCTGGGCGTCGATCACGGTGCGATAGGTCGGATCGCGCTCCACTTCCTCGCCGATCCGGTTCATGGTGGCGACGGCCTCGACCGGATATTTGCCGGCCGCCGATTCCGCCGAGAGCATGATCGCGTCCGCCCCCTCGAACACGGCGTTGGCGACATCCGAGACCTCGGCGCGGGTCGGTACCGGCGACTGGATCATGGATTCCAGCATCTGCGTCGCGATCACCACCGGCTTGCCGGCGCGGCGGGCGAGGCGGGTCATCTGCTTCTGCAGTCCGGGTACGCGCTCCGCCGGCAGTTCGACGCCGAGATCGCCGCGCGCCACCATCAGCGCATCGGAGACCTCCACGATCTCCGGCAGCCGCTCGATCGCCTGCGGCTTCTCGATCTTCGACATCAGGGCGGCGCGGCCGCGGGTCAGCTTCTTCGCCTCGGTGACGTCTTCCGGGCGCTGGACGAAGGATAGTGCGATCCAGTCGACGCCGGCTTCGGCCGCCGCTTCGAGATCGCTGCGGTCCTTCGGCGTCATCGCCGAGACCGGCAGGTCGGTGTCGGGAAGGCTGACGCCCTTGCGGTCGCTCATCTTGCCGCCGATCACCACGCGGGTGACGGCGCGCTGCGGCGAGGTCTCCTCGGCGATGAGGCGCACCTTGCCGTCGTCGAGCAGCAGCGCGTCGCCCGGCCGGAGCGCGGTGAGGATTTCAGGATGCGGCAGATGCACGCGCGTCCTGTCGCCCGGCGTCGGATCGGAATCGAGGATGAAGGCCTCTCCGCTGCCGAGCTGCACGGAGCCTTCCTTGAACTGGCCGAGCCGCAGCTTCGGTCCCTGCAGGTCGACGAGAATGCCGATCGGCCGGCCATAACTCGTCTCCACATGACGGATCGTCGCGATCAGCTCCCGCATCTTGTCGTGGGAGGTGTGGCTCATATTGATGCGGAAGACGTCGGCGCCGGCCTCGAACAACTTGCGCAGCGTCGCGCTATCCGACGACGCCGGGCCGAGTGTGGCGAGAATCTTGATGCGCCGCAGGCGTCTCATCACTTCGGTCCCGGAACCGCCGGCGGTGGCGGCGCGATCCCGGGAGGAGCCACACCGATCGGCGGCGCGCCCCCGGCCCCGGGCGGGCCGGGCGGATTGGGCAGCCCCGGCAGTCCGGGCGGTTTCGGCTGTTCGCCGGATTCGGTGAGCTGCACCGTCCAGGCGCGCTGCTCGCCGGTATCGACTTCGAAGAAGCCGGTGCGATCGAAGCCCCTCGCCAGGCAATCCTCGGTGCCGCGGATGGTGAATTCCTTGTCGCGCGAGCACATGAAGGCCTGGCCTGACCATTCGCCGCCGCGGTCATAATCGACCGCATAGATATAATAATAGCGCGCCACCAGGGTGCCGCGCAGCAGCGTCTCGCAATTTCGCGCCGGAACGTTCCACCAGCCTTCAGTGGTCCAGCCTTCGGCATCCTTGTAGCCGAGCGCAACGCCGACGCGGCTTGAGGTGTTGTTGCAGAGACGGAAATCGGCCGCCGCGGGCCTGGCGAAGCCGCACAGGACGACGACGAGCATCGCCGTCGCCAGGCCGAGGGAAAGCCCTCTGGCGCGGCGGTGCGATCGGGCAGCTTGTGGATGAGCCGTGGACTGGATCATTTATCGAGGCGTATCAATCGATTGTTGATTTCGCGTAACCATGGCGGGGCTGTCAACGCCGGTTGGACGGCCGACAGGTCGGAGGGGCGCTGCCGCAGACGCGGCGGCGCTGGCTGTGTGCAGCGCGATATGGCAGAATTGATGACAGATCCACGCGCGCGCGTCATCTTCTCGTGAAAAGAATGGGAGCCGTCATGGCCATCGACGACAAGACCAGAACGGAGCTGGAGGCCGCCGCCTTCCGCCGCCTCGTCGGGCATCTGCGCGAGCGTACCGACGTGCAGAACATCGATCTGATGAATCTGGCCGGCTTCTGCCGCAATTGCCTCTCCAACTGGCTCAAGGATGCCGCCGACGAGCGCGGTATTGCCCTGACCAAGGACGAGAGTCGCGAAGCCGTCTACGGCATGCCCTATGAAACCTGGAAGGCGACCTACCAGCGCGAGGCGTCGACGGATCAACTCGAAGCCTTGAAGAAGAGCCATCCGGGCCACTGACGGCGGTTTCGTCCGCCTGTTGCCGCGACCGTCGGCGGCTCGCGCCTGCGGCCGCTGTGCTTCGCCACAGGCAACCAAATTCGCTCTTCCGGCGCGCTTTCCGTACCCCGGCCTGTGGGTCGCTGTGGATGGGGCGCCGCACGCCTTGACGGCGGGCCTCCGTGACACGACTGTCATCCGCAAGATGGCTGGGAGATCCCGATGCCGGCGCCTTCACCGCGCGGCGTCCGCGGGTCGAGCGTTCTGCGCAGTTCAAGCCGAGGTCATCAGAGATGACGGTGCGGGCGAACCGGGATCTTCGATCCCGCCGGGCGCTCGTTGCCGCAAGACAAAGTAGATCAGGAGTAATGCGATGGCCACCTCTGCCGCCCTCAAGACCGACGACGAAGCGCCGGCGACGCGCTTCGCCAAGGATCAGCTCAAATCCATCGTTGAGCGCATCGAGCGGCTCGAGGAAGAGAAGAAGGCGATCGCGGACGATATCCGCGACGTCTATGCCGAGGCCAAGGGCAATGGCTTCGACGTCAAGGCGCTGCGCGCCATCATTCGTCTGCGCAAACAGGACGCCAACGAGCGCCAGGAGCAGGAGTCGATCCTCGAGACCTATATGCAGGCGCTCGGGATGATGTGAGGGCGGCCGCGCCGCCTGCCTCGCCAATGCGACAGCGGGCGCGCGTCAGCGCAATGAGGCGAGGGTGAAGGCGGTGATCGCCACCGGCGTCATGGCCGAGCCGGAGAAGCGCTCGCAGCTCAGGACGGACTGCGATTCGCCGGAAAAGGTCGTCGCGACGGTCGACGTCGGCTTGATGAACAGGTGCCGCATCGTGGTCATGTCCTGATCGCCGAACGAGACCGCGAGCATTCCGGTCGAAATGCTCGGCGTCATGATCATCGCCCGCATCCATGCCGTGTTCATGTTGGCGGGCGCGATCCGCGACGCAGTCGTGATCGTCGCCGAACGGCCCTGCTGACCCTTGGTGACGATGGTGGTGATCTCGGCGCCGGCATGCCGGGCCGGCAGCGGCGCGTGCAGCCGCGGCATCGGCGCGCTGGCGGTGACGATGCGCGAGCGGTCGAGCACCCGCCCCGGCGCATAGGCCAAGACTTGATCCTTGTCGGCCGCCGGATCCATCGAGGCGAAGGCGTTGCGGGCGGCGAGTGCCGCGATCTGTTCGGGGCTCGCCTGTTTCGCCTTGGCCGGCTCGTCACCCCAGAAGCCGCGGGAATTGATGATGTCGGCGGGCGTCTGCGGCTTCGGCGCTGCAGCGGCCTTGATCGGCTCGGCAGCTGGCGTCGCGGGGGCCGCCGCCGCCGCGAGGACCACCGGCTGCGAGGTCGCGGAGGCCACTCGGTAGCTCGCCGGCTTGGCCCGCGGCAGCGGCACGGCTTCGGTGTTGGCGGCCTCGATCTTTCCGGTATCGGTCTTGGCAGCATCGATCTTGGCAGTATCGATCTTGGCGGCGGCGGTCTTGCCGGCGTTGATCGAGGCGACCAGCGCCGACGGAGCCGCCTTGCCGTCGGCCGCGCTCGGCGCGCCTTCCTCGTCGTCGTCGGGCGCCGTCGCCTTGCCGCGGAACAGCGAGGCGAGGAAGTTCCTGCCGGAACCCGAGCCGTCGTCGGCCTTGCGGCGCTGGAGGTCGGCGAGCGCCAGTTCATAGCCTGGCAGCGGATTGCCGTCGGAGGGCACGTGAACCGTGCGGCCGTTCGGGAAGACGCGGACCAGCTGCTCGCGCGTCATGCGCGGCCAGTGCCGGACATTGCCGGTATCGAGATGGACGAAGGGCGAGCCGGAGGTCGGATAGAAGCCGACGCCGCCACGTTGCAGCCGCAGGCCGGCGAAACGGATCTGCTCGAGCGGCACGCCGGGAATGTAGAAGTCCATGGCATGGCCGAGCATGTGCTGGCTGGAGCGGGCGACGCCGCTGTGGGAGGAGCGCCGCCGCAGCATCGCGTTGGTGGCCGGCGAGCGGTAGGACGAGATGATCTGGATCGGCTGCTTGGCGTCGACGTCGCGATAGACCTCCCACAGGACATCGAACAGATGGCGATCCATCGTCGTCTGGTCCTGGGTCCGCCAATCGCGCAGATAATGGTTGAGCTCCTTCAGCGCCGCCTCGTCGTAGCGGCCATTGCGCTTGAAGGTGACGGTGATGTCTTCGCCGGAATGGGTGTGATGGAAGGAGAGGGTGCGGGTGTCGCCGGTGGCAGAGGCGTCATGAACGCTCGACAGACCGCCGATCAGCAGCAACGACGCGACGCCGAACCGCAGGCAGGCCCGCGGGAACGACGCGACACGATTGGCGCGCGCGAAACGGCTCAGCACGTCGGAACGATCCCCAAGAAGATCCCCAAGGCGACTTCCAATTTTGACTTCCAGGTCAATGGTGAAAGGTCGACCTCGAAGTCGAGCCCCGTCCGTACGACGCCAGTTGCACCAGCCTGTTCGCTCAGCGGCGTCGTCCTGGCGTCGCCCTGCGTCCTCTCGCCGCTACCCCATGCAGCGGCAGGGTGAACGCAGGATTGAAGTCCAGTTCGCGTTAGACCATGCGACGGTTAACCGAGTTTTACGGGTCCCGTTCAACCGCCGGCGGACTCTGCTGGCTAAGTATGGCAAAAAAGCGCCTCCACGCCCCCTGGCGCGGGCCCTATGATCAACAAAAAGGCTCCGCCCTTGGAGGCGAAGCCATTGATTACGCTTTATAATTCGTCTTCGTCGGGTCAGCGGGTAAAGATCCGGCGCTGTGGTCGGATCGGCGCCGGAGGCGCGCTCGGGCCGCCGCCGAACAGCCGCTCGAAGAAGTTGAAGGGCGCGCCGCCGTCGCCGTTGAGCGCCACGCCCTGCGGGATGTCGCCCTTCGGCCGGGCGTAGCTCGGCTGGGCGTGCGCCACCGGTGTCTCCAGATCCTTGCCCTCGCTGCCGCGCAGGATCGCCAGCATCGCGGCGTCGCGGCCGTAGATGTCCTTGCGGAATTCCAGCTTGCCGGCCTCGTCGACGAAGGCGGTCTGGTAGGTGATATTCACCGGGATCGGCGTCGGGAATTTGATATCGATTTCGCTCTGGCCGTACATCGAGCGGATTTTCTCCGGCGTGTAGTGCTCGTTCGGCAAGGCGATGCTGAGCAGCGTCGCGGCGTATTGATCCGGATACTGCACCCGCATGCAGCCGTGGCTGAAGGCGCGCTCGTCCTTGGTGAACAAGTACTTGTCCGGCGTGTCGTGCTGGTAGACGAGGAACTTGTTCGGGAAGTTGAAGCGGATGCGGCCGAGCGCATTGCCTTCGCCCGGGGGCTGCCAGACGTGGATGCTGCCGTCGCGGCTGCGTTCGAGCCGCAGTCCGATCCGCGACAGGGCATCGGGATCCTGCTGCAGCGCCGGCAGATACTCATTGTAGATGATCGACGGCGGCACGTTCCAGGTCGGATTCACCGTGATGTATTTCATCGTCTCGGTCAGCAGCGGGGTAGCGTGCTTGCCGGGCTTGCCGGTGACCACCCGCGTCGACCAGACCGGGGCGCCGTTGTGCATCACCTTCAGGGTGAAATCCGGGATGTTGAGGATGACATAGGCGTCGCCCAGCGACGGTGCGCCGAGGTCGCGCGGCAGCCAGCGCCAGCGCTCCATGTTGACGCGGACGATATCGATCTGCCGGTCCTTCTTCGGCGAATTGAGCGCCCGTACCGTCTGGACGTCGAGCACGCCGGTGGGCTTGAGATCGTTGTTGTCCTGGAACTTGCGCACCGCCGCGGCGAGCTTGTCGTCGTAACGCGTGTCACCGGCGACCTCGGCCAGGCCGAGCCGGACGCGGAGCTGCGGCACCCGCGGATCTTCCATGACCTCGGCCGCCTGCTTCTTGCGCGCCGCGACGTATCTGAGCGCCGGACCATCGGCGATCTGGGCTGTCGGTTCGGTCTTGGCGCGCAATTCGGCGAGTTTGGCCTTGAGCGCCAGATAACCCTTGTGGGGCGGATTGTAGGCGTTGAGCGCCGCGGCGACGTTCTTGGTCGTGGCGATGGTGTTGAGCACCTCCGTCGGATCGACCGGATGTTCGGGATAGGCGATGTCGGCGCTGACGCGCGACCAATGCATGCGGCCGCTCTGGGCGTGGCGGGCATAGTCGAGCACGCTCGCCATGAGGCGCAATTCGGCCTCGGCCTGGGCGTCCGGCGCAGCGGCGGCCGAAAAGTCCGGCGTCGGATAATCGGCCGGGTCGAGCCCGTCGCGGCCGGCCTCCTTGAGCCGCGTGATCGCCGCCTTGGCCCTGGTATTGGCGACGCCGCCGTCGGTCAGCAGCGGGGCGTAGTCGCGGCCCTTGTAGAAAGCTTCGACAGCGGCGCGATCGGCCTTGCGGTCGAAGAAATGCACCGATTTGGCAGTGAGCAGGTCGCGCAGCTTCTCGGCCACCGGTTGATCGGCCGTGGCCACCGTCGAAGCCGCCGGGGCCGGCGTCGGCGCGTTGCTCTGGGCGCTCTCCCTGGCGCCGTCCTTCACAGTATCTTTGACAGTATCTTTGACACCATCCTTGGCGATCGCCGTCGCGGCCGGTTTGTCGGTGGCGGGCGTGCTCGTGATCGCAGTGCTCGCGGCTGGAGCGGGGGCTGGCGTCGCCGTGGCGGTATCCGGTTTGGTTTCGGGCCCGGCGTCAGTCTTGCTCTCGGCCTTGGGATCGGCGGAAGTTGCCGGCTTGAGGTCTGCGGCGGTCGGCGGCGGCACATTGGCCGGCTCAGGCACCGGAACGGCGGCGTCGATCGCCAGTTCAGCGGCGCTCTTCGGTGCGGATTGGGCGAGGGCCGCGCCGGACGATACCACCAGGAATGTGGCCGCTACCGCTGTGAGCATGCGGTCGTAGGCGGTCCGGCCCATCGAAGTCTTCAGCATTCTCGCACCCCTTGGCGAGCCCTCCCATTGGGGCGGCTCGATTGCGTCCACCAGTTGCTTCCGCCAACTGGAATCCGTCCAGATCAGTTCAGTTCCTCGGTCGATCGATCGACCGCATTCCATTGCTACGCGGCAGAAGCATGGCAGTTCCACGCGCTGAAAGCCGCAACATGATATTTGAAGTGATACACGCGGCCCCCGCGGGCGGCCAGCGCCGGCGGGGAAAGTCACGCGAAACTGACTTCAAACCCCTGCACAGGCAACGATTTGGGCCAGCGGCGCGGCGCTTTTCCTTGGTCTGTCACCACGCCGCAACGGTTCATGTCGGCTTTCCCGCGGCGATGAGCGGGCAGGGACACCGAATCAGTAGCCGAATCATTAGAGGCGACGCGGGGGCCTGGCCGCGCCAGCCTAGTGTCCTGTCTCCGAATTACCGCTCCATTTGCCTCATGCTCGCACGGTCATTCGGAGACATAAGGACACTAGCATGATTATGATTCTAGTGCGGTTCTGGATCTGACGCGCGTATGAAGAGTTCGCTGCAATACTGATACGAGCGTCAGATCCACCGCACTTGATGCCGTTCATTCGCCGTCGCCGGCCGGCGCGGCCTCCTCGAGCTTGCGGTAGAGCGTCGAACGGCCGATTTTAAGGCGGCGAGCCACCTCGGACATCTGGCCGCGGTAGTAGGAAATCGCGAAGCGGATGATTTCGTTTTCGAGTTCGTCCAGGGGGCGGATTTCGCCGTCGCCCGACAGCATCGCGAGCTGGCCGGCAGTCGGCAGCGGCGGGGCAATCGGAATCTCCGCCGCGGACACCACCGCGGGCTGGGCGGGGGTCAGCGTCAGGGCCATGTCGGCGGGAGCCGGGCTCGAGGCTGGGGCGGGCGAGGCCGCCGTGAGCTGCGGGAAGTCGGCGAGGGTCAGCTGAACGCCATCGCTCATGACCACGGCGCGGTACAGCGTATTCTCGAGCTGGCGGACGTTGCCCGGCCAGTCGGCCTGGGCGAGGCGCGCCATGGCCTCGGCGTCCACGCCGGTGATGTGGCGGCTTTCCTCGGCACAGAACCGGGCGAGGAAATGCCGCGCCAGCAGCGGAATGTCCTCGCGGCGGGCACGCAGCGGCGGCACCGTGAGCGGCAGCACGTGCAGGCGGTAGAACAGATCCTCGCGGAAATGGCCTGCTTTGACGTGGTCGAGCAACTGCCGGTTGGTGGCCGAAATGATCCGGACATCGACCTTCACCGGCCGCCTTCCGCCGACCGCCTCGACCTCGCCCTCCTGCAGCGCGCGCAGCAGCTTGACCTGGGCGGCGAGCGGCAATTCGCTGACCTCGTCGAGGAACAGCGTGCCGCCGGAGGCCTCGACGAATTTGCCGGTATGCTTCTCCGTGGCGCCGGTGAAGGCGCCCTTTTCGTGGCCGAACAGGATCGACTCGACGAGGTTGTCGGGAATGGCGCCGCAATTGACCGCGACGAAAGGCTTGCTCGATCGTTCGCTGGAGCCGTGAACGGCGCGGGCGATCAATTCCTTGCCGACGCCGGATTCGCCTTCAATCAGCACCGGAATGCTGGCGGCTGCGGCCTTCTTCGCGGTCCGCAGCACCTTCTCCATGGCTTCGCTGCGGGTGACGATGTCCTTGAAGGTGAGGCGGCCTTCGCGGCTGTGCCGGATGCGCTGCAATTCGCCCTTCAGCGCGCTGGTGGTCAGGGCGTTGCGCAGGCTGACCTGCAGTCGTTCGGCGCCGACCGGCTTGACGACGAAGTCCTGGGCGCCGGCGCGCATCGCCGAGACCACATTGTCGATGCCGCCGTGGGCGGTCTGCACGATCACCGGCACGGCGATGCCGGCCTCGCGCATCTTGGCGAGCACGCCGAGCCCATCGAGGCCGGGCATGACGAGGTCGAGCACCATGGCATCGATCTCCGGCGCGTCGGTCGCCGTCAGCACCGCCAGCGCGGCGTCGCCGCTGTCAACCACGACCGCTTCGTATCCGAATCGCTGCACCATGTTTTCGACCAGCCGGCGCTGAACAGCGTCGTCGTCGGCGATGAGGATACGCGTGGGCATTTCCACTCCACTGAGATTGCAAGGCTTTGTCCCGAATTGGGGCACTGTCGCCGCAGAACGTTAAGACCCTGTTAAGGCGCCAAGTAAGGCCTCAACCGAAGCTCGGTGCGGGAGCGGTCTTCGCCGGCGGGCCGATCCGGCACGGAACCAGCCGGTCTCGGCGCGGCCGCGAGCGGTCTCGCCGGTTGATCCGGATCGTTGGCCGCCCCTATGCTGGCGATGGCGCTCGCCGCCGCCTGAAATGTCCAGCCGAGGTTGCCCCCTTCATGTCCCCCCGTTCCGCGACCCGCCGCAAAGCCACCCCTGCCGCCCGCAAGGCTGCGACCAAGGCCAAGCCAGCCGCCGCCAAATCGGCGCGGCCGGCCGCCAAGGCCGGCGGTGGCCGGCTGCCCGAGTGGAATCTGACCGATCTTTATGCGGCGACCGATGCGCCTGAGGTCGTCCATGATCTCGACAAGCTCGATGCCGACTGCGCCGCCTTCGAGAGCGCCTACAAGGGCAAGCTGGCCGAGGGGCTGGCGCGTGCCGATGGCGGCGAGTGGCTCGCTGCGGCAATCCGCAGCCTCGAGGAGATCGACGATCTCGCCGGCCGGCTGATGTCCTATGCCGGCTTGATGCATGCCGGGAACACGGTCGATCCGGCGATCTCGAAATTCTACGGCGATGTTTCCGAGCTGATCACCACGGCCTCGGTGCACCTCCTGTTCTTCACCCTGGAGCTCAACCGCATCGACGACGCGGTGATCGAGGCGGCCATGGCCGCGACGCCTGAGCTCGGTCATTACCGGCCGTGGATCGAGGACACCCGCAAGGACAAGCCCTATCAGCTCGAGGACAGGGTCGAGCAGCTCTTCCACGAGAAGTCGGTGACCGGGGCAGGGGCCTGGAACCGGCTGTTCGATCAGACCATCGCCGGCCTGCGCTTCAAGGTCGGCGGCCGCGATCTCGCCATCGAGCCGACGCTCAATCTGTTGCAGGATCGCGCGCCGGCCAAGCGCAAGGCGGCGGCCGCGGCCCTGGCCAGGACCTTCAAGGCCAACGAGCGCAGCTTCGCCCTGATCACCAACACCCTCGCCAAGGACAAGGAGATCTCCGATCGCTGGCGCGGCTTTGCCGACATCGCCGATTCAAGGCATCTCGCCAACCGCGTCGAACGCGAGGTGGTGGACGCGCTGGTGGCGTCCGTCCGGGCCGCCTATCCGCGACTGTCGCACCGTTACTATGCGTTGAAGGCGCGCTGGTTCGGCAAGAAGAAGCTGGCGCATTGGGACCGCAACGCACCGCTGCCCTTCGCCACCACGGCGACGATCGCCTGGCCCGAGGCGCGGAACATGGTGCTGACCGCCTACGAGGCCTTCTCGCCCAGGATGGCGACGATCGCCGAGCGTTTCTTCACCGAGCGCTGGATCGATGCGCCGGTGCGGCCGGGCAAGGCGCCGGGCGCCTTCTCCCACCCGACGACGCCGTCTGCGCATCCCTATGTGCTGCTCAACTACCAGGGCAAGCCGCGCGACGTCATGGTGCTGGCCCACGAACTCGGTCACGGCGTCCATCAGGTGCTCGCGGCGCCCAACGGCCCGCTGATGGCGCCGACGCCGCTCACCCTGGCCGAAACCGCGAGCGTGTTCGGCGAGATGCTCACCTTCAAGCGTCTGCTGGCCGCGGCCCGGACCAGGGCGCAGCGCCAGGCGCTGCTCGCCGGCAAGGTCGAGGACATGATCAACACCGTCGTCCGGCAGATCGCCTTCTACTCGTTCGAACGGGCCATCCATACCGAACGGCGCAACGGCGAGTTGACGGCGGAGCGCATCGGCGAGATCTGGCTCAGCGTGCAGGGCGAGAGTCTCGGGCCGGCGATCGAGATCAAGCCGGGCTACGAGACCTTCTGGATGTACATCCCGCACTTCATCCATTCGCCGTTCTATGTCTACGCCTACGCCTTCGGCGACTGCCTCGTGAATTCGCTCTACGCGGTCTACGAGCGCGCGGCGGAGGGCTTCGCCGAGCGCTATCTCGCGATGCTCTCGGCCGGCGGCACCAAGCACTACGGCGAGCTGCTCGCGCCCTTCGGTCTCGATGCCAAGGATCCCGCGTTCTGGGACGGCGGCCTGTCGGTGATCGAAGGCATGATCGCGGAGCTGGAAAGCATGGGCTGACGCCGCGTGCTGAACGGCTGTTGAATTCGTGCTGCAGCTGCACAGGGCACTGTCGCAGAACAGACACAGCCAAGCGGAGAAGCGAGGGCCGGACGTTGCCCTCGCTCGGCAATTAGGCTAATTCCCGATACCTTTTTGAATGGCGCTGGAGGGGACCAATGGCAGGCCACGAGCTTTCTTATTCGACCGCGGACGGCAACGACTACGCGGCCCATGAAGCGACCTATGTGGGCTTTTTGAATCTCGTCAAATACGGCACTGCGGCCGTCGTCATCATTCTCGTGCTGATGGCGTTCTTCCTCGTCTGATTCCAGTCGGTCTGCCGGCGGCCCGCGCCGCCGGAGTCCCACCTTCATGCGCGACCGTCAGGCCGCGGGAGCCCCCATGAAAATCGCAGTCCCTAGAGAGATCGATGCCGAGCCGCGCGTTGCCGCCGTGCCGGAGACCGTGAAGAAGTTCAAGGCGCTCGGTGCTGAGGTCGCGGTCGAGCCCGGTGCCGGCCTGCGTTCGGGCATTCCCGATGCCGACTACGAAGCCGCCGGTGCCACCATCGCCGCCGATGCGGTCAGCGGCGCCGACATCGTCATCAAGGTGCGGCGGCCGGAAGCGGCCGAGCTGGGACGCTACAAGCGCGGCGCCCTGGTGATCGCGATCATGGATCCTTACGGCAACGATGCCGCGCTCAAGACGATGGCCGATGCCGGGGTCGCGGCGTTCGCCATGGAGCTGATGCCGCGCATCACCCGCGCCCAGGTCATGGACGTGCTGTCCTCCCAGGCCAACCTTGCCGGCTACCGTGCGGTGATCGAGGCTGCCGAGTCCTTCGGCCGCGCCTTCCCGATGATGATGACCGCGGCCGGCACGGTGCCGGCGGCGAAGGTGTTCGTCATGGGCGTCGGCGTCGCCGGGCTGCAGGCGATCGCCACCGCCCGCCGTCTCGGCGCGGTGGTGACCGCGACCGACGTGCGGCCGGCGGTGAAGGAGCAGGTCGAATCGCTCGGCGCCAAGTTCATCGCCGTCGAGGACGAGGAGTTCAAGCAGGCGGAGACCGCCGGCGGCTACGCCAAGGAAATGTCCAAGGAGTACCAGGCCAAGCAGGCCGCACTCACCGCCGAGCACATCAAGAAGCAGGACATCGTCATCACCACCGCGCTGATCCCGGGCCGGCCGGCGCCGCGTCTCGTCAGCGCCGAGATGGTGCGTTCGATGAAGCCGGGTTCGGTGCTGGTCGACCTCGCGGTCGAGCGCGGCGGCAATGTCGAGGGTGCGAGGGCCGGCGAGGTCGCCGACCTCGGCGGCGTCAAGGTCGTCGGCTACACCAATCTCGCCGGACGCGTCGCCGCATCCGCCTCCGGCCTCTATGCCCGCAACCTTTTCTCCTTCATCGAGACGCTCGTCGACAAGGCGGCCAGGACCGTGGCGGTGAAATGGGACGATGAACTGGTCAAGGCCACCGCCCTGACCCGGGAAGGCGCCGTCATCCATCCGAACTTCCAGCCGAAAAGCGCATAAGGAGCGTCGCCATGGAGCATGTTGTGCAGGCCGTCGATCCGTTCGTGTTTCGGCTGTCGATCTTCGTTCTCGCCGTGTTCGTCGGCTACTTCGTGGTGTGGTCGGTGACACCGGCGCTCCACACTCCGCTGATGTCGGTGACCAACGCGATCTCCTCGGTGATCGTGGTCGGCGCGCTGCTCGCCGTCGGGGTCGAGCTGATCGGCAACAGCGGATCGTCGCTCTGGGCGCGCGGCTTCGGTTTCGTCGCCCTGGTTTTCGCATCGGTGAACATCTTCGGTGGGTTCCTTGTCACCCAGCGCATGCTGGCGATGTACAAGAAGAAGCAGAAGTGAGCAGGGGCCCACGATGAACGCCAATCTCTCCGCACTGCTCTATCTGCTCGCCGGCGTCCTCTTCATCCTGTCGCTGCGCGGACTGTCCAGCCCGGCGTCGAGCCGTCAGGGCAACCTGCTCGGCATGGTCGGCATGGGCATCGCCATCGCCACCACCCTCGCGGGACATCCGCCATCGGGCACCCTGGCCTGGGGTCTGGTGATCCTCGGCATCGCCATCGGCGGCGGCATCGGCGCGGTGATCGCGCGGCGGGTGCCGATGACCTCGATGCCGGAGCTGGTCGCCGCCTTCCACTCGCTGGTCGGCATGGCGGCGGTGCTGGTCGCGGCGGCGGCGTTCTACGCCCCCGAGGCCTTCGACATCGGGGCCCGCGGCAGCATCCACGGCTCGAGCCTCGTCGAGATGTCGCTCGGTGTCGCCATCGGCGCGCTGACCTTCACCGGATCGGTGATCGCCTTCCTCAAGCTGTCGGGCCGCATGAGCGGCAAGCCGATCATCCTGCCGGCGCGCCACGTCATCAATGTCGTGCTGGTCGTCGCGCTCGTGGTGTTCATCTATCGTCTGGTGGCGTTCCAGGGACAGGTCGATTTCTGGATCATCACCGTCCTCGCGCTGGCGATCGGCGCACTGCTGATCATCCCGATCGGCGGCGCCGACATGCCGGTCGTGATCTCGATGCTGAACTCCTACTCCGGCTGGGCGGCGGCGGGCATCGGCTTCACCCTGGGCAATTCGGCGCTGATCATCACCGGCGCCCTGGTCGGCTCGAGCGGCGCGATTCTGTCCTACATCATGTGCCATGCGATGAACCGGTCGTTCGTTTCGGTCATCCTTGGCGGCTTCGGCGGCGAGACCGCCGTGGCGGCGGCAGGTGGCGGCGAGGCGCGGCCGGTCAAGCTCGGCTCGGCGGACGACGCCGCCTTCATCATGAAGAACGCCCAGAAGGTCATCATCGTGCCGGGCTACGGCATGGCGGTGGCCCAGGCCCAGCACGCGCTGCGCGAAATGGCCGACATGCTCAAGAAGGAGGGTGTCGAGGTCAAATACGCCATCCACCCGGTGGCCGGCCGCATGCCGGGGCACATGAACGTGCTGCTGGCGGAAGCCAACGTGCCCTATGACGAGGTGTTCGAGCTCGAGGACATCAATTCGGAATTCGCCCAGGCCGATGTCGCGTTCGTGATCGGCGCCAACGACGTCACCAATCCGGCGGCCGAAGACGATCCGAAGTCGCCGATCTACGGCATGCCGGTGCTCCAGGTCTGGAAGGCCGCCACCGTGATGTTCATCAAGCGGTCGCTGGCCTCCGGCTACGCTGGCATCGACAATCCGCTGTTCTATCGCGACAACACGATGATGCTGCTCGGTGACGCCAAGAAGGTGACGGAGAGCGTCGTCAAGGCGATGTGACCCGGCGGCGGCGCAGCCTCGGCGAGCCTTACGGCACCTCGTCGCCGACGCTGTCGGTCACGCCGATCGAGGTGGCCCGGAGGCGATGATCCTGATGCCGGCGGGCGCCGCGGCGGGTGCCCGGCGCGCGCCGCAACGATCTGCGGAAGAGCATCAATCTCGCGCTGGGATCTTCGCGCACTAGTGTCCCGTTTCCAACGTTCGTATCCCATTGCAGCAGGCGCTCATACGAACGTTGGAAACAAGGGGACACTAGCATCATTATGATTCTAGTGTGGTTTCGGATCTGACGCTCGTTCGAAGAACTCGCTGCAATACTGAAACGAGCGTCAGATCCACCACACTAGCTTTTTGATTTTGCTAGTGTCCTGATGTCTCCGAATGACCGTGCGCGGGTGAGGCAAATGAAGCGGTAATTCGGAGACAGGACACCAGCGACCATCGGGTTGACGGTTCCGGCGGTGGCCGCCGCGACCGTTCCGCACCGGGCGGACCAGCATTCTCTTCGGGCTGGTCCACGTTGTGGTTTTTGCAGTTTTCCTGTTGCTGATCTTCGTGCCATAAGTGGCGCGCCGTCGCGCTTTTGATCGCTGCCATCGAAGGGTCGCAGTTGATCCCTCAATCGGCCCAAAAGTTCCAGCATCAAGCGCGCGGGGATGCAGGTGGCTGGTCGATGATGAAATTCATTTCAAGTTTCTTTCTCCAGATATTGCCCTCGGTGATTGCGACCGTGCTGGGGGCGTACATCGTCAATCATTACATCAACCCGAAATCCGACCCCGGCGCCCCCAAGGCGGCGGCCTATTCCGATGCCGCCGCTACCCCCGAGCAGGCTTCGAACAAGGCCGGGACCAAGGCCTCGCCCGCCAAGCCGGCCGCGGCGTCCGATACCGCCAGGGCGATCCCGGACAGGGCGATCCCGGACAAGGCGAACGCCGACAGGGCGACGGCCGAGAAGGCGGCTGCCGAAAAGGTCGCTGCTGAAAAGGCGGCGTCCGAAAAGGCCCTCGCGGACAAGGCGGCCGTCGAGGCCAAGCATCCCAATCCGCGTGAGAGGGTGGTGCGCGGCAAGCCTGCGCCGGTCGTCGAACCCGCCGCCAGCGTCGCCGCGGCCCCGGCCGGTGCCGAGGAGCGGCGGGACGCCAACGAACTCGCCCGCGCGGCAATCGATCGGCTGCGGGGCTCCACCGAGGCGCGGCCGGCGGATCCGCCGCGCGCCAGCGTCGTTACCGCGGCACCCGCCTCGGGGACCTCGGCCGCCGCGACAACTGGCACGGCTTCGACCATGGGAACCGCGAGCGCCGGCAACGGGCCGTCTCAGGGGCTGGTGCAGCCGCTGCCGCCGCCGGTGGTGGTCGCTGCGCCGGTCCAGGGGCCGGTCTCGGCCCCTCGCGTCCAGCCGCTGCAGTCGGCCTCGTCCGATGGCACGACGGTCGGCGAACGCCGTCGGATGGTACCGCCGGCCGACATTCCCGCTGCCCCGCCCATCGACCTGTCCGCCTCGGCCCAGCAGGCCAAGACCAATATGGCCGAGGACATGCTGTCCGCCGCCCGCTCCGTCATCAATTCGGTCGTGCCGCAATAGGCCAGGCAGACAGAGGCGACGATCGCCGCCTTCCCCGATCAGATCAGCAAATCAGATCAGCAAATAAAAAAGCGGACCGAAGGGCCCGCTTCTTTCATCTGACGCGTCTTTCAACCGAGATGTCTTCGGAATCCGGCTTCGAAAAGCTTCGTTCCGCAAACGTGGCGTTCAGCGCGGTCCGCGCGGACCCGCACTGGCGCCCGGCCGGCCACGGTCGGCGCCGAAGGCCGGCTTCGGCTTCATCGGCAGCAGGCCTTCGCGCTGCAGCTTCTTGCGGGCCAGTTTGCGGGCGCGGCGCACAGCCTCGGCCTTTTCGCGAGCCTTCTTCTCAGAGGGCTTTTCGTAGTGTCCGCGGAGCTTCATCTCGCGGAAAATGCCCTCGCGCTGCATCTTCTTCTTGAGCGCCTTGAGAGCCTGATCGACGTTGTTATCGCGAACGAGAACCTGCACGCGGCATCCTTTTGTCTGGTCTAAAACTATGAAAATTCTGAAGATCGCGAAGGCCGGCAAAGGGCCACGCCAGTCGCATCAAGGGCGCGGACATAGCAGATCGGGCCGGCAATGTCCATCGCCGCACCGCGGCTTTTGGCGGCCGGATCGAGCTTATTTGCCCGCCTTGACCGCGCCGGCGGAATGCGCCCGGATCTCGGTAACATGACCCATCTTGCGGCCCGGCCGGGGCACGCCCTTGCCGTAGAGGTGGACGGTGGCGCCGGGAACCTGCAGCCAGCGCTCGTAGCCAAGCACGTCGTCGCCGATCAGGTTGGTCATGGTGACGTCGCCGTGGCGGACCGGGTGGCCCAGCGGCCAGCCGGCGATCGCCCGGACGTGCTGTTCGAACTGCGATATCGAGGCACCGTCGAGGGTCCAGTGGCCCGAATTATGGACCCGCGGCGCGATCTCGTTGACCAGGAGGCGCGGGGCGGAGCCGTCCGCCAGAACGAACATTTCGACCGCGAAGACCCCGACATAGCCGAGCGCGTCGGCGATGGTGGTGGCGATGGAGCGGGCCTCGGCGGCCACGGTGTCGGGAATTCGGGCCGGGGCGTAGGAGTATTTCAGGATGTGGTCGCGGTGCTCGTTCTCGGTGATGTCGAAGCACACCACCTCGCCATCGGTGCCGCGGGCCGCGATCACCGAAATTTCCTTCTCGAACGGCACGAAGGCCTCGAGGATCGCGGAACTGCTGCCGAGCTCGGTCCAGCGCGCGTCGAGATCGTCGCCCTCCTGCACCTTCACCTGGCCCTTGCCGTCGTAGCCGAAGCGGCGGGTCTTGAGCACCGCCGGCCGGCCGATCTGGTCGAGAGCACGGCAGAGGGCGTCGACCGACCCGACGTCGGCGTAGCGCGCGGTGGCGATGCCGAGGCCGGTGACGAAATTCTTCTCCGCCAGCCTGTCCTGGGTGGTTTCGAGCACGCTGGTCGCGGGCAGCACCGGGCGCCGCGCGGCGAGGATCATCGCGGTCGCCGCCGGCACGTTCTCGAATTCATAGGTGATGACGTCGACATCGGCGGCAAACAGCTCCAGCGCCTCGACGTCGGCATATTCGGCGCAGGTGGCGTGCTGGACCACATCGAAGGCGGGCGAATCCGGGTCCGGTGAGAACACCTGGGCCTTGAGCCCGAGGCGCGCCGCAGCCATCGCCAGCATGCGGCCGAGCTGGCCGCCGCCGAGAATGCCGATGGTGTCACCCGGCCTGAGCTTGCGTGCTGCGGTCGTCACGCCGGATCCTCCGGTCGCTCGCTCACGGCATCGGTCTGCTGGCGCCGCCAGGCCGCAAGACGGCCGGCGAGCGGCGCGTCGTGGAGCGCCAGCACGCTGGCGGCCAGCAGCGCCGCGTTGATCGCGCCGGCCTTGCCGATGGCGAGGGTGCCGACCGGGATGCCGGCCGGCATCTGAACGATGGAGTAGAGCGAATCCACCCCGGACAACGCCTTGGATTCCACCGGCACGCCGAAGACCGGCAGTTCGGTCAGCGAGGCGGTCATGCCGGGCAGATGGGCGGCGCCGCCGGCGCCGGCGATGATCACCTCGAAGCCGGCGCCCTTGGCGCCCTTGGCGAAGGCAAACAGCCGCTCCGGGGTCCGGTGTGCCGACACAATGAGGGCCTCGTGCGCAATGCCGAGCGCCGTCAGGGTTTCAGCGGCATGGCGCATCGTGTTCCAGTCGGACTGGCTGCCCATGATGATGGCGACGGGGGCGGTCATGATGAATGTCTTTGCTGGTGGCGCGGTGGAATCGAAGACGGCATCGGCCGACCCTTTAGCCTGTTTCGGCGCCAAGTGGAATTGCGGGCGCCACCGAGACGCGAGCACGGTCAACGGTTTGGGGCGCGGCACGGCGGCTAGCGGTTCGCAAGGCATTGCGGCCAGAGCGCGACCGCTGGCACGGCTGCACCGATCAACTATCCTGTCAGAGCGATTCGCCCTGGTCGAACGTTGGAAACAATGGGACACTAGCATCATTATGATTCTAGTGTGGTTTTGGATCTGACGCTCCCGGACTGACCTATTCGTGCGCAAGCCCAGCCTCACTCCTTCCCCTGCCGCGTCCCCGTCCGGGGTGCGATCCGGCCGCGAGCGGCACATCGGTCTATCCTCCAGAGCCTCCCGCGGGACGGCCACGCAGCCGGCCGCGGAGGTGGCGCTGCAGATGGAACCCGGCGCCGCCAAGCCCGAGACGCCGCCGCCCGCGGAGGCCGCGCGGCTGCGGGCCGAGCTGCGGCGGCTGACCGCGGAACTCGCCCAGGCCCGCGACCGTATCGCCGAACTGGAGGACTGCGCGGAAACCGACTTCCTGCTCGACATCCCCAACCGCCGCGGCTTCGATCGCGAACTCAGGAGAGCGATCGCCTATCTCGGCCGCTACCGCGCCAGCGCCGCCTTGATCGCGCTGGACGTCGACGGCCTCAAGCCGATCAACGACGGCTACGGCCATGCCGCCGGCGACGCGGTGCTCAAGGGCATCGTCGGCGTCGTGCTGCGGCAGATCCGGTCCTCGGACATGATCGCGCGACTGGGCGGCGACGAATTCGCCGTGTTGTTGTGGAATCTCGATGAGGTCAATGCCCGGGCCAAGGCCGCTGCGCTGGAGGACGCCATCGACCGGCTGACATTCGCGTTCGGTGACAAGCCGCTCGCTGCCGGAGCATCCATCGGCGTCACCATGATCGCGCCGTCGGACGATGGCGCTGCCGCGCTCGAGCGCGCCGACCGTGAGATGTACCGTCGCAAGGCGCTGCGGCGCCGTACTAAGCGATAATGTCGGGCGTGATCTGATCCTCGACGAAAGCGATGCGGTCGCGCAATTGAAGCTTGCGTTTCTTGAGGCGCTGGAGGCGCAGCAGGTCCGGTGCAGGCGAGTGGTGCAGGGCTTCGATTGCGGCGTCGAGGTCGCGATGCTCCTGCTGCAGCTGAGCGAGCTCGAGGGCAAATTCGGAATTGTCTTGTTCGGTCATTGTCGCAGCGGGTGGAAGTCGAGCACCAGAGGTCGCTTCGAGGCAAGCATGCGCGCCGCCGGACGACGGCACGGTTCCCGCATCTCATCGCAGAAAATCATGCGCTTCGC
Organism: Bradyrhizobium sp. WD16; assembly: GCF_024181725.1. Classification (NCBI taxonomy): domain Bacteria; kingdom Pseudomonadati; phylum Pseudomonadota; class Alphaproteobacteria; order Hyphomicrobiales; family Nitrobacteraceae; genus Bradyrhizobium; species Bradyrhizobium sp. WD16. The sequence continues at coordinate 989,929 of NZ_CP028908.1, read as the reverse complement.
CAGCGACGCATTCAAGGCCTTCTGCCCATAGCGCAGGCAATGTTTCTTCCGCGTCGCAGCGACAACCGGGCTATGACCTCGGCTTGTGCACTATCGTGCGGCTGCAACGAAAGTTTACCGAGGCGTGAAATGTCACAGTCGACAGTCATTGCCGCTGATGTAGACTTCTTCTCGCAGATCCAATTGAGGTCCATCTGACAGAGGAGACTTCTAATGGCGATAGAGGCGCATCTCGTTGAGCTGGAACGCAAACATCGGGTTCTGGAAAGCGAATTGCACGAAGCCCTGAGGCACCTCTCTACCGACAATTTATGGATCGTCGAGCTCAAGCGCCGCAAATTGATGGTCAAGGACGAAATCGAACGGCTGAGATCTGCCGTCAGCAGCACGATCCATTAGGGGCGAGAAGAAAAGTCCCACTCCCATCATTGCTGGTCGCCGCTGCCGGTCATCATTGGCGTCAGCCATCGTTCCGGCACCGCATCATCCGGCATCCCTTCTCCGGCGCCGCGTTGCAGGCCTGACCAAGGTCGAGGCCTGCTGCCGCAAGTTCCCGCAGCCTTGTTGACGAACGCCGGCATCGCGTGATGCCGGCGTCGTCGGGGCGCCGGGCTTTCAAATCAGCTGGCGAGGTCGCCGGGTTCATCGCCGGCGCCGATGCCGGCCAGCCCCCCGACATGGCCGGCGATCGCCAGCGAAGCCGTCAGCCCCGGCGACTCGATGCCGAACAGGTTGATCAGTCCGGCAACGCCGTGGTCGGCCGGGCCCTGGATGACGAAATCCTGCACGGCAACGGCGGACGGCACGATCTTCGGCCGGACGCCGGCATAGCCCGGCGCCAGCGCGCCGTCGGGCAGGGCAGGCCAATAGCGCCGGATCGCGGGGTAGAAGCGCGCCATCCGCGAGGTATCCACCTCGTAATCGATGTCGTCGACCCATTCGACGTCGGGTCCGAACTTCGCCTGGCCGCCGAGGTCGAGCGTGAGATGCACACCGAGACCGCCGGGCTCCGGCACCGGGTAGATCAGGTGCGAAAACGGCGCGCGCGCGGAACAGCTGAAATAGTTGCCCTTGGCGTAATAAGCGGTCGGGACCTTGTCGGCCGGCATGCCGACGATGGTGCGGGCGAGCGCCGGCGCGTGGAGGCCGGCGGCATTGATCAGCAGCCGGCAGCCCAGCGTCATGGGCGTCTCGCCGCCGGCTTCGACGGTGATCGCGCCGCGCTCGGCCCGCGCTCGCTCAAAAGGGGTGTTGAACGCGAAGGCGGCGCCGGCCGCCTCGGCGTCGCCGCGCAGCGCCAGCATATAGCCGTGACTGTCGACAATGCCGGTCGAGGGGGAGAGCAGCGCAGCCGTGCAGTTCAACGCCGGCTCGAGCCGCCGCGCCGCCGCGCCGTCGAGTTCCTCCAGGTCGGCGACACCGTTGGCCGCGGCGCGGGCGCGGATGGACGCAAGCTTGTCGCCCTCCTCGGCAGTGGTGGCGACGATCAGCTTGCCGCAGCGGCGATGGCCGACGCCATGCGACTCGCAAAAACGATAAAGCGACCGGCGACCGGCGACGCAATGGCGGGCCATCAGGCTGCCCGCGGCGTAATAGATGCCGGCATGGATCACTTCGCTGTTGCGCGACGATGTTCCGGTCCCGATGTCGGACGCGGCTTCCAGCACGATGACCTCGCGGCCAGCCCTGGCGAGGCGCCGGGCGATGGCGAGGCCGACCACGCCGGCGCCGATGACGATGCAGTCGATTTGATCCATGGCCCGGCGCAATTTAGGGAGTGGTTAACCCGGCAGGTCGTCGTTCCGCCGCATGTTTTATCGCGGCATTAAGCATGTGGGGGCATTTGCCTCAATTCCAGCCAGCTGAAGCAGAGGCCGCAGCAGGCGTTTACCCGATTCAAACGGCTGCAACCAGACACTCCGCCGACATTTTAGGCGGGGCGCTGGTGATCTGAGCATGGCCGGAACGACTGGAGGCAAAGCGAAAGTCTTCGCGACTGCCGTGCTGTGCGCGTGGCTCATCGCCACGCCGGCGTGGCCGGCTGAGGGCACAGCGCTGATCCCCGGATTGGAAGCCGCCGAGCCCGGCACCGTCTGGCAGATTCTGCTCGGAGGCCTGACGATTCTCGGCTTCCTGGCGGCGGTGATGGTGTGGGCGATGTCGGCGATGCAGCGCCTCAAGCGCGTCGGCCGGCGCAACACCGCCTTCATCAGTGCCGCCCTGAACAACATGAATATCGGCGTCGTCATCGTCGATGCCAGGCAGAACCTGGTCTTCTGCAACGACAGCTATCTGCGTCTCTATGGCCTGTCGCGGGCCGATCTGCGTTCCGGCATGTCCGGCCGTGAGCTCATCGAACTGCGCCACGCGCGCAACCAGATCGTCTGCGACGTCGATGCGTTCATGGAGCAGGTCAGCAGCGACGCCGGTCATGTCAGCGAGTTGCCGGACGGCCGGTCCATTCTCGTCAAGCACCGCGAGCTGCGCAGCGGCGGCGCCATTTCGATCCACGAGGATTGCACGGAGCGCCGGCGCCTGTCGCGTCAGCTCGCCACCGCCAAGCGCTTCCTGGAAGCGGTGATCGACAATATTCCGGTCTGCGTCGCCGCCAAGAACATCGACGATGGCCGCTATATCCTGGCGAACCGCGCCTTCGAGGAGTTCGCGCGATTGCCGCGCGAGCGCATCATCGGCCGCACAGCCGACGAGATTTTCGCGGGCCGGACCGCCGTCAATGTCGCCGAACTCGACCGCAAGGCGGTGGCGACGCCGGGCGACGTTCTGCGCACCGACTTCGCCGTCGAACGCGACGGCCAGGACCGGATCCTGCGCACGATCCGGTCGATCGCGCGCAACGACGCCGATCAGCCCGAATTCCTGATCGCTGTCTTCGAGGACGTCACCGAGCGGCGGAGCCTGTCGCAAGAGCTCGAGAGCACCAAGAAGTTCCTCGAGATGATCATCGATCATGTCCCGATCGCGCTCGACGTCAAGCGGGTCAGCGACGGCCAGTACCTGTTCGTCAACCGCAGCGCCGAAAAGATCTTCAATCGTGACCGCGAGGCGGTGGTGGGCTCCACGGTCGAGCAGATCTACGGCTCGGCCGCAAAGCTGATCATGGAGCGCGATAACATCGCGATCCGCAAGCGCGGCCAGACCATCGAGGAGCAGCCGATCCAGACCAGGAGCGGGCTGCGCCTGTTTCTCACCCGGCGCGTCACGGTGCTCGACGATGCCGGCGAGCCGCGTTACCTGATCAAGACCAACGAGGACATCACCGATCGTCGCCAGACCGAGTCGCGCATGGCCCATATGGCCTACCACGACACGCTCACCGATCTGCCGAACCGCGCGGCTTTCATCCAGGCCCTGACGCAGATGATCGACGCCTGCAGCGGCACCGACGAGGAATTCGCGGTGCTGTCGATGGACATGGACCGCCTCAAGGAAATCAACGATGTGTTCGGTCATTCGCTCGGCGATCAGCTGCTGATCGAGGTGTCGGGCCGGATCCAGGACGCCGCCCGAGGCGGCGTCGTCGCCCGCCTCAGCGGCGACGAGTTCGGGCTCATCATCGACGGCAAGCAGCCCCAGGCGGCCGTGGCGCTCGCTGAACGGCTGGTCGAATGCATGCGCGCGGAGTTCGTGATCGACGGCAAGTCGGTGCGGACCGGGTTGACCATCGGCATCTCGGTCTTCCCGCGCCACGGCACCGACGCCGCCGCGCTGCTCGCCAATGCCGGCGTCGCGCTGTTCCGCGCCAAGGCCAAGGGCCGCGGCACCGTCACCGTCTTCGAGGCCGAGACCGACCAGCAGATCCGCGACCGCCGGGCGCTCTACCAGGAGCTCACCGCGGCGTTGAAGGGCGGGCAGCTCTCGCTGCACTACCAGCCCCAGGCCCGCACCGGGCACGGCGTGGCGTCGCCGGAGATCGTCGGCTTCGAGGCGCTGGTGCGCTGGACCCACCCGGTCCGCGGCGTGGTGTCGCCCGCCGACTTCATCCCGCTCGCCGAGGAGAGCGGCCTCATCGTCGAACTCGGCGAATGGGTGCTGCGCGAGGCCTGCCGTGAAGCCGCCTCGTGGCCAAAGCCGCTGCGGGTCGCCGTCAATCTTTCGCCGGCCCAGTTCCAGCACGGCGATCTCGTCGGCCTCGTTCACTCCATCCTGCTGGAGACCGGCCTGTCGCCCGGCCGGCTGGAACTCGAAATCACCGAGGGCGTGCTGATCGGCGACTTCGATCGCGGCCTGTCGCTGCTGCGCCGGCTCAAGGTGCTCGGCGTGCGCATCGCCATGGACGATTTCGGCAGCGGCTATTCGTCCCTGACCTATCTGCAGGCCTTCCCCTTCGACAAGATCAAGATCGACCGGACCTTCGTTCTCAATCTCGGCTGCAATACCCAGTCGGCCGCGATCATTCGCGCCATGATCAGCCTCGGCCGCGGTCTCGACATCCCGATCGTCGCCGAGGGCGTCGAGACCCAGGAGCAGCTCAATTTCCTCGCCGAGGAAAACTGCGATCAGGTCCAGGGCTACTTCCTCGGCAAGCCGGCTCCGATCGATCAGTATGCCGAAGTCGTCGGCCGCCCGGCGCCCGAACCGGTCGTCCGCAAGGCCGGCTGAGCGGCCACGGATCATTCCTGCCGCATTTGCCTGCCCGCCGCGCTCCGGCGGCCGGAAAATATCCTTGACCGGCAGACCCGGTCTGGATGATCTCGGCCCGGATCTCAGCTATCAGATTCACACATCATTCTGCGTCGTCCCCCGCTTCAAGCCTACGAGATTCACGCATCCGGGCGGCGACAACGGAGTGAAAAGATGCGCCCTGACCTTCATTCTCGTCATGGCCGGGCTTGTCGCCCGGAAGTCGGATGTTTCCGACTTCCGGCATTAAGGAGAACGCGATCCGGTGAAGGCCGGATCGCTATGCCATCCACGACTTGCTTGCTGCAGCGTCGTGAAGTCGTGGATGCCCGGCACAAGGCCGGGCATGACGACGGAAAGGCTGAAGAGTGGCCGCTTTCTCGGCTGCGGACCAGATGTGTGAATACGATAGCCGGATATCAGCGAGGGGCCGAGGGCGGGCGGGCGCGCGACATGACGAACCAGGGCACAGGCAAGCTTCTTCGCGGCACGGCGGCGGCGCCGCCGGCGGATCGGCCCGCGCCGCTGCTGCGCATCGAGAGCGTGGTGAAACGGTTCGGCGGCGTCACCGCGGTGGACAGGCTCAGCCTCGACGTCGCCGCGGGCGAATTCTTTGCGCTGCTCGGACCGTCCGGCTGCGGCAAGACCACGCTCCTGCGGATGCTGGCTGGCTTTGAGACCCCGGACGAGGGCCGCATCCTGCTCGACGGCCGCGATGTCGCCGACGTGCTGCCGCACCGCCGGCCGGTCAACATGATGTTCCAGTCCTATGCGTTGTTTCCCCATCTCTCGGTGCGGGACAACATCGCCTTCGGACTGAAGCGCGCTGGCCTTGAGGCCGCCGAGATCGCGGCACGGGTGAAGGAGATGGTGGCCCTCGTCGGGCTCGAAGGGCTGGAGCGGCGCAAGCCCGACCAGCTCTCGGGCGGCCAGCGCCAGCGCGTCGCACTGGCGCGCGCCCTTGCCCGCCGGCCGCGCATCCTGCTGCTCGACGAGCCGCTGGCGGCGCTCGACAAGAAGCTGCGCGAGCGCACCCAGGCGGAATTGCTGGCGCTGCAGCGCCGCCTCGGCACCACCTTCATCATCGTCACCCACGACCAGGACGAGGCGATGACCATGGCCGACCGCATCGGCGTGATGGATCACGGCGGCCTCGTCCAGGTCGCTTCGCCGCGCGAACTCTACGAGGCGCCGAACTGCCGCTGGATCGCCGGTTTCTTCGGCGACGTGAACCTGTTCGAGGGCGAGGTGTCGACCCAGGCCAACGGCCGCCTCACGCTCGCGAGCCGGGAGGCGGGGGCCATCGTCGCCGTCGACCATGGCGGCTCGCCGCGCCCCGCCGGGCTCAGCGTCGCGGTCCGGCCGGAGAAGATCCGGCTGACGGCGCCCGGCGCCGCGCCGATCGCCGCAGCGGAGAACCGCCTTTCCGGCGAGATCCACGAGGTCGATTATCGCGGCGGCGCCTCGATCTATCGCGTGGGCCTGCCCGGCGGCTTCGTGCTGCGCGCGGCGCTGGTCAATGCCTCGCGTCTCGCCGCCGACCAGTTCGCGCCCGGGGAGGCGGTGATCGCCTCCTTCGCGGCGAGCGACTGCGTCGTCCTGGAGCGCTGAGGCCGTGGCCCGCCGCATCTTCACCCGTCCGGCCCGCCTCGCGGCCGTTCTGCCCTATCTGTGGATGCTGCTGTTCTTCCTGGTGCCGTTCGGCTTCGTGGCGAAGATCAGCCTGTCGCAGACCGTGATCGCGATGCCGCCCTATCTGCCGGTGATCGATCCGGCGGCGGGGTGGGCGAGCGTCAAGGCGGCGCTCGGCGAATTCAGCCTGTCGAACTTCGTCCTGCTCGGATCGGACGAGCTCTATCCGCTGTCCTATCTGCGCAGCCTCGTCGTGGCGCTGGCCTCGACCGCCATGCTGGCGGCGATCGGTTATCCGGTGGCCTACGCCATGGCGCGGCTGCCGGCGTCATGGCAGCCGCTGGCGATGACCCTGGTGATCGTGCCGTTCTGGACCTCGTTCCTGATCCGGATCTATGCCTGGATCAACGTGCTCCAGCATGATGGCCTGCTCAACCGCCTGCTGCTCGCCCTGCATCTCGTCGATCAGCCGGTAGTGTGGCTGTCGACCGACAGCGCCATGTATCTCGGCATCGTCTATTCCTATTTCCCCTTCATGATCCTGCCGCTCTACGCGACGCTGGCGAAGCTCGACCCGGCACTGGTCGAAGCCGCCGCCGATCTCGGCTGCTCGCGCCTGAAGGCGTTCTGGCTCGTCACGGTGCCGCTGTCGCTGCCCGGCGTCGCCGCCGGCGCGCTGCTCTGCTTTATTCCCATCGTCGGCGAATTCGTCATCCCGGACCTGCTCGCGGGCTCGGACCGGATGATGATCGGCCAGACCCTGTGGCTCGAATTCTTCACCAACAAGGACTGGCCGGTCGCCGCGGCACTGGCCGTGGTGCTGCTCGTGCTCCTGCTCGCGCCGCTCCTGCTCTACGAGCGGCTGCAGCGCCGCCAGCTCGAGGACGTTGCCTGATGCCGGACCTGGGCGGACATCGGATCATGGCCCCGCGGCGCCGTCTCGCTGCGCTGTCCGGCGTCAATGTGGCCGCGCTGGCGCTCGGTCTTTCCTTTCTCTACCTGCCGATCCTGATCCTGGTGATCTATTCCTTCAACGCCTCGCGGCTGGTCACGGTCTGGGGCGGCTGGTCGCTGCGCTGGTACGCCGAATTCTTCGCCGATCGCGAGATGCTGGATGCGGCCTGGATGAGCCTGCGGGTCGCGGCGGTCTCGGCATCGGCCGCCACCGTGCTCGGCACCGTCGCCGCGCTGGCGCTGGCGCGCGGCGGCGGCTTCCGCGGCCGCACCCTGTTCTCCGGCATGCTCTATGCGCCCCTCGTCATGCCCGAGGTGATCACCGGGCTGTCGCTGCTGTTGTTCTTCGTCGCGCTCGACGCCTCCCGCGGCTTCTGGACGATCACGGCGGCGCATACCACGCTGACCATGTGTTTCGTCACCGTGGTGGTGCAGTCGCGGCTCGGCGCACTCGATCGCAGCCTGGAGGAAGCCGCGATGGACCTTGGCTGCCGGCCGGCGCAGGCCTTCGTTGCGGTGACGCTGCCGCTGATCATGCCGGCGGTGATCGCCGGCTGGATGCTCGCCTTCACGCTGTCGCTCGACGATCTCGTGATCGCGAGCTTCACCACCGGGCCGGGCTCGGCGACGCTGCCGATCCGGATCTATTCCGAGGTCAGGCTGGGGGTCAAACCGGAGATCAACGCCATCAGCACGCTGCTGGTCGCTGCGGTCGCGGTGCTGATCGTCGTCGCCTCGCTCGCCGCCAAGCTCACCCGCAGGGCCGGGGAGGGCGCCGCGCCGCTGTAGGGGGCGGTTGCGACGAGAGCGGAACCTCCTGCTCGAACTCAACCGGGCTGTTCCCGCTGCGACCGTTGGGCGGTTTAGCCGCTATTCGTCTCTTCGGTGATCAGCGAATAGCTTGTGCTGCGACCGCCGGCCAGGTTCTTCGTCAGCACGCCTTTTGCAACAAGATCGTCGATGTCACGCAGCGCCGTGTCCTGCGAGGACTTCGTCAGCTGGGCCCATTTTGATGAGGTGAGCTTGCCTTCAAAGCCGTCGAACAGTCGCTCGATCATCGCGCGCTGGCGGTCATTGAACGTTTGATCGGCATGTTTCTTCCAGAAGCGTGCCTTCCGGAGAACCGAGGCAAGGATCGTGTCGGCGCGATCAAAGGCACGGTCCAGGCAATTCAAAATATCCAATTGGAAGTTCGTTCTGGCCCACGACAAAGGACCAGAACCGTGAAGTGCAGCCGCTTTTCGGAAGAGCAGACTATCGGGATTTTGAAGGAGCAAGAGGCCGGCGTTTCAGTCGCCGTTCTGCGCCGCTGCCGCTGATCATGCCGGCGGTGATCGCCGGCTGGATGCTCGCCTTCACGCTGTCGCTCGACGATCTCGTCATCGCGAGCTTCACCACCGGGCCGGGCTCGGCGCCGCTGCCGATCCGGTGTCTCCGACATTCGGCATTAGAAGCGGGGGACCGCTTTTCGGGCGCAGCGGTCAACGCCCCGGTTCCGACTGGCCTGACCGGCGGCCGGAGCAGCGGTGGATGAACTCCGCGAGCAGACCCGTGACGTCCGCCGGTCGCTCCAGGCTTGGCAGATGGGCGGCGCCGGTCAACTCATGGTACGACCCGTGCAATACCGTAGTTGCAATATAACGGCTTCGTTCTTGAATGTTGGGAAGGTCGAGGTCACCGCAAATCACAAGCGATGGTGCCGATATCTCGCCCAGACGATCGAAGGCGGGTGCGACATCAAGGTTCGCTCCGGTCGGCGGCGACCGCTGCGCAATGGCGTTCATGTCGTGGAACAGCCGGCGAGGCTGACCCATGACACGCCCCTCGGGCGCCAGTGGACCGTCCAGAAAAAGCCGAGCTTTCAGCGCGATCACCTGGTCCAGATCGCCGGCCTTCTGGGCGTCCTTGATCTGGGCCATCAGGCGCTTGATGTCGGGCGGATAGACCGGCTCGGGCGTGCCGGTCGCGCTGGGCGAAATGAGAACCAGAGCACGGACAAATGACGGATGCCGAAGCGCCGCGTCGAGCGCGATTCGCCCACCATCCGAGCATCCGACAAGGATCGTAGGCTTACCGCCCGCCATGGCATCAATCACCGCCATCAAGTCCGCGACTGCCGAAAAATCTTCCTTTTCGGCGCGGGTCTCGCCAAAGCCCCGCCGATCATAGGCGATAGCCGTATTGTTTGCGGCGACGCCATCCAGTTGCGCGCGCCACATCCGGCGATCGCCGATGCCGGCGTGCAGAAAGACAACAGGGTCGCCGCTACCGACGACCTCCGCAGCCAGCGTGGCGCGGCCCGACGCAATCTGATGATTGGAGCTCATGATCGATCCTGACGGGTGCCGGTGGCCGCCCACTTCGGTTGCAGCAGCAAGTGGCCTTGGATCGCTGCCGGTGTCGGGCCGACGAACCGGCGCCGCCGTGCTCTACCGGATGAATTGGCCGAAGGCCCGTGGGCCGTCGCCGACATTGACCTCCTTCACCACCTTGAGTGTCTCGGTGTCGATCATGCTGAGCGCGTTGGCGAACCAGCTCGCGACGTAGACATGGTTGCCGTCGCGGCTCGGCGAGATGCCTTCGGGATATTCGCCGACCTCGATGGTCTTGAGCACCTTGAGCGTCGCCGTGTCGAACACGGTGATGGAGCTGCCATATTGATTGGTGACGAAGACTTTGCCGTGCGCCAGAGCCACCGCGTAGGGACGCAGGCCGACCTTGACGGTGCCGATCACCTGTCGCGCGGTGAGGTCGATGATCGTCACCGTGTTGGAGCCGACATTGGCGGTATAGGCCCGCCGCCCGTCGGCATCGATGGTGATGCCGAACGGGCGAATGCCGACCGGGATCACGGCGACGCGGTCGAGCGTCGCGGCATCGACCACCGAGACGGCATTGTCGTCGCGGTCGGCGGTGAGGACGAAGGCGCCGTCCGGCGTGACCGCGACGCCGGAGGGCGAGGTGCCGACCATCGCGGTGCGGGCCGGCATCTTGTCTTCGGGGTCGAGGGCGAGGAGGCGCTTCGAATACCAGTCCGCGACATAGACCGGATGCCCCGATGGATGCACGGCGACGCCGAGCGGGCCGCCCTCGAGCTTGATCTGGCGCAGGATCTTGCGGTGCTCCGCGTCGATCACGGTCAGCATCTTGCCTTCCGGGCTCGTGACATAGGCGCGGGCGCCGTCGGCCGAGACCGCGATGCCGGCCGGTTCGCCCGCCACCGCGATGGTGGCGAGCTTTTCCATGCTGGCGGTATCGACGATGACGACCTGCTCGCCTGGCTGGTCGGTGACGAAGGCCTCGCCGGCGCCGACCGGCGCCGCCGATGCGGCCAGCAGCAGCACCATTCCGAGGGTCAGATCGCGCCACATCGCTTTATTGGCCGGGAGCCTCGAGCTTCGTCTTCAGGGCCGAGAGCCCGGCGCGATAGAGGTCGGTCACCGCCTTGACCGCAGCCTCGTCGTTGAGTTCGGGCGGGGGATCGTTGTTGGGATAGCCCCGGTAGAAGGCGCCGCGCCACTCGACCGACGATTTGCCGCCCTCGGCAGGCGAGACCGTGATGCTGGAGGAATAGTTCGTCACCGGCAGCACCTTCACGTCGACCTTCGTGATGCGGTAGGAATAGCTCATCTTCTCCGGTTCATATTTGTACAGCACCTCATCGACGGTCGCCCCACCCTCGAGGGTCAGCTGACGCGTGGGATTCTTGCTGTCGTCCTCCGGATCGACGACCGTGTTGCCGCCCTTCGCCTCGGTTTTCGTGACTGGAGGCAGCCAGCTCATGTCGCCGAAATTGCCGACGGCGGCCCAGACTTTCTCCGGCGGCTGATTGATGATGATGGTTTCGGTGACCTTCTTGCGGACCGGGCCGTGAGCCTCTGCCGCCGAGGGAGCCAGCGCCAGGGGGGCGAGGGCGATCAGCCCGGCAAGCGCCGGGACGAGTGCAAACTTCATCAGCGTTTCCTTTTCTTGCGGCTCCGATGGCGGGAGCCTGCCCCGTCATTTAATCGGACAGATCGCGGCGCGTCGACAAAATTGCGGAGACCGGCGCGGCCTGACGAGGCTGGCTGCGGTTCGCGATCCGTCCGGAAAATTCAACGTGAGGCTGTTGCGATTTAATTGTTCGCGCTGGCGGGCGGCGCCTTGGCCGGGTTCGCGCCGGTATCGTCCGCGGGACGGCCGACACCCTTGAGGCGGTCGATCACCGAGCGCACGGCGTCGCGGGCCTTGCCGTCGCGCACGGCGTTGAGCAGCGGCGCCGACGCCGGCGAGCGGCGGATCAGGGCGTCGGAATCCGGGAAGATCAGCGGATCGTCCCATGGCCCCTGCACCACGAAGGGCAGTTCGAAGGCGGGCGGCGCGCTGGCGTTCGAGATCAGGCTGGCGACGCCTTTGAGGTCGTATTCGCGCGCCGGCACGCTCGCCGTGCCGGCCAGCGTCAGGCGCGCCGAGGGGCCTTCGATGCGCCCGTCATTGACGGTGGCGATGCCGTTGTCGATCTTCAGCGCGATAGTGAGCGCGGTGAAAGGCGTGCGGCCGCTGCGGAACTCGCCGGCGCCGGACAGCGGCCGGCGTTCGAGCCGCCGCAGCAGCTGTTCGACGTTGAACCCGACCAGCGCGCCATCGTGGCCGGTCAGGGTGATGGTGCCTGCGAGCGACTGGGCGAGTTCGTAGGGACTGCCCCCCGTGGCCTGCAAGGCGAGATTGAGATTGCCGCGGCCGGCGAGCTTGCGGCCGCCCAGCATCTCGGTCGCCAGCGCCTCGAGATCGACATCGGTGAACTGGAACTGCGATTTCAGATCGGCGCCGTCGCCGGCGCGGCTCATCCCGAACGAGCCCTGGAGAATTCCGCCGAACATCTGCGCCTCGCCGACGCTGAGCGCCAGGGTGCCGTTGCGCAGATTGGCGCCGATCGCGGTGCGGCCGAAACGGGCGGCGCCTGCCGTCACCTTGGCCGCCGACAGGCGCATGTCGAGATCCATGCTGGTGAGGCTGCGCAAGTCGAACGGCTGCCGGTTCCAATCGCGCGCGCCGCTCGTCAACAGCCGGATCGTCTCGATATAAGGCGTGATGTCGAGCGCCTCGGAGGCGAGCGTGGCCTGCAGCATCTGCCGGTCGTCGCTCGAATAGGTCAGCACGCCTTCGCTGACATTGCCGTCGATTTCCATGTTGACGTTGGTCAGCGCGATCGACGGGCCGACGACATTGGCACGGGCCTTCAGCGAAAACCGTCCGAAGCCGCTGCGGCCCGGCAGGTCGTTGCCGGTCCAGCGCAGGGCATTGCGCAACGACGGCGCATCCGCCGTCAGCGTGCCCTCCAGCATCAGGCTGGCGCGGTTCGCGGCCGCGCCGTCGAAGGCGAGCTTGAGCGGCGCCGCGGTGATCCGCGCCTTGATGCCGGAGCGGTTGCCGGCCAGGGCGGCGACGAAATCATTGATGCTGAGGCTGCCGTCCACTCGCTGGCCGCGCCAGTCGAACTGGCCGGTGGCGGCGAAGGAGCGCGAGATCGCGGGCCAGGCGAACGACAGGTCCGCGCCGCTCACAGTCTCGGCGCCCCGGTCCGCATCGTGGAAGATCAGCGTGCCGTTCCGGATCCTGACCTCGGAGAAGGTCACGGTGCTGTTGGCGCCGGGCCTGATCGTCCTCGCGAGGGTGTCGAGGATCGGCGACCAGTTGCTGTGGCCGTTGTCGGCGCGCCTGACATCGATCCGCGGATGTTCCAGAGCGACATCGGCGATTTCGTAGCGGCCCATCAGCAGCGGCACGAGGCGCAGATTGGCGGTGACGATGTCGACGCCGAGGGTGGTCGGATTGGCGGTCGGATTGGCGGACGGATCGGCGGCGGCATCCTTCAGCCGCACATCATGCAGGCTGACATAGCTGTCGGGAAACAGCGAAACCTCGGCGCCGCCGAGCACCACGAGGGGCAGGCCGGTCGCCTCGCGCAACTGGCGCTCCACCGAACGACGCAAGGCGTCGCGATCGGTGAACCAGGACACGGCGACCAAACCGATCACCACCAGCCCCAGCAACGCCGCCGCCGGCGTGCCGAGGCGCCTTATTCCCTGGGCAATGGTCAAGCTGTGATCCGGATCGGAGTTCTCATCTGGCGGATCCGCGCTGCGGCCGCCTGCATGCCCCAACTTGCTGGTTTTTCTTGACGCTTTCAAGGCCACCGGCTGAGGCGGAATGTCCTCTCCACACCGCGGGGACAGCCACTTCGGCGGCGCGGCGCTCAATCCCGGGCTGATTGACGTCTCTTGACCAATTCGCCTAATAGACTGCGCTATTTCTTCCATCCCGCATCAGGTTCGACAGCCATGAACAAGGTCTATCCGGACGCGAAAAGCGCGCTCGACGGCATTCTGAAGGACGGCATGATGGTGATGTCGGGCGGCTTCGGCCTGTGCGGCATCGCCGAAACCCTGTCAGACGCGCTGCGCGACTCCGGCGTCAAGGACCTTACCGTGGTGTCGAACAATGCCGGCGTCGACGGCATCGGGCTCAGCCGCCTGCTCGAGACCAGGCAGATCAGAAAGATGATCTCGTCCTATGTCGGCGAGAACAAGCTGTTCGCCCAGCTCTACCTCGCCGGCGAGCTCGAGCTCGAGTTCAATCCGCAGGGCACGCTGGCCGAGCGCATCCGCGCCGGCGGTGCCGGCATTCCCGGCTTCTATACCAAGACCGGCGTCGGCACCCTGATCGCCGAGGGCAAGGAAGTCCGCGAGTTCAACGGCGAGAAATACATCCTCGAGACCGGCCTCGTCGCCGACCTTGCCATCGTCCATGCCTGGAAGGGCGACACCGCAGGCAACCTGATTTATCGGAAGACCGCGCGCAACTTCAATCCGATGATGGCGACCGCGGCCAAGGTCACCGTGGCGGAAGTCGAGCATCTCGTTCCCGCCGGCGAACTCGACCCCGACCACATCCACACCCCGGGGATCTACGTCCAGCGCATCATCGAGGTCGGCACGGCCAAGAAGCGCATCGAGCAGCGCACCACGCGCAAGCGCCCCGCCTGAGATCGAGAGGAGAAGCCCAAATGGCCTGGACCCGCGAACAGATGGCCGCCCGCGCCGCCAAGGAGCTGCGCGACGGCTTTTACGTCAATCTCGGCATCGGCATTCCGACGCTCGTCTCCAATTTCATCCCCGAAGGCGTCGACGTCCAGCTGCAGAGCGAGAACGGCATGCTCGGCATGGGACCGTTTCCCTACGAGGGCGAGGAGGATCCGGACCTCATCAACGCCGGCAAGCAGACGGTGACCGAGCTGCCGACCACCAGCTATTTCTCCAGCGCCGATTCCTTCGCCATGGTGCGCGGCGGCCACATCGACCTGTCGATCCTCGGCGCCATGCAGGTGGCCGAGAACGGCGATCTCGCCAACTGGATGATCCCCGGCAAGATGGTCAAGGGCATGGGCGGGGCGATGGATCTCGTCGCCGGCGTCAAGCGCGTCGTCGTGGTGATGGAGCATTCAGCCAAGGACGGCGCGAAGCTGCTGCACCGCTGCACGCTGCCGCTGACCGGCGAGCGCGTCGTCGACATGGTGATCACCGATCTCGCGGTCTTCACCATCGACAAGCACGGCGACAACGGCATGGCGCTGATCGAGCTCGCCGACGGCGTCACCCTCGACGAGGTCAAGGCCAAGACCGAAGCCTCCTTCCGCGTCGCGCTCAGGAACGCCTGATCCCTCGGCCGTCGGCTCACCCCGCCTTGGCCTCGGGCGGGAAGGCGACCTCGACCAGCGTGCCGGACTGCGGCGCCGAGCGGATGTGGAATTGCGCCCGGTTGGCCTCGACCAGCGCCTTGGTCAGCGACAGGTTGATGCCGGCATTGTCCTGGGCGAGCTGATCGCCGTCGGTCTGGCGGAACTGTTCGATCGCCTCGGTCATCTCGGCGTGATTGAGGCCGCGGCCGGTGTCGCGCACGCGCAGCACGACATCGCCGAATTCGCTCACCGCGGTGGAGACGATGACCTGGCCGCCGGCGCGGGCGACGTGGATCGAATTGCCGACGAGATTGAGCACGATCTGGCGCAGCGCATCGGCATCCGCCGTGACCTGCGGCAGCGCGTGGCTGAGCGCGGTGCGGATGATGATGCGCTCGCGGTTGGCCTGCGGCTGCATGATCGTCACGCATTTCTCCACCACGTCATTGAGATCCTGACCGGTGAAGGCGAGGTCGAGCTTGCCGGTCTCGGCGCGGCTCAGGTCGAGGAAGTCGCCGAGGATGCCGAGGACGCGCTCGCCCGCGGCGCGCATGTCCTTGAGGTAGGCGCCGTAGCGCTCGTTGCCGATGGCGCCGAAGCGCTCCTCGATCATGACGTCGGCGAAGCCGATGATGGCATTGAGCGGCGCGCGCAGCTCGTGGCTGAGGCGCGCCAGGATATCGGCCCGTGCGGCCGCCGTGCGTTCGGCGATGCGCCTGGAAGCGCTGTCGTCCGGGGCCGCCTGCGCCGCCGCCGGGCGCGGCCGGACGATGGCGAAACGGTGTCCGCCCGGCGCGCGGCCGAGCTTCACCGTCAGATCGAGCGGCTGGCCGTCGGGGCCGAGGCCGAGGACCTCGTGACGCGCCGGGGGGCGGCCGTCGCCTCCGCCGCCGAGCGCGGCAGCGAGTTCGTCGCGGTTGGCCCCGGCGAACAGGTCGGTGAGCGGGCGGCCCGCGAGGTCGTCGCCGGACCGGCCGAAGATCGTTTCGGCGCCGCGGTTGGATGAGGCGATGCGGCCATCCTCGGCGAGGATCAGGATGCCGTCGTCGCTCGCCTCGAGGATGGCGGCAAGCTCTCCTCGCTGCTGGTCCGACGCGTCGGCTGTGGGCGCAACCGCCGCCGGCCCGGTCGGGGCGGCGGTCTCCTGCGGCGCCGCGAGCGCGAGGATCAGGACGTGGGCCGCTTCGCCGTCCCAGACGATGTCGTGCAGTCGTGCGTCGACGGCGGCGCCATCGTCCCGACTTTGGCCCGGGCTTTCGATCCTGACCGGCGTGCCGTCGCTGCCGGCGCCCACGCCGCCGGCTCCGTGTTTCACGTCAAGCGCGTCGAGCCCGCCGGCGCCGGCGAGCGCCTCCAGGTCGGCATAGCCGACCCGATCGAGAAAGACGCGGTTGGCATGGAGCAGGCGGTCGAGACGATAGATCAGCACCCCGACCGGCAGCAGATCGAACAGCGCCGTCTCGCGCGCCGCGCTCGTGCCCGTCCGTGGCGCGGCGGCCGGCAGCGGCTCAGGGGTGGAGGATACCGCCGCGGCCGCATCGGCCTCGCTCGGGGCTTCGATGGCCTCCCCGGGCGCGGCGGTCGAGGCCGACGACTCCGCCAGCTCGCCGTCGCGCTGGTCGAGCGCATCGCGCTCGGCTTCGAGCCGGGCGGCGAGCTGGCGCGCCAGTTCGTTAAATGCGTTGTTCTCGCCGGGCGAGAGGGTCGGCGCCTTGGCGTCGGCGGAGGGCCTGAACGGCACCACATTGGGGGACGTGTCCACGGGATGATCCGTTTCTGGCGGTGAAGCGGGAGGCGGAGTATCGGCCATGGCGGGCCTCGCCTTGGTTTCGGTTGGGGCGTCAGATCTCGCCTCCAGCGCTGCGGCATCATTGCGGCGCTGTTCGGCGAGGCGGTTGAGCGCTTCGATGTCGCGGCAGACGCCGAAGCCGCGATAGCCGAGAAAATTGCGGTCACGGTCAAAGACCGGCAGGCCCGACAACTCGACCTCGAGCGCCGTCTCGGTGCCGTCCACCGGCCAGTGCACGGTGATGCCGCTCCAGGTGGCGCGGGTGGCGACGGCGGCGGCGACGCGATCTTCCGGATCGATGCCGCATTCCTCGACGATCTCGGTCCACGGCCGGCCGAACGCGGCAGAGGTCGAAGGACCGATCAACTGGGCGAATTCGTCGGAGCCGAGCGAGAAGCGTTCGTCGGCATCCATCTGCCACAGGAAGCGCAGGGGGTGATGGCGCTGCGCCGGCGCGGGCTCCGCCGCAGCGGCGTCGACCGGCGATGCCGCGGTTGCCGGGGCTGCGACCGGTTCCGGCTCGTCCGGTGCCGGGCCGGTCGATGGAACGAAGGTCGCAGTCGCGGCCATTTCGGCGGTGAGCAGTCCGCCCGGGGCCGGTTCCGGCGGCGCTTCGGCGGCCACCGCGGCTTCCGGCGAGGGCGGCACAGGCGCCGTCGCCGGCTCCGTTATGGGCGCCGCGGCGGCAGCCTCGGAAAGTTTCGCGGCGCTGTCGCCGGGCGGCGGTGCGGGCGTCGGCTCCGGCAGCTCTGCGGCCTTCATCTGGGTCTGGCCGATGAGCAGCAGCGCGGTGTCCGCCCCGCTGCCGATCCGCCGCAGCAGCAGGCGGCGGCCGTGATCGAGCGGGATCTCGGCGCCGCCCTCGTGCAGCGCCACGGCCGCGGTTTCCGCCAGCCCCAGCGCCGCGAGGGTGCCGCCGCCGCTGGCGGTGTCCATGAGCCAGTCCTCGGCCGCGGCATTGGCGGCGAGACGGAAGCCTTCGGCGTCGAAGGCGGCGGCGGCCGTATCGAAGCTGGCCACCAGGCGCTGCAGGCGCAGCTTCAGCGGCAGCGGCCGGCCGGGCTGCGCGGCTGCAACCACCAGCACGCCGATATTGCCCTTGCCGAAGACGAGGCGGCGGCAGCCGCAGGTGACGAGGCCGTTGAGGCGTGCGCCGAAGCCGCGCAGCCGATCGAGCCGCACGCTGCCGTCGAGGGCCAGGCGTCCGGCAAGCCGGGCGATCTGGCGGCGGTGGCGATCGGGCGGGCCGAAGCGGCGCGCCGCCAATGCGCCCAGGTCGTCGGCGCCGAACACGGCGGCGCCGGCGGCATTGGCCCACAGGATGCGGCTGCCGTCATTCGCCCACAGCCAGGCCGGCAGGCTGCTGGTCGCATAGGGGGCGAGCCGCGGATCGCGGATTCCACGAAACTGGAAATCGGCTTCGTCGATCGGCATCGGGCGGCGTTCGCGTCCTTCTGTCCCGGCCGGCCCCTCTCGACGCGGCGCCGGCGAGGTCGGCAGGCTTTAAGGAATTCTTAGTAAAGGGCGGAGGCGGCCAGGTCCACGGCCGGCCCCCCGGAGGCCGGGCGAAAGCCGGTATATCCTTAATTTGAGCAGGACGCGGGACCGGTCATGGCCGCGCGGCGTTGTCTTGCCGGGCGACCGGGTGCAAAGCTTTGGACCTGCGAGCAACCGGCATCCGGCGGCGAGTGAGCGAGGGAGGAATGCGATGGACCAGACCAACCGCTTTGAAATCCCCAAGGAGCTGCGCTCCATGGCCGAGGCCAGTTTCGATCAGGCCCGCAAGGCTTTCGAGACATTCCTCGGCTCGGCCCAGCAGGCCGCCAGCACGATCGAAGGCCGTGGCGAGGCGGTCCGCGCCGGCGCCAAGGAAGTCAGCGTCAAGGCGATCAGCTTTGCCGAGAAGAATGTCGCGGCTTCGCTCGACTACGCCGAGCATCTCCTCCAGGCCAAGGACCTGACCGAAGTCCTCAAATTGCACACTGACTACGTGCAGAACCAGATGCGCTCGCTGGCGGAGCAGGCCAGCGAAATCGGTCAGGCGGTGACCCGCGCCGCGATGGACGTGACCAAGCCCAAATAAGGCCGGGGCCGCCGTCGGAGGCGCCTGACCGTCGCTGGCCGCGAAGGGGGCTATATATTGCGTTGCACAAAAATGCCCGTATGATCCGGCACAAATGGGACGGCGCGGCCGTGTGGCCGCGTCCTCGGAACGACCCGGAGACCTGATGCCCCCTCGTGAACCCTTTTCGTTTTCGCCCGCAGGCTTCTCGGCGCTGAATTTCGCCGAACTCGCCGATTTACGTGGCTTCGCCGAGCAGGGCGTCGCCCAGTTTCGAGAGGGCTATGAGCAGCTGAAGACGGCGGCCGAATCCGGGGTCGGCGCGTTCGACGCGGCCGGGGAATCGGCTTTGCGCGGCGGCTGCGATTACGTCGCCAAGCTGCTCGAGATGTCCCGGAGCGCCACCGACGAGGCCTTCGATTTCGCCCATGCGCTGCTCGGATCGGCCTCGCTGCCCGACGCTCTCGATGTGGTGACGAACCATACTCGCAGGCAGATCGATACCTTCGCCGCCCAGTCGCGCGATCTCCTGGAACTCGGGCAAAAGGTCGCCGGCGAGACGGTGGCGCCGATCCGTGCGGCCGCGACCAGGGCTTTCGGCGAGGCAGGCTGAGCCTCTTTTCGCCGCGAATAGCGCTATTCGAGGCGACGCCGGCCTTGCCAAAGGCCGGCGTTGCTCATAGTTTCCGCCCCGTTCGCGGCGCTGCGGCCAGCTTGCCTGGTCCGCCCGGCGACCGCGCGGAAATGCAGTTGTAGCTCAGTTGGTTAGAGCGCCTGTCTGTGGAACAGGAGGTCGGTGGTTCGAGCCCACCCAACTGTACCACCGGTCCCACCCCATCCGTCCTGCCGTTCTTCCAAATTGGCCGCCCATGGCGATTGCCGCGGCGTCGCGCGCGAGTGCCTTGCGCTGCGCTGATGCTCCTCAGCGTGACAGCGGAGGATTTCTGGAGCCCGGCCTGGTACCCACGGCAAGTTTCTGCTCCTCTCGCGACCGGCCGCAGTGTGGCTGACACGCCACGCTTCTGGTTGACAGCACGGTGCCGCTCGGGCGTCCTGAGACAAAATCGAAGCTGGAGGGGACAATGTTCAGCGCGCTTTGGTTCGGGACGCTATGCAGTGCGGCCCTCGTTACGACGGCTGTCGGTTTGGGTGCGGCGCTCGCCGCCGACCAGGTGACAGGCCTCAAGGTGGTGGGGCAGGTCTTCAAGAAGGGCGGCTACAACACCGCCGGCATCGCCGACATCACCATCGCCAACGACAACGATTTCGCGGTCAAGGATCTCAAGGTCCGCTGCGTCTTCACCGATCGCAAGTCCGGCAAGGTCACCGAGATCCAGCAGTCGATCCCCGCGAGCGTGCCGGCCAAGGCGCAGCAGACGTTCAAGAAGGTCCGCTTTGCCTTCGTCGATACCCAGACCGCCGACGGCGCCTGCGAGGTCACCGGCGCCTCACGTCAATGACCTGTCTGGCGCGCCCGATCGCGCTGCACGCCGTTTCAGCTTTCGCCTCCGGCGCTGTTTTTCAGATAGTCTTCAGGATCGTCTTCGATTGACTCAATTCGGACTCGCAAAAGACCAGTCCGCGTCCAATTCAGGAAGATGAACGGTTCATACCCAAGCTATTCTGTGTCTCAAAAGCCAAAGCATCGGGGAATTACACGCGCTAGACGCTTGCAATCCAAATAATTCTTTATCGAATCAGGGAACCGATTCATTTTTGCCTCCGGGGGTCAATCTGGAGGCCAAGCTATGAACGTCATTGTTTTTGCTTCGCGTAAAGGGGGCTCTGGAAAGAGCACCCTCGCCGCCCATCTCGCGGCCCACGTCCATAAGGCGTCGAAACCTTGTCTGTTGATCGATGCCGATCCGCAAGGTTCGCTGAGCCTGTGGCAGAAGCTGCGCGGCACCAATGAGCCGCCGATCCGGGTGGCGTCGCGATCGGTGAGCGAGATCGTCGCCTCGGCCAAGCGCAACGGCTTCGAATATGTCTTCATCGACACCCCGCCGAACATGTCGGCGGTCGTCGAGGATGCCATCAGCAACGCCACCATGGTGATCATCCCGGCACGGCCCGGCGTCTTCGATGTCGATGCAGTGCAGGAGACCGTGGCGCTGTGCCGCTCGTCGCGTAAACCCTATGCGGTGGTGATCAACGGCGCTCCCGCGCTGCGCAATGATCAGGAAAGTCCGATCGTCACCATGGCGCGCGCGGCGCTGGCCAAGTTCCGCGCACCGGTCTGGGGCGGGCAGGTCAGCAACCGTGCCGATCTCCTGCTGGCACTCGCTCACGGTGAAGGCGTCAAGGAATACAACGCCGAAGGCCGCGCAGCGAGCGAGATCAACCGATTGTGGGCCGCCATCGACAAGTCGATCAAGGCCATCCGTGGGACGGTGTCGAGCGCCGGCGCAATGCACAAGCAGGCGGCTTGACCGTCATTTTTCTTGATCGTTGGGACGGCCAAAACGCGCGAGGCTCGCGCGTTTTCTGTTTCCGGAACCTCCCGGCGTTCGCGCTGCGGTGGCGGGCATGCCAAGCCGCGCAGGCCGGATCGCAGGCCCGGGATCGCAGCGTCGGTTCACACTGCTCGCCCTATGGTTGCAGCGGAGAAACGTCAAAGGAAATCGAGCACCAAAGAAAAAGCCGGGCCCAGGGCCCGGCTGTGCAGTTTTGGCCATGTGAGGCCGACACAATCACCT
Organism: Bradyrhizobium sp. WD16; assembly: GCF_024181725.1. Lineage (NCBI taxonomy): Bacteria > Pseudomonadati > Pseudomonadota > Alphaproteobacteria > Hyphomicrobiales > Nitrobacteraceae > Bradyrhizobium > Bradyrhizobium sp. WD16. The sequence goes on along the minus strand of NZ_CP028908.1, from coordinate 968,438 downwards.
TCCAAGAGGGATAACTGAACGCCAGCGGCCACTGGAGGAGGGGGGGACGATACGCAACCGCAGGTTATCAGTGAAATTAAGTACACTCCCAATCTGAGCGCCCGGCAACGGAGGATGTCGCATGTCAGTCATGCGGCGTCACCGGGTAGCGGCCGATCGTTCCATTCCTAGAGCAAAATCCGGAAATCCGGGGCCGGTCTTCCGGATCTTGTTCTGTCAGCTCTGTCTTGAGCGCGATGGCGATTGGCCTCTCAAGTCACCGCGCCAACGGGCATTTCAGCCCGGCCAGCGCTGCGCCTTGCTGACCACAAAGTCGCGGAACACCTGGACGCGGGCCACGGTTTTCAGCTCTTCGGGATAGACGAAATAGGTGTCGAGCTGGATCGAGTCGGCTTCGCCGAACAGTTGCACCAGGCGATTGTTCTCGTCGACCAGGTAGTCGGGCAGTGCCGCGATGCCGAGGCCCTGCTGACAGGCCCGCAACAGGCCGAGGATGTTGTTGACCTTGAAATAGGCATCGCGCGGGCCCGAGCCGTTGCGACCCGCTTCGATCAGCCAGGTGCGGTTCTGCAGATGCTGCGGCACCTGAAGGTCGCTGAGCATGATGATGCGATGGTTGTCGAGGTCCTCGAGCGTGCGCGGGGTGCCGAACCGCTTGATGTAGTCCGGCGAGCAATAGGCGTGGAAGCCGATCGAGAACAGCTTGCGCTGGATCAGGTCGGGCTGGGTCGGCTTGCGGGTGCGGATAGCGACATCGGCCTCGCGCATCGACAGGTCGAGTTCCTCGTCCGTGACCATGAGCTGGATGCGGATCTCGGGATAGAGCGAGGTGAATTCGCCGAGGCGCGGGATCAGCCAGTTGATGCCGACGCCGGGCGTCGTCGTGACCTTGAGGTCGCCACTCGGCCGTTCGCGGCTGTCGGTGAGCTTGGCGCGTGCCGCCTGGAGCTGCATGAAGACGTCGTGGGCGGTGCGGAACAGCATGTCGCCCTGCTCGGTCAGGATGAGACCGCGGGCATGACGATGAAACAGCGACACCGAGAGCTCCTGCTCCAGCGCGCTGACCTGGCGGGACACCGCCGACTGCGACAACCCCAGCTGCTCGCCGGCATGCGTGAAGCTGCCCGCTTCAGCCGCGGCGTGGAAAACCTTCAACTTGTCCCAATCCATATCCGCAGATCCGTGACGATTCTGAGCCATCGCAGTTGTTCGCCTGCTATTCAGCGGCCGCGCGATCGACCGCAGCGAGGTGGATGAAGCGCTCGGCCTCGAGCGCGGCCATGCAGCCCATGCCGGCGGCGGTGACGGCCTGCCGGTAGGTCTCGTCGGCGACGTCGCCCGCGGCGAACACGCCGGGCACCGACGTCGCGGTCGAGTGCGGTCCGACTTCGACATAGCCCGAGGGTTTGAGCTTGAGCTGTCCGGCGACCAGTTCGGTGGCCGGCGCGTGGCCGATCGCGACGAAGACGCCGTCGGCGGGCAGGTCGGAGACCGCGCCGGTCTTCACGTTCTTGAGCCGGATATGGGTGACCTTGGCCGGGTTCTGCTCGCCGCGGATCTCTTCCACGGCGGTGTCCCAGATCACCTTGATCTTGGGATGCTTGAACAACCGGTCCTGCAGAATGCGCTCGGCGCGCAGCGAGTCGCGGCGATGCACCAGCGTCACTTGTGAGGCGAAATTGGTCAGGAACAGCGCCTCCTCGACCGCGGTGTTGCCGCCGCCGACGACGAAGACCTGCTTGCCGCGATAGAAGAAGCCGTCACAGGTGGCGCAGGCGGAGACGCCGAAGCCCTTGAAGGTTTCTTCCGTGGGCAGGCCGAGCCAGCGTGCCTGGGCGCCGGTGGCGAGAATCACCGTGTCCGCAAAATAGACGTCGCCGGAGTCGCAAGTGACGCGGAACGGGCGCTGGCCGAGTTCGAGCTTGTTGACGTAGTCGGTGACGATCCGGGTGCCGACGTGGCGGGCCTGGGCTTCCATCTGCTCCATCAGCCAGGGCCCCTGGATGACGTCGGCGAAGCCGGGATAATTCTCCACCTCGGTGGTGATGGTGAGCTGGCCGCCCGGCTGGATGCCCTGGATCAGCACCGGCTCGAGCATCGCGCGGGCCGCATAGATGGCGGCGGTATAGCCGGCAGGGCCGGAGCCGATGATCAGAACCTTGACGGACGTGGCGGAAGCGCCGGTGGCGGGCGAAGAGGCGGCTGACGACATAGCGTGGTCCTTGCCCCTGACGTCGGGGGCTGAGGGGGGCGAAAAATGCTCTGAAGTTGGCTGAGGGGCGTCGAAATCCAGCCACGAGCATCTTAGGGTATCTGGGCAGCCATGCAAGTTTTGCAATCCGGATTGCCCGTGGTCCCCGGTATCAACACCCTGAGGCGCAATAAAATTTCGCAAATTCCCGCCGGTAGGGTATGAAGCGCGAATTCCGCTTGCCGAAACACCAGGGAATCCGGCCTCAGTGTCCAAGGACCTCGACTCGATCGACCTCAAGATCCTCAGCGAAATCCAGGCGGACGGTCGAATCACCAATGTCGAACTCGCCAAGCGTGTCGGGATCTCTCCACCGCCCTGTCTGCGCCGGGTGAAGGCGCTGGAGGAGGCCGGCTACATCACCGGCTATCGCGGTCTGCTCGATCCGCACCGCCTCGGCTTCGACGTCACCGTATTTGCCGCGGTGCACCTCTCGAGCCAGGCGGAAGCCGATCTGCGTGCCTTCGAGGATTTCGTCCGGGCCGAACCGCTGGTGCGGGAGTGCTGGATGCTCTCCGGCGAGGTCGATTACATCCTCAAATGCGTGGCGCCCGACATGGCGACCTTCCAGCATTTCGTCGCCCATCTCACCGCCGCGCCCCATGTGCGCAACGTGCGCACCTCGCTGGTGCTGCAGAATTCCAAGAATTCCGCGGCCGTGCCGCTCGAGCTCAGGCTCGGTCGCGCCTGAGCGCACGAGCCGCTTCGCCTCTCCCCGCCAGACGTGAACCGCGCCGGCGAGCCGGCGCGGTTGTGACGGTGATCTTCTTGCCGAGCTGAGGCTTACTTCTTGCGCAGCAGCGCGGCATCGAGGCTCAACGGGCCGGCGCCCGCGAAGGTGAGATAGAGGAAGACGAAGCAGAATTCGATGGCGAGATTGCCGCCGTTGATGATCGGGAAGAAGTTGCGCCCGGCGTGGCCGAGGAAGTAGGCGAAGGCCATCTCACCGCAGACGATGAAAGCCACCGGGCGGGTGAACAGCCCGAGGATCAGCAGAATGCCGCCGATGAGCTCGAGCGTGCCCGCGGCGCCGTAGAGCGAGAACAGCTGTACCTTCTCGAACATCGGCACCGGCGGCCATTTGAGCAGCTTGGCGAATCCATATTGCAGGAAGAGCAGGCCGGTGATGATGCGCAGGATGCTGAGGACGCGGGGCGCCCAGCTTTGCAGGATGTTGTCCATGACGAGATTACCCCCTCTTTTGTCTGGAAGGTCCCTTCGCTAACGCAGGAAGCTGTCGCCGCGGATCACGTTGCAGTGAATCTTTCTGACAAGCGCGTCAGTCTCCGAATTACCGCCCCATTTGCCTCACGCTCGCACGGTAATTCGGAGACGTAAAGGACACTAGAAAAATCAAAGTGCTAGTGTGGCTTATGTCTCGCAATTGCCTACGAGAGACTGGCTGCAAAGAGGGTAGGCAGTTGCGAGACGCCACACTAGTTTCGCATTCTGAACCGGAAAGCGCATTGAAGCCGGAAGCACTTTGACGAAGCACTTCGACCCGGGACGGACAAAGGGCCGCCCGACAGCGGCCCTTCGACAGTCAAAGGGCCGCACCATGGCGGCCCCTGATGGTAGCGTCGGTTGCGGCGCTCTGGTGAGGGTAGTTACTTCCAGTCCACCTTGGTGATCTCGTAGGCCTTGGCGCCGCCTGGCGCCATCACCTCCACCGAGGAGCCCTTCTTCTTGCCGATCAGCGCACGCGCCAGCGGTGAGGAAATGGAGATCCGGCCTTTCTTCGCGTCGGCTTCGGTGTCGCCGACGATCTGCCACACCGCCTTCTTCTCGGTGTCCTCATCGACCAGCGTCACCGTGGCACCGAACATGATGGTGTCGCCGGACAGCTTGGAGACGTCGATCACATCGGCGCGCGCCAGCTTGTCTTCGAGTTCGGCGATGCGCCCCTCGTTGTGCGACTGCTGCTCCTTGGCGGCGTGATATTCCGCGTTTTCCGACAGGTCGCCATGGGAGCGCGCCTCGGCGATCTGTTCGATGATGCGCGGGCGTTCAACTTGCTGGCGCTGCCGCAGCTCATCTGCGAGGGCGGTGTGCCCGGCCTCGGTCATCGGAACTTTCTCTACCATTCGTCGTCGTCCTTCAAATCCCGCGCTCGGGAGCGGCAAGGCTCCGTCACGCGAAACGTTCTGTTGGTTCGCGGCCCGGTGCCGGCCCGGGCGTCGATAGGGAACACAAACGCAACCGCCCGGTTCCGAACAGCGGTCGGGGATTGCACGCGGACTGCGGCGCCAGGCCCGTTCAGCGGTTGGCTGAATAGCTCTGCAATGTGCGGACTTCGAGGTCCCCACCCAGATAGGCCCGGATCCCCTGCGCCGCCGCGACGGCGCCCGAAAGAGTGGTGTAGTATGGCACTTTATGCAAGAGGGCAGCGCGCCTCAGGGAACGGCTGTCGGCCAGGGCCTGGGGCCCCTCGGTGGTGTTGAAAACCAGCTGGACCTCGCCGTTGGTGATGGCGTCGACGATATGGGGCCGCCCCTCCAGCACCTTGTGGACTTTTTCGGCCGCAACGCCGTTTTCAGCCAGGAAGCGCTGGGTCCCGGAGGTCGCAATCACCTTGAAGCCAAGGTCCGCCAACAGCCGCACGGCCTCCAGGATGCGGGTCTTGTCGCTCTCCCGCACCGAGACGAAGACCGTGCCCGACCTCGGCACACGGGTGCCGCCGCCGAGCTGGCTCTTGGCGAAGGCGACGGCGAAGGAGCGGTCGACGCCCATGACTTCGCCGGTGGAGCGCATTTCCGGACCGAGAACCGTATCCACCCCGGGGAAGCGGGCGAAGGGGAAGACCGATTCCTTGACGCCGACATGCGCGAGTTTGGGCGGCTTCAGCTTGAAATCGGCGAGTTTCTCACCGGCCATGACCCGGGCCGCTATCTTCGCCACCGGAATGCCGACCACCTTGGCGACGAACGGTACCGTTCGGGATGCCCGAGGGTTGACCTCGAGCACGTAGATATCGCCGTCCTTGATGGCGTATTGCACGTTCATCAGTCCGACGACGTCGAGGCCGAGGGCGAGCTCGCGGGTCTGCCGCTCCAATTCGGCAATGGTCGCCGGGTCGAGGGAGTGCGGCGGCAGCGAGCAGGCCGAGTCGCCGGAATGGATGCCGGCCTCCTCAATATGCTCCATGATGCCGGCGATGAAAGTGTCCTTGCTGTCGCACAGGCAGTCGACGTCGATCTCGGTGGCGTCCGACAGATAGCGGTCGAACAGCAGCGGGTTCTTGCCGAGCACGGTGTTGATCTGCCCGGTCTTGTCGTTGGGGTAGCGCGCCTTGACGTCGGCCGGGACGAGCTCGGGCAGGGTGCCGAGCAGATAGTCGCCGAGCTGGCTGTCCTCGCGAATGATCTGCATGGCCCGGCCGCCGAGCACGTAGGAGGGCCGCACCACCAGCGGGAAACCGAGGTCCGCCGCCACCAGCCGCGCCTGCTCGACCGAATAGGCGATGCCGTTCTTCGGCTGCTTCAGGCGCAGCTTGTCGAGAACGCGCTTGAAGCGGTCGCGGTCCTCGGCGAGGTCGATGGCATCGGGCGAGGTGCCGAGGATCGGCACCTTCGCCTCTTCCAGCGCGCGGGCGAGCTTGAGCGGCGTCTGGCCGCCGAACTGGACGATGACGCCGTGCAGCGTGCCATTGGCGCGTTCGGTATCGATGATCTCGAGCACGTCCTCGGCGGTCAGCGGCTCGAAATACAGCCGGTCAGCGGTGTCGTAGTCGGTCGACACCGTCTCCGGATTGCAGTTGATCATGATCGTCTCATAGCCGACATCGTCCAGCGCGAAGCAGGCATGGCAGCAGCAATAGTCGAACTCGATGCCCTGGCCGATGCGGTTCGGGCCGCCGCCGAGAATGACCACCTTCTTGCGGTCCGAGGGCGCGCTTTCGTCGGCCGTATGACCGATGAAGGGCGTCTCGTAGGTCGAATACATATAGGCTGTCGGCGAGGCGAATTCGGCGGCGCAGGTGTCGATGCGCTTGAACACCGGGCGCACGCCGAGGGTGCGGCGCAGCGCCTTGACCTCGGTCTCGGTCTTGCCGGACAGCACGGCGAGACGCATGTCCGAGAATCCCGTCGCCTTCAGCGAACGCATGGCGAAGGCATTGCCGGGCAGGCCATGGGCCTGCACCCGCGCTTCCATGTCGACGATGCCGCGAATCTCGGCGAGGAACCACGGGTCGATCTTGCAGCAGTTGAAGATCTCCTCGTCGGACCAGCCGAGCCGCATCGCCTGGGCCACCTGCAGCAGCCGATTGGGCGTCGGTGTGCCGAGCGCGGCGCGGATGGCGTTCTTGTCGTCGCCCTTGCCGAGGCCCTCGATCTCGATCTCGTCGAGGCCCGTCAGGCCGGTCTCCAGGCCGCGCAAGGCCTTCTGCAGGCTCTCCTGGAAGGTGCGGCCGATCGCCATGACCTCGCCGACCGATTTCATCGAGGTGGTCAGGGTATTGCTGGCGCCGGGAAACTTCTCGAAGGCGAACCGCGGAATCTTGGTGACGACGTAGTCGATCGTCGGCTCGAACGAGGCCGGCGTGGCGCCGCCGGTGATGTCGTTGGCGATCTCGTCGAGGGTGTAGCCGACCGCGAGCTTGGCCGCGACCTTGGCGATCGGAAAGCCGGTGGCCTTGGAGGCCAGGGCCGACGAGCGCGAGACACGCGGATTCATCTCGATGACGACGAGGCGGCCGTCCACCGGATTGACGCCGAACTGCACGTTTGAGCCGCCGGTCTCGACCCCGATCTCGCGCAGAACCGCCAGCGAGGCGTCGCGCATGATCTGGTATTCCTTGTCGGTGAGCGTCAGCGCCGGGGCGACGGTGATGGAATCGCCGGTATGCACGCCCATCGGATCGAGATTTTCGATGGAGCAGATGATGATGCAGTTGTCGTGCTTGTCGCGCACGACCTCCATCTCGTACTCCTTCCAGCCCAGCACGGATTCCTCGATCAGGACCTCGCTGGTGGGCGAGGCGTCGATGCCGCGCTCGACGATCTCGATGAATTCCGCCTTGGTATAGGCGACGCCGCCGCCGGTGCCGCCCATGGTGAAGGACGGCCGGATGATCGCCGGCAGGCCGATCTGCTCGAGCGCGCGCAGGGCATCCGGCAGCGTCTTCGTCTGGGTCGAGCGTGGCGTCTCGAGGCCGATCCTGGTCATCGCCTCGCGGAACCGGCCGCGGTCCTCGGCCTTGTCGATGGCGTCGGCGGTGGCGCCGATCATCTCGACGTCGAACTTCTCGAGGGTGCCCTGGCGGCGCAGCGACAGCGCGCAGTTCAGCGCGGTCTGGCCGCCCATGGTCGGCAGCAGGGCGAAGCCGCCCGGCACCGCGTAGCGCTCCTTCTCGATGATCTTGGCGACGATTTCCGGCGTGATCGGCTCGATATAGGTGGCGTCGGCGAGATCCGGATCGGTCATGATCGTCGCCGGATTGGAGTTCACCAGGACGATGCGATAGCCCTCCTCCTTCAGCGTCTTCACCGCCTGCGTGCCGGAATAGTCGAATTCGCAGGCCTGGCCGATCACGATGGGGCCGGCGCCGATGATCAGGATGGTGGATATGTCAGTTCGTTTGGGCATCGCGTCTCGCTAGCGCGGGCGGGGAAAACTGGGCACAAAAAAAGGGCGCGCTCCTCGCGCGTCCTCAAGGCCGGGCGCCGAGAGCTGGCCTCGCGCGGGGCTGTCTTTAGACGAGATTCTGGAGGGGGGGAAGGGGATAGAGGGCGCCCAAACGCCCTGTCCGCAGGCAAAAATGCCGATAAATCAACGTCGGACATGCAGATCCGACGAGTCTGGAGGCCCGGCCTGGCTTCGAACCAGGATAGAAGGCTTTGCACAGCCCCCGCGTAAACTTCCGCCACCGGGCCGGATGCAATAATACCGCAAGGGCCGGCCGGCGCCTAGTGTCCTGTCTCCGAATTACCGCCCTATTAGCCTCACGCTCGCACGGTAATTCGGAGACATAAAGGACACTAGCAAAATCAAAGCGCTAGTGTGGCTTATGTCTCGCAATTGCCTACGACAGACTGGCCGCAAAGGCGGTAGGCAATTGCGAGACGCCTAGTGCCAGCTTTCCGAAGTTCGTGTCCGGAGGATGCCAGTCTAACGGCTGCTGTTGCACTGATCGGCCCCGTGGAACGGGTCAGGGGCCGGCTGAGAAAGCGTGGCGGGCGATAAAGGTCATGCGCGCGGGGTTGTGGCCGACATTGACGTGGGCGCGGCTCGCGGAGAAGCCCGCCGCGGTCAGCCTCGCCAGCATGTCCTGTTCGCTGTAGCGCTGCAGCCCGATCTGGCTGCGCAATTGCCAATAGTCGGACAGATAAGTGCGCATGAGCCCGATCACGGCGTCTTTGACGAAGCCGTGGCGCCAAGCCATGCGCAGCAGCGCCATGACGTCGGTCGCGGCGCCGACATCGGGCCGCAGGACGTCGCCGAGCACGAAACGGCCCGAGGGTTTCAGCAGGCGGCGGATGGTGGCGAAGGCGGCGTCGAGTTCGGCCGGCGTCATGTATTGCGCCACCGAGATCATGACCGCGAGATCGACCGAGGCGGGCTCGAGATGGCGCAGGTCTTCGAGGGCGCGGACCTTGACGTTCAGGTCGCCGGCATAGCGCGCGATGAGGCGGCCGCGGACGCCAGGCGCCGGCTCGGCGAGGATCAGCTTGGCGCAACGGGCCGCCACCCGCCCCGCCGAAGTGGCTTCGCCGCAGGAATAGTCCAGCACCACCGCGTCGGGCGAGGAGATGTAGCCGATGATATCATCGGCGATGATGCTGAAATGCAGATCGCGGTGAAGCTTGCTGACATAGATGGTGTGGGTGGAATCGTAATAGTCGATCCAGTCATCCATGGCGCGGCCCCCGCAGCGGCTCGCCCCGGGCCGTTCTCCGGCCGTCGTTGATTGCGCTTGTCGGTCCAGCCAATTGCGTCATGTCCCCTGAGCCGTCGTTCCCCTGAGCCGTCGTTCGTCACCGGTCAGTGGTGTCTTCATTCCACTCCGCGGCCGCGTTCCGGCGAAGGAACGTCCTCCGGGCTTCGGCGTTATCGCGTCCGATCTGCCCTGTCCAGCGCCCGCCATGTCCGCGACTGCCACCTGTTGCTGGACGAGCAGGACGAAGCGATCTTCGCGGCGATCGATGATCTCGCCGAGCGGGTGCGCAAGATCGGCGGCACGACGCTGCGCTCGATCGGCCATGTCAACCGCCTCAAGAGCGTCGAGGACGATGACGAGGACTATGTGCCGCCGCGGGAGATGCTGTGCGAGCTGACGCAGGACACCAAGAATTTCGCAGCGTCCTTGCGCAAGGCGCACGAGGTCGCCGATCGCCATGGCGACGTCGCCACGGCCAGCCTGCTGGAGAATTTCATCGACGCCACCGAGCGGCGCACCTGGTTCCTGTTCGAGGCGAGCCGGCAGGAAGGTGGCAACGAGGCGTGAGCGGGCGGCGTCGGGCCTGCGCGCCGTCTAGGCCGATTTGCGCTGGCGCATCAGCTCGGTGAAGCGCTTGAACAGGTAGTGGGAATCGCGCGGACCGGGCGAGGCTTCGGGGTGGTACTGCACCGAGAACACCGGCTTGTCCTCGAGCGCGATGCCGCAATTGGAATCGTCGAACAGCGAGACGTGGGTCTGGACCACATTGGCCGGCAGCGATGTCTTGTCGACGGCAAACCCGTGATTCATCGAGGTGATCTCGACCTTGCCGGTGGTCAGGTCCTTGACCGGGTGGTTGGCGCCGTGATGTCCCTGGTGCATCTTCACGGTCTTGCCGCCGAGGGCGAGGCCGAGCATCTGGTGGCCGAGGCAGATGCCGAAGGTCGGCAGCCCGGTTTCGATGACCTTCTTGATCACCGGCACGGCATATTCGCCGGTTGCGGCCGGATCGCCCGGGCCGTTCGACAGGAAGACGCCGTCGGGCTTCATGGCCAGGATGTCTTCCGCCGAGGTCGTCGCCGGAACGACCGTGACGCGGCAGCCTTCGCCGGCGAGAAGGCGCAGGATGTTGCGCTTGATGCCGTAATCAATCGCGATGACGTTGAACTCCGCCTTGTCCCCGTCCTGGCGGCCGTAGCCCTTCTCCCACTGCCATGGCGTCTCGTCCCAGGTGAAGCGCTGAGCGCTGGTGACCATCGGCACGAGATCCATGCCGACGAGGCCGGGCCACTCGCGGGCTTCCTCCTTGAGCGCCCGCAGGTCGAACTTGCCGTCCTGCGCGTGGGCGATCACCGCATTGGGCATGCCCTTGCTGCGGATCAGCGAGGTCAGCGCGCGGGTATCGATGCCGCAGAGACCGACGATGCCGCGGGCCTTGAGCCACTGGTCGAGGTGCTTCGCCGCGCGGTAGTTCGACGGATCGGTGATCGAGGCGCGCAGGATGACGCCGCGGGCGCCGGGCGTCGCCGCCATGTTCAGCGCCTCGATGTCCTCATCGTTGGTGCCGACATTGCCGATATGGGGGAAGGTGAAGGTGATGATCTGCCCGGCATAGGAGGGATCGGTCAGAATCTCCTCGTAACCCGTCATGGCGGTGTTGAAACACACCTCGCCGACGGCGGAACCCTCGGCGCCGAGGCCGAAGCCCTCCAGCACGGTCCCATCGGCGAGCACGAGCAGCGCGGTCGGTTTGAGGTCCGGCCAGGCGGTGGCATTGTCCAATGTGGTCATGAACGGACCACATAAACCCTGTGCCCGGCGCCGTCAAAGGCCGCGGCGGCGGTTTTCCGACGCTTCCTCACCGATGTTGCCGCCGCTTCTGGCGCCGGGCTCGCCGGCCCGGATCGGCGCCGCCATCGGCGAAATATTTGGTCGTTTTTCGGAGCTGGCGCGACCGGAACATGCGTCTACAATGCTCCGAGAGGCCGGCCGAACCGGCCGCCAGAGCGTTTTCCCGCGAAGTGGACACCGGTTCGCGCGAAGAAAACGCGTCAAAACAAAAACCTGGAGCCTCCGCTCCGATTCAATCGGAGCGGAGGCTCCAAAGCTCAAGGGAGAAGACGAAAAACCATGGACAGGCTGCATACCGGCGGAACGATGGGCGGGCTCATCATCTCCTCCATCATCCGCTACGCCGACCGGCCGGCGATCGCCGATGGCAACATCCGCTGGAGCTACGGCGAGTTCGGCGAGCAGGTCGGCCGCTACATCACCGTGTTCCGCGCCCTCGGCCTCAAGAAGGGCTGCGCGGTCTCCGTGCTTGCCACCAACCGCGCCGAAAGCTGGGCGGCGATCTGCGCCACGCTGATCATGGGCGGCCGCTATACTTCGCTGCATCCACTCGCCGCCGAGGACGACCAGGCCTTCATCGTCGCCGACGCCGAAATCGATCTGCTGATCGTCGAGGCCGGCAAGTTCGCCGAACGCGGCCTCGCCATCCAGCGGCGCACCCCGACCCTCAAGCACCTCGTCTCGCTTGGCGCCATGGACGGCGCCCGCGACCTGCTTGCCGAGGCGGCCGCGGTCGCCCCGGCACCGCTGGTCGACGACGGCGAGGTCGGCGACATCGCCTTCCTCGCCTATACCGGCGGCACCACCGGCCGCTCCAAGGGCGTGATGCTGCCGCACCGCTCGCTGATGGCCATGACCTTCGCGCTGTTCGCCGACTGGGACTGGCCGGCCGAGATCCGCTTCCTCGCCGCGACCCCGATCAGCCACGCCGCCGGCGTGACGCTGTTTCCGGTGATGCTGCGTGGCGGCTATGCCCGCCTTGTCCAGGGCTTCGATCCCGAGGTCTATGGCCGGGTGGTGCAGGAAGACAGGATCACTGCCACCTTCCTGGTGCCGACGCTGATCTATGCCCTGATCGACAATGTCGAGCTGCGACGGCGCTACGACTTCTCGTCGCTGCAGATGATCATCTATGGCGCGGCGCCGATGTCGCCGGACCGGTTGCGCGAGGCGATCGCGATCTTCGGCCAGGTCTTCGTCCAGCTCTATGGTCAGACCGAAGCCCCGCAGATCATCACCGCCATGCGCACCGTCGATCACGACCTGTCCCGGCCGGAACGGCTCGGCTCCTGCGGACGGGCCAATCCGATGGTCGACGTCAAGCTGTTCGACGCCGACATGCGCGAGGTGGCGATCGGCGAGCCGGGCGAGATCTGCGTGCGCGGCTCGCTGGTGATGGACGGCTACTGGAAGCGGCCCGACGCCACCGAGGAGGGACTGCGCGGCGGCTGGCTGCACACCGGCGATGTCGCCGTCAAGGACAAGGACGGGTTCTTCTATATCGTCGACCGCACCAAGGACATGATCATCTCCGGCGGCTTCAACATCTACCCGCGCGAGGTCGAGGACGCGCTGATGTCGCATCCCGCGGTGGCCTCGGCCGCGGTGATCGGCATTCCCGACGGCAAGTGGGGCGAGGCGGTGAAGGGCTTCGTGGTGCTCAAGAACGGCGCCAGCATCGAAGTCGCCGAGCTCCAGGCTCACGTCAAGGACAAGCGCGGGGCGCCCTGGTCGCCGAAGACCATCGATGTCGTCGAGACGATCCCGGTGACGGGCCTCGGCAAGATCGATCGCAAGGCGTTGCGGGCACCCTATTGGGAAGGCCGCAGCCGCGGCGTCGCCTGACGGCGGCAGCTGGCGGAGCGGCGGCGGCGCGATCGGCTGTCCGGTGCTGACCTCCGATCAGGGGCTGCTGCCGCCCAAGGAACTGTCGGAGGAAATCACGGCGGCGATCCGGCGGGCGCGGCTCCAGGTGATCGCCGATTGTGGCCGCCTGTCCCAGGCGGAGCGGCCGGCCAAAGTCGCCGCGGCGCTCGTCGCCTGGCGCAACGGTTGACGGAGAAGCGTCGGGGGTGGTCAATCGGCCGACGGGAATGATACGAAGACCAGAGCGCCGTCGAACTCGCGTTCGATTGCCAACAGTTTGAATAAGAATGTGTCTTCGTAACATTCGCATTCGTCAAGCCATCAAGGGCCACGTGACAAACCAGTCGGGTCAAGCTGGCACCCTCCGCAAGGCTGCCATGATGCACGGAGGAGGCCTCGCCGGACGAGGCGCCGCCGGGCGAGGGGGCTATCGATGCTGACCACCGCTGAGCTCGTCTGGCTGCTCGCGGCGGTGGCCAAGCGGGATGAGGCGGCATTCGAGCGTCTCTATGCCGCGACCAGCGCGAAACTCTTCGGGGTTGTGCTTCGTATCTTGCGTCGGCCGGAGCTTGCCGAAGAAGTGGTGCAGGAAACCTTCGTCAGGGTCTGGCACGGCGCCGGCCAGTTCAATCCGGCGGTGGGCTCGCCGATCACCTGGATGGTGTCGATCGCCCGCAACCGCGCCATCGACATGCTGCGCAAGCGTGGCGAAGTGTCCATCGAGGAGGAGCCGGCCGCCATGGACGTCGCGTCCGACCCGCCCGACCCGCTGGCGCGCCGGGAAATCAACGAGGAACTCAAGCGCCTGCTCGCCTGTGTCGGCCGGCTGGAGCCGGACCGGCAGCGGCTGGTCCTGCTCGCCTATTACAATGGCTGGAGCCGCGAGCAACTCGCGGCGCAATTCAAAACGCCGGTGAATACGGTGAAGACCTGGCTGCGCCGCAGCCTGATCGAGATCCGGCAATGTCTCGGCCTCGCGTGAGCGCATGAGCTACAGCGAAGACCATATCCTGCTCGCCGCCGAATACGCGCTCGGCACCCTCGACGGCGAGGAGCGGGCGCAGGTCGAATCCATGATGACGATCGACGGCGAGTTCCGCCTGATGGTGGAGCGCTGGGAAGCACAACTCGGCGAACTCGCGGCGATGGTCGGCGCGGTCGAGCCGCCGCCCTCCCTGTGGCCGCGGGTGCGCGACGCGGCGCTGTTGTCCCAGGGGCAATTGCCGCTGGTGCTGCCGGAATTGCCGTCACCGCCGCCGCCGCAAGAGCCGGCACCGGCACCGGCACCTGACACCAGCGGACAAGTGGTTGCGCTCGCCGGCGCGGTGCGGCGCTGGCGCGGCGTCACGGTGCTGGCGTCGGCGCTTGCCGCCTGCCTGCTGGCCCTGGTGGTGGTGCAGGCCGTGAGGTCCGACTGGCTGCCGGCGCCGCTGCGGCCGAGGCCGCGGGTCGAGACGGTTCAGGTGCCGGCGCCATTGCCGCCGCAATTCGTCGCGGTGCTGCAGAAGGGGGCCGAGCAGCCGGCCTTCATCCTCACCGTCGATACCGCGACCAGGACCTATACGGTCCGTCGCCTCGGTGCGGAGCCGGAGCAGGGCAAGAGCTATGAGTTGTGGCTGGTCTCCGAGAAGCTGCCGCAACCGCGTTCGCTCGGCGTGATCGGCGGCACCGATTTCACCGTCAGCCCCGCGCTCGCCGATTTCGATGCCGAAACCATCGACCAGGCGACCTACGCCGTGTCGGTCGAGCCGGAGGGCGGCTCGCCGACCGGCGTCGCCACCGGCCCGATCGTATTCACCGGCAAGCTGGCGGAGACCGTGCCGCCGTCGTCGCGGCGGTAGCGCAATGGAGCGAAGGTTTGCCTGACCCCAAAACAAAGAAAACGCCCGTGGGGAGCGGGCGTTTTCTCGGGGGGTGTCACTTTTGGGGGAAAGTGACGGGTCGTCAGGGGTAGTCACTTGGGGTATTTACGCAGCGGTTAAGCTACGTGTTCACAAGGCGACTTTGGGGGGCTGTAAAGTTTCCCTGTGAATTCGCGAATTCCTCTTCGTTTACCGTCCTCAGCGGACCATCGAGCCATTGCTGGTGAGCACGACCGGCTTGCCGGCCTTGATCACCCGAGCGGTCTGAACGGAGTCATCGGCACCCAATCGTGCGACGATACCGACGCCGGCGACCACGATGGCGGCAAACAGCGCCACAACCACAATTTTCAGGTGGGTCGTACG
The DNA here is from genome assembly GCF_024181725.1 of Bradyrhizobium sp. WD16. Lineage (NCBI taxonomy): Bacteria > Pseudomonadati > Pseudomonadota > Alphaproteobacteria > Hyphomicrobiales > Nitrobacteraceae > Bradyrhizobium > Bradyrhizobium sp. WD16. The sequence continues at coordinate 953,365 of NZ_CP028908.1, read as the reverse complement.
ATCCGCACTGTAAATTGAGTGGTTCACGGAAGCCTCCTGCCGTCGATCTTCCTTTGAAATTGGTCGCCATCGGAAACCGGAAGTTCAACGTCTCGTGCTCATGAACGTGGGAAAGCACCCCGCAGTTTCCCAGAGGCGATCACAAGGCAGTGAAAACACTTGATCGGCCGCGATTGTTCCCGGCCGGATTCGGCCGGGATTGCGCCAGAAATGCCATCAATCAGAATGGCTTGGTTGGTATTTCAGACCGATCCGACGGTTTTCAGGCGGGCGCGGGGGTGAATCTCCGCCTGCGACAAAACAGTTGTCTGTGACCGAAAACGCTCAACCAAAGAACGAACAAATGGGCGAATCGACGCCGACGTCACCAGCACCGGAGCCTCGCCTTCGCGCGCCGCCTGCTCGAACTTGTCGCGCACCGCGGTCATGAACTCCGACAGTCTGGAGGGCTGCATGGCGAGGCTGCGATCGTCGCCGGTGCCGATCAGGGACTCGGCGAACGCCTGCTCCCACTTCGCCGACAGGGCGATCAGAGGCACATAGCCGTTCATCGAGGTGTTCTGGGCGCAGATCTGCCGCGCCAGCCGCGCCCGCACGTGTTCGACGATGGTCGCCGGGTTGCGCGAGAAGGCCAGCGCGTCGGCGATGCCTTCCAGGATGGTGGACAGATCGCGGATCGAGATGCGCTCGGCGAGCAGGAGCTGGAGGACGCGCTGGATGCCCGAAATGGTGATCTGGCCGGGGACGATGTCCTTGATGAGATCGGCCTGTTCCTTCGGCAGTTCCTTGAGCAGCTTCTGGACCTCGCCGTAGGACAACAGGTCCGACATGTTGTTCTTGAGCAGTTCGGTGAGGTGCGTCGAGAGCACGGTGGCGGCGTCGACGACGGTGTAACCCTTCAGCGAGGCTTCTTCCTTCAGCGAGGTGTCGACCCAGGTTGCCGGCAGGCCGAAGGTCGGCTCGGTGGTATGGACGCCGGGGAGCTGGACCTGACCGCCGGCCGGATCCATGACCATGTGGTTGTTCGGCCAGACCCGTCCGCTGCCGGCATCCACCTCCTTGATCTTGATGATGTAGGTGTTGGCCTCGAGCTGGACATTGTCGAGGATGCGCACCGACGGCATCACGAAGCCCATCTCGATCGCCAGCGACTTGCGCAGCGCCTTGATCTGCTCCGTCAGGCGGTCGGTGCCGTCCGGCGCATTGACCAGCGGCAACAGGGCGTAGCCGAGTTCGATCTTGAGATCGTCGATCTTGAGCGCCGCCGAGATCGGCTCCTCGGCCGCGGCGGCCGCCGCCGCCTGGGCCGGCGACGCGGCGGCGGCCTGGGTCGCGGCGTCGGCGAGCTTCTTGTTCTGCTTGCGCGCCATCACCGCGAGCGCCCCGGCACCGCCGCCGAGGAGCAGGAAGGGTGCCATCGGGATGCCGGGCAGCACTGCCAGCAGCAGCATCACCGCCGCTGACATGCCGAGCGCCTGGGGATAGCCGGAGAACTGCCTCATCAGCGCCTTGTCGGCGGCGCCGCTGACGCCGGCCTTGGACACCAGCAGGCCGGCGGCGGTGGAGACGATCAGCGCCGGGACCTGGGTGACGAGGCCATCGCCGACCGTGAGCAGGGTGTAGCTGCGGGCGGCTTCGGCGAATGGCAGGCCCTGCTGGGCGATGCCGATGATCATGCCGCCGATGACGTTGACGAAGACGATCAGGAGACCGGCGATGGCGTCGCCGCGAACGAATTTCGAGGCGCCGTCCATGGCGCCGAAGAAGCCGCTTTCGTCCTCCAGCGCCTTGCGGCGCTCGCGTGCGGTCTTCTCGTCGATCAGGCCGGCGGAGAGGTCGGCGTCGATCGCCATCTGCTTGCCGGGCATGGCGTCGAGATGGAAGCGCGCCGCCACTTCGGCGATGCGGCCCGAACCCTTGGTGATGACGACGAAATTGACGATCACCAGGATGATGAAGACGATGATGCCGATGACGAAATTGCCGCTCATCACGAAGTTGCCGAAGGCTTCGATGACGTGGCCGGCGGCGGCGCTGCCCTCGTGGCCGCGCGACAGGATGAGGCGGGTCGAGGCCATGTTGAGCGACAGGCGCAGCATGGTCGAGATCAGCAGGACGGTGGGAAAGGACGAGAACTCGATCGGCGTCTGGATGAACAGCGCGGTCATCAGGATCAGGATCGACATGGTGATCGAGACCGCGAGGAAGAGGTCGAGCACCAGCGATGGCAGCGGCAGGATCAGCACCACCAGGATGGTGAGGATGCCGATCGCGAGCGCGATGTCGCCGCGCCGCATGATCCGGATGATCTCTTGGAAGCTGGGTACGAAGCCGGGTATCACGCCGCCGGCCGCCGCCGCGCCGCTGCCTGCCGTCACATCCACCATTGTCGCCGCATCCCCGCGCCCGTGACGTTCGCGGCCTGCATGAGGCCGCGCGGCGGCCGGGAGGCCGCCGATCGAGAAGTGATTGACCGCGCTGGCATCCACGGGGCACCCCCGCCTGGCTGACCGACGACCCCGCCTTCACTGGGCAAAATTTGCCCGGTGTATGGTTAGTAAAGCGTTAACAGGGTTCCGGGAGCGGCTGCGGGAGTTCGGGCGCAGCATGAATATTCCCCGAGACGGGCATTCCGGAGAATGTCTTGACCTTGCGGCGCGAAGCGGCCGAATTTGGTCATACCGGGTTAGACCATCAGGGCTCTTCATGTCCCAGGGAAGCATCTTCGTCCCCGACTCGCGTCGGGCATGGGTCCGGCTTGCGTTCGCGCTCGTCATCGGCTCGATCGGCAGCGTCGGCATGTGGTCGGTGGTGGTGGCGCTGCCGGTGGTCCAGGCCGATTTCGCTGCGAGCCGCGGCGGCGCTTCGCTCGCCTTTACCTGCACCATGCTGGGCTTCGGCGCGGGCGGGGTGGTGATGGGGCGCGTGACCGATCGGTTCGGCATCGTCGTCGCCATCGGCGTCGGCGTCATTGCCCTCGCGCTCGGTTTTGCCGGCGCCGCGGTCGCCTCCGCGCTGTGGCAGTTCAATCTGATGTATGTGCTGATCGGGCTCGGCGGCGCCGCCACCTTCGGCCCGCTGATGGCGGAAGCCTCGCACTGGTTCGAGCGTTATCGCGGCTTCGCCGTCTCGGTCGCGGCGAGCGGCAACTACATCGCCGGGGCGCTATGGCCGCCGGTCGTGGGCCACGCCATCGCCAGCGTCGGCTGGCGCACCACCCATCTCGCCATTGCGGTCGGCTGCTCGATGGCGATGGCGCTGGTCCTGGTGCTGCTTCGTCTGCAACTCGCAGGCGAGGCGCGGCGCAGCCATGTCGGCGCGCCGCCGCCGCGGCTCGATGCGCGCTTTTCCATCAACGGCCTGACGGTGCTGTTGTCGATCGCCTCCGTCGCCTGCTGCGTCGCCATGGCGATGCCCCAGGTCCATATCGTCGCCTATTGCGGCGATCTCGGTTACGGCGTCGCCCGCGGCGCCGAGATGCTGTCCCTGATGCTGGCTTTCGGCATCGTCAGCCGTATCGGCTCGGGCTGGCTTGCCGACCGCATCGGCGGCCTGCGCACGCTGCTGCTCGGCTCGGTCGCCCAGGGGGCGGCGCTGGTGTTCTATCTGTTCTTCGACAGCCTGACCTCGCTCTATGTCATCTCGGCGCTGTTCGGCCTGTTCCAGGGCGGCATCGTGCCGAGCTATGCCATCGTGGTGCGCGAGACCATGCCGGCGGCGGAGGCTGCCACCAGGGTTGGCATCGTCATCTTCGCCTCGGTGTTCGGCATGTCGTTCGGCGGCTGGATCTCCGGGGTGATCTTCGACGCCACCGGCTCCTACGCCGCGGCCTTCGTCAACGGCCTTGGCTGGAACGCCCTGAACATTTCCATCGCGCTGACCTTGCTGCTGCGCGCCCGGCCACGGCTGGCGATGGCGTGAGGCGAGACGTCGGAGCGCGCCCGAATTCGATCCTTACGCCTCCTCGATCTGCGTCTTCAGATCGGACAGGAACGACACCAGCGCCTCGTCCTCGTTCTCCTCCTTGTCGGGTGTCGGCACGGTGATGCCCCAATGGGCCAGCAGCATCTCCTGAACCGGGTTGGCGCGCGGCATGAAGACGAAGGAGGGCGGGCGATAGCGCTCATGAGCCTGCGGCTCCGGGAGGACGACGGCGTCGTCGTCAAGGTCCGGCGCCGAATGTGAAGAGCTGACGACGATCATGCGATCGGACGGAATCCGCGAAAGCGGCGGTTTGCCTAAGCTCGAACCATTCGGTTGCTCACGCTCTCATCATGCTTGCCCGCCGCGCTCGCGCTGGTTGCAGCTTCGCGAAATTCAATCGGGAGCCGGCAGCGCGATTTCAAAAAGTCTCGTCGTACATCGCGGCTCGCCGGGAACATAAAGAAAATCGCAACGCGGATTTGGCACTATCCGTCGTGCGAGCAACCCACCATTGCTCTCTCCGCCACAGGAATCGCTGTGCGCCGTCGTCGGCGCAGCCACAGGAATTGATGGAAATGGGATTTTTTAAACTGAAGATCCGCGGGCGGCTGTTCGCGAGCTTCGGCCTGCTCGTCGCGCTTTCGGTCGCCCTGGTCGCCGCGTCGGTCTGGCAATTCGAGGCGGCGCGAACCGATGTCGCGCGCATGGCGGCGGAAGCCGACGGCGCGCTCCGCGCCGCCGAGATGGTTGGAGATCTTCAGGCGGTGCGCCGCGCCATGCTGCGTTACATCTTCGATCACGACGAGCCGTCGTTGCGGGAGGCGGCGACGCGCCTCGACGCCGTCGCCGCCGGGCTGCGGGACCTCGTGGCGGCGGCGCCGCCCGAGCGTCGTGGCGCCTACCAGAAGGTTGCGGCGGAGGTCGAGCAGTTCAAGACCGTGCATGCGACGGTGCGCGACACGGTCGATCGTTTCATCGAGACGCGGGCCGCGCTCTACGCCGAAGGCGACAACGTTACTGCCGCGATGCGCCGGCTGGTCCAGGCGGCGCAGGGCACGTTCGTTGCGCCGGAAGCCGCGCGGATCGAGAGCGAGATGCTGACGGTGCGGCTTGAAAACTGGCGCTTCATGGCCACCAAGGACCCCAAGGGCCCGGCGATTTTCGATGCCGGCATGCAGCGGCTAGAGGCGGAAATCGCCCAGACCGACCACATGGATCTGTCGGCGGACACCAAGAAGGCGGTCGATGCGGTCAAGGCCGCCCTGCAGCCCTACAAGAAAGCCGTCGCCTGGACGGCGAAGGAGCTGCTGGCCGCCGATGACGCCTATTACAAGAGCGTGGCGCCGCAGACCAGGTCGATCGTCGATCAGCTCGAAACGCTCAAGACCGGCGTGACGACCGAGGCTCGGCGGGTCGCCTCGGATGTCGATACCGGCATCGGCCGCTCCGCCATGCTCGACAGGATCGGCGGCGTCGCGGCCGTTCTGCTCGGTATCGTCTTCGCGCTCGTCATCGGCAATGCGATCTCGCGGCCGATCATGGCCATGGTGAAGACCATGGCGCAGTTGTCGGGCGGCGACACCACGGTCGCGATCCCGGGCGCCGGCCGTATCGACGAGATCGGCGAAATGGCCAAGGCCGTCGAGGTGTTCAGGGACGGCATGATCGAGGCGGCGCGGCTGCGCGAGCAGCAGCGCGACAATGAGGCGGCGGCGGCACAGCGCCGCGCCGGCGACATGCGCAAGCTCGCCGACGAGTTCGAGAATGCTGTGGGCGAGATCATCGAAACCGTGTCGTCGGCCTCGAGCCAGCTCGAGGCGTCGGCGACCAGCATGACGCAGACCGCAAGGCGCTCGCAGGCGGTGACCGCCAGCGTCGCCGCGGCCTCCGAGCAGGCCAGCGCCAATGTGCAGTCGGTCGCGTTTGCCACCGAGGAGTTGACCTCGTCGGTCAACGAGATCAGCCGGCAGGTGCAGGAATCGACCAGGATCGCCGGCGAGGCGGTGGATCAGGCCAACCTCACCAATCGCCGCATCGAGGTGCTCGCTAGCGCCGCGGCCAAGATCGGCGACGTGGTCGAGCTGATCAACACCATTGCCGGCCAGACCAATCTGCTGGCGCTGAACGCCACTATCGAGGCGGCGCGCGCCGGCGATGCCGGCCGCGGTTTTGCCGTGGTCGCGACGGAGGTCAAGGCGCTGGCGCACCAGACCGCCAGGGCCACCGAGGACATCAGCCGCCAGATCGCCGGCATGCAGGACGCAACCCGCGAGTCGGTCGCCGCCATCGAGGCGATCGGCTCGACCATCGCGCGGGTATCCGAGATCGCGGCGACCATCGCCTCGGCGGTCGAGGAGCAGGGGGCGGCGACGGCGGAGATCGCCCGCAACATCCAGCAGGCGGCAGGCGGCACGCGCGAGGTCAGCCAGAACATCGTCGAGGTCGAGCGCGGCGCCAGCGAGACCGGCTCCGCTTCGACCCAGGTGTTGTCGGCGGCGACCTCGCTGTCGCGGGACAGCGGCCTGCTGCGCGAAAAAGTCAGCCATTTCCTGGGGACGGTGCGGGCCGCCTGAGGCCAAGCCGGCACCGGCCGCCAGCCTGCGCATCCGGCCGGGGCATCCCGGCCGGATGCCGCGTCCCTGGCGCGCATCGGCGGGCGGACACGGACATTGTGACATTGTCGTCCGACCGGCGTCGATCCGCCGCGGCGGGTCGGCCCGGTCCCCGTCGGCCCTCGGACTTGTTTGGCTTTGTCAGCGACTTAGCCGATTGCCGGCCTCCCGCCTTCATTGTATGGGGAGGGGCTCCGTCGGCCGCACAGCGCGCATCCGCCCAGCGGCCCCGGCGGGCCTGTAGCTCAATGGTTAGAGCCGGCCGCTCATAACGGTCTGGTTGCAGGTTCGAGTCCTGCCGGGCCCACCATTGTTTTCAGAGAGTTTCCCCTCGGTAGAGCTTCTGCCCGGCAGCTACCGAGTCTTGATGGTGGTCACGGTCACGCGAGCGCGTGCGTCCGAGCCGTCCGTCGCGACGGGCGATAATGAACGCGTCAGCGCCGACGGGAATGCTGCGATCCGGTCGTTCTTTGGCGTGCGCCACCGATGTGAAGCCGCGTCCGTCTTAGCCGGAACGGAACGCGACTTCGCTCTCCCTCCGCCTTTTCCGGCGGTTCGAGGAGATCGTCTCGCTTTTTGAGGTGCGCAACTGGAGTTCTGATCTATACACCTCACCAAATGAGTGCCCAACTCCGGCCAATGCTCACTTCCATCGGTCGGGGTGGATTGCCGGCCTTACGCTGGGACGGCTGAGCGGGCAGCATTGGATGAAGGAAACAGTCATGGCGGCCGTCTATCCGGATCTCGCTGGCAAGGTAATTTTAGTCACGGGCGGTGCATCGGGGATCGGCGCAGCGATCGTGCGCCACTTCGCTCACCAGAAATCGATCGTCGTCTTCTTCGATATCAACGATGAGGCCGGCACTCGTCTGGCGCGCGAGCTGTCGGCCCAGCGGCTCGCCGCGCATTTTGTCCACGTCGACCTGACCGATATTCCGGCTCTGCGTGCAGGTGTCGCACAGGCGCGCGCGGTGCACGGACCGATCGAGGTCCTCATCAACAATGCGGCACATGACGAGCGCCATCCGACCGAGGAAGTCACCCCGGATTATTGGGACGACCGGATTGCCGTCAACTTGAAGCATCAGTTCTTTGCCGCCCAGGCCGTTCTGCCGGACATGAAAGCCGCCAACCGGGGCGTCATCATCAATTTCGGCTCGACCTCCTGGATGGCCGGGCAAGGCGGCATGGCGGCTTACACGGCGAGTAAGTCGGGCGTGCTTGGGCTGACCCGCTCGCTGGCGCGCGACTACGGCCCCTACAACATCCGCGTGAACGCGATCGCGCCGGGGTGGATCATGACCGAACGCCAGATCGAAAAATGGCTCACCCCGGAAGGAGAGGCCGAGCTGATGCGGCGTCAGTGTCTGAAGCGCAAGCTCACGCCGGACGAGTTGGCGAAATTCACCGTGTTCCTCGCCTCCGGCGAAGCATCGGCCTGCACGGCGCAGCATTATGTCGTGGACGGTGGTTGGGTCTGATGCGCCAGTCCGACGAGGCGGGGTGTTTCGATAGCCTGCCGCGTAGGTGACAGATCCAGCGGCGATCAGAGGCTCGGCGGATGGGGACCGCGTCCGTCTTGTCATCCGGAGGTGTAGCGCGGCGACAGGCCGAAGCGCCGCTTGAAGCTTACGGAGAAATGCGACTGGCTGGCGAAGCCGCAACGGAACGCGACTTCGCCGAGATTGATTTTGCCGCGCCGGCCACCCTCGACGATCAGGAGATGGGCTTGCTGCAGTCGCTCTTCCTGCAGCACCTGCCTGAACGAGCTGCCGTGATGCTGGAAGATCTTGTGCAGGTAGCGCAGCGAGATCTTGTGATCGGCGGCGGCGCGCTCCGGCGTCAGCGAATGGTCGGCCATCCGCCGGCGGATGTAGGCGGAGATGCTGTTGAACAGCGAGGTGCCCAGCGCCTCTCGGACCAGATGGCCCCGATCGCTCGGCTCGCGGAATTCCAGCATCAGGCAGAGCAGGTCGACGATGCAGTCCTGGATGCGCGCGGTGTGGGCGGATGACTGAAGCTTGAGCACCTGTTCGCACAGGGTGATGATGGCGGGCACCAGCAGCGGATTGGCGAAATTGCCGGTGGCGCACAGGTCGTCGATGTCGTGGTGGCGATGAACGAGATGCTCACGGTCGATCTTGATCGTGATGTTCTCTGATCCGTCGGGAACATCGACGACATAGGGTTCGGCGGCGTTCAGCAGCAGGACATGCCCCGGCTGGACGAGGCCGTCGCGCCCCCGCTGCTGGTATCGCAACAGCTTCCGGGTGGGAAACAGAAAGACGAAATCCTCGGTTCTGTCGGCCTTTGCCGCGCTGGCGTGACGGATCACCCGTTGGGCATCGGCCTTGAAGCTGGAGACGCCGATCGTCCCCGACTGCCAGTCGAGCAGTTCGCCACGCACGCTGCCGGCGTGCGCCGGTCTGATATCGAGCCGGTAGTAGACCTCGGCCATCGCCTGCCGCCAGGCCTCGACGCTGCGCTGGCCTTCAATTCCCGCCGTTGAATAAGAGTTGCTGCGGCTCATGGCGCTCTGGGCCCTAAGTTCAGCGAAACGCTTTCAAGAAACATGCCAGCGGGGCGGGGCTGGTCAGGACGTACGCACCGAAAGAAAAAACAGTGCGCCGGCGGAAAAGACGAGCCGCCCGGCCGGCAATATCCTTCCTGCCATCGCAAGTTGTTGTTCTAAAGATGCTCGACCTGCGCGATAGCAAGAGGGGACCACATGACGAAGCCGCTTACCCGCAGGACTGTCCTCAATCTGGCGTCGACGGGCGTAGCCGCCGCGGCGTTTCCCGCCCCGTTCGTGCCGGCAAGCACGCGCGCCGCCTCAGCCGATCCGATCCAGATCGGCGTGCCGACGGCGCAAACCGCACAGGCCGGTGTCGCCGACCACCAGGACTATCTCAACGGCACGACCCTGGCCCTCGAGGAGATCAATGCGGCCGGCGGCGTGCTCGGGCGCGAGCTCAAGGCGGTCGCCGTCGATGTCGATCCGCTGTCTCCCGAAAGCGGGCAGGTCGCCATCAACAAGCTGATCGATGCCAAGGTGCACGCGATGTCCTGCGCCTTCGTCTTCACCCCGGTGCCGGTCGCCGAGGTCTCGGCGCGTTACAAGGCGCCGTTCCTGTGGGGGCTGACGCAGCGCAACATGACCGATCTCGTCGCCAAGGATCGCGACAAGTATTCGCACATCTTCCAGACCGATCCGTCCGAGGTCCATTACGGCTACACGTTCCCGTTGTTCCTGAAGGCCATGCGCGACCAGGGCGCCTGGAAGCCGCTCAACAACGGCGTCCATATCGTGCAGGAGCAGATCGCCTACAACCAGACCATCTCCAAGGCGCTGCAGGCCGCACTGCCGAAGAGCGACTTCAAGCTCGCCGGCATCACCGACATTCAGTATCCGGTGCAGGACTGGGGTTCGGTGATCCAAGAGATCAAGAAGATCGGTGCCGGCGCCGTGATGATCGACCATTGGGTTGCCGCCGAATACGCCGCCTTCGTCAAGCAGTACAGCGCCGATCCCCTCAAAGGGGCGCTCGTCTATCTGCAATATGGTCCGTCCCAGCCGGAATTTCTCGAACTGTCCGGCCCGGCCGCGGAGGGCTTCGTCTGGAGCACGGTGCTCGGCGTCTATGCCGACGAGAAGGGCAGTGCGTTCCGCGCGAAATACAAGAAGCGTTTCCCGGGTATCATGGGGCTCTGCTACACCGGCAGCGGCTATGACGCGACCTATTACCTGAAGGCGGCCTGGGAGGCGGTCGGCGATCCCGCCAAATTCCAGGAGGTCTGCGATTGGATTCGCAAGACGCCGTATCGCGGCGTCTGCGGATACATGAGCATGAACAATCCCTATCAGGAATGCGCGCATTATCCCGACACCGGTGACGCGATCGGCGCGCGCGACCTGGAGCAGGGCATGGCCCAGCTCTACTTCCAGGTCCAGAACAACGACCACAAGATCGTCTACCCTGATGTGCTCAAGGAGAGCGCGCTGCGCAAGGCGCCGTGGTGGTGACGGGCGGCACGGACCGATGTCAGCTCAACCCCTCTTCGCCTGCAGCGATATCGCTCTCGATCTCGGCGGCCGCTCGATCCTGCGCAGAATTTCGCTCGCCGTCGCGCCCGGCGAGGTGCTCGGCGTCATCGGGCCGAACGGTGCCGGAAAGACCAGCCTGTTCGAGGTGCTGTCCGGGCGGATGCCGCCGAAATCGGGTTCGGTGAGCTACCGCGGCAGGGATATCACCGGCCTGCCGCTGCACCGTCGGGCGCGACTGGGCATCGGCCGGACGTACCAGACGCCGGTCGTGCCCGCCGGCATGACCGTCGCCCAAGTGCTTAAAGCGGCGCGCCAGGCGTATCGCCCGTATCTGACGCCGGACGATTCCGAGTGGGGGGCCGGGCTGGTCGATTTCCGTGTCTCGGGCGCCACCATGGCCGATCAGCTCGATACGCTGAACCGGCGCAAACTGCTGATGACATGCCTGCTGATGCGCCGGCCCTCCGTGCTGCTCATGGATGAGCCCGCGGCCGGGCTGATCAATTCCGAGATCGATGAATTCGACGAGATCATGCGCGTTCTCGCCAAGGAGCTCGATATCGCAGTCGTGTTGATCGAGCATCGCATGGAGCTGCTTGCCGCGGTCGCCGACCGGGTCCTGGTGCTCGATGCCGGCGAGATGATCGCCGATGGGCAGCTTGCCGACATCCTCGTCGACCCGCGGGTGAAGGCCGCCTATTTCGAATTCGACGGCACCGAGGGCTCGCATTGATGCAAGAGACAGCCAACAGGACTGTTGTCCTTGACGTGCGCGGTCTGTCCGCCGGCTGGGGGCCGATGCGGGTGATCCACGATCTCGACCTGACCGTCTTCGCCGGTGAGCGCATCGGGCTGGTCGGCCTCAACGGCCACGGCAAGTCGACGCTGTTTCAGGCGATCGCCGGCCTGACCGGCTGGCAGCGCGGCACGATCCTGCTCAACGGCTTCGAGGTCGGTCGGACCCGGAGCCAGGGGCCCGGCCGTTACACCCATCAGATCGTGAGGCGAGGGCTCGCCCTGATCCCGCAGGGCGACGAAATCTTCCACGGCCTCACTGTCGAGGAGCATCTCGACAGCGGCGCCTATACGCCGCGTGCATGGAAAGAGCGGGCAAGCCGCAAGCGGAGGATCCTCAAGATATTCCCCCCGCTCGAGCGGCTGATGAGCACGCCGGTCGGCCGGCTGTCGGGCGGTGAGCGACGCATGGTGTCGATCGGGCGGGGCCTGATGGCGGACGCGGATCTTTTCCTGGTGGACGAGCCCTCGCTCGGCCTCGCCCCGAAGATCGGAAAGTCGGTGGTCGAGGCGCTGATGGCGGTCGATCTCGGCAACTCGGCCATGGTCATCGCCGAGCAGAATCTCGGGCTGCTGGAGGGCAGGGTGGATCGCATCATCGGCATGCATGCCGGCAAACTGAAGGGCGAAGCGTCCGCTTCCCGGAGCCTGATGGGAGAGCATGGCCGATGAACTGGGGTTTCATCCTCTCCAACGCGATCACGCTCGCCTGCGTCTACGGCACGCTCGCCATCGGGATTTCGCTGACCTGGTCCAGCCTCGGCCTCGTCAACATGGCCTACGGCTTCATCTTCGCCTTCGCCGGCTACGGCGCGTGGCTGGCGAGCGCGCTGATCGGCCCCTATCCGGCCATGGTGATGGCAGCGGGGATCCTCACCGGCGCGCTGGGAGGGTTGATCGTTTGCCTGCTGGCCTTCATTCCCATCCACGACAAGCCGAACTTTCCGATCCGCGCCTTGATCGCGACGCTGGCGATCAGCCTGATCGGCAACCAGACGCTGCTATGGTATTTCGGCCCGCGATCGAAGTCGCTGCCGCGGCTCTTCGGCAGCTGGAGTATCGATGTCGCCGGCGTCGTCCTGACCTCGGACAAGCTCGGCGCCTCGCTCTCCGCCATCGTGCTGCTGACGCTGATCCTGCTCTGGATGCGGTCGAGCCGGCGCGGCCTCGAGATCCGCGCGATGATGATGAACCCGCATGCCGCCTCCATCGTCGGCATCGGGGTGCGGCACACCGGCTTGTATGTGATGGCGTTGACCGGGTCGCTCGCCGGACTCGCCTCGGTGCTGCTCGCGCAGACATATTATGTCGCGCCTTTCAGCGGCATCACGCCCATGGTGAAGGGGTTGAGCATTGCGCTGCTCGGCGGCCTCGGCAGCGTGCCAGGGGCCGTCCTCGGCGCCATCATCCTCGGCTTCAACGAGGCCCTGACCTCGACGCTGCTGGGCGGCCAATACGTCCTTATCACCCAGTTCCTCTTGATCATCCTCGTCCTGCTTGTCCGGCCACGCGGTATTGCCGGCCTGCTCGACAAGGCCCGGGAAGCGTGACCATGACCGATACCGCCCAGCCGATCTGGATCGATCCGACGGACTGTCATTATCCGGAGCATCCCGCCCGCGAGGCGCCGACGAACCGCCATCTCCCGCACCAGGTCACCTGGGACGAGACGCGACAGTTCCGGCCGCGCATGCACCCCGTCGGACGGCTGCGCTACTACCACAAATGGCCGGGGCACGGCGCCCGGCTGTGGTCGCGCGTGCGCTACTGGCCGACGCGGCGCCGCGTGCTGAACGTCCGCGGCGAATACAATCCGAAGACGATGCGCCGCGAAAAGACTATCGTCGACAAGCGGCCGATCTGGTGGGCCCTGGCCTTCGTCGCCCTGCTGCTCGCGCCTCTGTTCGCGCCCGCCGGCGCCTGGAATACGGTGATGAGCGCCGCCGCGGTCTTCGCGATCTATTCGGCGGTGAATCTGTGCTGGATGCTGATCATCGGGACGGCCGGCATCTTCTCGCTTGCCACCTATGCCGTCGTCGGCGCCGCCGCCTACGGCACGACCTATCTCGCGATCCGGCTCGGCCTTCCGTGGTGGATGCTGCCGCTGCTCGGCTCGCTGATCGGGCTCGCCTTCGGAATGGTCATCGCGCTGCCGGCGATGAGGCTCGACGGCTTCTATTACGCGCTCCTGACGCTCGGAGTGGTCGAGCTGTGCCGCGTCTACGTCGTCCAGTCGCGTGAATTCGGTTCCGCTACCGGCGGACTCTACGGCGCGCCGAGCTATCTTCCTGCTGGCCTCGCGCAGTCGCATCGCCTATTGCTGGGCTATTACGCGGCGCTCGCGCTCATGGTGCTGGCGCTGGTCATCTACCGCTTCATCGATGGCAAGAGACTGGGGCGCGTCCTGCGCATGGCGCCGGAAAAGCGCGAGGCCTTCGCGCAGGCCTGCGGGGTCGATTACATCCGGGCGCGCATCCAGGTCTTCCTGATCTCGTCGACCGCCCTCGGCTTCATCGGTGGATTCTACGCGACCCATTTCGGCGGCGCGTCGCCCAACCTGTTCTCCTTCGACACGCTGCTGCTGTCGCTGGCGATGCTGGTGATCGGGGGAATTGGGCGCGCGGAAGGCGCGGTCGCGGGAACGGCGATCGTCGTCTTCATCGACCGGATACTGATCGACCTCGGGCCGCTGCGCTTCATCCTGATCGGGGCGATCATGCTCGCGGTCGTCCTGTTTCTGCGCGACGGCCTGTTCGGCATCAAGCAGCAGTTCCGCACCTGGCGTGACAAGAAGAAGAGCGAGCGGCGGGCCACACGATCGGAGAAAGGCGGAGAGATGCTACCCGAAGAAGCGACCGAGACCGAGGACAAGGACCAGATCTTCTTCCGCCGCTTCGACAAGATGCAGCGCGACTTCCTCAAGCGCCTGGTCAGCGATGCGGTGATCGAGGAGCACCGGATGCGCCCCCTCGGACAGCACAGCGAACCGCTCGAGCGACTGCTGATCTATTTCCGGCGGCAGGGTCAGGTCGACAAATACGCGATCATGGTGATCGAGGAGTTCAAGGCCTATCGCATCGTCGCGCTGTCCGGGCATCGCGGCACCGCCCCGCGGGTGGTCGAGGACCGTCTCTATGGCACCCCGGACGAAGCCTACCACGCGCTGTTCCTGCGCCGGGTCCAGGACCTGCTGGAAAGCTGATCCGTTCGCATCACCACCTTTGAAGAAGAGATTTACGACGTATGGCCGAGCAGAAGATCTTTGGGTATGCCGACAAGATTTCGGTCAAGCCCGGCGACGATATCGAATTCTACGTTCATGCTGACGGCACCAGGTCCGTCGACGCCCAGCTCGTGCGCCTGATCCACGGCGATTCCCATCCGGCCGGGCCCGGCTATCGTGAGGAGGTGGTGGACTGCGAACTGAACGGACAATGGCCGGTTCGCAAGCAATACACCCAGGTCGGCTCGTTCCTGACGGTGGCGGATCCCGACGGTCGGCTCGCCCTGAACGGCAGTTTCACGCTTGCGACCTTCGTCTTTCCAAACCGTCCTGGCGGCGGCATGCGCCAGTGCCTGATGGGACGCTGGGACGCATTCGGCAATCGCGGCTACGGCCTGTGGCTCAATCCCGACGGCCTGCTCGAATTCGGCTATGGCGACGGCAGCGAAGTCGACTACCTCGACGGCGAGGTGCCACTGCTCAAGAGCAACTGGTACTTCGTCGCGGCGAGCTTCGACGCCCGCACCGGCGTCGCGACGCTCTATCAGGAGGGCGTCTCGAACCGCTACAACGGCCTGCTCAGCAAGGTCGCCAATGTGGATTTCCGCTCGCACGTCCGCGAGAGCCTGCGCTTCCGCCCGCACAATCCCCCCGAGTTGCCGTTCATCATGGCGGGGGCACAGGACTTCCATACGTTGCGTGGCCACTTCGTCACGCAATGCTTCAATGGAAAGCTCGATCGTCCCGCAGTTTTCGACCGCGTGCTGTCGCGCGCCGAGCTCGACCAGTTTTGCGCCAGCGGCGTGCCGCCGGCGAGCGGTCAGGTCGCGTTCTGGGACACCTCGCTCGGCTACACGGCAACCGGCATCGGCGACCGGGTGGTCGACGCCGGCCCTTATGCGCTGCATGCCGCGGGCTACAATCGTCCGGTGCGCGGCCAGACCGGATTCAACTGGGCCGGGCGTGACGATTGCTATCGTCTCGCTCCGCACCAGTACGGCGGCATCGAGTTCCACGACGACGCGATCATCGACTGCAAGTGGGAGCTGACCAAGCGCCTGAAGCTCCCGAAGCTGCGTAGCGGCGCATATGCGTTCCGGCTGCGGGTCGGCGATGGTCGGGGGCTGCGCGAGGAATACATCGTGTTCTTCGTCCGGCCGGAGCGGCCGACCGCGCCGATCCTGTTCCTGGTGCCCACCGCCAGCTATCTCGCCTATGCCAATGAACATCTCAGCTTCGACGCCGAGATCATGCAGCCGCTGGCCGGCCAGTCGCCGATCGTCTCGGAGACCGACGTCGAGCTCTATCAGACGGCGGAGTTCGGCCTCTCGCTCTACGATCACCACAGCGATGGGGCGGGGGTGTGCTACAGCACCTATCGCAGGCCGATCCTCAACATGCGACCCAAGGCCCGGATGTCGTCGATGGGGGTGACCTGGCAATTCCCCGCGGATTTGTCGATCATCGCCTGGCTCGAGCACATGGGCTACAGCTATGACGTCGTGACCGACGAGGATCTCAACCGCGAGGGCGTGGCGCTGCTCGAGCCCTACCGCGTCGTGCTCAGCGGCACCCATCCGGAATACGTCTCGGAGCCCATTCTCGATGCCGTCGAAGACTACATCGGGTCGGGCGGCCGCTTTCTCTATCTCGGCGGCAACGGCTACTACTGGAATATCGGCTATCACCCCGACGATCCCTGGTGCATCGAGGTCCGCAAGCTAAACTCGGGCATGCGCGCCTGGCAGGCCCGCCCCGGCGAGTATTATCTCGCCACCACCGGTCAGAAGAGCGGGCTGTGGAAGGATCTCGGCCGTCCACCGCAGAAAGTGTTCGGCATCGGCTTCATATCCGAGGGGTTCGACTCGGCGCGGCCGTTCCGCCGCATGCCCGACAGCTGGCATCGCCGCGCAGGATGGATGTTCGAGGGGATCGAGGGCGAGATCATCGGCGATTTCGGCCTCGCCCAGGGAGCGGCCGGCGGACTGGAACTCGATCGTTATGACCTGACGCTGGGCACGCCGCCGCATGCGCTGATCGTCGCGTCGTCGGGAGGTCACAGCGACAATTACCAGACCGTGGTCGAGGAAGTGCTCTATCCCTATCCCGGCCTGTCCGGCTCTCACGATTATCGGGTGCGCGCCGACATGGTCTATTTCACGACTCCCGAGCACGGCGCGGTGTTCTCGACAGGCTCGATCGCCTTCAGCCAGTCGCTGCCCTTCAACGATTTCGACAACAACGTGTCGCGGCTGCTCGCCAACGTGGTGTCGGCCTTTGCCAAGCCTGGGAAGCTGCCCGGCTCGGCCTGGACGGCGGAAGAGAAGCAGTGGCGCTGACCCGCGGTCGAGCCGATCGCCGGCGGGTGGGCGCGCCGCCAGGAACTGCAATTTGTGCAATTTCACGATGAGATCGTCGGACCAACCAGAAGGGATCGTTCTATGAACACCGGAAAAACGACTGATGATGGCGCTGCATGTCATTGTGGTAACCCGGACAAGGTCAGCGGCGCGCCGCACCCTCTGGACCCGCTCTCCAGGGAAGAGCTTCTCGAGGTTTTCCGGATCGTGCGGGCTGATGCCAATTTCGGCGCGGGATTCTGCTTCGAGACCGTCGAACTCTACGAGCCCGCCAAGGAGATCGTGCGCTCGTTCCGGCAGGGTGATCCCGTTCCCAGGCAGGCGCGCGCCAATCTTTTCCAGATCGAACGCGACGGCGTCTGGCGCCTCATCGTGTCGTTGGACGAGAAGAAAGTCCTCAAGTCGGACTATATCGCCTCCGCGAAGCCGATGATCCAGCTCGAACAGTTCACGACCATCGAGGAAGCGGTCAGGCGGTCGCCGGACTTCATCGCCGCCTGCAAGCGTCGCGGTATCGATGACATGGAGAGCGTTTGCATCGACCCATGGTCCGCCGGGAATTTCGACATTCCGGACGAAGAAGGCCGATACCTTGCCCACGTCTTCGCGTGGCTGCGCCTCGGGGAGAACGAAAACTTCTACGCCCATCCGATCGGCGGGCTGAACGCAATCGTCGACATCAAGACCGGCGAGGTGCTGCGCGTCGACGATCACGAGATCATTCCGATACCGAAGAAGGGGGGCAACTACGAGGCCCAGTTCATCGACAAGCCCCGTCAGCCTTACAAGCCGCTCAATGTTGTCCAGCCGGAGGGGGTTTCGTTCAAGCTCAATGGCCATCAGGTCAGCTGGGACAAGTGGGCTTTTCGCATCGGCTTCAACTCTCGCGAGGGCTTGACGCTTCACGACATCAGTTACGACGGAAGGCCGGTGATGTATCGTGCATCGCTGGTCGAGATGGTGGTGCCATACGGTACGCCGGATCTCGGTCATTTCCGCAAGAATGTCTTCGACATCGGCGAGTATGGAATCGGCAAGCTGGCAAACTCGCTCAAGCTCGGTTGCGATTGTCTCGGGGCGATCCAGTATCTCGATGCCAACCTTGCCACGATGAATGGCGATGTCGTCACGATCGAGAACGCCGTCTGCATCCATGAAGAGGACGCAGGGCTTCTCTGGAAGCACTGGGATTTTCGCACCGATCGCGTCGAATCCCGCCGGGCCCGCAGGTTCGTCGTCTCCTGCATCTGCACGGTCGCCAACTACGAGTACGGCATCTTCTGGTATTTCCACACGGACGGCTCGATCGAGCTGGAGCTGAAGGCGACCGGCGTCATCAATACGACCGCCTGCCATCCCGGGAAGCCCGGTCGTTATGGCAAGGAGGTCTCGCCGGGCGTTCTCGGGCACATTCACCAGCATATCTTCTGCGCCCGGCTGGACATGAGCGTCGACGGTGACCGCAACAGGGTTGTCGAACTGAACACCTATGCCGCGCCGGAAGGGCCGGACAATCCTTATGGCAACGCCTTCTACGAGGAGGAGACGGTGCTGCGCTCGGAGCTCGCGGCCGGTCGGCGGGCGAATCTGGAAACCCATCGCGCGTGGAGGATCGCAAGCGCCGAGCGCAAGAACCACGTCGGCCTGCCGACCGCCTACAAGCTGGAGCCGACGCATCCCGTGACGCCCTTCGTCGCCGCCAACTCGCCGTCCGGCCGTCGTTCGGCTTTCACCAGCAATCAGCTGTGGGTCACGGCGTTCGATCCCGAGGAGCGTTATCCCGCCGGCGAATACATGAACCACTCGGACGGGTCGGGCGGGGTCGCCGATTTCGTCAAGAAGGACAGGCCGCTGGTCGACCAGGATCTGGTAGTCTGGCACACCTTTGGGCTCCATCACCAGGTCCGTCCGGAGGACTTTCCCGTCCAGCCATGCATCTTCACCGGATTCAAGCTGATGCCGAGCGGCTTCTTCGACCACAATCCAGGCATCGACCTGGTGAGCGAAACCAACGCTGCGAGCTGCCACGCCAAGGCTGATCGATAGGTTCGCGCGGCGGGGAAAGCGTCGAAGCGCTTCCTCGCCTCTTGAGAAACATGAGATGAGTGTCGCTGCCGGGCGTCGCCGCGGGAGAGTGGCGAGGCATGCACTGCTGATCGCCAGCGCCGGCGCGACCGCCTCGAGCGCGGTCGTGAGCGCCCTGCCGCTTGTCATTGCCGACTCGCTCGTGCGCGAGCGTCAGTGGTCGGAAGCGACGCTGTTGGGCGGAATCTCGGCCGGGATGCTGTTGTCGGTCGCGGCCGCGCCCTTGGGGGCCTTCCTCATTGCGCGCGTCGGCTTGCGCCGAACGATCGCGAGCGTGTTGTGCGTCCTGCTCGGCATGCTCCTGCTGTCGGCCGTCGACCTGCAGCCGCGGCAATTGGCGCTGGTCTGGGCGCTTGGCATCGGGGCAAGCGGTTGCATCGGGCCGATGGTGGTGGGATCGGTCGTCACCGCCGAACGTTATCCGCAGCACTGTGCCACCGCCTCCGGCTTGTTCCTGTCCTGCGCGCTCGCGGCGCCGATGCTCGCGCTGCCGCTTTCGGCGGTGCTGATCGAAAGCCTTGGGCGGGTGGCGGTGATCTCGACGATGGCGGTCGTGGTCGTCGCCGCCATCTCCTGTGCCGCCGTCTTCATCCCGGACCGTTGCCGTTCCGCTCAGGTCGGGAATGCGGCTCTCGCCTCGCGGCGGTCGGTCGCCGCGTCGGCGCGGGATGGAAATTTCTGGCTGCTGCTGGTCCTGACATGCGTCTGCGGCGTCACATCGACGGGACTCGTCGGCAATCACCTGATCAGCATCTGCCGTGTCGAGGGGCTCAGCGCATCGTCGGGCGCCGGCGCAGTCGCGGCCAGCGGCATCGCGGCGGTGATCGGCGGGCTCGCCTTCGGCGCGGCGGCCGATCGCTTGTCAGGAATGCGGCTCCTGGCCGCCTACTACTTTGGCCGCGCGGTGCTCCTGTTGTGGCTGCCGCTGAGCTCGTTCAGCTTGCGGGAGCTTTCGGAATTCGCCGTGCTCTACGGCCTTGATTCGGCCGCGACGATGCCGGCCCTCGTGCGCATCGGCCTGGATCGGTTCGGACGGCTGCAGATCGGCGGCGTCATGTCGATCCTTGCCGTGGCGCATCACGGCGCGGCCGCCGCGACGACGTTCGCCGTCGCGGCCGCCGGTCCGCAGTATTACCCGCTCGCGTTCGCCGCCGGCGGCGTACTCTGCCTTGTCGCGGGTCTCTTGCTCGTCGTCCGCCCGCAGTGGATCAGCCAGCATCTCTGCCTCGCACGACTGCAGCAGCCCGCCATTGACGCCGTGGATCTCGCCGGAAACGGCGCGGATCGCCGGCCTCCATCCTGCCGCGCAGTGCGCCGGCTCGATCGGCCATGACGGAGACGCTCGCGCCGGGATGTAATCGATGCTCTGCTTTCAGTTCCGTTGCAACATGAAGCCGTCGAAGAATGCCGCGAGCTGCGCATGAGCCGAGAGCGGGAGAACATGCGCGACATACTGATCCGGCCGGACGACGACCATGCATCCCGCTTCTCGATCGATGCCGCGGATTTTGAAGATGTCGCGACCGTCCTCGAGATCGGCGCAGAAGATCTTTTCGTAATCGCGAAGTCCGTAACGACCCTTCTGCGGCAGAAGGAAGGAAGGCAGGGCTTCGATGGCGAGCTCGCGATGACCCTGCTGGAATACCGCACGGACATCGATGACCGAATCGATGTCCTCTGCACGCGGAGTGTACCGCCGGACGGGAGAGTCCGGATCTTCGGCCAGAAAGTCGCACAAGGCGTGAATAGCGGACCTGGCTGCAGTCGGATCCTCTGCTCCGGCAAAGGCGAAGATCCGCCAGCGGCCATCAGCCTTGACGGCATGGCCGAGGTGAACCGGCCTGGCGTCCGCGAGACGGATGACCGGCGCGGAATGCAGGCGCGTGCCGACGACGAATCCTGTCGCAAGATGCTGATGGCGCGGTTCGGCGGTGATCATCGACGGACGATACTGCGTCGCAGTTCCCGCGGTGTAGCGCCCGTGTCTGACGAAATAATTCTGGGTCCTGGCGGGATCGAACCCGTCACCTTCTCCGCTGTTCGCGGATGCCAGGATCGCGGCCCATTCTCGGTCGAAATCGATCAGCTCCTTCGCAATGGCCTGGCGTTCCGCGGAGTATGTCTGCAGGAGGCGAGGAGCGCACTGCTTCCGGAGAACCGAAGCGAGCTTCCACGCCAGGTTGAAGGCATCCTGCATGGATACGTTCATGCCCTGGCCGGCTTTCGGGCTATGGGTGTGGCAGGCATCGCCGGCTATGAACACGCGGGGCAGGTGCGTCTGGGTCTCGTCGGCCGGGACGTCGTCGAATTTGTCGCATAGCCGCTGGCCGATCTCGTAAACGGACCACCATGCGATGTCTTTCACCTCGAGCGTATACGGGTTGAGAATTCGCTGCGCCTTCGCGATCAGATCATCGACAGTGACGTTGCGGCTGGAGACCCTCTCGCCCACGTCGAGAGCAGCGAGTTCAACATATAGCCGAACAAGATAGCCGCCTTCCCTCGGGATGACGATGATGCTGCCCTCGGTCGAGGATTGGATCAGCGATTTCAGGCGAATGTCCGGAAAATCGGTGACAGCCAGGACGTCCATCACTCCCCAGGCATGGTTGGCGGAATCGCCGTGGAGAACGCGCCCGATGGATTTGCGTACAGTGCTGCGGGCGCCGTCGCAGCCGATGACGAAGCGGGCCCGGACTGTCTCGATCTGTCCCTCGTGCGAGGGGTCGAGGCGCTCGAGCCTGACGGTCACCGGGCGGGAGGAGCCGTCGGCACCGGCCGCGGTCGCGTCGGCCCGAACCTCGAGCGCGCGCCGTGCATAGTACGGCTCGAGTTTGGCCGCCGATCTGCGCATGTGGTCGAGGAAGAAGTCATGCACCCGGGCCTGATTCAAAATGACGTGCGGGAATTCCGAGAGCCCGTCCTCGACGTCCTGGACCCTGCCGCTGCGGACGATCTTCTCACAGGAGGTGTCGTCCGGTTTCCAGAACGTCGTCTCGTTGACCCAATAGGCCTCCTTCAGCACGCGCTCGCTGAAGTCGAAGGCGTGGAACATCTCCATCGTGCGGCAGGCGATGCCGTCGGCCTGGCCGCGGAGCAATCGGCCAGCCTTCTGGTCCACGATGCAGGTCTTGATGTCAGGGAAGGCAGCAAGCTGCGCCGCCAGGGTCAAACCCGCCGGCCCGCAACCGACGATCAGGACATCGACCTCTTCCGGAACGGTGCCGGATGCCCCCGGCGGCGAATGCCGCTCGGTCGGATCGACGATTTCCGGATCGCCCGGCTCGAAGCCGTTGAGGTGGAACTGCATCAGACGCCTCCGTGCCGGACTGTCCGGGGGCGGAGCGATCGCGCTCCCGGGTATTTACTCAGCATGCTGATCATCAGTATACTAGTCAACCCGATTGTTGAGGAGGGCGCGGTGAAAGATAGCGGTGTGGTAAGAGACAACAATGAGATGCCCGGCCATCTGGCGCGCCGCTTTCAGCAGATCGCGGTGGCTGTGTTCGTCAACGAGGTCGAGGAGGCAGGATTTGACCTCACCCCCGTGCAATACGCGGCTCTCTCGGCCGTCGGCGCGAGCCCGGGAATTGATCAAGTGACGCTGGCCGGATTGATTGCCTATGATCGAACGACGATTACCGGGGTCGTCGACCGCTTGGTGCAGAAGGGCTTGATGGTCCGCCACCCGAGCAGCCGGGACAGGCGCGCCCGCGAATTGCGGCTCACCGTTGAGGGCGGGCGAACTCTTCGCAGGATAGTGCCGGCGGTCGAGGCCGCGCAGCGGATCATGCTGCGCGGCCTGACCGAAAAGGAAGCAGAGCAGTTCCTGCGGCTTCTGCGGAAGACGATCGCTGCGGCCAACGAACTCAGTAGAGCGCCGTTGCGAGACGTGGCAAGGGGCGAGCCAGG
Source organism: Bradyrhizobium sp. WD16 (assembly GCF_024181725.1). Classification (NCBI taxonomy): domain Bacteria; kingdom Pseudomonadati; phylum Pseudomonadota; class Alphaproteobacteria; order Hyphomicrobiales; family Nitrobacteraceae; genus Bradyrhizobium; species Bradyrhizobium sp. WD16. The sequence goes on along the minus strand of NZ_CP028908.1, from coordinate 930,409 downwards.
TTGATCGTCGGTCGCATCACGCGACGATCTTCGCGCCTGTCGACGAACGCCCGCATCGAGGATGTCGGACGGACATCGGCCGGGCAGCGTGGCGGCCAGAAGCGCGCCGCGCCCAAACTATGCGCTGGGAAACCTGAAGGTCCGGACCGATTGCTTCATCAAGGCATCCGGGGCGAGATGATGCTGGTGCTGCACCTTGAGGATGGACGACGGCGAGACGCCGAAGTACCGCCGGAAGACGCGGCTGAAGTGCGACGAGCTGGAAAAGCCCCACGAGAACGCGACGTCGGTGATGGTCTTGCCCTGGGCGTCCTCAAGCTCCTGACGGCAGTTCTGCAGCCGTGCCTGCCAGATATAGTCGCTGACGGTCATGCCGCGGTCGCTGAAGATCATGTGCAGATAGCGCTTGCTGCAGCCCAGCGCGGCCGAAATCTGCTCGATGCTCAGCTCCGGGTCGCGCAGGTGGTCGCGGATGAACGCCTGGGCCTTGAGATACAGGGCGGCTGGACCGCTGCGATCGGACATCGTCCCGACCTCGCGAAGAGGCAGGAGCAGTAGATCGATCAGGGTGTCGGCGAGGCTGGTCGCGGTGGACGGCGACAGTCTTGGCGCTTCGCCGAAGGCCGCGTGGACAAAGTCATGGACGATCCGGCCGGTGCCGGTCCGGGCCGAGACCTTGCACACCGGCATCTTCGCCGAATGGAAGCCGCGCTCCTCGAGCAATTCCGTCGGCACGATGACGACCTCGTGCCGCGTCAGCGACGGGCTGATGATCGTATGGGGGCCGGAAACGTCATAGGCGAGACAATCGCCGGGCATGAGCTCGATGCGGCGCCCATCCTGCTCGAAATGGGATATTCCGTAGGTCTGGAACAGGACCTTGACGAAGGGATGCTCCGCCTTCCTGACCCGCGAGTTGGGAAGGGCAATGCGGTGCTGGCTGGCCTCGATCTGGCAGAGCTTCAGCCGCGACACCGTCGTGTAGTTGATGTGGCCCTCGAGTGAGGACGCTCCCAGGGGATCAACGTCGAATTTCCCGCAAAGCTCGGTCAGCGCATCGGTCCAGTACTGAACCTGCGTCTTGGGCGTCAATCCAGTGGTGCTCAGCGAACGAAGGCTATTGGACATGAACCAACCACATGAGTGACGCGAGACCGAAACCCAGCTATCCGCCGCGAGGCGCGATATCGGTTACCGATACAACCAGTGTTGCGATACCACTTGCGGAGACACCACCGCGCGAAACGGGCGCTGAGAGACCATCGCAAAGACAACGGTGTTGGAGAGACGCCAATTTTGGGAGACACCGGTATTGGAACGACACCGGTGGCAAGGTGGCGCTTGCCTACAGTTCAATGCGGGTCGCTGGAGCCCAAGGGGTGTGTCGAGCAGCGTTCCTCCGGTACCTTCTTTGTTAAATCCTCCAATTTAGTTCGCCTTCCGTCAAGCGGAACCTTCGTTGCCGGAAACCGGTGGAGTTGTGCATCGGCACACGCGCTATCGCAGGTGCGAAATCAACCCGGAAATACTGCCGGGTGAAGCTGCGGAATAAAAAGTCAGTCTCGTTTCGCTCAGGAACAAGTCGGTTTCCCTCTTGGGCAAGTCTCCCGGCGCCGGACCGGTTAGGGATTCCAGATCAAAATGGAACACGTGGGTCGTCTCGGGCGGTGACCCAGAGAGTGCAATCGGGAGGAGGGATCTGCGGGGGACAACGTCCCAAGTCTACCGACTGTTGAGGGAGACCCAGACCAGGTGATCCGGCGCCAAAAAGCCGTGACCGGCGGTCGCAACAATTCTCCCGCACAAGAGCTGACGCTGGACCGGGGTAGCCCAGCGACAATTCGATGGTTGACAGCCAGACAGAGAAAAAACTCGGGAAGGATTCGCTATGCGCAAGGTGATGCTGATGACTTGCCTGAGCGTCACGGCCTTGATGGCCGCAGGCGCGGCTCGTGCCAACGACGAGCTGAATAAGATGTCGCAGGACCCGAAGGGTTGGGTCATGCCGGCCGGCGATTACGCCAATACGCGCTACTCGAAGCTCAAGCAGATCACGCCCGCCAATGTCGGCAAGCTCCAGGTGGCCTGGACCTTCTCGACCGGCGTGTTGCGCGGCCACGAAGGCGGCCCGCTGATCATCGGCGACGTGATGTACGTCCACACGCCGTTCCCCAACAAGGTCTATGCTCTCGACCTCAAGAACGAGAACAAGATCATCTGGCACTACGAGCCCAAGCAGGATCCCAACGTCATTCCGGTGATGTGCTGCGACACCGTCAACCGCGGCCTCGCCTATGGCGACGGCCTGATCATCCTGCACCAGGCCGACACCACGCTGGTGGCGCTCGACGCCAAGACCGGCAAGGTGGCCTGGAGCACCAAGAACGGCGATCCCAGCAAGGGCGGGACCGGCACCTCGGCGCCGCTGGTGGTCAAGGACAAGGTCCTGGTCGGCATCTCCGGCGGCGAGTTCGGCGTGCAGTGCCACGTCACCGCCTACGACCTCAAGACCGGCAAGCAGGCCTGGCGCGCCTTCTCCGAAGGCCCGGACGACCAGATCAAGCTCGATCCGGAAAAGACCACTGTGCTCGGCAAGCCGGTCGGCAAGGACTCGAGCCTGAAGACCTGGCAGGGCGATCAGTGGAAGATCGGCGGCGGCTGCACCTGGGGCTGGCTGTCCTACGATCCGGCTCTGAACCTCGTCTATTACGGTTCGGGCAACCCCTCGACCTGGAATCCGAAGCAGCGTCCGGGTGACAACAAGTGGTCGATGACCATCTTCGCCCGTGATCCTGACACCGGCGTCGCCAAGTGGGTCTACCAGATGACCCCCCATGACGAATGGGACTATGACGGCGTCAACGAGATGATCCTCACCGATCAGACGATCAACGGCACGCCGCGCAAGCTGTTGACCCATTTCGACCGCAACGGTCTCGGCTATACCCTCGACCGCACCAACGGCGAACTGCTGGTCGCCGAGAAGTACGATCCGAAGGTCAACTGGACGACCGGCGTCGACATGAACAAGAGCTCGCCGACCTACGGCCGGCCGAAGGTCGTCGACCAGTACTCGACCGACAAGGCCGGCGAGGATCACAACGTCAAGGGCATCTGCCCGGCGGCGCTCGGCTCCAAGGACGAGCAGCCGGCGGCCTATTCGCCGGAGACGCAGCTGTTCTACGTGCCGACCAACCACGTCTGCATGGACTACGAGCCGTTCAAGGTGAGCTACAGCGCGGGCCAGCCCTATGTCGGCGCCACGCTCTCGATGTATCCGCCTGCCGGCGAAACCAACATGGGCAACTTCATCGCCTGGGACGGCAAGACCGGCAAGATCGTGTGGTCGAACAAGGAGCAGTTCTCGGTGTGGTCGGGTGCGCTCGCCACCGCCGGTGGCGTGGTGTTCTACGGCACGCTCGAGGGCTACCTGAAGGCGGTCGACGCCAAGACGGGCAAGGAACTGTACAAGTTCAAGACCCCGTCGGGCATCATCGGCAACGTCACGACCTATGAACATGGCGGCCAGCAGTACGTGGCGGTTCTGTCCGGCGTCGGCGGCTGGGCCGGCATCGGCCTCGCTGCGGGGCTGACCGATCCGACGGCGGGTCTGGGCGCGGTCGGCGGCTATGCCGCCCTGAGCAGCTACACCGCGCTCGGTGGTACGCTCACCGTGTTCACGCTGCCGCGAAGCTGACAACGACATGTCCCGGCGCGAAAACCTTCGCGCCGGGACATTCACGAATGCGCCAGGCTCGTCCTTTCAAGCCGGGCGTCAAGAAAACCGAATACAAACATCGGGGATGAAGCGCGTGCGAGCCATTTTCTTGGGTGCAGTGATTGCTGTCGTGGCGTTCGGAGGGATTGCTCATGCCGACGGCAGCGGTGATCCGAAAGCCGTGAAGTCGGAAGACGGAAAATACTTCGCGAAGGATGGCGATCCGACCTTCAACGTGGCTGCTGACGGCACCGTCGACTGGTACACCTATTCCGGCTATCGCCGCTATCACTCCGAATGCCACGTCTGTCACGGCCCGGACGGCATGGGCTCGACCTACGCTCCGGCCTTGAAAGACTCGCTCAACAATCTCAGTTACGGCGACTTCCTCAACGTCGTCGCCACCGGCCGCAAGAACGTGTCGTCGTCCCAGGAAAACGTCATGCCGGCATTCGGCGAAAATGCGAACGTGGTCTGCTATCTGGACGACATCTACATCTACCTGCGGGCCCGGGCCAATGACGCGGTCGGCCGCGTCCGCCCGGCCAAGCACGAAGACAAACCGGAGGCCTATACCAAGGCGGAAACGAGCTGCATGGGGCATTGAACGTCGTCACGCGAAGCGGACGCGCTTCGCTCGAGGAACTAGCGCCAATCAGGAAGTCGGAGCCGTCGCTCCGATTCACGCGCGGCGAAAAAGGCCCTAAAACGGACCGGCGATTCTCACCCCTTGGTTTCTCCCCCCTCGTTCGAGAGTCGAACTGGCAAACGATAGTTGAAATGCAAAACTGGAGTTTAGGATGAAGACCCGCGCCGCCGTCGCCTTCGAGGCGAAGAAACCGCTCGAGATCGTCGAGGTCGACCTGGAGGGGCCCAAGGCCGGCGAAGTCCTGGTCGAGATCATGGCCACCGGCATCTGCCACACCGACGCCTACACCCTGGACGGCCTCGACAGCGAAGGCATCTTCCCGTCCATTCTCGGCCATGAGGGCGCCGGCATCGTCCGCGAGGTCGGCGCCGGGGTCACCTCGGTCAAGCCGGGCGACCACGTCATTCCGCTCTACACGCCGGAATGCCGGCAGTGCAAAAGCTGCCTTAGCCGCATGACCAATCTGTGCACCTCGATCCGCGCCACCCAGGGCAAGGGCGTCATGCCCGACGGCACCTCGCGCTTCAGCTACAAGGGCAAGCCGATCTACCACTACATGGGCTGCTCGACCTTCGCCAATCACACCGTGCTGCCGGAAATCGCGGTGGCCAAGATCCGCGAGGACGCGCCGTTCGACAAGGCCTGCTATATCGGCTGCGGCGTCACCACCGGCGTCGGCGCCGTGGTCAATACCGCCAAGGTCTGGCCGGGCGCCAACGTGGTGGTGTTCGGCCTCGGCGGCATCGGCCTCAACGTCCTCCAGGGCGCGCGGATGGTCGGGGCCGACAAGATCATCGGCGTCGACCTTAATGACGACAAGGAGGAATGGGGCCGCCGCTTCGGCATGACCCATTTCGTCAACCCCAAGAAGATCGACACCGACATCGTCCAGCACCTCGTGGCGCTGACCGACGGCGGCGCCGACTTCACCTTCGACTGCACCGGCAACACCACGGTGATGCGCCAGGCGCTGGAGGCCTGCCACCGCGGCTGGGGCACGTCGGTCGTCATCGGCGTCGCCGAGGCCGGCAAGGAAATCTCGACACGGCCGTTCCAGCTGGTCACCGGGCGGGTGTGGAAGGGCACGGCGTTCGGCGGCGCCCGCGGCCGGACCGACGTGCCCAAGATCGTCGACTGGTACATGAACGGCAAGATCGAGATCGACCCGATGATCACCCACATCCTCAAGCTCGAGGAGATCAACAAGGGCTTCGACCTGATGCACGAGGGCAAGTCGATCCGCTCCGTCGTCGTCTTCTGACCGCTGGAGCATGATCCGGAACAGCGAGTTAGCTGTCTTCCGATCAGATCATGCCCGATCAACAGGCTGGAGCGCGATGGCGACTGATCTCGAAGCTATCGCGCTCCGGCACTCGCAGGACAACAACGTCAACCCCAGGAGGAAACGGCCCATGACTGTTCATATTCATCCGTCGGTCGATAGTGGCGTACGCAAGGGCACCGGCAGCTTTGCCGGCGGCACGCTGGTCTGCAAATGCAAGGACAGGCCGGTGAAGGTCCAGATCACCGGCGACGTCGCCCATAACCACGCCTGCGGCTGCACCAAGTGCTGGAAGCCGGAAGGCGCGACCTTCTCGGTCGTCGCGGTGGTGCCGCGCGACAGCGTCAAGGTGGTGGAGAACGGCGACAAGCTGAAGATTGTCGACCCGTCCGCCGCGATCCAGCGCCATGCCTGCAGCGTCTGCGGCACGCACATGTACGGCCGGATCGAAAACAAGTCCCACCCGTTCTACGGCCTGGATTTCATCCACCCGGAACTGTTCGTCGAGACCGGTTCGGCCGCCCCCGGCTTCGCCGCCTTCGTCTCGTCGGTGATCGAGTCCGGTGTCAATCCGGCGGATATGGCCGGAATCAGGGCTCGCCTGAAGGAACTGGGGCTCGAGCCCTATGACTGCCTGTCGCCGGCGCTGATGGACGCGATCGCGACCCACGTCGCGAAATCGAAAGCAGCCTGATCGGCCGAAGGGGCGGCGGCCACCTCCAGTCGCCGCCCCGAACTTCCTTATGCAATCGACGCGATCCGATCGGCCCGTGCGTGGCGCGTACCGGCGCGCGTCAGGAAGCTAGTGCGGCCTATGTCTCGCAATTGCCAGGGGCTTGCCGCGAAGGGCATAGGCAATTGCGAGACGCCACACTAGTGTGGTGGATCTGACGCTCGTTTCAGTATTGCAGCGAGTTCTTCGAACGAGCGTCAGATCCAAAACCACACTAGAATCATGATGATGCTAGTGTCCTGTCTCCGAATTACCGCTTCATTTGCCTCACCCTCGCACGGTAATTCGGAGACATCGGGACACTAGCAAAATCAAAAAGCTAGTGTGGCTTATGTCTCGCAATTGCCTATGAGAGGATTGCCGCAAAGGGCATAGGCAATTGCGAGACGCCACACTAGTCTAGTGTCCCCTTGTTTCCAACGTTCGTATGAGCGCCTGCTGCAATGGGATACGAACGTTGGAAACAGGACACTAGCGCTGCAATCCCGCCGAGGAGCTTCATGCCGTTCCCCCCTTGGTATATGGGCCGCGACGTGCTTCGCACCTGATCGAGTCCCCTGAAAGCGCCCCGACCGCGCGATCGACATTGCCAGGCGATCGGGCATTCCGCTCAAGATTGCCGCAAAGGTCGACCCGGCGGACCGTGACTACTTCGATAAATCCATCAGGCTGCTGCTGAACGATCCGCTGGTCGAATATGTCGGCGAGACTCCTGCCGGTGGGGAGCTGACATTCGTCTCGCGCGCCGCGCCCACGAATTGCCCGAGAGCCGCGCTCAAGAGCCGTGTTCAAGAGCCTTGTCCAAGTGTCATGCGTGCGCGTGCGCCCGCATCCACCACCACACGCCAACGACGCTTCAGTCGCGGCTCAGCGCCACCACCGGATCGAGGAACGAGGCGCGGCGCGCCGGGAAATAGCCGAAGACGATGCCGATCGTCGTGGACGTGGCGACGGCGGCGGCAATCGACAAGCTCGAATAGGTGACGCCGAAACTCGGGATCGCCAGATTAAGGCCGAGACCGAGCAGCATGGCGATGACGATCCCGGCGATGCCGCCGACCGACGAGATCAGCGTCGCCTCGATCAGGAACTGCTGCAGGATGTCGCCGCGTCGCGCCCCGACCGCCATGCGCACGCCGATCTCGCCGATCCGCTCGGAGACCGACACCAGCATGATGTTCATCACGCCGATGCCGCCGACCACGAGCGAGATGACGGCGATCGCAGCCACCAGGAAGGCGAGGGTCTGGGTGGTGCTGGTGATGGTGCGGCGGATGTCGTCGGTGTTGAGGACGACGAAATCCTTGGTGTTGTGGCGCCTCGTCAAGAGCGTGGTCACCGCCTGTTCGGCGAGCGAAGTGGCGACCTCGTCCCTGACCCGAAGCAGTACGCTGCGCAGCGAATGGTCGCCGATGAATTGGGCCTGGACGGTGGTGTAGGGCAGATAGACCGAGAGGTTCTGGCTGGAGCCGAAGCCGCCTTGCTGCTGGGCGATGACGCCGACGACGCGGCAGGGCACCCGTCCAACCCAGATCACCCGTCCGACGCCGCCTGTCGGGTCGTTGGCGAAGAAGGTCTGCCGCGTATTGTCGTCGATCACGACCTGACGATCGATGTCGCGCACGGCCGTATCGTCGAACAGCCGGCCAAGCGCCAGCTTGGCGCCTTTGACGGCGAAATACTGCTCGCCGACGCCGTTGACCAGCGCGTTGGATTCGCTCGCGGCATAGCGCAACGTCGTGCTGGTCGACACTGTCGGCGTGACCCCGGCGATGAAGCTCTGCCGCTCCAGGGCCCGGGCGTCGTCGAGCACCAGCGTCTTGATCTTGCCCGCCCTCGCATCGCCGAAGTCCTTGCCGGGAAAGACCTCGATTGTGTTGGTGCCGAGGTTGGCGATGTCCGACAGCACCTTGCGTTGCGAAGCGTTGCCGAGCGCGACCACCGACGATACCGCGGCGATGCCGATGATGATGCCGAGCATCGTCAGGAAGCTGCGCAGCCGATGCGCCGCCATCGACAGCAGGGCCATGCGCGAGGCCTCGCGCAGCCGGCCGAGATAGGCGCTCCATCGTCCTTCCGTGCCGGCTTGCGGCCGGGTGGGCGGCGTCGCGATCGCCGCCGGGCGTCCGGTCCGGCGATCGGCGACGATGGCGCCGTCGCTCAGTTCGATGATGCGTTCGGCCCGGGCCGCGACTTCGGGGTCATGGGTGACAATGATGATAGTCCGGCCCTCGGCGTGCAACTCGTCGAGGATGCGCAGCACCTCTTCGCCGCTGCGGCGGTCGAGCGCGCCGGTGGGCTCGTCGGCCAGGATCGCTTCGGCGCCGTTGATCAGCGCCCGCGCGATCGAAACGCGCTGCTGCTGGCCGCCCGAGAGCTGGTTGGGACGGTGGCCGCCGCGTGCGTCCATGCCGAGGCGGGCGAGCAGGGCCTTCGCCCGCGCGCTGCGCTCGCGGCTGGGCCGGCCGGCATAGATCGCGGGTATCTCGACGTTGCCGGCGGCTGTGAGCTCCGGCAGCAGATGATAGCGCTGGAAGATGAAGCCGAAATGCTCGCGCCGCAGCGCGGCGAGCGCATCGGCATCGAGTGCGGCAGTCTCGCGCCCGGCAACCCGATAGCTCCCGGAGCTCGGCCGGTCGAGGCAGCCGAGGATGTTGAGCAGCGTCGACTTGCCGGAGCCCGACGACCCCATGATCGCCACCATTTCGCCGGGGCGGATCGCGAGATCGATGCCCTCGAGCGCCACCACGGTGCTCTCGCCGGCGACGAATTCCCGCCGGACGCCGCGCAGCGCAATGATCGGCTCCGTCATCTCACGGGCCTCCCGGGCCCGGGCCAGGGCCGAAGCCGCGCGATGCCGGCTGGTTGCTCGCAACCTGACCGGTCACGACCTTCTCGCCGGCCTCGAGCCCCGAGGTGATCTCGATCGTGGTGCGGTCGTTCAGGCCGGTGATGACGGTGCGTTCCTTGACCGCGCCGGACGCATCGAGCACGCGCACCGTCTGGCGCCCGTCGGCCTGGCGCGACACCGCGAGGGCGGGGACGAGCCTGATGCCCTTGGCCTCGCCGACCACGATATGGACTTCCGCGGTCATGTAGGTTCGCAGCCGCCGCGCGGGGTTGGGCACCCTGAAGACGCCGATATAGTAGATCGCGGAACTGGAGGAGCTTGACGATGACGACGAGGTCGACGCCGTCGTCGAGGTCGAGGTGAAGCTCGAGTCGGTCTTGATCGATTCCGGAGCCGGCTCGATCTGCTCCAGCTCCGCTTCGTAGCGGTGGTCCTGATCGCCGAGGATGGTGAAATAGAGTCGCTGCCCGGGTTTGACCTTGACGATATCGGACTCGGAGATCTCGGCGCGGACCGTCATGGTGTCGAGCCGGCCGAGCACGACGATGGTCGGGGCCGATTGAACCGCATTGACCGTCTGGCCTTCCTGCGCGACCACGGCGAGCACGGTGCCGTCGGTCGGCGCGGTGATCCGTGTGTAGTCGAGATTGACCTTGGCGGTCTCCACATTGACTTCGGCGGCGGTGATCTGCGCGGTGAGCGAGGCGATCTGCGCCCGGGTCTGGCGCATGGTGGCTTCGGTCGAATCGTAGTCGCTGCGGGAGGTGGCGCGCTGGGCGAAAGTCGCCTGCGCACGGGCGAAGTTGGCCTCGGCCAGCGCCAGGGTCGCTTCCTTTTCCTGCTTCTGGGCCCGATAGTTCTCCAGTGAGGCCTGGGCGGTGCGAAGATCATTCTGTTTGGTGACGGGATCGATCTGGGCGATCAGATCTCCCGACTTGACCTGGTCGCCGACCGCGACCTTCAGGGCGATGATGCGGCCGGAGACCTGGGCGCCGACGGCCGTCAGCCGCAACGGCTTCAGCGTGCCGTTGGCGAGAACCTCTTCCCGGAGGTCGCCGATGGTGACCGGGACGCTCATGAGCGAACCCTGGTCGCGTGGCGCAGCGACGTGAGCCAGCGTGACGGCACCGCCGGCAACAATGGCGAGCGCCGCGGCGGCGGCGATGATGATGCGGGTGCTGCGGGACAACGAGGAGATCACCGGAGAGGCTTCCGCGGGTGGGGGCCGGTATCGCGATCGGCGATCAGCGGCTGGCCGGCATCAATTGCGCCGTCCCAGCCGCCGCCGAGCGCTTTTGCCAGCGCGACATAGTCCTTCGCCATCGAAGTCCGGCTCTGCAGCAGGGAATCCTCGGCAGAGTACAGCGAGCGTTCGGCGTCGAGCACGTCGATGAAGCTGGATGAGCCGTTTTCATAGAGCGCGCGGGACAGCCGCGCGGCTTCCCGATAATTCGTCGCCGCTTCCGACAGCTTGCGGATGCGAACCCGCTCGGTCGAGAGCGACACCAGCGCATTCTCGACGTCCTCCAGCGCCGTCAGCAGCGTCGACTGGAAGGTCGCGAAGGATTGGTCGCGCTGCGCCTCGGCGATCTTGACCGCGGCATAGCGCTTGCCGGCGTCGAACACCGGGACGGTGACGGAAGGTCCGATCGACCAGCTGACGCTGGAATATTTGGCGAGGTCGCCGAGCCGCAGGGCGGAGGTGGCGACCGATCCCGTGAGGCTTACGCTGGGGTAGCGATCGGCTTCGGCCTGACCGATTTTCGCCGTGGCCTGGGCGAGCTTGCGTTCGGCGCTGGCAACGTCGGGCCGGTTGCGCAGCAGGTCCGCGGGAATGCCGGCGGGCAGCGGCAGGCGCGGGTCGGGGAGGGGCGCGGCTCCGGTCATCGTCGTCGCCAGCGCGCCGGGTGCACGCCCGAGCAGGATGCCGAGCCGATGAATATCGGCCGCCCGCGCCGCTTCATAGGTCGGCACGTTGGCTTCGGTGCTGGCGGCCTGGGCGGTCGCCTTGGCGACGTCGACCGCGGTGGCGCTGCCGGCGTTGAACTTGGATCGGGTCAGGCGTTCGGTATCGCGCTGCGAACTGGAGGTCCGATTCGCCAGCGCGATCCGGGCCTGATAGCCGCGGGCCTCGATGTAGTAGGAGGCGACGTCGCCGATCAGCGTCAGCAGTGTGCTGCTCAGGTCGTCCTCGGCGGACTGTTCACCGCGCAGCGCCGCCTCGAGGCCGCGATGATTGCCGCCGAACAGATCCAGTTCCCAGCTGGCGTCGAATCCGGCCTGGTACAGGCCGTAAGGCGCGACGTCGGTGCCGATCGAATCGACTGACGCGCCGCTGCTGGCCTTGTTGTGGGTTGCAGATCCCGTCCCCTCGATCGAAGGAAAAAGGCTGGCGGCGGTCTGGGCGAGCGTCGCCCGGGCCTCGCGGATTCGCGCCTTGGCGTTGGCGACGTCGGGATTGGCCTCGACCGCTTCCTCGATCAACCGGCCGAGCAGCGGATCGCCGAGCCGGCGCCACCAGCGTGTCAGGGCGGCATGATCGGCCGACGGTGCGGCGGGCGCATTCCGCCAGCGCGAGGGCAACGACGGCGACGGCGGCCCGACATAATCCGGGCCGACCGCGCAACCGGCCAGAAGCAGCGCGAGGCCGCCTGCAAGGCCCAGTCCGGCATGCCGGCGGCGGCTCGCGGTCCGGCCCTTGCCGCCGGCGGTTCGGGCGTGGCCATGATCCGCAGCTGGTCGGGCAGGGACGCGAAAGCACCGGAATGACATCAAATCGCAATACCGCCTTCGATCGGCGGCTGTGAGGAAGCATTCGCCGGTCGCTGTTCGCCGCTGAAGATGAGAACCGTCGGATGACGATCCTCGATAGCGGTGCCCGGACCGCGCTTCAGCAACAGATAGGTTTCCAGATGTTTCGTCTGCTTCAACGTGTGGCTGGTGAGCGCCATCGCTTCGAAGGGGCCGGCTTCGAAGGGGCTGAAAGAGTGCCCTCGGGTGGCGCTTGGCTCACCACCCGAGGGAGACGACCGGAGCGCGGCGGGGGAAGCCGGGTTGTTTGCTCAGGCCGATCGATATTTAGGTGGCGTGTCTTGCCGAAATGTGGTCCGCCGGCGTCACACCTGAGAAGAGTTGTAGAATCTTGTTTCTGTGCCGGGTCGATCGTTTCGAGAATGCGCGCCGGCGTTTCAGAACGATGTGCCGCCGCCGAAGCGGAATTGCTGGACGACGTCATGAGAGCTCTTGGTGACGGGCACGGCGTAGTCGAAGCGCAGCGGACCGAACGGCGACGCCCAGATCAGGCCGACGCCGACCGAGGAGCGAACGGTGTTGTCGTCGCTATAGGTCATCGTCTCGAGCGTCTTCGCCCAGGAGGTCGGCCCCTCGTAGCCCCACAGCGAGCCGGCGTCGGCGTAGACGGCGCCCTTCAGGCCCACTTCTTTCGGCAGGAACCAGAACGGCATCTGCAGTTCGGCCGACGCGCCCCAGTATTTCGTGCCGCCGAGGGCGTCGTTGGTGGTGCCGGAGGTGATGTCGCGCGGGCCGATGCCGTTGCTGGCGAAGCCGCGGACGAGCTGCGGGCCCATCTGGAAATGGTCGAGCATGCGCAGGTCGTCGCTGCCGAGCTTGTTGAGAATGCCGCCTTGCAGATGGATCAGGCCGACGATGTCGGCCACCAGCGGCTGGAAGTACTTCACGTCGCCGGTCGATTTGAGGTAGCTGACATCGCCGCCGACGCCGGCGAAGTCCTGCCGGAAATCGACCAGCAGGCCGGAAGTCGGGTTCTTGTTGTTGTCGAGGGTGTTGAAGGTCAGGGTGTAGCCGACCGCCGAGGTGATCGCGCGCCCCTTGTCGAGCTCGATCCGAACCGGCAGCGAGGCTTCGCCGTCGTCGTAGCAACCGGGCGTCGGATTGTAGGCGAGCGAGGTGTTGGCCGCGTTGTTGTTGCAGTTGTCGTAGGCGGAGGTCAGTCCGATTTTCTGCGCCGACAGCGAATAGCGCAGCTGCAGCGTCAGGTCCTCGCGCAGGGCGAAGCCGAGCCGCGTGTTGAAGCCGTAGGATTCCACCGAGTAGGAGCGGTAGGAGTTCTGATCCTGCTTGTTGTAGAAGAGATCGGTGCCCAGCGCGACCCGGTAGCCGAGCAGGTAGGGTTCGACGACGGAGAGCGAAACACCCCGGGAATACTGGCCGTAGGACACCGCCGCCTTGGCGTAGAGGCCGCGGCCGAGCAGGTTGCGCTCGGAAACGCTGACTTCGCCGAGGAAGCCGTCGGAGGTCGAGTAGCCGCCCGACACCGAGAACTCGCCGGTCGACTTCTCTTCGAGGTCGACATCGACAACGACGCGGTCGCTGGATGAGCCCGGCTCGGTCGAGATCTTCACGGTCTTGAAATAGTCGAGATTTTTCAGCCGCCGCTCGGCGCGGTCGACCAGGGCGCGGTTGTAGGCGTCGCCCTCGGAGAGGTCGAACTCGCGCCGGATGACGTAGTCGCGGGTCCGGGTGTTGCCGCGGATATTGATGCGCTCGATATAGTTGCGCGGACCCTCGTCGACGTTGAAGACGATGGCGACGGTGCGATTCTCGAAATTGCGCTCGCCGCTCGGCCGCACCATGGCGAAGGCGAAGCCGCGGCGCGAGGTCTCGATCTGCATCTCCTCGACCGACTTCTCGACCGCCTCGGCGTTGTAGAGCGAGCCGACGCTGACCCGCGACAGGCTGGCCAGCGAATTGCCCTCGAGCGAGCGGATGCTCGAGTGGAAGCTCACCGAGCCGACGCGATATTGCTGACCCTCGTCGATCTGGAAGGTGACGATGAAGCCCTTGCCCTGGGGGTCATATTCCGTGAGCGCCGCCACCACCTGCACGTCGGCATAGCCGTTCTTGAGGTAGAAGCGCCGAATCAGGTCGCGATCGGCCTCGACCCGGTCCGGATCGTAGATGTCGCCGGAGGCGAGGAAGCTGAGCAGGTTCGATTCGTGGGTCTTGATCACGTCCTTGAGGCGATAGGACGAATACGCGTTGTTGCCGACGAAGTTGATGGTCTTGACGCCGGTCTTGCTGCCCTCGGTGACCTCGAAGACGAGATCGACGCGATTGTTCGGCTGCTCGATGACCTGCGGCACGACGCGGACGTCATAGCGGCCCGAGCGACGGTAGATCTCGGCGATGCGCTGGGCATCCGCCTGCACCATCGGCCGCGAGAAGGTGCCGCGCGGCTTGGACTGGATCTCGGCCGAAAGCTGGTCGTCCTTGATCTTCTTGTTGCCCTCGAAGGCGACACGGCCGATCACCTGGTTTTCGACCACGGCGACGACGATCCGGCCGCCGACGTTATTGATCTTCACGTCCTGGAACAGGCCGGTCTCGTACAGCGCCTTGAGCGCGTCATCGATGCGGCCGCTGTCCAGCCGGCCGCCGGGACCCGGCTTGAAATAGGAGCGGATGGTGTCCGCCTCGACGCGCCGGTTGCCCTCGACCACGATCGACGAGGCGGTCTGGGCCGCCGCGGGCGCGGACAAGGGCAGCAGCAGCAGGGCCGCGAGCGATGTGGTGCGAAGACGGCTGAGCGAGACCGACTTCGATCGGCCCGGCTGGCGGGGACTGGCGTTCATCAAGCTGGAGGCCCACTGTTCGAGAGTGGTTCGAGATATCGGTGTGGCCCCGGCCAAATGATGGCGATTGCAATTCGCCTTATTGAGAAATGTTTCGGACGATGAACGGGCCGTTCGAAGATGTCGGCAGGACGATCCGCCGTCTCAATTCATCGACGGCAGGCGTAGATGGTGGGGTGCCGCTCAGGATTCCGCGCGGCTGCAATCGGGCAGGCGGTGCGCCGTCGTTCTTTCAATTCCATCGTTGCGGACCACCGCGAGCGAGGCGGCCGCCGCCCGCGTGCGAGGTGACGGTCGCGGGCGATGCATTGGCCGCTGAACCGAAACTCCGCCGCGCGTTCCCGGTAAGCAGCTTTCCACTGGGTGGCAGGATCGTTCAGGGGCTATCCGCGTCGCTGCGCCGCAAAATAAGTCTAAGTTGTTGACATCAAACGCCCAATCGAAGTGGCGCGGAACTTGCTATCATTTCTCCTTCGAACCACTGCCGCAACCATGCGGCGTTCGTTATGGGGGAGGACCGCCGGCGATGACCGAGACATTCTATGACGTGCTCAGGCGCCAGGGCATTTCGCGCCGAAGTTTCCTGAAATTCTGTTCGTTGACCGCGGCCTCGCTCGGCCTCGCGCCGGAATTCGCGCCGACCATGGCGCAGGCGCTGGAGACCAAGCCGCGCACGCCGGTGCTGTGGCTGCACGGCCTCGAATGTACCTGCTGTTCGGAGGCCTTCATCCGCTCGGCGCATCCGCTCGCCTCTGACGTCATCCTGTCGATGATCTCGCTCGATTACGACGACACCATCATGGCGGCGGCGGGCAATGCGGCTGAAGCGATCGTCGATGAGATCATCGCCAAGTACAAGGGCAACTACATCCTGGCCTGCGAGGGCAATCCGCCGCTCAACGAGGATGGGATGTACTGCATCATCGGCGGCAAGCCCTATCTCGACCAGCTGCAGCGTGCCGCCAAGGACTGCAAGGCGATCATCTCCTGGGGCTCCTGCGCGTCCTGGGGCTGCGTCCAGGCGGCGCGGCCGAACCCGACCCAGGCGGTGCCGATCCACAAGGTGATCAAGGACAAGCCGATCATCAAGGTGCCGGGCTGTCCGCCGATTCCCGAGGTGATGACAGCCGTCATCACCTACATGCTGACCTTCGACCGCATTCCCGAGCTCGATCGTCAGGGGCGGCCGAAGATGTTCTATTCCCAGCGCATCCACGACAAGTGCTATCGCCGGCCGCATTTCGATGCCGGCCAGTTCGTCGAGTCCTGGGACGACGACGGGGCGCGCAAGGGCCACTGTCTCTACAAGATGGGCTGCAAGGGGCCGACCACCTACAACGCCTGCTCGACGGTGCGCTGGAATTCCGGCGTGTCCTTCCCGATCCAGGCCGGCCATGGCTGCATCGGTTGTTCCGAGGACGGCTTCTGGGACAACGGCTCGTTCTACAATCGCCTGACCGACATCAACCAGTTCGGCATTGAGGCCAATGCCGACAGGATCGGCGCCGTCGCGGTGGGGACCGTCGGCGCCGCCGTCGCCGCTCATGCCGCCGTCAGCGCCATCAAGCGCGCCCGCGACAAGGCTCCGACCAACGGGGGGAATTCGTAAATGACCATCCAGACGCCCAACGGCTTTACGCTCGACACCACCGGCAAGCGCGTGGTTGTCGATCCGGTCACCCGGATCGAGGGTCACATGCGCTGCGAGGTCAATGTCAGCGCCGACAACATCATCACCAATGCGGTGTCCACCGGCACCATGTGGCGCGGCCTCGAGGTGATCCTCAAGGGCCGCGACCCGCGCGATGCCTGGGCCTTCACCCAGCGCATCTGCGGGGTGTGCACCGGCACCCACGCGCTGACCTCGGTCCGCGCGGTGGAGGACTCCCTCAACATCAAGATTCCGGAGAATGCCAACTCGATCCGGAACATCATGCAGCTCTGTCTGCAGGTCCACGATCACCTCGTGCACTTCTATCACCTGCACGCGCTCGACTGGGTCAATCCGGTCCATGCGCTCAAGGCCGATCCGAAGGCGACCAGCGAATTGCAGAAGGCGAGTTCGCCGCGTCATCCGAAGTCGTCGCCGGGCTATTTCCGCGACGTCCAGAACCGCCTGAAGAAGTTCGTCGAGAGCGGCCAGCTCGGTCCGTTCCGCAACGGCTATTGGGACAATCCGGCCTATATCCTGCCGCCCGAAGCCAACCTGATGGCCGTGACCCACTACCTGGAAGCGCTCGACTTCCAGGGGCACCTCGTCAAGATCCGCACCGTGTTCGGCGGCAAGGATCCGCATCCGAACTGGCTGGTCGGCGGCGTGCCTTGCGCCATCAATCTCGACGGCGAGGGCGCGGTCGGCGCCATCAACATGGAGCGCCTCAATCTCGTCAAGTCGATCATCGACCAGACCATCGAATTCATCGACAACGTCTACATCACCGATATCCTGTCGGTCGGCGCGCTGTACAAGGGCTGGCTCTATGGCGGCGGCATCTCGGGCAAGAACGTGCTCGCCTATGGCGACATTCCCGATCACGCCAACGATTATACGCCGGCCAACCTGATGATGCCGTCGGGCGCCATCATCAACGGCAACCTCAAGGAGGTGCACCCGGTCGATCTGCGCGATCCCAACCAGATCCAGGAGTTCGTGCCGCATTCCTGGTACACCTACCCCGACGAGAAGAAGGGGCTGCACCCCTGGGACGGCATCACCCAGCCCAAGTTCCAGCTCGGCGCGGCCACCAAGGGCACCAAGACCAACATCCAGCAGCTCGACGAGAGCGGCAAGTATTCCTGGATCAAGGCGCCGCGCTGGAAGGGCCATGCCATGGAGGTCGGCCCGCTCGCCCGTTACGTCGTCGGCTATGCCTCGGGCAACAAGGAAATCACCGAGCAGATCAACCTCGTCCTCAAGACGCTCGACGTGCCGGTCACGGCGCTGTTCTCGACGCTCGGCCGCACCGCGGCGCGCGCGCTCGAGGGCCAGTGGGCCGCCTACAAGATGCGCTACTTCATGGACAAGCTGATCGCCAACATCAAGGCCGGCGACAGCTCCACCGCCAATGTCGAGCGCTGGGATCCGAAGACCTGGCCGAGCGAGGTCAAGGGGGTCGGCTTCACCGAGGCGCCGCGCGGCGCCCTGGCGCACTGGCTCAAGATCAAGGACGGCAAGATCGACAACTACCAGTGCGTGGTGCCGACTACCTGGAACGGTTCGCCGCGTGACAACGAGGGCAATATCGGCGCCTTCGAGGCCTCGCTGATGAACACCAAGGTCGAGCGTGCCGACGAGCCGGTGGAGATCCTGCGAACGATCCACAGCTTCGACCCCTGCCTTGCCTGCTCGACCCATGTCATGAGCGAGGACGGCCAGGAATTGGCGAAGGTCACGGTGCGCTGAGGGAGGATGAAATCATGAAGAAGCTGTCTTACGCTCCGCTCGCCGTCGCCATGGTGCTGGTGGCGGCGAGCCCGGCCCTCGCCCATACCGGTGACGGCCCCCACAGCCACGGCTTCGTCGCCGGGCTGATGCATCCGCTCGGCGGCGCCGATCATGCCCTCGCCATGCTGGCGATCGGCATCTGGTCGGCGCTGGTCGGCGGCCCGCGGGCATTCCTCGCGCCGCTGACCTTCGTGCTCGCCATGCTGGCGGGAGCCGCGCTCGGCCATGCCGGCATCGCGCTGCCGATGGTGGACGTGGCCATCGCGGCCTCGGTGCTGGTGCTGGGACTGCTGATCCTTACCCGCCTCGAGCTGCCGACCGCGGCAGGCATGGCGCTGGTGGCGCTGTTTGCGGTGTTTCACGGCCATGCCCACGGCACCGAGGCGAGCGGCGCCATCGCCGCCTACATGGCCGGCTTCGCCCTGACCACCGCCGGCCTGCATGTCGCCGGCATGGTCTTCGGCCGGATCATCATGGCGCAGAGCGGCCTGTCGCGGTTGCTCGGCGGCGCCATCGCCGCCGCGGGCGCCTATCTGATCGCGGCGCAGTAGGGGAGGGCCGCAGCGATGCAGAGTCCTTTACAGAGCGTGGCCAAGCCCGCCTTGCAGCAGGCGATTTACGTCTACGAGGCGCCGCTGCGGCTGTGGCATTGGGTCAATGCCCTCGCCATCGTGGTGCTGGCGGTGAGCGGCTATTTCATCGGCTCGCCGCCGCCCACCCTGTCGGGGGAGGCGAGCAGCCACTTCCTGATGGGCTATATCCGCTTCACCCATTTCGCCGCCGGTTACATCCTCATCGTCGGCTTCGCCCTGCGGATCTATTGGGCCTTCGCCGGCAATTCCCATGCCCGGCAGATGTTCATTCCGCCGGTGACCAGCCGCGCCTGGTGGCGCGATGTGCTGCACGAGATCAGATGGTATTTCTTCATTGCCCGCGAGCCGAAGAAGTACGAAGGCCATAACCCGCTCGCGACCCTGACCATGCATGTCGCCTTCCTCTGGGGCATCATCTTCATGATGGTGTCCGGCTTCGCGCTCTATGGCGAAGGCGAAGGCATGGGGTCGTGGCAGTATCGGCTGTTCTCGAGCTGGGTCATTCCGCTGTTCGGCAACAGCCAGAACGTCCACACCTGGCATCACATCGGCATGTGGGCGATCGTGTGCTTCGTGCTGGTTCACGTCTATGCCGCCGTCCGCGAGGACGTGATGTCCCGCCAGAGCATCGTCAGCACCATGATCTCGGGCTGGCGGCAATTCAGGGACGACCGGCCCGCCGACGATTGAAGGCGAGCTTTCGCCTGCTGCCGTCCGATCGTCGACCTGACGGGGTGCGCTGCCGCGCATCCCGTCTTTGTTTTTGGGGCGGCGCATTCGCATGGCCAGTGCCTGACCACAGTGGCTTGCCGTCGGGAGGACGGACGCCACCCCCACCGGATCAAGTGCATCGCCATGGAAGTAGGCTTTCCACGGCGTCGCTCGGATTGGAAGCATAGCGTCCATCAGGTCGCGTCGAGCCCCCCGGTCGATCCTCCTAACCCCTTGCACTTGAATGCATACCGGGATCTGGCCCGCCCCTTGCTAATGCTTTTGTCACGCAACACTCACGCGTCCCGTGAAAGAGAAGGGTGTGCGATGGGATCGCCAAGGGTACTGGTCCTCGGGATCGGCAATCTGCTGTGGGCCGACGAGGGCTTCGGTGTCCGCGCCGTCGAGGCGCTGCACCGCGACTATGACCTGCCCGACAATGTCCGCCTGATGGATGGAGGCACCCAGGGCCTCTATCTCGTCGACCACGTGCGCAACGCCGACATCCTCGTGGTGTTCGACGCGGTCGACTATGGCCTGCCGCCCGGCACCATCAAGCTCGTCGAGGATGACGAAGTGCCGAAGTTTCTCGGCGCCAAGAAGATCAGCCTGCACCAGACCGGCTTCCAGGAAGTGCTCGCCACCGCCGAGCTGCTCGGCGGCGGCCCCGGCCATCTGCTGCTGGTCGGGGTCCAGCCGGTCGAGCTCGAGGATTTCGGCGGCTCGTTGCGCGAGGCGACCAAGGACCGCATCGCTCCCGCCATCAGCCATGCCCTCGACTATCTCGCCCGCTTCGGCGTCACGGCGCGTCTGCGCGAGGTCCCGCGCGACGACGCCGAGACGCTGGCCTGCCGCCACATGGTGATGTCGCGCTACGAGGACGAGCGCCCGTCGGATGAAGAAGCCTGCCGCAGCGGCGATGCCCGCGTGCTGGCCTGGACCGCGCCTGATGCGGCGGATGCCGACGCGCGGCCGGAGGACGCCTGATGTGCATTGGTGTACCCATGCGGGTCGTCGCCGCAAGTTCCGGCTACGCCGTGTGTGAGGGCATGGGCGCGCGCCGCGAGATCGATATGCGGATCGTCGGCGACCAGCCGCCAGGCACCTTCGTGCTGGTCTTCATCGATGCCGCACGCGAGGTGATCTCGCCCGAGCAGGCCGAGCTCGTCGCTCGCGCGCTCTCGGCGCTGCAACTCGCCGTCGACGGCGCGGGCGCCTCTCCTGCGGATTTCGACCACCTCTTTCCCGATCTCGCCGACCGCGAGCCGGAACTGCCGGCTCATCTGAAAACCAGCCTCCCGACCGCCTCATGAGGATCATCGTCCGATGTCGACGTCCCTGATCGATGCTCTCGTCGAACGCCACGGCTTTGCCGTGGTCGACGACGCCACACTCGATGCCTTCCTGGAAGCGAACGAGCATTCGCTGCTGTTCTTCGCCGGCGACGCCGACCGCCTGGTGGAAAGCGCCGATGCCGCGGTGATCCTGGTTGAGCTCGCCAAGACTTTCCGCGGCCGCTTCACGCCCGCCCTGGTGGCGAAGGCCGCCGAACGGTCGCTGCAGCGTCGCTTCCTCTTCAACGCCTTTCCGGCCTTCGTGCTGATGCGCCGGGCCGGCTATCTCGGCGCCATCACCCGCCTGCTCGACTGGGGCGACTACCTGACCGAGATTTCCGCCCTTCTGCAGCGCGAGGTCAGCGATCCACCGCCGTTCCGCCTGCCGGACGGCTGCGCCATTCCGGCCCCGGCGCCGACTGGCCGGCTCAATCGCGACCTCGGCATCGACACGGGAGAATGGCAATGACGTCGAGCCTTGGTCCTGTCGTCGGCGCCGGCAGCCAGCCCCTGGATGAGGATGGCGCCGAGCTCGCCTACATGGAAATGCCGAAGTCCATGCGGACCTACTCCATGCCGGCGGTGCCGGAGCCGGAGGAGGTGGAGGACGTCACTGCGGCCCTCGCCGTGCTCGCGAAAGTGCGTGACGCCCTCGACGAGGGCCGCGCCGCGCGCTTCGACCTGACGGGGCTCGATGCCGCCAACCGCGCCTTTGTCGACCAGATTCTCGGCGAAGGCGAGGTCAGCATTGTCGCCGGCGCCACCATCCAGGCGCAGGAATCGGTGCTGGCCGGGGTGTGGCGCGTGCACGAGGTCGATACCGCCGGCCGCCTCGGCAGCGACATCATCGAGACCGGCGACTTTCCCGCCAGCGTGCTGGCGATGGCCATGACCGGCACGTCGGCGGCGCTGACGCCGCACGAAGGCGAACTGCCTTCGATGGTCTACAATGCGCCGGCGCTGGTCACCGAAATGGCCGACCGCCTGGCGACGCGGGCCTCGGGCGATGCCGCCCACGTCATCAATCTGAGCCTGCTGCCGCTGTCCGACGAAGACGTCGATTTCCTCGATGCCCGTCTCGGGCCGGGCGTCGTGACCATCCTGTCGCGCGGTTATGGCAATTGCCGGATCTCGTCCACCGCGACGCGCCACGGCTGGTGGGTGCGCTACTTCAACTCGCGCGACGCCATCATCCTCAACACCATCGAGATCACCGAGGTGCCGAGCGTCGCCTGCGCCGCGCCGGAGGACCTCGAGGACAGCGCCCAGCGGCTCGGCGAAATCCTGAGGGTCTATCAGTGACCGATCATTTCTTCGCGGGATCGTTTGGTGGCGACAACGCCAAGCTGACCGAGCAGAGCCGGCTCGAATGCCGGATCTGCTGGTATGTCTACGACCCCGCCGAAGGCGACGACTACTGGCAGATCGCACCGGGCACGCCTTTCGCCAGCCTGCCGGATCACTGGACCTGCCCCAATTGCGACGGCGCCAAGGCGGGCTTTCTCCTGCTCGACGGCGATGGCCATGATCACGCCGATGATCAAACCCGTCATCACCCCCATGACTGACGTCTCACCGGCAGCGGCGACGGCGCAAGCGGCGGCCGCGGCGAAGCTGCAGGCGGCATTCGAGGCGCTGTACCGCGACCGCATGCAGGACGTGCCGATCCTCAATGGCAGGCTCCGCGTCGCCTGCATCGGCATGCGCGGCTGTGACGACGGCTGGCTGGCGGCGCTGGTCACCCCCTGGTTCATCAATCTGATGCTGCTGCCGGCGAGTGCCGAAGCGGCCGAGGCCTGGCGCGGCATCGACATCGGCGGCAAGAGCCTGCATCAGTTTCCCGCCGGCCGTTTCGAATTCATCATGGGTGAGCTGGCGGACATCGGCCGCTATCGCATGTGCTCGCTGTTCTCGCCGGTGCTCGAATTCGAGGATCAGGCCGCCGCCGAACTGACCGCGGCGGCGGCGCTCGATGCGCTGTTCGATGCGGAGCACGGCGACAACGCCGAGGCGCGCGCGAGCGGGGCTGTCGCGGCCGAGCAGGCCGCGGTCGTCGCGCCGGCAGCGACGGCCGGGACGCCGAGCCGCCGCGGACTGCTGTTCGGTCCGGCGTCGGTCCGGGGCGGCCAGTCATGACCCTCGCCGGCCGGCTGGAGATCGAGCTCGACGGATCGCGCGCCCTGGCCCGCATCGGCTCCAGCCGCCCGCTCATGGTCGCGCGCAATTTTCTCGGACGAACGCCCGCCGAAGTGCTGCAATCGTTGCCGCTGCTGTTCGGCGTGTGCGGCATGGCGCAAGGCGTAGCCTTCGTCACTGCCTGCGAGAAGGCGCTCGGCATTGCCGCCACGGCGGCGCGGCGCCGGCTCCGCGACGTTCTCGTGCTGTCGGAAACCGCGCGCGAGCATCTGCTGCGCATCGCCATGGACTGGCCGCGCTTTGCCGGCTCGGAGCCTGACTTGAGCTTCCTGCGCCGGATCATGGCGCTCGATCGCCGGATTCGCGGTGCGCTGGCGCCCAAGGCGCTGGCTCTCGCCGCCGCCGCGTCGGACGATGGGGAGGTGGCATCTGGCGCCGCCGCCGAGATCGGCGACATGGTCGAAACCGCCATCCTCGGCGAGCCGATCGCCCATTGGCTGCTGCGCAGCCGGCCGGATGAGATGGCGGACTGGGCCGGATCCGGCGAAGGTCCGGCCCGCCGCGCCTTGCAGCGCCTCTTCCGCGCCGGCGCCATGGATGCCGGTGCCGTGCCGCTCGATGCGCTGCCGTCGATCGAGGATGCCGATTTCCTGGCAGGCGTCCTGCCGCTGCTGCGGGGGGACAAGGCCGCGGCGCTGGTGGCCCGTCCGCTCTGGCAGGGACGTCCGCGCGAGAGCACGGCGCTGGCGCGGCAGGCCGATCACCCGGTGGTGCGGGCGCAGATGAGCGAGGCCGGATTCGGTCTCGGCGCGCGGCTGATCGCCCGGCTGCTCGAACTGGCGCTGCTGCCGGCGCGGCTCGAGGCCCTTGCGGCCGAAACCGGCGATGCGCCGGCGCCGGATAGCCGGTTCGACCAAGGTTCCGGCATCGGTCAGGTCGAGGCGGCGCGCGGCCGTCTGGTCCATTATGTCGAGATCGCGCAGGATCGCCTGGTGGGCTATGTTGTGCTGGCGCCGACCGAATGGAATTTCCATCCGGAGGGCGCCGCCGCCCGGGCACTCGGCTCGATTGCGGTGTCGAAACGCCCCGACATTCGCCTCCTCGCCGACATGACCGTCACCGCTTTCGACCCTTGCGTCGAATACACTGTCAAGGTGTCCTGATGCACGAAATGGCGCTGGCGGAGAGCATCGTCGGCATCCTGGAGGATCAGGCGCGGGTCCAGAACTATGCCCGCGTGCGCACGGTGTGGCTCGAGGTCGGGCCGTTCGCCAACGTGGAGATCGAGGCGCTGCGCTTCTCGTTCGATGTCGTCACCAGGGGCACGCTGGCCGAAGGCGCGCGGCTGGAATGCGACAGCCCTGCCGCGCGTGCCTGGTGCATGCCTTGCGGCGAGAGCGTTGCGATTGCGCAGCGTTTCGACGCCTGCCCGCTCTGTGGCGGGCATCAATTGCAGGTGACCTCGGGGGATGAATTCCGGGTCAAGGAGTTGGAGGTCGACTGATGTGCACGGTGTGCGGCTGCGGCACGGGGGAGGTGACGATCGAGGGCGCCAGCGGTGCGAAGCCTCGCGGTCATGATCACGATCATGGTCATGGTCATGACCACGACCACGATCACGGCCATGACCATCACCACCATCATCATGGCGATCATCGCCACGATCATGATCACCACCACCATGATCGCCACGATCACGATCATCACGCGCATGACCACGGCCACGGTGGTATCGACGGCGCGGGCGCGGCGGTGATGGATTTCGGCGCCGGCCCGGCGCGGGCTCACGCCCCGGGACTGTCGCAGACGCGAATGGTGCAGATCGAGCAGGATATCCTCGCCAAGAACAACGCCCATGCCGCGGAGAATCGCCGCCACTTCGACCACCACGGCATTCTTGCCCTCAACCTCGTTTCGAGTCCCGGCTCGGGCAAGACCACCTTGCTGGTCGCGACCATCGAACGGCTGCGCGGCGTCGCGCCGGTCGCGGTGATCGAGGGCGACCAGCAGACCGCCAATGATGCGGCGCGGATCCGGGCCACTGGCGCCCCGGCAATCCAGGTGAACACCGGCAAGGGTTGCCATCTCGACGGCCACATGGTCGGTCAGGCGCTGACGCGGCTGCAGCCCGAACAGGGCGCCGTCCTGTTCATCGAGAATGTCGGCAATCTCGTCTGTCCGGCGTCCTTCGATCTCGGCGAGGCGCATCGTGTCGTCGTGCTGTCGGTCACCGAGGGCGAGGACAAGCCGCTCAAGTATCCCGACATGTTCGCCTCGGCCGACCTGATGATCCTGTCCAAGCTCGACCTGCTGCCGCACCTCGACTTCGACGTCGAGGCGTGTCTCATCAACGCCCGCAAGATCAATCCGCGCCTCAAGCTGCTGCAGGTGTCCGCCAGGACCGGCGAGGGCATGGACGCCTGGATCGGCTGGCTCAAGGCTGCCCGTACCGTCGCCTTTCCCGCGCGTCTCTCCACCTCGGGAGCGTGACGTCATGTGTCTTGCTCTTCCCGCCGAAGTGATTTCCCTCGATCTGGCCCGCCAGGCCGCCGTGGTCGCGCTCGGCCCGGTCAGGAAGGAGATCTCGATTGCCCTGCTCGACGAGGTCGCCATCGGCGATTTCGTCCTGGTGCACGTCGGTTACGCGCTGCACCGGCTCTCGCCCGAGGAGGCCGAGCGCACCCTTTCGATGATGCGCGCGGCCGGCGACTGCCCGGAAGCCGAACTGGCAGGGGAGAGCGCAGCATGAAATATGTCGACGAATTCCGCGCCCGCGATCTCGCCGAAGGCCTTGCCGGCGCCATCCGCCGCGAGGCTGCGCCCGGGCGCAGCTACAACATCATGGAATTCTGCGGCGGCCATACCCACGCGATCTTCCGCTACGGCGTCCAGGACCTGATGCCGTCCAACGTGCATTACATCCACGGTCCGGGCTGTCCGGTCTGCGTGCTGCCGATCGGCCGCATCGACAATGCGCTGGAGCTCGCCGAACGCCACAAGGTCATCCTGTGCACCTATGGCGACATGATGCGGGTGCCGGCCTCCGGCCGCCGCAGCCTGTTGAAGGCCAAGGCCGACGGCGCCGATGTCCACATGATCTACTCGACTCAGGATGCGTTGCGCATCGCCGCCGAAAATCCGACGCGGCAGGTGGTGCTGTTCGCCATCGGCTTCGAGACCACGACGCCGCCGACCGCGATCGCCCTGAAGGCGGCCGCGGACCGCGGGCTGACGAATTTCTCGGTGTTCTGCAACCATGTGCTGACCCCGGCGGCGATCAAGGAGATCGTCGAGAGCCCCGAGGTGCGCGACAGCGCCCGCGTCGCCATCGACGCCTTCCTCGGTCCGTCCCATGTCAGTTCGGTGATCGGCAGCGCGCCGTACGAGCCGTTTGCGAAGGTGTATCGCCGTCCGGTGGTAATCGCCGGCTTCGAGCCGCTCGACGTCATGCAGGCGACGCTGATGGCGATCCGCCAGCTCAACGACGGGCGCCACGAGGTCGAGAACCAGTACGTGCGGGTGGTGACGCGGGAGGGCAACCGCAAGGCTCAAGGCGTGGTCGACGAGGTGTTCGAGCTGCGCCCCTCCTTCGCCTGGCGCGGCCTCGGCGAGGTCGCCGACAGCGCCTTGCGCATCCGCGCGGAATTCGCTGCCTTCGACGCCGAGCGGCGCTTCGAGATCTCGCCGAGCACGGCGCGCGAGCCGAAGAGCTGCGAATGCCCCTCGATCCTGCGCGGCGCCAAGAAGCCGACCGATTGCAAGCTGTTCGGCAACGGCTGCACGCCGGACAATCCGATCGGCTCCTGCATGGTGTCGTCGGAAGGCGCCTGCGCCGCCTATTGGACCTATGGCCGCTTCCGGCAGCCTGCGTCCGGCAGCGAGGCCGCCGCATGACCGCGCACGACGCCCGTTTTTCCGCGGCCGGTGCCCCGCTCACGGGTGCAGTCGACATGACCCACGGCAGCGGCGGCCGCGCCACCGCCGAGCTGGTGCGCTCGCTGTTCCTCAAGCATTTCGACAATCCGCTGCTGCGCGCCGGCAATGACGGCGCGTGCTTCCAGCCGCCTGCAGGCCGCCTCGTCATGAGCACCGACGCCCATGTGGTGTCGCCGCTGTTCTTCCCGGGGGGCGATATCGGCGCGCTCGCGGTCCACGGCACCATCAACGACATCGCCATGGCCGGGGCGCGGCCGCTCTATCTGTCGGCGGCCTTCATCCTGGAGCAGGGCTTCCCGCTGGCGGAGCTGGAGCGCGTGGTGGTCTCGATGGCCGCCGCGGCATCTGCTGCCGGGGTGCCGATCGTGACCGGCGACACCAAGGTGGTCGAACGCGGCAAGGGCGATGGAGTCTTCATCACCACCACCGGCATCGGCGTCGTCCCCGATGGCGTCGAGGTTTCCGGCGACCGGGCGCGCCCCGGCGACGTCATCCTGGTCAGCGGCCCGATCGGCGATCATGGCGTGGCGATCCTGTCGAAGCGCGAGAACCTCGCCTTCGAGGTGGAGATCTGCTCCGACAGCGCGGCGCTGCATCGGCTGGTCGCATCCATGGTGGAAGCCGTTCCGGAAATCCGTGTGCTGCGCGATCCGACGCGCGGCGGCCTCGCCACCACCTTGAACGAGATCGCGCAGCAGTCGCGGGTCGGCATGCGGCTGGAAGAGGCGGCGATCCCGGTGAACGAGGGCGTGCGCGCGGCCTGCGAGCTGCTCGGGCTCGATCCGCTCTATATCGCCAACGAGGGCAAGCTGATCGCGATCTGTCCGCCCGACGTCGCCGCGCGGCTGCTTGCGGTGATGCGCGCCCATCCGCTAGGTTTGGGTTCAGCGGTCATCGGCGAGGTCGTCGGCGATCCGAACGCCTTCGTGCAGATGCGGACGGTGTTCGGCGGCTCGCGGATCGTCGACTGGCTGAACGGCGAGCAACTGCCGAGGATCTGTTGAACGGCCTATCGCGCGCATGGGGGGAAAAAGCCTTGAGACCCGCCTTACCGACCGTTCTGGTCATCGACGACGAGCTGCGCAGCGTCGAGGCGCTGCAGCGCATCCTCGAGGAGGAGTTCGACGTCCGCACCGCGGTGACGGTGCGCGAGGCCGAGGCGGTCCTGGAGAACGAGGTGGTCGAGGTCGTGCTCTGCGACCAGCGCATGCCGGAGATGACCGGTGTCGAATTCCTCAAGACCGTGCGGGATCGCTGGCCGGATACCGTGCGCATGGTGATCTCCGGCTACACCGACGCCACCGACATCATCAGCGGCATCAACGAGGCCGGCATCTATCAATACGTCACCAAGCCCTGGCAGCCGGATGCGCTGATCCTGACCCTGCAGAATGCCGCCCGGCTGTACCGGCTGCAGCGCGAGAACGATCTGCTGGCGGTCGAGCTGAAGATGTCGGCGAACCGGGCCGAGCGCGTGGTCGCCGGCCGCCGCCTCGAACTCAAGACGCAGTATAGTGCCGACGACGGCATCGTCCGCACGCCGGACAGTCCGATGAGCCTGGTCTGCGATCGCCTCAGGCGGATCGCGCCCTATGACGTCTCGGTTCTGGTCAGCGGCGAATCCGGCACCGGCAAGGAGCTGGTGGCGCGGGCGCTGCATTACAACAGCCTGCGCTGGAACAAGCCGTTCGTCGTCGAGAACTGCGCCGCCATGCCGGACCAGTTGCTGGAGAGCGAGCTGTTCGGCCACAAGCGCGGCGCCTTCACCGGCGCGGTCGAGGATCATGTCGGACTGTTCGAGCGGGCCAATGGCGGCACGGTCTTTCTCGACGAGATCGGCGATATCACCCCTGCCTTCCAGGCGAAGCTGCTGCGCGTGCTGCAGGAGGGCGAGATCCGTCCGGTCGGCAGGGGCCAGTCGCGCAAGGTCGACGTCCGCGTCATCGCCGCCACCAACCGAGATCTCGAGCATGAGGTGCGAGAGGGACGATTTCGCGACGACCTGTACTATCGCCTCGCCACCGTCACCATCCATGTGCCGCCGCTGCGCGAGCGGCCGATGGACGTTCCTGTGATCGCCCGCATGCTTTTGGAGAAGGCGCAGAAGCAGCTCGGCAAGACCGTGAAGGGATTGACCGACGAAGCGCTCGCCTGCATCGAGGCCTATCACTGGCCGGGCAATGTCCGGGAGCTGCAGAACGAGATCCAGCACCTGCTGGTGATGGGCGAGGACAATGGCCTGCTCGGCGCCGATCTTCTGTCGCGGCGCATTCTGCGCGCGGCGCCGGAAGAGGAAGCCGCGGATGTCGAGATGCTGGTCGGTCTCGACGGCCCGCTCAAGGATCGCATCGAGCAGCTCGAGGCCCGCATCCTGCGCGAGACGCTGATCCGCCACAAATGGAACAAGAGCCGCGCCGCCAAGGAACTCGGCTTGTCCCGGGTCGGGCTCCGCGCCAAGCTCGAGCGCTACGGCCTGGAGAAGATCGAGGCGATCGATCCGCAGGTGCGCAAGCCGTCGCCGCCGCGCAAGAACGCCGTGCTGTGAGCGATTGACGGCCGGCCCGCGACCGGGTCAAACCGGCCTTGAGCGATCCGACCTTAGAGAAGCGAACCGAGACCTGAGAGAACTGGCCAAGATCCTGCCGATGGGTGAATTCGACACCAGCTTCAAGCCGGACGACGAGCACGGCGCGCAGCGCTCGGGCCTGCTCGAGCTCGCCGGCGTGGCCGATGTCGCGGCGTCGCCGCCGGCCTCGGAAGATGCCTGGATCGAAGTGATCCGCAAGATGGATCAGTTCTATTCGGAACTCGTCCAGTCTCAGGTCGAACTCGAACGAAAGAACGCCGAGCTCGAGGAGGCCCACCAGTTCATCGACAGCGTGCTCGGCGCCATGACCGACGTGCTGATCGTCTGCGACAAGGCGGGACGGATCGAAACCGTCAACCAGGCGCTCGAACGCCTCACCGGCCGCTTCGGCAAGTCGCTGCTCGGCGAGCCGCTGGAAGCCCTGCTGCCGCAGGCCCAGCATGCGCTGTTCGACAACCTGCGCAACCGCCTGCACGGCGGCGGCAGCATCACCGAGGACGAGATTTCGCTGATCGACCGGTCGGGCGTGCCGACCCTGTTGTCGATGAACTGCTCGTCGCGGGTCGATTCCAAGGGGCGCTTCGTCGGTCTCGTGCTGATCGGCCGTCCGGTCGGCGAACTGCGCCGCGCCTTCACTGAACTTGCCGCCGCGCATCAGGAGCTGCGCCAGGCGCAGCAGCAACTGGTGTTCTCCGAGAAGATGGCCGCGCTCGGCCGGCTCGTCGCCGGCGTCGCCCATGAGCTCAACAATCCGATCAGCTTCGTGTTCGGCAACATGCATGCGCTCAAGCGCTATGGCGGCCGGCTCACCGAATATCTCCAGGCGATCGATCGCGGCGAGACGCCGGCGCAGCTCGTCGAACTGCGCAAGAGCCTGAAGATCGACCGCATCCTCGCTGACATCGGTCCGTTGGTCGACGGCACTCTCGAAGGCGCGGAGCGGGTCAGCGAAATCGTCCAGGACCTGCGCCGTTTCTCCAGCACCCAGGCCGAGCCGCTCGAGACCTTCAATCTCAGCCGGGTGTTGCGCACGGCGGTGAGCTGGGTGGTGAAGGCGACGCGGGTCAAGCCGGAGGTGGTGCTCGACATCCCCGAGCAGCTCGAGACCGTGGGGCGGCGCGGGCCGGTGCATCAGATCATGGTCAATCTGGTGCAGAACGCCGTCGACGTGATGGCGGATCGGCCCGATCCGAGGCTGATCGTCACCGGCGCCTACGAGGACGGCGGGATCGTGGTCCGGGTGCGGGACAACGGGCCCGGCCTCTCGGCCACGGCGATGAAGCGGCTGTTCGAACCGTTCTTCACCACCAAGCCGATCGGCGAAGGCACCGGGCTCGGGCTCTACGTCAGCTACGGCCTTGCCGAAGAGCTCGGCGGTCATCTCGATGGGGCCAATCACGAGGATGGCGGGGCGGTGTTCACCCTGCGGCTGCCGGTGCGGGAGGCGTCCCATGCTGCCTCCGGACAATGAGCGACGCCGCCTCAACCTGCTGTGGTTGCAGTCCGGCGGCTGCGGCGGCTGCACGTTGTCGCTGATCGGCGCCGAAGCGCCGGATCTCGTCACCGCCCTCGACCTCGCCGGCATCGACCTCCTCTGGCACCCCTCGCTCAGCGAAGCCACGGGAAGCGAATTTCATGCGCTGCTGGTGCGGATCGCAGCGGGCGAAATTCCGCTCGACATACTCTGCCTCGAAGGTTCGGTGATCCGCGGCCCACGCGGCACCGGGAAATTCCACATGCTGTCGGGCAGCGGCCGGCCGATGATGGACCTGATCGACGAACTGGCGCGGCGCGCTCGCCATGTCGTCGCCATCGGCACCTGCGCGGCCTATGGCGGCATCACGGCGGCGGGGGACAATCCGTCCGAGGCCTGCGGTCTCGCTTACGATGGGCGCGAGGGCGGCGGCCTGCTCGGGCCGGCGTTCCGCTCGGCATCGGGGCTGCCGGTCGTCAACATTTCCGGCTGTCCGGTCCATCCGGGCTGGGTGGTCGAAACCTTCCTGCAACTCGGCCTGGGGGCCATGACGCCGGCGGATCTCGACCGTTTCGGCCGGCCGCGCTTCTACGCCGACCATCTCGTCCATCACGGCTGCTCGCGTAACGAATTCTACGAGTTCAAGGCGAGCGCGCAGAAGCTCGGTCAGCTCGGCTGCATGATGGAGCATCTCGGCTGCATGGGCACCCAGGTCCATGGCGATTGCAACATCCGCCCGTGGAACGGCGAGGGCTCCTGCACCCGCGGCGGCTATCCCTGCATCAGCTGCACCGAGCCGGGTTTCGAGGAGCTCGATCATCCCTACCTGCAGACGCCCAAGCGCGCCGGCATTCCGGTCGGGCTGCCCACCGACATGCCGAAGGCCTGGTTCGTGGCGCTGGCCTCGTTGTCGAAGGCGGCGACGCCCGAGCGCCTGCGCAAGAACGCGGTGGCCGACCGTATCGTCGTGCCTCCGGTCGGACGGCAGGGGAAGACCAAGGCATGAGCCGTCGTATCGTCGGCCCGTTCAATCGCGTCGAAGGCGATCTGGAGATCAGGCTGGAGATCGAGGCCGGCGAAGTGCGCGCCGCCTTCGTCAACTCGCCGCTCTATCGCGGCTTCGAGCAGATCCTGACCGGCAAGGATCCGCTTGACGCCCTGGTCTATACGCCGCGGATCTGCGGCATCTGCTCGGTCTCGCAGTCGATGGCCGCCGCCCAGGCGCTGCTCGCCTTGCAGGGCCTCGCCGTTCCCGACAACGGCGCACTGGCGCAGAACATCGTCCTCGCCGCCGAGAATGCCGCCGATCATCTGACCCACTTCTATCTGTTCTTCATGCCGGACTTCGCCCGGCCGGTGTATGCCGGCGAGAGCTGGTTCGCGCCGGCGCAGGCGCGGTTCAAGGCGGTCGAGGGCGAGGCGAGCCGGGCGCTGCTGCCGGCACGGGCGGAATTCCTTCATCTCATGGGCATGCTGGCGGGGCGCTGGCCTCACACCCTCGGCCTGCAGCCCGGCGGTACCACGCGCGCCATCGGTGCCGCCGAGCAGATGCGGCTCTACGCCATGATCGGCGGGCTGCGCCGCTTTCTTCAGACCGAGCTGTTCGCCGATACGCTGGAGCGCGTCGTCGCCATCGCCAGTGCCGATGCGCTCGAGGCCTGGGTTGCCGCGGCGCCGCCGACCCAAGGCGATTTCCGCCATTTTCTCACCATCTCCCGCGCCATGGGGCTGGACCAGCTCGGTGCCGGCAGCGGTCGCTATCTGAGCTATGGCGCCTACGGCTTCAAAGGCGGTCACGCCTTCAAACGCGGCGTCGTCGAGCCTGGCCGGGCCCGCGCCTTCCACAGCGCCGAGATCGCCGAGGATCATACCTCGTCCTGGCTCGTGCGCCCCGCGGCGCCGGCCCATCCTTCCCACGGCCTGACGCTGCCTGAGCCGGATGCGCCCGGCGGCTATACCTGGTGCAAGGCGCCGCGGCTCGACGGCGCGGTGGTCGAGGTCGGCGCGCTGGCGCGACAGGTGGTCGATGGTCATCCCTTGCTGGTCGATCTGGTGGCGCGGGGCGGCGGCAATGCGCGCAACCGCGTCATCGCCCGCGCCATCGAGATTGCGCGCCTCGTGCTCTTGATGGAGCAATGGGTCCGTGCGATCCGGCCGAACGAGCCTTTCTATGTCGACGGGCCGATGCCCAGCGACGGCGAGAGCGAGGGGCTGATCGAGGCGGCGCGCGGCTCTCTCGGCCACTGGCTCGAGGTGCGGAACGGGCGGATCAGCAACTACCAGATCATCGCGCCCACCACCTGGAACTTCTCGCCGCGCGACGGTGGCGGCACGCCGGGCGTCTGCGAGCAGGCGCTGGTCGGCGCGCCGGTGCGGAAGGACGAAGTCGAGCCGGTATCGGTGCAGCACGTCGTGCGCTCGTTCGACCCCTGCATGGTCTGCACGGTGCATTGATGGCGATCGAGGCGGTCGCGTTCCGTGTCCGCGGCCTCGTCCAGGGCGTCGGCTTCCGGCCGTTTGTCTGGCGGCTGGCGCGGAGGACCGGGCTGACCGGCGAGGCGCTCAATGACGGTGAAGGCGTCCTGATCCGCGCCTGGGGCACCGCCGCGCAACTCGCCGGTTTCGAGGCGGCGCTGAAGCGCGAGGCGCCGCCGCTGGCGCGCGTCGAGGCGATCGAGCGCCGGCCGTTGTCGGGGCTCGTGCCGGCGGACTTCCGTATCGCCGCCAGCGAAGGCGGCGCGATCGCCACCGGAATCGTGCCCGACGCCGCGACCTGCCCCGAATGTCTCGCCGAAGTGCTCGATCCGGCCGATCGCCGCTACCGTTATCCCTTCACCAACTGCACCCATTGCGGGCCGCGGCTGTCGATCATCCGCGCCATTCCCTACGACCGCGGCGCCACCTCGATGGCGGCGTTTGCGATGTGCGCGGCCTGCCGCGCCGAATATGACGATCCGGCCGATCGCCGCTTTCACGCCGAGCCGAACGCCTGCCCGGTTTGCGGGCCGCGGCTGTGGTTGAGCGATGCGGACGGCCGCCAGATCGAGGTCGAGGCGGGCCGCGATGCCATTGCCGCCGCGGCCGGGCGCATCAGGGCCGGGCAGATCGTCGCCATCAAGGGCATCGGCGGCTTTCATCTCGCCTGCGATGCCGCTCATCCCGATGCAGTGGCGCGGCTGCGCCAGCGCAAGCACCGCTTTCACAAGCCGCTGGCGCTGATGGCGCGCGACCTCGCCATGGTCACGGCCTATGCCGAGGTCGGCGCGACGGAAGCCGATCTGCTGGCAAGCGCGGCGGCGCCGGTGGTGGTGCTGCGGCGTCGGACCGACAGCGCGCCGCTGGCGCCCGAGGTGGCACCAGGGCAGGGCACCGTCGGCTTCATGCTGCCCTCTACGCCGCTGCATCATCTGCTGGCCCGCGAGCTGTCTGTGCCGTTCGTCCTGACCTCCGGCAACGCCAGCGACGAGCCGCAGGTGATCGACAACGCGGAGGCGCTCGAGCGGCTCGCCGGCATCGCCGACGTCTGGCTGATGCATGACCGCGACATCGTCAACCGTCTCGACGACAGCGTCTGGCGCGTTGCCGATCAGACCCCCGTCGTCCTGCGCCGCGCTCGCGGCCACGCGCCCGCGCCGCTGGTGCTGGCCAAGGCGTTCGACACCGCGCCGCGCATCCTCGCCATGGGCGCCGAGCTCAAGAGCACCTTTTGCCTGCTGCAGGGCCGCCGCGCGGTCCTGTCCCAGCACATCGGCGATCTGGCGGAGACGGCGGCCCACGACGACTATCGCGCCATGCTCGCGCTCTACCGGCGGCTGTTCGCCTTCGCGCCCGGGGTGGTGGCGATCGACCAGCACCCCGATTACCTGTCGAGCCAATGGGGCGAGCGGCTTGCCGCCGAGTGCGGCGCCGCCGTGCAGCGGGTCCGGCATCACCACGCCCATGTCGTGGCGGTGCTGGCCGAGCACGGCGTTTCGCCGGCGGCGCCGCCGGTGCTCGGCATCGTGCTCGACGGTCTCGGCATGGGCGAGCGCGGCGAATTATGGGGCGGCGAATTCCTGTGCGCCGATTATCGCGCCGCCGAGCGGCTCGCGGCCTTCACGGCCGTGCCACTGCTCGGCGGCCATCGCGCTATGCGCGAGCCCTGGCGCAACGCCTTCGCCCATCTCCATCAGTTCGTCGGCTGGGACAGCGTCGAGCGGCGTTTCGCCGATCTCGCCATCGTCCGCCTCGTCCGCGGCCGCCAGCCGCCGGTGCTGCTGCGCATGCTGGAGAGCGGCCTCAATGCGCCGCCGGCCAGTTCGGCGGGGCGCCTGTTCGACGCCGCCGCCGCCATCCTCGGCATTCGGCCCGAGGGCGTGTCCTATGAGGGCCAGGCGGCGATCGAGCTCGAGGCTCTGGCCGAGCCTGAAATGGCGGGCGAGGACGGCGCCTATCCCCACGAACTGCTGGTCGGCGAGCCGCCGCGGATCGGCTGGGCGCCGCTGTGGGCGGCATTGCTCGACGACGTCGGGCGCGGGACGGCGCCGGGGCGCATCGCGGCGCGGCTGCATCGCGGTGTCGTTGCGGCCGTCGCGCAGACGGCCTGCGGGCTCGCCCGGGCGCGGCACCTGCCGACCGTCGTGCTGTCCGGCGGCGTTTTCCAGAATCGTATCCTGTTCGAAGGCGTGGCGCAGGCCCTGCGCGATCGGGGCCTCGATGTGCTTACGCCTCGGCAAGTCCCGGCCAATGACGGCGGCATCGCGCTCGGCCAGGCGGCGGTCGCCGCAGCGCTGCGGGGCAGCTGATGAGGCTGTCGGATTTTCGATGCGCCCTTCGCTGCGGGGCGGCGTTGGCCTGCGTCGGCGGCTGGCCGGCGATCGCTCTCGCCCAGTCCGTGCCCGAGGCACTGCCGCCGATCGTGGTGCAGCAGCAGGCCGCGCCGAAGAAGCGGCTGCCGGTCCGGGTTCTCCAGCCCGAGCGCCGGTCGCTTGCGACGCCGCGCCGGACATCACCGCCGACAGTGTCGGCGGATGCTCCCGTCGTCGCCGGCGGACAGCGGGCGCCGGCGCAAATGGCGAGCGAGATCACCGTCAGCGGCCAGGAACTCGATGCGCGGCCGGTGGCGCGGCCCGGCGAACTGCTCGAGGCGGCGCCGGGGCTGATCGTCACCCAGCATAGCGGCGAGGGCAAAGCCAACCAGTATTTTCTGCGCGGCTACAATCTCGACCATGGCACCGACCTCGCGATTTCGGTCGACGATGTCCCGGTCAACATGCGCACCCATGCCCACGGCCAGGGCTATGCCGATCTCAACTGGCTGATGCCGGAAACGGTGGCGGCGCTGGATGTCCGCAAGGGGCCCTATTTCGCCGACGTCGGCGATTTCGCCTCGGCCGGCGACCTGCGCATCAGCCTCGTCGACCGCCTCGTGCACAATATCGCTTCTCTGTCCGTCGGCAGCTTCGGCTATCGGCGCCTGTTCGCCATGGGCGCGGTGCCGCTCGGCGACGGCAGCCTGCTCGCCGCCGGCGAGGCCGGCCGCTACGATGGTCCCTGGACCAATCCGGACGACATGAAGAAGCTCAACGCCCTGCTGCGCTACAGCCAGGGCACGGCGCAGGACGGTTTCACCGTCACCGGCATGGCCTATTCCAATCGCTGGACCTCGACCGACCAGGTGCCGCAGCGGGCGCTGACCGGGGGGGCTGCTGTCGCGCTTCGGCACCGAGGATCCGAGCGATGGCGGCAACACCGATCGCTTCGCCTTCTCGGCGCGGATGGCCTCGACCGACGACGCCGGGTCGTGGAAGGCCAATCTCTACGCCGTGCGCAGCACGCTCGATCTCTACAACAACTTCACCTACTATCTCTCCGATCCCGTCAATGGCGATCAGTTTCACCAGCGTGACGACCGGCTGATGATGGGAGCCAATCTGGCGCGCAGCCTCGATGGCAGCCTCGCCGGCCGGCCGATGCAGACGACCATCGGCCTGCAGAGCCGCTACGACGATATCGACCTGCAGCTTTCGAACACGGTGCGGCGCGCGCCGCTCACATCGATCCGGAGCGATCGGGTGGGGGAGGGCAGCGCCAGCCTCTACGTCCAGTCGAGCGTCGGCTGGACCGACTGGCTGCGCACCACGCTGGGCTGGCGCGGCGATGCCTATGCCGCGCGGGTGGATTCGCTGTTGAACAGCACCAATTCGGGCAACGTCCGGGCGGCCATCGGCAGCCCGAAATTCACCATGGTGATCGGCCCGTTCCACGCCACCGAATTGTTCTTCGGCGCCGGCATGGGCATGCACAGCAACGATGCCCGCGGCGCCACCGCCAGCGTCGATCCGGCGGATCCGGCGGTGAGCGTATCGCCTTCGCCGCTGCTGGTGCGGACCAAGGGCGCCGAGATCGGCGTGCGCAGCCGCTTCCTGCCCGGTCTCGACACCTCGCTCAGCCTGTTCGTGTTGCAGCAGGCCTCGGAAATCGTCTTCAACGGCGACGCGGGCGATACCTCGGCGAGCCGGCCGAGCCGCCGCTACGGCATCGAATGGACGGCGAAGTACAAGCCGCGGAGCTGGGTAACCGTCGATGCCGCTCTCGCCCTGACCCATGCGCGCTTCCTCGGCGACGATGCCGAGCAGGCGGCGCTCTATGCCGCGCTCGCCGGCAACCCCGAGGCGCAGATCGGCAACGCGCCGGGCAACTACATTCCCAACGCGCCGGCGATGGTGGCGAGCGCCGGCCTGACCCTCGGCGAAGCCACCGGCTGGTTCGGCACCTTGCGCTGGCGCCATCTCGGTCCGACCGCGCTCACCGAGGATAATGCCTTCCGCTCGCCGGCGGTCAGTCTGGTCAATGCCCGCGTCGGCTGGCGCGACCCGCGCGGCTGGCGCATCCAGTTGGACGTTCTCAACCTGCTCGATGCCGGCGCCAACCAGATCACCTACGCCTATGGTTCGCTGCTGAAGACCGACAGCCTGTTTGCCCGCTGCTTTCCCACACCGAGCGTGCCGGCGGCGGTGTGCCAGACCGGCGTCATGGATTACGTCCTGCATCCGGTCGAGCCGCGCAGCTTTCGCCTGACGCTGGCGGCGACCTTCTGAAAGCGGCGCGGTACTTCGGTCCGTCGACGTTGCAGCCCGCGTCCACGTCCACCTGAGGCCGGAGCGAGAAGCAGCGCGGCCCGAGGAGAGTAAATTATTTGTCACAACTCAAGCGGTTCCGAATACCAGCCGCGCGGCGACGATCATGGACGGACGGCTGCGCTGGGCGATAAGGTCCACGCTTCACCCCTGCCTTCGTGCATCCGCGGACCTCCGGCATGCTGTTCGTGACCAGAGACTTCTTCCTGTGGTTCCTGCCGGTCAGTTTGCTGGCTTTTCACGCCGCGCTGGCGGTGGGGATGCGCTCGCTGCTGGTGCCGATGCTCCTGGTCGCATCGGCGGTGTTCTACTGCTGGGGCGATCTCGAGCACGCGCCCGTGCTGGTCGGCTCCGTGCTGTTCAATTATGCCATCGGCCGTGCGCTCAGCGGCGCGCACCTGTCCGATGGACATCGCAAGGCGGTGTTGGTGGCGGCGATCGTGGTCGATCTCGCCCTGCTCGGTGTCTTCAAATACGCCGGATTCATCCTCTCCAATCTGCCTCTGGTCGGGGTGACGCCGCCGGCCGTCGAGATTGCCCTGCCGGTCGGAATTTCGTTCTACACATTCACCCAGATCGCCTTTCTGGTCGATCTCTACGGCAAGGGCCTGCAGCAGCGGGATATTGCCGGCTACGGACTGTTCGCCAGCTATTTTCCGGACATCGTCGCGGGTCCGATCATCCATTGGCGAGAGGTCATGCCGCAATTCGCGCAGCTGCGCCGCGGTGAGACGTTCTCCTTCGGCTCCGCGGGCTATGCATCGATGCTGGTCGAGGGCGCCTTCATGTTCTCGATCGGTCTGCTCAAGAAGCTGCTGATCGCCGATCAGCTGGCGGTCTTCGCCGATCTCGGTTACGGCGACGTGGCGTCGCTGCACTTTGTCGATGCCTGGCTGGTCAGCCTTGCCTACACCTTCCAGATCTATTTCGATTTTTCCGGCTATGCCGACATGGCGATCGGCGTGTCGCTGCTGTTCGGGGTGCGGCTGCCGCTCAATTTCAATTCGCCCTACAAGGCGGTCTCGATCCAGGATTTCTGGCGCCGCTGGCACATGACCCTGTCGCGCTGGCTGCGCGATTATCTCTATATTCCCATGGGCGGCAGCCGGGTGCCAACGGCGAAAATCTATCGCAACCTGTTCGTGACGTTTCTGCTCGGCGGCTTGTGGCACGGCGCGGCATGGACCTTTGTCGCCTGGGGCGCGCTGCACGGTCTGGCGTGCTGCTGCCAGCGGGCCTGGTCCTCGGCCGGCCACCGCATGCCGAACTGGGCCGGCATCGTCGTGACCTTTCTGTTTGTCAATCTGAGCTGGGTCTATTTCAGGGCGCCGGATTTTGCCGCAGCCAACCGCCTGTTGGCGACGATGGCTCATCCCCACCCGGGCTTCACCATCCGGATTCTCCAGGTCTGGCCGCTGTTGATCGTCGGCGCGCTGCTCGTCTGGTGCTGTCCCAACAGCCAGTCTCTCGCAGCGGGGACTTTGGGGAGGAGGGTCGGTGTCGCCGGCGGGCTCGCTGGCGCGGCCATTCTGGTCGCCATGGTTGCGACCAATATTTCGCGGCCGTCGCCCTTCATCTATTACAGCTTCTGACCATGCGGAAACTGGCGCTGTTTCTCCTCTCGGCGGTTGGCGGCGCGGCGCTGAGCGCCGGCGCGATGGTTGCGACCTATGACGCGGTCACCACCGCGAACAGGCGGGTGCCTTACAGCTACTCGCAATTCCTGTTCGAGCAGATTCCGGCGCCGCGCATCGTCGTCGACGCCGGATCGAGCTCGATGTTCGGCATCGAGCCGGGGCTGATCGAACAGGCGTTCCGCACGCCGGTGATCGACGTCGCCGACAACGGCAGCATTCCGCTCGAGATGAAGATCCATCGCCTGCTTAAATACGCAAGGGACGGCGATACGCTGATCCTGCCCCTGGAATGGGTCTATTACACCCGGGACGACATGCCGCAGGACTTCGTCGACAACACCCCCGACGAATACGCGGCCTATTATGCCAGCCTGCCATGGCCGGACCGGCTCGCTTTCATCGTCGCCCACGCCTCGCTGCACAATCTGTCGGATGCCATCCGCCTGTTCCTGCGGAATGATCTCGCCGAAAGCCACTACGCGCGCATCGACATGCAGATGAGCAAATGGCCGCTGGGCGACTGGAAGGACGACAGCCGCCGGCGATCGAGCGTCGAGGGGATTTCCTGCGCCGCCTACATCGCCGCTTCCGGCCGGATCGTCCCGCAGGTCGAATGGGCCGTGCGGCAATTGGCGGAGTTGCAGGCCCACCGCCATGTCCGCGTCTATCTGGCCTGGCCGGCGGTGGCGGGACGCGACTGCTACGACCTGAAAGAAGGCCGATTGCCGCTGGCGCAGGAAGCGCGGGCGTTGTTCGAACGCCATGGCCTTGCCGTCGTCGGCGAGGTCGAGGATTCCTATTTCGCCCCGGAGCACATGCTCGATACTTATTATCATGTCGACAGCAGCGCCGCGCATCTGCGCACCGAGCGCCTGATCGTCGGTCTCGAGGCGGCCGGCCTCCGCCCGGCGGATGGCGCCGAGCAGCCAGCCTCGACGCCGGAGCTGGCGCGCGAGGCATTGCGCAATTTCCAACTTCGGCGGGCGCGGCGCGTACGGTTGTTCGGAACGATTGCCAAAAGCGAATTTGGAATTCCCGCCCGCGACGCGCGCTCGGCGCAGGTCGTGCGCGCTCGCTAGTGTGGCGTCTCGCAATTGCCTATGCCCATTGCGGCAAGCCGCTGTAGGCAATTGCGAGACATAAGCCACACTAGTGTCCTGTTTCCAACGTTCGTATCCCATTGCAGCAGGCGCTCATACGAACGTTGGAAACAAGGGGACACTAGCATCATTATGATTCTAGTGTGGTTTTGGATCTGACGCTCGTTCGAAGAACTCGCTGCAATACTGAAACGAGCGTCAGATCCACCACACTAGCACTTTGATTTTGCTAGTGTCCTGATGTCTCCGAATGACCGTGCGAGGGTGAGGCAAACGAAGCGGTAATTCGGAGACGGGACACGAGCCGCTTGCTCCCACTCAACGCGCAAGGACGTTTTGCATGATCCGGACGCTTCTTTCTGTTGTCCTGACGCTCGGCTTCGCCGCCGGCGCAACCGCGGCGGACACCAAGGTGATCCGCATCGGGACCACCGCCGGTCCCTATGCCGAGATCCTGCGCTATGCCGGGCAGCTCGCGGCGAAGGAGGGGATCGAACTGAAGATCACCGAATTCACTGATTACACGGTGCCGAACGCGGCGCTGGCGCAGGACGAACTCGACATCAATAATTTCCAGCATCAGCCCTATCTCGACAATCAGGTGGCGCAGCGCGGCTATGACATCGTCTCGATCGCCAAGAGCATCATCGTTCCGATCGGCCTCTATTCCAGCAAGGTT
Organism: Bradyrhizobium sp. WD16; assembly: GCF_024181725.1. Lineage (NCBI taxonomy): Bacteria > Pseudomonadati > Pseudomonadota > Alphaproteobacteria > Hyphomicrobiales > Nitrobacteraceae > Bradyrhizobium > Bradyrhizobium sp. WD16. The sequence goes on along the minus strand of NZ_CP028908.1, from coordinate 888,814 downwards.
ACGAGCCTCGACCAGATCAAGGACGGCGCCAGGGCGGGCATCCCGAACGATCCGTCGAACGGCGCCCGGGCCCTGCAACTGTTCGAGAAGGCCGGGCTCATCAAGCTGAAGCCTGGGATCGGCATCAAGGCGACCATCGCCGACATCGCCGAAAATCCGAAGCATCTGAAGGTGCTCGAACTCGACGCCGCGCAGCTGCCGCGCTCGCTCGACGATCTCGACTTCTCCGCGGTCAATCTGAATTACGCCCTCGGCGCCGGTCTCGATCCCAAGAAGGCGCTGCTGCTCGAGAGCGCCGACACGAACTGGAATCTGGTTTTCGCCGTCCGCGTCAGGAATAAGGACAATCCGACGCTGAAGCGGTTCGTCGAGATCTACCGTTCGCCGGAGGTAAAGGCGTTCACCGATCAGCGCTTCAACGGCACGATCCTCACCACCTGGTGATACGAATGGCCGAGCTCGTCTTTGTCGACGGTCGGGCGGCGACGGCGGCGGATCTCGCCGTTCTCGCCGAGCGGTTCGGCATCAGCGGTGAGCCGCTCAAGCCGGGGCCGCACAAGATCCAGGGCATTGGCGCCGGCTTCGTGCCCGAGGTGCTCGATCTGTCGCTGATCGACGCCGTCGAGCAGGTGTCGAACGATGAGGCGATTGCCTTCGCGCGGCGGCTGGCGAGTGAAGAAGGCATCCTGTCGGGGATCTCGGGCGGCGCTGCGGCGGCCGTCGCCGCCCGGCTGGCGCAGCGGCCGGAGAATGCCGGCAAGACCATCGTGCTGGTGCTGCCGGATTCCGGCGAGCGCTACCTGTCGACGGTGCTGTTCGAAGGCGTGTTCGACGCCCAGGGACTGGCGGCGGCTTGACGAGGTTGATGAAGGTCGTCGCCGTGACAGGCGGCGGCCGCGGCTGCAGGGGCCGACTACCGCTGCATGCCCCAGCGCCGCACTGTCGCCGCCTCGAGGGCGCGGAACAGGCCGAACTCGACCACAAGCCCGATCATGATCACGGTGACGAGGCCGGCGAACACCTTGTCGGTGAACAGTTCGTTGCGGTTGCGGAAGATGAACCAGCCGAGGCCGCCGCGGCTGGCGCTGACCCCGAACACCAGTTCGGCGGCGATGAGCGTGCGCCAGGCGAACGCCCATCCGATCTTCAGCCCCGAGATCACCGAGGGCAGAGCCGAGGGCACCAGGATGTAGGCGATGTAGCGCGCTCCGCGCAGGCCGTAATTGCGCCCGACCAGGCGGTGAGCGTCGGGCACGGCCTGGAAGCCGGTGAATGTGGCAAGGGCGAAGGGCCACAGCACCGAATGCACCAGGACGAAGATCAGGCTGTTCTCGCCGAGGCCGAACCACAGCATCGCCAGCGGCAACAGCGCGATGGCCGGCAGCGGATTGAACATGGCGGTCAGCGTCAGCAGCGCCTCGCGCAGCAGCGGACTGACGGTGGCGAACGAGACCAGCACGGCGGCGATCGCCACGGCAAGACCATAGCCCTTGAGCAGGACCAGGATGGAGGCCGCAGCCGATTGGGCGAGATTCTCATGGGCGAGCGCGTCCCACAGCGCGTCCGCCGTCTGGGTGAAGCTCGGCAGCAGCATCGGATTGTCGGCGAGAATGGCGGCGGCCTGCCAGATCGCCGCAAGCGCCGCCAGCACGACGACGCGGCGGCCGAGCGGGGTTCTCAGCAACGCTGCGCTGCGCCGCGCGCCGACCGGCCGCGCCCGCAGGCCCACGGCCTGGCGCCGAGAGAGTTCGACTTGTTCCGTCATGCTGCCGCTCCGTGCACCCGGTCGAACAAGAGGCCGTGGATATCGCGCACCGCGGCCTGGAAGCGGGGACTGTCGGGCCGGCTGAAGTCCGGTTCCGCGGTGTCGAAACTGGCGACGGTGCGGCCCGGATGCGGACTGAGCAGATGCAGCCGCGTGCCGATCAGGACGGCCTCGTCGATGGCATGGGTGACGAAGACGAGGGTGAAGCGGCGCTGCTCGGCGAGCCGCATCAGGTCATCCTGCAAATGACGACGGGTGAGGGCGTCGAGCGCCGCGAACGGCTCGTCCATCAGCAGGATTTCGGGCTCGGCAGCCAGCGCGCGGGCGATCGCCGCGCGCTGCTTCATGCCCCCGGAGAGCATGTGTGGATAGGCGTCGAGAACGTGGCTCAGTCCGACCTCGGCAAGCGCCGCTTCGGCGGCCTGCCGCGCCGCCTTCGTGGCCAGCCCGCGCGCCACCTTGAGCGGAAAGGCGACATTGTCGCGCACCGTCTTCCACGGCAGCAACTGATCGAATTCCTGGAAGACGACGATGCGGTTGGGCCCCGGCGCGGTAATCTCGCGGCCGTCGAGCAGCACCGCGCCCTCGCTCGGCCGGATGAAACCGGCGATCGCCTTGAGGATCGACGACTTGCCGCAGCCGGACGGTCCGAGCAGCACCAGACGCTCGCCCCGACCGACCTGGAATCCGACGTGGTCGACGGCCCGCACCGGCCCGCGCTCGCCGTCGTAATCGAGCGTCAGCCGCACGGCTTCGAGGAGAACCGGATGTCTCATGGCTGCTGCCGATCTTCGCTGTCAGCTTCCCGGCCGCCCATGCAGTTCTTCGAACGTGTAGTCCTTCCAGCTCGCCGGCTTGTTCCTGATCGCGCCGATCCTGGCGAGGAAGCTCGCATATTTGAAAGTGCCCTGAGGCGTCGTGGTGAAGGACACGTCGGGGTTATCGATCACGGAGCGGATGAAGGCCGGATCGAGCTTGGACTGCTCCACCCTGATATAGGTCGCGGCCGCTTCGGCCTTGTGGGTGGCGATCCAGTCCGACGCTTCGGTCAATGCGTCGAACAGGGCCCTGTAGGTCTTGGGATTTTCGCTGCGGAACCTGGTGGTGGCGTAAAGCAGTGTCGGGGTGATGCGGCCGCCCATGATGTCATAGGAGCTGAGCACCTTGTGCACCTTCGGGTTCTGCAGCGCCTGCTCCTGGAATGGCGGGTTGGAGAAATGGGCGGTAATGGCGCCGGACCCCGACAGCAGGGCGGTGGTTGCGTCCGGATGCGGCAGGCTGACGGTGATGTCGTCGAGCGCGTTGTACTTGCCTTCGCCGAATTCCTTCTCGGCGGCGATCTGCAACAGGCGCGACTGCTGCGATACCACCACGGCCGGCAGCGCGATCTTGTCGGTCTTGGTGAAGTCCTTCAGCGTCTTGACATCGGGGTTGCTGGTGATCAGGTAGTTCGGCTGCTCGCCGAGCGCGGCGACGATCTTGACGTCGCTGCTGCCCCTGGTGCGGTCCCACAACACGATCACCGGACCGGCACCGGCGCCGCCGACGTCCACGGCGCCCGACAGCAGCGCGTCATTGATCGCCGCGCCGCCGCTGAGCTTGATCCATTCCACCGCGATGTCGACGCCCGCCGCCTTGCCGTGTTTCTCGATCAGCTTCTGGTCGCGCATGACATGCAGCGGCAGATAGACGGTGCCGAACTGCTCGACGATCCGCAGCCGTCCTTCGGCGCGGGCGCCTGAGGTCAGCGGCGCCGACAGCAGCGCGAGCATCGAGAGCAGAACGGGCAGGCGCCGGGCGGACATGAGGAACTCCTGAAGGGCATGATCGCCGCCGGCTGGTCTTTCCGCGCGGAGCTGCGTGCCGACATTTGTCGGCAAGGAGGGGCCGATGGCAATTTCGGAATTGTCGTCGATACGAAAGCTCCGTTCTCCGGAACGACGGAATTGGAGAATGGAGTCGCTCCAGGCGCGAGGCGAGGATTTGGCTCCGCGCAGGGCTCGTGTCGTTGCGCGCGCGAAATGCAATTGACGCCGTCGCAACGATCATCTTCCGGATGCCTCAATCGCGCTGTCTTCATTGTCTCGCGATGAAAACAACGCGTGTTTCGTTTCATTGACTCAACCACTGGCGCTCATAGGATTTAGAGCGCGACCGGCAGCGCGATGCGCGGCTCGCGCACGCGGATGATCGTTTCGTTCACTTCACGCCGGAGCCCGTCGATGAATCAGATTCTGCGTCCCAGGCCTGAGCAAAGTTCGGTTTCGCGCCCGCACCTCCTCGATGACGACTTGCTGCGGAAGATTGCCGCTCGTGCGGCGGGCGACGACCGCGACAACCGCTTCTTCTACGAGGATCTCGAGGATCTGCGCGCGGCGCGCTATCTGGTGCTGGCCGTGCCCGAGGAGTTCGGCGGCCTCGGCCTGTCGATACCCGAACTCGTCGCCGAGCAGGCCCGGCTCGCCTATCATGCGCCGTCGACGGCGCTCGCCATCAACATGCATCTATACTGGACGGGTGCCGCGGCGCATCTGTGGCGCAGCGGAGATCCCTCGTTGGAGTGGCTGTTGCGCGAAGCGGTCGCCGGCAAGATCTTCGCGGCCGGGCATGGTGAGATCGGCAACGACCTCGGTCTTGCCAGTTCGGCGGTGGTGGCCGAACCGCTCGGCGACGGCGGCTATCGTTTCACCGGCCGCAAGATCTTTACCTCGCTGTCCCCGGTATGGGACTGGCTCGGGCTGCATGCGCTGGACAATTCCGATCCGGCGCATCCGAAGATCGTTCACGCCTTCATCCGCCGCCAGGATGCGGGCCATCGGACGGAGCAGACCTGGGATACGCTCGGCGTGCGGGCGACGCGCAGCGACGACACCGTGCTCGAGGGCGTGGTCGGCCTGGCGCCTCACGTCGCCCGGGTGCTGCCGGCGGGCCCGCCGTCCGATCCCTTCATCGGCGCGATCTTCGGCTCCGCCATTCCGGGCATCAGCGCGGTTTATTACGGGCTCGCCAAGCGGGCGTTCGATCTGGCGCTGGAGAGCGCCGGCCGTCGGGTCTCGGCGGCGCTGGGCGGCAAGACCTACGCCCATCATCCCTATACCCAGCGCGACGTCGCCGAGGCGGCCATCGAGCTCGACAGCATCTGGGCGCTGCTCGACCGCATCTCGCGGGAGTGGGCGGATGGCGTCGACCACGGCGAGCTGTGGCCGGCCAAGCTGGTGGCGGCGAAGCAGCATAGCGTCGACGGCGCGCGGCGCGTGGTCGATCTCGCCACCAAGATCGCCGGGGCCGGATCGCTGTACAGGAAGAACGAGCTGGAGCGGCTCTATCGCGACGTGCGATCCGGACCGTTCCATCCGCCGACCTCGGACGTGGCCTATGACCTGATCGGCAAGTCCTATCTCGGTGTTCTCGGCGAGGTTCAATGAGTCGCGCCCGTCTCTATCTGCTCAGTCCGGGCTTCGAGGATCCATCGCGGCCCGGCCGGTTCTTCGTCTGTCCGCACTGCAACACGATCGAGGGGTTGCTGAAGTCCTTTCCGGGCCTCGCGACCCAGCTCGATGTCTTCCGCCTGCCGTTCCCGAAGCCCCGCCGGGTGCTGGTCGAACTGCTCGGTGAGCAGCACCAGTCGCTGCCGGTCCTGGTGTTCGCCGATACCGTGCCGGTGCCGGCGGACGCCAAGATCGCCAATGGCCATCGCTATCTCGATGCGACGGATCGCATTCTCGCGATTCTGGCGGAGCGCTACGACTTCCCGCAACTTCACGATTGATGCCCTGATCCCATGTCGACGACAGATCCCGATTTCACCGCCCGCGAAACCCTGCGCCTGATCGGGCCGGCGCCCGACAACTGGGTCCCGCGCCAGACCGGCATCGACCACAACGTCGCCATCATCGGCGGCGGCCAGTCGGGGACCACCTTCGCGTTCGCGCTGCGGCGGGCGGGAATCGGCGAGGTCACCGTGCTGGAGCGGGCTTCTGAGGAGACCGAAGCCGGCGTCTGGCTGTCGCGCGCCCGCATGCACAAGCTGCGGACACCGAAAAATCTGGTGGGACCGGACCTTGGCCTGCCCGGCCTGAGCTTCCAGGCCTGGTACGAATCCCGTCACGGCGCCAGTGCCTATGCCGCGATCGACCGCATCGCGCGCACCGACTGGGCGGCCTATCTCAACTGGTTCCGCAGCACTGTCGACGTGCCGGTGCGTTTCGGTACCCGTCTGAAGCGGGTGGAGCCTGCGGCCGATCATCTGCGGCTTCACCTGTCGGGTCCCGCCGGCGACACGGTGGAGACGGCGCGAAAGCTCATCCTCGCCAACGGCGTCGACGGCAGCGGTGCGCCGAACATTCCGGTGCTGTTGCGCGACAATCTGCCGGCCGATCTCTATGCCCACACCTCCGATCCGGTCGATTTCGCGGCGCTGCGCGGCAAGTCGGTGGCCGTGCTCGGCAGCGCCGCCTCGGCGTTCGACGCCGCAGCGGTCGCCCTCGAATCCGGCGCCGCCGACGTTCACCTGTTTGCCCGGCGCACCGCGCTGGCGTCGTTACCGGTCATGCGCGTCCGCGGCTATCCCGGCGCCTACGACAACTACTACGCGCTGCCGGATGCGGCCAAATGGCAGCAGGCCCGGCGCTTCCGTCAGGCCGGATCGACCCCACCGCCGGACTCCATCAGTCGCGTCACCAGGTTTGCCAATTTTCATCTGCATCTCGGCGCGTCCTGGCGCGATGTCCGCCACCAGGGCGGCAAGGCGATCATCGCGACGGCGTCGGAGCGCCTCGGCTTCGATTTCGTCATCGCCGGCACCGGCTATGTGACCGACGTTGCGGCGCGCGACGAGCTGCGCGACGTCGCCGGCGACATCCTGCTCTGGCGCGACCGCTTTCTGCCGCCGCCGGACCAGCGCGACGAAGCGCTGGGCGCCTATCCCTATCTCGGCGCCGGCCACGAATATCTCGAAAAGCAGCCGGGCCGGGCCCCCTATCTGAAGAACATCCATGTCTTCAACCCGGGCGCCTTCGTCAGCTTCGGCCTGCCGGTGGGCGACGTGCCGAGCTTCAGGCGCGATATCCCGGGCGTCGTGGCGCGGATCAGCCACGACCTGTTCTTCGCCGATCTTGCCGTCCATGAGGCGCGCATCAACGGACCCATCGCCGACGACTTCAGCCCCGATCTCTACGCAGATGCCGTCTGGCGGCCGGCCGTGGCCCACGTGGCGTCGGCATAACCCATGACCAAGGACATCCGCCTCAACGCCTTCATCATGAACACGGTCGGGCATGTCGCCCCCGGCCTGTGGACTCATCCGCGGGACCATACGGCCGACTACCGGCGCCTGACCTACTGGACCGAGCTTGCCCAGCTGCTCGAGCGCGGGTTGTTCGACGGCATGTTCATCGCCGACGTGATCGGCGTCTACGACGTCTTTCACGGCGATCGCGACTTCGCCATCCGCCATGCCGCCCAAGTGCCGGTCAACGATCCGCTGCAGCTGGTCACGGCCATGGCGCTGGTAACGCGCCATCTCGGCTTCGGCGTCACGTCTTCGGTCTCCTACGAGCATCCCTACACCTTCGCCCGCCGCATTTCGACGCTCGATCATCTGACCGAGGGCCGGATCGGCTGGAACATCGTCACCTCCTATCTCGACAGCGGCGCGCGGTCGGTCGGCCAGGATGCGCTGGCCGCGCATGACGATCGTTACGCCTACGCCGACGACTATCTCGATGTCTGTTACAAGCTGTGGGAAGCAAGCTGGGAGGACGATGCGGTGCTGCGCGACAGGTCGCGCGGCGTCTTCGCCGATCCGGACAAGGTCCATGCCATCCGTCATCGCGGACCGCATTTTCACGTCGATGGCGTCCATCTGTGCGAACCCTCGCCCCAGCGCACGCCGGTGCTCTATCAGGCCGGCGGGTCGGGGCGCGGGCGCCAATTCGCCGCCCGGCATGCCGAGGCTGTGTTCATCGGGGCGCCGACCACGGCCATTCTCAAGACTTATGTCGATTCCGTCCGCGCCAGCGCGGTGGCGCAGGGGCGCGCCGCCGACGACGTCAAGGTCTTCAACATGCACACCGTGGTGCTCGGCCGCACCGATGCGGAGGCCGAGGAGAAGCACCGCGACTATCGCCGTCACGTGAACCGGGACGCGGCCTTGACGCTGCTGTCGGGCTGGACCGGGATCGATCTCGGCAAATACGAGCTCGACGAGCCGCTGCGTCACGTCAAGACCAATGCCGGCCAGTCGGCGGTTGAGACCTTCAGCACGGCCGATCCGGCCCGCACCTGGACGATTCGCGAGCTCGCCGACTGGGTCGGGATCGGCGGTCGTGGTCCGGTCACGGTCGGCTCGCCCGCAGCCGTTGCCGACGAACTGGAGGCGTGGATGGACGAGACCGGCAGCGACGGGTTCAATCTCGGCTCGGTGGTGATGCCGGAAACGTTCAAGGACGTCGTCGAGCTGCTGGTTCCCGAGCTGCAGCGGCGTGGCCGCTACAAGCGCGATTATGCCGCCGGGACCTTCCGCGACAAGCTGTTCGGGCGCGGGCCGCGTCTGGCGCCGAGCCATCGCGGGCGTCAGGTGAAGATCGACGACGCCGGCGAGCCGGCGGCGAGAGAAAGCGTCGCGGCCGGCGAATGACGCCGGCCGATGCGGTCCGCTACCTGAAATAGTCCGGCAGGGTGAAGCCGTCGTAGAAGCGATCCGCCCGGATCGCGGTCTTGAAGGTGTCGGACCTGTAGGCGGTGGCGATATCCCTCGCCCATCCCGTGTCGGTGTTGCCACGCCGCACCGCGACGACATTGACATAGGGGGTCGTCATTTTCTCCAGGGCGAAGGCGTTGGTCAGCTTCAAGCCGCTGTAGATCGCGAAATTGCCCTGGACCGCGGCATAGTCGACATCGTCCAGCGCCCGCGGCGCCTGCGCCGCCTCGAGCGGCACGATCTTGATGCCGCCGGGATTCTTGACGACGTCGAGTTCGGTCACGTCGATCGGCTTGCTGTCGCGGATCTCGATCAGACCGAGATCGCGCAGGATCCACAGCGCGCGCTGCAGATTGACCGGGTCGTTGGGCACCGCCACGATCGAGCCCGGCCTGATCGGCGTGCCGAGTGCGTGCTTCTTGGAATAGAGCCCCATCGGCGGGGTCGGCACATGGACGATGCCGACGAGGTCGGTGTTGTGGCGTTCGTTGAAGGAATTCAGGAACACCGTGTGCTGCATGACATTGGCATCGATGTCGTTGCGAAACACCGCGGTGTTGGCTTCGAGCCCCGTGCTGAACTCGACGTAGCGGATCTGATAGCCCCTCTTCTTCAGCTCCGGGGCGACGCCCGCCTTGAAGCCGTCGATATAGGGTCCCGGCACGAAGCCGACCTTGAGTTCGGGCTTGTCCGGCTGCTGGGCGCGGACGAGCGGCAGATTGCCGATGGACAGCGCCACGATGGCGGAGAGGAATAGCGTAAACGTCTTCATCGCGACGATCTCGATCCTGTGACGAGGTGAAGCAAGGTTGTCGCCGTTACGCGGAGATTCGCGCCTGCGTCGCGCCGGCAAACAGGTTTGGCGGCTTCGGCAGGCCGTAGTGATCGCGCAGCGTGGTGCCGCTGTAGTCGTGCCGGAACAGGCCGCGCCGGCGCAGGATCGGCAGCACCTGATCGATGAAGGCGTCGACTCCGCCCGGCAGCCACGGCGGCATGACGTTGAAGCCGTCGGCGGCGCCGCCTTCGAACCAGGCCTGGATCGCATCGGCGATTTTCTCCGGCGGGCCGGCGATCACCCAATGGCCGCGGGCGCCGGCAAGCCGCTGCACCAGCTGGCGGATGGTCGGCTGCTCGCGATCGACGATGTCGAGCACCAGCTGGAACCGGCTCGCCACGCCGCGCGGATGGCTGGCATCGACGAGATGGCGCGGGAAGGGACCGTCGAGGTCATGTCCGGCGAGGTCGAGGCCGGTGAGCTGGCGGAGCTGGGCCAGCGAATATTCGGGCTGGATCAGCTCGTCGAATTCCTCCTGCAGGCGATCGGCTTCCGCCTGGGTGCTGCCGATGAAGGGGCTGATGCCGGGCAGAATCTTGACGTGATCCGGATCGCGCCCGAAGCCGCCGGCCCGGCGCTTGATGTCGGCGTAGAACGCTCTCGCGCTGTCGACGGTCTGATGTGCGGTGAAGATCGCTTCGGCGACCTGGGCAGCGAAGGCGCGGCCGTCGTCGGAGGAGCCGGCCTGGACATAGACCGGCCGGCCCTGCGGCGGCCGGGGAATGTTGAGCGGCCCGCGCACGCGGAAATATTGCCCGACATGATCGATGGCATGGATTCGGTCGGTGTCGGCGAAGATGCCCGTCGCCGGATCATTGACCAGGGCCTCGTCCTCCCAGCTGTCCCACAGCCGCGTCACCACGTCGACGAACTCCCGCGCCCGCGCATAGCGCTCGGCGTGAGGCGGATGTTCCGGCAGTCCGAAATTCTGCGCCGCCTGGGGCGCGCTGGTGGTGACGATGTTCCAGCCGGCGCGGCCACGGCTGATGTGGTCGAGCGAGGCGTAGAACCGCGCCAGATTGTACGGCTCCATGTAGCTCGTCGAGGCGGTGCCGATCAGTCCGATGCGGCTCGTCGCCGCCGCCATCGCCGACAGCCAGGTCAGCGGTTCGAGCCGGAAGCGCTGGGCAAAACGAACGTTGTCGGCAAGGGCCGGCCCGTCGGCGAAGAACACCGCGTCGAGCTTGGCCGCCTCGGCCCGCCTCGGCCCGCTTCGCCAGATCCTGATAGAAAGAGATGTCGAGCACGTCCTGATAACGCGATCCGCCGTAGCGCCATGCCGCCTCGTGATGACCGCCGGGGTAGATGAAGAGATTGAGGATGAGTTGTCGGCGTTGGCTCATGGTCGGTCTCGCTGTCCGGGTTCGATGACGGGAGGAAAGCTGAAGGGCATGGATCAGGGGCGATGCGGGATCGCGGCCGTCGGGCGGGCTGTCGTGTTTCGGGGCGGCAGGCTGACCTCGGCGAGACGATCGAGATCGTGGTCGTGCATCAGGCGCACATAGTCGCCGTTCCAATAGGCCAGCGCCGAGATATCGCCGGAGAGCGATATCGCAACCGGGCGGCCGATCAGGACGGCACGGGCATAGCGGATGTCGATGGTGTCGACTTCGCATTCGACCGTGGCAGCGGCATTGTCGAGCAGCGGAACTCCCGAGGCGCCCCGATGCCAGGCGAGGCCGTCGAACGGGAGGCCGTCGCCGGCGTCAGGGGCGAAGCGATCGGCGGTGTCGTCCTGGCCGGCACCGAGGATGCTGATTGCGAACTGGCGCTGGTCGGCGATGAGGGCAAGCGACGGCGAGGTCCGGCCAAGGCTGAGCAGCAGCCGCGGCGGATCGGATCCCAGCGACGACAGTGACGTGACGGCCGCGCCGGAAATCGCCTCGCCGCGACCGGCGGTGACGATGGCGACGATGCCGGCGAGGCGCTGCAGCAGTGCCCGATAGGCAAGGTCGCCGGTCGAGGCCTCGGCGCCGGACGTGGCGGCCGAAGCTTGGAGTGACGCTGACACCTCATGGTCTGGCATGGCGTTTCTCCTTTGGCGTAGTCCGTGTCCGAAGGTTGGGTCGGATGGTGGAAAGGCCCCCGCGCAATCCGCTGTCTTGCTCTGGCTCCGATTGGGTTCAGAAAAAGCCCTTGGCCGGCAGCGGCGTGCCGTTGATCTCGTGGTCGCCGATCGATCGCGCCTTGAGGGTGGTCGGATTGTGCGACGACAGCGTGCGGGCGTTGCGCCAGTGACGGTCGAGATTGTGGCTGCGCTTGGTGTTGGAGGCGCCGCCGACATCGAAGAGCTGGCTGCCGGCGCGCAGGGCGAATTCGTCGACCACGATCTTTGCCTTGGCGGCGAGGAGGGCGGCTCGATGGGCGGCGTCCGGCGCCGTGGCATCGCGCGCCTCGGCGGCGGCGCTGGAGACATCGAGGGCAGTCGCCGCTGCCAGCACCACGGCCTCGGCGGCGAAGGCCTCGCTGGAGATCTGGCCGACCGTCTGCTGCAGCAGCGGATCGTCGGCGGCGCGCTCGGCGGGCGCATAATAGAAGGTGCGCGGCCGGCTGCGGACCAGCGCCACGGCATCGCGATGAATGGCGCGCAGGATGCCGGCATTGACCGCGGTGACGAACAGCTGCGCATAGGTGTTGGCATAGGGAACGCCGTAGCCGACCTCCGGGGAATCGAAGGCGACCTCGTCGCGCGCGACCCGCACATTGCGGAAATGGGTGGTGCCGCTCGCCGTCAGGCGCTGGCCCATGCCGTCCCAGTCGTCGACGAGTTCGACGCCGGGGCGGTTCACTGGAATCACGGCCGCGGCCGTGGCGCCGGTGGGGTCGGCGGCGCGAACCAGCACGTAGTCGGCGAACAGCGTTCCCGTGCTGTAATACTTGGTGCCGTTGAGGACATAGCCGTCGCGGTCGGGCGTCAGCAAGGTGTCGGGGGTGACGTTGCCGACGCGCGGGCTGGCGAGTTCCGTGGTGGCGAGGCCGATGATCGCGCCGTTGACCACCGCCTTCTGCCATTCGCGGGCCTGGTCGTTGCGCGGACGGCGAACCTGCTGCTCGACGACGGCAAAATGGTTGCGCAGGATGTGCGCGACATTGGCGTCGGCCGCGGCGAGATGGATCACGATCTCGATCAGGTCGCGGATGGTGCTGCCGCCGCCGCCGTCCGCCTTGGCGATGCGCAGCGCTCCGAGCCGCGACTGGCGGATCAGGTCGATGGCTTCGAAGGGGAGGACGCGTTCGCGCTCGCGCTCGAGGGCGCCGGCGGCGATCTGGTCGAACAGCGCCTTCAGCTCGGCCGATTGGGCGTCGATCGGATCGGAGAGGCGGAGGGATTGAGACGAGATCGGCTTGTTCATGGGCATGCCTGCATGTGGAACGAAGTGTGGCCGCGGTCACCGGCGGCTGGCGGTCAGAGTCTGGCGAGATGGTCCGTGATCTTGACCGGCTCGGGCAGCACCTTGCGGGCCACCAGCCAGTCGGCCGCCCGCTGCAAATCAATCACGAAGGTGCTGTCATCCACCGCGAAGTAGCGGTAGCTCCGCTTCAGGGCGATGAAACGGTCGCGCACCGCGTCGCTGTATTTCGCCGCCTTCTGGGCGATGTATTCGGCGTCCTTGCCGTTGTCCGAGATCCATTGGCCCTCGGCCCGGAAGGCGGCGTTGACCGCCTTGACCAGATCCGGATTCTCGGTGGCGAATTTCCGGGTGGTCAGATAGGAGGTGTAGTCGATCTGAAAATCCAGATCGCGCTCCTCCAGGAACAGATCGTGCGCCTTGTATTCGAGGCGGGCGATGTCGACCCCGGGGCTCCACATCGACCATGCATCGACCTTGCCGGAGGCGAGCGCGGGTGCGGCGTCGGGCGGATTGAGATAGACGAATTTCACCGCCGAGCGGTCGATCTTGTGCTTCTCCAGCGCCGCCACCAGGAGGAATTCACCAAGCCCCGACCGGTTCACGGCCACCGATTTGCCGGCCAGATCCTCGATCCGGTTGATGCCGGAATCGTCCCGGGCGATGATCGCCGTGGTGCGCGGCTCGTAGACGACGAACTGGGTGAAGACCAGCGGCGAGCCGGCGATGATCGCGGCGAGGGCAGGTGTGGTGCTGCCGCCGAAGCTGAAGTCGGCGCTGCCGCCGGTCACCGCCTGCAGCGTCGGCGCATGGTTCGGAAACGGGCCGAGCCATTCCACCTTGATGCCGTCGGCCGCCAATGCCTTTTCGAGACCACCGCGCTCCTTGGCGATCAGGTTGAGACCGCTGAGCCCCCAGGTCAGGCGCACCTTGTCGGTGGTGCGCCCCGCGGCGGCACCGGATCCGGCGCCGAGCGCCGCCGCACCGAGGCCGGCGGCCGCGCGCAGCAGGCGGCGACGGCTCAGCGACGCGGGCGGGCGGGGAGAAATCGTCTCTGTCATCTTCAGGTCCTTGTGACGATCAGGCTGATCGGCGTGCCGCGACGCCGAGCTCGACAAGAAGCTCGGCGCGGGTCGCGGCGGCGCTGGCATTGACGATGCCGGGACGGTGTTCGAAGGCGATCGCGCCATCGCGCATCACCAGGATGCGGTCGGCCAGCGCAATGGCCTCGTCGACATCGTGGGTGACGAGCAGGACACCGGGGCGATGGCGGGCGACCAGTTCGCGCACCAGGCCGTGCATGCGGATCCGCGTCAGGGCGTCGAGCGCGGCAAAAGGCTCGTCGAGCAGCAGCAGTTCGGGCTGCTGCACCAGGGCGCGGGCCAGCGCGACGCGCTGGGCCTGCCCGCCCGAGAGATTGCGCGGCCAGTCGTCGAGCCGCTCGCCCAGCCCGACCTCGGCGAGCGCCGCGGCGGCGCGGCCGCGGATATCGTCGCCACTCAGGCCGAGGGCGACATTGCGCCACAACGTGTCCCACGGCAGCAGCCGGTGCTCCTGAAACACCACGGCAGGCCGCCGCGGTGCCGCGATCCGGCCGCCCTGGATCGGATCGAGGCCGGCCAGCGCGCGCAGCAGCGTGGTCTTGCCGCAGCCGCTCTCGCCGAGCAGGGCGACGAATTCGCCGCGCGCGATCGAAAGGTCAAGGCCGTCGATCACCACGCGATCGCCATAACGCCGCCGCAGGCGGCTGACGCTGACCGCAGGTGCCGTCGATGGCGGAACGACATGCAGCGTCATCGGGCCGCCCCGTAATTCGGATGCCAGGCCAGCAGGCGGCGCTCCAGCAGGCGGGCGATGGAGTCGGCCGCGACGCCGATCAGGGCGTAGATCACGATCGTCAGGACGATGACGTCGGTGCGCAGGAACTCCCGCGCGTCCATGGCGAGGAAGCCGAGGCCCGACTGGGCGCCGATGGTTTCGGCCACCACCAGGGCCAGCCAGGCGGTGGCCAGCGCGTAGCGGATGCCGGTCAGGATCGACGGCAGCGCGCCAGGCAGAATGACGCGGCGGATGGTCTCGATGGGGCCGAGGTGCTGCACTTGCGCAAGTTCGAGCAGCTTGGGATCGACCTGGCGGATGCCCAGCACGGTGTTGATGTAGATCGGGAAGGCAACCCCGAGCGCCACCAGGAAGACCTTCTCGGCCTCGCCGACGCCGAGCCAGACGATGACGAGGGGCAGCAGCGCCAGGAACGGTATGGCCCTGACCATCTGGACGCTGCGATCGATCGCCGCTTCTGCCAGGCGGGAGAAGCCGACCAGCGTGCCGAGCGCGAATGCGCAGGCGCCGCCGACGACAAAGCCCGCAACCGCCCGCAACAGGCTGGTGCCGAGATCGGTCAGCAGGCTGCCGCCGGCGGTGAGCTTGAACGCCGTCGCCAGCACCTTGCTGGGGGCCGGCAGGACCTGCGGCGACAGCCAGCCGGCGCGGGCGCCGAACTCCCAGGCGACCACGAGCGCGATCGGCGACACCCACGACAGAATGAAGAGGCCGCGGGCGCCGAGCGGCGCGGCTCCGCGATGCCGAACCGGCGCGGCAGAGCGCGCGCCGATGGCGGCACTGTCGGTTTCTGTCGCATCGAGGGCGACAAGCTGTCGAAGACTGCTCACTGCGAGGTTGCTCAAGCGTTGCTGGTATCGAGGGGCGAGTGACGATCCAAAGTCGTGGGCCACGAGACGCGTGGTCCGGGTCCGCAGCCGTCGCAGTGATGCAGTTCGCATCGCGCGCGGTCAGATGGTTGCATGCGAGCGAAATGTCCCACGATTTTCCGCAACGACAAATAGTCCGCTATTTCAATTGTTCGTCGTGGCGGAGTGTTATGATCTCGCGGCGACGCGCGGCGTGACAGGAAAATCTAAATGCCTGGAATCGCGCGCGATGTCGTTTCGACCAGCTTGATCCGGACGTGAGTTTGGCGACAACATCGCCTCGTCGCGCACGCATGAGGTCGACCGCTGCGCCTCGCTCCTGGAGAAGGGTATTCGATGTCTTCGCTTCGTTTCGGCGTCTGGGCGCCGGTTCATGGGCCGCGCGCCTCGCATCACGATCCCGACGAGCCCTTCGACGCGTCATGGGAGCGCAATCGGCAGCTGGTGCTCGAGGCCGAGGCGCTCGGATTCGATTCGACGCTGGTGGCGCAGCACACGATGAACCCGCACCAGGAGGATCTCGACCAGCTCGAAGCCTGGACGGCGGCAGCGGCCCTTGCTGCCCTGACCAGCCGGATCGAGATCATCGCGGCGATCAAGCCTTACCTGCAGCATCCGGTGGTGCTCGCCAAGATGGCGCTGCAGATCGAGAATATCAGTCGGGGCCGCTTCGCGGTCAATCTGATCAACGCCTGGAACCGGCCGGAGCTGGAGCGGGCCGGGATCGGCTTTCCCGAGCACGACGAGCGCTATGCCTACGGCACTGAATGGATTTCGGTGGTCGAGCGCCTGTTGCGCGGCGAGCGCGTGACCCACAAGGGCGCGCACTTCGACATCCGCGACTATGTTCTGCGGCCGCAGGATCAATACCGTGCGCGGCCGCCGATCTATGTCGGCGGAGAATCGGCGCCGGCGCGCGATCTCGTTGCCGCCCACGGCGACGTCTGGTTCATCAACGGCCAGCCGCTCGAGGACGTCCGCGCTCTGATCGCCGACGTCGCGGCGCGGCGTCGGCACGGTCCGCCGCTGCGCTTCGGGCTGGCGGCTTTCGTCATCGCCCGCGACACCGACGCCGAGGCGCAGGCCGCCTATCAGCACCTGCTTGCGCTCGCCGCAAAGGATGCGCCGATGCGCGCGGTGCAGCAGCAGAACACCGATCCAAAGGTGGTGATGATGCAGACGATGCGGAAATCGCCGCGGGTGGGGAGCAATGGCGGGACCGCGGCGGGCCTCGTCGGCAGCTATGACGACGTGGCGGGGCGGATCAAGGCGTTTCATGCGGCGGGGATCGAGCTCTTCATGCTCCAGTTCCAGCCGTTCGAGCGCGAGATGCAGCGCTTCGCCGCCGAAGTCATGCCGCGAGTCAGGGGGGCGAGGGGGCTGATGGCCACGGGCTGATCGGCCGCACCTCGTTCGCGGCATCTGCGGCGACGCGATGGGGGCCGCGTCGCCGCAGTCGTTTTTGCGGGTTCGTCGTCGTTGAGGGGTTGTCGTCGAGAGCTCAGGCGCGGGCGACGCTGCGCGCCGGCGTGGCATAGCGGCTCGGCGGTCGTGGCAGGCCGAAGTGGTCGCGCAGCGTCGTGCCGGCATACTCGTGCCGGAACAGGCCACGCTTCTGCAGGATCGGCACGACGGTGTCGACGAAGGTCTCCAGTCCGGTGGGCAGCACATCGGGCATCAGGTTGAAGCCGTCGGCGGCGCCGGCGTTGAACCATGCCGCGATATCGTCGGCGATCTGCTCGGGAGTGCCGACGATGATGCGGTGGCCGACGCCGCCGCCGAGCGCGCGCAGCAGCTCGCGCACCGTGAGATTGCCGCGCCGGGCAAGCGCGAGCGTGCCGCTGAACATGGTATGGTTGGCGTTGATCGGCAGCGGCAGCGGATCGGGCAGCGGCTTGTCGAGGTCGAGCTGCGCCGGATCGATGTGCAGCGTTCCGGCGAGACGCGACAGGCTGTATTCGACCGGCACTCGACTCCACAATTCGTCCTGGCGGCGCTTCGCTTCGGCTTCGCTGCTGCCGATCACGGTGGCAAGCCCCGGCAGGATGACGATCGAATCGCCGGGGCGGCCATAGGCGGCGGCACGGGCGCGCAGATCGCGCGCATAGGCCGCGCCTTCCTCGATGCTCTGCGCCAGGGTGAAGACCGCGTCGGCGTGGGCGGCGGCGAGATCGCGGCCGTCGTCCGAGCCGCCGGCCTGAACGGTGATCGGGCGGCCCTGTGGCGAGCGCGGCACGTTGAGCGGACCGGCCACGGTGTAGTGCGGCCCGCGATGGTTGATCGGGTGCACCTTCGAAGTGTCGACGAAGCGCCCACTCGCCTTGTCGCCGACGAAGGCATCGTCTTCCCAGCTGTCCCACAGGGCCTTGACGACCTCGGTGAATTCCTTGGCCCGGTCGTAACGCGCCTTGTGGTCGAGCGGGCCGTCGAGCCCGAAATTGCGGCTCGACGCCGCATCGGCCGTGGTGACGGCATTCCAGCCGGCCCGTCCGCCGCTGGCGTGATCGAGGCTGGCAAAGCGCCGCGCGATGTTGAAGGGCTCGTTGAAGCTGGTCGACACCGTGCCGATCAGTCCGACATGGCTCGTCGCTGCGGCAACGCTGGCGAGAATGATCGTCGGCTCCAGCGAGAAGAACGGCCGGTAGTCGATCCGGTCGGTGATCGCCGGCGTGTCGGCCAGGAAGATGGCGTCGAGCTTGCCGCGCTCGGCGATCTTGGCCACCCGCACGAAGTGTCCGAGGTCGAAGAAGGCTTTCGGATCGCTTTCGGGCAGACGCCATGCCGACGGGTAGACGCCGGAATGCAGCAGATTGACGTTCAGGTGGAGTTGACGGTTCGACATTCGCGAGGATCCTGCTGGGGTGCACGATCGTTATCGCGATCGAAGATCGGTTTGAAGCGGCGATATCGCTGGTTTCAGCATTCGAAACAGACGAAGCATCCGTCTCGGTCTTGAGAGATCAAATCGTGCGTCGATCTCGATTTGGTGGAAGAGATGCACTGCGGCAGAGACCGCGATCTGTCAGGATTCCGTGCTCCGCGGATCCCGGCGCGGCCGACAGGCCGGAGCGCGATCTCGTGAGGGCAATCTCGTGAGGCTTGAGGATCTGATGCGGCTGCTGCCCGACGGCGAGGCCAAGGCGGCCATGGATCGATAGGCCCGTTGCAAGCAAGATCAGCCGCCGTCGGGCGAGCCTCCTCGGTCGGACGGGGCGGCGCGGCCGGCGAGCCGTCGCCTGACGAGGCGGGCCACCTCGGTGACGTCGGCGACGCCGAACAGATAGGCCAGCACCGCGTAAAGGCCGACGCTGACGCTGCACAGCAGCGCGGCGCGCAGGATGACGACCAGCGCGTGCTGGCCGCCCAGCCAATGCGCCAGTCCGATGCGCAGGGTGAGGCCGACGCCGATGGCAATGGCGGCCGCGGCGGCGAGGCGGAGCGTCGCCGGCAGCAGGGCGGAACTGCGGTCGAGCGTGGTGCCGCGGGCGGCGGCTTCGCGTTCGAAGCGTCGCCGCTGCAGAAAGCCGAGCACGGCGACATAAACGATGATGGCCAGCGAGCTGGCGATCGCCAGCCCGGCGGTGCCGGCCTCGATCCGCAGCGCGACATAAAGCGGCACCATCAGCACGGCGATGATGGTGCCGACGAGAGTGGGCAGCCAGGTGCTCTCGAGCGCATAGAAGCCTCGGCTGATCACCGTCTGGGTGGCCCAGCCGCCGAGCCCGAGGCAGAGAAAGCCGAGCACGGTCGCGGTGGCCTGCGCGTCCGTGACGCTGAAGCGGTTGGCGAACAGCCCCCACACCAGATAGACGGCATCGAAGCCGGCGACGGTGAGGCAGATCTGGGCGGCGAAGGTGAGCGTCAGCACGAGACGGATCGCCCGCGCCAGCAGGTCGTAAGCCTCCTTCACCTGGCCGGTGGCGACGAGAGAGCTGATGGTCGGATAGGCGGCGACACCGGCAGCCATGCCGAAGATGCCGATCGGCACCTTCATCAGCGTCCGGCCATATTGCAGGTAGGACAGGGCGCCGACGCCGAGATAGGACGCCTGGTTCTTGACGATCCATTCGTCGACCACGACGATCGAAAAGCCGATCATGATCGGCGCCGACAGAAAGAGATAGCGCCGCAGGTCCGCGTCGCGGAACGAGAAGATCGGCAGCCAGCGCATGTGCGACCGGATGCAGCCGGCGAGCGGCAGGCCGAACGGCCCGACGATCGAGCCGGCGAGCACGCCCCAGGCGAAGCCGTCGGCGCCGAGCGCTGGATATTGGGTGCCGATCAGGCCGCCGGCGATGATCCCGGCGGAATAGACCAGCGGCGCCAGCGCCGGGAGCAGATGGCGGTTCTTCGCCTGCAGCGCCGCCGACAGCAGGCCGCCGACCAGATGAAAGATTTGGGCCGGCAGGATGATCCGGGTCAGCCGCACCAGGGTGTCGACATCGGCCGGATCGGTATAGCCGGGCGCGACCAGGGCGGTCAGCGGCCGCGCGAAGTAGAACAGCAGGACGAGGCCGAGGGTGCCGGCCAGCACCAGGAAATTGGCGATGACGCTGAAGGCGTGCCAGCCGCGCTTGTCGTCGCCGCGCTCGAGATAACCGAGGAAGATCGGGATGAAGACGATCGACAGTGCGCCGGCGGCCAGCAGGTAATTGAGGAAGTCGGGCAGGGTGAAGCTGGCGAAATAGAGGTCGGCCTGGCGGCTCGCACCCAGGGTCCGGCCGATGATCTGCTCACGGACGAGGCCGATCAGGCGACTGAGGAAGATCGAGGCGGCCCAGATGGCGGTGGCGATCCCGACAATGCGGGCGCGCCCGCCGCCGCCGTTTGCTCGCGGAAGGAGAGGGGACAAGGACGATCGTCTCCGGCGCGCCGCGCGCGGCGCCGTTGCGGCGATGGGTTCCGACCTGGCCGGCCGTAAACAAAGAGAAATGACTCTGCGAGTCCACTAAAGGAAACTCCGAGCCAAGACCACACTGGAATCGTGGGTTTTGCGTGCCCGTTTTGGCGACATGGAGCGCTGCCGCATCGCCGCCGACGAAGTTCGAGTCCAATCCGCTCACCGCCCTTCGCAAAACAGGGGACTATTTCGAACCGGCGGCGACGATCAAAAGTGACCGGTCAAAGTGAGTTAATTCGATCATAGACAATCTCGCGTCGGTTGATAATTGTCGGCAACTGCCCAAGACATCACCGTAATCAACCACAATTCGTGGGATTGCATATCTGCGCGTGGCGCGCGGCGCAGATTTTGTGCGAATGCGCGCCTACAGCTTCCGCAGCCATGCGGCCAAGTTGGGCACGACAATTCACCGATGCAGGCTCACTATCAACCAAAATACTGCAACATGGGAGAGAGATGCCCGGGACATGGAGATCTCGCATGGTCCGTTCCGAAGCATCGGCGATTGACGAAATGGGTGCGCGCGCCGGTATTCCTGTAATTCCCCTGAGTGAGATCGCGCTCACCGGAATCTACGAAATCTCCAAGATTCTCAACGCGCCGAACCGGCTCGAGACGACCCTTGCCAACGTCCTCAATGTCCTGACCTCGTTCCTGCAGATGCGCCACGGCGTCATCTCGCTCCTCGCCGACGACGACGTTCCGGACATCACCGTCGGGGTCGGCTGGAATGAAGGTGCGGATGAGCGCTACCGCGCCCGCCTGCCGGAAACCGCCATCGGTCAGATCATCGCCACCGCGGTGCCGCTGGTGGCCGAAAACATCGAAACCCATCCGCTGTTCGCCTCCGATGTCGGCGCGCTGGCCGACCGCGAGGGCGCCAAGGTGTCCTTCATCGGCGTGCCGATCCGCATCGCCAACCGGGTGATCGGGACGCTGACCATCGACCGCATCTGGGATGGCCGCTCGGTCTTCCGTCTCGATACCGACGTGCGCTTCCTCACCATGGTGGCGAACCTGATCGGCCAGACGGTTCAGCTCTATCGCGTCGTGACGCGCGACCGCGACCGCCTGATGGCCGAAAGCTCGCGCCTGCAGAAGGAATTGTCGGAACTCAAGCCGCCGCGTGACCGCAAACCCGTACGGCTCAAGGGCATCGTCGGCGACAGTCCGGCGCTGCGCGCCATGCTCGACAAGATCGCCATCGTCGCGCGGTCGCACTCGCCGGTGCTGTTGCGGGGCGAGTCCGGAACCGGCAAGGAACTGGTGGCAAAGGCCATTCATGAATTGTCGCCGCGGGTGAAGGGCCCCTTCATCAAGATCAATTGCGCGGCGCTGCCGGAATCCGTTCTCGAATCCGAATTGTTCGGTCACGAGAAGGGCGCCTTCACCGGCGCGGTGAATGCGCGCAAGGGGCGCTTCGAGCTGGCCGACAAGGGCACGCTGTTTCTCGACGAGATCGGCGAGATCTCGCCGGCATTCCAGGCCAAGCTGCTGCGCGTGCTGCAGGAGCAGGAGTTCGAGCGCGTCGGCGGCAATCACACCATCAAGGTCGATGTCCGCGTGGTGACCGCGACCAATCGCAATCTCGAGGAGGCGGTGGCGAAGAACGAGTTCCGCGCCGACCTCTATTACCGCATCAGCGTGGTGCCGATCCTGCTGCCGCCGCTGCGCGAGCGCCGCGGCGACATTCCGTTGCTGGCGCGTGAATTCTTGCGTCGCTTCAATGCCGACAACGAGCGCTCGCTGAGCTTCGACCCCGGCGCCATCGAGGTGCTGATGGGCTGCGGCTTTCCCGGCAACGTGCGCGAGCTGGAGAATTGCATTCAGCGGACCGCGACACTGGCTCACGGTCCCTCGATCGCCAACGACGACTTCGCCTGTCGTCGCAACGAATGCCTCTCCGCCCTGTTGTGGAAGGGGCATGCCGAGCTGGCGCCGCAACGGCTGCGGCCAGTGGTGTCGCTGCCGGTGCTGCCGCTCTCGGCAGGCAGCAGTGGCGCGGCGGAGAACAAGGCGCCGGGCGCGGCCCCTGCCGTCACCGAAGCTCCGTCACCGTTCGACGAGGCCGACGAGGCGCAGGGTGCGACGCCCGATCGCGGCCGTTTCATCGAGGCGATGGAAAGGGCCGGCTGGGTCCAGGCCAAGGCTGCGCGCCTGCTCGGCCTGACCCCGCGCCAGGTCGGCTATGCGCTGAAGAAGTACAACATCGAGGTCAAGCGGATCTGAAGTCGCGAGGGGCTGTCGGACATCCGACAGCCTGTCGCAGCCGCGACAGGGCGACCGTCGAGTTTCGAAAATCTCCTTGTAAATCAAATCGCTATAAGTTGGCACGAGGCTTGAAAGAGAGAACGCGTCGGCAAATCGCGGGAGCTCCTCATGGCCTATAAGATCGTCGCGTCGCAATGCACGGTGTGCGGCGCCTGTGAATTCGAATGTCCCAACGCGGCGATCAGCCTCAAGCGGGACATGTATGTGATCGATCCCAAGAAGTGCACCGAATGCGAGGGGCATTTCGATGCCCCGCAGTGTGCGGTGGTGTGTCCCGTGCCCGACACCTGCATTCCGGCGTGAGGCCGGCGCCGTGACGCGCGCAGGCGCCAGATCGGGTATCGGCCTTGCGGGCATCGCGCGCCGGATCGGCACACTGCTGCTCGCCATCGTCGCCGCCGAGGATCTGCGCCTGCGTGGCATCATCGCCTGCGCCGCGCAAGCGGGCAGCGCGGAGCGACGTGCGCGATCTGCGCGGCGCAAAGCTTGCTTGAGATCATAACGAACGCACCGGTGGGGTAGATCATGGCGGCTGTCCAGGAAACGATCGAACAGGTTCGCCAGATCGACGTCGATCAATATCGCTATGGGTTCGAGACGGCGATCGAATCCGAAAAGGCCCCCAAGGGTCTGTCCGAAGACACCATCCGCTTCATCTCGTCCAGGAAGGGCGAGCCGGCCTGGATGCTGGAATGGCGCCTCGAGGCCTATCGCCGCTGGCTGACCATGACCGAGCCGACCTGGGCGCGGGTCGATTATCCCAGGATCGACTACCAGGATCTCTATTACTACTCCGCCCCCAAGCAGAAGAAGCTCGCCTCGCTCGACGAGGTCGATCCGGAGATTCTGGCGACCTACGACAAGCTCGGCATTCCGCTGCGCGAGCAGGAGATGCTGGCCGGGGTCGAGCGGCCCGAAGGCGAGCGCAGGATCGCGGTCGACGCGGTGTTCGATTCGGTCTCGGTCGCCACCACCTTCAAGGCCGAGCTGAAGAAGGCCGGCGTCATCTTCATGCCGATCTCGGAAGCGCTGCGCGAGCATCCCGAGCTGGTGCGCAAGTATCTCGGCAGCGTCGTGCCGACCTCCGACAACTTCTTCGCCACGCTCAATTCGGCGGTGTTCTCCGACGGCTCCTTCGTCTACGTCCCCGAGGGCGTGCGCTGCCCGATGGAGCTGTCGACCTATTTCCGCATCAACGAGCGCAACACCGGCCAGTTCGAGCGCACCCTGATCATCGCCGACAAGGGCTCCTATGTGAGCTATCTCGAAGGCTGCACCGCGCCGCAGCGCGACGAGAACCAGCTCCACGCCGCGGTGGTCGAGCTGGTGGCGCTGGACGACGCCGAGATCAAGTATTCGACGGTGCAGAACTGGTACCCCGGCAACGCCGAGGGCAAGGGCGGCATCTACAATTTCGTCACCAAGCGCGGCGACTGCCGCGGCCGCAATTCCAAGATCTCCTGGACCCAGGTCGAGACCGGCTCGGCGATCACCTGGAAATATCCCAGCTGCATCCTGCGCGGCGACAATTCGCGGGGCGAGTTCTACTCGATCGCGATCTCCAACGGCTACCAGCAGGTCGATTCCGGCACCAAGATGATCCATCTCGGCAACAACACCACGAGCCGGATCATCTCCAAGGGCATCGCCGCGGGCAGGTCGCAGAACACCTATCGCGGCCTCGTCAGCGCCCATCGCAAGGCGAGGGGCACGCGCAACTTCACCGCCTGCGATTCGCTGCTGATCGGCGACGAATGCGGCGCGCACACCGTGCCCTACATCGAGGCCAGGAACGCCTCGGCGCTGTTCGAGCACGAGGCGACGACCTCGAAGATCTCCGAGGACATGCTGTTCTACTGCGTCCAGCGCGGGCTGTCGCAGGAGGAGGCGGTGGCGCTGGTGGTCAACGGATTCGTCAGGGACGTGCTGCAGCAGCTGCCGATGGAATTCGCGGTCGAGGCCCAGAAGCTGATCTCGATCTCGCTGGAAGGAAGCGTGGGCTGAGGCCGCAACGCGTATCACGAGGAGAAGTCGCATGACGCCGCTGTTGCAGATCCGGGGCCTCGAGGCCGAAGTCGCCGGTCGCAAGATCCTCAAGGGCCTCGATCTTACCGTGAACAAGGGCGAGATCCACGCCATCATGGGGCCGAACGGCGCCGGCAAATCGACCCTGTCCCATGTGCTGGCCGGCAAGCCCGGCTACGAGATCACCGCCGGCGAGGTGCTGCTCGACGGCGAGGATCTGCTCGCCATGGCGCCGGACGAGCGCGCCGCCAAGGGCGTGTTCCTGGCCTTCCAGTACCCCATCGAAATCCCCGGGGTGGCGACCCTGACGTTCCTGCGGACCGCGTTCAACGCCCAGCGCAAGAAGCGCGGCGAGGAGGAGCTGTCGTCGCCGGACCTGCTCAAGCGCGTGCGCGACATCGCCAAGGACCTCGGCATCGACGCGGAGATGCTGCGCCGGCCGGTCAATGTCGGCTTCTCGGGCGGCGAGAAGAAGCGCAACGAGACGCTGCAGATGGCGCTGCTGCAGCCCAAGCTTTGCGTGCTGGACGAGACCGATTCCGGTCTCGATATCGACGCGCTCAAGGTGGTGGCGAACGGCGTCAATGCGCTGCGCTCGGCCGAGCGCGGCATGATCGTCATCACGCATTACCAGCGCCTGCTCGACTACATCGTGCCGGACGTCGTCCACGTGCTCGCCGCGGGACAGATCGTGCGGACCGGAGGCAAGGACCTGGCGCTCGAGCTGGAGAAGACCGGTTACGCCCAGTACCAGAACGAGGCGGCGTGAGCCATGAATGCCATCGCCCATCCGATCAAGTCCCCGATGAAGACCAAGGCCGAGCTGGCGCTGGCCGCCGCCTATCTCGGCGCGCGCACGGCGCTGCCGGGCGGGCCCGATGTTGCCGCCCAGCGCAAGGCGGCGATCGATCTGTTCGGCCGCACCGGCCTGCCCAGCCGGAAGCTCGAGGGATGGAAATACACCGATCTGCGCCAGCTGATGCCGGAGATGGCGCCGCTGGCGAAGCCGGAGGCGATGGCCTCTCTCGGCGGCCAGATGCTCGCCGCGCTCGGCTTTCGCCGGCTGGTGATCGTCAACGGCAGCCTCATTGCCGCGGCCTCCGATCTCGCCGGGCTGGAAGCCGGACTGGCGATCCGCTCCATGGCCGAGGCGCTCGCCGCCGACGAGCCCTTGCTGGAGCAGCGCCTCGGCGACGTGGTTCCGCCGGATGACGCCAGCCTCGCGCTCAATACGGCGTTCGCCGGCGACGGCGTGGTGCTGACGGTGGCGCCGGGTGCGGCGATCGAGCGCCCGATCCACCTCGTCTTCGTCACGACGGGCGAGCGCGCGGTTTCGTCGTTCACCCGCTCGCTCGCGGTGATCGGAGCCGACGCCAAACTGACGTTGGTCGAGACCCACGAGGGGCCCGACAAGACCGACTATCAGGTCAACGCCGCGCTGCAGCTCGTGATCGGCGAGGGCGCCGAGGTCGAACATGTCCGGGTGATCGGCGAGGGCAGCACGGCGCTGCACGTCGGCACCCTGCTCGCCCATGTCGGGCCGCGGGCGACGTTCAACAGTCTGAGCTTCATCAGCGGCGGGGCGGTGATCCGCAACCAGCAGTTCATCCGCCTCGGTGGCGAAGGCACCGTGGCCGGCATTCGCGGGGTGAGCCTGTTGTCGGGGACCCAGCATGCCGACACCACCCTGGCGGTCGATCATGCCGCCCCCGGCGGCCAGAGCCGCGAGGCGTTCAAGTCGGTGCTGGACGATCAGGCCCGCGCGGTGTTCCAGGGGCGGATCACGGTGCGGCAGGCGGCGCAGCAGACCGACGCCAAGATGATGTCGCGGGCGCTGCTGTTGTCGGACGATGCCCGCGCCGACCACAAGCCGGAGCTGGTGATCTTCGCTGACGACGTGCAATGCGGTCACGGCTCGACGGCTGGTCCGCTCGACGATCAGCTGACCTTCTATCTGATGGCGCGCGGCATTCCCGAGCGCGAGGCGAGAGCGCTCCTGGTCCAGGCCTTTGCCGCCGAAGTGCTCGATCCACTACCCCATGACGGACTGCGCGAGGTGCTGTCGAATGCTACTGCGGCGTGGCTGAAGGAGCACTGAGCCATGCATCCGGCGGTGAGCGACGGCGGCTATGATGTGGCGCGGCTGCGCGAGGACTTCCCGATCCTCGGCATGACCATTCACGGCAAGCCGCTGGTCTATCTCGACAACGCCGCGTCGGCGCAGAAGCCGATGGCGGTCCTCGATCGGATGACGGCGGCCTATACCTCCGAATACGCCAATGTCCACCGCGGCCTGCATTACCTCGCCAATGCCGCCACCGACGCCTATGAGGGCGCCCGCGACAAGGTGGCGAAATTCCTCAATGCGGCGCGCAGCGACGAGATCGTCTTCACCCGCGGCGCCACCGAGGCGATCAACCTGGTGGCCCAGACCTTCGGTCGCGAGCGGATCGGCGAGGGCGACGAGATCGTGCTCTCGATCATGGAGCACCACGCCAACATCGTGCCCTGGCATTTCCTGCGCGAGCGCCAGGGGGCGGTAATCAAATGGGCGCCGGTCGACGATGAGGGCAACTTCCTGCTCGACGAGTTCGAGAAGCTGCTGTCGCCGCGGACCAGGATCGTCGCCATCACCCAGATGTCGAACGTCCTGGGATCGACGGTGCCGGTCAAGGAGGTGGTGCGGATTGCCCATGCCCACGGCATTCCGGTGCTGGTCGATGGCGCGCAGGGGGCGGTCCATCTCGACGTCGACGTCCAGGACCTCGACTGCGATTTCTATGCGATCACCGGTCACAAGCTCTATGGCCCGACCGGCATCGGCGCGCTGTACGCCAAGCATGCCCATCTCGCCGCGATGCCGCCGTTCAATGGCGGAGGCGAGATGATCCGCGAGGTCAGCCAGGACCGCGTCACTTACGGCGAGCCGCCGCATCGCTTCGAGGCCGGCACCCCGGCGATCGTCCAGGCGGTCGGGCTCGGTGCGGCGCTGGACTATATCGCTTCCATCGGCAAGAGCCGGATCCGGGCGCACGAGGCCGATCTCGTGGCCTACGCCCATGAGCGGCTCGGCGAGATCAATTCCTTGCGGATCATCGGCAAGGCGAAGGGCAAGGGCGCCATCGTCTCCTTCGAGGTCGAGGGCGGCCACCCGCATGACTTCGCCACCATCATCGATCGTTCCGGCGTAGCCGTACGCGCCGGCACCCATTGCGCGATGCCGCTGCTGGAGCGTTTCGGCGCGGCGGCCACCTGTCGCGCATCCTTCGCGCTCTACAATACGCGCCAGGAGGTGGACGAACTCGTCCGGGCGGTAGTCAAGGCCAAGGAGTTCCTCGCATGAACGCGCCGCAATGCATCTGCTTTCATTCCGCCGGCGGTCCGGCGCTGCGCGACGTCCAGCGCCGGAAAGTAAGGCAATTTCCCTGTCCGGCGCCGAAGCAGGAACTCAACGGCGATTTCAGGCCGGGCGATACGGTGCGCGCGCTGCGGCCGGTGGCCAATGACGGCATCTATCCTCACAAGGATGTCGGCGAGATCGTGGTCCAGAGCAACGATCTCGGCATCATCCGCGAGCGCTGGAGCTTTCTCGGCGAGATCTATTACACCGTCGAATTTCCGCGCCCCGCCGCCGTGGTGATCATGCGCGGCCGCGAGATGACGCCGCTGTAGCCGCGCGCGGACCGCTGTCTGCGCGACCCATCGGCGCGTCCAATCCCCAGCGGTCATCCCCGCTGTCGCGAGCTCGGCGGGGAAATTCGTTCTTCGTCATGCCCGCTCTTGCCCGCCTTCGCCAAGAAGCTTCGGCGTGCCCAACCATCGTGCCGGGTCGAAACCGACGGCGAAGACCGGTCGCGGGCGTCCGCAACCGGACGGCAGTTCGGCAAAGAAAAACGTGGATGGCCGCGACAAGCCAGGACAAGCCCGGCCATGGCCAAAGAAAACGCTTCGGCGTTCAGATTGTCGATCGGTGTCTCCACGCTACCGCGCCGCCGCCTCCGCGTCCCGCCGGATGCGGTCGACCATGGAGCGGAAGCCGTTGGAGCGCTGCGGCGTAAGGTGCTCGCGCAGGCCGAGGCGCTCGAACAGCGCGATCGGATCGGCGGCGAGGATCGCCTTCGCGGTCCGGCCGGACACCATGGCCAGCAGGATGGCGACAAGACCGCGCACGATGTGGGCGTCGCTGTCGCCGGAGAAGCTCAGCACGGCCGCCTCGCCGGAGCCCTCGGTGCGTACGGCCAGCCAGACCTGGCTGGTGCAGCCCTGGACCTTGTTGACGTCGCCGCGGTCGGCCTCGGTCATCGGCGCCAGCTTGCGACCGAGTTCGATGACATAGCGGTAGCGGTCGTCCCAGTCGTCGAGCAGCGAGAAATTCTCCTCGATGTCCTCGATGCTGCTCGGCGTCTCGGTCGGCGGCGTGGCGGTCAAGACGAGGTCCATGGCGATCTCCGAGGGAGAAGAGGGGGAAAGGGTATCAGGCGCGGCCGTCGCCCAGCAGCGCGGCCACCGTATCGCGGACGTTGTCGACGGTGATCGGCTTGCGCAGGATGCCGTCAGCCCTTCGGCCGAACGGACCGCAATGCGCGGCAGCGTCGTCCGAGTCGTTTCCGGTCAACGGTCTGCCGACCGTATTTGCGAGCAGCAGAAGCTTGGTCTGCCCCAGATCGGCGAGATCCTGCCGGCTTGGCGTCGTGCCGTCAGCCAATCCGTCGCCGACCAGGATCAGGTCGGGGCTGTGTTTCGCGGCGCCGGCGCCGAGCTGGTCGAGGCTCGCATAGGCGTGGGTCTCATAGTGGTCGCGCAGGATGAAGGTGAGGGCGGAGCGGATGACCTCGTCATCCTCGACGACGAACAGCACCGGGGCGTTTGACGTGAGCCGAAGATCGGTCAGCCGGACATTGTTCTGCATGCTGTCACCTTGTCGTCGTCATGGCCCTCTGTCCCAGGAGCCAAGCAAGCGACATACCACGGCGCCGCCCATGGCCGGCGGGCTGTCCGATCGGCGCCAGGCAGCGTGTTGAATTCCGGACAGGTGCCGTCGCCGGCGTCGGCCCCCGCCGCGTCATGTCGGGTTTACAACAACCGCCGGGCGATCTGGTTATCTCCTTCCGATTCAACCGTTTTTTAAAAAGCATAAGCGCTGGCACGGTCGTTGCAAACCTCAGGGCTGCAAGGCCCGAACGCGGTGCTGGTGATCCATCCCGCAGGGCCGACGAGGTCGGATCGCTCCAGCAGCAGACGGGGCGGACGCGATCAGAGCGGACACCTGAGTTAGCGAAATCGAGCGGACAACGGACTTCCAAGGAGAGCACCATGTCGTCACTGAGACAAATCGCATTCTACGGCAAGGGCGGGATCGGCAAGTCGACCACCTCCCAGAACACGCTGGCGGCGCTGGCCGAGATGGGCCACCGGATCCTGATCGTCGGCTGCGATCCCAAGGCGGACTCGACCCGTCTGATCCTGCACGCCAAGGCGCAGGACACCATCCTCAGCCTGGCCGCCAACGCCGGCAGCGTCGAGGACCTCGAGATCGAGGAAGTGATGAAGATCGGTTACCGCGACATCCGCTGCGTCGAGTCGGGCGGTCCGGAGCCGGGCGTCGGCTGCGCCGGCCGCGGCGTCATCACCTCGATCAACTTCCTCGAGGAGAACGGCGCCTATGAGGACATCGACTACGTCTCCTACGACGTGCTCGGCGACGTGGTGTGCGGCGGCTTCGCGATGCCGATCCGAGAGAACAAGGCGCAGGAAATCTACATCGTGATGTCCGGCGAGATGATGGCGATGTACGCCGCCAACAACATCTCCAAGGGCATTCTCAAATACGCCAATTCCGGCGGCGTGCGCCTCGGCGGCCTCGTCTGCAACGAGCGCCAGACCGACAAGGAGCTCGAGCTGGCGGAAGCGCTGGCCAAGAAGCTCGGCACCCAGCTGATCTACTTCGTGCCGCGCGACAACATCGTGCAGCACGCCGAGCTGCGCCGCATGACCGTGCTGGAATATGCCCCGGATTCGGTCCAGGCCGGCCACTACCGCACGCTGGCGCAGAAGATCCACGTCAACGCCGGCAAGGGCATCATCCCGACCCCGATCACCATGGACGAGCTCGAGGACATGCTGATGGAGCACGGCATCATGAAGGCGATCGACGAGTCTCAGATCGGCAAGACCGCCGCCGAGTTGGCCACGGCCTGACGCCCTTCCGCCGCCCGGCATAGGCCGGGTGGCGGCTCCCCATTGCATCAAGCGAGGACACGCGAATGAGCCTGACCAAGACGGAAAGCGTCGCCGAGATCAAGGCGCGCAACAAGGAACTGATCCAGGAGGTGCTGTCGGTCTATCCGGAAAAGACCGCCAAACGCCGCGCCAAGCACCTCAACGTCCATGAATCCGGCAAGTCGGACTGCGGCGTCAAGTCGAACCTGAAGTCGATCCCGGGCGTCATGACCATTCGTGGCTGCGCCTATGCCGGTTCGAAGGGCGTGGTCTGGGGGCCGATCAAGGACATGATCCATATCAGCCACGGCCCGGTCGGCTGCGGCCAGTATTCCTGGGCGGCGCGCCGCAACTACTACATCGGCACGACCGGTATCGACACCTTCGTGACCATGCAGTTCACCTCCGACTTCCAGGAGAAGGACATCGTCTTCGGCGGCGACAAGAAGCTCGCCAAGATCATGGATGAGATCCAGGAGCTCTTTCCGCTCAACAACGGCATCACCGTGCAGTCGGAATGCCCGATCGGCCTGATCGGCGACGACATCGAGGCGGTGTCGAAGAACAAGTCCAAGGAATACGACGGCAAGACCATCGTTCCGGTGCGTTGCGAAGGCTTCCGCGGCGTGTCGCAGTCGCTCGGCCACCACATCGCCAATGACGCGGTACGTGACTGGATCTTCGACAAGATCTCGCCCGACGCCGCGCCGCGCTTCGAGCCGACGCCCTACGACGTCGCGATCATCGGCGATTACAACATCGGTGGCGACGCCTGGTCGTCGCGCATCCTGCTCGAGGAGATGGGCCTGCGCGTCATCGCCCAGTGGTCCGGCGACGGCAGTCTCGCCGAGCTCGAGGCGACACCCAAGGCCAAGCTCAACGTGCTGCACTGCTACCGCTCGATGAACTACATCTCGCGCCACATGGAAGAGAAGTACGGTATTCCATGGTGCGAATACAACTTCTTCGGCCCGAGCAAGATCGCCGAATCGCTGCGCAAGATCGCCGGCTTCTTCGACGACAAGATCAAGGAAGGCGCCGAGCGCGTCATCGCCAAGTACCAGCCGCTGATGGATGCGGTGATCGCCAAGTACCGGCCGCGGCTGGAAGGCAAGACCGTGATGCTGTTCGTCGGCGGCCTGCGTCCGCGCCACGTCATCGGCGCCTACGAGGACCTCGGCATGGAAGTCGTCGGCACCGGCTACGAATTCGGCCACAACGACGACTATCAGCGCACTGCCCAGCACTACGTCAAGGACGGCACGCTGATCTACGACGACGTCACCGGCTACGAGTTCGAGCGCTTCGTCGAAAAGGTCCAGCCGGATCTCGTCGGCTCGGGCATCAAGGAGAAGTACGTCTTCCAGAAGATGGGCGTGCCGTTCCGGCAGATGCATTCCTGGGACTATTCCGGCCCCTATCACGGCTATGACGGCTTCGCCATCTTCGCCCGTGACATGGACATGGCGATCAACTCGCCGGTCTGGAAGCAGACCAAGGCGCCGTGGAAGACCGCCGCCAAGCCGAAGCTGCTCGCTGCGGAATGATCACGATCGCCGGCCCCGCCCTCTGGCGGCGGGGTCGGCGGTCAGGACCGACACACACGACAAAATCAAGGGTGCTTCCATGACGCAGAATGCCGACAACGTGCTCGACCATTTCGAGCTCTTCCGCGGTCCGGAATACCAGCAGATGCTGGCGAACAAGAAGAAGATGTTCGAAAACCCCCGCGATCCCGCGGAAGTCGAGCGGATTCGCGAATGGGCCAAGACCCCTGAATACCGCGAAAAGAATTTCGCCCGCGAGGCGCTGACCGTGAACCCCGCCAAGGCCTGCCAGCCGCTCGGCGCGGTGTTCGCGGCGGTCGGCTTCGAGGGCACGCTGCCCTTCGTTCACGGCTCGCAGGGCTGCGTCGCCTATTACCGCAGCCATCTGTCGCGGCACTTCAAGGAGCCGAGCTCCTGCGTGTCGTCGTCGATGACCGAGGACGCCGCGGTGTTCGGCGGCCTCAACAACATGATCGACGGCCTGGCCAACACCTATTCCATGTACAAGCCGAAGATGATCGCGGTCTCGACCACCTGCATGGCGGAAGTGATCGGCGACGACCTCAATGCCTTC
Organism: Bradyrhizobium sp. WD16; assembly: GCF_024181725.1. Lineage (NCBI taxonomy): Bacteria > Pseudomonadati > Pseudomonadota > Alphaproteobacteria > Hyphomicrobiales > Nitrobacteraceae > Bradyrhizobium > Bradyrhizobium sp. WD16. The sequence continues at coordinate 855,917 of NZ_CP028908.1, read as the reverse complement.
ATCAAGACCTCGAAGGAAAAAGGCTCGGTGCCGGCAGATTTCGACGTGCCGTTCGCCCATACCCCGGCCTTCGTCGGCAGCCATGTCACGGGCTATGACAATGCGCTCAAGGGAATCCTCGAGCACTTCTGGGACGGCAAGGCGGGCACGGCGCCGAAGCTCGAGCGTCAACCGAACGAGAAGGTGAACTTCATCGGCGGCTTCGACGGCTACACCGTCGGCAACATCCGCGAGATCAAGCGGATCTTCGAGCTGATGGGGATCGAATACACCATCCTCGCCGACAACAGCGAGGTGTTCGATACCCCGACCGACGGCGAGTTCCGGATGTATGACGGCGGCACCACGCTGGAAGATGCCGCCAATGCCGTCCATGCCAAGGCGACCATCTCGATGCAGCAGTACTGCACCGAGAAGACGCTGCCCTTGATCAAGGCCCATGGCCAGGAGGTGGCGGCGTTCAATCACCCGATCGGCGTCAGCGGCACCGATGAGTTCCTGATGACGCTGTCGCGGATCACCGGCAAGGAGATTCCCGAGGCGCTCGCCAGGGAGCGCGGCCGCCTGCTGGATGCCGTCGCCGATTCCGCCGCCCACATCCATGGCAAGAAGTTCGCGATCTACGGCGATCCGGATCTCTGCCTCGGTCTCGCAGCCTTCCTGCTCGAAGTCGGTGCCGAGCCGACCCATGTGCTCGCGACCAACGGCACCAAAGGCTGGGCCGAGAAGGTCGAGGCACTGTTCGCTTCCTCGCCCTTCGGCAAGAACTGCCACGTCTATCCCGGCAAGGATCTCTGGCACATGCGCTCGCTGCTGTTCACCGAGCCGGTCGATTTCCTGATCGGCAACACCTACGGCAAGTACCTCGAGCGCGACACCGGCACGCCGCTGATCCGGATCGGCTTCCCGATCTTCGATCGCCACCATCATCATCGCTATCCGGTGTGGGGCTATCAGGGCGGTCTGAACGTCCTGGTGCGGATCCTCGACAAGATCTTCGACACCATCGACGCCAATACCAACATTCCGTCGAAGACCGACTACAGCTTCGACATCATCCGCTGAGGTGCGAGCATGATCCGGAAAAGTGGACGCCGGTTTTCCGATCAGATCATGCTCCGACAAACGAGCATGATCCGGAAAAGTGGATGCCGGTTTTCCGATCAGATCATGCGCCGGCAATAAGTAAGCCAGAGCGCGATCGCGACCCGATCTGCCGCGATAGCGCCCTGGAATGAACCGACGATCGCCGGATCCCGCCTTGTGGCGGGACCTCGGCGGGCGGAATGAGCAAGACCCCGCAAATCCGGTGGAGAGGAGAGACGAATGAGCTCGCTGGCGGCCACGATCCAGGGCGTCTTCAACGAACCCGGCTGCGCCAAGAATGCCAACAAGTCCGAGGCCGAGCGCAAGAAGGGCTGTACCAAGCAGCTCCAGCCGGGCGGAGCGGCCGGCGGTTGCGCCTTCGACGGCGCCAAGATCGCGTTGCAGCCGTTGACCGACGTCGCCCATCTGGTCCATGGCCCGATCGCCTGCGAGGGCAACTCCTGGGACAACCGCGGCGCCAGGTCCTCCGGCTCGAACATCTGGCGCACCGGCTTCACGACCGACATCAACGAGACCGACGTGGTGTTCGGCGGTGAGAAGCGGCTCTACAAGTCGATCAAGGAAATCATCGAGAAATACGATCCGCCGGCGGTCTTCGTCTACCAGACCTGCGTTCCGGCCATGACCGGCGACGACATCAACGCGGTGTGCAAAGCGGCCCGCGAGAAGTTCGGCAAGCCGGTCATTCCGATCAATTCGCCCGGCTTTGTCGGGCCGAAGAATCTCGGCAACAAGCTCGCCGGCGAAGCGCTGCTCGAGCACGTCATCGGCACCGAGGAGCCGGACGAGACCACGCCCTACGACCTCAACATCATCGGCGAGTACAACCTCTCCGGGGAGCTGTGGCAGGTCAAGCCGCTGCTCGACGAACTCGGCATCCGCATTTTCGCCTGCATTTCCGGCGACGGCCGCTACCGCGAGGTGGCCTATTCCCACCGCGCCAAGGCGGCGATGATGGTCTGCTCCAAGGCCATGATCAATGTCGCCCGCAAGATGGAAGAGCGCTACGGCATTCCTTTCTTCGAGGGCTCGTTCTACGGCATCGAGGACACCAGCGATTCGCTGCGCGAGATCGCGCGGATGCTGATCGAGCGCGGCGCGCCGAGCGAATTGATGGACCGCACCGAGGCGCTTATCGCCCGCGAGGAGGCCCGCGCCTGGGCGGCTATCGAGCCCTACAAGCCGCGCTTCAAAAACAAGAAGGTACTGCTGATCACCGGCGGCGTGAAGTCGTGGTCGGTGGTCGCCGCGCTGCAGGAGGCCGGCCTGGAACTGGTCGGCACCAGCGTCAAGAAGTCCACCAAGGAGGACAAGGAGCGGATCAAGGAGCTGATGGGGCAGGATGCCCACATGATCGAGGATATGACCCCGCGCGAAATGTACAAAATGCTCAAAGACGCGCGGGCCGACATCATGCTCTCCGGCGGCCGCTCGCAGTTCGTCGCGCTCAAGGCCTCGATGCCCTGGCTCGACATCAACCAGGAGCGCCACCACGCCTATATGGGCTATGTCGGCATGGTCAATCTCGTCGCCGAGATCGACAAGGCGCTGTTCAATCCGGTCTGGGCCGAGGTTCGCAAGCCGGCGCCCTGGGCCAGGGCCGGCGCCGACTGGCAGTCCACGGCCATGGCCCAGATGGAGGCCGAGGCGGCCGCGCTGGCCGCCGATCCGGTTCGCGCCGAGGCCGCCCGGCGGGCCAAGAAGATCTGTCACTGCAAGTCGGTCGATCTCGGCACCATCGAGGACGCCATCGCGGCTCACGGCCTGACCACGGTCGAGGGCGTGAAGCAGCAGACGGCGGCGTCGGGAGGATGCGGAGGCTGCGCCATCCGCGTCCGCGAGATCCTCGCCGAGAAGGTCGCCGAACCGGTCCTGCAGCAGGCGGCGGAGTAGGCGGCATGGCGACGGTCACTCTCGGCAAGAAGGCCTGCGCGGTCAACCCGCTGAAGATGAGCCAGCCGATCGGCGGCGCGCTCGCCTTCATGGGCCTGCGCGGCTCGATGCCGCTGCTGCACGGCTCCCAGGGCTGCACGTCGTTCGGCCTCGTGCTGTTCGTCCGCCACTTCAAGGAAGCGATCCCGCTGCAGACCACGGCCATGAGCGAGGTGGCGACCGTTCTCGGCGGCTACGAGAATGTCGAGCAGGCGATCATCAACATCTATAACCGCACCAAGCCGGAGATCATCGGCATCTGCTCCACCGGCGTCACCGAGACCAAGGGCGACGATGTCGAGGGCTATCTCAGGCTGATCCGCGAAAAGCACCCCCATCTGGCGCAGTTTCCGCTGGTCTATGTCTCGACCCCCGATTTCAAGGACGCCTTCCAGGACGGCTGGGAGAAGACCGTGGCGCGGATGGTCGAGGTGCTGGTCGAGGCGCCGAAGACGGCGGCGCGGCGCGATCCGTATCGCATCAACGTGCTGCCCGGATCGCACCTGACGCCGGGCGATATCGACGAGTTGCGCACCATCTTCGAGGATTTCGGCCTGGAGCCGTCGATCCTGCCGGACCTTGCCGGCTCGCTCGACGGCCACATCCCGGATGAATTCACGCCCACCACCATCGGCGGCATCGGTGTCGAGGAAGTGGCCACCATGGGCCATGCCGGCTGGACACTGGCTTTCGGCGCCCAGATGCGCAGCGCCGCCGAGGCGATGCAGCGCAAGACCGGCGTTCCCTACCGTCTGTTCGAACGGATCACCGGCCTGAGCCCGAATGATGAGCTGATGGCGTTTCTCGGCGAGATCAGCGGGCGTCCGGTGCCGGTGAAATATCGCCGGCAGCGCGGCCAGCTGGTCGACGCCATGCTGGACGCTCATTTCCATCTCGGCGGACGGCGGCTGGCGATCGGCGCCGAGCCAGATCTGCTGTTCGATCTCAGCACCACGCTGCACGAAGTCGGCACCAAGGTGGTCGCCGCCGTCACCACCACCCATTCGCCGGTCCTGGAGCGGGTCGAGACCGACGACGTGCTGATCGGCGATCTCGAGGATCTCGAGAATCTCGCCAAGGCGCGGGACTGCGACCTGCTCATCACCCATTCCCATGGACGTCAGGCGGCGGAGAGGCTGCACATCCCGTTCTATCGTGCCGGCATGCCGATGTTCGACCGGCTCGGCGCCGGCCACCAGCTTTCGGCGGGCTATCGCGGCACGCGCGACCTGATTTTCCGGATCGCCAACCTGGTGATGGCCGATCACGAGGAGAACCATCAGCCCACGCCCGATACCTGGCGCGACGGGCTGGCGGCGCCCGGCCACGGCCATGCGGCACACGTGCACTGAGCGTCAACAGGAGAGGGACGGCACATGAAGATTGCGTTCGCCACCCAGGATCTCAAGCGGGTCGACGCTCATTTCGGCTGGGCCAAGAATATTGCGATCTACGAGGTCGGGCCGGACGGCCACCGCTTCCTCGAAGCCGTCCAGTTCGACGGCGACCTCAAGGAGGACGGCAACGAGGACAAGCTTGCCCCGAAGATCGACGCGATCAAGGATTGCGCCATTCTTTACGTGGCTGCGATCGGCGGTTCCGGCGCGGCGCGCGTCGTCGCCAACAACATCCATCCGATGAAGGTCAACCAGCCCGAGGAGATCTCCGATCTGCTCGTCAAGCTGGAAGGTGTGCTCAAGGGCACGCCGCCGCCGTGGCTGCGCAAAGCCCTCGCCAAGGGCCAGGAACGTACTCTCGATTTCGACGAATAGGATCCAACATGACTGCTGTCGCTGACGCGATTGAACAGGCTTCGCCCGCCGAAGCGCCGTTCATCAAGGAGTTGATCAAGGTCTGGCGTGCCCAGGACTCCCATGGAGCCTGGGACAGCAAGCCCGATCTCGACCTGCTCGAACCCTACATCGTCGACAAGGAGAAGCGCCGGGCGCTGCCGATCATCGGCGATCCCGATCCGGAAACCATCTGGCGCCTCGAGCTGTTCTTCAACGCCGTCGCGCTGTCGATCGAGCGCGCCACCGGCGTGATGATCTCGCCGATGCTGAAGATGAGCCATGAAGGGTTCGGCCGCATGGTGCTGATCGGTGGGCGTCTGATCGTGGTCAACAAGCAGCTGCGCGATGTGCATCGCTTCGGGTTCGACAGCTTCGCCAAGCTCGCCGAGGAAGGTGACAAGCACATCAATGCCGGCGTCGAGATGATCGGCAAATTCCGCGACGTCGCCGACTACTGAGCAGCGGCGGATTATCAGAGGACATTCCATGAGCGACGTCGAAAGCCTCAAGGCCGAAATCAAGAAGCTCTCCGCCAAGGCGATCCAGGCCAAGATGGACCTCCACGACCTGTCGGAGGAGCTGCCGGTGAACTGGCAGTCGATCCTGAGCGTGGCCCAGAAGACCCACGATGCCTTCGCCGAACTCGAGGCGAAACGCGCCGTTCTCAAGACCCTCGAAGCGGCCTGACCGGCCGATTTCGCCCGATCAAGACAAGTCGGATCACCCCAGCCGGAACGCCACAGCCCGAGATAGCGAGCTCAGCCAATGTCCAATGCCACCCGCGATGGCCGCCTCTGGCAGCCGGAATTCCTGCTCGCCATTGATGCCGGCAAGTGCATCGGCTGCGGCCGCTGCTACAAGGTCTGCGGCCGCGAGGTGATGACCCTCAAGGGCATCAATGAGGATGGCGAACTGGTGGCGCTCGACGACGACGAGGATGACGAGGTCGAAAAGAAGATCATGGTGATGAACGACGACGGCGCCTGTATCGGCTGCGGCGCCTGCGCTCGGGTCTGTCCGACCAATTGCCAGACCCACGCCGCGGCGCAGGCGGCGGCCTGATCCGGACCGGTGAGTGGCCGCGACGACGAGCCGTGGGAGTGCTGTCGATGGCCATGCCGAAGTCGCTGACCATGGGGCGGATCGCCGTCGCCAAGTTTGCCATCGGCCAGGTGATACGGCACCGGTCCTACAATATCCGCGGCATGGTGTTCGACGTCGACCCGCACTACACCGAAACCGAGTTCACCCATGCGATGCTGCTGGTCGATCCGCAACAGCGTCGCGACCAGCCGTTCTATTATCTGTTCGCCGATCACGAGCAGACGCCGTTCGTGGCCTATGTCTCCGAGCAGAGCCTCGAGCCGGATTCCTCGAACGAGCCGATCCAGCATCCCAACGTCGAGGCGATGTTCGTCCGTGACGACTGCGGCGTCTATCGCTGGCGCGGGCAGGTGATGAATTGAACGGGGATGCGGGCGCTCTGTGGCCTGACGTTCACGACGGCATGCCGGAGCCTGTATAAAGTCCGTAGCCCCGCCCGAGTTGCCGGTGCCGCCGTCGCGACGGCACCCCTCACCCGGCGCTCCGCGCCGACGGACTGTCGTCCTCCGCGAAAGCGCTACGAGATTCACGCATCCGGGCGGCACAACGAAGTGAAAAGATCCACCTTGACCTTCATTCTCGTCATGGCCGGGCTTGTCACCGGAAGTCGGATGTTTCCGACTTTCCGGCATCGGCATCCCGGCCGAGCCGCTACTCGATCCCCTCCGAGCAGGCCTTCCACTTCAGCGCGAGGCGGAAACGTTCGTTGATGGCGATCGGGTTGGCCAGGATCTGCGCCTCGGTGTCGGCGAAGGCGCGGGTGACGATATCGGCCTCCTCGCGCGTCAGCGCGACGCGTCCGGCCATATGGGTGGCGTCGGGGGCAACCTTGAGGATCGCCGCCCGGTTGGGATGCATCTTGACCTCGATCAGGTCGAAGGCCTCGAGCTTGCCGTCGAGGCAGATCGCAAGGCCGACGACCTCGAGCTTGCGTCCGTCCTGCGTCGTCTTGATCAGCACGGCCATCGCTATTCTCCTTCTTGTGCCGCCAGCCAGCTGTAGCCGCCTTGATCCCAGAGCTGCGCCAGGGTCTGGTCGGCTTCCCAGGTCGGGAACTGATTTCTGACGATGTCGTAATCGGCCTTGAAACGGGCGGCGTCCTCGCCGTCGAGATGCGCCGCGTAGTGATCGGGTTTGGAGCGCAGCACGAACCGCCGGCCGTCGGCGGAGCCGAGCAGGGCGAAGTCCTGCCCTTCGGCCAGCAGGTTCAGATCGGTTGCCGACGCGTCCATATCTGTCCTCGCTCGGCTCAGGCCGCCGCGGCGGCCGCGACCGCAGGTGTATCCTCCGCAACGCCCCATTCGGCCCAGGAGCCGTCGTAGACCGCGGCATCGGGGTGGCCCAGAAGATAGAGTGCCAGCGTCAGCATGCAGGAGGTGATGCCGGAGGCGCAGGTCGCCACCACGGGGCGGCCGAGATCGACGCCGGCGGCGGCAAAGCGCGCGGCGATCGCCTCCGGGGCGATCAAGGCACCGCTGTCCTGGTCGACGAGATCGCCCCAGGGCAGATTGATGGCGTCCGGGATGTGGCCGAGCTTGTTGACCGGAAAGACGTCGTCCTGCGTGCCGTCGAATTTCGCCGGCCCTCGGGCGTCGACGACCTGCTCGCCGCCGCTCGCAAGATTGCTCATCATCTGCCCGAGCGTGCGCACCAGCGCCGGTTTGAACGTCGCCTTGAAGCTGCGCGGCTGCGGCCGCACCGGCGCCATCTCCGTCGGCTTCTTCTCCTTGGCCCACTTGCCAAAGCCGCCGTCGAGCATCGCCACCTTGTCATGGCCGAACACGCGGAACATCCACCACGCCCGCGCCGCGGCGGCGCCGCCGCACAGCCGGTCATAGACCACGACGCGATCGTCGCTGGAGATCCCGAGCAGGCCGGCCTTGGTGGCGAACTCCGCCGCGCTCGGCAGCATGTGGGGCAGCGGGCTGGATTTATCGGCGAAGTGGTCGATGTCGAAATGCACGGCGCCCGGCAGATGGCGGCCGCGATACTGGGTGCGGCCGTCGATGTTGGTGCTGGTGTGATACCAGGTGCAGTCGAGGATGCGCAGGTCCGGATCCGACAGGTGCTCCGCCAGCCAGTCCGAACTCACCAGCGCCTCGGGTTTTGCGAAATCCATCGATCGTTTCTCCGTGTCGGAAACCAAGTGTCGAAAACCAAGTGTCGGAAACCAGGTGTCAGCAAGTCCGCGTCGGCAAGTCGGTGTCGGCAAGTTCATGTCGGCAAGTCGACAACTGTCGCGAGAAGGACATCTGCAGGTGCACGCCGCCTCAGGCCATATGCAAGGGATAGCCGTTGCGCGGCCGCGTCTCGTAATAGTCCGGCCGTTCCGGCCAGGCGCTTTCCGGCTTGATGGTGAAGGCGGTGATCGCGATCGGCGCGCCCGCCGAGAAGGAGACCTCGCTGAACTTGATCTCGCGGGCGCCCGGGCCCGCCGAGAAATCGGCGATGGTGGCGCCGTCCGCGGTGCGGGCGCGGGCGAATCCGGGCGTGCCGACATCGGCAGCCTGGACCGGATTGGCGACGAACAGCGCCGTGCTGCCGTCGGCGGAGAAGGCCGGCGAGGCGAAGGTGAGGGTTGCAAGAACGCCGCTGCGTTCCACGGCAATGTCGGCATTGGTCGGACGAGCGACCGAATAGACTGTCAGCGTGGCGCCGCTGAGCTGGGCCTTGATGTCGTCCACCGTGGCGGCGGCGCGATCACTTGGCAGTTTCATCTGTACCTCCAGAACAAAAAGACATGGTCTGAAGGAGTGGATTTCAATTTTTGTGCCAGATCGCGCGGCGCTGAAATCGATGCCGGGTCGCGGCCAAACGTGCGGGGGCAGACTTGCAGGATTCTTGCAAGGCGAAGGGCGTGACAAAATTCGAGGATGCGATGTCGACGCTCACTGAAACGACCAGCGAAGTCCCCGTCGCCTATGCGATCTGCGGCATGAACGACATTCCCAGCCGGCGGGCGGTCGGCTTTCAGCTCTTGATTGAAGGCGAGAACGGTCCGCTGCCATGGCCGATTATCGTGGTGCGCTGGGGCAAGCAGGTATTCGGTTATGTCAATCGCTGCCCCCATCACGGCACCAATCTCGATTGGGAGCGCGGCCAGTTCCTGGATTCCAACGGCACACGGCTGTTGTGCGGCAAACATGGTTCATTGTTCGACATCGGCACAGGCCAGTGCGTCGACGGACCGTGCAAGGGCAACGTGCTGGAAGCGGTGCGGCTCGCCGTGATCGACGATGACATCTGCGTCACCGGCGTCACCCTGGTCGAAGACGACGAGGACGAGACGCCGGCGGCCGCGGAGGAGTGAACCAGTACCCTGTTTTCGAAGTTCGCGAGTCAGCTGCGGCATCTTCCGGACACGAACTCCGGAAAGCGGGCACCAGGCCGGTGTCACACCGGCCGGTTCTCGTTGCGGTTCTTGACCGGGCCGGCGCGCTTGAGCCCCTCCTCGTAGCTGATCACTTCATATTTGGGCTTGAGCGCCACCGCGGCATCGAGCACGTAATCGAGCTTGCCGGCGGTATCGAGCTTCTTGATGTCGTTCTTGTCGATCGCCAGCAGGTCGAGCATTTCCTTCCAGACCGTGGATTCGTCGAGAGGCAGGATGTGGAAGGTGATGCCGTCGAGCGTGATGGTGTAGTGCGCCAACAGGTCGATGTTGTTGCAGAACAGGAAATAGGCGCCGTCCGGACGCAGCAGGCCCTTGAGCACCTCGACCGCCGGCGCGAGATAGGCGAACGAATGCAGGTAGCCGGCGAGCACGGGAATGGTGTCTTCGCCGGCCTGCGCGACCGCCAGCACCTGTTCGATGGAGAAGTCCGGCGGCCGTTTCTCATCGGCGACCTGGGTCTGGAACTTCAGCGCGATATCGCCGCGAAAGCCGAAGCGGCCCGGCTTGGTGCTCGGGCCCTTGAACACCGCATTGAGCAGGCGTCCCTCGCTGTCGAGCCGGGCGAAGGCAGTGGCGTCGATGGTTACGGTCTTCTCGAGCGTCGTCACGTCGGTCTCCCATTATCTCTCGGCATGGCCGTCTCTCGGCATGCGGTCCGTCAGCAGTGGATGGTGTCGCAGTCCCGACACGGCCCGCGGGGCGGGCATCCTGACAGGGGCCCATGCAATTTGTCTGCCGGAGCGAAGCTGTCGCAAACGCGACAAGCGTCGGGAAGACAACAGCCTGGCTCCGGCGAAATCCCACGTTAAATCAGCACTTTGCTGCATGGCACGAGACTTGCCATCCTCTCTGGCATGGCTTGATCCAATGCCAAGGGGTCGAACACGATGATCAATCTCACCGACAGCGCTCTCAATGCGGTTCGCAACGCGATCACGGCCGCGCCCAATCCGGTTGATGGCCTGCGCATCATGGTGGAGGCCGGCGGCTGCGCCGGGCTGAAATACAATCTCGGGCTGGTCAGCGAGGTCGACCCCGACGACACCGTCATCGAGCGTGACGGCGTCCGGGTCTTCATCGACAACAAGAGCCACGAGATGCTCGCCGGCACGACGATCGATTTCGTCATTGCCCTGGAAGGTTCCGGCTTCACCTTCGACAATCCGAACGCCAAGACGAGCTGCGGCTGCGGCAAATCCTTCGGCTGAGCCGGTCCCGGTTTCTACGTCCGCGATCCATCCGGCCTTGTCGGGCCGCAACAGGAAGAGATCAAGACCATGCTGGCTGAAACAGACGTCGCACCGAAGTCCCTGAGCGCCGACGACGCGAGGGCCGAGATCATCCGGGCCGCGATCGAGGAGATCAGGCCGAACCTCAAGCGCGATGGCGGCGACTGCGTCCTCGTCGGCATCGAGGGCAACAAGGTGATGGTCAAGCTCACCGGCGCCTGCGTGTTCTGCAAGCTGGCGAGCGCGACCATCGAAGGCATCCAGGCCAAGATCGTCGAGCGGCTCGGTGAACTCGTCCGTCTGATCCCTGTCGCCGGAGCGCCCGGCGCGGCCAAAGCGCCCCCGCTGAAGGCGCCCCACTGAAGAGGGTTGTCGTGGAGCCGGTGTACCTCGACAACAATGCGACCACGCGGACCGATCCGGCCGTCGTCGCGGCGATGCTGCCGTATTTCTCCGACCAGTTCGGCAATGCATCCTCCGTCCATGCCTTCGGCCATGCGGTGGCGCCGGCCCTGCGCGAGGCGCGGCGCTCGCTGCAGCAGTTGCTCGGCGCCGCTTCGGAGGCCGAGATCGTCTTCACCTCGGGCGGCACCGAGTCCGACAATGCGGCAATTCTGTCGGCGCTTGAAACCCAGACCGGCCGCGACGAGATCGTGGTGACCGCGGTGGAGCATCCGGCGGTGCTCACGCTCGTCGACCATCTTGAAAGCGCCCGCGGCGTCAAGGTCCACCGCATCGGCGTCGACGGATGTGGCCGGCTCGACGTCGACGCCTATGCGCGGGCGCTCGGGCCGCGCACCGCCATCGCCTCGGTGATGTGGGCCAACAACGAGACCGGCACGCTGTTCCCGGTGGCCGAGCTCGCCGAGCGCGCCCATGGCGCCGGCGCGCTGTTTCACACCGACGCCGTTCAGGCGGTGGGCAAGGTCGGTGTCGATCTCAAGGCGACCGCCATCGACATGCTGTCGCTGTCGGGCCACAAGCTGCACGGACCCAAGGGCATCGGCGCGCTCTATCTGCGCAAGGGCACGCCGTTCGCGCCCCTGGTGCGCGGCGGGCCGCAGGAGCGCCGTCGCCGTGGCGGTACCGAAAACGTTCCCGGCATCGTCGGCCTCGGCAAGGCGGCGGAGCTGGCGGCGGCCCACCTTCGCGACGAGGCGACGCGGGTGCGCAGCCTGCGCGACAGCCTCGAAAACGGCATCATCGCCGCCGTCGGCCACTGCGTCGTGCTCGGCGACGGCGATCATCGCCTGCCCAATACCGCCAACGTCGCGTTTGCGCATCTCGACGGCGAGGCGATCCTGCATCACCTGACGGCAGCTGGCGTCGCCGCCTCGCTCGGTTCGGCCTGTGCCTCCGGCTCGATGGAGCCGTCGCATGTGCTGCGGGCCATGCAGGTCGCGCCGCAATGGCTGCGCGGCGCCATCCGTTTCTCGCTGTCGCGCGATAATACCTCCGAGGAGATCGGGCGCGTACTGGAGGTCGTTCCCTCCATCGTCGCCCGGGTGCGGGCGTCGTCGCCGTCGTGGCAGGCGCAGATCGCCTCCGACGATCCACCAGGCACAAATCCGTCAATCGCAAATCCACCAAGCACGAACCCGCCAAGCATGGAGCCGGCCCTGTGAAGATCATGATCCGTCGCTCGCCGGAGACCGGCCTGTCGATCTATGTTCCGAAGAAGGATCTCGAGGAGCCGATCGTGGAATCCGAGCACACCACGCTGTGGGGCGGCTGGATCCGCATCGCCAACGGCTGGACGCTGGATCTTCCGGAAATGGCGGCCGACACCACGCTGCCGGTGACAGTCAATGCGCGCAAGCGCGGCGACAGCGAAAGCGAGTAGCGGAGATGAATGCTCCCGTTCCCCATCTCGAATTTCTCGCCGCGGCCGATGCCGAGGCTGCCCTGGCCGAGATCGCAGCGATGCTGCAGGCGGGCAGCATCATTCCTTATCTCGGCGCCGGCGTCGCCGCGTTGGCGCAGGCAGCCGTTCCGACCACGCCCGAGGCGTTGGCCGCCTTCTTCGCCACCAAGGTCGCGCTGCCCAAGCGCGCCAAGGGCAATGCCTGGGCCTCGGCCCAGCACATCGAGAGCTACAAGCATCGCTCCACCGTGACGGCATTGATGGCGGAAGCGTTCTCCGCCCCGGTGCCGCCGACAGCGCTGCATCGCCATCTCGCCGCGCTGCCGCTGCCCTTGATCGTGGACGCCTGGTATGACGGCGCCATGCGCGCGGCGCTGGCCGGCCGCGGCGACTGGGGCGAGGTCCAGGGCATCTCCCGCGCCGGCATCGGCGAAGACCGCTGGTATCGCTTCTATGACGGCTCCGGCACCGAGGCCGACCGTGCTGCGGCATCGGCCTGGACCACGATCCTCTACAAGCCTCATGGCGGCGTCACGCCGGCGAAGAATTTCCTGATCTCGGATGCAGACTATGTCGAGGTCCTCACCGAGATCGACATCCAGACGCCGATCCCCGACGTCATCAAGGACCGGCGCACCAATCGCGGCTTCGTCTTTCTCGGCTGTCGCTTCAACGACCAGATGCTGCGGACCTATGCCCGGCAGATCACCAAGCGGTCGTCGACCCGGCACTATGTCGTGCTCGAGCCAGATGCGCTGTCCAGGAACGAGCTGCGCTTCCTGGCCGAACAGGGGCTGACGCCCATCGCCATGTCGCTGCCCCGCGCCGCCGAGATTCTGGCGGGCTGACGGTCGCCTGAGGCAAGCGTCCATTGCAAGTGATGGCCGAGGCGCCGACACGACTTCCACCGTCATCACCCGGTTCTAGCGCGGTGGATCTGACGCTCGTTTCAGTATTGCAGCGAGTTCTTCATACGAGCGTCAGATCCACCACACTAGCACCCCGCAGGTCGGCCCGGATGGCGCCCGGACCCGTGCCGGTCACGCCGATCTGTCAACTTTCCAACAGACGCAGCCCTCGTCCGTCATTCGCTGTCCATAACGCGACAGCCGGTACCATTCGCCTAAATCCTTGAGCCGACACCGAATTGCGCGTCCGGCGGCGATGGCATGCGAGTTGCTAATCGATCTGCAAATTGATCTGCAAATTGATCTGCAAATTGATCCGCCCCCTTCAAACCAACCCCAGCAGCGAGGAAGATCATGTCCGCATCAGCCCAGCCCGAAGCAGCCAGTGGTCAAGGTCCGAATATCGCGGACGTCATGCAAACCATCGCCGAGCACAAAGGCTGCGGCACGTCCGGCGGCAGCGGCAAGGCGAGCTGCGGCTCGGGCGCCGGCCAGGGCGACCTGCCGACCGAGATCTGGGAAAAGGTCAAGAACCATCCCTGCTACAGCGAGGAAGCGCACCATCACTATGCCCGCATGCATGTGGCGGTGGCGCCGGCCTGCAACATCCAGTGCAATTACTGCAACCGCAAATACGACTGCGCCAATGAATCCCGCCCCGGCGTCGTCAGCGAGAAGCTGACGCCGGAACAGGCGGCGAAGAAGGTGCTGGCGGTGGCCTCCACCATTCCGCAGATGACCGTGCTCGGCATCGCCGGCCCGGGCGACCCGCTCGCCAATCCGGAGAAGACCTTCAAGACCTTCGAGCTGATCGCCAAGACGGCGCCGGACATCAAGCTCTGCCTGTCGACCAACGGCCTCGCGCTGCCGGACCATGTCGACACCATCGCCGGCTTCAATGTCGATCACGTCACCATCACCATCAACATGGTCGACCCGGAGGTCGGCGCCAAGATCTATCCCTGGGTGTTCTGGAAGCACAAGCGCTACACCGGCATCGAGGCGGCCAAGCTCCTGACCGATCGCCAGCTCCTCGGCCTCGAGATGCTGACCGAGCGCGGCATCCTCTGCAAGGTCAACTCGGTGATGATCCCGGGGGTCAACGACCAGCACCTGGTCGAGGTCAACAAGGCGGTGAAGTCGCGCGGTGCGTTCCTGCACAACATCATGCCGCTGATCTCGGCGCCGGAGCATGGCACCGTGTTCGGCCTCACCGGCCAGCGCGGCCCGACGGCGCAGGAGCTCAAGGCGCTGCAGGATTCCTGTGAGGGCGAGATGAACATGATGCGGCACTGCCGCCAGTGCCGCGCCGACGCGGTCGGCCTGCTCGGCGAGGACCGCAGCGCCGAATTCACCACCGACAAGATCATGGCGATGGAAGTCAATTACGACCTCGACACCCGCAAGGCCTATCAGGCCAAGGTCGAGGAGGAGCGCGTTGCCAAGGTCGCCGCCAAGCAGCAGGAGCTCGAAACCCTTGCCGGCGAGATGAGCGACATCAAGCTCCTGGTCGCGGTCGCCACCAAGGGCTCGGGTCTGATCAACGAGCACTTCGGCCATGCCAAGGAATTCCAGGTCTATGAACTGTCCACCGCCGGCGCCAAGTTCGTCGGTCATCGTCGAGTCGACCTCTATTGCCAGGGCGGCTACGGCGACGAGGACAGCCTGGAGACCGTGATCCGCGCCATCAACGACTGCCACGCGGTATTCGTCGCCAAGATCGGCGGCTGCCCCAAGGCGGATCTGTTGAAGGCCGGTATCGAGCCGGTCGACCAGTTCGCCCACGAGTTCATCGAGAAGTCGGCAATCTCGTGGTTCAAGGCCTATCTGGACAAGGTCAATGTCGGCGAGATCGAGCATGTCGAGCGCGGCGATGCCGAGATCCGCCAGGGCGCCCTGATCACGGCGGCCTGAGCGATAGCGGCGAGGAGACAATTCCATGACCTTGAAGATCATATCGTCGCAATGCACGAGCTGCTCGGCCTGCGAGCCGGAGTGCCCGAATGTGGCGATCAGCGAGAAGAACGGGACCTTCGTCATCGATCCCAAGAAGTGCACCGAATGCATCGGGCATTTCGACAGCCCGCAATGCGCTGCCGTCTGCCCGGTGGACAACACTTGCGTGATCGATCCGGCGTTCCCGCGCTACCAGCCGCCAGCCTGAAGGAGGACGACATGAGCTTCACCATCACGCCGGCGGCGGAACGCTTCATTCGCCTGATGGTCCGGGCCGACGGCGGCGTCGGCAGCGGCTTCCGTCTCGCGGTCAGTCCGGGCGGTTGCTCCGGGCTGAACGCCGAGATCAGCATCTGCGGCGAACCCGTTGCCGGCGACGCCGTGGTCGAGAGCAACGGCATCAAGCTGTTCCTGCCGGCCGAGAGCCGGATCCTGCTGGAAGGCGTGACCATCGATTTCAGGGACACGCCGGCCCAGACCGGCCTGGTGTTTCACGACCCCAAGCAGGCGAGCTGCTCCAGCCATTCGGCGCTGAACGCCTGAGGGAGCCGGTCATGGCGGGCGGTGCGGAACCAGGCGAGCCGCATGCGGTCATCGACGAGGGCCTGCTGGCGGCCGCCGTGCTGGGCGGCGGCCTGCCCGAGGAGGCGGAAATGCACCTCGCGCTGGCCGGTCAGTCCTATCACCGCTCCGAGCTTGCCGAGCAGCATCTGCGCGCGGCCGAGAGCATCGCGCCGGACCACGCCGCGGTGCTGATCGGCTTCTACCGGTTCTATTTCTACAAGGGCCGGCTGGCCGAGGCGCTGACGATGGCCGAGCGCTGCCTTGCCAAGTCGGCGCGCGACAACGACTTTTCCGGCGACTGGCGCGCGGTCGCGGCCCGGGATGCCGAGTTCGGCCGCTTCGACAATGCGCTGGCGCGGTTCTACCTCTTCACACTGAAGGGCTATGCCTATCTGCAGATGCGGCTCGGCAACCTCACCGAGGGCGGCGCCGCCGCGGCCAAACTGATCGAACTCGATCCGAGCGACAAGGTCGGCGCGCGGGTTCTGCTCGATGTGCTCGAACGGGCGGAGCGGGGCGATGACGAGTGACATCGACGAGGCGCTGGACTGGCAGGGCCGCGAGATCGATTGCGGCTCCTGCGCCCATGCCGAGCTGCGCGCCGCGAGCCGATGCAGGCTCAAGCACGCCTGCGTCCAGGACCGCTATGCCCGGCGCATCGATCGATTCTTCAACTGGAATCCGGACCTCGCCAACAATTATGTCGGTCATCCGCATTTCGAGGTGCGGGCGATCGCCGCCAAGCATGCCAGCGTGTTCCTGCTGCCGCCGCTGCTCGACGATGCCGAGGAAACGGTGCGCTGGAACGCGGCCCGCCGCCTGCCGAAGCGGCTGATCATGCGGCTGCGCCGCGACCCGCACCGCGAGGTGCGCATCCGCATCGTCTCGATGATCGACGACGCCGACCTCATCCCGATGATGAGCGATTCCGATTATTACGTCCGCCTGGTGATCGCCCGGAAGATCGATCCGCGGCTGCTCGGGCCGCTGATCGAGGACGTCGAGCCGGAGGTCCGGCGGGTCGTGGCCCAGCGCGCTCCGCGGGACTGGCTGCTCGGCATGGCGACCGACACCGCGGCCGGCGTCCGCATCGAGATCGCCAAGCGGCTCGCGCCGGATCTCCTGTCTCGCCTGCGGTCCGATGCGGACTGGCGGGTGCGCTACGAAGTGGCGAGCCGGATCGCGCTGCGTGAACTCGGGCCACTCGCCGACGACGAGGACGAGCTCGTGCGCGACATGGCGCGCGGGCGATTGAGCGGCCTCGCTGAACGATCGATGGAGCGGCCCCGATGAGCAAGATCTCGCGCGACAGTGATGTGGTGGAGCTGAGCGATCCGCCGTTCTTCGCCTATGGCGAAAAGGTGCGGGCAAAGCGCACGATCCGCAACGACGGCACCTACGCCGGCAAGGAGATCGGCGACATCCTGGCGAAGAAGGGCGAGGAGGGCTACGTCGTCAGCATCGGCACCTTCCTGCAGCAGTTCTACATCTACGGCATCGAATTCGTCGACAGCGGCAACCGCGTCGGCATGAAGCGCAAGGAGCTCGAGCCGGTGAACGTCCGCGACGAGGCCGATGAACTGCCGCTGCCAGGGATGCATTGAGCAGGCATGCATTGATCAAGGGAACATTGTCGATGTTCGAACCGCGACTGCCGAAATATCAGTGGGGCCAGCGCGTCAAGGCGCTGATCGACCTGCGCAACGACGGCTCCTTTCCGGACGCGGAGATGGAGGCCCTGCTGGTGAACACCGGTGATGCCGGTGAGATCGTCCAGGTCGGCACCCATACCGAGGCCAACCTGCCGATCTATCTGGTGGAGTTCGGCGAACGCCTCGTCGTGGGCTGCCTCGAAGAAGAAATCGAGCCGCTGTAGGGGATGACCGCCGTGTTCGCGATCCAGAGCCGCCCGGCGATCGCGGCTCATCCCAACGAACTCGATCGCAAGCGGATCGAGCGAGCGCTGCGCGGCCGCAAGCGCTACCGCTACGTCTCGCCGGTGGTGGAGGCGGTGACCGGCGGCTATCGCATCGAGAGCCCATGCTGCTCGCGCAACATCGATCCCGACGGCGGCGTGATCGATGTCGCCTTGATGCTGCATGAACCGGTCGCGGGCGCATGGAAGCTGTTCGCCAAGAACCATCGCAACGGCACCTGGACGTTTCATTCGAAGCATCCGCGGCTGGGGTCTGCGCTCGATCTCCTCAGCGAGGATCCGGAGCGATGCTTCTGGCAGTGAACGATCCGGCCCGGCGGTCCGACGTCAGCGATCTGGCAATGAAATTGCATGATCGCCTTTGAGAATGATTGTTCACTCTCCGACACGGGATATTGTCGCCATGACACTTGCTGCGGATGATCTGACGGAGATCGAACGGATGCTGGCCGCCGCCGGGCCCGGCAGCAATCCGCTGACACCCCTGCGCCAGCGTTTCCCGGGCCTGTCGTGGACGAGCTGCGACGCCTCGGAAATGATCGAGGAGCCGTACCGCTCGGCGACGCGCTATGACATCCATCTCGTCGATCGCAACGACCATTGTGTTCAGGTGACGCGCGATCCGGAGCGGGCGAGCGGAATCGTGCTGGCCTATCGAGGCGCGGCGGCATGACCGAACCGGCGCTGGATTACGACTTCGAGGATGAAGCCGGCACCGAGAGCGGCCCGCCGGAGGGTAACTTCATTCCGTTGTCCGATCCGGACGTCACCTTGGCCGAGGTCGAGGCGGTCGAGGCGGTGCTCAAGTCGCCGCGGCTGTCCGCCGGCGGCGAGGTCGAGGCCTTCGAGGCGGCGTTCGCCGCCTATGTCGGCCGGGCCTATGCGATCGCGGTGCCGAGCGGCACGCTCGGGCTGCTGCTGGCGCTGCGCGCCGCGGAGATCGGGCCGGGTCACGAGGTGATCGCGACGCCTTATTCGTTTCGCGAGACCGTCCATGCCATCAGCCTCGCCGGTGCCCGGCCGGTGTTCGCGGACATCGACTACTGGGCCGGGACGCTGGTGCCCGACAAGGCCGCGGCCAGGATCACGCCGAACACCCGCGCCATCGTCGCCGGCAATGCCAATGGTCATCCGGCGCCGTGGTCGGAGCTGCGCGAGCTCGCGCGCCGCAGCGGCGTGCTGCTGATCGAGGATTCCACAGAGGCGATCGGCTCGCGCTACAAGGGCGGCCTGGTCGGTTCGTTCGGCGACATGGCGGTGTTCGATTTCTCACAGCCGGCGGCGCTGACCTGCGGCGAAGGCGGCATGGTGGTGACGGACGACGTCGACCTCGCCGTGGCCATGCGGCGCCATCGCTCCCACCGCCTGCACGAGCGCACCTCCGTGGTGGTCAGCGCCAGCGCGCCCTACCAGGCGGCGATGAGCGACATCACCGCGGCGCTCGGCTTGACGCAGCTGCGGCGGATCGACGAGATCCTGGAGCGCCGCCGGCTGACCGAGCAGCTCTATTACCAGCACATCCGTTCCTTCGAGGGCATCAAGGATCCGTACACGGCTCCGGACGTCACCGAGGTGAACTGGTTCCTCTACCTCGTCCATCTCGGCACCCGTTTCTCGCGATCGAGCCGCGACGCCATCATCGAAGACCTGCGCGTCGAGCGGGTCGAGGCCGCGGCCTACTGCAATTCGCTGCATCTGCAGCGCCACTATTTCGAACTCGGCTACCGCCGCGGCAATTTTCCGGTCACCGAGAAGGTGGCGGATCGCGCCGTGGCGCTGCCCTTCCACGCCCATCTCAGCGATCCGCAGATCTCCTTCATCGTCGAGACGATGAAGGACGCATCGATCAATGTCGGGGCGGGAGCCGCGATCTATTGAGAGTTGCCAGAACACGACCACCAACCCAAAGGAGACGGGATACATGGCTACGCTGACGGTAATGCCGATGGGCAAATCGATCGAGGTCGCCGAGGGAACGACCATCCTCGCAGCGCTGCTCGGCAGCGAGGCGCCGATCGCGCATAAATGCGAGGGCCAGGCGAAATGCGGCTCCTGTCATATTTTCGTGCAGGAAGGCCGCAAGGGCCTGTCGAAGATCGCGCGCGAGGAGAACGAACGCCTCGACAGCATCGTCGGCGTCGGCTCGAAATCGCGCCTCGCCTGCCAGACCAAGGTGCTGGGCACGGAGAACGTCACCATCGAGCTGCTAGGCTTCGGATCGGGTTTGTAAGAGCGGAGGATGTCATGTCGACGGATGTAGCGGAGGCGGCTGCGACGGCAGCCGGTGTCATGATCCACCTGCGTTTTGCCCCCAACGGTTCGGTCGTCGAGATCAGCGAACGGCCACCGGCGCTGACGCCTCAGGAATGGTTCAATTTTCTCTACCAGCGCCGGGTCGGCGCCTATCAGGCGTTTTCCGGCGGCCGGGGTCTGTTCCGTCTGAGCCGCGACGAGGTCGATGGTTTCAAGGCGGAGGCGGCGCCCACCGCCGCATGACGGCGGCTTGGGGGGCCTGACGCGGCAATGGATCGGAGTGGAGGCGGCATGTCGGAGCCATCCCAGGACGCGGCGCCGGGCGGTGCAGCGCACGACGTGACGGTGCCGGATATCACGGCGCCGGACGTCTATGCGATCTGCGCCGCCAGCGACATCGAGAAGGGCGCTGCCAAGGCCTTCAGTCTGTCGCGCATCACCGAGGCGGGCGAGCATCGGCCGTTTGCCATCTTCGTCGTCCGCACCCACGCCAACGAAGTGTTCGGATACGTCAATGTCTGTCCGCACGAGGGCAAATGGCTCAATTTCGGCGACGGCGAGTTCTTCAGCCGCGATCGGGCCTTTCTGCGCTGCGGCCGCCATGGCGCGCTGTTCGAGATCGACAGCGGGCTGTGCATCGCCGGCGACTGCAAGGGCCAGAGCCTCGAGCCGGTGGCGGTGACGCTGATCGACGGCGAGGTCTGCCTCTGCGGCGTCCCTCTCGTCGAGGACGAGGGGCCGGATCCGTTCCGCGACGGCGATTCCGACGAAACCATGGACATCATGATCCATCCCGAGTGATGTCGGGGTGGGCGGGAGCGGCCATCCGATGGACCAGGGCGACAGCGGCGGGGAGCCGCTCGACTGCCGGTATTATCTCTCCTATCGCGGTGTCGAGCCGCCGTCGATCATGGTCGGTCCGCTCGCCGACGATGCCTTGACGAACCGTAACACCTTCATTCGCGCCTATTTCGATCGCGCCGGCGTGTTGCATGGGTTCGACAAGATCGTGTATGGCGAGGTCGAGCTGTCCCATCGCTATCATTACCATGCCAATGGCCGGATCAGGCGGGCGGAGATCACCGTGCCGGACGAAGACCCCGGCGCGCTGGATTTCGACGAGAGCGGCCGCCGGTTGCCGCAGGCCGCCGGTGCTGCGCTCGAGCGGGGGCGACAATGACGGTGGCCCAGCTCATCGAGGCATTGTCGCGGATGCCGGATGACGCGGTGGTGCTGATGGACAATGGCGGCGGGCTGTCGAGCATCGACGCGCTCGATTTCCTCGAAGGCCAGGGGCCGGGCGCTCCGGCCGAGGTGGTCCTGCTGCCGAACATGGACGAATGAGCAGAGCGCGAGCAAGGGCCGAGGGTGATGCGATGAGCGATGCGGAAGCGAAAGCGCCGATCTTTGAGCGGGTCGGCGGCGCGGTCGCCATCGATCGGCTGGTCGAGGCCTTCTACCGGCGGATGGATGCCGAGCCGCAGGCGGCGGTGATCCGCGCCATGCATCCCGACGATCTCGGCGGCACCAAGCAGATCCTCAAGCGCTATCTGTCGGAATGGACCGGCGGCCCGAAGCTCTATTCGCCGGAGAAGGGCCATCCCCGGCTGCGCCAGCGCCACATGGGATTTCGCATCGGCGACGCCGAACGCGACGCCTGGCTCATGTGCATGCGCGGCGCGCTGGCCGAGGTGGTCGTTGACCCCGAGGCGCGGCAGGAACTCGACGGCGCCATGACCAAGCTCGCCGACTGGATGCGCAACCACATCGCGGCGGGCCAGCCCGCGGGGGCGTGAGCGGCGCAAGGTGTGCCGAAGAGCCATGATGTTCTCGTCATGGCCGGCGACGACGGCGCAAAAGCGCGCGTGCCTCGCATTCGGCCTCGTTCACCTCTCGCCGCAAGCGGCGAGGACACCCTACAACGGGATCCCGAAGAAATTCTCCTCCTCGCCGCCCCAGGCGAGGTGCAGGGCCAGGGCCTCGCGCCATTTCGTCAACTCGCCGTCATCGGCCTCGCGATGGCTGACCTTGCCGTCGGGGGTGCCCGCCAGCAGGTAGGTCTTGGCATTGCGGGTGAAGCGCGCCAGGTCCTTCATGTCGACCGGCCGCACCACGCAGCGCGGCGCTTCGTTGACCATGATCGTGGTCGGCTTCATGATCGCTCTCCCGGAGGTCGGCGCCGATCGATCAATCCATCGGCGGTCCGAGGTCGTCGCCGCCTTCCTTCTTCTTCGACTTCTTCTTGTCGGTCTTGGCCAGCGCGTAGGCGCCGGCATTCTTCAGTGTCAGCGGCGGCTGGCCGTCGATGAACTGCGACAACCAGAACAGGGTGCGGGACAGCGCCGCCTCGGCGGCTGCCGCGTCATAGCCCGGCTCGCCGTCGCTGCCGAAGCCGTGGCCGACGTCCGGATAGCAATAGGCGCTGACATCCGGGCGCGACGCGCGGAACTGCGTGACCTTTTCGCTCGGCACGTTGTTGTCGTTGCCGGCGAAATGCACCAGCGTCGGCACCCTGCGTTTGCCGCCGGTGGCGTCGACGATGCCCTCGCCGTAGTAGCAGACGGTGCAGGCGAGATCCGGAAGGGCGTTGGCTGCCGCATAGGCGACGTCACTGCCCCAGCTGTAGCCGACGAGGGCGACCTTGCCGGCGCCGGCCGCATTGTCGATCGCGGCCTGCACCACCGCGAGCGCCTGGTCGGTGCCGCTGGGCGCGTTGGGGGTGGAGTCGCCGGCGGCCTCGGCGGCGGCTTCGGCCGCGAACGCCTCCGGATCAAGCGCCGGGGCAATTGCCACATAGCCGCGTGATGCGAACAGGTCGGCCATCTTGCGGATATGGGGGGCCGGCTCGGCGCCCTGCTGCAGCACGATCACCGCCCCGCGCGGGGCGCCTTCGGGATCGGCGCGATAGGCGGAGAGTTTGTACCCGTCGCGTGTGGCCAGTTCGATCATGACGTCATTCTCCTTGCCTGCTCTGTCTGGTCTTGTCTGCTCTGGTCGGATCTGTTTCGGCTGAACAACGACAATGAAGGGATCTCGTGCGCGACGGCTCAAAGCAGCCCGAGCTCGAGTTGCGTTTCTTCGGACATGCGCGACTTGTCCCATGGCGGGTCGAACACGAGACCGACATTCACCGTGGTGATGCCGTCCACCGTGAGTACGGCGGTCTCGACCCACCGCAGCATCTCGCCGGCGACCGGACAGCCGGGGGCCGTCAGCGTCATCACGATATCGACGGTGCCGCCGTCCTTGATCGCGATCTGGTAGATCAGGCCGAGATCGTAGATGTTGACCGGAATTTCCGGGTCATGAACCGTGCGCAGCGCGGCGACGATGGCGTCGCTCAGCGCGCCATTCACCGAGGCTTGGACCGAAGCCTGGACCGAAGCCGGGCTGTCGCCGCCATGTGGCGCCAATGTGACGGTGGCGGATGGGTGGATATCGGGGCTGCTCATGGGCGCGCCTTTCGATTGCGATGGAGCGATCCTGGCCGCGGCTCTGCGACGAGCCCGACACGGTGTCGTTCGATCCTTGCGCGAATGCGACAAAAATCCACGATGCCCGCTCCACTTCACCGCGGCTTGCGGCCGCCGTGAAGTATTGTGCAAGCGCGATGCCAGTTCGCCAGCTCTGTCGTTTGAAGGGGCGTGAGCGATCCGCTTCGAAGATCAGTTCACTGCGTCGGCGAGCGCGGCGACCACGGTCCAGCCGACTGCGCCGGCGGGATCGAGCAGTGCCAGCGCCGCCAGCATTTCGCGCGCGAGATCGAGGTTGTCGCGCCGCAGGTGGATGAAGGCGAGCGCCTTCAGCGTGTAGAGGGCAAAATGGCCGGCATCGTCCGCCGTCGCGATGCCCGCCCGCCAGGCGCGCCAGTCCGCGGGCCAGCCGGCCTGGCGCGCGGCTTCGCGCAAGCCGCTCTCGGCGGCGTCGCGCGCCGCATCGAGATTGCCGCGATAGGTGTGGATCTTGTACAGGCAGAAATAGACCGGCAGCACCGTCGGTGCCGCGGCCAGGGCCTGCCGAAACAGCCGGTCGGCCGCGCTATAGTCGCTGCGATAGGCCGCGACGCCCTGCTGGAGCAGGGCGTCGATCGCCGCGGGCAGCTCGCCGAAATTGATGCCGTCGCGCTCCGGCGCGAGTTCGATCCGGACTGGCCGTTGCGTCATCATGCTCATCTGGCGCTGCTCATCTCGCGCTGTTCATCGGTCGACGATCATTTCACCAGGTGGATCTTGGGCCCGGACCGCTCGGCAAGGCCCGCCTCGCGCAGCGCCAGGGTGCGGATGACCGCCGCCGCGATCTGCTTCACCCGGTCGTCGATCTCGGTGGCGCTGGCGGCGCGCCCCCTCGGATCGATTTCGAGCAGCTTGCTGCCGGCAAGAACCTCGGTGTCGTCGCGGACGACGCCGCGCAGCAATCCGTCGAACGGCGCCGGCACCGCAATATTGGCGAGATGGCCGATGATGAAATCCCTGTAGACCCGCGTGCCGATCTCGACGGCGGTGTGCCAGCGGCCGTTGACCTCGGCCCGGACGAAGCGTTCGGCCGCGGCCTCGCCGAGCAGTCCGGGAACGCCGTCGGCCTCGTCGGTCGCGCCGTGTTCGATGATCGTGCCGGCCTTGCCGGGCCGCGTCTCCACGGCAATGTCGCAATTCTGACCGCCGACAAAGCCGGGACCCAATCCGACGGTCGATCGCGCCAGGCGGCGCAGGTCCGGCTTGGCGGCATATTTCTGCAGCCGGGCATCGACCAGCAGATCGATCGCCTGGATGACGATGAGATCGAGCAGCCCGAGCTCGGTGATGATGACGCCGTCGGTGCGGCCAAGCAGGCCGCGAAGGGCGAGGCTGCTGTCGACGCGCTCGGCGGCGATGCCGCCCAGACTCACCGGATC
The DNA here is from genome assembly GCF_024181725.1 of Bradyrhizobium sp. WD16. Lineage (NCBI taxonomy): Bacteria > Pseudomonadati > Pseudomonadota > Alphaproteobacteria > Hyphomicrobiales > Nitrobacteraceae > Bradyrhizobium > Bradyrhizobium sp. WD16. The sequence goes on along the minus strand of NZ_CP028908.1, from coordinate 830,986 downwards.
GCCGAACAGGGCGTCATGGAAGGCCATCTTGCGCCGGATCACCGGCGGCGAGGGGTCGTGGGACATGACGACGTCGTAGTCGTTGCGGCGCAGCGCGACCGCAACCGCCGAGGCGATCTCGTTCGTCCCCAGGATGACCGCGGACCGGCGCAAGCGCCGGCGGCCCCTCTGCTGATCCGTGTCCATTCGTTGTTCCCGGTCGCTCAGGCACGAGCTGACGATCCTCAAAGCGGCACGCCGGCTCGGGCGTCGCCGAGAAGGTGACACCTGGTATCCGACGCGCAACTCGCGCAGCCACGAAGCAAGAGCCGGGCCGCGGCTGGAACTGTCGGGAAATGGACGGGCTTGCAACGGCTTACCCGCCGCGTTGGCGAGGCGGCCGGGCACGTGGGCCGGGGCGCGGTGCGACTTTGTCGCAAACAGGACAGGACGGGCTGGTTTGGCCCTTGCATGGGGGCGGGTGCAACGCGTGACCATGGACGGGAGAGAACCACGATGGCGATGACGGGCGACGAAATCGAGCGGCTGATCCGGGAGGCGTTTCCGGACGCTCATGTGGTGGTGGCGGACCTCGCCGGCGACGGCGACCATTTCGGCGCCCGCATCACCTCGCAGGCCTTCGCCGGCAAGACCAGGGTGCAGCAGCACCAGATGGTCTATGCGGCGCTGAACGGCCGGATGGGCGGCGCGCTGCACGCGCTGGCGCTCGAAACCTTCGTTCCGGGATAGGGCGGAATCCGGCCTTGCGTCATCCTTGCATCATCCTTGCATCATCCTTGCATGATGCTGCCGAGCGCGAGCTTTCGGGGAGTTGAAGATGACAAACGCGACATTCGATCAGATCAAGGACATCATCACCGGCAGCGATGTCGTCCTGTTCATGAAGGGCAGCCCGTCGGCGCCGCAATGCGGCTTCTCCGGCGCGGTGGTGCAGGTGCTCTCCGCACTGTCGGTGACCTATGCCAGCGTCGATGTGCTGGCCAACGGCGAGATCCGTGAAGGCATCAAGGCCTATTCCAATTGGCCGACCATTCCGCAGCTTTATGTCAAGGGCGAATTCATCGGCGGCGCCGATATCGTCAGGGAGATGTTCAAGACCGGCGAACTCGCCACCCTGCTCGGCGACAAGGGCATCGCGAGCCCGGCGCTGTCATGACCGATCAGACCGTCATGGCCGAAGAGGCCGATTTCGAACTGCCCCAGGTCTACAGGATTCACGCCTTCGGCTGTGTCACCCAGCGGCCGCCGAGCCATCCGCGCGGCAGTTGCGGCGCGTCGGGATCGCAGCCGTTGTGGGATCGCCTTGCCAAGGCCATCGAGGCGCGTCGCCTCGGCGACGTCGGCTTCACCGCGTCGGGATGTCTTGGCTTCTGCGCCGCCGGTCCGCTGCTGGTGGTCTATCCGGAAGGCATCTGGTATCGGCCGACGACGCCCGAGGACGTCGACGAAATCGTCGAGTCCCACCTCGTCAACGGCAAGCGTGTCGACCGGCTGGTGATGATCTTGAAGAAGTGATGGTGCAGGCCGCGGCGGACGCTCTGCCCTTCACCGCCGTCCCGGCGGACTGGCTCGCCGGCTTGAAGCGGGCGATGGCGGCGCAGAACAGGCGGCGCATCGGCCATCACCTGCCGGCTATCGCCGCCTTTGCCGCCACGCCTCGTAGCCGCCGTCGAGGCTGCTGACGTCGTTGAAACCGAAATCGGACAGGATCTGCGCGTATTCGCGGCTGGCGTTGCCGCGATAGCAATAGATCAGCACCGGCGTCGTTCGCGGCAGGCCGGCGAGAATTTCCGAAATATTGGCCTGGGTCAGTCGGGTGGCGCCCTCGACATGACCGGCGGCGAAAGCCGCGGCGTCGCGGGTATCGAACACGGTGGCGCCGTCGTTGCGGCAGGCATCGAACTCCTCGCAGTCGATGCGGCGGAAGGGGATGCGCGGCCGGGTCATGACGGCTCGCCGGCCGGTGCGGGGGACGGGCAGGATGCGTCGGGTCCGGGTCGCGAGCAACTGCCGTCGCGGGGCTCGGCGGGGTGCCCCAGGAGGTCGGCGACCAGCGCGCTGTCGAAGCCGGCGCTGCGCACGCCGCCGCTGGCGATCAGTGGCCGGCGGATCAGCAGGGGATTGCCGACCATCAGTGCCAGCGCGGTGTCGGCATCCGTCGTGGCGGGGTCGACGGCGCCGGATTTCACGGCCGGCGCCGCCGGATTGAACCAGGCCTTGACCGGCAGCGAACCGAAATAGCCGCGGAGCTCCGCCGCGGTCCACGGTTCGCTGAGAAGACTGCGGACCACGAGGTCGTGGCCGGCGGCTTCCAGCATGCGGCGCTGGCGGGCATTGGTGGCGCAGCCCGGCTTTTCGAAGAACGTCACGGTGGTCATGCGCGTCGCGCCCGCTCACATCATACTGAGCTGCACCAGCGGCGCGGCACCGCCGCGGCCAAGGATGGTGTCCACCTTCTTGCGCACCGCCTCGAGCGTCAGCGGTTTCACCAGGGCGCCATGGGCGCCGGCGCGGATCGCCTCCACCGCGGTGGTCTCGTCGGCTTTCTCGCAGACGATCAGGATGCGCACGCCGGGAAACTTCGCCGCCATCTCGCCGACCAGGGCATTGCCGCGCGCCTTGATGAAGGAGACGCCGAGCAGCACCACGTGTGGCGTCAGCCAGTCGGTGCCCTTGTCGTAGGCCTCCTCCGGGGTCGCGAGTTCATGAGTCTCGATCTCGTCGTGCAGCATGAACTGCAACGCCGCGCGGATGATCTCGTCGTCGTCGACCACGAACACGCGGCGCTGGTCGACGGCCTTGGATGTTTCGACGCCGATCTGCATGTCGATCTCCTCACATTGGGCGCGCACACCGCGCCGGTTGGGAGACGACTAGCAAGTTTTGTTCCGGCTGCGCCTGCGAAGCCGGAACACCTCAACCGGTCCGCTGCCGTCGGGCCTCCCGGCGTGTCTCGTTTCGAACAGCGCGCCGCTGCTGTCGGGTTCTGAACAGCGTGGAGCAGGCCGGCGTCAGCTGCGAATTATTCTTCAGCATCAATCGTTTATGGCACGCGGCCGAAAGTGGCACGGCGGTTGCTCATAACGTCTCGCAAAACGAGTGAGGGCTGAGAGCACGCCGACGCTGATGACGAGCGATGCTCTCCTTCCCGCAGCCCGTGTGCCGTTTCTTGAGAGAAACAGTCTGCGCGAGAGGCGCGGTTTCATTAGCAATCGGTTCATGGAGAGCACCACATGTCTTCACTGAGACAAATCGCATTCTACGGCAAGGGCGGGATCGGCAAGTCGACCACCTCCCAGAACACGCTGGCGGCGCTGGCCGAGATGGGCCACCGGATCCTGATCGTCGGCTGCGATCCCAAGGCGGACTCGACCCGTCTGATCCTGCACGCCAAGGCGCAGGACACCATCCTCAGCCTCGCCGCCAATGCCGGCAGCGTCGAGGACCTCGAGATCGAGGAAGTGATGAAGATCGGTTACCGCGACATCCGCTGCGTCGAGTCGGGCGGTCCGGAGCCGGGCGTCGGCTGCGCCGGCCGCGGCGTCATCACCTCGATCAACTTCCTCGAGGAGAACGGCGCCTATGAGGACATCGACTATGTGTCCTACGACGTGCTGGGCGACGTGGTGTGCGGCGGCTTCGCGATGCCGATCCGCGAGAACAAGGCGCAGGAAATCTACATCGTGATGTCCGGCGAGATGATGGCGATGTATGCCGCCAACAACATCTCCAAGGGCATTCTCAAATACGCCAATTCCGGCGGCGTGCGCCTCGGCGGCCTCGTCTGCAACGAGCGCCAGACCGACAAGGAGCTCGAGCTGGCGGAAGCGCTGGCCAAGAAGCTCGGCACCCAGCTGATCTATTTCGTGCCGCGCGACAACATCGTGCAGCACGCCGAGCTGCGCCGCATGACCGTGCTGGAATATGCCCCGGATTCGGTCCAGGCCGGCCACTACCGCACGCTGGCGCAGAAGATCCACGTCAACGCCGGCAAGGGCATCATCCCGACCCCGATCACCATGGACGAGCTCGAGGACATGCTGATGGAGCACGGCATCATGAAGGCGGTCGACGAATCCCAGATCGGCAAGACGGCGTCCGAGCTGGCCACGGCCTGAACGATTGCGGCCGGCTTCTTCGAGCCGGCCGCTCTTTCCATTTGGCGGGGAAATCTTGGAGCCTTGCCAATCTCCTGCGGAGCCGGGCCAGGCGGCGCTGGTTCCGCCTTTTTCCGATCACGCTGCATGAAGCCGCCGGTGGCGAGCTCGTGGCGATGAGGTGCGAACTGCACGGGAGCGACAGATGAGCGTCGTCGTTCGAGGGCTGCAGCCGGATATCGGCGCGATGCCGATGGCCGTGATCGTCACAGATGCGCGCTCGAATGAACCCAACGTCGCCGAGCCGCGTCCGGCCGAATTGCAGAGCTGCGCCGCTTTCTATCGCAGCCTGACCGGCATCGAGCCGGCCGCGGCGGTGATCGCGGACGACACCAGTTTCGATCGCCATGTGCTGGCGTGCATCCTGGCGGTCGCGGCCGCCGAGGGCGGGTCTGTGTCCGAGCGCAGCGGATTGACCGCGCCGGAACTCGCCGTCCTGCTGGAGCGCTTCTTTCCGCTCCGGAGGGGCCTGGCGGCAACCGCAGCGCGGGCGACGGCGGAGGACGATGAGGTCGCGATGCTGCGCGAACTGCTGCAGGCGCGGCGTTCGACGCAGGGCGAGGTGGGGCACTGGCTCGCCGCCATGGTGGCGCGCCGGAGCATGGAGCCGAACCACCTCTGGGAGGACCTCGGCCTGCGCGAGCGGGCCGAACTGAGCCGGCTGCTGCAGCGCCATTTCGCCCCGCTCGCCGAGCGCAATACCCGCAACATGCGCTGGAAGCGTTTCTTCTATCGCTCGATGTGCGAAGACGACGGCTTCGTGATGTGCACCACGCCGGTCTGCACCGAATGTGCCGACTTCCACTCCTGCTTCGGTGACGAAAGCGGCGAGAGCCGGATGGCGGCGCGCCGCCGGGCCGGTGCCGCAGATCCGGTCGGGACCGCGGAGGCATCGCCATGACGGTGGCCGCCGTCACGCTGCGAACGCCGGTGGCGCGACTCGCGCCGGCGTTCGACTGCGCCGACCTGTTGCGCCGGCACGGGCTGCGGCCGACGCGGCAGCGGTTGTTGCTGGGCCGGCTGCTGTTCGGAGGCGGTGGCCGGCACCTCACCGCCGAGATGCTGCACGCCGAGGCGGTCGCCAACGACATGGCGATCTCGCTCGCCACCGTCTACAACACGCTGCACCAGTTCACGCGCGCCGGAATGCTGCGCCAGATCGGCGTGGACGGCTCGAAGTCCTTCTTCGACACCAATCCGGGCTGCCATCACCATTTCTTCGTCGCCGGCGAGAATCGGCTGTTCGACACGCCGTCGCCCGGGGTCGTGGTCGAGAAGATGCCGGCGCCGCTATCCGGCTACGAGATCGCCAGCATCGACGTCGTCATTCATCTGCGTCGCAAAGCGGTGTGAGCCGGAGCGCACGATCTTGCGACGCGGGTCGTCCCTGGCGTTTCAACCCCGTCTCGTCGTTCCGACACCGGCCGCTGTTCTGTCGCCTTTGCGACAGCGCCGGAGGCGCGAAAAAGCCGTTGAGAACCATGGTGTTATGGGGCGGCTGCCAGTGGCATAGGGGTTGCTACGGATAAGTTCGACCCACGGCGGCCGAGACTGAATTGTCCGGCGCTCCGGGGACAGCAGGTGCCCGGAATGCCCATGCCCAGTCCGACCTCGAAGTTCTCGCCCCGCCCCGAAGCTGCGACCGCGACCGGTCAGCGACGCGTCATTCTCAACGACACCACGTTGCGCGATGGCGAGCAGGCGCCTGGCGTCGCCTTCACGACGGCCGAGAAGGTCGCCATCGCCAGCGCGCTGGCCCGCGCCGGCGTTCCCGAGATCGAAGCCGGCACGCCTGCCATGGGGATCGAGGAAATCGCCGCGATCCGCGCCATTGTCGAGGCGGACTTGCCGCTGACCACCATCGCCTGGTGCCGGATGCGGGTCGAGGATGTCGATGCAGCCCTGCAGACCGGCGTCGGCATGGTCAACCTGTCGCTGCCGGTCTCCGACGTGCAGATTGCCGCCAAGCTCGGCGGTCGCCGCGCCAACGCCCTCGAGACGTTGCGACGGGTGGTCGGCTATGCCCGCGACAAGGGGCTCGAGGTCGCCGTCGGCGGCGAGGATTCCTCGCGCGCCGATCGCGCCTTCCTGATCGACGTGGTGGCCTGCGCCGCCGCTGCCGGCGCCCGGCGTTTCCGCGTCGCCGACACGCTCAGCGTGCTCGATCCGGAATCGAGCGCATCGCTGCTGGCGGCGCTGCGCGCGACCACGGATCTCGAACTGGAGTTCCATGGCCACGACGATCTGGGACTTGCCACCGCCAACACCCTGGCGGCGGTGAAGGCCGGCGCCAGCCACGCCTCCGTCACCGTGATGGGCCTCGGCGAGCGGGCCGGCAACGCGCCGCTGGAGGAGGTCGCCGTGGCGCTGCGCCAGCTCTACGGCCGCGATACCGGCGTCGAGCTGGCGCAGCTCGACGGCATTGCCGCGGTGGTGGCGATGGCGGCCGGCCGAAGCATTCCGCTCAACAAGGCGATCGTTGGCGAACACATCTTCACCCATGAATCCGGCATCCATGTCGACGGCCTGCTCAAGGACCAGCGCACCTACCAGGCGCTCGATCCCACTCTGCTCGGCCGGCGCAACCGCATCGTCCTTGGCAAGCATTCCGGCCTGTCGGCGATCACCTCGCTGCTCACCGATCTGCGACTGACGGCGACGGCGGAGCAGTCGCGCGCCATTCTCGCCAGGGTCAGAGCCCATGCGGTCGATCACAAGGGGCCGGTGGCGAGCGAGACCGTGCGCCAGATCTGGCACGAGGTTTGTAACCGCGCCCTGTCCAATTGCGCGTGAGGAGGACGGCAGCATGACCGACGTGGTGACGCAATTGGTGGAGCCCGGCGTGGACGCGCCTGAACCGTCCCTCCTGCGCCTGATCCGGGAGGATATTGGCTGCGTCCGTCAGCGCGATCCGGCGGCGCGCAGCGAAGTGGAGACGCTGCTGACCTATCCGGGGGTGCACGCGCTGATCTGGCACCGGATCGCGCACCGGCTGTGGCGCGCCGGCCTGCGCTTTCCCGGTCGGCTGGTGTCGTGGTTTGGCCGCTTCGTCAGCAATGTCGACATTCATCCCGGGGCGCGGATCGGCCGGCGTTTCTTCATCGATCACGGTGCCGGCGTGGTGATCGGCGAGACCGCGGAGATCGGCGACGACGTCACGCTCTATCACGGGGTCACGCTCGGCGGCACCTCATGGTCGCCCGGCAAGCGCCATCCCACTCTCGAGGACCGGGTGGTGGTAGGCGCCGGCGCCAAGATCCTGGGGCCGATCACCCTCGGGCGCGGCACCCGCGTCGGCGCCAATTCCGTGGTGATCGAAGGCACCCCGCCCGAAGTCACCGTGGTCGGCATTCCGGCGCGGGTGGTGCGCCGCGAATCGACCCATCGCCGCATGGTGGGAGGCATCGATCTCGATCACCACCTGATGCCAGACCCGGTGGGGGAGGCGATCTCGGTGGTGCTCGACCGGGTGGAATTCCTCGAAACCAGGCTGTCGCACATGCAGAAACGGCTGCGCGACGAGGCCGGCCAGGGCCGCGAGCGCGCCCGCGACGATAGCCGGATCAACATTGTCGAAGGAGAGCCATCATGAGTACATCCGCGCCGGCGCAGCCGGAGATCCTGAAGAAGCTCAACACGGCCGCTTCGGCCGAGGAGTTCTTTCAGCTCCTTGGCGTCGACTACGACATCAAGGTGGTCAATGTCGCGCGGCTGCATATCCTGCGAAGGATGGGGCAGTATCTGGTCAGCGAGGATTTCAGCGCCATGTCCGAGGAAGCGGTCACCGCGCGCTGCAAGGACGTGCTCGCGAAGGCCTATGCCGATTTCGTCGCTTCCTCGCCGATCGATGAGCGCGTCTTCAAGGTGCTCAAGGACGCGGTCAAACCGAAGCCGCAGCAGCCGATGGTTCAGCTCACCACGCTGAAGTAGTCGGTCACCCGCCATTTGCTGCGCTCCGACAGCACGCGCTGCCCAGCCTCTCACAGCCGCCGGCCATGCCGGCGGCTGATGTCGTTGGCAATCGCCCGAATGGAATGGGCGTCGATGTTGCCGCTGTCGGATTTGCGACGCGACCCACAGTGTCGCTCCACGGGGATCCCGGAAACATTGTGCCTGCTCCAATAAGCTATTGGAGATGCGGCGAAATCGAGCGCTGCCGGCGATTGGTACGACACTTGCTAATCCCATTGCCAAGGACGCCGTCCGGCCCGCGCCGATGGTGACAACGAGATGATCGGAGCCAGCCCATGCACATTGTCGTCTGCATCAAGCAAGTTCCGGATTCGGCTCAGATCCGCGTGCATCCGGTCACCAATACGATCATGCGGCAGGGTGTGCCGACCATCATCAATCCCTACGATCTGTTCGCGCTCGAGGCGGCGCTGGCGCTGCGCGACAAGTTCGGCGGCGAGGTGACGGTGCTGACCATGGGCCCGCCCTCCGCCGCGGACAGCCTGCGCAAGGCGCTGACCTTCGGCGCCGATCGCGCGGTGCTGCTGACCGACCGCTTCTTCGCCGGCGCCGATACGCTCGCGACGACCTATGCCCTCGCCACCGCCGTCCGCAAGATCGGCGATACGTTCGGCGCGCCGGACATCGTCTTCACCGGCAAGCAGACCATCGATGGCGACACCGCCCAGGTCGGCCCCGGCATCGCCAAGCGGCTCGGCCTGTTGCAGCTCACTTACGTCGCGCGGATCGCGGAGCTCGATCTTGCGGCCCGCAGCGTCAAGGTCGAGCGCCGCTCGGAAGGCGGCCTGCAGGTGCTGCAGACGCGGCTGCCCTGTCTGATCACCATGCTGGAAGCGACCAACGAGATCCGGCGGGGCACCATGGCGGATGCGCTGCGCGCCGCCAGGGCCGAGGTCGTCACCTGGAGCGCCCAGGTCGCCGGCGTCGAGGATATCTCCAAATGCGGACTGCGCGGCTCGCCGACGATCGTCAAGCGCGTGTTCGCGCCGTCGCCGCGCGCCGAAAAGGCGGCGCTGGTCGAGGCCGGCGATGCGCCTGCCGACGCGCTGATCAACGAAATGTTCCGCCGTCAGCCCAAGCTCGAGTCCGAGCTGGCGGCGCTGGCGCGCGGCTACTGAATTCGACGAGGGGCCACACCGATGAGTGAACCGAACAAGAGTGAACCGACCAAAGCGCCCGCCGCCGCCAACAGCCGCGCCGCCACCAAGAAGGAATTGCCGGAGCACTTCAAGGGCTACAAGCACGTCTGGGTCTTCGTCGAGCAGGAGCGCGGCCACGTCCATCCGGTGTCGTGGGAGCTGATGGGCGCCGGCCGCAAGCTCGCCGACAAGCTGAAGGTCGATCTCGCCGCGGTGGTGATCGGCCCGACCGGCGCCGCGACCGAGCAGGCCGCCGCCGAAGCCTTCTGCTATGGCGCCGATCTCGCCTATGTCGTCGCCGACGATCTCCTGACCCATTACCGCAACGAGGCCTATACCAAGGCGCTGACCGATGTCGTCAATACCTACAAGCCCGAGATCCTGCTGCTGGGTGCGACGACACTCGGTCGCGATCTTGCCGGCTCGGTGGCGACGACCCTGCTGACCGGGTTGACCGCCGACTGCACCGAACTCGACGTCGATGCCGACGGTTCGCTGGCCGCGACCCGGCCGACCTTCGGCGGCTCCCTGCTCTGCACCATCTACACCCTGAATTACCGGCCGCAGATGGCCACGGTGCGGCCCCGCGTCATGGCCATGCCCGATCGCGAGGCGCGGCCCGCGGGACGCATCATCAATCATCCGCTCGGCCTGATCGAGGACGACATCGTCACCAAGGTGCTGTCCTTCCTGCCGGACCGCGACTCCGCCAAGTCCAATCTCGCCTATGCCGACGTCGTCGTCGCCGGCGGCCTCGGTCTCGGCTCTCCTGAAAACTTCCAGCTGGTCCGCCAGCTCGCCTCGGTGCTCGGCGCCGAATTCGGCTGCTCGCGTCCCCTGGTGCAGAAGGGCTGGGTCACCTCCGACCGCCAGATCGGCCAGACCGGCAAGACCATCCGTCCCAAGCTCTACATCGCCGCCGGCATCTCCGGCGCGATCCAGCATCGGGTCGGCGTCGAAGGCGCCGATCTCATCGTCGCGATCAATACCGACAAGAACGCGCCGATCTTCGAGTTCGCCCATGTCGGTATCGTGACCGATGCGATCCGCCTGCTGCCGGCGTTGACGGAAGCCTTCCGCGCGCGCCTGTCGCCGCATTCGCGCGATCGCATCGCGAGTTAGCGGAATTTCAAATTGCGGGTGTCCCTTTCGAATCTGAAGTTCGCTCGGGGGACGCTGACGGTTTAGGCGAACTTCAGGTGTCGAGACGTTAGCGAGGCAAGCCATGATCGAGGAAAAATTCGATGCCATCGTCGTCGGTGCCGGGATGGCGGGCAATGCCGCGGCGCTGACGCTGGCCAAGCGCGGCCTCAAGGTGCTGCAGCTCGAGCGTGGCGAATATGCCGGCTCGAAGAACGTCCAGGGTGCGATTCTCTACGCCGATATGCTGGAGAAGCTGGTGCCGGATTTCCGCGAGGACGCGCCGCTGGAGCGTCATCTGGTCGAGCAGCGCTTCTGGATGATGGACGACCGCGCCCATGTCGGGCTGCACTACCGTTCGGACGATTTCAACGAAGAGAAGCCGAACCGCTACACCATCATCCGCGCCCAGTTCGACAAGTGGTTCTCGTCCAAGGTCCGCGAAGCCGGCGCTACGGTGTTGTGCGAAACCACAGTCACCGAACTCGCCACCGACGCCTATGGCAAGGTGATCGGGGTGCGGACCGACCGCTATGACGGCGAGGTCCATGCCGATGTCGTGGTGCTGGCGGAGGGCGTCAACGGCCTGCTCGGCACCCGCGCCGGGCTGCGCGAGATCCCCAAGGCGAACAATGTGGCGCTTGCGGTCAAGGAGATGCACTTCCTGCCGCGCGAAACCATCGAATCACGGTTCAACCTCAAGGGCGACGAAGGCGTCGTGATCGAGGCCGCCGGCACCATCTCGCGCGGCATGACCGGCCTCGGCTTCATCTATGCCAACAAGGAATGCATCTCGCTCGGCATCGGCTGCCTGGTCTCGGATTTCGAGAAGACCGGCGAGACGCCTTACGGCCTGCTCGAGCGTTTCAAGCAGCATCCGTCGGTGGCGCCGATGATCGATGGCTCGGAGGTGAAGGAATATGCCGCCCACCTTATTCCCGAGGGCGGCTACAAGGCGATCCCGCAGCTCTATGGCGACGGCTGGGTGGTGGTTGGCGACGCCGCGCAGCTCAACAACGCGATCCATCGCGAGGGCTCGAACCTCGCCATGACGTCGGGTCGCATCGCCGCCGAGGCGATCTTCCAGGTCAAGTCGCGGCGCGAGCCGATGACCAAGGGCAATCTCGCGCTCTACAAGAAGATGCTCGACGACAGTTTCGTCATCAAGGATCTGAAGAAGTACAAGGACATGCCGGCGCTGCTGCACAACCAGTCGCAGAGCTATTTCCTGACCTATCCGCAGCTCGTCTCGAAGGCGATGGCGAGCTTCGTCCGGGTCGACGGCACGCCCAAGATCGAGAAGGAGAAGACGACGCTGCGCTCGTTTGTCTCGGCGCGATCCTGGACCGGCCTGTTCGGTGACGCGTTCCGTCTCGCCAGGGCGTGGCGCTAGCAACCATCCAGCAAGGAGAGCGATCATGACTGCCGAAGTCGCTGTGCGGGTCGAGGACAAGCTGTTCTACAATCGTTATCTGGTTGATAGCGGCCGGCCGCATATCAAGGTTCGCCCGCACACCACGCCGACACCGGCGTTGCGCACCCTGCTCAAGGCCTGCCCCGGCCGCTGTTACGAGCTTAACGACAGCGGCCAGGTCGAGGTCACTGTGGATGGCTGCCTGGAATGCGGCACCTGCCGCGTCATCGGCGAGCCGACCGGCGACATCGAATGGAGCTATCCCCGCGGCGGCTACGGCGTGCTGTTCAAGTTCGGCTGAACGGGGGCATCGGGGGGCAGAGCTGTCGCAGGCGCCGACACGCCCTCTGCCGTCGTCGTCCGCTTGAAGCGGGCGGACCAGTAGGCAGTGGCGGTGGTAAAGGGCAGAGCGTTCGCTGCGGTGCCCGATTGCGATGACACGGAGTACTGGGCCCTCCGCCTTCGCTGAGGGCGACGGTGAGTGGGTCGGGGGCGCTCGCTACGCCCCCTGCCGTCATCGCCCGCTTCAAGCAGGTGAACAAGTACGCCATGGCGATAGTAGCGGGCGGAGCATCCGACGCGGTGTTGTCGCAAAGCCGACACTTCAAGTTATCTCGTCAATTGCAACCATGGCGGGCGTTGCTGCTTGTGGATTCGCGGGCCGGTATCGACTAGGTTCCGCCGGTCGGGTTAATAAAATGGAATCTCCAAAATGAAGCTGAGTGCGCGCAACGTCTTGCCGGGTAAGGTCGTGGCTGTGACCAAGGGGGCGACCACCGCCCACATCAAGGTCGAGCTGGCCCCGGGCCTGACGGTCTTCTCCGCCATCACCAACGAGGCTGTCGACGAATTGCAGCTCAAGGTCGGCGATACCGTGTCAGCGGTCATCAAGTCGTCCGACGTGATGATCGGCAAATAACGCGGTCTTCCGCTTCAGGTAACGACAGGCGCCATGGTTGCAGATGATGCGGCCATGGCGGCTTCTTTGATAGCGGCGTCTTTTATGACGGCGTCTTCCATCGCGGCCGCATTGGCGAGACGCCGCGAAAGCTCGCGCCACCAGCCCTCGATGACCTCGCGGGCGCAGAACAGGGTGGTGCCGCGGTCGCCGGTAAAGTCGATCCAGGCCTTGAGGCTTCCCTCCGGCACAGCAGTCAGCACCGGCACGCCCGACAGGATGGCTTCGGCGAATTCGCTGCGCAGCCCCTTGCCGGCGGCCTCCTGCTTGGAAAACTTGTTGATCACGACGAGATCGAGATCCTGACCGATCGCCCGGCTCACCGCCACGGCGGCCTCGGCGAGGCCCGCCGGATCGAGCTTGCAGGAGGCGGCGCCGCTGCCCAGCGGCTGCCACAACGAGATCCGCTGAGCGCCGGCGAGATCAAGCACCTGCATATCGGCCTTGTGGCCATCCGGATCCTTGCCGTTGACCTGGACGATGCCGCCGAGACGAAGCCCGCGCCGCTTCAGATCGAGCGCGAATTCGGTGAGCAGGGTGTCGACATCGTCTTGCGGCCGATAGACCACCGCGGCGAAGCGGTTCGGATCGATGTTGGTGAAATCCGACGCCATGCGATCTGTCGTCATGTCGAACTCCGTGTGCCCCCGCCCGGCCGGCATTGATCCAGCAAGCTGTGTGCCACGAATGGCGCGGTCAGACCAGCGACACGCCCTTGACCTGGGCATAGACCGGTCGTCCGGTGCGCAGCCCGAGCTGGTTCCAGGAGCGCCGGGTAATCCGTGCCAGAAGCTGGATGTCAGACCCATCCAGCGCCAGCACGGCGACGATTTCGCCGCAGCCGGCCGGCGCTGCGGCGACGATTCGTGCCGGCAGCACGTTGAGGATCGATGCCTGCTGGGGCGGCACGAGGGCGATGCTGACGTCGCGCGCGGTGATCTGCAGCCGCTGCGGCTGCCCGATCGGGGCGGCGGGCGCCGGCACCTGCAGTTGGATGGTTCCGATCTGCAGGGTCAGCAGTTCATCGTCGGCGTTGTGGCCGGCGATGACGCCGTCGAGGCTGACCGCCGCCTCCCGGGCGGTCGCCAGCGGCAGCGTCGGATCGCTCTGCAGCGCAGCCAGTGGGCCCGCGGCGATGACGCGCCCGTCCCGCATCAGGACGAGATGATCGGCCAGCCGTTCGATCTCGGTGATGTCGTGGCTGATATAGATGACGGGCAGGGCGAGCAGGCGGTGCAGTCGTTCGAGAAACGGCAGGATCTCGCCCCGGCTGTCGTGATCGAGCGCCGACAACGGCTCGTCCATCAGCAGCAATCTCGGCTGCGACAGCAGCGCCCGGCCGATGGCGACGCGCTGGCGCTCACCGCCCGACAGATGCTGCGGCATCCGCTCGAGCAGAGGCGACAGGCCGAGCAGCGAAACCACCTCGGCATAGCTGACGCGCTGCGAGGATGGATCGCGCGGCGCGCCGTAGAGCAGGTTGCGGCGGACGCAGAGATGGGCGAACAGGCTGGCTTCCTGGAAGACATAGCCGATCGGCCGCTGATGCGTGCGGCGGAACCGGGCGCCGTCCTGCCAGACCTCGCCATCGACGATGCAGCGGCCGTCCGGCAGGTGGTGCAGGCCGGCGATGCAGCGTGCCACCGTCGTCTTGCCGCAGCCCGACGGGCCGAAGATCGCGCTCACCCCTATCGCCGGCAGGTCAAGCTCGGCGTCGAGCGCAAAGCCGCCAAGCCGGCCGTGGAAGCGCGCCCGGATTCGCCCGGCATCGGCCTGGGTCGGGCCGGCTTGCGTCATCTCGGTTTGCGTCAGCTGTGCCGCCACGACGCCCGCTTCTCGATCAGGGTCATGCCGAGGATCACCGTGAAGGCGAAGATCACCATGCCGCCGGCGATGATATTGGCCTCGCGCCATTGCGAGGTTTCGACATAATCGAACACCGCGACCGACAGCACCCTGGTGCTGCCGGGGATGTTGCCGCCGATCATCAGCACGAGGCCGAACTCCCCGATGGTGTGGGCGAAGCCGAGGACGGCGCCGCTGAGGAAGCCGGGACGGGCCAGCGGCACGGCAACGGTCCAGAAGGCGCGCCAGGGCGAGGCGCGCAGGGTCGCCGCCGCTTCCAGCGGGCGATCTCCCATGGCGGCGAAGGCGTTGCGGATCGGCTGCACCACGAAGGGCATCGAATAAAGCACCGAGCCGAACACCAGGCCGGCGAAGGTGAAGGCGAGGGTGCGGCCGCCCCAGAGTTGCGCCACCAGGCCGCCGGGTCCCTGCGGCCCCAGCAGCACCAGCAGATAGAAGCCGAGCACGGTGGGCGGCAGTACCAGCGGCAATGCCACGATGCTGGCCACCGCTTCCTTCCACCAGGCCTTCGACCGCGCCAGCCACCAGGCGAGCGGGGTGCCGAGCAGGAGCAGGATCAGCGTCGTCAGCGCGGCGAGTTCGATGGTGAGGAGGACAGATTGGCCGATGGCGAATGGCAGCCCGCCCATTCCCGATCAGCTCTGGCGGTCGAGCACATAGCCGTATTTGAGGACGATGGCGCGGGATTCTGGGCTCTTGAGGAAATCCATGAAGCCGGTCGCCGCTTCGTTGCCGGCGGCGGATTTGAGCAGCACCGCATCCTGGCGGATCGGATTGTAGAGATCCTGCGGCACCAGCCATTGCGAGCCGCCCGGGTTGCCCGACAGTTGCGACAGCGCGACGAAGCCGATTTCCGCGTTGCCGGTTTCGACGAACTGATAGGCCTGGGTGATGGTCGCGCCTTCCACCAGCTTGGGCTGCAGCGCTTCATAGAGCTTGAGCGACTTCAGCGTCTCGACCGCGGCGAGGCCGTAGGGTGCCGCCGCCGGATTGCAGATCGCGACCTTGGCGAAGATCGCGCTCTTGAGCGTTTCGCCGTCCTTCACGAGGCCCGGCGTCTTGCTCCACAGCACCAGCTTGCCGACGGCATAGGTGAAGCGGCTGTCCGGCGCCCCGAGGCCGTCCGAGATGAGCTTCTTCGGCCGGACATCGTCGGCCGACAGCAGGATGTGAAACGGCGCGCCCTGGGTGATCTGCGAATAGAACTGGCCGCTCGAGCCGAAGCTCAGCACTGCATCGTGGCCGGTCTTCTGCTTGAACAGCGCCGCGATCTCCTTGGCCGGCTCGGTGAAATTGGCGGCGACCGCGACGTTGATCTGCGCCGCGCCGGCGCCGCTCATGGGGAAGGTGGTGGCAAAGGTGGCGGCAAGCGCGCTGATGATGACGGCGACGATCTGGCGGCGGCTGGTCATGTCGAGCCTTTCAGTTTTTGCAGCATGCACCGGGTGTCGCGGCCGGAAGGCCGCGTTGGTGCGTTGCACCAAATGAGCAAGGCGCGTGCCGGCTCGATGTGCGCTGTTTTGGCCCTGCGACCCGGCCGGCTGTCCGGTCCGCGACAGCACTGTCGGACATCGGACAGAATCCGGCGCCGGCACGGCGGCCGGGGCCGAACCGGGTCAGATCAATCCGGCTCGTGTCAGAATGTCGGCGGGGTGCAGGCGCTGACTACTTCGCAGGCCGCCGGCCCGACGCAACGAAAGCGGTGGGGGCGGCGGCTTTCGAAGTAATACGCATCGCCCGGCCCGAGGATCCGCCGCTCGTCGCCCACGGTCACCTCGATCCGTCCGGAAATCACGATGCCGCCTTCCTCGCCCTCATGGACCAGCAGCACGCGCCCGGTATCGGCGCCCGGCTGGTAGTGCTCCTTGAGGATCTGCAGCTTGCGCCCGGACATGCTTTCGCCGAGCTGGCGAAACGAGATCCGGCCCTTGCCGATCTCGATCAGTTCGTCGGCGCGGAAGAAGGCCTGGTGCGGCCGTTCCGGCTCGATGGCGAAGAATTCCGACAAGCCGATGGGGATGCCGTCGAGAATGCGCTTCAGCGCGCCGACCGAGGGGTTCATCTGGTTCGATTCGATCAGCGAGATCGTCGAATTGGTGACGCCGGCCCGCTTGGCGAGCTCGCGCTGCGACAGCTTGTGGCGGCCGCGCAGGTAACGAAGCCGTTCGCCGATGTCGATGCTCATGCAGGGTCCGCTGTTGCAGGTGTTGAGGATTGCATAATTCTGAAATTTTGATTGCGAAATATCAATAGCTTAGCAGGTCAGAGAAAAGGACTTGTTGTTTTTTTCCGATCATGACCGTCTGCCCTGGCCGGAGTCGTACCCGGCTTCCGAAGTTCGTGAGTCGCTCGCTGCAAGCTCTGGACACGAACTTCGGAAGCAAGCGGGTACGACCATTACAAACTTGCAGTGCCCTTTGTTTTCCGAAGTTCGCACCAGGCAGTTGCAGCGCTGCTTTTGCGAACTTCGGAAAGCGGGCACCAGGAGCCCCACCCAATGAATGCCATTCCGAACACGCCGTCGCTTGACGCCTACTGGATGCCCTTTACCGCCAATCGCCAGTTCAAGGCGAAGCCCCGGCTGATGGCCGCCGCGGACGGAATGTATTTCACCTCGGTCGAGGGCCGCCGCATCCTCGACGGCTCGGCGGGCCTGTGGTGCGTCAATGCCGGCCACGGCCGGCATGAGATCGCCGACGCGGTTCATCGCCAGCTCGCGACCCTCGACTACGCGCCGTCGTTCCAGATGGGACATCCGGCGGCGTTCGATCTGGCGACGCGTCTCGCGGCGCTGGCGCCGGCCGGGCTCGACCGGGTGTTCTTCACCAATTCCGGCTCGGAATCGGTCGACACTGCGTTGAAGATCGCGCTGGCCTATCATCGCGCCAATGGCGCGGCCTCGCGCACCCGGCTGATCGGCCGCGAGCGCGGCTATCACGGCGTCGGCTTCGGCGGGCTCTCGGTCGGCGGCCTCGTCAACAATCGCCGGGCCTTTCCCACCCATCTGCCCGGCGTCGACCATCTGCGCCACACCCACGATCTCGCCCGCAACGCCTTTTCGCCCGGCCTGCCGCCGCACGGCGCCGAGCTCGCCGACGACCTCGAGCGCCTGGTGGCGCTGCACGGCGCCGACAGCATCGCCGCGGTCATCGTCGAGCCGGTGCCCGGCTCCGCCGGCGTGCTGCCGCCGCCGCAGGACTACCTGCAGCGGCTGCGCGCGATCTGCGACCGCCACGGCATTCTCCTGATCTTCGACGAGGTCATCACCGGCTTCGGCCGGCTCGGCACGCCGTTCGCCAGCGAGTACTTCGGCGTCAAGCCGGATATCTTCACCACCGCCAAGGGACTGACCAACGGCGCCATTCCCATGGGCGCGGTGTTCGCGAGCCGCGCGATCCACGACGCCCTGATGCAGGGGCCGGAGAACCAGATCGAGCTGTTCCACGGCTATACCTATTCGGGTCATCCGGCGGCCTGCGCCGCGGCGCTCGCCACCCTCGACATCTATGAGCGTGAGAAGCTCCTGAACCGTGGCGCTTCGCTTGGCGCAATCTGGTCGGACAAGCTGCAGGGCCTGCGCGGCGCGCCCAACGTCATCGACATCAGGACCGTCGGGCTGATGGCCGGCATCGAGCTCGCGCCGCGGGACGGGGCGCCGGGCGCGCGGGGCTACGAGCTGTTCCTCGCCTGCCTCAGCCGCGGGCTCTATGTGCGCTACACCGCCGACATCATCGCGCTGTCGCCGCCGTTGATCGTCACGTCCGAGGAGATCACCGCGATCACGGCGATCATCGCCGAGGCCCTCGGGCAGGTGGCCTGATCCGGCGCGTTTCCGGGCGAAGCGGATGCCGGTTCGCGTGAAGGAAACGCGTCAAGACAGAAAGACCAGCGTCTCCGCTCCGAGTTCGATCGGGGCGGAGACGTCTCGTTTCAGGCCGACAGCGCGGCCGGCGCGGCTACGATCTCCGGCACCGAGCCGCACCGCAGCGCGGCGGAAACGAAAGCTGAGGCGGGACTCCTCGAAGGCCCCCGGAAGGATTACATTGCGGTCATGGTGAGCTGACAATGGAGGCTCGTCATGACGTCACACATCGCCGTGCCGCACCGGGCCAGATCGCCGCGCGTGCCTTTCGAGAATCGCTGGACCAGCGGCCACCAGGCCCGGGAATGGAACTGCGAGCTCGATCAGCTCGGCGTCGCCAATGTCCGGGCCATGCTTTGCGAACATGAAGTCCATCATCGCGACGATCCGGTGGTGATCTTCGAGATACCGCCGGGCTTCATCCGGGACTGGCTCGCCTTTCACGACCGGCAGGCGGCGCGTCGGCAGCTGATCTGGCGCGCCAGCGTGCTGTCGCTGGGTCTGGTCGCCGCGTCGGCGGCGGTGTTGGCGGCATTCAGATAGGCCACAGGTTCCACATCGTGCTGCGTCTGCGAAGCGACGATGCGCCGGACGCGCTGCGCCGCGTCGTTGAACAGCCGATGCGAAAGGTATTCAATCAGCCGCGAGAGATCCGTCAGAGGTCTCCGCACAAGACACAACATTCTAGGGAGAACCGAAATGTCCAGCCTGACCCGTCGCACGGCGGTGTTTTCGACTGCGCTCATCCTGGTCGCCGCCAGCGCCAGCGCCGCCCTGGCCCAGAAGAAATACGACCCCGGCGCATCCGACACCGAGATCAAGATCGGCAACATCATGCCCTATAGCGGTCCGGCATCGGCCTATGGCGTGATCGGCAGGACCGAAGCGGCCTATTTCAACATGATCAACGAACAGGGCGGCATCAACGGCCGCAAGATCAATTTCATCAGCTATGACGACGCCTACAGCCCGCCGAAGGCCGTCGAGCAGGCGCGCAAGCTGGTCGAGAGCGACGAAGTGCTGCTGATCTTCAATTCGCTGGGCACGCCGTCGAACACCGCGATCCAGAAATACATGAATGCCAAGAAGGTGCCGCAGCTGTTCGTGGCGACCGGCGCGACCAAATGGAACGAGCCGAAGGAATTTCCCTGGACCATGGGCTGGCAGCCCAACTACCAGAGCGAGACCCGGATCTATGCCAAGTACATTCTGAAGGAAAAGCCGAACGCCAAGATCGCCGTGCTCTACCAGAATGACGACTACGGCAAGGACTATCTCAAGGGGCTGAAGGATGGCCTCGGCGCCAAGGCGGCTTCGATGATCGTCGCCGAGGAGTCCTATGAAGTCTCCGAGCCGACCATCGACTCGCACATCGTCAAGCTGAAATCGACCAACGGCGACGTCTTCGTCAACATCACGACGCCGAAATTCGCCGCGCAGGCGATCAAGAAGGTGGCCGAGATCGGCTGGAAGCCGGTGCACTTCCTCAACAATGTCAGCGCCTCGATCGGCTCGGTGATCAAGCCCGCCGGCTTCGATAACGCCCAGGACATCATCTCCGTCGCCTATCTGATGGATGCGGTGGATCCGCAATGGAAGGACGATCCGGCGATGAAGGGGTTCGATACCTTCCTCGCCAAATATTTCCCCGACGCCAACCGCGCCGACGGCGGCGTCATGGTCGGCTACAATGTCGCCCAGACTCTGGTGCAGGTCCTCAAGCAGTGCGGCGACAATCTCACCCGTGCGAACGTGATGAAGCAGGCGGCGAGCCTGAAGGACTTCCGATCGAGCAACCTGCTGCCCGGCATCAAGATCAACACCAGCGCGACCGACTTCGCGCCGATCGAGCAGGTGCAGCTCGAGCGCATGAAGGGCGAACGCTGGGAGCTGTTCGGCGCAGTGCTGAGTGGCGAGATCGGCGGCTGATCTCGGTCGCTCGCGCCAAAGGAACCCTCCGCCGCGTCGCGGAGGGCTTTTTCGCGAAGCATCCCCGGCAACAGGCGTCGACCGGAACCTCGACTGTCGTCCACCTGACAATCGGCTGACGCGGCTCAACAGCGGCGCGTCAGCTGCCTTCGCGCATGATCGCTCCAGGTTAGCCGATGTCCGGCGACCGCCCCAAGGAGATCATCATGCGCAAGCTCATTCTTCTTTCGTCCGCCGCCGCCATCCTCGTGACCGGCGCCGTCGCCGCCCAGGCCGGCAGCCTCGGCCGTCCCTGCACCTCCGCAGCGCAGAGCCAGTGGCTGTCGATCGAGGCACTGCAGTCCAAGGTCGAGGCGCAGGGCTACAAGGTGCAGAAGGCCAAGCTCAAGAACGCCTGCGGCGAACTCTATGCCCTCGACAAAAATGGTGGCCGCGTCGAACTGTTCGTCGATCCGACCAACGGCAATATCGTCGGCCAGCTGTAAGGCCGGACCTCCATGACTGTCATTCCTGACAGGATCGAAGCCGGCGGCGCGACGCCGCCGGCGACGGTCAAGGTGTGGGACCCGTTCGTCCGCCTGTTCCACTGGAGCCTCGTCGGCCTGTTCATCCTCGCCTATGCCACCGGCGACGAGATCGAGAAGGTGCATGTGGCGGCCGGCTACGCCATCGCCGGTCTCCTCGTCCTGCGGATCGGCTGGGGCTTCGTCGGCACGCGCTATGCGCGGTTCGCCAGCTTCGTGCGCTCGCCGCGCCAGGTCGTCGGCTATCTGCGCCAGGTCGCACGCTTCTCCGCGCCCCGTCATCTCGGCCATAATCCGGCCGGCGGCGCCATGATCATCGCGCTGATCGCGAGCCTCGCCGCCACCGGCGCGACCGGTTACATGATGACGACGGACGCCTACTGGGGCGCGAAATGGGTCGAGGAGGTGCATGAAGCGATGGCGACCATGACCATCGTCCTCGTCGGGCTCCACGTGCTCGGCGTCGTCGTGACCAGCCTCGCGCACCGGGAGAATCTGATCAAGGCGATGATCACCGGCCGCAAATCGGCGACATGAGCCGCAGTGAACGAAAAGCCGGGCCCATCGGCCCGGCTTCGTCGTGCGATGATTCGCGCATAGGCGGTTCGCGGCCCCGCCTAGTGTCCTGTCTCCGAATTACCGCTTCATTTGCCTCACCCTCGCACGGTCATTCGGAGACATCAGGACACTAGCAAAATCAAAAAGCTAGTGCGGCTTATGTCTCGCAATTGCCTACAGGGGCTTGCCGCGAAGGGCATAGGCAATTGCGAGACGCCACACTAGTGTCCCGTCTCCGAATTACCGCTTCGTTTGCCTCATCCTCGCACGGTCATTCGGAGACATCGGGACACTAGCAAAATCAAAAAGCTAGTGTCCCGTTTCCAACGTTCGTATCCCATTGCAGCAGGCGCTCAAACGAACGTTGGAAACAAGGGGACACCAGCATCATTATGATTCTAGTGTGGTTTCGGATCTGACGCTCGTTCGAAGAACTCGCTGCAATACTGAAACGAGCGTCAGATCCACCACACTAGGAGGCCAGCGGCTCGACGCTGATCTGCGAATCGACGAGGTCGTCGAGCACGCTGCGGTCGATATTCTCCATCAGCGCGCCGATGCTGGTCTGGCGCTCGAGCTGTCGCTGCCGCAAGGCGGCCCAGGCCTCGGCGCAGGCATTGCCGAAATCCCTCGCGTCCTCGACCTCATAGCTGCCGTTGTGCAGTTCGGCGCCGTCCTTCGAAATTTTCAATCGCACCTTCATGCCAGAAGCCTCACATCCATCCCTCGACCGGCCGGACGGCGAGATGGTCGTTGACGCCGCGGACGCCGATCGTCGACTCCGCGGCGACCCGCACCGCGTTGCGCTCCGTCTCCGACGTGGTGAAGCCCCACAGGTCGACGACGCCGTCGTTGACCGTGACGTTGAGCTGGGAAGTCTCGGCCCAGGGCTGGTGTTCGAGATGGGACAACAGCTTGCTGCGGATCGCGGTGTCGGAGGGCTGGATGTCGAGGGCGTGGCGGGCGCCGGCGATGGCCTGCACGAGGTTGGCGCGGCTGACGATGCCGACCAGCTGGCCATTCTCGACGATCGGCACGCGCCGGATGGCGTTCTTTTCCATCATCGTCGCGATCTGGTGCAACGGCGTGTCCGGCCCGGCGACGATGACGTCGGGCGTCATGACGTCGGCGGCGGTCTTGCCGTGGGCCTTGACGTATTCGGCGGCGAGCGTGTCCTTGCTGACCAGGGCGGAGAGCAGCCAGGAGCGGCGTCGCTCGGTGTCGGTCTCGGTGCGATGCAACAGGTCGCCTTCGCTGACCAGTCCGACGACGCTGCCGTTCTGATCGACCACCGGCGCGGCGCTGATCCGTCGTTCGATGAACAGTTTCGCGACCTCGACGACCGGCGTCGTCGGGTGGACGGTAATCACCGGCGCGACCATCACGTCCCGAGCCTTCATGGCAGCCTCCGCAGCGCTGATAGAACTGTATGAAGAGTAGAGCCCGCACCGCTGGCGGAATTGATCTTGCGCAAATTCGCCGCCGCGGCGACGCCTAGTGTCCCGGTTCCAACGTTCGTATCACTTTGCAGCGAGCGCTCGTACGAAGATTAGAACTAGAGGGACACTAGCGTTCCGGAACACGGGGTCCGGTGCAGCGTTCCCGTCCGGCTGACGCAATCGCAAATGGTCCTGCGCAAATGGTCCTGCCATGACGAATTCCCCCGACGAGGCGTTGCAGCTGTTTGCCCTCGAGGGCAGCGAGGCGATCGGCGTCGCCGTCGCCGGGGTGCTCGGCCGGCCGCTGTCGCCGCACGAGGAACGCGACTTCGAGGACGGCGAGCACAAGGCGCGTCCGCTGGGCAATGTCGCCGGCGCCGACGTCTATGTGGTCCACAGCCTCCATGGCGGCCCGCTCCACAGCCCGAACGACAAGCTGTGCCGGCTGTTGTTCTTCATCGCCGCGCTTAAGGATGCCGGGGCGGCGCGCATCACCGCGGTGACGCCTTATCTGTGTTACGCCCGCAAGGACCGTCGCACCAAGAGCAACGATCCGGTGACGACGCGCTACGTCGCCGCCCTGTTCGAGGCGGTCGGCGTCGATGCGGTGGTGACCCTCGACGTCCACAACGAAGCCGCCTTCGAGAACGCCTTCCGCTGCCGCGCGGTGGCGCTCACCGCGGCGCCGGCGCTGATCAGGGCGATCGTCGAGGAGATCGGCGCGGATGCGGCCTGCGTGGTGTCGCCCGATCTCGGCGGCGGCAAGCGGGCCGAGCGGCTCCGCGACAAGCTCCAGGCGGCGCTCGGCCGGCCGGTCGCCAATGCCTTCGCCGAGAAGCATCGCAGCGCCGGCGTGGTCTCCGGCAGCCTGTTCGTCGGCGATGTGGACGACACCACCGCGGTGATCGTCGACGACCTGATCAGCACCGGCGGCACCTTGGTGCGGGCGGCGCTGGCGGCACGCCAGCGCGGGGCGCGGCGGGTGATCGCCTGCGTCACCCATGGCCTGTTCATGCCGGGGGCGGCGGAGGCGCTGGCCGACCCGGTGATCGACCGCATCCTGGTCACCGACGCGGTGCCGGCGTTTCGCCTGGTGGCGGGGCCGGCGCGCGACAAGCTGCGCGTCGTCGCCGTGGCGCCGCTGCTCGGTGCCGCCATCGATGGCCTGCATCAGTGCCGCGCCATCGACGATCTTCTGGCCTTCTGAGTTCGACGTCCTCGGCCGAGACAGCGCTCCAGTTTGCGGGCGTCGGCGGCGGCCAGCGCCAGATAGGCGCGGGCCTGCGCTGGCCATTTCTCCGGCGTGCGCGGATGGGCGTCGTAGAGATGGGCGATCGCGAGCCGCGCGCGCAGCAGGGCCCGCTGGCAGCGATAGAACAGGAACAGGCCGTCGGCTTCGTTCTCGGCAAGCGGCCGGGCGAGGGCCTTTCGGATCCGTTCGCCGGCGTCGCGGCGGCCGAGCCGTTCGCATTCGAGATGCAGGAAGGCGACCTCGTCGAGCGGATCAAGCGAGCGCAGGCGGTCGTCGAACTCCAGGCAGTCGATGATGATCGGCGGCGCGGTGAGCCAGATGTGCTCCGGCCGCAGGTCGCCGTGGGCGTCGACGACGTAGCGCGCCCGCACCCGCTGGAGCAGGAGCTGGCGGCGCTCGGCGATGAAGCGCCGCAGCGCCGCGGCGCTGGTGTTGATCGGCGCCTGCGGCAGGGCGAAGCGGGCATCGTGGAGGATGCTGCAATCCACCCCGAGGAGGCTCAGGCGGGCGGCGATGTCCGGCTCTCCCGGCTGTAGCCCCCGCGCCGCATGGGCGTAGAAGCGCCTGAGCGTTGCGGCGACGAGGTCGAGTTGGCGCGGTGGCGGCGCGCCGTGGCGCAGGGCGTCGTCGAGGGTGGCGTGGTCAGGCAGGCGGCGCATGGCGACGAGATAGTCGACGACGTCGCCGGCGCCGCCGATGGCGAATTCTCCGCCGTCGCAGGTCAGCGGCACGACGCCGAGATAGACGTCGGGCGCCAGGCGCCGGTTGAGGCGGTCTTCGGCCCGGCAGGCGGCGCCCCGCCGCGCCAGGGTGGAGAAATCGAGATAGGGAAAGCGGACCGGCTTCTTGAGCTTGTAGACGCGATCGCCGGCGAGAAAGATGAAGGACATGTGGGTCTCGCGCAGCTCGACCTCGTCGACGCCGTCGCGGTAGCTGCCTCTGTCACAGAGGAACCGGACCTTGGCGGCAAGGTCCGGTCCGGCGCCGGCGGCGACCTGCGGAACAGCTTCCTGAGGAACATTTCCCTGAGGAACGGATTCCTGAGGAATCGCTGTGTCGGCACCGTGGCTCTGCCGCAGCATCGGATGGTCCCGATCATCGTGCATTGCGAAAGAGATAACCGGCGGCCCCGGATAACGTTTGACATTGGTCAACGAAGTGCCGTCTCGCGGCGTTAGCCTTTTGCCATGCCGTCAACGAGGCCCCCCGGCGCGCGTCCGGCGCTGCGCTCCCAGGATGTCCACATCCCGCCGCTCGGCCTCGCGGGGACGCTGACCGTGCCCGATCGGCCGGCCGCCCTGGTAGTGTTCGCCCACGGCAGCGGTTCCAGCCGCTTCAGTCCGCGCAACCGGCAGGTGGCCGAGGGCCTGCAGCAGCGCGGCATCGCCACGCTGCTGTTCGATCTGCTGCTTGTCGGCGAGGAGGATGACCGCAGCATGGTCTTCGACATCGCGCTGCTGTCGGAACGGCTGCTTCACGTGCTCGAATGGATCGACCGGCAGCCGCGGTTGCGCGAGCTGCCGCTCGGCCTGTTCGGCGCCAGCACCGGCGCTGCTGCCGCGCTGGTCGCCGCGGCGCGCTCGCCGAAGGTCGGCGCGGTGGTCTCGCGGGGCGGCCGGCCGGATCTCGCGGATGCCGCCCTGGCGCGGGTGACGTCGCCGACGCTGCTGATCGTCGGCGGCGCCGACGTCGGCGTGATCGAGCTCAACGAGGGGGCCGCCGAACAGCTCGCCGGGGTCAAGCGCCTCGCCATCGTGCCCGGCGCCACGCATCTGTTTCCCGAGCCGGGCGCGCTGGAACAGGTCATCGATCTGGCGGCCGACTGGTTCACGCAGCACCTCGTTCGCACCGATCACCCACGCACCGATCCCGGATCGCAAGGAGCGCGATGATGCCGTTCCGCGACCGCACCGATGCCGGACGGCGACTGGCCGCAGCCCTGTCGCGCTACAAGGGGCACAAGCCCCTGATCCTCGCCCTGCCGCGCGGCGGCGTCCCGGTCGCCGTCGAGATCGCGTCCGCGCTCGACGGCGCGCTCGACCTGATGCTGGTGCGCAAGATCGGCGTGCCGGTGCAGCCGGAGCTCGCCATGGGCGCGGTGGCCGAGGGCACGCCGCCCTTCGTCGTGCGCAACGAGGAGGTCATCGCGTTTTCGGGCGTCACCCCGCAGGAGTTCGAAGCCGCCTACCAGCACGAGGTCGCGGAGATCGAACGCCGGCGGCGCCAGTATATCGGCGATCGCGCGCGCGAGCCGGTCGCCGGCCGCGTCGTCATCGTCGTCGACGACGGCATTGCCACCGGCGCCACCGTCAAGGCGGCGCTGCAGGCCATCCGCCGCCAGCGGCCGGCCAAGCTGGTGCTCGCGGTCCCGGTCGCACCGCCCGAGACGATCGAGGCATTGCGGCCGCTGGTCGATGAGGTGGTCTGCCTGGAAACGCCCGAGCCGTTCGGCGCCATCGGCTACTTCTATCGCGACTTCAGCCAGCTTCGCGATGCCGACGTCGAGGCCGCGATGGCCGGCCGCGCGGATTCGAAATAGGGCGCCGCCCTCCCGCCGTCAGCTCACGCCGCGGTCAGCCGCTCCAGGAACTTGTGCACTTCCTGACGCAGCGTCTGGACTTCGGTGTTGACGCGTTCGGACGCGCTGTTGACCCGCGTCGCGACGCGCCCGGTATCGTCGGCCGCCTGGCTGATGCCGGCGACGTTGGAGGAGACTTCCGACGTGCCGGTGGAGGCCTGCTGGACATTGCGGGCGATCTCGCCGGTGGCGGCGCCCTGCTGTTCGACCGCGGCGGCGATCATGGTCGAGATCTCGTTGATCTCGGCGATCGTCCGTGTGATCGCCTCGACGGCCTCGACCGAATTCGTCGTGCTTTCCTGCATCTCGGCGACCTTGGCGCCGATCTCTTCCGTCGCCTTGGCGGTCTGGGTGGCGAGGCTCTTGACCTCGGAGGCGACCACTGCGAAGCCGCGTCCCATGTCGCCGGCCCGCGCGGCTTCGATGGTGGCGTTGAGGGCGAGCAGATTGGTCTGCTCCGCGATCTCGCTGATCAGCTTGACGACGTCGCCGATGCGCATCGCCGCGTCGGCGAGGTTGCGGATCTGGCTGTCGGCCCGGTTCGCCTCGCTCACGGCGCGGCCGGTGCTGGCGGTGGAGCGGCTGACCTGCCGGCTGATCTCGCTGATCGAGGAGGACAGCTGCTCGGCGGCGCTGGCGACCGTCTGCACATTGCTCGAGGCCTGGCTCGAGGCGGCGCTGACCTCCGAGGACTGGCGGCTGGTCTCCTCGGCGGCAGCTGCCATGGATTCTGCGTCGGTCTCGAGGTCCGATGCCGCCCTGGCGAGGCCGCTGGCGACCTGGTCCATGTTGCCGCCGAACGAGGTGGCGAGAGCGGCGATCTCGACGACGCGCTGGTTGAGCGTATCCGTGCCCTTGTTGATGATGACCGCGGAGCGGCGGAACGAGCCCGGCAGGCCGCGCACCAGGATCTTGCGGAAGCACTTGCCCTGGCTGGCATAGTCCATCGAGGCCGAGGACTCGCGGACAAAGGCGTCGACGATGTCGAGCAGGTCGTTGATCGCGGCCTGCAGGACGCCGATCCGCCCCCCTTGCCGGCTCGCGAGGACGCGGGCCTCGAGGTCGCCGGTCCGCGCCTTTGCGCAGACCTGTGCGGCTTCGTCGAAGGCAAGCGAAATGGCGCGCAGCTGCCAGGCCGTGGCGGCGACGGCGGCGAGAACGGCGGCCAGCATCGCCGCCTCGTAGATGCGCGGCAGGTCGATGGTCGGCATGACGAGCGCGGCCACGGCAAACAGGCCGGCCAGCGCCAGCGACAGGTTGGCCTTAGAGAGAGAGCACAAATTGGTCATAGCCGATGCCTTGTTTCTGAAGATGGCCCATCAGCATGTCGTAGCCGGCCAGCATGCCGTCCTTGCGGTTCGGATGCCGGTTCTCCTCGGCGACGATCTGGGTGTAGAGCGGTTTGATCCGCTCGACCTGGGCGCGGTCGGGCTTGCGCCGGTTGGAGTGGAAGCCGAGGATGTTGCCCTGGGCGTCCAGGGTCGGGGTCACATGGGCGAACACCCAGTAGTGGCCGCCGTCCGCCGCCAGGTTGACGACATAAGCAAAGATCTCGTGCTTCGCCCCGATGGTATCCCAGAGCAGTTTGAAGATGCAGCGCGGCATCTCGGGGTGACGGATCACGCTGTGGGGGGCGCCGATGATCTCCTTCACCGGGTATTTGGAGACGCGCAGAAACACGTCGTTGGCGTAGGTAATGTGGCCTTTGAGATTGGTCTTCGAGACGATCAATTCTTCGTCGCCGAGAAGGCATTCCACTCCCGTCGGCCTGATCGCGTGCGCCATGGCGCACCTCCGTCCTGCTGTTTCCAGTCACTGGCGAAATCCGGGCGCCAGGTTGCCCTGCGGCGACAGTTAAATGACGCATTGTTAAGCAAAGGTGCATGCATGTTGTTTGCGCGCCGATCGCCCCGCACGGCTTTGCCGTGTGAGGCGTGCTCGCCGCTCGCGTTGCGCGCATCCGAATTGATCCGGATCAAGCTTTGCGGTGTCGGACAGGGCGATTTCGCAGCTTTTGATTCTGTCGCTCGAGCGTCCGCAACTCATGATTGTAATTTTTCGGGCGAATTTTTTTTGCCTCGACACCCCGGCAAGTCGATCGGGAGGAGGCAAAGTGTGCCGTTGCCGGGCGGCCGCGCCCGCGCCTTCGCCGAACTGTCGGTACCATGGTGGCGGGCTCAAAATGGAACCGAATAGTCAAATAATATGACTAGTCGCCTCGCCGATCCCGTGAAATAGTAGGTCGCTGCCCCAACGAGGGCGGCGGAGCGGTGCTTTAGTACCGAATGGATCGGTCGCAGGCGCCGTCTCGAAAACGATCAACGTATCGGGAGAACGCGCCTCATGAATCTCAAAGCCCTTTTCCTGGCCACGGCAATGGCCGGTTCGGCCCTCTCGCTTCCCGCCGCAGCAGCCCAGCTCACCATCGGTTTCTCCCAGATCGGATCGGAATCCGGCTGGCGGGCGGCCGAGACCTCGGTGTCGAAGTCCGAAGCGGCCAAGCGCAAGGTCAATCTCAAGATCGCCGACGCCCAGCAGAAGCAGGAGAACCAGATCAAGGCGATCCGCTCCTTCATCGCCCAGGGCGTCGATGCCATCTTCCTCGCACCGGTGGTCGCGACCGGGTGGGACTCCGTGCTCAAGGAGGCCAAGGAAGCCAAGATACCGGTGGTGCTGCTCGACCGCGACATCGACCCCTCGGGCAAGGACCTCTATCTGACCGCGGTGACCTCCGACAGCGTCCATGAGGGTGCCGTCGCCGGCGAATGGCTGGCCAAGCAGCTCGGCGACAAGTCGTGCAACGTCGTCGAACTGCAGGGCACCGTCGGCGCCAGCGTCGCCACCAACCGCAAGAAGGGCTTCGATTCGGTCGTCGCCAAGCGCCCGAACATCAAGGTGGTGCGCAGCCAGACCGGCGACTTCACCCGTGCCAAGGGCAAGGAGGTGATGGAGAGCTTCATCAAGGCGGAGGGCGGCGGCAAGTCGATCTGCGCCGTCTACGCTCACAACGACGACATGATGGTCGGCGCCATCCAGGCGATGAAGGAAGCCGGACTGAAGCCCGGCAAGGACATCCTCACGGTCTCGATCGATGCGGTGCCGGACATCTTCAAGGCCATGGCGGCCGGCGAGGCCAATGCCACCGTCGAGCTGACGCCGAACATGGCCGGCCCGGCGCTCGACGCCATCATCGCCTACAAGGACAAGGGCACCGTGCCGCCGAAGTGGATCCAGACGGAATCGAAGCTCTACACCGCCGCCGACGATCCGAAGAAGGTCTACGACAGCAAGAAGGGGCTCGGCTACTGAGCCGTATGCCGCGCATGCGGGACCGCTGGAACGCGTTCCGCCGGTCCCGCCCGTGACACCTTATCCCACGTTCCTGAAGGTGAATGCGGACGCGCCCCGGGAAGCGCCGGCCGCCGAGGTAAGCTGTCGAATGGATCGCGGTGTTGATCTTCCGCTGCCGCAGCACGGTGATGCGTTGCTCGAAGTGCGCGGGCTGACCAGGAGCTTTGCCAGCCTGCGGGCCCTCGATGGCGTCGACTTCACCCTGCGCGCCGGCGAGATCCACGCCCTGCTCGGCGAGAACGGCGCCGGCAAGTCGACGCTCATCAAGCTGGTCACGGGCGTGGTGCCGCGCGATGCCGGTACCGTGCGCCTCGGCGGCATCGAAGTGGCGCCGCGTTCCGCCAAGGCGGCGGTCGAAGCCGGCATCGCCACGGTCTACCAGGAGGTCAATCTGCTGCCCAATCTGTCGGTGGCGCAGAACCTCTTTCTCGGACGCGAGCCGACAAGGTTCGGCTTCGTGCGAGAAGGCGAGATGCGCCGCCGTGCGGCGGCCCTGCTGTCGGGCTTCGGCCTGCACATCGACGTCGCCGCGCCGCTCGGCAGCTATTCGGTCGCGGTCCAGCACATCGCCGCCATCGCCCGGGCCGTCGATCTGTCCGCACGCGTCCTGATCCTCGACGAGCCCACCGCCAGCCTCGATCGCCATGAGGTCGAGGTCCTGTTCGGGGTGATGCGCGAGCTTGCCCGCCGCGGCATCGGCATCGTCTTCGTCAGCCACTTCCTCGATCAGGTCTACGAGATCTGCGACCGCGTCACGGTGCTGCGCAACGGCCGCCTGATCGGCGAGCGGGCGACCGCGTCGCTGCCGCGGCTCGAGCTGATCCGGATGATGCTCGGCCGCGAGCTCGCCGAGACCACAAGTCGGCGCGCCGCCGTGGGCGAGCGTGAAAAAGGGCCGTCCCGCGCCACCTTCACCCGCTTCGGCAAGGCCGGCTATGTCGCGCCGTTCGATCTCGAGCTGCGCCAGGGCGAGGTCGTCGGCCTCGCCGGCTTGCTCGGCTCGGGCCGGACCGAAACCGCCCGCCTGGTGTTCGGCGCCGAGCGCGCCGACAGTGGCGGCGTCGCGGTGGAGGGCCGGCCGATCCGGCTGCATTCACCGCGCGACGCGGTGCGGGCCGGCTTCGGCTATTGTCCCGAGGAGCGCAAGACCGAAGGCATCATCGCCGATCTCTCGGTGCGCGAGAATATCGTTCTGGCGTTGCAGGCGAAGCGCGGTCTGGCGCGGCCGCTGTCGCGCCGCGAGCAGGATGACATCGCCAGGCGATTCATCACCATGCTCGACATCCGGCCGCCGGATCCGGAACGCGCGATCGGCCTTCTGTCCGGCGGCAATCAGCAGAAGGTGCTGCTGGCGCGCTGGCTCGCCACCGCGCCGCGGCTGCTGGTGCTCGACGAGCCGACCCGCGGCATCGACGTCGGCGCCCATGCCGAGATCATCCGGCTGATCCGCGAGCTTTGCGACGGCGGTCTCGCCCTTTTGGTGATCTCGTCGGAACTCGACGAGATCGTCACCTATGCCGACCGCGTCATCGTGCTGCGCGACCGTGCCCATGTCGGCAGCCTCGAGGCTGCCGCGGTCGAAATCCACGCCATCCTCGACGCCATCGCCGCCGACGGCGCGGCGGAGCCGGTCGCCGCCGAAGCCGGGGAGCTCTGATCATGGTGCTTCGCCTGCTGCGCCGCGGCCTTCCCCAGTTCCTCGCCTTCGTCGTCATCCTGCTGATCGACCGCGCCGTCTCGCCGCAATTCTTCGACCTGCGGCTGCAGGATGGCCGGCTGTTCGGCAGTCTGGTCGATGTCTTCAACCGCGGGGCGCCGGTGGCGCTGCTGGCGCTCGGCATGGTGCTGGTGATCGCCACCCGCGGCATCGACCTGTCGGTCGGCGCGGTCATGGCGATCGCCGGGGCCATCGCGGCGAGCCTCGCCGACGCTCATGGCCTGCCGGTGGTGCTGGCCGCGGCGCTGGGCGCCGGCCTTGTCTGCGGCCTGTGGAACGGCTTCCTGGTCGCGGTGCTCGGCATCCAGCCGATCGTCGCCACCCTGATCCTGATGGTCGCCGGCCGCGGCATCGCCCAGCTCATCACCGAAGGTCGGATCGTCACCTTCAGCGCGCCGGATGTCACCTGGCTCGGCAATGGCGCGCTCGCCGGCGTGCCGGCGCCGGTGGCGATCGCGCTCGGCATGCTGCTGGTCACCGCCCTGGTGGTGCGCGGCTCGGCGCTCGGTCTCCTGATCGAGGCGACCGGCGGCAACGAGAGGGCGAGCAAACTCGCCGGCGTCGGCACCCGGGCGATGATCATGGCGGTCTATGTCTGGTGCAGCCTGTGCGCCGCGCTCGCCGGGGTCATCGCCGCGGCGGACATCATGGGCGCCGACGCCAACAACGCCGGGCTCTGGCTCGAACTCGACGCCATCCTGGCGGTGGTGATCGGCGGCACCTCGCTGTTCGGCGGCCGCTTCAGCCTGGCGCTGGCGATGCTCGGCGCGCTGATCATCCAGGCGATGAACACCGGCATCCTGCTGTCCGGCTATCCGCCGGAATTCAATCTCGTGGTCAAGGCCGTCGTCGTGATGATCGTTCTGCTGCTGCAATCGCCGCGTTTCGCCGATGTCGCCGGATTCTGGCGGAGGGCCCGGGCATGATGCGCCTGCAAGGGGTCGTCGTCACCGCCGTCGTCTTCGTCGTCGGCTTCGCGATCTGCACGCTGCAGTTTCCCAATTTCGCCTCGACCCGCGTCGTCGCCAATCTGCTCACCGACAATGCCTTTCTCGGCATCGTCGCCACCGGCATGACCTTCGTGATCATTTCCGGCGGCATCGACCTGTCGGTCGGCTCGGTGATCGGCTTCACCACGGTGTTCGTCGCGCTGGCGATCGAGCGGGCGGGCATGCCGCCGTGGCTCGCCTTCGCCGCGGTGCTGGTGCTGTGCGCCGCCTTCGGCGCGACCATGGGCGCGGTGATCCAGGCTTTCGACATGCCGCCCTTCATCGTCACCCTGGCGGGCATGTTCCTCGCCCGCGGCGCCAGCTTCCTGATGTCGACGGAATCGACCGCGATCAACGCCCCGCTCTATGCCGCGGTGTCCGATTTCGCCGTGCGCCTGCCCGGCGGCGGCCGTCTGACGGCGATCGCGCTGATCATGCTGGCGGTGGTCGGCGCCGGCGCGGTGCTGCTGCACTTCACCCGGTTCGGCGCCAGCGTCTATGCGCTGGGCGGCAACCGCGCCAGCGCCGCGCTGATGGGCCTGCCGGTGGCGTCGACCACCATCCGCATCTACATGCTGTCGAGCCTGCTGGCGGGTCTCTCCGGCATCGTCTTCTCGTTCTATACCGGCGCCGGCTACTCGCTGTCGGCGGTCGGAGTGGAGCTCGATACCATCGCCGCGGTGGTCATCGGCGGCACGCTCCTGACCGGCGGCCACGGCACGGTCATCGGTACCTTTCTCGGCGTGTTGATCCAGGGCCTGATTCAGACCTACATCAATTTCGACGGCACGCTGTCGAGCTGGTGGGCCAAGATCGCCACGGGCGTCTTGCTGTTCGTCTTCATCGCCCTTCAGCAGGCGCTGACCGGCATTGCCCGCCGTTCGGTTCGCGGCAGAGCAGGAGCCTCGCCATGAAACCCCGTCTCGTGGTCATTCCGACCGGCCGCGCTCATTCCAACCACGCCGAGGTCGCCCGCAGTATCGGCATCGACATCATCGCGAGGCGCTTTGCCGAGGGCGCCAAGCTGCCGGGCGACGCCGAACTCACCGCGCGCTTCGGCGTGTCGCGGCCGGTGCTGCGGGAAGCCGTCAAGACCCTGGTCGCCAAGGGGCTGCTGTCGACCAAGGCGCGGGTCGGCACGGTCGTGCGCGAACGCGGCGCCTGGAACATGTTCGATGCCGACGTCCTCGCCTGGCATCTCGATGCCGGAATCGACAAGCGCTTCCTCGGCGATCTCGCCGAAATCCGTCTCGCCGTCGAGCCGCGTGCCGCGGCGCTGGCGGCAGCAAGGCGCTCGGAGGCCGACATCGCCGAACTGCAGCGCAGTATGGACGGCATGCGCCGCGAGGCCTCCGACTCGGTCGGCTTCGCCGATGCCGACCTCGCTTTGCATGTCGCGGTGGCCAATGCCTCGGGCAACCTCTTCATGCGCTCGATCGGCAGCGTCATCGAGGCGGCGCTGCGCGCATCGTTCCTGCTCAGCGCGCCGGTCGAGCCGCAGGACCGCGACACCGTGCTGCTGTGGCACCAGCGCATCGTCGATGCCATCGCCGACGGCAATGCGCAGGCCGCGGCGGCGGCCATGACCGAGGTGATCTACAACGGCATGCG
This sequence comes from Bradyrhizobium sp. WD16, assembly GCF_024181725.1. NCBI lineage: Bacteria > Pseudomonadati > Pseudomonadota > Alphaproteobacteria > Hyphomicrobiales > Nitrobacteraceae > Bradyrhizobium > Bradyrhizobium sp. WD16. Next base: position 796,530 of record NZ_CP028908.1, on the reverse strand, counting down.
GCGGCACGAAGCGCCGGAGCCTGTGGCGGCGGGCCGTCGTCCTGACGACGCGGCGCCGGCCGCGCCTGTGATTTGATCGGGAAAGGAACCCATGTCTGTTCTGCGCATCGCCATCGTCGGTTTCGGCAAGATCGCCCGGGACCAGCATGTGCCGGCCATCGCGGCGACGCCCGGCGTCGAGCTCGCCGCCGTCGCCAGCCGCAACGCCTCGCTGCCGGGCGTGCCGCATTTCACGACGCTCGACGAACTGCTCCGGCATGGCACCGCGATCGACGCCGTGGCGCTGTGCACGCCGCCGCAGGTCCGCCGCGGCCAGGCGGCGCTGGCGCTGGCCGCCGGCAAGCATGTGCTGCTGGAGAAGCCGCCCGGCGCCACGGTGGCCGAAATCGCACCGTTGCTCGCGGCCGCGCACGGCGCGCGGCGGACCCTGTTCGCGACCTGGCATTCGCGCTTCGCCCCGGCGGTGGAGCCGGCGCGGAACCTGCTGTCCGGGCGTCGCATCGGCGCGGTGACGGTCGCCTGGACGGAAGACGTGCGGGTCTGGCATCCGGGGCAGGGCTGGATCTGGGAGCCCGGCGGCCTCGGCGTGTTCGATCCCGGCATCAACGCGCTGTCGATCCTCACCCGTATCCTGCCGCGACCGCTGTTCGTCACGGCCGCGGCGCTGTCGTTTCCGGCCAATCGGCAGGCGCCGATTGCGGCGAGCCTCGCGCTCGCGGACACCGAGGGGCTGCCGGTCCGGGCCGAATTCGATTTCCGCCAGACCGGCGTGCAGACCTGGGACATCGATGTCGAGACCGACGGCGGCAGGCTCACCCTGTCGTCGGGCGGCGCCCGCCTGACGGAGAACGGCGAGGTGCTGGTCGATGCGCCGGAGGCCGAATATCGCGGCCTCTATGGCCGGTTCGTCGAACTCGCCGGGCGCGGCGCCAGCGATGTCGATCTCGCGCCGCTGACGCTCGTCGCCGATGCCTTCCTGCTCGGCCATCGCAGCACCGTCGAAGCCTTCGAGGACGAGCGATGAGCGCCGCAAGCCCGGCAATCCGCCGCGAGGTCTTCGGCACCCTGGCCGACGGCACCACGGTGGAGCGCATTGCCCTGCGCACTGCGCCCGGCTTCGAAGCGCGCGTCATCACCTTCGGGGCGCGGCTCCAGGCTCTTCTGGTGCCCGACGGCGAGGGCCGCTGCGACGATGTCGTGCTCGGCTTCGACGATCTCGACGGCTATCTGACGCCGCGGCAGTTCTATGGCGCGACCGTCGGCCGCTATGCCAACCGTATCGCCGGCGCCAGCTTCGCCCTGGACGGCGAGGTGGTGCGCCTCGCCGCCAATGACGGCCCGAATGCGCTGCATGGCGGCATCGCGGGCTTCGACCGCAAGCCGTGGCGCGTCGTCGATGTCGACGAGGGGTCGGAGCCGGCGGTGTCGCTGGCCTATGTCAGCGCCGACGGCGAAGAAGGCTATCCCGGCACGCTCGACGTCCGGCTGACCTATCGCCTGAGCGGTCCGGCCGAACTGTCGCTCGCCTTCGAGGCGAGCTGTGACCGGCCGACCGTGGTCAATCTGACCAATCACAGTTTCTTCAACCTCGACGGGGCGGTGACGAGCGGCGACGTTCTCGATCATCGGCTCACCGTCGCCGCCGACTCGTTTCTCGCCATCGGTCCCGGCTCCATTCCGCTGCCGGGCGCTCCGGACGGCGTCGCCGGCACGCCGTTCGATTTTCGAAGTCCCGTCGCGGTCGGCGCCCGCATCCGCCAAGGCGATGCGCAACTGCGGCAGGGGCGCGGCTACGACCACAATTTCTGTCTGCGCCCCGGCGCGGGGCTGCGCCTCGGCGCCCGGCTGGAATCGCCGACGTCGCGGCGCGTGCTGGAACTTCTGACCGACCAGCCGGGCCTTCAGGTCTATTCGGGGAACTTTCTCGACGGGATGACAGCGGGCAAGTCGGGCCGGCTCTATCGGCAGTCGGATGCGATCTGTCTCGAGCCGCAGGTCTGGCCGGATGCGCCCAATCGCCCGGATTTCCCGTCGGCGCTGCTCGCGCCCGGCGACGTCTATCGTCACCACACCGTCTACCGTTTCTCCCTGGCATGAGTGCGGCGATGGCAGGGGCGCAAGGGGCGAGCCGTCGCGACGCTCCGCAGTTGACAGGTGAGGGTGTGATCGGTTCACAATTAGGAGGTGAGTTGGACTGCGAGGCGTCGATGACCGGCGGCGGCGAGGTAATGAACGAGATGCCGGAACAGATGCCGGTCTCGCTCCTTTCTGCCGAACGCTGCCATCTCGGCGAGGGGCCGACTTATGATCCGGCGACCGACACCGCATGGTGGTTCGACATCCTCGAGCGTCGGCTGTTCGAGGTGACGTTGTCGAGCGGTCGGGCGATCATCCATCACCTGCCGGTGATGGCGAGCGCGCTGGCGCGGATCGACGCCGGACGCCAGCTTTTGGTTGCCGACGACGGTCTCTATGTCCGTAGCGTCGCCTATGGCGGCGTGGAACTCCTTTGCGCGCTCGAGGCCGACAATCCGTTGACCCGCTCGAACGACGCGCGGGTGCATCCGTCGGGCACGTTCTGGATCGGCACCATGGGCCGCAACGCCGAACGCGGCCTTGGCGCGATCTACGCGCTGTATCGCGGGCGGCTGTCGCGGCTCTACGTCAATATCACCATTCCGAACGCGATCTGCTTCTCGCCCGACGGCGGCACCGGCTATTTCGCCGATACCGCCACCAACGTGCTCTACCGCGTCGCTGTGGATCCGGCGACGGGGCTGCCGGCCGGACCGCCGGCGGCGCTGCACCGGCGTCGCGGCGGCGGCAGCATCGACGGCGCCGTCGTCGATGCGTCGGGCCTGATCTGGAACGCCCGGTGGGGCGGCGGCTGTGTCGACGTCTACACGCCGGAGGGCGAGCATCTGCGCTCGGTCCGCGTGCCGGCACGCCAGGCGAGCTGCCCGGCCTTCGTCGGTCGCGCTCTCGACCGCCTGCTGGTGACCTCGGCCTGGCAGGGCATGGACGAGGCGGAGCGGGCGGCCGATCCCGATCATGGCCGCACCTTCGTGATCGAGGCCGCGGTGCGCGGCCGGCCCGCGGCCGACGTCAAGCTCGCAGACCCCTGAACGAGGAGATCCCGCAAACCGAACACTGCGCGCTGCGCGTCCGCGATCTATCGCACAACAAACAGCAGAAAACGGTCGACGAGTTCAACGCTCGATTCGATGCTCAAGGGAGAGAACCATGACGATCTTCAGAACCACATTGGCGGCCCTGGCCGCGGCGGCGCTGGCGGCCGCGGTCACCGCTGGCGGTGCGGCGGCCCAGACCAAGCCGACGGTCGGCATCGCGATGCCGACCAAATCCTCCGCGCGCTGGATCGACGACGGCAACAACATCGTCAAGGTGCTCAAGGATCGCGGCTACGGCACCGATCTGCAATACGCCGAGGACGACATTCCCAACCAGCTGTCCCAGATCGAGAACATGGTGACCAAGGGCGCCAAGGTGCTGGTGATCGCGGCGATCGACGGCACCACGCTGTCCGACGTGCTCAAGCAGGCGAGGGCCAAGGGCATCACCGTCATCGCCTATGACCGCCTGATCCGCGACACGCCCAACGTCGACTATTATGCAACCTTCGACAATTTCCAGGTCGGGGTGCTGCAGGCGCAATCGATCGAGAATGCGCTCGGGCTCAAGGACGGCAAGGGTCCCTTCAACATCGAACTGTTCGGCGGCTCGCCGGACGATAACAACGCCTATTTCTTCTACAACGGCGCCATGTCGGTGCTGAAGCCCTATATCGACGGCGGCAAGCTGGTGGTCGGCAGCGGCCAGATGGGCATGGACAAGGTCTCGACCCTGCGCTGGGACGGCGCCACGGCCCAGGCACGCATGGACAACCTCCTGAGCGCCTATTACGGCAAGAAGCGTCTTCACGCGGTGCTGTCGCCCTATGACGGGCTGTCGATCGGCATCCTGTCCTCGCTCAAGGGTGTCGGCTATGGCAGCGGCGACATGCCGATGCCGATCGTCACCGGGCAGGATGCGGAGGTGCCGTCGATCAAGTCGATGCTGCGCGGCGAGCAGTATTCGACCATCTTCAAGGACACCCGCGATCTCGCCCGTGTCACCGCCGACATGGTCGATGCCGCGCTGAGCAGCAAGGAGGTCAAGGTCAACGACACCAAGACCTACAACAACGGCGTCAAGGTGGTGCCGTCCTATCTGCTCAAGCCGGTGGTGGTCGACAAGACCAACTGGGAAAAGCTCCTGATCGACAGCGGCTACTACAAACGCTCGCAGATCGATTGATCATCGATGGCGGATCGCGCGCCGGCGAGCGGATGCCGGCGCGCGCCGCCAGGCGCCCCATTCCCGGTTGCGAAGGAGATGCCCCGATGACGGAGATTCTCGAGATGCGCGGCGTCAGCAAGAGCTTTGCCGGCGTGCAGGCCCTGCGCGACGTCTGTTTCACCGTCGCGCCGGGCGAAATCCACGCGCTGGTCGGCGAGAACGGCGCCGGCAAGTCCACGCTGATGAAGGTGCTGAGCGGCGTCTATCCCTACGGCAGCTACGAGGGCACCATCGTCTTCGACGGCGAGGAGCGGCGCTTTCGCGATATCAACGATTGCGAGGCGCTCGGCATCATCATTATTCATCAGGAACTCGCCCTGATCCCGCTGATGTCGATCGCCGAGAATATCTTCCTGTCGCATCCGCCCTCCCGCTTCGGCGTGATCGACCGCGATGAAGTCTATCGGCGCACCAGGGAACTGCTCGCCCAGGTCGGCCTAGCCGAGGGGCCCGATACGCTGGTCACCGATCTCGGCGTCGGCAAGCAGCAGCTGGTCGAGATCGCCAAGGCGCTGTCCAAGAAGGTACGGCTTTTGATCCTCGACGAGCCGACCGCCAGCTTGAACGAAAAGGACAGCGCCGCGCTGCTCGATCGTCTGGTCGCGTTTCGCGACCAGGGCATCGCCTCGATCCTGATCTCGCACAAGCTCGGCGAGGTGGCGCGGGTCGCCGATCGCATCACGGTGCTGCGTGACGGTCGTACCGTCGACGGCATCGACTGCCGGGCCGAGGCGGTGGAGGAAGACCGCATCATCCGCAGCATGGTCGATCGCGATCTGGCCCATCGTTTTCCGGAGCGCGAGTCGCGGATCGGCGAACCGGTGTTCGCCGTCGAAAACTGGTCGGTCTATCACCCGCTGCATCCCGACCGCCAGGTCGTCAAGAATGTCGGACTCGAAGTCCGCCGCGGCGAGGTCGTCGGCATCGCCGGACTGATGGGCGCCGGCCGCACCGAATTCGCCATGAGCCTGTTCGGCCGGTCCTGGGGCCACCGGATCAGCGGCCGCGCCCGCCTCGACGGCGAGGACGTCGATCTCTCCACGGTGCCGCGCGCCATCGCCGCGGGGCTCGCCTATGTCACGGAAGACCGCAAGCAGCTCGGCCTGCTCCTCGGCGACGATGTCCGCAAGAACATCACGCTGGCGAGTCTCGAGAAGGTGGCGCCGCGGCGGGTGATCGACGAGGTGCGGGAGCTCAGGCTCGCCAGCGACTATCGCAATCGCATGCGCATCCGCTGCCGCGACGTCTATCAGGAGACCGGGACCCTGTCGGGCGGCAACCAGCAGAAGGTGGTGCTGTCGAAATGGCTGTTGACCGATCCCAGGGTGCTGATCCTGGATGAGCCGACCCGCGGCATCGACGTCGGCGCCAAGTACGAGATCTACTGCATCATCAACGAGCTGGCGGAGGCCGGCAGGGGCGTGATCGTGATCTCGTCGGAATTGCCCGAATTGCTCGGCATCTGCGACCGCATCTGCGTCATGGATGACGGCGCCTTCGTCGGAGAATTCACGGCCGGCGAGGCAACCCAGGAAAAGATCATGCGCGCGATCATGCGCAAGGGAGAGAAACGGCCATGAGCGACAAGACGGTGACGCTCCCCGAGCGGCGGTCCCATACCGGCTTCATCAAGAACAACCTGCGCGAATACGGCATGCTGCTGTCGCTGTTCGCGATCATGCTGTTTTTCCAGGTGATGACCGAGGGGACGCTGCTGCAGCCGCTCAACCTCACCAATCTGGTCCTGCAGAACAGCTACATCGTGATCATGGCGCTCGGCATGCTGCTGGTGATCGTCACCGGTCACATCGACCTGTCGGTCGGCTCGGTGGCCGGCTTCGTCGGCGCCGTCGCCGCCGTGCTGATGGTGCGCCTGCATGTCAATTACGGGCTCGCCTTCGTGGCGTGCCTGCTGGTTGGTGCTGCCATCGGCGCCGCCCAGGGCTACTGGGTGGCCTATTTCAAGATCCCGTCCTTCATCGTCACCCTCGCCGGCATGCTGGTGTTCAAGGGGCTGGCGCTGGCGCTGCTGGAGGGCCAGTCGGTCGGGCCGTTCCCGGCAACGTTCCAGAAACTGTCGTCCGGCTTCATCCCCGAGCTGTTTCCCGCCGCCGGATCGCTGTATCCGACCTCCATGCTGATCGGCGGGGTGCTGACCTTGGCCCTGGTCTACGCCAGCATCAAGCTGCGCGCGCGCCAGCAATCCCACGGCATCGAGGTCGAGCCGACCGGCGTCTTCGTTTTCAAAAGCACGGCGCTCGTCGTCGTCATCGCCTATTTCACCTACCTGATCGCCTCGCACCGCGGCCTGCCCAATGTGCTGGTGATCATGACGGTGCTGATCGCGCTCTATGCCTTCGTCACCTCGCGGACGGTGATCGGCCGGCAGATCTATGCGGTCGGGGGCAATGCCAAGGCGGCCAAGCTGTCGGGCATTCACACCGAGCGGCTGACCTTCCTGACCTTCGTCAATATGGGGGTGCTGGCGGCGCTGGCCGGACTTGTGTTCGCGGCGCGGCTCAACACGGCGACGCCCAAGGCTGGCCTCGGCTTCGAGCTCGACGTCATCGCGGCCTGCTTCATCGGCGGGGCGTCGGCCTATGGCGGGGTCGGCCGGGTCGGCGGTGCGGTGATCGGCGCCATGATCATGGGGGTGATGAACAACGGCATGTCGATCCTCGGCATCGGCATCGATTACCAGCAGGTCATCAAGGGCCTGGTGCTGCTCGGGGCGGTGTGCCTCGACGTCTATAACCAGCGACGTTGAGCGCGGCCGGCCGTTGCGGGCGCGCGCACCCATCAGCGGAGGGGGCACCAATCGCCAAGATGTGAGCGCATGGCTGCCCGTCGCCGCCGATCCGCCGGGTTCCCTTGCGGATCATCGGCGTGTCATCGTTCCCTGCGCAACGTGAGTCTGCCGCGGTCTCGCAACCGAGTTGCCGCCGTTGGCAGGCGTGGCGGCGCCGCAGCGATTGCTGCGCAGGTTCGAAAGCCTGCGGTCGTCGGCAAGCCCGAGGCCGCGAGTGGGGATGATCGATGTTGGGACGACACAAACGCTGTTTGATGCCAGTGCTGCTGGGAACCGCGGCGGCCTGCGCCACGCTCGGCAGCGCCGTGGCCGCCGACCTGCCGGTCAAGGCGAAGCCGGTCGAATATGTCAGGATCTGCACGGCCTATGGCGCCGGATTCTACTTTATTCCCGGAACGGATACCTGTCTTCGCATCGGCGGCGCGATCCGCATCGGCGCCACCTTCAACGGCAATCCCTGGGGCGTGCCGTACTTCCAGGGCGGCACCGGCGGCGCCAATGCCTACAATCGCAGCTACTACACGACGCGCGAGCGGGCCTATCTCTTCCTCGATACCAGGACGCAAACCGACTACGGCGTGCTGCGCACCTATGCGAGCGTGCTGTTCGACTTTTCGCAGGGACGCGAGAACATCTCGGGCGGCTACACCGAGAATGATTTCCTGTTCATCCAGTTCGCCGGCTTCACCTTCGGCAAGGCCGTCTCTGAATTCGATCCGCAATGGGCGCTGACCAAGCCCATCATCGGCACGTCGACGGGCGCGTTGTCGGGCTCGCACAACGACACCGGCCTGCCGCAGCTCGCCTATACGGCCGAATTCGGCAACGGCGTATCCGGCACGATCTCGCTCGAAGACGCCCAGCCCTATCGCTCCGCCGGCACCGTCAATACCTCACTCGGCGGTTCGAGCGCATTGCTCGGTCCGTTCGGCGGCGCGACCATCGGCTACGGCACCACGGCGAACACGTTCCAGGGCAATGCCCAGGGCGGCGATCATGTGCCCGATATCGTCGGCAATCTGCGGCTCGACCAGGGTTGGGGAACGCTGCATGTCGGCGCTGCGGCGCACGAGGTCCATGGCACCTATTACACGCCGACGGACAGCGACAGCAGTCATCCGTCGTCGACTTGGGGCTATGCGGTGATCGGCGCCTTTGAACTCAAGCAGCTGCCGACCGGGAGCGGCGACAGCCTGAAAGTCCAGGCGTCGTACGGCAACGGCGCCGCCAAGTATGTTTTCGGCGGCACCTGGGACAGTGCCGGCGCCGGGCGTCTCGCCAAGCTCGGCAACGGCGGCATGGGCTTCGGCTACGTTCTCGACGGTGTCTATGGCACGGGCACCAGCATCGAGAAGAGCGACGCCTGGCAGGCCGCGGCCTTCTACGAGCACTATTGGACGCCGCAGTGGCGCACCTCGCTGTTCGCCTCCTACAGCAGGATCTCCTACGGCTCGACCGGCGACGCGCTGCTGCTCGCCGCCGCCAATGCCGGCCGTCTCAGCACCGGCTTCACGACGGCGAGTGGAAGCTTCGATCTCGCACTCGCCGAGATCGGCACCCGGACGGCGTGGACGCCGGTCAAGGATCTGACGCTCGCCGCCGAGTTCACCTATGTCAGGCTCAACCAGCACCTGACCGGCACCTTCACGACGACGGGCACTGCAATTCCCGGCTATCCGGCGGGCTCGACATTCCAGCTCAAGGACCAGGATCTCTATCAGGGCGCGGTCGAGATCAGGCGTAATTTCTGAGCGCGCATCGTGCTGTCGCCCCCCGGCTTGTCCGGGGGGGGGGGCGTTACTCCGTGTGAACGGAAATAGGCCCGGCGACTGACGCCTTCTCGCATCTCCGGCGTCCCGGCGTACGGGCTCGCCCGGTCGAGCCACGGGCGACGCCGTGTCTACTCCCGGCTCGTCTCCGGCCGCCAGGTCAGCAGCCGGTTCTCGATCATCGTCAGCAGCCATTCGGCGATCAGCGCCACCACGGCGATGACGATCATGGCGGCGAAGACGCCGTTGGAATCGAACGAGCCCTGGGCGGTTGCGATCAAGAGCCCCATGCCTTCGCGGGCGCCGAGGAATTCGCCGACGATGGCGCCGACCAGGGCGAAGCCGAAGCTGACATGCAGGCTCGCCAGGATCCAGGACAGCGCCGAAGGGATCACCACCGCGCGGGTCATCTGCCAGGGGCTGGCGCCGAGAATGCGGGCATTGGCGATCAGGTTCTTGTCCGCCTCGCGCACGCCCTGGAAGGCGTTGGCGAACACCACGAAGAACACCATGACGACCGCGAGGGCGATCTTGGAGGGGGCGCCGAGGCCGAGCGCGACGATGAAGATCGAGCCGAGCACGACGCGCGGAATCGAATTGGCGACCTTGATGTAGATCGAGAAGATGTCGGAGAGGAGCTGGTTGCGCCCTAGCGCGATGCCGCAAAAGATGCCGAGCACGGCGCCGATCAGGAAGCCGGCGCCGGCCTCGTAGATCGTCACCCAGATCTGCATCCACAACGGGCCGATCGAGGTGCCGTTCTGGAACCAGTCGACGAGCTTGACGACGATGGCGCTCGGCTGGCCGAAGAAGAACGGGTCGATCGCGCCGAGGCGGACGCCGCCTTCCCAGCCGGCGATCAGCGCGACCAGCACGGCGAGGCGGAGCGCCAGCACCGTGCGATTGTAGCGGCGGATGCGGTCGACCATCGGTTCGAGGCGGCCGTCGCGTGCGATGGGTTGGTCGGTGATGCTGGTCATGCGATACTGGTCATGTGTGGATCAGTGCGCCGGCGCGCGCCCGCAGCACTTCCTCTCTCAGATCGTCGGAAATCCGCCGCGCGATGGTGATGAACCGCTCGTCGTAGCGCAGCGTCGCGACATCGCGGGGGCGCGGCAGGTCGATGGTGTGCACCGACTTGACCCGCGCCGGCCGGGTGGTCAGCACCGCGACGCGGTCGGCGAGCAGGATCGCCTCGTCGAGATCGTGGGTGACGAACAGCACCGCCGACTGCTGCTGGGCCCACAACTGCAACAGCTCTTCCTGCATCAGTTCGCGGGTCTGGACGTCGAGCGCGGAGAACGGCTCGTCCATCAGCAGCACCTTCGGATGGTTGATGAAGGTCTGCGCCAGCGCCACGCGCTTGCGCATGCCGCCGGAGAGCTGATGGGGATGATGGTTCTCGAAACCCGTGAGACCGACCCTGGAAATCCAGTCCAGCGCCTCGGCCTTCGCTTTGGCGGCCTCGACGCCGCGAAACAGCGGTCCCGCCATGACATTGCCGAGCACATTGCGCCACGGGAACACCGCGTCCTGCTGGAAGACGAAGCCGACCCGGCGGTCGACGCCGCCCACCGGCGCGCCGAACAGGCTGACCTCGCCGGCCTGGGGCCGCGCCAGTCCGGCGATCAGCCCGAGCGTGGTGGACTTGCCGCAGCCGGTCGGGCCGACCACGGCGCAGAATTCGCCGGGCGCGATGCGCAGGTCGAAATCCTCGAGCGCGGAGAGCACGTCGCCGCTCGGCGTCACGAAGCGGCGGGCGACGTGCTTGAGTTCGACCGCGGCGGTGGCGGTGCCGGTCATGCTCGCATCAGGTCCGGTCATCAATGGGATGCATTCGCCTTGACGACGAACTCCCGCGTGAAGGTCTTCGACAGGTCGATGGTCTTGCCCTGCACATTCGGCGAGAAGCTGGACAGCACCTTCAGCACGGACTCCGGCGCGCCCTCCGGCATCATGCCGTCGGCCGAATACTGGGCCTTGCCTTCCTTGAGGCCCTGCACATACAGCGCAAGGTCGCCGGCGTAATAGTCCTTCGGCATCTGCGCCGCGATTTCCTCGGGCGAATGGGCGTTCATCCACTTCAGCGTCTTGACCAGCGCGTTGACGATCTTCTGCGCCGTCTCCTTGTTTGCTTCCATCCAGCCGCGGTCCATGTAGAGACAGGCCGCCGGATAATCGCCGCCGAGGGCGGCGCGGGTCGCTTCCGGCGTGCGCAGGTCGATGCCGACCTTGGCGGTGCCGGCCTTGAGCGCGCGCTGCACCGTCGGTTCGGTGGTCATGCCGGAGACGATCTTGCCCTGCTGCATCGCGGCAAGAAAGGTGTCGCCGGCGCCGACCGGGACCAGCGTATAATCCTGCACTTTCAGGCCGGCCTTGGCGGCGAGCGCCCGGGTGAGGAAGTCGGTGGCCGACCCCAGCCCCGTCACGCCGAGGGCCTGGCCCTTCCAGGTCGCCGGATCCTTCAGCTTGTCGGCATCGGCGGCCTTGACCAGCACGGTCTCGCCCGGCGCCACCGAGAATTGCACCACGTCGGTGATGAACTTGCCCTTCGACTGCAGGTCGATGGTGTGATCGTAGAACCCGACCACGCCCTGAACCTCGCGGGCGAGCAGGGCGGTGGCCGCCTGGGAGCCCGACGTCGAATTGAACAATTCGACCTCCAGGCCCTGTTCCTTGAAGAAGCCGAGCTGGGCGGCCAGTTTCGCCGGCAGATAGATCTGCTTGTCGATGCCGCCGACCATGATCTTGACCGCCGTCTGGGCATCCGCAGGGCGTGGCAGCAGGGTGATGGTGGCGGCCGCAGCGATCAGGAGGGCGCCCGCCCAACGAGCGAGCATCGGACGGCGGACAGGTATCTTGCGCATGGGCGTTGGTCCCTGATGGATCTCGTGTCCCCGGTCGCGACGCCAGGACGGATTGGGCTGATCGGGCAGGCATGTAGCCCACCGCCGGTGAGCTCTGTCAATCGCCAAAATACCGTTGCCCGGAGCACCGTTGGCGGTTGCATCTTGCGAAAGTCCGGCCCTCGCGAGCCGCGCCTCGCGGTCGACGGATTCCCCGGGACGTGCCATTGTGGCCGGGTGCCGGCACATTTGACTTGGCTCAAGTCACGATCGGGCCAGCCGCGGAAGATGGCTTCGGGTCAGCCCGCGAATGTCCGGCCGCATCAGGCGTGACGAATTCAACGGCAAAGAGCGAGATTGACGATGCCTCTTCGTTCCCGTTCCAACCGTTTCGCCCATGTTCTCGAGCGCGTCGGCCTCGCCACTGCGGGTGCATCCTGCGGATTGTTCGTCGCGGCCTATGTCGCCAAGTCCGGGATCCAGGGGATGATGACGGTCGGCTTCGTCCTCGCCATGATGATCTGTGGCGCGGTCGGCTTCTATCTCGGCATCGACATGTCGGGACGCCGCGACGATGCTTCCGAGCCGCTTCCGGAAAAGGTCCAGATCGCCAGTTCGTTCGGGACCTTCCTCGCCCCGGTCGCCGCGCTGATCAGCGTCGTTGCCATCGTGCTCGATCTCGAACCGCCGAACTGGGTCGCGATCTTGATCGGGCTGGGCTGGCTGCTCGGCGTGGTGTTGCAGCTCGTCGCCGGCGTCACCGCCCGCATCATCCGCTGACGGTCCGGGCATCGTCATCAAATCCCGCTTGCGCGTCTGCCACGTTTGAAGAATCCTCTCCCCAACGAACTATAAATCACGGGGAAGACCATGGCAGGGACCACGATCGAGACCTCGGGTCCGCGCGATCCGGTTGTCCGCAGCATTACAGCGTCCGACATCGCCGAGGCGCTGGCGCAGGGGCTGCGCGATTTTCGCGCCGCGCCGCTTTATGGCCTCGCCTTCGGCGCCTTCTACGCCCTCGGCGGGCTTCTCATCGTGCTCTGCGTCACGGCCTTCGGCGCGGTCTATCTCGCCTATCCGCTGGCCGCGGGCTTCGCCCTGGTCGGCCCCTTCGTCGCCGTCGGGCTCTATGAGGTCAGCCGCCGGCTGGAAAACGGCCGACCCGTCACCGTCGTTGCAGTGTGGCGCTGCATGACCGGCCGCCCCGAGATCGGCTGGATGGCCTTCGTCACGCTCTTCGTCTTCATCATCTGGATGTACCAGGTGCGGCTTCTGATCGCGCTGCTGCTCGGCCTCAATGCGTCCTTCTCGAGCCTCAGGGAGTTCCTTCAGGTGCTGCTGACCACCAGCGACGGCCTGCTGTTTCTGGCGATCGGCAATCTGGTTGGCGCGATCCTGTCGCTGGTGCTGTTTTCGCTCACCGTGGTGTCGTTTCCGCTGCTGCTCGATCGCGATGTCGATTTCGTCACCGCGATGATCACCAGTGTCCGCGCCGTGGTGGCGAGCCCGCTGCCGATGATCGGCTGGGCCGCGATCATCGTCGTGGTGCTCATCGTCTCCGTGCTGCCGAGCTTTCTTGGCCTCCTGGTGACGCTGCCGATCCTCGGCCACGCCACCTGGCATCTCTACCGCCGCATCGTCGCGCCGGTGGCGACTGTGGGGTAGGGGCCGCTCCTTGCCCGCGGCACGCGACCAATCCGCTACGCCGCGACGTTGGGCGATGGGCTGGCGCAGCCCCGTGCGCCATGGCGCACGCGCGGGATATGCACGATCCGCCGCTCTGCGTTCGGAGTCTCGTTTCTCAAAACGGTTGTTATGATTCAATTATTTCGCGCAGAACGATAGTTGATGCGCTTGAGCGCGGACTCGATTAGTGTGGCGTCTCGCAATTGCCTATGTCCTTTGCGGCAAGCCCCTGTAGGCAATTGCGAGACATAAGCCACACTAGCTTTTTGATTTTGCTAGTGTCCTTATGTCTCCGAATTGCCGTGCGAGGGTGAGGCAAACGAAGCGGTAATTCGGAGACAGGACACTAGCTTGGCTGGGAGAATCGGCCATCCTTGAATCATGTTTTGCGAGGATACTTAATGGATGTCGCAGCTCGCGTGGGCGTCAAAGCGCGCATGGCCGTCGTCAAGAACCTGTTGCTTTGCACCGTTGCCTTGCTGTCGGCCGGGACAGCCGCAAGTGCGGCCGATCCTTCCGTGAAGGCGCCGGCACCCGCTCGGTGGAGCTGGTCCGGCTTCTACCTTGGCGCGCATACGGGTGGCGCCCTGGACCTGAGCCACGTCGACGATCCCTATGGTCAGACGCTGTTCGGTGACCACATCCGCTCTCCGGGTCCGCTGCTCGGTGGCCAGGTCGGCTATGACTGGCAGACCGGGCCGTGGGTGTTCGGCGCTCAGGCCGACGTGACGTGGGCTAACCTGAACGGCACCTTCACCTGCCTGCAGCCGGCCCGCAGCCTTGGGCCGCTGCCGCCGGAGAACTTGCCGGGCTTCCTCGGCGGAGCCTATGGCGCGACCTGTCAGGTGCAGCCGCGCTGGCTCGGCACCGTTACCGGCCGCGTCGGGCTCGCGACCGGACTGCGCGGGGAGATGCTGCTCTATGCCAAGGGCGGGCTGGCCTGGATGCAGGGCAGCGTCGATATCGCCACCAACAATATTCGGGAAGGAACGGATGGCCCGCCGAACGCCGTGACCAGCTCCAGCTTCAGCCAGCTCGGCTGGACTGCGGGCGTCGGCCTCGAATACGCCCTGAGCGGCAACTGGTCGGTGATGGCCGAATACGACTATCTCGGCTTCGGCCGGCATGGTCTTGCAACGCCTGATGCCCCCATCACCATCGGCGTGCTGCCCGGCGTTGCCGGTTCGTCGGCCCCCGATGGCAGGGCGACCGGGATCGGCCAGGCGATCCACGCGATGAAGCTCGGGGTGAACTACCGCTTCGGCGACCGGGCGGCGCCCACGACGGCAGCTCCAGCGCTGCCGGCCGCCGGCGCCGTCGAGGTCGAACTGGGCGCGCGCTACGTGCACGGCTGGGGGCGGTTCAAGCAGGATCTCGGTGGAGCCTCGCCCCCGCCGGTGAACAACTCGCGGCTGACGTGGACCGATCTGCAGACGGATTCTGGCGAACTCTTTGCGCGGATCGACACCCCGCAGAACTTCGTCCTGAAAGGTTTCGTCGGCGCCGGGAGCGGCAAACACGGTCACATGAATGACGAGGACTGGGGCCTCGCGCAGCCGCTCGACGGCACCGCCGAAAGCGTCTTCCCGTATCAGAACTCGCTTTCCGAGGCCTCGAGCAAGATCAAATATTTCACGGTGGATGCCGGTTACGACTGGTTCCGGCAGCCGGCGGCGAGGCTCACGGTGTTCACCGGCTACAGCTATTTCGAGCAGCCGATGCTGACCAACAAGCTCATGACCTATGTCATGTACGCGCCGGCGCAGACCGTCGACGCCGTGGGCCTTGGACAGGACACGATCTGGCGCGCCCTGCGTGTCGGCGCCGCCGCGGACGTCCTCCTCGCGCCCCGTGTGCATCTCAACGCCGAGGCCGCCTATCTGCCCTATGTTCGCTTTCACGGCGAGGACGATCACGGCCCGAACGCGGTGTCTCCGCAGTGGGGCACCGGCAACGGCGTTCAGCTCGAGGCGATCCTGTCCTACGACGTCACCGAGAGGGTCAGCGTCGGCGTGGGCGGCCGCTACTGGGCCTATTGGGTCGCGCAGGGCAAGACTGCTAACTTCTCGAACGGCGGCAAAGGCGAAATTGAACAGCAGACCTTTTCGGCCGAACAGGCGGCGATGTTCCTGCAGGCGTCCTATAAGTTCGGCTCCCGCTGAGTCCATCGGCACTCCCGCAGCGGAGTCGCCGATCGCGCCGGGCAAGCTGCTCATGCCTTGCCGAAAGAGGCGGCGCGCCAGCCGTTGACGTCGCCGACGGTCAGTCCTCCGTGGGGCCGGCCGGATTCTTGCGTCGCCCCCCGTTGATATGGGACAAACGCGGGCAAACGGGGAGCGCCATGGCGTCGGACAGCAGCAGCATCGCGGCGAGGACAAGCAGGATGGCGGCGGACGATGCCAGGCCGCCGGAACTCGACGACGTCCTGCTGCGCAACGACATCCGGCAGCTCGGGCGCATTCTCGGCGACACCGTGCGCGACCAGGAGGGCGAGGCGGTGTTCGACCTCGTCGAGCGCATCCGCCAGACCTCGGTCAGGTTCCACCGCGACGAGGATCAGGCCGCCCGCGACGAACTCGATGCGATCTTCGGCGGCATGTCGGTGGCCGAAACCGTGCGCATCGTCCGCGCCTTCAGCTATTTCTCGCATCTCGCCAACATCGCCGAGGACCAGGATCACATCCGCCGCAACCGTGCCCGCGCCGGCGCCGACGAGCGCGGCACGCTGGCCGATGTGCTGAGCCGCAGCCGGCAAGCGGCCGTCGACGCGCCGGCGCTGCGGCGCTTCTTCGCCGGCGCCCTGATCAGCCCGGTGCTCACCGCCCATCCGACCGAAGTCCGGCGCAAGAGCACCATCGACCGCGAGATGGAGATCGCCGCGCTGCTCGACCTGCGTGGGCGCACCCGCCTCACCGCCGACGAGCTCGCCGACATCGACGAGCAACTGGGCCGCGCCGTCCTCACCTTGTGGCAGACCAACCTGTTGCGGCGGACCAAGTTGACGGTGCTCGACGAAGTCGCCAACGGCCTGTCGTTCTACGACTATACCTTCCTGCGCGAACTGCCGCGGCTGTATGGCGCGCTGGAGGATCAGCTCGCTGCCGAGGACGCCTGCGCCGACGACGAACTCGCCTCCTTCCTGCGCATCGGCAGCTGGATCGGCGGCGACCGCGACGGCAATCCCTTCGTCACCGCGACGGTGTTTCGCGATACGCTGCGGCTGCAGAGCATCCGGATCCTGCGCTTCTATCTGTCCGAGCTGCATCAGCTCGGCGGCGAACTGTCCCTGGCCGGCCAGTTCATCACCCTGTCCGATCCGATGCGGGCGCTGGTGGAGCAATCGCCCGACACCTCGCCACACCGCAAGCGCGAGCCCTATCGGCTGGCGATCTCCGGCCTTTATGCCCGCCTCGCCGCCACCGCGGCCGTTCTCGACGGCGTCGCCGCGGACCGGCGGCCGGTCGGCGAGGCCGCGCCCTATGCCGACGCCGCGGCCTTCCGCGCCGACCTCGAAACCATCCACCGCTCGCTCTGCGACAACCACGTCGCGGTGATCGCCCGCGGCCGCCTGCGGCGGCTGCGCCGGGCGGTGGACTGCTTCGGCTTCCACCTCGCCAGCCTCGATATCCGGCAGAACTCGGCGGTGCACGAGCGCAGCATCGCCGAGCTATTTGCCGCCGCCGGCGTCGAGGGGGGCTATGGCGACCTCGACGAGGAGGCGCGTCTCGCGCTGCTCGCCCGCGAGCTCACTTCGCCGCGGCCGCTGCTTTCGCCGTTCCGCGACTACAGCGAGGAGACCCGCAGCGAACTCGAGGTGCTCCGCGCGGTCGCCGAGGGCAAGCGCCGGTTCGGCGAAGCCGCCGTCAATCAGTGCATCGTCTCGATGACCAAGGGGGCCTCGGACCTGCTGGAAATCGCGGTGCTGCTCAAGGAAGCCGGCCTCGTCGATCCGGACGGGACGAGCCGCGTCAACATCGTGCCGCTGTTCGAGACCATCGACGACCTGCGCCACTGCGCCGCGATCATGGATCGCCTGCTGTCGCTGCCGGCCTATCGCCGCCTCGTCGACAGCCGCGGCTCGGTGCAGGAGGTGATGCTCGGCTATTCCGACAGCAACAAGGACGGCGGCTTCATCACCTCGGGCTGGGAGCTCTACAAGGCCGAGATCGGCCTGCTCGACGTGTTCGCGCGCCAGGGCGTGCGCCTGCGCCTGTTCCACGGCCGCGGCGGCTCGGTCGGCCGCGGCGGCGGGCCGAGCTTCGACGCCATCCTCGCCCAGCCCGGCGGCGCCGTGAACGGCCAGATCCGGATTACCGAGCAGGGCGAGATCATCTTCAGCAAATATTCCAATCCGGAGGTCGGCCGGCGCAACCTCGAGGTCATGGTGGCGGCGACGCTGGAGGCGAGCCTGCTGCAGCCGCAGCATGCGGCGCCGCGCGAGGCCTATCTCGAGGCCATGGAGGAGCTGTCGGCGCTGGCGTTCGCCGCCTATCGCGACCTCGTCTACGAGACCGACGGCTTCGAGGAATATTTCTGGCAGTCGACGGTGATCTCGGAGATCGCCACCCTCAACATCGGCAGCCGGCCGGCGTCGCGCAAGAAGACGCGCCGCATCGAGGATCTGCGCGCCATCCCCTGGGTGTTCAGCTGGGCGCAGTGCCGGCTGATGCTGCCGGGCTGGTACGGCTTCGCCAGCGCGGTGGACGGCTGGGTCAAGCGCCACCCCGACCAGGGCATCGCCTTCCTGCGCGAGCTCTATCGCGAATGGCCGTTCTTCCGCACCCTGCTGTCGAACATGGACATGGTGCTGTCCAAGAGCAGCATCGCCGTCGCCTCGCGCTATGCCGAGCTCGTCAACGACGTCGAGCTGCGCGAACGCGTGTTCCAGCGGATTCGCGCCGAATGGCAGGGCGCGACCGGCGCGCTGCTCGAGATCACCGGCCAGGAGCGGCTGTTGCAGTCCAACCCGGTGCTGGAGCGCTCGATCCGCAACCGCTTCCCCTATCTCGATCCGCTCAACCACATGCAGGTCGAGCTGCTCAGGGCTCATCGCGCCCATTCCACCGACGAACAGGTGCTGCGCGGCATCCAGCTCACCATCAACGGCGTCTCGGCCGGCCTGCGCAACAGCGGCTGAAATCTAGTGTGGCTTATGTCTCGCAATTGCCTACGAGAGGCTTGCCGCAAAGGCGGTAGGCAATTGCGAGACGCCACACTATAGCGCACCGCCGCCGGTGCGCTATAGAAGCGGCAGGTCGTTGTCTTCCGGTGCGAGCGGTCATGGCTTCGAATTTCCACGGCGTTTTTCCCTATCTGCCGTCGCCGATCAACGCCGAGGGCGTGATCCGCACCGAGGTGCTGGGCCGGCTGTGCGACGACCTGATCAGGGCCGGCGTCCATGGTTTGACCCCGCTCGGCTCGACCGGCGAATTCGCCTATCTCGATTTCGCCCAGCGCAGCGCCGTGGTGCGGGCGACCATCGAGGCCGCGGCCGGCCGCGTGCCGGTGGTGGCGGGCGTCGCCGCCACCACCATCGCCGGTGCGCTCGCCCAGGCGAAGGCCTGGCAGGCCCATGGCGCCGACGGCATCCTCGCGGTGCTCGAGGCCTATTTCCCGCTCGGCGACGCCCAGATCGAAGCCTATTTCCGGGCGATCGCCGACGCGGTCGACGTTCCGGTGGTGATCTACACCAATCCGCAGTTCCAGCGCGCCGATCTCACCCTCGACGTCATCAGCCGCCTCGCCACGCACCCGCGCATCCGCTACATCAAGGATGCCTCCACCAATACCGGCCGGCTGCTCTCGATCATCAACCGCTGCGGCGACGAGCTGCAGGTGTTCGCGGCCTCGGCCCACATCCCCGCCGCGGTGATGCTGATCGGCGGCGTCGGCTGGATGGCGGGGCCGGCCTGCATCATCCCGCGCCAGAGCGTGAAGCTCTATCGGCTGTGCCGCGCCGGCGACTGGAACGAGGCGCTCGCCCTGCAGCGCCGGCTGTGGCGGGTCAACGAGGCCTTCGCCAGGTACAACCTCGCCGCCTGCATCAAGGCCGGCCTGTCGCTCCAGGGCCATGACGTCGGCGATCCGCTGCCGCCCCAGGCGCCGCTCGGAGCCGCCGAGCGCGCGGTGATTGCGGCCCTGCTGGACGAGCTCAAGGACGCGTGAGGCGCCGGGGCGCGCCTGCGTCTGGTGGTCGCGGGCGCTCGCGCTTAAATCCGCTATGATCCCGCCATGCCGAATCAACCGACATTCGCTCCGCTCGCCCGCGCGCTGATCGGCGCTGCCGTCCTGGTCGCCGCCGGGGCCGTCGCCGCCGCGGCGGAACCCGCGGCGCCGTCGGAAGCGCCACAGCTGGCTCAGCTCTTCGCCTCGCCGGCGGTCGCCGAATACAAGCGCCGCCTTGCCGAATACGAGGAGGCGCGCGCCGCCTTCGACGCCGAGGCGCAGGATTACTGGAGTGCGATCAGCGACAAGCGGCGTGCGCGTAACGCCAAGCGCCGCGACGGCATGCCGCTCGCCGCCGACGATTACGTGCTGACCCAGCCGCCGCTCTATCGCGGGCCGAAGAAGCCGATCAATCCCGAGCCCGAGCCGGGGCCGGAACAGCCGCCGCGACCGCCGAAATACATCCCGGTGGTCGCCGACTACCTCGCCGCCGCCGCCAGGCACTTCCAGTTTGCGCCGCACCGCCCGGCGAGCGATCTCGAATTCAAGCGCGCCTATGTCCGCACCGCGCTCACTGAGGGCCTGACCCGCGACCAGATCGTCCGGGTCTATAATTTCGAGACCGGCGGCAACGGCACTTATGACATGCAGTCCGGCTCCCCTGGCCGCCCGGGCGGCCGGGCGATCTCGACCGCGGTCGGCTACAACCAGCTGCTCACCACCAACACGGTGGAACTCGTCGCCGAGCGCGGCGGCCATTTCGTCCGCGTGCTGACCGAGAAGGCGCACGGCCTGCCGCCGCCCCAGCGCAAGGCGCTGGAGCAGAAGATCGCGGTGCTGCGCAAGATGGTGGCGTTCTGCCAGTCGGTGCCGGACGACTGGAACGAGCACGAGAAGCTCGCCAAGACCGAGCAGGGCTGGGGCGTTCACGCCCTGGTGCTGGACCTCGATGTCGGCCCGCTGCTGCAGACCCACAAGCTGCTGACCTCGGTGATCTTCGCCCGCAACAAAGGCACGACGCGGCCGCTCACCGCTGCCGAGCTCGAGATGATGAACCTGACCGGCGACGGCACCGGCCTCGACATGGTGACGATGCCGGCGGCCTTGCGCGAGATCGTGCCGACGGCGAATTTCTTCCAGCGCGGCGGCTACGAGCGCAACCCGGTGGCGATCCGTCACAACACCGTCGCCAGGCTGTTCGCGGTGATGAACGCGCGCATGGACGGCGCCCAGGGCGCCCAGGGCGCGAAGGATTTCGCCAGCCTGTTCTGACGGCGGCGCTCTGCGCCGCCGGCCGTTGACCTCGTCGCGGCCTGGTGACAAGGGTTTGGTCGATACCAGCCGCCGATCCGGCAAAGCCTCGCCTGGAGTCTCGCCCGTGACGAGTGTCTATGATTTCACCGCTGCAACTCTGGGGGGCGGAGACCTGCCGCTCGCCAGCCTCAGCGGTCAGGTCCTCCTCGTCGTCAACACCGCCAGCAAATGCGGCTTCACCCCGCAATATCAGGGGCTCGAAGCGCTCTACCGCAGCTATCGCGACCGCGGCTTCGCCGTGCTCGGCTTCCCCTGCAACCAGTTCGGCGGCCAGGAGCCCGGCACCGCGCAGGAGATCGCGAGCTTCTGCACGACGGAATACGACGTCACTTTTCCGATGTTCGCCAGGATCGAGGTCAATGGCGCGCGGGCGCATCCGCTCTACGAGTTTCTCAAGCGCGAAAAGCCGGGGCTGCTCGGCTCGGAGGCGATCAAGTGGAATTTCACCAAGTTCCTGATCGACCGCAGCGGCCAGGTCGCCAGCCGCCACGCGCCGACCACGGCGCCGCAGGCGCTGGCCCGCGGCATCGAGGCGTTGCTCTAGTGTGGCGTCTCGCAATTGCCTACCGCCTTTGCGACCGGTCTGTCGTAGGCAATTGCGAGACATAAGCCACACTAGCATCAATATGATTCTAGTGCGGTTTGGATCTGACGCTCGTATGACGAATTCGCTGCAAATGCTGATACGAGCGTCAGATCCACCGCACTAGTGTCCCGTTTCCAACGTTCGTATTCCATTGCAGCAGGCACTTTTACGAACGTTGGAAACAAAGGGACACTAGCATCACTATGATTCTAGTGCGGTTTTGGATCTGACGCTCGTACGAAGAGCGCGCGGCAATGCTGATACGAGCGTCAGATCCACCGCACTAGTGTGGCGTCTCGCAATTGCCTACAGGGGCTCGCCGCAAAGGGCATAAGCAATTGCGAGACGCCACACTAGCGCGCCGGCGCGACCACTGCATCACAGGGAGGAGTTGAGATGAAGATCGAGCAGCTGTTTTCCGTGCGCGGCAAGATCGCGCTGGTCACCGGCGGCAGTCGCGGTCTCGGCGAGATGATCGCCCGCGGCTATGTCGAGAACGGCGCCAAGGTCTACATCACCGCCCGCAAGGCCGAGGCCTGCGACGCGCTGGCGCGCGAGCTGTCGCGGTCCGGCGAATGCATCGCCATTCCCGCCGACCTGTCGCGGATGGAGGAGATCGACCGTCTCGCCGACGAACTTGGCCGGCGCGAGCAGCGCCTCGACATCCTCATCAACAATGCCGGCGCGAGCTGGGGCGCCAGCTTCGGCGAATTCCCCGAGAGCGGCTGGGACAAGGTCATGGACCTCAACGTCAAGTCGGTGTTCTTCCTGACCCAGCGCCTGCTGCCGCTGCTCGAGGCCGCCGGCAGCGCGCAGGACTATGCGCGTGTCATCAATATCGGCTCGATCGAGGGCATCCGCACCTCGCATCTCGAAACCTATTCCTACGCCGCCTCCAAGGCCGGGGTGAATCACCTGACGCGCATGATGGCGAAATTCCTGGCGCCGAGGCACATCGCGGTGAACGGCATCGCGCCGGGCTATTTTCCCTCGAAGATGACCGCCGGCATCGCCGAGGCCGACGCCCGTGAGGTGCTCGCGGGGACGCCGATGAAGCGCATGGGCGGCCCCGACGACATGGCCGGCGTCGCGCTCTATCTCGCCTCGAAGGCCAGCGCCTTCACCTGCGGCGCGGTGATCCCGGTCGACGGCGGCCTTGCCACCACCGCCTGACGGTGGCTGGCCCGCCGCGGCGATCTCTGCCAGATTGGTCGAAGCAGGAGCGCACGTCCACAGCATGGCCTTCATTCGCGTCAACGGGCTGCATCTGGCGTATGACGAGCGCGGCGCGGCGTCCGCGCCGGCGGTGCTCCTGATCATGGGCCTCGGCACCCAGATGATCTTCTGGCCCGATGTCTTCTGCGATCGTCTCGCGGCGGCGGGCTTCCGCGTCATCCGTTTCGACAACCGCGACAGCGGGCTGTCCACCAAGCTCCGCCACGGCGGCAAGATCCGCCTGAGCGGCCTGTTGCTCAACGCCTTCCTCGGCCGTCCGCTGAAGGTGCCCTATACGCTCGAGGACATGGCGGATGATGCCGTCGGCATGCTCGATGCGCTCCACCTGCGCAGCGCCCACATCGTCGGCGTCTCGATGGGCGGCATGATCGCGCAGCTGATCGCGGCTCACCATCCGCAGCGCGTGCGCAGCCTGACCTCGATGATGTCGTCGAGCGGCGATCCCAGACTGCCGCGGCCCAAGTCGCGGGTGAATGCGGTGATGTTCGGCCGCCGGCCGAAGCCGACCGACCGCGACGGCCTGATCCGCTACGGCATGAAGCTCTATCGCACCATCGGCAGTCCGGCCTATCCGACCCCGGCGCCGGTGCTGCGCAAGATGGTCGAGACCGGGCTCGACCGCGCCTATGACCCCGCCGCCACCATGCGGCAGTTCGCGGCGGTGATCGCCAACGGCAGCCGGGTCGAACTGCTCAAGACCATCAGGTCGCCGACCCTGGTCATCCATGGCGCCGACGATCCGCTGGTGCCGGCCGCCGCGGGGCGGGATACCGCCCGGCACATTCCCGGCGCGGCGCTGAAGATCATCCCCGGCATGGGGCACGACTTCCCCACGGAGCTGATGCCGGGCCTCGCCGACACCATCGCCGCCCACTGCCTCGCCGCCGATCGGGCCCGGCGGGCCCGGCGCCGGTCCGGACGGGCCGCCGGCTCTGTTCCTGATCACATAACTATCTGAAGAACATATTTTAATTTCATTCATCGGAGATATATTGCACTGCAACATAAATGTTGCATTGCGATATGAGTGGTGCCATATTGAGCAGGCCCTCAGGTCAGGTGACGGGGGGTGCCCCATAGCTTTGCACAAGGATGGAGATGCCCATGACCACCAATCCACTGTTCGACGGCTTCAAGGATGCTTTCGCCTTCAAGGCCGTGCCCAATCTCGAAGTGCCGGAAGCGGCGCGGGAATTCGTCAAGCGCAGCGTCTCCACCGCCAAGGAGCGCGCGGCTGAGATCCAGACCGGCGCCGAGAAGGTGACCGGTGTCGTCGAGAGCGCCGTGTCGGGCTCGTTCGCCGAGGCTGCCAAGGTGACCCGCAACATCCAGCAGGCGATTTTCGAGGATGCCGAAGCCTTCTTCAGCGGCCTCGACAAGCTGGCCTCCGCCACCTCGCTGACCGAGGCGGTTCAGATCCAGTCCGACCTGCTGCGCTCGCGCGGCGAAGTCGCCGTCGCCCGTGCCAAGTCGGCGACCGAATATGTCGGCAAGCTGATCACCGACACCGCCAAGACCGCCCAGGAGAACATCGCCCAGGTCATCGACACGACCCGCAAGGTCGCCTGAGCGCCTATCCTCTCCCGGGTTCTGTCCACGTCGTGAAAGGCCCGCAACCGCGGGCCTTTTCTTTTGCCGGCGGACAGCCCAAGGATGTGGGCGCTAGTCTAGACTGTAACGTCTTGTCAAGCGCGCTTGGCTGGGGGGGAGCGATGGCTTATCAACCGAACTCATTGTTTAGGAACGGTCCAAATCCTCAACTAAATGCATGTGTCGGAGAGAATGGCGGTCCCTACGATTTTGATGACTACGGCGAAGGTTTTCTTGAAGGTGCCAAGCAAATCGTCGAAGCTATTAGAGCAGACTCCGATCAAGGTGGATCATATCCGCATGCAGCGAAGTAGTTTGCGCATTGGGCGGGCTTGAAGATGTCGGCGCAGGTTTCGAGGGCGCGCATCAGGGCGGCGACAGTTCGCTCGGCGATTTTGCGCAAATGCGCTTTCAGCTTGGAAAACGCCTTCTCGATCGGGTTCATGTCGGGGCTATAGGGCGGGAGGTAGAGCAGCTCGGCGCCCGCGGCCTCGATCAACTCCTTGACCCGCGGCCCCTTGTGGGCGGACAGATTGTCCATGACGACAACGTCGCCTTTCGTGAGGGTAGGAACGAGGCAGTGTTCCACCCAGTCCTCGAACAGGGCGGCGGTGATCGGACGATCATAGGTCTTCGCCGCCACGAGCCCGCGAAGGCGGATGCCGGCGACGAGCGTGACCGTCTTGTAATGGCCGTGCGGCACGCCGACGCGCAGCCGCCGCCCACGCCGGCAACGCCCGCCTTTGCGCGCCAAATTGGTCGAGGCGCCCGTTTCGTCGATGAAGACGAGCTTCTCGGGATCGAGATCGAGCTGTCGCTCGAACCATTCGAGGCGTTGCTTCAGGACGTCCGGCCGCTGCTGCTCCGAGGCGTGTGCGGTCTTTTTTTAAACGTGACGCCATGACGGTCAAAGAAGCGCCACAGCACGGAACTCGAAAAATGCTCGCCGCAATTCCTGATCAGACGTTCCTGGATCTCCAGCAGGGTGACGTCCGGCGTGCGCCGGATCAGACCCATCAGATAGCCGTGATGGGCTTCGATGCGGCCGGAGCGGCGATCGCCTCCAGTCGGCTTCGGCGACATTTCTCCCGTCGTCTCGAATTGCTTGACCCAGCGCACGGCGCTCGCAATGCTGACTTCGAAACGCTTCGCCGCCGCATTGCGCGACAGCCCGCCCGAGACGACAGCCTCCACCACTCGTTTGCGAAGATCGTCGGAAAGCGCCATTCCAGCCGCCTCCATTCTGCGGCAGGAATCATGAATCAGATGTCAGCCGATTCGGGAATCCTGATTCGATTCACATCGCTCGGAGCCTGCTCTAAACGAGGCGAGTGGGCAATCGATATTCTAATCTACCCCGCCGCGTTTTCGTATCGGCACGGGATCGAGCTCTACGTCAAACACCTTCTAAACAAGCTTAGCACATACAACAAGTCAGGTGTTGACTATCAGAAGACCCATAAACTCCAGGACAATTGGAAACTGCTGGAAGCTGAGGTCAAAAAATCTCAGTTAACGTGCTTCGACGACGTCGAATTGAGCCTGGCTGGAGACATTGTCGATGAGTTTTGCCAAATTGACCCCACTGGACAGGTTTTTAGATACCCTGAAGATATCAAGGGCAACGCACACCTGACAGGTCTCGGCGTGATCAACGTCGAAGTGCTCGAACAAGGCATGGATGTTCTGCATGGCTTGTTGGAAAAATGGCGCCACGGATTCCAAGATCTCCATGATGCTGGTGGTTGACGAGATACCATTCGATCGAAAGCCATGCTGCTGAACGGGGAGCGGACTTCGCGACACAGTTTCCGGTGCTGCGAAGTCGATTGGCGTAATAGCTAGTCTCGCAGGTCGTCAGGCGCCCGACGAGACCTTGCAGGAAAGCGCTGCCGCTTCAATGTGTTATGTTTTCCGTATGCGTTGGGGAGAGTTAGGAAAAGAAAAGTTTCCGCTAGCCGAAATTTTTTACGGTCCTACTACTCAGTTTTTATTAAATCTGAATCCGTTCGACTTCATCGAGCGTGAACTCTTCTTGCCGGCGGTCATAGAGCTGCGTCGTGCGCGTACTGGCATGATTTGCCATGGCGGCAGCTTGCTCCAACGTGCCGCCGTTCTTGAGGTAGGCCGTGATACCCGTCGCCCGAAAGCTGTGGTTGCCAATCCGGGTCATGATGCCGGCGGCCGCGGCGCGGCGCTCGATCATCAAGTAGGCCGAAGCCTGGGGGAGGGGAGTGCGCGATAGCTGCTTCGTCTTGCGACTGATCGTGCGAAGTAGTGGCCCCTTGGGGTCGCTCGCTAGGCCGCATCCGTCGATATAGGCGTGTAGGCAGGCCTCAAGCGTGTGGTGGCAAGGCATTTCATGCTCTTTGCCGCCTTTTTCGTGAAGGCGCACCCATAGCCGGCGCTTCTCAACGAACACATCTTCAACCTTCATCGCCGTGGCTGCACCGACGCGCGCGAAGCTGTAGGCCATAAGTCCGATCAGCGCCCGGTCACGTAGGCCGATTGGCTCGCTCTCGTCGATGCTGTCGAGCAGATGGCGAGCCTCGTCGGGCGCCAGAACAGCGGTCTTGCCGGTCTTCACAACATGGCGCGGGCCGCGCACCGAGGCGGCCGGATTGAGCGGAACGATCTCACCAACCACAAGCCAGTCGAATAGATGCCGGATCGCGGCGAGACGCTGCTTGACCGTCGGGGCGGCGTTTCGCTTGCCTAAGAACTCGATATAGGCGGCGACGTGCAGCGGCTGCACCTGAACAATCGATCGCAAGCCCCGCAACTCGCACCAGGCGGCAAATTCGGCGGCTACCTTCGCGTAAGCGCGGCGCGTGTTCGGATTGCGGATCTGCGCGGTGAAGAATTCGCGAAAGCGGACGCGCGCCCGCTCGCCGGCAGCGTCGATGATCGCCGGGAGCGGGGTCGAGGTCAGGATGGTGAGGGCGTTCACTTGCCCCCCTGATTCTTCTGTGCCTGGGCTTCGAGCCATTGGCGATAGGGCTTCTTGTCATAGCCGTGTCGCTGGACGATTTCAGCCTCGGTAGCGATGCTTTTCAGTAGGGCCAGCTCGCCGAGCTCCGCTTTTGCCGCCGCGTATTCGGCGAACAACTCCTCGTCCGGCATGTTCGAAATGCGCTTGATGAATTCGGCCGCCTGGGCGGCGGCCTCGGTCGAGTTTTGGAAATACGGGTTAGTCACCATGTTCGCTCCAATTCCTTCATCAGAAAAAGCCACTCAGACCATTGAGCATGGTGCCGACGATCACGAGCGCCGGCCCGGTAATTTGGAGGGCCGCCGCGTCCTTTTCCCCTTGCTTGGCCTCTTCGATTTCCTCTGGCGTAGGAACGATGTGGCCCTCATCGATAATCCTGGATTTTTCGAACCACGCTCGATAGCCACCTGCGCGGATCATCGGTCGTCCGATTGTGATGACGCCGCAGCAAGCCATG
Source organism: Bradyrhizobium sp. WD16 (assembly GCF_024181725.1). Taxonomy (NCBI): domain Bacteria; kingdom Pseudomonadati; phylum Pseudomonadota; class Alphaproteobacteria; order Hyphomicrobiales; family Nitrobacteraceae; genus Bradyrhizobium; species Bradyrhizobium sp. WD16. The sequence goes on along the minus strand of NZ_CP028908.1, from coordinate 768,718 downwards.
AAAGCCCCGAAGGTGGCGAGTGTCGCGCTGGTCGAAACGGGAAGCCCCGTTCTCCATCTGAGCAATCCAAGCGAGATTCCTACGATGAGAGCGACAATGACAAAGAACCAAGGATGGAAGGCCCATGCACTTCTCCGGTCTAGATCATCAATGGCTTTCATAGTTGCCCCTTTAACATATGATAAAAGACATTATCATATGTTAAAAGGTTGGGGAGGGCCTTTCACGGGCAAATTGCATTCCGCAAAGAATCGGCTTAGTTTTCCGGATAACGCAAACAGCCTAGGACCATGCTTTTGGCCCAACCCGACATTCTGACGCGCATCACCACCCGCCTGCCACTCGTGCTCTTCACGATGAACCGTGAAGAAACCGATGGTGCCTACTTCGAGGCCGCCAAGCGAGCAAATGACCCGGTGCAATACGGCGCGCCGGAGCGGCGCGAAGTGCTCGGTCGGCAACGGCATTGGTTGCTGGAGAGCGGTCTGCGTCGGGCAGGCGAAGCTGGGGGGCTCACGATCGCGGCCAAGGACACGAACCCGGTTGGTGGCCGCTACACCCTTTTGATCTCCGATCACTTCGTAATCGGCCGCGCGAAGCCGGATCGGTACCGCGGCAACATCCGGCCCGTTCGCTACCGCAAGCAGCTTGCCGCCATGAACGCGGCGGTGTCGCAATTTCAAGGCGACCTTTTCGGGCTCTCAGCGCCAGTTGTCGCCGGCCCGCGCCTCTACGGTCTCTTCTTATCGGCGGCGCATCCCAAAGACCTCGACACGCCGGCGTTTCTGAACTTCGCGATCCCGGACAGCTCCCTGTCGCGCTGGATCTTCAATGAACCGGTCGAAACCGTGATCGCCGCCTATAACGCGGTCGAGCGGCCTGCCGAGATTATTCCGGACCTTGCCGTGGTGGCACTCAAGCAAAAACCAAACGACGTGAGCTGAAATGAAATTGGGAGTACCAGGCTTTCTTCCTGGCCGTTTGGCAGAAGCGCTCGACGCACGCGATCTGTCACAAGTATCTCTTGCACAATTGATGGGCCGTAGCAGCAGCGCGAGCATTTCGCGCTGGTTGCGCGGCGAGCAAGCCCCCGAACCCCTTGGCCTGACGGAGCTGAGCCGCGCCCTCAATTTGCCAACCGCCTATTTCCTCGCGCCGCAGCCTCAGCACGGAGATTTCCCGTTTTTCTATCGGTCCATGGCGGCTGCGACCAAGGCCGCTCGCCGCAAAGCCGCGGCGCGCATGCGCTGGGGACAGGACATCAGCCTTACCGTGCAGAACGCCGTCGACATCCCAAAATGCAACGTTCCGGACTTTGTCGGCGATCGTGATTTTCGCACGATCAGCGACAAGATGATCGAAGATATTGCCCTACGCTGCCGCCACTTTTGGGGCCTCGGCGACGGGCCGATTTCCGACCTGCACCAATTGCTCGAGAACAATGGAATCGTCATTATTCACGACGAGCTCGAAGCAGCAACGATGGACGGCGTGTCGTCCTGGTCGGGTGTCGACGGTCGCGCCTATATCTACGTTGCGATCGACAAGCCGTCGGCGGTGCGTGTCCGCTTCAACGCAGCGCACGAGCTCGGGCACATTTTGCTGCACCGGCACGTCGACAGAACCACCTTGACCAAGGCCGAAGAATTCAAGCTGATCGAGCACCAGGCTCACCTTTTCGCCGCGGCCTTTTTGCTGCCTGCAAACAGCTTTGCCGGCGAGTTGACGTCGCCGACGTTGTCGGCTTTTCACGCCCTGAAAGAGCGCTGGAAGGTCGCAATAGGAGCGATGATCAAGCGGTGCGACACCCTCGGCATCACGAAGGGCGAATACACCCTTCGTCTCTGGAAGCACTACAGCGCGAGAGGCTGGCGCACCTGCGAACCGCTTGACGACATACTACAATTCGAAGAACCGCGAATACTCTCCCGCTCTATCCGCCTTTTGGCAGATCAGGGCGGATGGAGCCTGCAACAGATCCGCGACGCCCTGCCGTTTGATACGGCGAGCATTGAGCGGCTGGCCTGCCTGCCGTCCGGCTACCTCTCTGCGGCGGCTGCCCCCGTAGTGGAAATGCCCCGTCTCAAAGGCACCTCGGTGTCGGTAGGCGAGCCGGCCCAGGTTATTAGTTTCCCGGCCAAACGGTAAGGAAAGTGCTGAGGCCTCTAAGGCCTCAGCAGGAACGGCCGGCGCCGGCGGAGGTGGAGCCGATACGATTGTTGCAGGGAGGTCCTGAAGCATATCGTTAGCTAGTGTCCCGTTTCCAACGTTCGTATTCCATCGCAGCAGGGGCTTCTACGAAGGTTGGAAACAAGGGGACACTAGCATCAAGATGATTCTAGTGCGGTTTTGGATCTGACGCGCGTATGAAGAACTCGCTGCAATGCTGAAACGAGCGTCAGATCCACCGCACTAGGATGTGGCCACTGGCCTGCTCGCATGATCGAAGGCGAGAGATGACGGCGATCGAACCGACGGGCGACAGCGCCATCAGTGATGTCCAGCGCGCCGCCGAGCTGCGCCGCATCAAGGCGGCGGCGAGCGCCGTGCTGGCGCTGTGCCTCGGCCTGCTCGTCATCGCCCGCATCAATGCCGGCCGCCACCCCGCCTTCGGCTTCCTTGCCGCCTTCGCCGAGGCCGCCGTGGTCGGCGGGCTCGCCGACTGGTACGCGGTGGTGGCGTTGTTCCGCCGCCCGCTCGGCCTGCCGATTCCCCATACCGCGATCATCCAGCGCAATCAGGCCCGCATCGCCGACAAGCTCGGCGAATTCGTCGAGCGCCAGTTCCTCGGCGAAGCCGCGGTGGAGGCGCGGCTGCGCCGGGTGGATTTCGCCGCCCTGGCCAGCGCCTGGCTCGGTGACGCCAAGCGCGCCGGCGATCTCGCCCGCTTCCTGCTGCAGCTCGCGCCCGAGGCGCTCTCCGCGATCGACCAGTCCGGACTGAAGAGCTTCGTGAGCCGCCGCATCAATGCCCAGCTCGAGGCGCTCGATCTCGGCCCGCTGGCGGCGTCGTCGCTGCGCAGCCTGATCGACAGCGGCCGCCATCGCGTGCTGCTCGACGAGTTGCTGCGCGGCCTTCGCGCTTCGCTGGACGATCCGCAACTGCTCGCCGCCATCCGCGACAAGATCCGGGACGAATTGCCGACGCTGCTCAAGCTCTACCGCGCCGACAAATACGTCCTCAACAAGCTCGTCGCCTCGGCCACCGCCTTCTTCGCCGAGGTCGAGGCCGATCCCGGTCACCCGTTCCGCGGCGAATTCGATCGCCTGATGCGCTCGTTCGCCGATCGCCTCGCCGGCGATCCCGACTATGCAGGGAAGCTCAAGCAGCTCCAGCGCGAGATCCTGGAGCGTCCCGAGTGGCAGGCGCTGGCGCAGAAGCTATGGGCCTCTCTCTCCGGCCTGATCGCCGAGGGCGCCAGCGGCGGCGGCATCCATCCGCATCTCGCCCATCTGTTCGTCCAGGCCGGGCGGCATCTCGAAAGCGACGACGACATGCGCGCCGAGATCAATCGCGGGTTGTACGCCGTGTTGCGTCGCCTGGTCGCCGAACACAAGAGCGAGGCGGCGAGCTTCATCGCCGATCAGGTCAAGGCCTGGGACATGGGCCAGCTCGTCAAGCTGATCGAGCTCAATGTCGGCCGCGACCTGCAATATATCCGCTTCAACGGCACGCTGATCGGCGGCTTCGCCGGCCTCGCCCTGCACAGCGCCGAGGTCCTGCTGCGGCTGGGGTGAGGGAGCCTCATGGTTCGAGAGGGCGCGGATCCGAGTTTCGGCTGGCGGTTCCCGCTGTCCCCGGTTATGCCCTCGTCCATGCTGAGCGTCGCCAAGCTGTGCAAGAGCTATCGCCTGCCGCAGGGCTCGCTCGCGGTGCTGCGCGACATCGATCTCGGCATCGCCGGCGGCGAGAGCGTCGCCCTCACCGGTGAATCGGGCAGCGGCAAGAGCACGCTGCTGCATCTGATCGCCGGCCTCGACGAGCCCGACAGCGGCGAGGTCGTGCTCGACGGCGACAACGTCACCAAGCTCGGCGAGGCGGCCCGCGCCCGGCTGCGGCGCGACAAGCTCGGCCTCGTGTTCCAGCAGTACAATCTGATCCCCAGTCTCTGCGTCGGCGACAATCTCGCCTTCCAGGCGCGCATCGCCGGCCGCTTCGAGGCCGGATGGATGGCCGAGCTCGCCGCGCGGCTCGGGCTCGGCGACCTTCTTGCGCGCTATCCCGAACAGCTCTCCGGCGGCCAGCAGCAGCGCGTCGCCATCGGTCGCGCGCTCGCCGTCCGCCCGGCGCTGGTGCTCGCCGACGAGCCGACCGGAAATCTCGACGAGGCCACCGCCGAAGAGGTGGTGCGGCTGCTGCGCGACCTCGTCGCGCGCAGCGGCTGCGCGCTGCTGATGGTGACCCACAGCCTGCATCTCGCCGGCCTGCTCGGCCGCCGCCTCCATCTCACCGCGGGGCACCTGACGTGACCGGCGCGGCCTTCGTCCTCAAGGTCCTGCTCAGCCATTGGCGGCGCCATCCGATGCAGCTCGTCACCCTCCTGGTCGGGCTGATGGCGGCGACGGCGCTGTGGAGCGGCGTCCAGGCGATCAATGCCCAGGCGCGGGCTAGCTATGATCGCGCCGCGGCGGTGTTCGGCACCGATACCGCCATGCTGCTGCCGGCGGAGAGCGCCAGCGTGCCGCAGGCGCTGTTCGGTTCGTTGCGCCGCGCCGGCTGGGCGGTGTCGCCGGTGGTCGAGGGCCGGGTGCGGCTCGGCGGCCGCCCGGTCCGGCTGATCGGCATCGAGCCGCTCAGCCTGCCGCGCGGCAGCGGGCCGGCGCCGGAATTAGCGCCGGCGGCGCTGCAACGCTTTCTCTCGGCGCAGGGCGAGACCCTGGTGGCGCCGCGGACCGCGCATGAACTCGGCGTCACCGACGGCGCCCGCGCCACCATCGACAGCGGCGAGACGCTGCCGCCGATCCATGTCGTCGGCGATCTCGTGGGCGAGCTCCTCGTCACCGATATCGGCTTCGCCCAGCGCGTGCTGCATCTTCAGGATCGCATCTCGCGCTTCCTGATCGATCCGCTGGCGGCGCCGCCGGCATCGTCGCTCGGCGCTGTCGCCGGCGCTGCGCTGCGCTCGGTTGCGCCCGGCAGCGAGACCGATCTGCAGCGTCTCACCGCGAGCTTCCATCTCAATCTCACCGCCTTCGGCCTCTTGTCCTTCCTGGTCGGTCTGTTCATCGTTCATTCGGCGATCGGCCTCGCCTTCGAGCAACGGCTGCCGATGCTGCGCACGCTGCGCGCCTGCGGCGTCACCGCGCGCGGTCTCGCCGTGCTGCTGCTCGCCGAACTCGTCCTGATCGCGCTCGTCGCCGGCCTCGCCGGCGTCGCCGGCGGCTATCTGATCGCGTCCGTGCTGCTGCCCGACGTCGCCGCCAGCCTGCGCGGCCTCTATGGCGCCAGCGTCCCGGGCGAACTGAGCCTCGCGCCGCAATGGTGGCTGGCGGGGCTCGCCATGAGCGTCGCCGGCGCGGTGATCGCCGCCGCCCAGGCGCTGGTCAAGGTGCTGCGCCTGCCGCTGCTGGTCTCGGCCCAGCCGGTGGCCTGGCAGCGCGAGCAGCAGCGCGCGCTGATCGTTCAGGGCGCGATCGCGCTGATCGCCTTTGCCGCCGCCGCAGCGGCGTTCCGCTTCGGCACCAGCCTCATCGCCGGTTTCGCCGTGCTCGCCGGCGTGCTGCTCGGCGCCGCGCTGCTGCTGCCCGGACTGCTCGCGCTGCTGCTGCGGTTCGGCGAGGGCACCGCGCGCGGCGCGGTGAGCCTGTGGGCGTGGGCCGACAGCCGTCGCCAGCTGCCCGGGTTGTCGCTGGCGCTGATGGCGCTGCTGCTGGCGCTGTCGGTCAATGTCGGGGTCGGCACCATGGTCGGCAGCTTCCGCGACACCTTCCTGCGCTGGCTCGACGGCCGGCTGGCATCGGAGATCTATGTGGCGGGCAGGAATGACCGCGAGGCCGCCGAGATCGCCGCCTTCCTGCGCGCCCGGAACGAGGTGAGGGCGGTGCTGCCGAATGTCCGCAGCGAGACGCGGCTCGGCAATGAGACCGTCGAGGTGATGGGCGTCGCCGATCACGCCACCTATCGCCGCCGATGGCCGCTGCTGGAGGCCGAAGCCGGCGTCTGGGACGGCGTGCGCGACGGCGGCACCGCGCTCGTCAGCGAGCAGCTCGGGCGGCGGCTCGGTCTCAAGCTCGACGGCGAGCTGCGCGTTCCGACGCCGACCGGCGAGTGGCGGGTGCGCGTCGGCGGCATCTATGCCGATTACGGCAATGCGCGCGGCCAGATCGCGGTCAATGTCGATCAGTTGCTGCGGCGCTTTCCGCAGGCCGATCGCACCCGCATGGGGGTCCGCGTCGCGCCCGCCGACGTGCCGGCGGTGATGGCGGCGTTGCAGAACCGTTTCCAGCTCGACGGCCGCAATCTTGCCGACCAGGCGAGCGTCAAGGCGGAATCGGAGCGGATCTTCGAACGCACCTTCTCGGTCACCGCGGCGCTCGACACGCTGACGCTGCTGGTCGCGGGCATCGCGCTCCTGACGTCGCTGCTGACGCTCGGCGAGGCCCGGCTGCCGCAGCTCGCGCCGCTCTGGGCCGTCGGCCTGACGCGGCGCCGGCTCGCCGCCCTCGAACTCGTCAAGACGCTCGGGCTCGCGCTGCTCACGGTGCTGCTGGCGCTGCCGCTCGGGATCGTCGTCGCCTGGTGCCTGATCGAGGTCGTCAACGTCAAGGCCTTCGGCTGGCGGCTGCCGCTCTCGGTGTTTCCGTTCCAGCTGGCGCGGCTCGTCGTCGTCGCCATGGCGGCGGCGGCGCTCGCGGCGCTTGTTCCCATCCTGCAACTGGCGCGCACCCGTCCGGTGACGCTGCTCAAGATCTTCGCCGATGAACGCTAGTGTGGCGTCTCGCAATTGCCTACCGCCTTCGCGGCAACCCTCTCGTAGGCAATTGCGAGACATAAGCCACACTAGCACTTTGATTTTGCTAGTGTCCCTATGTCTCCGAATGACCGCTTCGTTTGCCTCACGCTCGCACGGTAATTCGGAGGCAGGACACTAGTACCCTTTTGTTTCCGAAGTTCGTGTCCAGAGGATGCAGCAGATGACTCACGAACTTCGGAAACAGGGTACTAGCCTCCTCGTCATGGCCGGGCTTCTTGTCCCGGCCATCCACGTCTTACTTCGCGGCCGATCCACGCAGGCGCGGATGCCCGCGCCCGGTCTTCGCCGTCGGCTTCGACCCGGCACAAGAGCCGGGCGCGCCGAAGCTTCTAAGCGAAGGCGGGCAAGCGCGGGCAGGACGAATCATCTTTGTCGGTTCGCTGTGGTCGCAGCGCTGGTTGTGGTTGGACCGATCGCAGGCCCGGCTGACGCCCAGGGCTTTTCCGATCTCGGCGCCGAGGTGGAGGGCTTCGCCAGGGTGCTGCCCGGCAAGGCCTTGAGCTTTCCCGCCGATCACGGCGCCCATCCCGACTACCGCATCGAATGGTGGTACCTCACCGCCAATCTGCGCGATGCCGGCGGCGCGCGCTATGGCGTGCAGTGGACGCTGTTCCGCCAGGCCGGCAGGCCCGGCGATCAGGCCGAGGGCTTTGCCAGCCGCCAGCTCTGGATGGGGCATGCGGCGCTGACCAGCGCAACGACGCATCGCTTCGCCGAGCGTTTCGCCCGCGGCGGCGTCGATCAGGCCGGCGTCACCGCCGCGCCCTTCCTCGCCTTCATCGACGACTGGCGGATGGCGGGCGCGCCCGGCGCCGCGCCGGAGCTGATGGCGCCGCTGCAACTGAATGCGTCGGGCAAGGATTTCTCCTATGCGCTGACGCTCACCGCCGGTCATCCGCTGGTGCCGCAGGGCGAGGCCGGCTTCAGCCGCAAGTCGGCGCGCGGCCAGGCGTCCTATTACTACAGCCAGCCGTTCCTGCGCGTCGCCGGATCGCTGGTGGTCGACGGCCGGACCATCGATGTCACCGGCGAGGCGTGGTTCGACCATGAATGGAGCAGCCAGCCGCTGGCGGCGGACCAGACCGGCTGGGACTGGTTCTCGTTGCATCTTGCGTCCGGCGCCAAGCTGATGCTGTTCCGCCTGCGCCAGAACGACGGCGCCCATTTCCTCGCCGGCACCTATGTCGGCGCCGACGGCGCTGCGGCGCCGCTCGATCCCGCCGACATCGTGCTGACGCCGGGCACGGCGACCCGCATCGCCGGCCGCGAGCTGCCGACCTCGTGGAAAATCGCCATTGCCTCGCGCAGGCTCGCGCTCGACATCGCGCCGCTCAATCCGCAGAGCTGGATGGGCACGCGCTATCAATACTGGGAGGGGCCGATCACGATCAGCGGCAGCGAGCGCGGCGTCGGCTATCTGGAGCTGACCGGTTATTGAGGCGCGGGCGCGACTGGCCCGCGGCGCCGGGCTCTGTTAAAATCTTTACGCTCTTCTAGTGTCCCGGTTCTAACGTTCGTATCCCTTTGCAGCGAGCACTCATACGAACGTTAGAACCAAAGGGACACTAGTGTCCTGTTTCCAACGTTCGTATCCCATTGCAGCAGGCGCTCATACGAACGTTGGAAACAAGGGGACACTAGCATCATTATGATTCTAGTGTGGTTTTGGATCTGACGCTCGTACGACGAATTCGCTGCAACGCTGATACGAGCGTCAGATCCACCGCACTAGGCACGCAACCACCAACCGCATAGTGGAGCGGATTTGACTTTTGCCGCCTGCCTGGACGCGGGCTCGTGGTGCGAATGTCAACTCCTTAACTCCGCCGCGCTCGCTTATGTGCTCTCGACCTGCGGCGGCGGATAATTTACCTTCAATCGAGTCATCCGTCGTTTCCCCCAGGAGTCCCCATGCGCATCACGCTGCCGCAATTTCGCAATCTCGTCGCCGTCGTTCTCCTGGGGCTGTCGGTCGCGGGCTGCGGCTACAACACCATCCCGACGCTGGAGGAGCAGGCCAAGGCGAAGTGGGCCGATGTGCAGAATAATTATCAGCGCCGCGCCGACCTCATTCCCAATCTCGTCGCCACCGTCCAGGGCTATGCCAAGCAGGAGAAGGACGTCCTGACCGCGGTGGTCGAGGCCCGGGCCAAGGCGACCCAGGTCAAGATCGATGCCAGCCAGCTCACCGATCCCGACAAGCTCAAGCAGTTCCAGGATGCCCAGAACCAGCTCTCCGGCGCGCTCGGCCGGCTGCTCGCGGTCAGCGAGAACTATCCGGACCTGAAGTCGAACCAGAACTTCCTCGCCCTGCAGTCGCAGCTCGAAGGCACCGAGAACCGCATCGCCGTGGCGCGGCGCGACTACATCGAGGCGGTGCGCTCCTACAACACCGAATTGCGCACCTTCCCCGGCGTGCTGTGGGCCTCGACCTTCTTCCGCTCCGCCAAGCCGATGGCCGAATTCACCGCCGGTGAAGGCGCCCAGACCCCGCCCCAGGTGAAGTTCTAAAGCCGGCCTCGGGCGGAGGCGCGGGATGAACGCCCCATCCCAGACGCATGCGCGCCGGCCGTTGCGGGCGACGACATCTGAATGCGGCAGCGCGGCCCCCGGGCCCGATGCGCACGCCCCATCCTCCCACCGTCGTCCCCCGGCTCGACCGGGGGACCCAGTAAGCCGTGCGGCTCGCGGCACGGCACCGCGCCTGATCCAACGCGCGCGAGAGGTTTTCTCGCGCCTGCTCGCGACGCTGCTGCTGTTTTTCACCTTGTTCGGTCTCGCCGCCGCGGCGCCGACCTTTCCGCAGCTCACCGGCCGCGTCGTCGACGAGGCCAACATCATTCCGGCCGAGACGCGCGACGCGATCACGCAGAAGCTCGCCGACCTCGAGGCGAAGTCCGGCATCCAGCTCGTCGTCGCCACCGTCTCCTCGCTCCAGGGCGAGGAGATCGAACCCTATGCCAATGCCCTGTTCCGCAGCTGGCAGCTCGGCGAGAAGGCCAGGAACAACGGCGTGCTGCTGCTGGTCGCGCCCAACGAGCGGCGGGTGCGCATCGAGGTCGGCTACGGCCTCGAAGGCACGCTGACCGACGCGCTCTCCAAGGTGATCATCGCCAATGCGATGACGCCGCGCTTCAAGGCCGGCCAGTTCGGCGACGGCATCGCCCGCGGCGTCGACGACATCATCACGGTGCTGACCACCGATTCCTCGGAATGGCAGCAGAAGCCGGACCTGCGGCTCGACAGCAGCCCGGCCGATCCGGCCGTGAGCTGGGTGCTGATCGCCGCGCTGATCGCGCTCGTAACGCTGCTGATCATCTCGCCCGGGTTCCGCTGGTTCTTCTTCAACGTCGTGCTCAACATTCTTTTCAGCGCGGCGAGCGGCAGCAGATCATCGGGCGGCTCGTCCGGCGGCGGCGGGTTTTCCGGAGGAGGCGGGTCGTCCGGTGGCGGCGGCGCCTCGGGGAGTTGGTGATGACGCTTTCCCTCGACGAACGCCAGCGCGTCGCCGCGGCGATCCGCGCCGCGGAGGAGAAGAGCCGGGGCGAGATCGTCTGCGTGCTGGCGCGCGTCTCCGCCGATTCCACCGCGCTGCCGATGCTGATCGCCGCAGCGGCAGCCCTGGCGCTGCCCTGGATTCTGATGGCGGCGACGACGCTCAGCGTGACGCGGCTGCTCGAGGCGCAGATCCTGCTGTTCGTCGTCCTCGCCGGCGTGCTGTCACGGCCGGCGCTGCGCGTCGCCCTGATGCCGCGCGCGGCGCGGCGGGCGGTGGCCTATCGCATGGCCACCGAGCAGTTCGCCAGCCGCGGCATCGCCCGCAAGGCGGATCGCTGCGGCATCCTGATCTTCGTCTCGCTCGCCGAGCATTATGCCCGCATCGTCGCCGACGACGGCATCGCGGCCAAGGTGCCCCAGGCGGAATGGCAGCAGGCGGTCGACCTCCTCGTCGCGCATGCCAGGGAAGGGCGGATCGGCGACGGTTTCGTTGCCGCGATCGAACTGTGCGGCGACAAGCTCGCCAGCCATTTTCCGCGGCAAGGCGCGCCGCGCGACGAACTGCCGGACCGGATCTATCTCATCTAGAATCATAATGATGCTAGTGTCCCGTCTCCGAATTACCGCTACGTTTGCCTCGCACTCGCACGGTCATTCGGAGACATAGGGACACTAGCAAAATCAAAGTGCTAGTGTGGCTTATGTCTCGCAATTGCCTACGAGAGGGTTGCCGCGAAGGCGGTAGGCAATTGCGAGACGCCACACTAGTGTCCCCGTTGTTTCCAACGTTCGTATGAGGGCCTGCTGCAGTGGGATACGAACGTTGGAAACGCCACACTAGCCCCCGTTTCCGCTCCGACGGGCTCGGAGCGGCGGCTTCGGTTTTTGCGGCGTTTGCGTCACGCGCACCGGCGTCCACTTCGCTTCGGCCCGGCGACAGTTGCCGGTCAGCCGCTCCAGCAGCCAGCGCGCCGCCGGGCCCAGCGCGCGATCGGAGCGATGCACCGCCTGGAGCGGATAGGCGACGTTGTCCCAGGCATCGAGGCCGAGCCGCTTCAGCCGCCCGGCGGCGAGATCATCGTCCACCATCGCCTCGGGCATGCTGCCCCAGCCGATGCCGGCGAGCAGCAGCGCATGCTTGGCGCCAAGATCGGCGAGGCGCCAGCTTCGCAAGGCGATCACGCCGAAGTCCTGCCCCCTGGTCAATTCGGAGCGGTCGGCCAGCACGAGCTGGATGTGCTTGCGCGCGGCGGCGAGCGTCACCTTTTCGATCTGCGCCAAAGGGTGGTGGGGGGCGGCCACCGGCACCAGGCGGATCGCGCCGAGCTGGCGGACCTCGAGCTCGTCGACATGATGCGACACCGGACCGGTGATGCCGATATCGGCGCTGCCGTCGAGCACGAGCTGGGTGGCGGCGCCGAGGCCCTCCACATAGAGCCGCAGCGACACCGTCGGGAATTCCGTCTGGAACGCCTCCACTGCGGCGACGAAGCTCGATGCCGGCAGCATCACGTCGACCACCAGGGCGACTTCGGCCTCGAGCCCGGCGCCGAGGCCGCGCGCTTTCGCCAGCAGTTCGCCGACGCCGAGCGCGATGCTTCGGGCGTCGGCCAGCACCGCGCGTCCAGCCTCGGTGAGCTGCGGCGTCCGGGCGGCGCCGCGGTCGAACAGCTCGAGGCCGAGCTGGGCTTCGAGATTGGCGATGGCGTAGCTGATCACCGAGGTGGCGCGGCCGAGCCGCCGCGCCGCGGCGGCGAAACTGCCGGTCTCGACGATGGCGAGGAAGATCTGGAGCTGGTCGAGGGTCGGTTGCTTCGGCTCCATCACGCCCTCCTTGACAATGCGATGTTCGAAAAGATCGAATAATTGGATCGATATTATCCGGCTTTTCAGAACGAAGCCAGCCGGCCATTGAAGCGGTGAAAACAGTTCAACTGAAGGGAACCCCGCCATGGCCCAGCCCAAAGTTCTGATCGTCTTCTATTCGCGTTCCGGCGTCACCGAAGCCCTCGCCAACGGCATTGCCGATGGCGCCCGCGGCGCCGGCGCCGAGGTTCGCCTGCGCCGCGCCCGCGAGGTCGTCAGCCAGGAGGTCATCAATTCGGTGCCGGGCTGGGCCGATCAGGCCGCCGCGCTGAACGCCAAATACGAAGCCCCGACGCCGGACGACGCCGTGTGGGCCGATGCCATCGTGTTCGGCACCCCGACCCGGTTCGGCTCGGTGTCGTCCGAACTCAAGGCCTATATCGACGGCCTCGGCGGGCTGTGGGCCCAGGGCAAGCTCAACGGCAAGGTCGGCTCGGTGTTCGGCACCACCTCGACGCCCCACGGCGGCAATGAATCGACCCTGATCTCGCTCTACACCCCGATGGCGCATCTCGGGCTGATCATCGTGCCGCTCGGCTATGCCGATGCCTCGCTGTTCAAGGCCGGCACGCCCTACGGCGCCTCCTCGGTGTCGTTCAACCAGGCGACGCCGCCGACCGCCGACGATCTCGAGGTCGCCCGCTTCCAGGGCAAGCGCGTCACCCAGGTCGCCAAGGCGCTGACCGGCGCCTGATCGCGCGCCTCATCCCCATCCCCATTCGACTTCGAAGGATTTCTGCAATGACGTCGCTTGCGCTCGATTCCAAGTCCAACGGCAAGTCCGGCAGCGCTCTCGCTGCGGCGCTGCCCCTCGTCGGCCGTCTGATGCTGGCCCTGATCTTCGTGCTTTCCGGCGTCGGCAAGATCTTTGCGCCGGAGCAGACCCAGGCCTATATCGCCGCGGCCGGTCTGCCGCTGCCGGCCGTCGCCTATGGCGCCGCCGTCCTCGTCGAACTGGCCGGTGGGGTGTTGCTGGCGGTGGGTTATCGCACCCGCGCCGCGGCGCTGGTGCTCGCCGCCTTCAGCGTCGTTGCGGCGCTCGGCTTTCACAGCCATTTCGCCGACCAGAACCAGATGATCCATTTCCTGAAGAACATCGCCATCGCCGGCGGTCTCCTCCAGGTGGTCGCGTTCGGCGCCGGCGGCTTCAGCCTCGACGGCCGGGCGCGCTGAGGCCGCCGCGGCACCTACCATAGTCACGAAAAAAGGCGCGCAATCCCTGCGCGCCTTTTGTGATGTTCAGTGCGAGTGCGTCAGCCCTTGTTGTAGCGCGCGATCGCCTCGACGATCAGCTGGCGGGCCTCGTCGGCGTCGCCCCAGCCGATCACCTTGACCCATTTGCCGGGCTCGAGATCCTTGTAGTGCTCGAAGAAGTGCTGGATCTGATCGCGGGTGATGGTCGGCAGGTCGGTATAGTTGTGGACCTTCTCGTAGCGCTTGGTCAGCTTCGGCGCCGGCACCGCGATGATCTTCTCGTCGCCGCCGCCGTCGTCCTCCATGCGCAGCACGCCGATCGGACGCACATTGATGACCGCGCCGGCGATGATCGGCCGGGTATTGGCGATCAGCACGTCGATCGGATCGCCGTCGTCGGACAGGGTGTGCGGCACGAAGCCGTAATTCCCCGGATAGCGCATCGGCGTGTAGAGGAAGCGGTCGACGACCAAGGTACCGGCCGCCTTGTCGAGTTCGTATTTGATCGGCTCGCCGCCGATCGGCACCTCGACGATGACGTTGACGTCATCGGGAGGGTTCTTGCCGATGGCAACTGCATCGATATTCATCGTTATCTGCTCCTGAAAGCGGGCCCGACCGGCAATTCCGGCGGCCACATGGTGCACAGGAAGACGATTTCGGCGGTTTTTGCAACGCCTCTGCGACGAAAACCGCTCGCCCCGGCGATTGTGGTCAGGTTCCGACCGGATCCTGACCAAGTCCCGGCACTTGCTTGAATTTTTACCGTCGATCGGATTAGCTGGCGAAGCCGAAAGGAATTCGCATGAAAATCACCGTCAACGTCGACTGCACGCCGCAGGAAGCCCGCGAATTCATGGGGCTGCCCAATCTGCAGCCGATGCAGGAGAAGGTCATGAAGGAGCTCGAGCAGCAGATGCTCGACAATCTCGGCAAGATGTCGCCCGACGCCATCATGCGCAACTGGATGTCCTTCGCTCCGGAACAGTTCCAGGAAATGTTCAAGATGACCTTCGGCGGCGGCGGCAACAACAAGCCGACGAAGTGAGCCAGCACATTCTGCCGTCACCGCCCGACGTGATCGGGCGGCCCGGTCATCCGCGTCGTCGCAATGGCGCAGGGCGGAGGTCGTGCCGGCGCATCGGCCATCACTGGCGTCACCGCCGCCGCAGCCGCGCCACCGTCTCCGCCACATTGCCCCACGCCGGCTTGTCGGGCGCGAACTGGCCGCGGAGATAGCCGACGAGCTCGGCGATCTGATGATCGGAGAACTGCGCGGCGAAGGCCGGCATGGTGCCGAGGTCGCGCGCCGCCGGCGCCGGGATGCCCTGCAGGATCACCTGGATCAGGTTGTCGGGATGGTCGCTGTGCAGGTTGGAATTGAGCGCCAGCGACGGCCGGCTGCCGAACAGCGGCAAACCGCCGACCTCGTGGCAGACGGCACAGGCGCCCTGATAGATCCGCGCGCCCATCGAGGCGGGCGCCGTCGTCACCGCGGCGGTCAGGGTTTCGTATTTCGCCGCCAGCGCCTCCTGCGCCGCGGCGCCCGGTGTCGCTGGCGCCGCTGAGGCGAGATAGACCGCCATGGCGCGGATGTCGGCGTCGGGCAGATGCGCCAGCTCCTGCACCACCGGCGCCATCGGTCCGGCGGCGACGCCGTGAAACCGCGACTGCCCGGTGCGCAAGTAGGCGAACAGCTCGTCCTCGCTCCATGGGATCGGCGCGCGCGACAGCGCGGTCAGCGCCGGCGCCTCCCAGCCTTCGGCGAAACCGCCGGCGAGCCGGACGCGCCGCTGCTCGGCGCCGAGCGCGTTGCGCGGGGTGTGGCAGGCGCCGCAATGACCGAGGCCTTCGACCAGATAGGCGCCGCGATTCCACTGCGCCGAGCGCGCCGGATCGGCGGCGAAGGCGGCGCCGCGGTGAAACAGCAGGTTCCAGCCGGCGAGCAGCGGGCGAAGATTGAACGGGAAGGCAAGCTCGTGATCGCGCGCCGGCGCGTGCACCGCCGGCTGGGCCATCAGATAGGCATAGAGCGCCTGCAGGTCGGCGTCGGTCGTCGCCGCGAAATGGTTGTAGGGAAAGGCCGGATAGAGATGGCGGCCGTCGCGGTGAATGCCCTCGCGCATGGCGCGCTCGAACGCGGGGTAGGACCAGGCGCCCAGTCCGGTCTTCGGATCGGGGGTGATGTTGGTGCTGTAGATGACGCCGAAGGGTGTCTCGAGCGGCCGGCCGCCGGCATTGACCGTGCCGTCCTCGGCGGTGTGGCAAACCGCGCAGGCGCCGAGCGCGGCGAGCTGGGCGCCGCGGGCGATGGTGGCGGCGGTATAGATCGAAGCATCGGGCTTCTCGACCGGCGCGATCGCCGGCCGCCACGGCATGGCGGTGACGACGAGGCCGGCGATCGCGGCGCAGGCGGCGCCGAGGCCCGCGAACAAGCCGCGCCGCCGGCGCGCCGGCGGCGCGATCTGCGCCGCCTCGAGGCCCGCCCGGATCCGCTCCGGCGTGAAGGGCAGCTCGCGGAAGCGCACGCCGGTGGCGTCGAAGATCGCATTGGCGATGGCGGCCGCGCTCGGCACCGAGGCGGATTCGCCGACGCCGAGCGGCGGCTGGTCGTCGCGCGGCAGCATCAATACGTCGATCTTCGGCACCTCGGGGAAGGTGATGATCGGATAGGCGCCCCATTCCTTGCTGGCGACGCCGATGCGGTCGAACGTGACTTCTTCCTTCAGCGCCCGGCTGGTCGACTGGATGACGTTGCCGTGGATCTGGTGCCTCACCCCTTCGGGGTTGATCATCAGTCCGGAGTCCTGGCCCGCCACCACCCGCACGACGCTGACGTCGCCGGTGGTCTTGTTGACCGCGACGTCGGTGATCCAGGCCGACCACGCCGCGCCGTAGCCGGGAAACTTGCTGTGGACGTAGAGCGCATAGGCGAAGCCGCGGCCGCGCAGGATGTCGCCCTCGGCCGCTTTCGGCTGCCACTGCGGCCGCGGCTGCCAGTTGGCGCGCTCGGCCACGGCGCGGACGAGATCGACGGCGCGCGGATCCTTGAGATAGCGCAGCCGGTACTCGATCGGATCGACGCCGGCCGCGGTGGCGAGTTCGTCGATATAGGATTCATGGGCGAAGGTGTTGGGCAGCGCCGAGACGCCGCGCAGCCAGGCCGCGCGCACGATCGGCGGCATGTCGTGGGCGACGACGCGCATGTTGTCGTAGGCGTAAGGCGGGATCGCGGTGCGATCGCCCATCTCGAACACCGCCGGCACCGGCGCAATGGTGCCGGTCAGCAGCAGCGCCAGCGTCGGCGCGCCGTTGGAGGGATAGCGCGTGGCGAAGTCGTAGGCGGCGACGCCGCCCTGCGCATCGAGGCCGCCGTCGACATCCATCAACTGGGCGGTGCCTTTCGGCTCCCACTGGTGCTCCTGGGCGCGGGTCAGCTGCACCCGCACCGGCCGGCCGACGGCGCGCGACAGCAGCACCGCGTCGGCGGTGACGTCGTCGGCGCAGTTGCGTCCGTAGCAGCCGGCGGCCTCCATTCGCACCACGTCGATGCCGGCTTCGCTCCGGCCGGTGAGCAAAGCGAGATCGGCGCGCAGGATGTGCGGGTTCTGGGTGCCCGACCAGACCCGGATGCCATCGTCGCGCACGTCGGCGACGGCGCAGGATGGCCCGATCGAGGCGTGCATGTGATAGGGCCAGACATAGGTGCGGGTCATCCGCGTCGCCGCGGCGGCGAGGGCGGTGTCGACGTCGCCCTGGTCGAGCAGCTTGCGCGGCGTCGAGGGATTGGCGCGCAGCGCCGTCGCGATATCGGTGACGTCCGGAATGCTCGGCGTCGGTTTCCACGACACGCGCAGCGCCTCGGCGGCGCGCACCGCGTCCTCCTCGCGCTCGGTGACGACGCCGACGAAATCGGCGATCCGCACCACGGCGACGAGGCCGGCGATGTGACTGACCGAGGCTTCGTCGACGGCGATCAGGCTGGTGCCGACGAAGTCGCCGGCATCGACCCCGGCATAGGGCGGCCGCACGACGCGGCCGTGCAGCATGCCGGGCACGCGGACGTCGTGGACATAGACCCATTCGCCGGTGGCCTTGGCCGGGATATCGACGCGCGGCACGGCCTGGCCGACGATGCGATACTGTTCGACCGGCTTGACCGCGACCTCGTCGGCAAGCTCGAGGCGCATGGTTTCGCCGCCGATCGCCTCGCCATAGCTGACGGTGCGGTTGCCCTGGCCGCGGATCAGGCCGTCATCGACGCTGAGCTGCGCCGCCGGCTCATCGAGCAGGGCGCCGGCGCGGGCGAGCAGGGCATGGCGCGCCTGCGCCGCCGCCTTGCGCAGCGGCACCGCGGTGATCTGGATGGTCTCGCTGGCGATGGTCGCGCCCTGGTTCGGCACCCGCGCGGTATCGCCGAGCACCATGTTGACGCGGGCGAGGCCGACATCGAGCTCCTCGGCAACGATCTGGGCGAGCGACGTGCGGATGCCGGTGCCGAGGTCGACATGGCCGTTATAGGCTTCCACGGTGCCGTCGGCGCGCACCACGAGGAAGATGTCGCTTGCACCGGTCGCGGTGGTGCGGACGATGGTGAGTGAACCGCCGGTGAGCGAGCCGGAGTTTCCGGTCATGGCAGTCGTCGCCTTTTCCTCGCTCATGCGGCGCTCCCTCCAGCGGCCCGCAGCACCGCGCGCAGGATTTCCACATGGGTGCCGCAGCGGCACAGATTGTAGCGCAGCGCCTCGGCGATCTCCGTCTCGGTGGGATGGGGATTGCGCGTCAGCAGCGCTTTCGCGGTCATGATCATACCATTGAGGCAGTAGCCGCACTGCGCCGCCTGCTCGTCGATGAAGGCCTGCTGCACCGGATCGGGATTGTCGCGGCCGCCGAGGCCTTCGAGGGTGACGATGGCGCGGCCGGTGCAGGCGCCGGCCGGAATGACGCAGGATCGCGCGGCGACGCCGTCGATCAGCACGGTGCAGGCGCCGCATTCGCCGAGCCCGCAGCCGAATTTCGGGCCGTTGAGGCCGAGGTCGTTGCGCAGGATGTAGATCAGCGGCGTCTCCGGCGCCGCCGTGACGTCATGGCTGCGGCCGTTGACCGTGAGGCGCAGCACGGAGGGCGTGGGTTTGGCTGGCATGGCGGCGGCGGACGGTCCCTGGCCTTGAGTGAGCTCGCGGCGACGATACCGTTTGTATACAAACGTGCAAGCTTTAGGCGCCGACCGGTTAGCAAGATGCGGGCCAGGGGCGCCACGATCGGTCGATTTGACACGGGCCGTGCGGCGAGCGCGCCGGCCGATCAGGCAATGATCCGAGCGCGGCGCTGGCGAGACGCAGCCGTGCCAGCTCGCACACCGCTCGCCGACTACTCGCTCACAGGCTCACGGTGATGCCGCCGTCGACATATAGAGTGTGTCCGTTGACGAAGGACGAGGCGTCGCCGGCGAGGAACACCGCGGCCCCGACCAGTTCCTCGACGTCGCCCCAGCGGCCGGCCGGCGTGCGCTTGGCGAGCCAGGCGGAGAATTCCGCGTCCTCGACCAGCGCCTTGTTCAGCGGCGTCTTGAAATAGCCGGGCGCGATCGCATTGACCTGCAGCCCGTATTTCGCCCAGTCGGTGCACATGCCGCGGGTCAGGTTGCGCACGGCGCCCTTGGTGGCGGTGTAGGGCGCGATCGAGGGGCGCGCCAGTTCGCTCTGCACCGAGGCGATGTTGATGATCTTGCCGCGGCCGCGCCTGATCATGTGCCGGGCCACCGCCTGGCCGACATAGAACACGCTGGAGATGTTGGTGCGCAGCAGTTCTTCCCAGCGCTCGGCCGGAAAATCCTCCAGCGGCGCGCGAAACTGCACGCCGGCATTGTTGACCAGGATGTCGATGGCGCCGATCTCGGCCTCGATCCGGTCGATTGCCGTGGCGACATCGCCCTGGCGCGTGACGTCGAACGCCGCGCTGCGGGCGGCATGGCCGTCGGCGGCGAGGGCTTCGACCGCGGCCTCGACCTTCTCCACCGAGCGGCCGTTGAGGACGATCGAGGCGCCGTGGCGGGCGAGGCCGCGCGCCAGCGCCAGCCCGATGCCCTGGCTCGAACCGGTGACGAGGGCGCGCCGGCCGCTGAGATCGAACAAGGACGTCACGGCAATTCCTCCCATTCTTCGACTGTTCTGGACAAGGTGTCGCCCGTCGCGCCGGGCATTGCAAGCCGGACGGCTGTGTCACGGTGATCGCGCCGCCTTGACGGCCGAAAGGCTGCCACCTAAGCACGCCGCACACGGCGAGCGGGCGAGGAAACGATCCGCGCCGGTCGGAGGATGCCCAATGACATCGGCCATGAAATCCATCGTCATTCACGCCGCCAAGGATCTGCGGATCGAAGGCTCGGAGGCCGAGACCGCCGGCCCCGGCCAGGTGGAGATCGCGATCGAGGCCGGCGGCATCTGCGGCTCCGACCTGCATTATTACAATCACGGCGGTTTCGGCACGGTGCGGGTGCGCCAGCCCATGGTGCTCGGTCACGAGGTCGCCGGCCGGATCGTCGCGCTCGGCGCCGGCGTCGCCGGCTTCGCCGTGGGCGAGCGCGTCGCCGTGTCGCCCAGCCGGCCCTGCGGCGCTTGCGAATATTGCCAGCGCGGCCAGCAGAACCAGTGCCTGAACATGCGCTTCTACGGCAGCGCCATGCCGATGCCGCACATCCAGGGCGCCTTCCGCCAGCGCCTGGTGGCCGAAAGCTGGCAGTGCCACAAGGTCGCCGACCACGTCTCGCCCCACATCGCCGCCTTCGCCGAGCCTTTCGCCGTCACCTTGCATGCCGTCAACCGGGCCGGCTCGCTGCTCGGCAAGCGGGTCCTGGTCACCGGCTGCGGCCCGATCGGGGCGCTGTGCGTCGTTGCGGCGCGGGCCCATGGCGCGCGCGAGATCGTCGTGACCGATGTCATGGACGGCGTGCTCGCCAAGGCGCTGGCGGTCGGCGCCGACCGCACCATCAATGTGGCGAGCGACCCGGCGGCGCTCGCCGCCTATGGAGCAGGCAAGGGCTCCTTCGACGTGGTGTTCGAGGCCTCGGGCAACGAGCGGGCGGTGCGCGGCGCCCTCGACGTGCTGCGGCCGCGCGGCGTCTTCGTCCAGCTCGGGCTCGGCGGCGACATCTCCATTCCGCAGAACGTGGTGGTGGCCAAGGAAATCGAGATGCGCGGCACCTTCCGCTTTCACGAGGAGTTCGGCCTCGCGGTCGATCTCATCAATTCCAGGCGCGTCGATGTCGAGCCGCTGCTCACGGGCATCTATCCGATCGACGACGCCGTCGCCGCCTTCGAGATCGCCGGCGACCGAAGTCGCTCGATGAAGGTGCAGATCGCCTTCTGACGCGGCACGTTCGCGGCTGCAGCATCGATCGAGCCGGGCCACGCTGGAACAACGGATTCCGGGCGCCGTTGAGCGCATCAGGACAAATATGGACGTGGCGCTCGATCGCGCCTGCCGGTGCCGGCGAACGCGGCAATGGGACGCAGGGAACGGGGCGCGGGTGATCCTATTTGCCAAGAAGGTACGTAGGACGAGCGAAACCGGAGCGCCGCAATTTTCAACTGAATGAGAGTCGCGGTGGCCCGGTCTGTTCAGACAGCGAGCGATCCATGATGGTGCTCCATTTTGTCGTGTTGCTGCTCGCGGTCGCGATCTTCGTGATGCCCGTGATGTATCCCTGCGACGGCTATTCCGACTGCTAGTGCGGCGTCTCGCAATGGCCTGCCCCTTCCGGCATCGCGTCTGCTGCGCTGCCGCGCCGAACGGTATCGGCGCGCCGCAGCATGTCGCTGCTTTGCACAATTTCGCGACAGGTCGGCTAGGCAACTGCGAGTTTAATTTGCATTGCCTCGCCAGACGCCGCGGCCGCGCTTGACAGTCTCCCGGGCCCTGCGCAAGATCATTCGTATACGAACGAGTGCGCCGGCGCGCGGCGGTCGCGCGGCGCGGCCCGGTCGATCCCGGCGCGATGATTGGATGACGTTCATGTCGAATGACGCAAGCCAGGCTCCCGCGGACGGCGCGGCCGGCAGCGACAAGATCCGCTGCGATGCCTGCCCGGTGATGTGCTACATCCGTCCCGGAGCCACCGGCGCCTGCGATCGCTACGCCAATCGCGACGGCGAACTGATCCGCGTCGACCCCCATGTGCTGCTCGAGCGCACGCTGTCGCACGGCGGCAAGATCGTCCCGTTCCAGCGGGTCGGCGACTGGGACGGCAAGATCGTCGGCCAGGACAAGGTCTTCGTCACCGCGATCGGCGCCGGCACCACCTATCCCGACTACAAGCCGGCGCCTTTTATCGTCTCCTCCGAGATCGACGGCGTCGACATGGTCACGGTCGTGACCGAAGGCATCTTCAGCTACTGCGGCGTCAAGGTGAAGATCGACACCGACCGCTATCTCGGCCCGGAGGCGGCGACGGTGCGCGCCCAGGGCGAGGCGGTCGGCCTCGTCATCACCAGCGAATACGGTTCGCAGATGCTGTCGCTGGGCGGCGTCCATCACCTCACCGGCGGCACCAAGAAGGAAGGCCGCGTCACCTGCGACGTCCTGATGGACCTTTCCAACGGCAAGGCCGTCGAGCTCGCCATCGACGGCGGCGCCACCGTGGTGGTGCAGGCCGGCAAGCCGCCGATCGTCAATGGCGAGCCGGAAGAGCGCATGCGTGTCGGCTGCGGCTCGGCCACCATCGGCATGTTCGCCAAGCAATGGCTCGGCAAGGTCGACGAGGTGGTGGTGGTCGACGATCACATCACCGGCGTGCTGTCGGAGCATCAGGCCGGCAAGCTGCTCGATATTCCCGAGACCGGGATCAAGATGAAGGGCCGGCGCTCGACGCCCGGCCGCTATTTCCAGGTGGCCGAGCCGGGCACCGGCTGGGGCGGCACCAACATCACCGATCCGCTCGCGATCCTCGGGCCGTTCGATCCGAGGAATGCCAGGCCGGGCCTGCGCCTGCTGATGGTCTCGACCACCGGCGAGCATTACGCCTATTTCGAGCTCGACGAGGCGCTGCATCCCGTCGAAAAGCCGCTGCCGGAAGCGCTGGTGCTGTCCGTCGAGCGCATCCGCGAGAATTGCGAGCCGGCGCTGTGCACCGTGTTGTTCATGGGCGGCGCCGGCGGCTCGCTGCGCTCGGGCGTCACCGACAATCCGGTCCGCCTGACGCGCTCGGTCAAGGATGCGCTGACCAGGGTGACGAGCGGCGGCGCGCCGGTCTATGTCTGGCCCGGCGGCGGCATCACCTTCATGGTGGATGTGACGGAGGTGCCGCAGGGCGCCTTCGGCTATGTGCCGACCCCGGCGCTGGTGGCGCCGATCGAATTCACCATGCGGCTGTCCGATTACGCCGCGCTCGGCGGCCATATGGAGAATGTCCGCCCGGTCACCTCGCTCAAGGACAAGGCCGAACTCCTGCGACGCGCCCCGGCGGTCGAGGCGGAGCCGGCGGCCAAAACCAAAACGGCGGCGCAGCCGTGAGCCGCGCTCCGCAGGTCGCTTTTCTCGGCGATGGCCGGCGACTGCACCTGCAGGACGGCCCGATCGATCTCGTGATCGAGGCCAGCGGCCGGCGCGATGCCGTGGAAGCGGCCTATGCCGCCGCGGTGCGGCGTTTCACCGGACTGCTCGACGAGCTCTGCGCCGAACTCGGCGAGCTGCGCGCGCCGGCAAGACCCCTGACGACCGCGCTGCGCGGGCGGGTGGCGCGGCGCATGCACGCCGCGGTGGCGCCGTTCGCCGCCGAGATCTTCATCACGCCGATGGCGGCGGTGGCCGGCGCCGTCGCCGAGGAGATCTGCGCGGCGATTGCCGGCGCGGCGCCGCTCGAGCGTGCCTATGTCAACAACGGCGGCGACATCGCGCTGCATCTCGCCGATGGTGCGCAATTCACCGTGGGTCTCGTCGATCGGCCGGACCGTCCTGCCCTGACCGGGACCGCGGTGATCGGCGCGCGCGACGGCGTGCGCGGCATCGCCACCAGCGGCCGCCATGGCCGCAGCTTCTCGCTCGGCATCGCCGATGCGGTCACCGTCCTCGCCGCCACCGCGGCGCCGGCCGATGCCGCGGCCACCGTGATCGCCAATGCCGTCGACCTGCCGGGGCATCCGGCCGTCAGCCGCGTGCCAGCCTGCGAGCTGCAGCCCGACAGCGATCTCGGCATGCTGCCGGTGACGCGCGCCGTGGCCGCTCTCGATCCGGCCGAGATCGCCGAGGCGCTCGCCGCGGGGGCTGCGGTGGCGCGCGATCTTCTCGCCCGCGGCCTGATCAAGGCGGCGGCGCTGCGGCTTTGCGGCGAGAGCCGCACGGTCGGCTTCGACGCCATCGCCACCGCCGCGCCGGCGGTCTATCCTTCCCCCATCATCCCGCAAGAAAGCTCGTTGCATGCCTGAGGTCGTCATCCGCAAGCGCCAGATCCAGATCGAGGAAATCTTCCACGAGGGGGGGCCGCGCGCCAGCGTGCCCCTCAAGCGCGGCGCGGCGCTGACCGTGATCCGCAATCCTTATGCCGGCCGCTATGTCGAGGACATCGCGCCCTTCATGAAGGATCTCGAACCGCTCGGCATCGCCATGGCGAAGGCGCTGGTCGACGCCCTGGGCGGCGATCCGAAGCTGATCCAGGGCTACGGCAAGGGCGCCATCGTCGGCGGCGCGGGCGAGCTCGAGCACGGCGCGCTGTGGCATGTCCCCGGCGGCTACGCCATGCGCGAGGCGCTGGGCGAGGCCAGGGCGATCGTGCCCTCGGCCAAGAAGGTCGGCGGTCCCGGCACGCGGCTCGACGTGCCGATCACCCACGTCAACGCGTCATACGTCCGGTCGCATTTCGATGCGATGGAGGTCGGCATGACCGACGCGCCGCGGGCCGACGAGATCCTGCTGGCGCTGGTGATGACCACCGGATCGCGTATTCACGCCCGGGTCGGCGGGCTGAAGGCCGACGAGATCAAGGGAGAGGATGGACTGCGATGAGCGCCGTGATCCGCAAGATCGTCACCGTCGTCGAGGAGACCCTTCAGGAGGCCGGGCGCGACGTCACGCCGCCGACCCGCCGCGCCGCCGCGGTGGCGGTGATCGAGAATCCGTTCGCCGGCCGCTACGTCGAGGATCTCTCGCCGCTGATCGCCATCGGCGAGGAACTCGGCGACCTCCTGACGCGCCGGGCGGTGGCGGCGCTCGGCATCGAGGGACCGCAGGCCCAGAGCTACGGCAAGGCCGCGGCGGTCGGCGAGAACGGCGAGCTCGAGCATGCCGCCGCGTTGCTCCATCCCAAGCTGGGGGCGCCGGTGCGCAAGGTGCTGGGCAAGGGCGCGGCGCTGATCCCGTCGTCGAAGAAGCGCGGCGGCCCGGGCGTGGCGCTCGACATCCCGCTCGGCCACAAGGATGCGGCTTTCGTCCGCAGTCACTTCGACGGCATGGAGGTGCGGATCAACGACGCGCCGCGGGCCAACGAGATCATGGTGGCCGTGGCGGTGACCGACAGCGGCCGGCCGTTGCCCCGTGTCGGTGGCCTGACAGTTGCAGAGATCAAGGGCGAGGACGGTTTGCGCTGACGGCAGGCCTCGGCTTGCAGTTTGGCGGGAAATTCGGGCGTGTTGAGGAAGTCACCCGGGGGCCGGCAGGCACCCGCTACACTGGAGGGTCTGGAATGAACCGACGCAAATATCTCCTGGCGGGCCTGCTCGCCACCGGGCTGTATGGCCTTGCCGGCGCCGCGATGGCGCAGAGCGAGATCAAGATCGGCGAGATCAACAGCTATTCGGCGCTGCCGTCCTTCACCGAGCCCTATCGCAAGGGCTGGCAGCTCGCGGTCGAGCAGATCAACGCCGCCGGCGGCATCAAGGGCAAGAAGCTCGTCGTCATCTCCAAGGACGACGGCGGCAAGCCGGCCGACGCGGTCACCGCGGCCAACGAGCTCGTCGCCAGCGAAGGCGTCGCCATGATCTCCGGCACCTTCTTCTCCAATATCGGTCTCGCCGTCAGCGACTTCGCCAAGCAGAAGAAGGTGTTCTTCCTCGCCGGCGAGCCGCTGACCGATGCCGTCACCATGGCGAGCGGCAACCGCTACACCTTCCGCCTGCGCCCGTCGAACTACATGCAGGCGGCGATGCTGGCCGAAGAGGCCGCCAAGCTGCCGGCCAAGCGCTGGGCGACCGTGGCGCCGAACTATGAATACGGCCAGTCGGCGGTTGCGGTGTTCAAGAAGCTGCTGTCCGCCAAGCGCCCCGACATCGAGTGGGTCAGCGAGCAGTGGCCGCCGCAGGGCAAGATCGACGCCGGCCCGGTGGTGCAGGCGCTCGCCGCCGCCAAGCCCGAGGCCGTTCTCAACGTCACCTTCGGTCCCGACCTCGTCAAGTTCGTTCGCGAGGGCAATACCCGCGGCCTGTTCAAGGACCGCGCGGTGGTCAGCTTCCTGACCGGCGAGCCGGAATATCTCGATCCGCTGAAGGACGAGACGCCGGAAGGCTGGATCGTCACCGGCTATCCGTGGTCGAGCATCAAGACGCCGGAGCACGACGCCTTCCTCAAGGCCTATCAGGCCAAATACAACGACTATCCGCGTCTCGGCTCGATCGTCGGCTACGAGCTCATCAAGTCGGCGGCGGCGATCCTCGCCAAGGCGGATTCCACCGACACCGACAAGCTGATCGCCGCGGCCGAAGGCATCAAGGTCGACTCGCCGTTCGGCCCGATCACCTTCCGCAAGTCCGATCACCAGGCGACGCTCGGCGCCTTCGTCGGCAAGACCTCGGTCAAGGACGGCAAGGGCGTGATGGTGGACGTGGTCTATCGCGACGGCGCCAATTACCTGCCGAGCGAGGCCGACGTCGCCAAGGTGCGTCCGAAGGACTGATCCCACAATGTCGCCGGGTGGATGGCGTGCCGTCCGCCCGGCGCCGGTTGCTCGACTCCGCCTCGTTTCGCTCCAACCCATTCGGCGCCGCCGGCGCCGGTCATGACCAGGCCCGTGTGAACCCTCCATGAGCTTCTATCTCGTCCAGTTCCTGACCGGGCTTGCCAGCGCCGCCTCGCTGTTTCTGGTGGCGTCCGGACTGTCGATCATTTTCGGCGTCACGCGGATCGTCAATTTCGCCCATGGCGCCTTCTACATGCTCGGCGCCTATGTCGCCTTCACCCTGACCGAGAGGCTGTCGGGCGCGCTCGGCTTCTGGGGCGGCATCGTGCTCGCCGCATTGATCGTCGCCGCGGTGGGCGCGGTGGTGGAGATGCTGCTGCTGCGCCGCATCTACAAGTCGCCCGAACTGTTTCAGCTCCTCGCCACCTTCGGCCTGACGCTGATGGTCGAGGACCTCGTGGTGCTGATCTGGGGGCCCGACGATCTGCTCGGCCGCCGCGCGCCGGGGCTCAAGGGCGCCATCGACGTGCTGGGCCAGGCGCTGCCGTCCTATGACGTCTTCCTGCTGGTGATCGGCCCGGTCGTGCTCGGCGCGCTGTGGCTGCTGTTCCACCGCACCCGCTGGGGCGTGCTGGTCCGCGCCGCCACCCAGGATCGCGACATGGTCGCGGCGCTCGGCGTCAACCAGAAATGGCTGTTCACCTCGGTCTTCGCCGTCGGCGTCTTCCTCGCCGCGCTGGGCGGCGCCCTGCAGATCTCGCGCGATGCCGTCAACCACACCATGGACCTGCGCGTCATCGTCGACGTCTTCGTCGTGGTGGTGATCGGCGGGCTCGGCAGCATCACCGGCGCCTTCGTCGCCGCGGTGCTGGTCTCCGAGCTCAACGCTTTCGGCATCCTGATCTTTCCGAAGATCTCCATCATCCTGGTCTTCCTGGTGATGGCGGCGGTGCTGGTGGTGCGGCCGTGGGGCCTGTTCGGCAAGGCCGAGGCGCCGGCGCGGCGCACCCCCGGCCTCACGGTGCGGCCCTGGGCGCCGCTGACCTTCGGCGAGCGTCTCGCCGCGCTCGCCGCGCTGATCGCCGCCGCGGCGCTGCCGCTGGTCGGCGGCACCTACGCGCTCACGGTCGGCGCCGAGATCGTCATCTTCATCATGTTTGCCGCCAGCCTGCATTTCCTGATGTCGGTGGGCGGGCTCGCCTCCTTCGGCCACGCTGCCTATTTCGGCCTCGGCTCCTATGGCGTCGCCTTCCTCGCCAAGCTCGCCGGCTGGCCGATGCTGTCCTGCCTGCTGATCGGCCCGCTGCTCGGTCTCGCCGGGGCGGCGCTGTTCGGCTTCTTCACGGTGCGGCTGTCCGGCGTCTACTCCGCCATGCTGACGCTCGCCTTCGCCCAGATCGTCTGGTCGATCGCCTTCCAGTGGGTCGAAGTCACCGGCGGCGACAACGGCCTGCTCGGCATCTGGCCGGCCGCGGTGGTGGCCACCCCGGCGCGCTTCTACCTGCTGTCGCTGGCGATCACGGCGCTCGCGGTGGCGGGGCTGCGCATCCTGGTGTTCTCGCCGTTCGGCTACGCGCTGCGGGCGACGCGGGATTCGGCGCTGCGCAGCGAGGCCATCGGCATCAACGGCAAGCGCATCCAGTGGCTGGCCTTCGTCGTCGCCGGCACGGTGGCGAGCGTCGCCGGCGCATTGTTCGCCTATCTCAAGGGCAGCGTCTTTCCCGACAGCCTCGGCATTTCGCTGTCGGTGGACGCGCTGGTGATGGTGCTGCTCGGCGGCGTCGAGACCATCTCCGGGGCGGTGGTCGGCGCGGTGGTCTACAAGGCGCTGAACATCTGGCTGGTGAGCCAGACCGATCTCTCCAAGCTGGTGCTGGGCGGCATCGTGGTGCTGCTGGTGGTGGCCTTCCCGGCCGGCATCGTCGGCATCATCGGCAGCCTGCGCGAGAAGCTGCGCGGCAGACCTGAAAAACAGAATGGGACGCCGGTCGCGGTGACCGCCACGCCGAAGCTCGGAGGCGCCGAATGAGCCGGCCTGCAGCCATCCTTCAGGTCGAAGGCCTGACCAAGTCCTATGGCGGCGTTCATGCGGTGCGCGGCGTGTCCTTCGCGGTCGCCGCGGGCGAGATCGTCGCCCTGATCGGGCCGAACGGCGCCGGCAAGACCACCTGCTTCAACATGCTCAACGGCCAGATCCCGCCGGATGCCGGGCGCATCCGCCTGCTCGGCGAGGACACCACCGGGCGGCAGCCGCGCGAGGTCTGGCGGCTCGGGGTGGGGCGCACCTTCCAGATCACCGCGACGTTTTCCACCATGACGGTGCGGGAGAATGTCCAGGTGGCGCTGGCGTCCCACGCGCACCGCCTGTTCAACATGTGGCGCTCGACGCCGAAGCTGGCGCGCGGCGAGGCCGACGCGCTGCTCGACCTCGTCGGCATGGCGAGCGACGGCGACCGGGCCTGCGGCGAGCTCGCCTATGGCGACCTCAAGCGGCTCGAACTCGCCATCGCGCTCGCCAATGCGCCGCAACTCCTGCTGATGGACGAGCCGACCGCCGGCATGGCGCCGAAGGAGCGCATCGAATTGATGCGGCTCACCGCGCGCATCGCCCACGACAAGCAGATCGGCGTGCTGTTCACCGAGCACGACATGGATGTCGTGTTCGAGCATGCCGAGCGGATCCTGGTGCTCAACCGCGGCCAGCTGATCGCCGAAGGCTCGCCGGAAGCGGTGCGTCGCGATCCGCAGGTGCGCGCGATCTATCTCGGCGAAGGCCTGCTCTACGAAGGCGGCCATGCGGATGCGGAGGCTGCCTCGTGAAACTCGCCGTCTCGGATCTCAACAGCTTCTACGGTCCGGCTCACATCCTGTTCGATGTCGGCCTCGAGGTCGGCGCCGGCGAAGTCGTGGCGCTGCTCGGCCGCAACGGCGCCGGCAAGTCGACCACCTTCCGCTCGATCGTCGGCCTCGTCAGCCAGCGCCGCGGCAAGGTGATGTTCGAAGGCCGCGACGTCTCCGACCTGCCGACCCACGCCATCGTCCGCGGCGGCCTCGGTTACGTGCCGGAGGAGCGCCGCATCTTCACCG
Organism: Bradyrhizobium sp. WD16; assembly: GCF_024181725.1. Taxonomy (NCBI): domain Bacteria; kingdom Pseudomonadati; phylum Pseudomonadota; class Alphaproteobacteria; order Hyphomicrobiales; family Nitrobacteraceae; genus Bradyrhizobium; species Bradyrhizobium sp. WD16. Next base: position 739,217 of record NZ_CP028908.1, on the reverse strand, counting down.
ACCTGACGGTGGAGGAGAATCTCGAGGTCGGCCGCCAGCCGCCGCGCAAGGACGCGCCGCGCTGGACGGAAGAGCGCCTGTACGAGCTGTTTCCCAACCTCGCCGAGATGCGCGGCCGCCCCGGCGGGCGGATGAGCGGCGGCGAGCAGCAGATGCTGACCATCGCCCGCACATTGATGGGCAATCCGTCGCTGATCCTGCTCGACGAGCCGTCGGAAGGCCTCTCGCCCAAGATCGTCGAGCAGATGGCCAATGCCATCCTGACCATGAAACGCGAGGGCGTCAGCATCCTGGTGTCGGAGCAGAACCTGCATTTCGCCCGGCTGATCTCCGATCGCGCCTATATCATCGAGCGCGGCCGGATGTGCTTTTCCGGGACCATGGCCGAGCTCGACGCGAGGCCCGACATCCGCGACGCCTACCTCGCGGTCTGACGCGCTTCCGGGTGGAGGTGCATCGGGCGATCGGGCATGATTTGACTTGATCGCCGCAGCGGTCGAAAACCGCGGCGGAAATCTCAGGAGCACTCATGAGCCGGGCCGCATCACCGAAGCCGCGACGCAAGCCGCAGCGGCCGACCTACCAGCTCGAGGAGCAGATCGGCTTCATCCTTCGCCAGGTGTCGCAGCGTCACTCCGCCATTTTCGCCGAGCGCATCGGCGGCGACCTGACGCCGACCCAGTGGACGGCGCTGTTCAAGCTGTCGGAGAGCGGGCCGTGCTCGCAGAACCAGCTCGGCCGCATCACCGCCATGGACGTCGCCACCATCAAGGGGGTGATCGATCGCCTCACCGGGCGCGGACTGACCGAGACCGGCCCCGACCCGGCCGACGGCCGGCGGCTGCTGGTCAGCCTGACCAGGGCCGGCCAGCTCGCGGTCGACAAGGCGCTGCCGAACGCGGTGGCCATTTCCGACGAGACCCTGGCGCCGCTCGATCAGGCCGAGCGCGCCACGCTGCTGTCGCTGCTGTCGCGGCTGCGGTGAATTCAGGAAGGCGCTCCTCACCCGCGCGCTCGAGGCGCGCGACCTCTCCCCGCTTTGGGGGGAGAGGTGACCAAGACGCGACGCTTCTCTTCACCTCGCCCCGCGTCAGCGGCTATCGTATTCACACATCTGCTCCGCAGCCGGGAAAGCGGCCACTCATTCAGCCTTTCGATCGTCATGCCCGGCCTTGTGCCGGGCATCCACGACTTTGCGGACTCTCGACCTGAAAGACGTGGATGGCCGGGACAAGCCCGGCCCTGACGAGAATGAGTTGTGGTGAGAGCGCATCTGTCGCCGCTCGATCACGCCGAGCGCGCCACGCTAGCTGTCGCGGCTGCGGTGAACTCAGGAAGGTGTCCCTCACCCGCGCGATCGAGGCGCGCGACCTCTCCCCGCCTTGGGGCTATCGTATTCACACACAGACGCGGTGCTCGCCTCGCATCGTCGTCCCCCGCTTTAAGCCTACGAGCTTCACGCATCCGGGCGGTGACAACGGAGTGAAACGATGCCCCCTGACCTTCATTCTCGTCATGGCCGGGCTTGCCACCGGAAGTCGGATGTTTCCGACTTCCGGCACGAGAAAAAGAACGCGATCCGGCCAGAGCCGGATCGCTATGCCATGAGCCTTTCGATCGTCATGCCCGGCCTTGTGCCGGGCATCCACGACTTTGCGGACTCTCGACCTGAAAGACGTGGATGGCCGGGACAAGCCCGGCCATGACGAGAATGAGTTGTGGTGAGAGCGCATCTGTCGCCGCTCGATCACGCCGAGCGCGCCACGCTGCTGTCGCGGCTGCGGTGAACTCAGGAAGGTGTCCCTCACCCGCGCGATCGAGGCGCGCGACCTCTCCCCGCCTTGGGGCTATCGTATTCACACACAGACGCGGTGCTCGCCTCGCATCGTCGTCCCCCGCTTTAAGCCTACGAGCTTCACGCATCCGGGCGGTGACAACGGAGTGAAACGATGCGCCATGACCTTCATTCTCGTCATGGCCGGGCTTGTCGCCCGGAAGTCGGATGTTTCCGACTTCCGGCATTAAGGAGAACGCGATCCGGTGAAGGCCGGATCGCTATGCCATCAGCCTTTCGATCGTCATGCCCGGCCTTGTGCCGGGCATCCACGACTTTGCGGACTCTCGACCTGAAAGACGTGGATGGCCGGGACAAGCCCGGCCATGACGAGAATGAGTTGTGGTGAGAGCGCATCTGTCGCCGCTCGATCACGCCGAGCGCGAGACGCTGCTGTCGCGGCTGCGGTGAACTCAGGAAGGTGTCCCTCACCCGCGCGATCGAGGCGCGCGACCTCTCCCCGCTTTGGGGGGAGAGGTGACCAAGACGCGACGCTTCTCTTCACCTCGCCCCGCGTCAGCGGCTATCGTATTCACACATCTGCTCCGCAGCCGGGAAAGCGGCCACTCATTCAGCCTTTCGATCGTCATGCCCGGCCTTGTGCCGGGCATCCACGACTTTGCGGACTCTCGACCTGAAAGACGTGGATGGCCGGGACAAGCCCGGCCATGACGAGAATGAGTTGTGGTGAGAGCGCATCTGTCGCCGCTCGATCACGCCGAGCGCGAGACGCTGCTGTCGCGGCTGCGGTGAACTCAGGAAGGCGCTCCTCAGCCGCGCGCTCGAGGCGCGCGACCTCTCCCCGCTTTGGGGGGTATCGTATTCACACACAGACGCGGTGCTCGCCTCGCATCGTCGTCCCCCGCTTTAAGCCTACGAGCTTCACGCATCCGGGCGGTGACAACGGAGTGAAACGATGCGCCATGACCTTCATTCTCGTCATGGCCGGGCTTGTCCCGGCCATCCACGACTTGCTTGCCGCAGCGTCGTGAAGACGTGGATGCCCGGCACAAGGCCGGGCATGACGATTGAAAGGCTGAATGAGTGGCCGCTTTCCCGGCTGCGAAGCAGATATGTGAATACGATAGGCAAAGAGCGGCTATCAGATTCACGCATCCGGGCGGTGACAACGGAGTGAAACGATGCGCCCTGACGAGAATGAGTTGTGGTGAGAGCGCATCTGTCGCCGCTCGATCACGCCGAGCGCGAGACGCTGCTGTCGCGGCTGCGGTGAACTCAGGAAGGTGTCCCTCACCCGCGCGATCGAGGCGCGCGACCTCTCCCCGCCTTGGGGCTATCGTATTCACACACAGACGCGGTGCTCGCCTCGCATCGTCGTCCCCCGCTTTAAGCCTACGAGCTTCACGCATCCGGGCGGTGACAACGGAGTGAAACGATGCGCCATGACCTTCATTCTCGTCATGGCCGGGCTTGTCGCCCGGAAGTCGGATGTTTCCGACTTCCGGCATTAAGGAGAACGCGATCCGGTGAAGGCCGGATCGCTATGCCATCCACGACTTTGCGGACTCTCGACCTGAAAGACGTGGATGGCCGGGACAAGCCCGGCCATGACGAGAATGAGTTGTGGTGAGAGCGCATCTGTCGCCGCTCGATCACGCCGAGCGCGAGACGCTGCTGTCGCGGCTGCGGTGAACTCAGGAAGGTGTCCCTCACCCGCGCGCTCGAGGCGCGCGACCTCTCCCCGCCTTGGGGCTATCGTATTCACACACAGACGCGGTGCTCGCCTCGCATCGTCGTCCCCCGCTTTAAGCCTACGAGCTTCACGCATCCGGGCGGTGACAACGAAGTGAAAAGATGCCCCCTGACCTTCGTTCTCGTCATGGCCGGGCTTGTCGCCCGGAAGTCGGATGTTTCCGACTTCCGGCACGAGAAAAAGAACGCGATCCGGCCAGAGCCGGATCGCTATGCCATCAGCCTTTCGATCGTCATGCCCGGCCTTGTGCCGGGCATCCACGACTTTGCGGACTCTCGACCTGAAAGACGTGGATGGCCGGGACAAGCCCGGCCATGACGAGAATGAGTTGTGGTGAGAGCGCATCTGTCGCCGCTCGATCACGCCGAGCGCGAGACGCTGCTGTCGCTGCTGCGGTGAACTCAGGAAGGCGCTCCTCAGCCGCGCGCTCGAGGCGCGCGACCTCTCCCCGCCTTGGGGCTATCGTATTCACACACAGACGCGGTGCTCGCCTCGCATCGTCGTCCCCCGCTTTAAGCCTACGAGCTTCACGCATCCGGGCGGTGACAACGGAGTGGAACGATGCGCCATGACCTTCATTCTCGTCATGGCCGGGCTTGTCGCCCGGAAGTCGGATGTTTCCGACTTCCGGCATTAAGGAGAACGCGATCCGGTGAAGGCCGGATCGCTATGCCATCCACGACTTGCTTGCCGCAGCGTCGTGAAGACGTGGATGCCCGGCACAAGGCCGGGCATGACGATTGAAAGGCTGAATGAGTGGCTGCTTTCCCGGCTGCGAAGCAGATATGTGAATACGATAGGCAAAGAGCGGGGAGAGGTGACCAAAAAGGCGAGGCTTTCTTCACCTCGCCCCGCAAAGAGCGGCTATCAGATTCACGCATCCGGGCGGTGACAACGGAGTGAAACGATGCGCCCTGACGAGAATGAGTTGTGGTGAGAGCGCATCTGTCGCCGCTCGAATGTGTGAATCTCCTAGCACTACTTTGGCAGATTTGGCTGAAGGCAGCCTGCGAGCAGCATCTCACAGTGCGTGCATCGTAGGGGTGGAGGCCGCACGAAGAGGTCGAGGATGGCTTGCCTGATGGCCGGCATGCTCGGTTGTGGCGGTGGGCCTGGGACTCTTTTTTTTTCGTCCCGCTGCGGTGAGGCGGCGGGACTGAAGGAAGGCATAGGCGATCATCGTCATCAAGGCATGTCGGTGTAATCCGGCCCACGACCTGCCTTCAAAATGGTCGAGCCCCAGCTCTTCCTTCAACTGCTGATGCGCCTGTTCACAGATCCACCGCGCCTTGACGGCAGCTGCCAGCGTCTTAAGCGAAACGTCAGCGGGCAGATTCGAGATGTAGTACTTCTGCTCTCCGCTCGATCGTCGCTCGCCCAGGATCCACATTTCATCACCAGGCATACGCTCGACACCTTTATCGAACACGCGGTGCTTTGGGCCGTCGGCGATGCGGACGCGCCGCGCAGCGAAAAGGCATGTCAGCGGGCCTTTCGTACCCCCGCGCCAGCTGATCTTCTGCCACTTTACGCCGGCCAGCATCGTCTCGGCTGAAACTGGCGACATATCCGGGATATGGTGTTTGCGCGGCTTACGGGCTTTCTCCGTTGGAAAGATCATGGTGACATCGGCCGGATAGACTTTCTGGCGCCGCGACATACCAACTGCCCATAAGAGGCCGCGCTCGCTCAGAGCATGACGGAACGGCGCGCTCGATCCGTATCCCGCGTCCGCCAGCACACAGCCGAAGCGAACACCGGCTGCGATCACGCGATCGATCTCAGCCAGCGCGATCTCTGGCTTGGACCGTGCCGCGCGATGCTCGATGGGAACGCCGGCGTGCTTCAGACGTACCGGATCGCTCGTCCAATTCTCGGGAAGGAAGAGACGTAGCGCCACCATTACCGGCACTTCACCGCGCGCAAGCGTCAGCGACACCAATGTTTGGCAATTCGCCGTTTTACCGAGAGTTGATGCATATTGCGGAGCTACACCAACCGAGCGATCGCCCTTCTTCGGCATCGATGTATCGTCGATGACCAGCACCGCATCTGTGCCGCCGACGAGCCGGTCGGCCTGAACGAGCAATTCTACTTCCAACGGCGCCGCGTCCCAGACGCCATCAGCGATGAAATGATGCAATTGATCATAGTCGCCCGGCGCCAGCCGCGCCGCCATTGGCTGGACGCTCTTGCGGTCGCCCGGCCCAATCAGTCCTGAAACATATAGCGGACACATCCGCCGCCGAGCCTTGTGACCTAAACAATCCAGGAATGGCTCGAGCCAGCGTCCAAGCTCATCTTCCCACCTCGACGTCGTATCCACCGGTCAGCCCTCCAAAAAAGCTGACCACCCATGAATCATTGAAAACGTGATTCGGGAATCCAGTCTCGCCGATCAACTCCCAGAATCTGCCAAAGTAGTGCTAGTGTGGTGGATCTGACGCTCGTTTCAGTATTGCAGCGAGTTCTTCGAACGAGCGTCAGATCCAAAACCACACTCGAATCATAATGATGCTAGTGTCCCCTTGTTTCCAACGTTCGTATGAGCGCCTGCTGCAATGGCATACGAACGTTGGAAACAGGACACTGGCCGCGCAAGCGGGGAGAGGTCGGATCGCGTCAGCGATCCGGGTGAGGGGCGCTGACTCAAAATTGCACGTTGCAACACCGTATCGCCCGGCGATCATCCTTGCTCTGAGCCGCGCGACGCCTCACCGCACCTGCCGCACCCGCGCCAGCAGTTCGCGCCGGAACAGCTCCGGCCGGTTCATCGCCACGAAGTGGTGACAGCCCTCGAAGCGGACGAAGCCCTTGGCCGGCGCCTCGGTCACGACGCTTCCCCTCAGGCACGCAAGGCGGCGGCGGCGCGGCTCGCCGCCGCGACGGCGGTCCAGTTCCCGGCTGCGACGACGGCCTTCGGCAGCATCCAGGAGCCGCCGACGCAGATCACGTTGGGCAGCGCCAGATAGGCGGGGGCGGTTTCCAGCGTGATGCCGCCCGTGGGGCAGAATTTCAGCTGCGGCAGAGGCGAGGCGAGCGCCGCGAGATAGCTCCGCCCGCCCGCCGGCTCGGCCGGGAAGAATTTGGCGAAGCGATAGCCGCGGGCGATCAGCGCCATGGCTTCGCTCGCGGTCGCGATGCCCGGCAGCAGCGGGATGCCGGCGCCTGCCGCCGCGTCCAGCAGCGCGGGGGTTGCGCCGGGGGAGACGGCAAAGCGCGCCCCCGCCTGTTCCGCGGCCGCCAGCTGGGCGGCGTCGAGCACGGTGCCGACGCCGGCAATGGCGCCTTCCACCTCCGCCGCCACGGCGCGGATGGCGTCGAGCGCCGCCGGCGTGCGCAGGGTGATCTCGATGGCGGGAAGACCGCCCTCCACCAGGGCGCGGGCGAGGGGCACCGCGTCGGCGGCGCGCTCCACGACCACGACCGGGACCACCGGAGCGCGGGCGAGAATGGCGTCCAGCCCGGATTGGTTCGTCTCGCTCATGCCTGCACTCCCCTGAAAATCGTGGCGCCCTGGTCCGCGGGTCCGACAGCGGCCCGGAACGGGGCGAAGAGGTCCCGGCCGACGCCGGCGTGGTGGGCGGAAAGGTCAGCCTTCGCGGCGGGGCGCGCGGCCCATTCGGCGGCGGGGACGACCACCTCCAGCCGGCCGGTCACGGCATCGACGCGCACCTGGTCTCCGTCGCGGATCTTGGCGATGGCGCCGCCTTCCGCCGCCTCCGGGGTCACATGGATCGCGGCGGGCACCTTGCCCGAGGCGCCGGAGAGCCGGCCGTCGGTGACCAGCGCCACCTTCTGCCCCCGGTCCTGCAGCACGCCCAGCGGCGGCATCAACTTATGCAGCTCCGGCATGCCGTTGGCCTTCGGCCCCTGGAAGCGCACCACCGCGACGAAGTCCCCGGTCAGCTTGCCGGCCTTGAATGCCGCCTGCAACTCCTCCTGGGCATGGAAGACGCGGGCCGGCGCCTCGATCACGTGCCGCTCCGGCGCCACCGCCGAGGTCTTGATGACCGAGCGGCCAAGGTTTCCGTCCAGCACCTTCAGCCCGCCGGTCGGCTGGAACGGGGCGGCGGCGCTCCGCAGCACCGTCGCCTCGCCGCTGGCCGTCGGCCCGTCGCGCCAGACGAGGCCACCGTCCCCGCCGAGCACGGGCTCGCGCGTATAGGCGTCGAGCCCCTGGCCGAGGATGGTCTGCGCATCGGCGTGCAGCAGGCCGGCGCCCAGCAGCTCGCGGATGACGAAGGCCATGCCGCCCGCGGCGTGGAAATGGTTCACGTCCGCCGCGCCGTTCGGGTAGACGCGGGCGAGCAGCGGCGTCACCTCGGCAAGCTCCGAGAAGTCGTCCCAGGCGAGGGTGATGCCGCCCGCCGCCGCCATGGCGACGAGGTGGAGCGTGTGGTTGGTGGAGCCGCCGGTGGCGTGGAGGCCGACGATGGCGTTGACGAAGGCCTTTTCGTCCAGCATCCGGCCCACGGCGATGGCATCGTTGCCGAGCGCGGTGATGGCGAGCGCCCGCTCCACCGCCGCCCTGGTGAGCGCGTCGCGCAGCGGCGTGTCGGGGGCGACGAAGGAAGCGCCGGGCAGGTGCAGGCCCATGATATCCATGAGCATCTGGTTGGTGTTGGCGGTGCCGTAGAAGGTGCAGGTGCCCGGCCCGTGATAGGACTTCGCCTCGGCCTCCAGCAGCGCATCGCGGCCCACCTTGCCCTCGGCGAAGAGCTGGCGGACCTGCGACTTCTGCGTGTTGGCGAGCCCGCTCGTCATCGGGCCGGAGGGAATGAACACCGCCGGCAGGTGGCCGGACGACAGCGCCCCGATGACCAGTCCCGGCACGATCTTGTCGCAGATGCCGAGGAACACCGCGGCATCGAACGTCTGGTGGGACAGCGCGACGGCGGTGGAAAGGGCGATCACGTCGCGGGAGAAGAGGGAGAGCTCCATGCCCGCCTCGCCCTGGGTGATGCCGTCGCACATGGCGGGCACGCCGCCGGCCACCAGCGCCGCCCCGCCCGCCGCGCGCGCCGCCTCCCGGATCAGCTCCGGATAGCGCTCGTACGGCCGGTGGGCGGAGAGCATGTCGTTATAGGCGGTGACGATGCCGATGGAGGCGCCTTGCCCCTCGCGCAGCATGGCTTTGTCGGCGGGGCCGCAGGCGGCGAAGCCGTGGGCCTGGTTGGCGCAGCCCAGCGCCTGGCGGTGCGGCCGGGGCGCGGCGGCCCCGGCGATGCGATCGAGATATCGCGCGCGCGCCGAAAGGCTCCGCGCGACGATGCGTTGTGTGACTTCGCCGATCCGGGCGTTGAGGGTGGTCATCGTTGCATCCTTTTGAGGGAGCGAGCCGGACTTGGTTTCAGGGCGACCAGAAGACGTCGAGTGGGGAGCGCAGGGTGTTGAGGACGGCGCGGATGGGGAGTTCGGCCGCGTCGGTTCCGGCGCGGGCGCGCTCCAGGACGGCTCGCTTCGCCATGCCCTCGATGTGCAGGAAGAGCCGGTCGGCCGCGACGAGGCGCGGCAGCGTGAAGGTGAGGCGCGGCTCGTTCGCCGCCGGTGCCCGCACGATGGTCAGCGGGGCGGTGCCGGCGGGATCGATGGCGGCGGCAAGCGCCTTTGCCCCGGGCAGAAAGGAGGCGGTGTGCCCGTCGTCGCCCATGCCGAGCACCACGGCGGCAAAGCGGGCGGGGAGGGACGCGACCGCCGCGGTGGCGGCGGCAAGGCCCGCCTCGGGGGTCGGATCGCCGGTGAAGAGCGGCACGAAGCGCGCGGCGGCGGCCGCGCCCTTGAGCAGGTGCCGGCGCACGAGGGCGGCGTTGGAGCGCTCCGAGGTCTCCGGCACCCAGCGCTCGTCGACCAGCGTCACCGCGATGCGCGTCCAGTCCAGCGGTTCACCGGCGAGGGTCTTGAGGAAGGCGACCGGCGTGCGCCCGCCCGAAACCGCAAGGCCCGCCGCGCCGTCGCGGGCGAGGCGGGCGCGCAGCGCCTCCGCGACGCCGGCGGCGAGCGCCCGGGCGAGGGCAGGGCCGTCGGCATGGGCGGCAAGGGCGATGGGGGCGAAATGAGCGTTCACGGTGCAGGCCTCAGGTGTCGTCGGTCCAGGTGCGGCCGTCGCGTTCGATGAGCGCGATGGCGGCGGAGGGACCCCAGGTGCCGGACGTATAGGGCTTGGGCGGCTCGCGCGAGGCGCGCCAGGCCTGAAGGATCGGGTCGATCCAGCGCCAGGCGGCCTCGACCTCGTCGCGCCGCATGAACAGGGTCTGGTTGCCGCGCACCACATCCATGATGAGTCGCTCGTAGGCGTCCGGATTGCGCACGCCGAACACGCTGGCGAAGCTCATGTCGAGCGGAACGTGCTGCAGGCGCATGCCGCCGGGCCCGGGATCCTTGATCATCAGCCACAGCTTCACGCCCTCGTCGGGCTGGAGGCGGATGACGAGGCGGTTCGGCGCGATCGGGCCGGCATGGCCGTCGAACACCGAATGGGGAATGGGCCGGAAGGCGACCACGATCTCGGAGACGCGGCTGGCGAGGCGCTTTCCGGTGCGCAGATAGAAGGGCACGCCGGACCAGCGCCAGTTGCCGATCTCGGCTTTCAGCGCCGCAAAGGTCTCGGTGTCGGAATGGCCGGTGCCGAGCTCCTCCAGATAGCCGGGCACCGAGCCGCCGGCGGAAGCCCCGGCGCGATACTGGCCGCGCACGGTGCACTGGGCGGCGTTGCCTTCGTTGATCGGCCGCAGCGCCTTGAGCACCTTGAGCTTCTCGTCGCGCATCGCATCGGCGTCGAGCGAGACGAGGGGCTCCATGGCGACGAGGCAGAGCAGCTGGAGGATATGGTTCTGCACCATGTCGCGCAGGGCGCCGGCGGTGTCGTAATAGCCGGCGCGGCCCGCCGTGCCGATGCTCTCGGCCACGGTGATCTGGACATGGTCGATATGGGCGTTGTTCCACACCGGCTCGAACAGGGCATTGGCGAAGCGCAGCGCCATCAGGTTCTGCACCGTCTCCTTCCCGAGATAATGGTCGATGCGATAGACGTGATGCTCGTCGAAGACCTGCCCGATGGCGTCGTTGAGGGTGACGGCGCTCGACAGATCCTTGCCGAGGGGCTTCTCCACCACCAGCCGCGCATCGTCCTTGTTGAGGCCGTGGCGGGCGAGGCGCGCGCAAATCGGCGCGAAGAGCGATGGCCCGGTCGCCAGATAGAAGATGCGCACGACACCCTGCTGCGCCGCGAGCAGGTCGGAGAGTTCGGTCCATCCCTCCTCGCCCTCGGCTTCCACCGGCACATAGCTGAGGCGCGCGAGGAATTGCGTCAGGTCGGCGTCGTCGAGATCCTCCGGCGCGATGTGCTCGACAAGGGCGTCGCGCACGAGGGCGACGAACGCGTCCACCGTCATCCGCTGGCGCGCCGCGCCGACGATGATGGCGCGCGCGGGCAGTTGTCCGACGCGGTGGCGTCGGTAGAGCGAAGGTAAAAGCTTGCGGCGGGCAAGATCGCCGGTCGCGCCAAAGACGGTGAGGACGAAGGGAACGACCGGGATCACGCGGCTCGACATGGTTCGGCTCGTTGTTCCTAGTGTGGCGTCTCGCAATTGCCTATGTCCTTTGCGGCAAGTCCCTGTAGGCAATTGCGAGACATAAGCCACACTAGCTTTTTGATTTTGCTAGTGTCCCGATGTCTCCGAATGACCGTGCGAGGGTGAGGCAAACGAAGCGGTCATTCGGAGACGGGACACTAGTGTCCCGTTTTCAACGTTCGTATTCCTTTGCAGCAGGCGCTTTGACGAACGTTGGAAACAAAGGGACACCAGCATCATTATGATTCTAGTGCGGTTTTGGATCTGACGAGATCCACCGCACCAGTGTGGCGTCTCGCAATTGCCTACCGCCGTTGCGATCAGCTTCCAGCTCGCGGAGGGCGCAATGTCGTCTTTATGCGCAGGGGGAACGCAGCCGTCAATTAATAACTCATCCTGATTTAAATATTGACAGGAGGCCACCGCATGCGCTCTCCTCGGCCGAAGACGACGCTCGAACGGGCAACATCGGGAGGAGGAAACCATGCGGGCCTGGCCAGGGCTGCTGACGGCAGCCGTACTCGCTTTCGCCACCGCGACCAGCCCGGCGCTGGCCGCCGACAAGCCCATCGTCGGCATCATCATCAAGACCTCCACCAACCCCTTCTTCGTGAAGATGAAGGAAGGCGCCGAGGCCGCCGCGGCGAAGCTGGGCTTCGAGCTGCGCACCTTCGCCGGCAAGGTGGACGGCGACACCGACTCCCAGATCGCGGCGGTGGAGAGCCTGATCGCCGCCGGCGCCCGGGGGATCCTCATCACCCCGTCGGACTCCCGCGCCATCGTGCCAGCGCTGGCGGAGGCGCGCGCCAAGGGCATCCTGGTGATCGCCCTCGATACGCCGCTCGATCCGCCGACGGCGGCCGATGCGACCTTCGCCACCGACAATTTCGAGGCCGGCAGGCTGATCGGCGCGTGGGCGGCGAAGACGCTGGGCAAGGACGCCAAGGCGGCGAAGCTTGCCCTGCTCGACCTCAACGTGAATCAGATTTCGGTGGATGTGGCGCGCGATCAGGGCTTCCTCTCCGGCTTCGGCGTCGATGTCGCCGATCCGGCCGTCATCGGCGACGAGAAGGACGGGCGTATCGTCGGCCACGACGTCACCCTCGGCAACGAGGAGGGCGGGCGCCGGGCGATGGAGATGCTGCTCCAGCGCGATCCCGTCGTGTCGGTGGTCTACGCCGTCAACGAGCCGGCGGCGGCCGGCGCCTACGAGGCGCTTCGGTCCATCGGACGAGAGAAGGACGTGCTGATCGTCGCGGTGGACGGCGGCTGCCCCGGCGTGCGCAACGTCAAGGACGGCGTGATCGCCGCCACCGCCATGCAGTTCCCGCTCGCGATGGCGCAGATGGGGGTCGATGCCGTGGCCCGGTTCGTCAAAGACGGTACCCGGCCGAAGGCGGCCGACGGACGGGACTTCATCAACACGGGCGTCGAGCTGGTGACGGATCGCCCCGTGCCCGGCCTGTCCTCCATCGCCGTCGACGCCGCCCTGAAGAGGTGCTGGGGCTGAGCCGTCGCGACGTGCCGAACGCGCGCCGCGGAACGCGACATAAGGAGCTGCCATGACCGAGACGAGCGGGGAGACGCGCGCCATGCAGGCGTTCGAGACGGTCCTCACCCAGCAGGACACGAAGGTGGCCGAGTTCGAGGTGCATGCGAAATCGCCGCTGCAGCACCTCCAGCATTTCCTGCACGCCAATCCCACCGCGGCGCCCGCCATCGTGCTGCTGGTGGGGATCGTCGCCTTCTCCCTCATCGTCGGGCCGCGCTTCTATTCGTCCTTCAACCTGTCGCTGATCCTCCAGCAGGTGACCATCATCTGCATGCTCGGCGCCGCGCAGACGCTGATCGTGCTCACGGCGGGCATCGACCTGTCGGTGGGGGCGTTGATGGTCCTGTGCTCCGTCATCATGGGCAAGCTCGCCGTCACGCTCGGGCTGCCGACGCCGGTGGCATTCGGCGCCGGGCTCGCCGCGGGCGCGGCGTGCGGCGCTTTCAACGGGCTCCTGGTGGTGCTCCTGAAGCTGCCGCCGTTCATCGTCACGCTCGGCACCTGGTCGATCTTTTTCGCGCTCAACCTCTGGTACTCGGGCGCCCAGACCATCCGCGCCCAGGATGTGGCGAAGGCCGCGCCTTTCCTCCAGCGGCTCGGCACGCCCATCGACGTGTTCGGGGCGCGGCTCACCTTCGGCACCCTGTTCATGCTCGCCCTCGTCGCCGTCGTCTGGTACGTGCTCAACCGCACGGCGCTGGGGCGGCATATCTATGCGGTGGGGGATGATGCCCAGGCCGCGCGCCTCGCCGGAATCCGCACCGACCGGGTGTTGTTCACGGTGTATGTGGCGGCGGGACTTATCTGTGCCCTGGGGGCGTGGGCCCTCATCGGCCGCATCGGCTCGGTGAGCCCGCAGGCGGGCCAGACCGCAAACCTCGACAGCATCACCGCTGTCGTCATCGGCGGAGCGAGCCTGTTCGGCGGCCGCGGCTCCATCATCGGCACGCTCATCGGCGCCCTCATCGTCGGCGTATCGCGCTCGGGCCTCGCCCTCTCGGGCGTGGACGTGCTCTGGCAGGAATTCGCCGTCGGCTGGCTCATCATCATCGCGGTCGCCCTCGACCAGTGGATCCGGAAGGTGTCGGCATGACCATCGCGCCCGTGAACGCCACCCCGCGGCCGCTGCTGGAGGCCCGCGGCCTCGTCAAGCGCTACGGCCGCCTCACCGCGCTCGACCATGCGGACTTCGACCTCTTTCCCGGCGAGATCGTGGCGGTGATCGGCGACAACGGTGCCGGCAAGTCCTCCCTCATCCGGGCGCTCTCCGGCGCCCTGGTGCCGGACGAGGGCGAAGTCCGCCTCGACGGGCAGCCCGTCCGCTTCCGCTCGCCGCTGGACTCGCAGGCCGCGGGGATCGAGACGGTCTACCAGACGCTGGCCCTCTCCCCGAGCCTGTCCATTGCCGACAACATGTTCCTCGGCCGGGAGCTCAGGAAGCCCGGCGTGCTCGGCACGGTGTTCGGCATGCTGGATCGCAAGGCCATGCAGCGCATCGCCCGCGAGAAGCTCTCCGAACTCGGCCTCATGACCGTGCAGAGCATCAACCAGCGGGTGGAGACCCTTTCCGGCGGACAGCGGCAGGGCATCGCGGTCGCGCGCGCCACCGCCTTCGGCTCGCGCGTCGTGATCCTGGACGAGCCGACGGCGGCGCTGGGGGTGAAGGAATCCCGCAGGGTGCTGGAGCTGATCCTGGACGTGCGCCGGCGCGGCGTCGCCATCGTGCTGATCAGCCACAACATGCCGCACGTGTTCGAGATCGCGGACCGCATCCACATCCACCGGCTGGGACGGCGGCTCACCGTGGTCGAGCCCTCGAGCTGCACCATGTCGGACGCGGTGGCCTTGATGACCGGCGCCCGTGCCCCGCAGGAGCGCGCCGCCAAGAGCCGGATATCCATTCAATAATCTGCTATCGTATTCACACGTCTGCTTCGCAGCCGGGAAAGCGGCCACTCATTCAGCCTTTCAGTCGTCATGCCCGCGCTTGCCCGCCTTCGCTAAGAAGCTTCGGCGCGCCCAGCCATTGCGCCGGGTCGAAGCCGAAGGCGAAGACCGGTCGCGGGCATCCACGTCTTCACGACGCTGCAGCAAGCAAGTCGTGGATGGCATAGCGATCCGGCTCGCGCCGGATCGCGTTCTCCTTAATGCCGGAAGTCGGAAACATCCGACTTCCGGGCGACAAGCCCGGCCATGACGAGAATGAGGGTCAGGGCGCATCTTTTCACTTCGTTGTGCCGCCCGGATGCGTGAATCTCGTAGGCTTGAAGCGTGGGACGACGCGGAATGCGAGGCGAGCGCCGCGTCTGTGACGCTGGCGATGATCTGTGAATCTGATAGTCGATAATCTGGGGCGCTGCCCTCGCATCTCCTCCGACCGAAGGCGCGGAACGCGCGAGACCCGGCTCGCGCGTTTTGTTTTTTCGGGTGACGGCTCGCGGGCCTTGCGAAACGGCCGTCAGCTGGCGCGGGCGAGGGAGGACAGGCTCGCCTCCACCTCGGAGGCGGTGGGCAGGTCGGCGCCGGCGCGGGAGCAGGTGATGGCGGCGGCCGCGGTGCCATAGGCGAGAAGATCGCCCAGCGCTTCCGCATCGAGGGCGGCGAGAGCCTCGCCGGTCAGCCGTGAGGTCTTGTACAGCCGGGCGACGATGGCGGCGTGGAAGGTGTCGCCCGCGCCCACCGTGTCGCGCACCGCGACCGTGCGGCCGGGGGCGCTCGCCTCGCAGGTGGGCGTGAAGGCGAGCGCGCCGTTCTCGCCGCGGGTGATGATGACGAGCTTCGCTCCCTTGCCGTGGAACAGGCGCGCGGCATCGGCGAGGCCGGTGCCGTCGCCAAAGGCGATGCGGATGTCCTCGTCGCTCGCCTTGACGATGTCGGCGACGCGGAAGAAGCGCTCCGCCGCCCGCGCCCAGCGCTCGAGGTCGCCGACCACGGTCGGCCTGAGGTTGGGATCGATGCTGATGATGCGGCGGCCCGCCTCCCGCTCGGCCAGCGCCGCGTAGGTGGTGCCCACCGGCTCCACCGCGAGCGTGTAGGACCCGAAGGTCAGCGCCCGTACCGCGTCGGGCAGGGCAGGGGGCAGGTCGGCGACGGCGAGCATGCGATCCGCCGCGCCCTCGCCGTGGAAGGAATAGACCGGCTGGCCATCCGCCTGCGTCGCCACCACCGAGATGGTGGAGAGATGGGGCGAGCGCACCACGAACCGCGGGTCGACGCCTTCGCGCGCCAGCACGTCGGCGAGGTGGGTGCCGAAGCGATCCTGCGAGATGCCGCCGAAGAAGCCCACGGGCACGCCCTGCCGCGCCAGGCCGAGCGCCACGTTGAACGGTGAGCCGCCGGCCACCGCCCGCGCCGGCATTTCCGTGCCTTCCGCCGGTCCGACGAGAAGATCGACCAGGGCTTCGCCGCAGACGAGGATCATCGGTTGCTTTCCACGCCGTTGCGCATGGTCAATCCTTGAACAGAACGTCGAGATCCCTGCCGAACGTGTCGAGCAGCGGCAGCGCCGCGCCGCCGATGGCCCGCGCATCGCGGCCGATGGTGCCTTCCGCGATCACCGCCTCGGAGAGCCCCTGACGGTCGAGGCGGGCGAAGGCCTCGCGGGTGCGCGCCACCAGCCTGCGGCGCACCTCGGGCGGGAAGGCGCCGTCGATGACGATGGCCTCGAAATCCACCACCGCGAGGCAGGCGGCCGTCGCCTGGGCGAGGCCTTCGGCGGCCTCCTCGATCCAGGCGTCCAGCGGTCCGGCGAAGCGGCTCCAGTCGTCGGGCTCCGTCCAGATCTGCGCCCCCTCGAGACCGGTCTCGCCGAGCCGCTGCTCCAGGGTGTAGAGCGAGGCCGAGCGAATGAGCTGCTGCAGCTCGGTTGCGCCGCGGGTGT
Source organism: Bradyrhizobium sp. WD16 (assembly GCF_024181725.1). NCBI lineage: Bacteria > Pseudomonadati > Pseudomonadota > Alphaproteobacteria > Hyphomicrobiales > Nitrobacteraceae > Bradyrhizobium > Bradyrhizobium sp. WD16. The sequence continues at coordinate 722,663 of NZ_CP028908.1, read as the reverse complement.
GGGCCATGACCGGCATGGAGCCCAGCGCGCCGGCATTGCCGGAGCGGCCGGGAAGCAGGCTGCCATTGAGCACGATGCCGCCGCCGATGAAGGTGGCCACGAAGAAATAGGCGAAGTCCCGATAAGCCGAGCCGCCGCCGAAGGTCAATTCCGCCGCGCACGCGGCGGTGGCGTCGTTCAGTACCCGCACGGGGCCGGGAGCGATGGGGGCGAGGGCCGCTGCCACGTCGAAATCGCGCCAGCCGGCCAGCGCGTCGGCGGGCGTCTCCAGTTCCGCCTCCCAGTTCCACAGCTCGAACGGCATGGCGATGCCGCTGCCCGACAGGCGCGCGCGGGCGCCCGGCGACAGCGGCTCGAGCAGCTTGGGAATGGCTGCGCGGGCGAAGTCGAGGATGGCCCCGGGCAGCGGATAGGGGAATGTGATCCGCTCGCGGCCGCGGATGCCGGCGACGAAATCCATCAGCACCACGTCGCAGGCGCGCCGGCCGATGACCATGCCGAGGCCGAAGGCTCCCTCGGGGTCGAGGGAATAGGGCACCGCCGGCTGGCCGATGCGCCCGCGCTGGCGCTCGCCGGCGACCAGCAGCCCTTCCGCCTCGAGCCGGTTGATGGCGACGGTGGTCGTCTGCAGGGAGAGGCTGGTGAGGCGCGCGATATCCGCCTTGGACAGGCGGCGGTGGCGACGGATGAGCGAGAGAATGAGCCGCTCGTTGTAGAGGCGCACGCCGACCTGATTGGTGCCGCGCCCGTGGTGCTGGACCACCGGGACGGCAGCATCCTGTGGTGTGGTGCGCTGCATCGAGTTCCTGGCATCCTGCTGCGGCTCGGGCAGCGCCCGCGCCGTGCCGGACCGCCCCGGCATCGGGCACGAATATGCCGCGCCGACCTGGGATCGGTCAATTAATAATGTCGCATGATTTATTTATATCCGGTCCGTTTTGGCGAGGCTGCGTCGGCCCCTCGGTCGCCACTTGCCTCGGCCGGGCCGTTGCGCTCGGCCAAGAGGGAAACGCGCCATCGGCACATTCTGCTGTCGCTCCCCGGCTTGTCCGGGGAGCCCAGTACTCCGTGCCGTCGCGATCGGGCATTGCGGCCGACGCTGTGCCCTTCACCATCGTCACGGCGTACTGGTTCGCCCGCTCGAAGCGGGCGATGACGGCGGAGAGAGGTGCGGCGCGCGGGCCCACTCTCCGTCGTCATCAGCGATTTGGCCGAGGCGCCGACCCACTCACTCACCGTCGCCCTCCGCGAAGGCGGAGGGCCCAGTACGCCGTGTCGCTGATTTGACGCGCAGCGGCTGACGCACGCGCTCCTCACCGCGGATACGGGTTACTGGTCGCCCGCTCGAAGCGGGCGATGACGGCGGAGATTGTGCCGCGCCTCGGTCAACACCTGCCTCGGCTGGGCCGTTGCGCTCGGCCAAGAGGGAAACGCGCTATCGGCACATTCTGCCGTCACCGCCCGACTTGATCGGGCGGACCAGTACTCCGTGCCGTCGCGATCGGGCATTGCGGCCGACGCTGTGCCCTTCACCATCGTCACGGCGTACTGGTCGCCCGCTTGAAGCGGGCGACGACGGCGGAGAGAGGTGCGGCGCGCGGGCCCACTCTCCGTCGTCATCAGCGATTTGGCCGAGGCGCCGACCCACTCACTCACCGTCGCCCTCCGCGAAGGCGGAGGGCCCAGTACGCCGTGTCGCTGATTTGACGCGCAGCGGCTGACGCACGCGCTCCTCACCGCGGATACGGGTTACTGGTCGCCCGCTCGAAGCGGGCGATGACGGCGGAGATTGTGCCGCGCCTCGGTCAACACCTGCCTCGGCTGGGCCGTTGCGCTCGGCCAAGAGGGAAACGCGCCATCGGCACATTCTGCTGTCGCTCCCCGGCTTGTCCGGGGAGCCCAGTACTCCGTGCCGTCGCGATCGGGCATTGCGGCCGACGCTGTGCCCTTCACCATCGTCACGGCGTACTGGTTCGCCCGCTTGAAGCGGGCGACGACGGCGGAGAGAGGTGCGGCGCGCGGGCCCACTCTCCGTCGTCATCAGCGATTTGGCCGAGGCGCCGACCCACTCACTCACCGTCGCCCTCCGCGAAGGCGGAGGGCCCAGTACGCCGTGTCGCTGATTTGACGCGCAGCGGCTGACGCACGCGCTCCTCACCGCGGATACGGGTTACTGGTCGCCCGCTCGAAGCGGGCGATGACGGCGGAGATTGTGGCGGCGCCTCGGTCAACACCTGCCTCGGCTGGGCCGTGCGCTCGGCCAAGAGGGAAACGCGCTATCGGCACATTCTGCCGTCACCGCCCGACTTGATCGGGCGGACCAGTCATCCGCGTCATCGCAGGTTCGCATGCCATCGCTGCGGCGCCCCCAGGTGGTGATCGGTCGAAAGCACAACAGCGCCTGACAGCGCCGGTTGTCTGGTGTCGAGCCGTCAACCCCGAGCGAATCACCGAGGCCCCGTCGCGATGTCGTCGCGCCGGCGATCTGTCGGATTAGCGGCAACATTGTTCAATTTCGTGTCGATCGTGCGGCGACGGTCAACCTTGATGCGGGCCTGAGCAATACGAACAGCCTTCGAGCTGTCTCTCATGGCCGGGTCATCAAAAGGTCAGCGCCACCAGAATGCGGGCGCTGTCCGGATCGTGACGCGGCTAGCCGGGGGGAGCCGGACGTGAGTGAGCGATTAGAACTGTTTCCGAGTGATCGTCGCCTGCATGGGGTTGCAGGCGAGGCAAGCGCAGTGCCGCCAGGATGGCCGCTGACGTCTTCGCGCCATGGGCGCGCCACCGGGGCTGTCTCTTTCGAGCAAGAGGCGAGTGCCCTGGAGCACCGGACCGGCCGGACCAACCGGTCAGGCCGTCATCAGCTATCATCAGGAGCTCCTTCCATGAATCCACATTCAAACCAGGCCGGGCGTCGCACCAGGACCGGCTTCGTCAACAACTGGGTTGACGGCGGCGAGGACGGCAGCCGCGCGCTGCGGCGACGGGTGATGGCCATCCTGCGAATCGCGCACCGGATGCTCGGTATCCGCCGCAAGAACCTCGGGCTCGGCGCGCTGGGGCTGCGCGGGGCGCGGGTTGCGGGCGTGTCGCTTAGGTCGTCAATCAGCGTTGATTTGAATCGGAGCAGAGGCTCGCAAAGCGATCTTGTTGCGACGATCGGGGCGCTTGTCGCAAGTTCGGTTCTCGGCGGCCTGATCTTCGCGGAACCGGCTATAGCGGCCGGAGCAGTTGCCTGCTCGTCCGTGGCCAATTCGGCCTCCTTCATTCTAATGGATAATGCTGGCACAACCAGCGGCTATTATGCGCCTGGCGCCCACTGCGCTTTTTATAGTCCAGTCGGGTCGGTAAATGACGCTTATGCGACGATTTATGCGAACGGAGCTACGGCCAACGGAACAAGTATTGTCACTGACAACACCACTGCCACCATATCAATGACCCCGGGCGGATCGGCGGCGAACTACGTACTTATGACGAACGGAACCGATGCGATTACGAACGCTTCCGGCGTAGTTATCTCCGGTGTCGCATCTCCAGCGTTGAGCCCAACAAGCACTTATGCTGTCAATGGTGGTCAACTCTATTACTATACGAAATACTTCCGGGCCAATTCGACTGGTCCGGCGAGCCAGGCCGGTGGAACGGATAGTGTGGCGATTGGCCCAGGCGCGTCCGTGGACGCCAATTCCGCCGCATCGATAGCCCAGGGCAATGGCGCCGCTGTGACCTACGCAGCGAACGCCATCGCACTTGGCAACGGCGCAAAGGTCAATGGGGCGTCCGGTAGCCTGTCGACCAGTTCAATGGCGATCGGCAACGGGGCGACGGTCGCCGCCGGTGCGACCAAGGCCGTCGCCGTCGGCAACGCCGCGAATGTGGGCGGGCCGTCGGCCGTCGCGATCGGCGACACCGCCAACGCCCAGACCGCCAATGCGGTGGCGGTCGGCACCAAAGCCTCGGCGATCGGCGGCGCCTCGGTGTCGATCGGCAACGGCAACGTCGCCAACGGCAACGGTGCCGTGGCGATCGGCGATCCCAACACGGCGACCGGCACCGGCGCCGTCGCCCAGGGTTTCAACAACACCGGGACCGGCGACGGCACCACCGCCATCGGCAACAACAACATGGTCGGCGGCGGCGGCCAGGCGGTCAGCACCGCCGGCACGGCGGCGCAGGGCGCCGTCGGCATCGGCTTCTCCAACACGGTGGTCGGCCAGGGCTCGGTGGCGCTCGGCAACCAGAGCAAGGCGCTGCAGGCCGGCTCGATCGCCATGGGCGACGCCGCCGCCGCCAATGCCACCAACAGCCTCGCGCTGGGCTCGGGCGCCTCGGCGACCAACGCCAAGGATGTCGCCCTCGGTTCCGGCAGCGTGACGGCGGCGCCGAACCCGACCGCGAGCACGGTGATCAACGGCACGACCTACAATTTCGCCGGGGCCGCGCCGACCAGCGTCGTCAGCGTCGGCGCGGTCGGCGCGGAGCGCCAGATCACCAACGTGGCGGCCGGGCGGATCACCTCGACCTCGACCGACGCCATCAACGGCTCGCAACTCTATGCCTCGATGGCCTCCGCGGTCACCGGCGTCCAGACGCATTATTACAGCGTCAACGACGGCGGCACCCAGCAGGCGAACTACACCAACAACGGTGCCACCGGCACCAATTCGCTGGCGGCGGGCGTCGCCGCATCGGCGACGGGCGCCAGTGATGTCGCGATCGGCAAGGGCGCCACGGCGACAGGTGGCTCCTCAATTGCGCAGGGCACAAACGCGATCTCCTCCGGGGGTAGTGCGGTTGCATTGGGAATAAGCGCCCAGGCAACCCAGAACCAAGCCTTGGCGATCGGCGCTCTCGCCAAGGCAACCGGCATACAGTCAACGGCGATCGGAACAAGTGCGAACGCCAGTGCTGGAGATGCAGTGGCGATTGGACAATTTGCGGCTGCTAGCGGCGGGAACGCGAGCGCCCTCGGCGCGAGTTCAAATGCTTCTGGCGTGGCTGCGACGGCAATCGGCAACGCCGCCACGGCCTCAGGTAACAATTCAGCGGCTTTCGGGGTTGGCGCCTCCGCTGCGGGTAACTCCTCGGTGGCGTTGGGCTCGGGAGCGACCGCGACCAACCTGAATGATGTCGCCCTCGGGGCCGGCAGCGTGACGGCGGCGCCGAACCCGACCGCGAGCATGACGGTCAACGGCACGACCTATAATTTCGCCGGCACGACGCCGACCAGCGTCGTCAGCGTCGGCGGCGTCGGCACCGAGCGCCAGATCACCAATGTCGCCGCCGGCCGGATCAGCGCGACCTCGACCGATGCGATCAACGGCAGCGAGCTCTATGGGGTGCAGCAGCTCGCCGGCTCCGGCTGGAACGTCACCACCAAGGCGACCGGCACCGGCACGGCGACCGGCACCACGGTGCAGAACATCGCGCCGGGAGCGACCGCGACCGTCACCGCCGGCAACAACATCGCGGTGACCCAGAACGGCGCCGAGGTGCAGATCGCCACCAGCATGACGCCGAGCTTCACCTCGGTGACGACCGGCAACACCAAGATCGACAATACCGGCCTGACCATCACCGGCGGGCCGAGCGTCACCTCGACCGGCATCAACGCCGGCGGCACCAAGATCACCAATGTCGCGGCGGGCACCAATCCGACCGACGCGGTCAACCTGTCGCAGATGACGACGGCGGTGACGGGGGGCCAGACCCATTACTACAGCGTCAACGACGGCGGCACCCAGCAGGCGAACTACACCAACAACGGCGCCACCGGCAACAACTCGCTGGCGGCGGGCGTCGCCGCGGCGGCGGCGGGCACCTCGGCGGTGGCGATCGGCAATACCGCCAGCGCCCAGACGGCGAATGCGGTGGCGATCGGCACCAATGCCTCGGCGCTGGGCGGTGCGGCGGTCTCGATCGGTGCCGGCAACATCGCCAACGGCGCGGGCGCGGTGGCGATCGGCGATCCCAACACCGCGACCGGCACCGGCGCCGTCGCCATGGGCGCCAATAATTCCTCGAGTGGCCAGGGCGCTGTCGCATTGGGCAATGCGAACTCGGCCTCAGGCCAGGGGTCGGTGGCGCTGGGCAACAGCTCGAACGCGGCGGCAGCGGGATCGATCGCCCTCGGCGATACAGCCGCCGCCAATGCGACCAGGGGGGTGGCGCTCGGTTCGGGCGCGACCGCGACCAACCAGAATGACGTGGCCCTCGGCTCCGGCAGCGTGACGGCGGCGGCCAACCCGACCGCGAGCACGGTGATCAACGGCACGACCTACAATTTCGCCGGCACGGCGCCGACCAGCGTCGTCAGCGTCGGCGGCGTCGGCACCGAGCGCCAGATCACCAATGTGGCCGCCGGCCGGATCAGCGCGACCTCGACCGATGCGATCAACGGCAGCGAGCTCTATGGGGTGCAGCAGCTCGCCGGCGCCGGCTGGAATGTCACCACCAAGGCGACCGGCACCGGCACGGCGACCGGCACCACGGTGCAGAACATCGCGCCGGGGGCGACCGCGACCGTCACCGCCGGCAACAACATCGCGGTGACCCAGAACGGCGCCGAGGTGCAGATCGCCACCAGCATGACGCCGAGCTTCACCTCGGTGACGACCGGCAACACCAAGATCGACAATACCGGCCTGACCATCACCGGCGGGCCGAGCATCACCACGACGGGCATCAACGCCGCCGGCACCAAGATCACCAACCTGGCGCCGGGCACCGCCGGAACCGATGGCGTCAACGTCTCGCAGTTGAACACCGCGGTCACGGGCGTCCAGACCCATTATTACAGCGTCAACGACGGCGGCACCCAGCAGGCCAACTACACCAACAACGGCGCCACCGGCACCAATTCGCTGGCGGCGGGCGTCGCCGCGGCGGCGGCGGGCACCTCGGCGGTGGCGATCGGCAATACCGCCAGCGCCCAGACGGCGAATGCGGTGGCGATCGGCACCAACGCGACGGCTCAAGGCGGTACTGCTGTTGCCGTCGGCCCAGGCGCGTTTGCCAACGGAATTGGCGCCTCTGCGCTCGGCTTTTCGGCCACGGCGACCGGGCACGGTTCCGTCGCCCAGGGCTCGAACAGTACGGCAACCGGGGACGGCTCCACCTCGATCGGCTGGGGCAACATGGTGGGCGGCGGCGGCCAGGCCACCGGCACCCCCGGCACCGCCGCGTCGGGCGCGGTTGGTATCGGTTTTCAGAACTTTGCCGTCGGGCAGGGTTCGGTGGCGCTGGGCTATCTGAGCCGGGCGGCCCAGGCCGGATCGATCGCCATGGGCGATACGGCCACCGCCGGCCGCGGCAACAGCCTCGCGCTGGGTTCGGGGGCCACTGCCAACACGAGCGTCGGCGATGTCGCCCTCGGCTCCGGCAGCGTGACGGCGGCGGCCAACCCGACCGCGAGCATGACGGTCAACGGCACGACCTACAATTTCGCCGGCACGGCGCCGACCAGCGTCGTCAGCGTCGGCGGCGTCGGCACCGAGCGCCAGATCACCAATGTGGCCGCCGGCCGGATCAGCGCGACCTCGACCGATGCGATCAACGGCAGCGAGCTCTATGGGGTGCAGCAGCTCGCCGGCGCCGGCTGGAATGTCACCACCAAGGCGACCGGCACCGGCACGGCGACCGGCACCACGGTGCAGAACATCGCGCCGGGAGCGACCGCGACCGTCACCGCCGGCAACAACATCGCGGTGACCCAGAACGGCGCCGAGGTGCAGATCGCCACCAGCATGACGCCGAACTTCACCTCGGTGACGACCGGCAACACCAAGATCGACAATACCGGCCTGACCATCACCGGCGGGCCGAGCGTCACCACGGCGGGCATCAACGCCGGCAGCACCAAGATCACCAATGTTGCGGCGGGCACCGCCGGAACCGATGGCGTCAACGTCTCGCAGTTGAACACCGCGGTCACGGGCGTCCAGACCCATTATTACAGCGTCAACGACGGCGGCACCCAGCAGGCCAACTACACCAACAACGGCGCCACCGGCACCAATTCGCTGGCGGCGGGCGTCGCCGCGGCGGCCGCGGGCACCGGTTCGGCCGCCCTCGGCCTCGGCGCGACCGCCAACAATGCGGGCGATGTCGCCCTCGGCTCGAACAGCGTGACCGCGGCGGCCAACCCGACCGCGAGCACGGTGATCAACGGCACGACCTACAACTTCGCCGGGGCCGCGCCGACCAGCGTCGTCAGCGTCGGCGGCGTCGGCACCGAGCGCCAGATCACCAATGTCGCCGCCGGCCGGATCAGCGCGACCTCGACCGATGCGATCAACGGCAGCGAGCTCTATGCGGTGCAGCAGCTCGCCGGCGCCGGCTGGAATGTCACCACCAAGGCGACCGGCACCGGCACGGCGACCGGCACCACGGTGCAGAACATCGCGCCGGGGGCGACCGCGACCTTCACCGCCGGCAACAACATCGCGGTGACCCAGAATGGCGCCGAGGTGCAGATCGCCACCAGCATGACGCCGAGCTTCACCTCGGTGACGACCGGCAACACCAAGATCGACAACACCGGCCTGACCATCACCGGCGGGCCGAGCATCACCACGACGGGCATCAACGCCGGCGGCACCAAGATCACCAACCTGGCGCCGGGCACCGCCGGAACCGATGGCGTCAACGTCTCGCAGTTGAACACCGCGGTCACGGGCGTCCAGACCCATTATTACAGCGTCAACGACGGCGGCACCCAGCAGGCGAACTACACCAACAACGGCGCCACCGGCACCAATTCGCTGGCGGCGGGCGTCGCCGCATCGGCGCTCGGCACCGGTTCGACCGCCCTCGGCCTCGGCGCGACCGCCAACAACGCCAACGATGTCGCACTCGGCTCGAACAGCGTGACCGCGGCGGCCAATCCGACCGCGAGCACGGTGATCAACGGCACGACCTATAATTTCGCCGGCACCTCGCCGACCAGCGTCGTCAGCGTCGGCGGTGTCGGCACTGAGCGCCAGATCGCCAATGTCGCGGCCGGCCGACTGACCTCGACCTCGACCGACGCCATCAACGGCTCGCAGCTCTACGCCACCAACCAGGCGGTCACCGCGGTCGGTGACCGGGCGGTCAAGTACAACCTCAATCCGGACGGCACCGTCAATTACGGCAGCTCGACCTTGGCGGGGCCGGTCAGCACCGACGGCGGCGTCACCGGCGGCACCAGGATCACCAACCTGGCGCAGGGCGCGGTGACCTCGACCTCGACCGACGCGATCAACGGCGCCCAGCTCTATTCGGTGCAGCAGCTCGCCGGCGCCGGCTGGAATGTCACCACCAAGGCGACCGGCACCGGCACGGCGACCGGCACCACGGTGCAGAACATCGCGCCGGGAGCGACCGCGACCTTCACCGCCGGCAACAACATCGCGGTGACCCAGAACGGCGCCGAGGTGCAGATCGCCACCAGCATGACGCCGAGCTTCACCTCGGTGACCACCGGCAACACCAAGATCGACAACACCGGCCTGACCATCACCGGCGGGCCGAGCGTCACCTCGACCGGCATCAACGCCGGCGGCACCAAGATCACCAATGTGGCGGCGGGCACCGCCGGAACCGATGGCGTCAACGTCTCGCAGTTGAACACCGCGGTCACGGGCGTCCAGACCCATTATTACAGCGTCAACGACGGCGGCACCCAGCAGGCGAACTACACCAACAACGGCGCCACCGGCACCAACTCGCTGGCGGCGGGCGTGGCCGCATCGGCGCTCGGCGCCGGTTCGACCGCCCTCGGCCTCGGCGCGACCGCCAACAATGCGGGCGATGTCGCACTGGGCTCGAACAGCGTGACCGCGGCGCCGAACCCGACCGCGAGCATGACGGTCAACGGCACGACCTATAATTTCGCCGGGGCCGCGCCGACCAGCGTCGTCAGCGTCGGCGGCGTCGGCACCGAGCGCCAGATCACCAACGTCGCGGCCGGCCGGATCAGCGCGACCTCGACCGATGCGATCAACGGCAGCGAGCTCTATGCGGTGCAGCAGCTCGCCGGCGCCGGCTGGAATGTCACCACCAAGGCGACCGGCACCGGCACGGCGACCGGCACCACGGTGCGTAACATCGCGCCGGGAGCGACCGCGACCTTCACCGCCGGCAACAACATCGCGGTGACCCAGAACGGCGCCGAGATCCAGATCGCCACCAGCATGACGCCGACCTTCACCTCGGTGACGACCGGCAACACCACCATGAACAGCAGCGGCCTGACCATCGTCGGCGGGCCGAGCGTCACCTCGACCGGCATCGACGCCGGCGGCACCAGGATCACCAACGTCGCGCCGGGCACTGCCGGGACCGATGCGGTGAACCTGTCGCAGATGACCACCGCGGTCACCGCCGTCAGGACCCACTATTACAGCGTCAACGACGGCGGTACTGCGAGCGGCAACTTCAACAACGACGGCGCCACCGGCACCAACGCCCTGGCGGCGGGCGTCAATGCCGTCGCGACGGGAACCGGTTCGACCGCGATCGGCTTCGGCGCGACCGCCAACAACGCCAATGATGTCGCGCTCGGGGCCGGCAGCGTGACCGCGGCTGCGAACCCGACCGCGAGCACGGTGATCAACGGCACGACCTACACCTTCGCCGGCATCTCGCCGACCAGCGTCGTCAGCGTCGGCGGCGTCGGCACCGAGCGCCAGATCACCAATGTCGCGGCGGGGCGGATCTCGGCCACCTCGACGGATGCGGTCAACGGGTCCGAACTCTATGCCACCAATCAGGCCATTGGCGCGATCGGGACGCTGGCGAACAACTCGGTGCAGTACGACAACGCCGGCAAGACCAGCGTGACGCTCGGCGGGGTCGGCGCGACGTCGCCTGTGGCCTTGACCAACGTCAAGGAGGGGGCGCTGTCGGCGACCTCGACCGACGCGGTCAACGGCTCGCAGCTGTTCGCGACGAACAGCAATGTGACCAACCTGACGAACCAGATCTCCAACATCAGCAATGGCGGTGGTATCAAATACTTCCATGCCAACTCGACGGCCGCCGACAGTCAGGCCATCGGGACCGACAGTGTGGCGGTCGGCCCGAAGGCCGTCGCCTCGGGCGCAAGCAGCCTCGCCGCGGGCAATGGCGCCTCGGCGAGCACGGCCAATGCGGTCGCACTCGGCCAGGGTGCCAAGGCGAGCGCCAATGCCGGTGATGTCGCTCTCGGTTCCGGATCGACGACGGCGGCAGTGGTCAATACGGCCGGTGCGACGGTCAATGGTACGGCCTATAAATTCGCCGGCACCAACGCGACGAGCACTGTCTCGGTCGGTAATGTGGGCGCCGAGCGGACACTCACCAATGTCGCCGCCGGCCGATTGAGCTCCACATCGACGGATGCCGTCAACGGCTCGCAGCTCTATGCGACCAACCAGGCGGTCGATAGCCTCGGTTCCGCCATCAGCTCCGCCACAGCCGCCAGCAAGAACGCGGTCCAGTACGACACCAATGCAGATGGCAGCAAGAAGAACAGCGTCACCCTTCAGGGCGGAGATCCAGGTGCGCCGGTGCTGATCTCCAACGTCGCGGCGGGTGTCGCCAATTCCGATGCGGTGAACGTCAAGCAATTGAAGGATACCGCCGCGACGACGCTGGCGAGCGCGAACACCTACACCGACACCCGGACGACCTATGCGATATCGACGGCGAACTCCTACACCGATCAGAAGTCGGCGGAGACGCTGGGTGCTGCCAATAACTACACCGATCAGAAGTTCGGAATGTTGAGCAACGCGATCGGAGATGTTCGCACGGAGGCGCGCCAGGCCGCGGCGGTCGGCCTGGCGGCATCCTCGCTGCGCTATGACGATCGTCCCGGCAAGGTGAGTGCGGCGGTCGGCGGCGGCGCGTGGCGCGGCGAAGGCGCCTTCGCGATGGGGCTCGGTTACACCAGCGAGAGTCAGCTGGTGCGCGTCAATGCTTCAGCGACGACGTCGGGCGGTCAGTGGGGTGTAGCCGGCGGCCTCAGCTACACCTTCAACTGATCGGTATTCGCCTATGTTCGCGACGATCGGGATCCGCCCCCCCTGTACGCTGGCTCTCCTGATCGTTGCGTGCCTGTCCGGTGGTGCCGCCGCCGCCGGACAGGTTAAGAAAAAGCCTGCGCCGGCGGTGCAGGCGGCCTTGGCGGCCCCGAGCTACAGCCTGACGCCGGGCTATAGCATCAAGCCATCGGAGGTCTCGCTGCCCGCCGACGTGCCGCTCGGCCAGTATCGCCGCATGATCCAGCCGTTCCGCAACTGGACGCTGATCTGCGACGAAAATCTGAAGGTGAAGAAGCGGGTCTGCAATGTCTCGCAAACCATCGTCGATGCCGCAGGGGCGGCCGCGTTCAGTTGGTCGCTGGCCGCAACGCAGGCCGGCGATCCCTTGATGATCCTGCGCGCGCCGCCGACCGTCGGCGCGGGCAATACGATCGAGCTGTCCTTCGACGATGGGCAGGCCCCGGTTCAGGTCAGCGTCAGCGGCTGCAACGAGACGGTCTGCATCGCCTATCTGCCGGTTGGCCCCCGCATGCGCGGTTATGTCGGCAAGAAGGCGGTGGCCGAGATTTCCTATGTCGGCACGCCCGCACAGGGGCCGCCGGTCAAGGTCGCTCTTCGCGCACCCCTCGACGGCCTCTCGGATGCACTCGCTGCGATTTGAGGGCGAGCAGCGCCCGGCGCCACGTCGCTCCAATAAAGCGGCAAATTCGAAAGGTTTTTTCATGACCCAACAAAGTATCCACGACCGCCTCATGTCGCCGCGTCCTGTCGCCGCGACGGCCCCGCCGTCATCGCCAGCCAGCAAAACGCGCACCGCCAGATCGTGGGGGCGCATCCTGGCCTTGACGGCGGCAGGGCTTGTCCTGGCCGGCGGTGTCGGTTTTCTCGCTTACGAAAATCTCGTCGGTTCGGAGGCGAACGCCCAGAGTGCCTCGGGTAAGCCGCCGCAAGCCGCGTCACAGCCCCAGGCGCATCCTCAACAGCAATCCACTCCGACGGCGTCGGCCCCCGGTGCCGCCGATCCCTTCACCACCCATGCTGCCCAGGCGGGTATCAAGACCTGCGCGAGTACCTATGCCGCCCTGGGCAGGGCCCTGACGGAGGGCAGTCAGTACATGGTTCAGACGCAAACCGGCAAGACCGATGCGGATCGCCGGTCGATGCAGGGCGTCGTCGGAATGCTCTACAAGTCCGACAACGGCAATTCCGGACCGGCCAGCGGTGTCGTCTTCGCCGCGCCCAACGGCCAATCCTGCGAAGGCGACATGGTGCGTGTCGTGCCGTTCGCGCAGAACTGCCAGGCGGCGGAGGCCCTTCTGCCCAAAGGCAGCGCACGCCAGGAGGCGCTTGCGGGAACCCCGGTCTTCGCGCTTCCGGCCGGCGGACAGGCAATTCTTCTTCCGGCGGGCGCAGGCTGCGTGGCGATTTCGATCCTGCGTATGGCGCAGGGACAATAGCGGGGATGCGAGACGACCCGCGCACCGTCCTGTTCAGGCCAAGCGCGCCACGCCGGCGGTCTTTCCGGAAGCGCTTCGACTCCCACTTCGTCGTCAGCGGGCTTGTCATCGCAAGTCGGATTTATCCGAGTGCGCTGATCATCAGGAGGGGAGCAAACGCACTGCGCTCCTCATCGGGGTGGCCGGGACCGGTCGTCGGCTTCGGCTTCGACCCGGCACAATGGCTGCGCCCGCCGAAGCTTCTTGGCGAAGGCGGGCAAGCCCGGCCACGACGAGAAAAGGTTGCGACGAATGCGGTGGTGACGTGTGAATCTCGTAGGCGCGAAGCGGGCGACGACGGCGGAGACTGTGTCGCGCCTCGGTCAATACTTGCCTCGGCTGGGCCGTGCACTCGGCCAAGAGGGAAACGCGCTATCGGCATATTCTGCCGTCACCGCCCGACTTGATCGGGCGGCCCAGTACTTCGTGTCATCGCAATTGGCGCGGAGCGGCCGACACTGTGCCTTTCACCACGGCCACGGCGAGCTGGTTCGCCCGCTTGAAGCGGGCGGACGGTGGAGATTGTGTCGCGCCTCGGTCAACACCTGCCTCGGCTGGGCCGTTGCGCTCGGCCGAGAGGGAAACGCGCCATCGGCACATTCTGCTGTCGCTCCCCGGCTCGTCCGGGGAGCCCAGTACTCCGTGCCGTTGCGATCAGGCATCGCGGCGGACGCTCTGCCCTTCACCACGGTCACGGCGTACTGGTTCGCCCGCTCGAAGCGGGCGGACGGTGGAGATTGTGTCGCGCCTCGGTCAACACCTGCCTCGGCTGGGCCGTTGCGCTCGGCCGAGAGGGAAACGCGCCATCGGCACATTCTGCTGTCGCTCCCCGGCTCGTCCGGGGAGCCCAGTACTCCGTGCCGTTGCGATCAGGCATCGCGGCGGACGCTCTGCCCTTCACCACGGTCACGGCGTACTGGTTCGCCCGCTCGAAGCGGGCGGACGGTGGAGATTGTGTCGCGCCTCGGTCAACACCTGCCTCGGCTGGGAAGTGGGCGACGACCGCGGAGAAAGCGGCCACTGTTTCAGCGTTTCAATCGTCATGCCCGCGCTTGCCCACCTTCGCTAAGAAGCTTCGGCGCGCCCAGCCTTGTGCCGGGACGGAGCCCGGCCATGACGAGAATGAATTGCGGTCGCCACGTCTCACAGCACCGGCCGCACCCGCGCCAGCAATTCGCGCAAAAACAGCTCCGGCCGGTTCATCGCCATGAAATGGTGACAGCCCTCGAAGCGGACGAAGCCCTTGGCCGGCGCCGTGATGTCGGCGCAGTACTGCTCGGCGAGTTCGAGCGCCGCCTGCTGGTCGTGGGTGCCGTGGAAGAAGAACATCGGCACCGCGAAGTCGAGCCCGAGCGCGGCCAGGTCGACGGCGCCGATCTCGTCGAACAGCTGGGCGCGGCAGTAGGCCCGGCCGCGCGCCAGCTGCTCGCGGTCCTGTGCGGTGAAGCCGACCGATGGCGGCGAGGGATGCATCTGCACTTCGTCGCCGCTGCCGTCGGCGAGGCGGTCGGCCCACTGGCGCAGCACCGCGATGTTGTCGCGGTCGGTGTGCAGCGGCGGCGTCAGCGCGCTCAGGGCGAGCAGCGCCTCGTCGTCGCGGGTCGCCCGGGCGCGCGCCAGCAGACGGGCATGAATGATCTCCTCGTTGGCGCGCTTGTTCACCAGCTGGCCGGCGCCGACATAGGCCGCAAACAGCTTCGGCCGCTGTCGCAGCATGTGCACCGCCAGCACCGATCCGAACGAGTGGCCGACCAGCAGAAGCTTCGGCTTGTGGAGATTGCGGTGGAGGAATTCGGCGACCTCGATGCCGTCCTCGACGAGGCGGGCGATGGTCAGGGGACCGCAGCCCGCTTCACCGTTGCGGGCGAAGGTGCGGCCGGCGCCGCGCTGGTCCCAATGGGCGAGGGTGAAGGCGTTGGCCCACGGCTTCCACGCCGCCGCCGCCGGGCGGGAGGAGCCGCCCGGGCCGCCGTGGAGAAAGAGCAGCACCGGATTGGCCTGATCGGTCCGGTCGATCTCGATCCACTGCGGGATATGGCCGATGGACACATACACCCTGACGGCTTCTCCGGAGGATGGACAAGGTCAAGCAGGGCCGGAGGTTCGCGGCTCGCTGTTCGGCGCGGGCCCCGGCTCGAAGGTCTTGGGCGATCAGACTGTCGTGTTCAGCAAAAAAAAGCAGGGCAAAAAAAATCCCGGCGCCGCGGCCGTGGGCCGCCGCGCCGGGATGATCATGATCAGCACCCGGATCGATTGCAATCCGAATCCGTCAGCCGTGCACCACGCTCGGCACCTTGGTCGCCGGCGGGGTGTTGCGGCTGCGATGGGTGCGGATGACGCCGTCGATGATGGTCATGCCGATGCCCGGCAGGTCGCCGAGCTGGACGCTCTCCAGGATGGTCCTGCCCGGCGAGTGCTGGGCCTTGTCCATGATGACGAAATCGGCGGCGCGGCCGACCTCGATCAGGCCGCAGTCCAGCGCCCGCATCCGCGCCGTGTTGCCGGTGGCGAAGCAGAACGCGACCTCCGCCGGGACGTCGCCGAGCGACGACAAGAGCGAGATCATGCGCAGGATGCCGAGCGGCTGCACGCCCGAGCCCGCCGGCGAATCGGTGCCGAGGATGACGCGCTGCATCTCGCCCATGTCCCTGGCGGTGCGCAGGGTGTAGAGCGCCGAGCGCTCGTTGCCGTTGTGCACGAGTTCGAGGCCGCGCTTGCAGCCCTCGCAGATGCAGCGGATTTCGCCGTCGGGCAGGGCGGTGTGGCCGCCGTTGATGTGGCCGATCACGTCGGTGTCGGCCTCGAGCACGACATCGGCGCCGATCAGGCCGGAGCCGGGGATCGAGGGACCGCCGGTGTGGATGGTGCTCTGGATGCCGTATTTGCGGGCCCAGCCCACCATCTCGCGGGCCGAGGCGCCGTCCTTGACGCCGCCGAGGCCGACCTCGCCGAGCAGCTTGACGCCGGCCGCCGCCAGCTCCTTGAAGTCCTGCTCGGTCATGCCCGGCTCGATCACCGGCGCGCCGGCATGGACCTTGACGCCGCCGGGACGGAAGGCGTCGAAGGCGCGCTGGGCGAAGATCGCCATGGCCTTGAGGCCGGTGATGTCCTTGGGCCGGCCGGGCATGTGGACCTCGCCCGCCGAGATCATGGTGGTGACGCCGCCGTTGAGGAAGCTGTCGATCCAGCCGATCTGGTTCTGCCGCGGCGTCCAGTCGCCGGCCACCGGGTGGACATGGCTGTCGATCAGCCCCGGGGTGAGGGTGGTGCCGGCGGCATCGATCACCGTGGTGGCGCCGTCGGTATCGACGTCCTTGGCGCGGCCGATCGCCGAGATCCGGCCGTTGTCGGCGACAATGGTGTCGGCGTCGAGCACCGGCTTGTCGATGTCACCGCTCAGCAGCAGGCCGATATTGCGGATTACCAGCCGGGTCGAGCCGGAGGGGCCGGTGGGCTCGCCATGCGCCATGGTCGTCGTTCCTTTCCTTGAAGCCGTCGAGGGCGGTTCTGCAAACATTCCCTGCATGCGCCCCGGAAGGGGCCAGAATAATCCTAAGGCCTTGAAATTGAGAATAATGTTGCATCGCAACGTATTCCGCTTGGCAACAAAATCCCTTATCTAGCCACCGTGGGCACCGTGTCCGCCCTCCCTTGACGGCAAACGGCGGCCGGCATATTCATTAGTACACAAACGAATTTCCGGGGCAATCGCTTCGGCGCTCGCCGCCCCTGGAAAATTTGGACCAAGCGGCGACGGGTGCGGTGCATATGAGCAACTTCAATCATGAAAGCGTTCTGAGCGTCCATCACTGGACGGATACCCTGTTCAGCTTCCGGACCACCCGTGACCCGTCGTTCCGTTTCCGCAACGGCGAATTCACGATGATCGGGCTCAAGGTCAACGAGAAGCCGCTGCTGCGGGCCTACAGCGTCGCCAGCGCCAATTACGAGGACGAACTCGAATTCTTCTCGATCAAGGTGCCGGACGGGCCGCTGACCTCGCGCCTGCAGCACCTCAAGGAAGGCGATCGCATCATCGTCAGCCGCAAGGCCACCGGTACGCTGGTGATCGACAACCTGATGGGCGGCCGCAATCTCTATCTCGTCGGCACCGGCACCGGACTGGCGCCGTTCCTCAGCGTCATCAAGGACCCGGAGACCTACGACCGCTTCGAGAAGGTGGTGCTGCTGCATGGCTGCCGCCACGTCCGCGAGCTCGCCTATGGCGAGATGATCACCGAAAAGCTGCCGAACGACGAACTGATCGGCGAGATGGTGCGCAACCAGCTGATCTACTATCCGACCGTGACCCGCGACCCGTTCCGCAACCGCGGCCGCATCACCGACCTGATGACCTCGGGCAAGCTGTTCAAGGACATCGGCCTGTCGGATCTCGAGGCCGCGAAGGACCGCGTCATGATCTGCGGCAGCCCGGCGTTGCTGGTCGACACCAAGGCGCTGCTCGATGAGCGCGGCTTCATCGAGGGCAACCACGGCGAGCCCAGCCACTTCGTGGTGGAAAAGGCCTTCGCCGAGCGCTGAGGCGTTTCCCACCCCGCCGGCGCGGTGGGGTTGTCCAC
The DNA here is from genome assembly GCF_024181725.1 of Bradyrhizobium sp. WD16. NCBI lineage: Bacteria > Pseudomonadati > Pseudomonadota > Alphaproteobacteria > Hyphomicrobiales > Nitrobacteraceae > Bradyrhizobium > Bradyrhizobium sp. WD16. Next base: position 704,573 of record NZ_CP028908.1, on the reverse strand, counting down.
GGCCTGATGGTTTCCGCCGCCGGTCCGCTCGCAGCGCCGGCGGCGTTTTCGTCTGGCGTCGCAGCGCAGCCAGATCTCCACGGTGTATCGAGCTATATGCAAATCATTCTTATTTGCATCATTCTGCGCTCAGGGCGGCTGCAATCACGGCTAAACTACCCCTGTTCTGTTGCGCAGCGGGAGGGACGATGACGATGACGATGCGAAAGCGGCTGGCGGCTCCATGCGCCCTCCTGGTTGGCGTCCTTGCCCTGCCGATCGTGGCGCGGGCCCAGGACGTCCCCGGCATCGAGATCTGTACCGCCGAAAAGACCATGGAGCGGCGCACCAGCTGCCTGCAGAGCAACGTCGATTTCCTCAAGAAGGTCATGACCAAGGCGGCGCTCGACCAGCAGGCCAGGGTCGATGCCGCGCGGGCCGAGATCGAGGCGCTGCGCCGCCAGGTCGAAGCCCTCAAGGCGAGCGTCGCCGGTCTCGAGGGCAAGCTCGAGCAGCTGCGGCTCCAGCCGCCGGCCTCGGGCGGCGACAAGAAGCCGCCGGAGGGCGCGAAGAGCGGCGCATCGAAATAGGCCGCCCGGGCGGCGAACATGGCGGCATTTCGGCGGCCGCATTCATTGTCCGTTCAACCCGCAAATGAAACTCTGCGGCCGCGAAATTCTTTCAGCCTCGCATCTTCATTCTAGGAGTGTGTGCCATGAAACATTCACTGCTGGCGACGGCGGCGGCGGCGACATTGGCGATCAGCGTCATTGCTGCGCCGCATCAGGCGGAGGCCCGTGGCGGCCGCATCGCCGCGGGCGTGATCGGCGGACTTGCAGCGGGCGCGATCATCGGTGGCGCCCTCAGCGGCGGCTACGGCTACGGCCCTGGCTACGGCTACGGCCCGGGCTACGGCTATTACGGCGATTACGCGCCGGCCTATGGCGGTCCGTGCTATTGGCAGCGCGAGCGGTTCTGGGACGGCTACGGCTGGCGGATTCGCCGCACGCGCGTCTGTTATTGACGGTTTGTGCGGTCGGTTCGCCGAAAATTCGGCGCAATGGCAAGGCCTTGATCGCGCCGGTTCGAGCCGAAAAAGGTTGAGCCCGCCACGTGAATTTCGATTATGATCGCGGCGGGGACGAATGCGGGCGGTCGGCCGCGAGGCAGGGTCGCTTCTACTGAACGCAACGACACGGTAAACACGCCAACAAGGAGCCCCGGGGCTCTCCTGTCGGACCTTTCCACCGCGCGGCTCGGCGCGATCTGAGGAGAATACGAATGAAGAAGATGCTTTCGGCGTTCCTTGCGGCGGTCACCGTCGCCGGTGCGCTCGCCGTTGCCGCTCCTGCGGCGCGCGCCGATGACGGCCGGATCGCGGCCGGGATCGCCGGTGGTCTGATCGGTGGTGCGCTGCTCGGCGGCGCCATTGCCGGTTCGGCTCCGCCGCCGCCGCCGGTCTACTATGCCCCGGCGCCGGTCTATGTCGAAGAGCCGCCGTGCCGCTGGGTGCGTGAGCGCTTCTGGGACGGTTACGGCTGGCGTTTTCGCCGCGTCCAGGTCTGCGACTGAACGGTCTGCAGCTGAACGGACCATCAGCTCCATTCGAGAAACCCGGCCGCTGGCCGGGTTTTTCATTTGTGCGCCCAGCATGGGCGCCCTCTTATGGGTGCAAGTCCCATCGTGAGTTGATCACAACGAGCGAAGCGAAGCGCAACCGCATGAGGGCGACCGAGTGTGGGGAGGAAGCGTGGAGCGAAGCTGCGGGCCGATGAATAAGAAGCGGATAGAAGGCGTTGCCGACCAGGGCGAGCGGGCCAGTAATCGCGAAGCTCTCGTGATCAAGGGGAAGCGGCGTAGATCCGGCGGTCGTGCAGTGAAGGAGTGCGTTCTTACCTGGGGAGGTCTCGCCTCATGCCCGAAAGGGCGACGGTGTCGAGCCGGAGCGAGAAGTCAGCCGAGGTCGTAGTAGCCGGTGGGAAGGCTGCGAAGCCGTCCCGCAGGCGAAGGGCCGAACGAGAGGGAGTGTTCGAGGCCATGTCGATGTGGCGAGCATTGCATCAGATGCCTGCGCAAGCAGGGCGGTCCGGGGTAGGACGCGGTGAAGCCGCGTGTGGCTCGGGCAGCGATGAAGCTCGTCGCCCGCGGCATGAACCGAAGGGCACAGGGTCGGCGCTGCTTTTGGCGGCTCTGGCGAGAGAGAACCTGCAACGGGCGTGGAAGCGGGTGCGGGCCAACAAAGGCGTAGCCGGTGTGGACGGTCTGGACATTGACCAGACCGCCGCGCAGCTGCGTACGGCGTGGCCGGCGATCCGCGAGCAACTGTTGTCGGGGGCGTACCGGCCCAGTCCGGTGCGACGGGTGGCGATCCCCAAGCCCGAGGGCGGCGAGCGTGAGCTCGGCATCCCGACGGTGACGGATCGTCTGATCCAGCAGGCGCTGCTGCAAGTGCTGCAGCCCATTCTTGATCCGACCTTCAGCGAGCACAGCTACGGCTTCCGGCCGGGCCGAAGCGCGCATGACGCCGTCCTTGCGGCGCAGTCATACGTGCAATCGGGCCGCCGGATCGTGGTGGACGTCGACCTGGAAAAGTTCTTTGACCGGGTCGATCACGACATCCTCATCGACCGCCTTCAGAAACGGATCGGGGACACCGGGGTCATCCGGCTGATCCGGGCGTATCTGAACAGCGGGATCATGGGCGATGGCGTGGTCCGGAAGCGAACGATGGGGACGCCGCAAGGCGGGCCGCTATCGCCGCTGCTGGCCAACGTTCTGCTCGATGAAGTGGACAAGGCGCTGGAACGTCGGGGCCATTGCTTCGTGCGCTACGCCGACGATGCGAACGTCTACGTTCGCAGCCGCCGGGCGGGTGACCGGGTGATGGCGCTGCTTCGGCGGCTCTACGGCAAGCTGCACTTGACGGTCAACGAGACCAAAAGCACAGTGGCCAGCGTGTTTGGTCGCAAGTTCCTGGGCTACAGCCTTTGGGTAGCCCCGGGCGGCGTGATCAAACGCAAGGTCGCCGACAAGCCGCTGAGGACGTTCAAGCAGCGCATCCGGCAACTGACCTGCCGCAGTGGCGGGCGCAGCATGCAGGATGTGGTGGATCGTCTGCGGCCCTATGTCCTGGGTTGGAAGGCGTACTTCCGGCTGGCGCAAACCCCACGGGTCTGGCGAGAGCTGGACCAGTGGCTGCGTCACCGGCTGCGCGCCATCCAGCTCAAGCAGTGGAAGCGCGGTACGACCATGCACAGGGAACTGCTGGCGCTGGGAGCCAAGCCTGACGTTGCACGGCAGGTGGCGGCCAACAGCCGTCGCTGGTGGCGCAACAGCGGCATGCTCCTCAACGCCGTGCTAACCCTGAACTGGTCGGACCGGTTGGGACTGCCCCGTCTCTCATGACCTCAACTTCTCGAACCGCCCGGTGCGGACCCGCATGCCGGGTGGTGTGGCAGGGGAGCGACCCAAAAGGTCGCCCCCTATGCCGATCTCCGATGGCTCAAGCCAGCGGCCGGTCCGGCTCCGGCGCGGGGATCCGGCACCGCAGGGCGTAGCGCAGCCCCTCGGTACGAAAATCCATCTCGGTGTGTCCGTCGAAGCCGGCCAGGGCGGAATTGATGAGCTTGGTGCCGAAGCCGGCCCTGCCTGGCGGCGCGACGGCGGGGCCGCCGCGTTCCTGCCAGTTCAGGCTGAGAATGTCATTCGCGGTCGACCAGCCGATCTCGAGCATTCCAGCGGCGGACGACAGCGCGCCGTATTTGGCGGCGTTGGTCGTCAATTCATGGAAGACCAGTGCGAGGCAGACCGCGAGCTTGGCCGGCAGGTAGACCTCGGGCCCCGCCAAGGTGAAGCGACCCTCGCCATAAGGATCGAGTTCGGAGACGAGAAGGTCCTTGAGCTCGCAGCCGCGCTCGTCCGCCTGGGCGATCAGATCGTCGGTCGCCGACAGGGTGCGGATGCGGCTGTCGATCTTGGTCCAGGCCTCCGGCTGGTCACGCAGCACCTGCCTGATGACGGCGTGGATGGTCGAGAGTTTGTTGCGCAGCCGATGCTGCAGCTCCTCGATGACGAGCCGGCGATAACGCTCCTCTTCGGTGAGCTGGGTGCAGACTGCGCGATAATGGGCCACGAGCGCGCGGTAGTGGCCGACGCCCCAGATGATCAACGCGGCGACCAGCAGGTAGATCGCAAGCAGCGTCAGCCGGCTGGGAATGGGCGGGCTGCCACTGAAGCTCAGCGTGATGCCGAGCACTCCGCCCAGGAGCGCAGTGATCACGCCGGCGCGCAGGCCTCCGACCACGGCCAACACCATCGCCGCCGGAATATAGAGCATGAAGGGCGTATCCGGCCGGATCAATGCGATCAGCCAACGCGCCAAGGTGCTGCCAGCAAGGCAGATCGCCGCGAATGCCGTTATCAAGGCGGGTGGCGGCGGGGCAATGCCTTGCCATCCGCGCCGCAGCGCCTCCGCCCAGTTGCTGGCCAGGTGTGAGAATTGTAGAATGGGTGTCCCCGCGCGCAAGCCATCCATTGTTAGTCGATTTCCCGGCGCAGTCGACAATAAAGCAACGGCGAAGAACGGTTTGGCGCGGGTTCCCGGCGGACTTTCAGCGGCGCATGGCGCGCAGCACATCGCCGCTCGGCCAGCAATCGAGCTTGAGCCCGGCCGCCTTCTGATAGGCGCCCAGCGCGGCGCGGGTCTTCATGCCGGCCTTGCCGTCGATCTTGTCGGCGTAAAGTCCCATGCGGGTGAGCTGGCGCTGCATCTCCTCGACATCGGCGGTGCGCAGCTGCGTGGAAGCTGACCACGATGCCTCGAACGGATGCGGATCGGTCATGCGGTCGGCGAGATGGCCGACGAACAGCACGTAGAGATCAGAAAAGTTATACTCTTTGATCACGAAATAATTGCGCGTGACGAGGAAGGCCGGCCCGTAAATGCCTTCCGGCTGGAGCAGCGAGGCGCGCTCGGCTTTCTCCGCAGCCGACAGCACCCGGCCGCGCGCCAATGAGAAGCCGCGCTGCAGCCACTCCCCGATCGGCCGCGTGATTTCGGGGACACCCTCGGTGCAGTCGACATTGCGCGGCCCACGTACTTCATACGCCCAACGCAAACCGTTCTGCCACCCCTTGTGCTTGAGCTGCTGGGCGGCCGAGGCGAGGGCATCGGGAATTGAAGTCCAGATATTGCGCTTGCCGTCGCCGTCGAAATCCACCGCGTGCTGGTAGAATTCCGATGGCAGAAACTGGGTGAGGCCCATGGCGCCTGCCCACGATGCCCGCATGTCCTTGAGGGCGACATGGCCCTCGTCGAGGATCTTCAGGGCCAGGATGAATTCAGTGCGGAATTGATCCTTGCGGCGGCCGACATAGGCCTGGGTCGCCAGCACCCGGATGGCGTTGTTGGGCAGCGTATAGCGACCGTAGTCGGTCTCGCGGCCCCAGATCGCCAGGATGATTTCCGGCGGCACGCCAAAGCGCTGTTCGATGGCTGCGAGTGTCGCCCGGTGCTGGTCGGCAAGCCGCCGTCCCTCGGCGGCGAGGCGGGCGATGGTCGCTTCCTTGACGTAATCGGCGGGGACCTGGACGAATTCGGCCTGCGCCTGCGCCGCCGAAGGCGGGCGGCCGGGAAGGGCGAGGTCGGGCAGCTTGTAGTCGGGCTCGAGCGATGCTGTGGCGCGATCGAAGGTGGCGCGCGACACCTCCGCCTGCTGCGCCTCCGGCCAGAGCGAAGCGATGAAGCGGGTGAAACCGGAATCGGCCGCCGCCGCGGGGGCACGGATAGCCGTGACGAGGAGCAGCGCGACGGCGAGCGCACGGACGGCGGCTCTTATCCGCCTTCCGCCCGTACGTGCGCGCTGTTGCTCGTGCCTCATCGCCCAACTCTTACCGCTCAAGTCTCAGTCGTGCTCGGCGGCCGCCGCAGCGGTGGTCGCGCTGGAGATCTTGTCGACCAGGGCGATGCCGATGGCGGAAATGATGAAGACGACGTGGATGATGGTCTGCCACATCACGCCGGATTCGGTGTAGTTGGTGGTCCGGCCGACGCCGCCGAGATTGCCGGCTTCGATGAAGGTGCGCAACAGGTGGATCGAGGAAATGCCGATGATCGCCATGGCCAGCTTGATCTTGAGCACGCTGGCATTGACGTGGCTGAGCCATTCCGGCTCGTCCGGATGTCCCTCGAGATTGAGGCGGGAGACGAAGGTCTCGTAGCCGCCGACGATCACCATCACCAGCAGATTGGAGATCATCACCACGTCGATAAGCCCCAGCACCGCCAGCATGATCTGCTGCTCGTTGAAATCGGGCGTGTGGGAAAACAGATGCCACAGCTCCTTGAGAAAGAGCACGACGTAGATGCCCTGGGCGACGATCAGGCCGACATAGAGCGGGAGCTGCAGCCAGCGCGAGCCGAAGATCAGCATCGGCAGCGGGCGCAACCGGGCGCCGCGCGGCGGCAACGGGGTTTCGGGTGACAGTGACATCATGACTCCTAGTGTCCCGGTTCCAACGTTCGTATCCCATTGCAGCAGGCGCTCATACGAACGTTGGAAACCAGAGGGACACTAGCATAGTTATGATTCTAGTGCGGTTTTGGATCTGACGCGCGTACGACGAATTCGCTGCGATGCTGATACGAGCGTCAGATCCATCGCACCAGGATCAACGTGCCTGGAGTCTCACTCGAAATGGGGGCCGGAAATCAAGTCCCAAGTGTCTCCGCGTCACCCTGACGCGGCGCCGCGCCGGCCGCAGCATCGATCGGCATGATGCAGAAGACGATGACGCAAAAGAAAAAGGCGCCTCGATCTTCCGATCCGCGCGGTCAGCGCGTCAGCTTCTTGTATTTCATCCGGTGCGGAATGACCGAATCCTGGCCGAGACGGCGCATCTTGTCCTTCTCGTAGTCCTGGAAGTTGCCCTCGAACCATTCCACGTGGCTGTCGCCTTCGAAGGCGAGGATGTGGGTGGCGATACGGTCGAGGAACCAGCGGTCGTGGCTGATGATCACGGCGCAGCCGGCAAAATCCTCCAGCGCTTCTTCGAGGGCGCGCAGGGTGTCGACGTCGAGGTCGTTGGTCGGCTCGTCGAGCAGCAGCACATTTGCTCCCGACTTGAGCATCTTGGCGAGGTGAACACGGTTGCGCTCGCCGCCAGAGAGCTGGCCGACTTTCTTCTGCTGGTCGGCGCCCTTGAAGTTGAAGGCCGAGCAGTAGCCGCGCGAATTGACCTCGCGCTTGCCGAGCAGGATCAGGTCGTTGCCGCCGGAGATCTCCTCCCACACGCTCTTGGTGCCGTCGAGGGCGTCGCGCGACTGGTCGACATAGCCGAGATGTACCGTCTCGCCGATGGTGATGGTGCCCTTGTCCGGCGTCTCCTGCCCCGTGATCATGCGGAACAGCGTGGTCTTGCCGGCGCCGTTGGGGCCGATGACGCCGACGATGCCGCCTGGCGGCAGCTTGAAGGTCAGATTGTCGATCAGCAGGCGATCGCCGAAGCTCTTGGTGAGGCCTTCGAAGTCGACCACGTTGTTGCCGAGCCGTTCCGCCACCGGAATGATGATCTGGGCGGTCTGGGTCTGCTTCTCGCTGGCCTTGGCGAGCAGGTCTTCGTAGCGCTGGTAGCGCGCCTTGGATTTGGCCTGACGCGCCTTCGGCGAGGCTGCAATCCACTCCTGTTCGCGGGCCAGGGTGCGCTGGTGCGCGGCCTCCTCGCGGCCCTCCTGCTCGAGCCGCTTCTGCTTTTGCACCAGCCACGAGGAATAGTTGCCCTCGTAGGGAATGCCACGGCCGCGATCGAGTTCGAGAATCCAGCCGGTGACGTTGTCGAGGAAGTAGCGGTCGTGAGTGACGATCAGGATCGCGCCCGGATAGTTGCGCAGATGACCTTCCAGCCAGGAGACGGATTCGGCGTCGAGATGGTTGGTCGGCTCGTCCAGCAGCAACAGGTCGGGCTGATCGAGCAGGAGCCGGCAGAGCGCGACGCGGCGGCGCTCGCCGCCGGAGAGCGCCGTGACGTCGGCATCGTCCGGCGGGCAGCGCAGCGCATCCATCGCCTGGTCGACTTTGCTGTCGAGATCCCACAGGCCCAGGGCTTCGATCTCGTCCTGCAGCCTGGTCATCTCGTCGGCGGTCTCGTCGGAGTAGTTCACCGCGAGTTCGTTATAGCGGTCGAGGATCGCCTTCTGCTTGGCGACGCCCTCCATCACGTTCTCGCGCACCGTCTTGGCGGGATCGAGCTTTGGTTCCTGCTCGAGATAGCCGACGCGTGCGCCCTCGGCGACCCAGCCCTCGCCGCTGTATTCCTTGTCGATGCCGGCCATGATCCGCAGCAGTGTCGACTTACCGGAGCCGTTGACGCCCAGCACGCCGATTTTGGCATCCGGGTAGAAAGACAGGTGGATATTGTCGAGCACCTTGCGGTTGCCCGGGTAGGTCTTGGTGAGACCCTGCATGAAATAGACGAACTGGCGAGCCATCGTGTTCCTTGGGAGGCGAAAAGCTGGGAAAAATCTGGTGCTGATGTAGCGGCGCGGTCGGCAAAGGGCAACCGGCGCGGTTCACGAATTGGAAACCATAATCATCATCGTCCGGCCGCGGCGGCGCCGGAGAACCGCATTTTAATCAATTCCGCCGAGCCTGAAGCTCTCCAAGTGCCCCGCTTCCGAGGTGCGCGAAACACGCCCCAGGCGTCGCTTGCGGACCTCGGAAGCCAGGCGCGGGAGGCCGCGGGACACTCTGGCTGTGGCTGTGCCAGCGAGCCGACCGCGACCCGGCAGCAATCTGCAACGCGATGCGCCCCGATGGCTCACGATCCCACTGTCCGTCTCGATCTTGTTCCCGCCGCAACGCCGCCTGCCGGTTTCTGGCATGAGGTGACCGGTTTTCTGCACCAGTTCGTCATCTCCGCCTTCGACCCCTATCGGCCGGAGCAGCACTACATGCGTGGTCCGGGCCCGGCCTGGCAGGCCAGGCACAGCCAGGAAGCGGCGCGCGAGGTGGCGAAGGCGGATCAGGGTTGCATCCGGCCGTAAGCCGTCCGGCTTGCGTCGCATCAGCGGCCGCGCCAGCATGACGAGGGCGGGGCGCATCGCCTCGCAGTCACCCGGGAACGGTTCCTCATGGCTCTGCGCTGCGCGATCCTCGACGACTATCAGAATGTTGCCCTCGACCTTGCCGACTGGCGGAGCCTGACGGACGTTGAGATCACCGTGTTCGACCAGCCCTTCGCCGATTCCGCAGCGGCCGTGGCCGCGCTGCAGGATTTCGACATCGTCTGCGCCATGCGCGAGCGGACCTCGTTCGGCGCCAAGGTGATCGCGGCGCTGCCGCGCCTCAAGCTGCTGCTGACCTCGGGCCTGCGCAATGCCGCCATCGATCTCGACGCGGCGAAGGCCCGCGGAATCGTGGTCTGCGGCACCGGCAATGTCGGCAATCCGACCGCAGGACTTGCCATCGGTCTGATGCTCGAGCTCACGCGCCGCATCGGCTTCGAGAGTGCCCGGATGAAGTCCGGGGCGCCGTGGCAGGTGACGCTGGGGCAGGACGTCGAGGGCAAGGTGCTCGGCATCGTCGGCCTCGGCAAGCTCGGCATCCGCGTAGCCGACATCGCCAAAGCCTTGGGCATGAAGGTCCAGGCCTGGAGCACCAATCTCACCGCCGAGGCCTGCGCTGCCGCGGGCGTCGCCCGTGCGAGCAAGGAGACGCTGTTTGCCACCTCCGACATCATCACCATCCACCTGGTGCTGTCGGAGCGGTCACGGGGCCTCGTCGGCCGCGCCGATCTCGCCCGGATGAAGCCGACGGCCTACCTGATCAACACCGCGCGCGGGCCGATCGTCGACGAGGTCGCGCTGCTCGAGCTGCTACAGCAGCGCCGCATCGCCGGCGCCGGGCTCGACACCTTTTCGCAGGAGCCTCTGCCGGTCGATCACCCGCTGCGGCGGCTCGATAACGTCGTGCTGACGCCGCATCTCGGCTATGTCACCGCCGAGAATTATCGTCGCTTTTATCAAGACATGGTCGAGGACATCGCCGCCTGGCAGGCCGGTGAGCCGGTGCGGCGACTCGGCTGAGTGCCGACGAGCAGTCCAAAAGGAAAGGGCGCGGTGGCCGTTTGGTCACCGCGCCCTCAAGACTTTAAGTTCAGATCATTCAGACAGGATCGCCTTCAGCGATGCCGGATCAGCGGATCGTCACCGGAGCCGGCAGCGCCGGCACCACCGTGGGGCTGGTGCCGGCCATGGCGGAAGCACCCGTACCGGACGTCATCGGCGCGGGGCGGCCGGGATCCGGCAGCGGCTGGGCCGACGCCGTGGTCGTCGCCGGCGGCGCGCCACCCGGGAGCACGACCACACGGGTGCCGACCTTGACGCGGTCGAACAGGTCCGTGACGTCCTCGTTGAGCATGCCGATGCAGCCCGAGGAGACGAATTGGCCGATGGTCGACGGCTGGTTGGTGCCGTGAATGCGGTACACGGTCGAGCCGAGATACATCGCGCGGGCGCCGAGCGGATTGCCGTCGCCGCCGGCCATGAAGCGCGGCAGGTAGGGCTGGCGCTCGATCATCTCCGGCGGCGGATGCCAGTCCGGCCACTCGGCCTTGCGGGTGATCTTCTGCACGCCGGTCCAGGTGAAGCCGTCGCGACCGACGCGGACGCCGTAGCGGATCGCCCGGTTGTTGCCGAGGACGTAATAGAGCTGGGTATTCGGGGTATCGACGACGATGGTGCCCGGCGGCTCCTTGGTCACGAAGGAGACCTCCTTGCGACGCAGACGCTCGGGCAATTCCTTGCGCGGACCGACCTCGGGTTGCTCGTCGGCGGGCAAAGCCATCACGGTCATCGGCCGTCCGTCGGAGCCCTGGGGCGCCATCTGCGGCACGGCACCGGTGACCGGACCAGCGGCGCTGCCGTCGATCGCGCCCGGCGGCCGCAGCTGACGGCTGGGGTCGGACGGATCGATGAAGCCGGCACCGCCCTGCTGGCGGCTGGCGACGGCGCCGTCGGCAGGGCGATCGGAATAAATCACCGGCGGCGGCCCGGCCGGCCGGCCATAGCGCGGATCGTCCGGCGACATCACCGGGCCAGGCGTCGACAGCGCGGCGGACGCCGGTGGGGCGGCGGCGGCGTCATCGTCGAGATTGTCGAAATCGGGCATCTGGTCCGGCGCCGCCGGCGGCGGATAGGAGCCGGGAGGGGCCGGATAGGAGGGCGAGGTCGGCTGGGCATAGGTCTGCGCCATCGCCGAGGGAGTTCCCGCGACGCCGGCCGCAGCCACCGCCAAGATCGCCAGAATTCGCTTGCTCATCATCACTCTTCTATAACCCGGAATCCGCCACCGGAAGGTTAACGTGCTTTACGCACCATAGCGGCGCATTCAAGACATCGCGGTCACAAGCACGTCGAATGGGGCGAGATTTTGGGCCTCGGCGGCTAATTTCGGCGCAACCGACGCCACCGCCTCCATTTTTCATGATTTGACGCAAACGCCTTGGGCTATCCTCGAAACGCCTGATTCGCGGCCGCGGCGTTCATCCGGCTGCATCTCGTCCCACTTCGAGTCGACCGCGCCTCCAGCCACGAGGTGCCGAGGGTCCCATGCTGCCGGGCTTCCGCGTCCTGTTCGCCATTGTTCTGCTGTCGGTTTCGCTTTTGGTCTTCGGTCTCGGCGCGGCGGCGCTGCTGCGTGCCGCCCATGACAATTTCGCCGGGCTCGCGGCGCCGCCGCCGGCGTCGGAAGCGGTGGTGGCGCGGGAACGGGAGCAGCGCCAGGCCACCCTCGCCCTGCTGCAGATCGAAACCCAGGCCGAGCCGGGGCAGCGAGCCGCCCCCTCTGCGGAGCCGCGGCCGACCGAGCCGGACACGGCTGCCGCCGCGCCGGCACAGGAAGCGCCTGCGCCCGGCCTGGCCGAGGTGACGGCGACCGAGCCGGGCCCTGAGGCGAAGCCCGGCAGCCAGACCGATACCAGGACGGAAATGACATCCGAGGCCAAGCCGGAGCCGGGGCAAGCGCCGGCGGTGGTGGCGCTGGCGCCGGCGGTGCCCGCCCCCGTGCCGGCCGGCGAAGCCGCGCCGGCGACGACGGCGGCCACCCCGCCTGCCGGTGATCCTCAGCCGGCGATCAAGGATGCGAGCCAGGACGCGGCCGAGCCGTCAGCGGCGACCGGAGAGAACGCGGCGCCGTCCGAGGCGGCAAAGCCCGGGCCGACCGCGGCGCTGGATACCAGCGAAAACGCTGCGGTGCCGGCCGATCTGCCCGAGGAGGTCATCAAGGCGGCGGCGCGGCCGCGTCCGGAGATCCCGCGCCACCTTGCCAAGCGGCACAAGAAGCCGAAGGTGCATCACGTTCGCGCGGCGGTCCGGGCGAGGCCCGCTGCGCAACAGATCAGCCCCTTTCAACAGCAGCGCCAGCAGATCAATCCGTTTCCCGGATTCGGTGGTTGATCTCTGTTATATAGTTCAACCGTGGGCAATCGGCGGCCCGTCGGCGGCGCCCCATTCGCTCCACGAGCCGTCATAGAGCGCGGAGCGGCGCACCCCGAGCCGGTACAGCGCCAGGCTCAGCACCGCGGCCGAGACCCCCGAGCCGCAGGTGGTGACGACCGGCCGAGCGAGATCGAGGCCCGCGGTCTCGAACAGCTTTCGCAGCTCGTTGAGCGGCTTCATGGTCCCGGTCGCGGCGTCGAACAGCTCGTTGTAGGGCAGGTTGAGGCTGCCCGGGATGTGGCCGCTGCGCAGCCCCGGCCGCGGCTCGGCGACCGACCCGGCAAAGCGCGGCCGGGCCCGGGCGTCGATCACCTGCTCGCCGCGCGCGGCGAGATTGTCGACGAGCTGCGCCCTGGTGCGGATGAAGGCCGGATCGAGCCTGGCGGCGAAATGACCGGGCCGGGGCGACGCCGGCCCCGACTCCACCGGCCGGCCCTCGGCGCGCCATTTCTGCAATCCGCCGTCGAGCACCCGCACCTTGTCGTGGCCGAAGCTCAGGAACATCCACCAGGCGCGCGGCGCCGCGACCCAGCCGCCGGCGTCGTAGACCACCACCAGGCTGTCAGCGGAAATGCCGAGTTTCTCGACCTCGCGGGCGAAGCGCGCGTCGTCGGGAAACATGTGCGGCAGCGGATTGTTCGTGTCGGCGACGGTGTCGACGTCGAAGAACGCCGCGCCCGGAATATGGGCGGCGAGGAAATCGTCATGGGGCAGCGGCAGCACGCCGGGCATCTTGAACGTGGCGTCGACGACGCGGACGTTCGGATCATCGAGATGGTCCGCCAGCCATGCGGTGGAGACGAGGGGATCGTTGGTTGAGGCCATGTGCGTAAGTCCGCCTTGCATTCGCCGTTGTGAGAAACCCGGTGGCCAACCTCGGTGTGGATTACTTCGGCTGCCGCGGCGCGAGCTTGTCCACCGGCAGCTTTTCCACCGGTCCGCCGGCCTCGCGCCAGGCGGCGAAGCCGCCGGCGACATGGGCGACCGGCTTCAATCCCATGTCCTGCGCCGTCTTGGCGGCGAGCGCCGAGCGCAATCCCCCGGCGCAATAGAAGATGAAGGTCTTGTCCTGCTGGAACACCGGCTTGGCATAGGGGCTTTCCGGATCGATCCAGAATTCCAGCATGCCGCGGGTGCAGGAGAAGGAGCCTGGCACGCGGCCCTCGCGCTCGATCTCGCGCGGGTCGCGGATGTCGACCAGCACCACGTCGTCGCGCTGCGCGGCGGCGATCGCCTCGGGCGCGCTCAGCGTCGTGATCTGCGCATTGGCCTCGGCGACGAGGCTCTTGATACCGCGATGGATGGTCTGGGGCATCGGTGAAGAACTTTCGTTTGCAGATCGATTCCGGAAGGCGTCAGCGCACCAGTTCGCGCATCGCCGCTTCCAGCCCCTCGAGCGTCAAGGGGAACATGCGCTCGTTGAGCAGCCGCCGCAGGATGGTGGTCGATTCCGAATAGTCCCAGTGCTTGCGCGCCACCGGATTGAGCCAGGCCACATGGGGATAGGTGCGGGTGATCCGCTCCACCCAGGCCGCGCCGGCCTCCTCGTTGACATGCTCGACCGAGCCGCCCGGCACCACGATCTCGTAGGGGCTCATGGCGGCGTCGCCGACGAACACCACCTTATAGTCGTGGGGATATTTGTGCAGGATGTCCCAGGTCGGGGTGCGGTCGATGAAGCGGCGCTTGTTGTTCTTCCACACGCCCTCATAGAGGCAGTTGTGGAAGTAGAAATACTCCATGTGCTTGAATTCGGACTTGGCCGCCGAAAACAGCTCCTCGATCTGGGCGACGTGGGAATCCATCGAGCCGCCGATGTCGAAGAAGATCAGCACCTTCACCGCGTTGCGCCGCTCGGGGCGCATATGGACGTCGAGATAGCCGTGGCTGGCGCTCTCGCGGATCGTGGTGTCGAGATCGAGTTCGTCCGGCGCGCCGGTGCGGGCGAACTTGCGCAGCCGCCGCAGCGCCACCTTGATGTTGCGGATGCCGAGCTCGACATTGCCGTCGAGGTCCTTGAACTCGCGCCGGTCCCAGACCTTCACCGCGCGGTTGTTGCGGTTCTTGTCCTGGCCGATGCGCACGCCCTCGGGATTGTAGCCATAGGCGCCGAACGGCGAGGTGCCGGCGGTGCCGATCCACTTGCTGCCGCCCTGGTGGCGCGCCTTCTGCTCTTTCAGGCGCTCGCGCAGCGTCTCCATGAGCTTGTCCCAGCCCATGGCCTCGATCTGCTTTTTTTCCTCGTCGGTCAGGTATTTCTCGGCGAGCTTCTTCAGCCACTCGGCGGGAATGTCCGCCTTCTCCATGGCGTCGAGCAGGCTCTCCAGTCCCTTGAAGGTGGCGCCGAAGACGCGGTCGAACTTGTCGAGATTGCGCTCGTCCTTCACCAGCGCGGCGCGCGACAGATAGTAGAAATTCTCCACCGTCTGCCCGGCGAGATCGGCATCGAGCGCCTCGAGCAGGGTGAGATATTCGCGCAGCGTGACCGGGACCTGGGCGTCGCGCAGCGATGTGAAGAATTGCAGGAACATGGTCGCAGGGTGGCGCGCGACCGCGGCTCTCGTCAAGCGCTTCGAGGCGGGGCAAGCGCGCGCAATTCCGTGCGGCGGACGGGTGTTTCCGTTTTTCCGCTGCGCCGCACTTGTCGAGGGGGCGATTTCAACTAAAGTCGGCGCGGCTCAAGGCCTTCCGGGGAAGGCCGATCACGGATATCAGGGGGAATAGATATGGGCATCATTGCGTGGCTGATCGTCGGCGCCATCGCCGGCTGGCTCGCCGGGCTGATCGTCAAGGGCGGCGGCTTCGGCCTGATCGGCAACATCGTCGTCGGCATCATCGGCGCGGTGGTGGCGGGCTGGCTGCTGCCGCAGCTCGGCATTCACTTGGGGGTCGGCTTGGTCGCCGAGATCATCAATGCCGCGATCGGCGGCGTCGTGGTCCTGGTGCTGCTCACGCTGATCAAGCGGGTGTGACGGAGCGTTCCTTTTGGGAAGCGACCGCCGGCGGCGGTCGCTTCATCTCGAGAGGCCATGTCGAGAGGCGAAGTGTCGAATGAAGTTTACGGGCACCAAGGACTATGTGGCGACCGACGACCTCAAGGTCGCGGTCAACGCCGCGATCGTGCTGGAGCGGCCGCTGCTGGTAAAGGGCGAGCCGGGCACCGGCAAGACCGTGCTGGCGGAGGAGGTCGCCAAGGCCCTCGACGCGCCGCTTTTGACCTGGCACATCAAGTCGACCACCAAGGCCCAGCAGGGCCTCTATGAATACGACGCGGTGTCGCGCCTGCGCGACAGCCAGCTCGGCGATCCGCGGGTCTCCGACATCGCCAACTACATCAGGCGCGGCAAATTGTGGGACGCCTTCACCGCCCCGAGCCGGCCGGTGCTCTTGATCGACGAGATCGACAAGGCCGACATCGAATTCCCCAATGACCTCTTGCTCGAGCTCGACCGCATGGAATTCCATGTCTACGAGACCGGCGCCACCATCCGCGCCGAGAAGCGGCCGATCGTCATGATCACCTCCAACAACGAGAAGGAGCTGCCCGACGCCTTCCTGCGCCGCTGCTTCTTCCACTACATCAAGTTCCCCGACGCCGACACCATGGCGCAGATCGTCGACGTGCACTTCCCGAACATCAAGCGGCGCCTGGTCGAAGAGGCGCTGCGCATCTTCTTCGAGGTGCGCGAGGTGCCCGGGCTGAAGAAGAAGCCGTCGACCTCCGAACTGCTCGACTGGCTCAAGCTGCTGCTCAACGAGGACATCGGTCCCGAGACGCTGCGCGAGCGCGACCCGCGCAAATTGATTCCGCCGCTGCACGGCGCGCTGCTCAAGAACGAGCAGGACGTCCACCTGTTCGAGCGCCTCGCCTTCCTCAGCCGCCGGGAGGTGTGAGGGGGCGGGCGGTGGGCACGCCGTGTGACCGCTCGGCGTCGCTTGCCCGCGCTTGCCTAACTCTCGGGTATCGCCGCCCGGCTTGACTGGGCGGCCCGTTACGCCGTCGATATTGCACTTCGCCGGTCAGGCCGCCTTCGACTTGTTTACGGTCTGGATGCGATCGAGAATCCTGCCGAGATCGCGCTTCGCGATCTGAACGTCGTAGTCGTTCTGCAGATTGAGCCAAAGCTCGGCCGTCGTGTCGAGAGCCTTGGCGAGCCGAAGCGCGGTATCGGCCGTAGTGCCGGTCTGTTCGCTGGCGATCCGCTCGATTCGAGTCCGAGGCAAGCCGCAGACCTTCGCAAGAGCGCCCGCCGACATTTTGAGCGGAACGAGGAACTCCTCTCGCAGAACCACGCCGGGATGCACGGGCTTGAGCTTCTTGGTCATTGTGGGGTTCTCTTCTAGTCGTAGTCCACGATCTCGACCTCCACGGGGCCTTCCGCGGTCCAAACAAAGCACACCCGGAATGGTCGTTGATGCGGATCGATGTTGCCCCTGATGTGGGTGGAGCCCGAAGTCGGTTGTCGAGTGTCGATTATCACTATAGTGTCCTCTTCACTGAGGCTTGGTGAGAATCATAGGCGATGCATCCAGGAGCAACTGTCCGGCAGGACTGCGTTGAAAGGAACGGGTTAAGCGTCACCGACGCCGCCCGAGTCCTGGGCGTGGATCGGCAGACCCTCAGCAACTTGCTGAACGCGCGGTCGGGCATTTCGCCAGAGATGGCCGTCCGGCTGGAAAAGGCATTCGGCACACCAGCCCGCGAGTGGCTGATCCGGCAGCTCGACTACGAACTGGAGGAAGTCATGCGGCGGGCCAACAAGATCAAGGTGGTGCCTTTCCGTGCTTCGGCCACGGAAAGCGGGGGGACTCATGAACGCCGTCGAGATTGAAGAAGCCATATCTAAGCTGGCTGAGCAGCCGTTCGACGCCGAGGAGTTTCCCTATCTCTTCCTGCAGGCCTTCGGGAACAAGGAAACCACCCTCAAGCGGCTGCGCAAGGGCGAGTCGAACAAGTCCGACCTTGGTGGCGTCCTTCAGACCAACAACATCCATATCGCTGTCGCTTTGCCCGGCGAGGTGACGAACACCCTTGCCGCGCTGAAGGCCAGTCCGGCGACAACGCGGGCCAAGGCCAAATTCGTCCTGGCGACGGATGGCGACACGTTCGAGGCCGAGGAATTGGCGACGGGCGAGACGGTCGCCTGCACCTTTGCCGATTTCCCCAACCAATTCGGATTCTTCCTGCCGCTGGCCGGGATCACCACGGTCAAGCAAATCCGCGAAAGCTCGTTCGACATAAGGGCGACCGGCCGCCTGAACCGGCTTTATGTCGAGCTGCTGAAGGACAACCCCGATTGGGGCACGGCCGACCGCCGCCCCGACATGAACCACTTCATGGCCCGGCTGATCTTTTGCTTCTTCGCGGAGGACACCGACATCTTCAACGGCGAGGGCCTGTTCACCGCCACTATCGAGCAGATGAGCGCGCGGGACTCGTCCAACACCCATGAGGTGATCGGCGAACTGTTTCGCGCCATGAACACGCCCATCGCTCAGCGGGCGTCCGCGAAGCTGCCGCGTTGGGCGGATGCGTTCCCCTATGTGAACGGCGGCCTGTTCTCCGGCAGCCCCGCCGTGCCGCGTTTCAGCAGGATCGCGCGATCCTACCTTCTCCATATCGGCGGCCTCGACTGGACGAAGATCAACCCGGACATTTTCGGGTCGATGATCCAGGCCGTGGCGGACGACGAGGAGCGCGGCGCGCTCGGGATGCACTACACCAGCGTCCCCAACATTCTGAAAGTGTTGAGCCCATTGTTCCTCGACGACCTGCGGGCGCGGCTTGAGGAAGCGGGCGACAACAGCCGGATGCTGTTGAACCTGCGGCGGCGCATGGCGCGGATCAGGGTGTTCGATCCCGCCTGCGGCAGCGGCAATTTCCTCGTCATCGCCTACAAGGAAATGCGGGCCATCGAGGCCGTCATCAACGAGCGGCGCGGCGAAGCCGGCCGCGCATCTGAGATCCCGCTGACCAATTTTCGCGGCATCGAGCTGCGCGACTTCCCGGCCGAGGTCGCGCGCCTCGCGCTCATCATCGCCGAGTTTCAGTGCGACCTGCTGTATCGCGGGCAGAAGCTGGCGTTGGCCGAGTTTCTGCCGCTCGACGCGCAGAACTGGATCACCTGCGGCAATGCCCTGCGGCTCGATTGGTTGAGCGTATGCCCGCCGACCGGGACCGGCGTGAAGCACCATGCCGACGACCTGTTTCATACGCTGCTGAATCAGGCGCAGATCGACTTCGAGAATGAGGCCGGGGAGACCTACATCTGTGGTAATCCACCTTATCTTGGTAACACTTGGCAGACCGCTGAACAGAAAGCCGAAATACGCGCCATCGTTGGCGCGCGCAGTAGTTCGACGGGATTTCTCGATTACGTTTGCGGATGGGTAATCAAGGCAACGGACTATGTAACTGCGGCAGGGGGGCGAGCCGCGTTCGTCTGCACTAATTCGATATGCCAAGGCCAGTCGGTTCCGATCCTTTGGCCTATCATCTACGGCGCAGGTTGCGACATTCTCTTCGCATTTACATCTTTTCGTTGGGCGAACCTTGCCAGCCATAATGCGGGCGTGACGGTTGCAATTCTTGGCCTGTCGGCCGAAACAAGCTCGTCACGACAACTTTACGAACATCAGGAAGACGGTGCAGTTGTCATCCGTGAGGGCGCCTCTATCACTCCGTATCTGACCATCGGCCCACGGATTATCGTGGAGAAGCAAGGTCAACCCAGCCCTGGCCTTGCAGTAATGGAGTTCGGCAATAAGCCCAGCGACGGCGGCCATTTGCTTCTAGAGCAGACTCCGATCAAGGTGGATCATATCCGCATGCAGCGAAGTAGTTTGCGCATTGGGCGGGCTTGAAGATGTCGGCGCAGGTTTCGAGGGCGCGCATCAGGGCGGCGACAGTTCGCTCGGCGATTTTGCGCAAATGCGCTTTCAGCTTGGAAAACGCCTTCTCGATCGGGTTCATGTCGGGGCTATAGGGCGGGAGGTAGAGCAGCTCGGCGCCCGCGGCCTCGATCAACTCCTTGACCCGCGGCCCCTTGTGGGCGGACAGATTGTCCATGACGACAACGTCGCCTTTCGTGAGGGTAGGAACGAGGCAGTGTTCCACCCAGTCCTCGAACAGGGCGGCGGTGATCGGACGATCATAGGTCTTCGCCGCCACGAGCCCGCGAAGGCGGATGCCGGCGACGAGCGTGACCGTCTTGTAATGGCCGTGCGGCACGCCGACGCGCAGCCGCCGCCCACGCCGGCAACGCCCGCCTTTGCGCGCCAAATTGGTCGAGGCGCCCGTTTCGTCGATGAAGACGAGCTTCTCGGGATCGAGATCGAGCTGTCGCTCGAACCATTCGAGGCGTTGCTTCAGGACGTCCGGCCGCTGCTGCTCCGAGGCGTGTGCGGTCTTTTTTTAAACGTGACGCCATGACGGTCAAAGAAGCGCCACAGCACGGAACTCGAAAAATGCTCGCCGCAATTCCTGATCAGACGTTCCTGGATCTCCAGCAGGGTGACGTCCGGCGTGCGCCGGATCAGACCCATCAGATAGCCGTGATGGGCTTCGATGCGGCCGGAGCGGCGATCGCCTCCAGTCGGCTTCGGCGACATTTCTCCCGTCGTCTCGAATTGCTTGACCCAGCGCACGGCGCTCGCAATGCTGACTTCGAAACGCTTCGCCGCCGCATTGCGCGACAGCCCGCCCGAGACGACAGCCTCCACCACTCGTTTGCGAAGATCGTCGGAAAGCGCCATTCCAGCCGCCTCCATTCTGCGGCAGGAATCATGAATCAGATGTCAGCCGATTCGGGAATCCTGATTCGATTCACATCGCTCGGAGCCTGCTCTAAGTCGCAGCGAACTAGAAGCACTGGCATTGTCGGCCGATCAGTGCGAGCGTTTGACACGGCGAATAGTAGGGTCCGAGGAATGTATAAATGGCACGGCCAGATTTTGCCTTTGGATCGAAGATCAGAATCTAAGTGATGCAACAAAAATTCCAGCGGTAAACCAACGAATCGAAGCAGTTCGAGCGCTCAGACTCGCAAGTCCGGATAAGGGCGCAAGAACCATTTTGGCAAAACGTCCGCATCAATTGAAGCTCATGCGAATAGGGCAGCAATCTACGCTTGTGGTTCCTATTCACTCGTCGGAACGAAGGCCATATCTGCCGGTCGGTCTCGTAGGTAGTGACACGACGCTGACGAACGCCGCTTATGGCCTATACGACGCCCCCCTCTGGAACCTCGCGCTGATCGCCTCGCGCCTGCACCTTGTTTGGATCGGCACCGTCTGCGGCAAGCTGAAGACCGACTACCGCTATTCCAACACACTCGGTTGGAATACCTTTCCCGTTCCCACACTGACCGAGAAAAACAAGGCGGACCTGACTCGCTGCGCCGAGGACATCCTGTTGGCACGCGAGGCGCATTTCCCGGCGACCATCGCCGACCTTTACGACCCCGACAAAATGCCCGCCGACGTACGCAATGCCCATGAGCGTAACGACGAGGTATTGGAGCGCATCTATATCGGCCGCCGCTTTCGCAACGATACGGAACGGCTGGAAAAGCTGTTCGACCTCTACACCAAAATGATCGCATCGCCGGCGGCGGCAAAGAAACGCAGGGCGGGGGCGGCATGAGCAAGTTCAATCGCATGACTATCGTTGCCGCTGCCGAGGTAGCCGCCGACTTCAATTCGCACAGCGATATGGAGGTCATGGAGGTTCAATGGGGCATTGATGGACGATGCAATGTATCCAGCAAATCCGCTCGCGTTGCGAGTTGGGCGAAGCTCGCCTGCGACGAAGAACTTACCGTGATGACCGAGAATGGCCGTGTCTCCCTTGATCGGGCGCTTGTCGAGACCGCAATCACTGCGCCCGAGGCGCTCCGAGATTCAGTGGCATGGAACAGGCTGGTTGCGGGCCTTCGGTTCGATGGCTTCGAGGTTATGGAAACGGAGACCAGCGTTACCTCCAGGTTTTCTTGGGATGGCGAAGCGACCAAAAAAGTCCTGACGCTTGTGCGGATGCTGCCGAAAGACATTCCCGGCTTGGATTTCCGCGAAGCCGAGAACGAAGTTGTTGCCCTCCTAGACCGCGGCGGCTTCGCCGTCGCCAAGGGGCATCTAAAACAAGCAGTATCGGCGTTTCAGAGAGGCGAATGGTCTTCGGCTAACGGAGAATTGCGCAATTTCTTTGAGAGCTATCTGAACGAGATTGCCGTCGCTCTTGGCTATGTCGGTGGCGGTGACAGCAAGGCGAAGCGCGATTTTCTCGGCGATAACGTGCAGCCGCCGTTCTTGCTCGCGGACTATAACGAGTGGAATGCTAACAATCAGAAGCCCCAATACGTTCAAGGGTTGATGAGCCGGATGCACCCGCATGGTGGGCATCCGGGGCTGTCCGAAGAAGAAGATGCGACCTTCCGGCTTCAGATAACACTGATAACCGCCCGCCTTTTCCTTCGCCGATTTAGTCAACGAAAGGCGGTTTGATATGGTCAGCACTGTCCCCTCCGTCTCCGTTTCCTACGCTCGCAACGGTTCTTCGACCACGGCCAATGCCCTTGGGATGCGCCCGATGCAGGAGCGCGCCTATGAGAAGCGCGGCGAGCAATATCTGCTTATCAAGTCGCCGCCCGCCTCCGGCAAAAGCCGCGCGCTCATGTTCATTGCGCTCGACAAGCTCGCCAATCAGGGGGTGAAACAGGCGATCATCGTCGTGCCGGAAAGGAGCATCGGCGCGAGCTTTCACGATGAGCCGTTGAGCCAGTTCGGCTTTTGGGCCGACTGGTATGTCGAGCCGAAATGGAATCTCTGCGACGCGCCCGGCGCGGACAATGGCGGCAAGGTCAATTCGGTCGAAGCGTTCCTGCAAAGCGATGACAAGGTGCTGGTCTGCACCCATGCCACCTTCCGCTTCGCTGTGGACAAGTTCGGCGTGGAGGCGTTCGACAACCGGCTGATCGCGGTGGATGAGTTCCACCACGTCTCCGCCAACCCCGACAACAAGCTGGGCCTGCACCTTGGGGCCTTCGTTGCTCGCGACAAGGTGCATATCGTCGCCATGACCGGCAGCTATTTCCGTGGCGACGCAGTGCCGGTGTTGACCCCACAGGACGAGGCGAAATTCGAGTCCGTCACGTATACCTATTACGAACAGCTCAACGGCTACGAATATCTGAAGCAGCTCGACATCGGTTATTTCTTCTATTCCGACTCTTATGCGGACGATATTCTGGCGGTGCTCGATCCCGCCGAGAAAACCATTGTCCATATTCCGAACGTCAATTCACGCGAAAGCACGAAGGACAAGATCAAGGAAGTCGAACACATCATCGGCGCACTCGGTGACTGGCAGGGCATCGACGCTGCCACGGGATTCCAGCTTGTCAAAACGCCGGGTGGCCGGACGCTCCGCGTCGCCGATCTTGTCGATGATGACGCGAACAAGCGCGACCGTGTTTCCCTGGCGCTGAAAGACCCCACGCAGAAGAACAACCGCGATCATGTGGACATCATCATCGCGCTGGGCATGGCCAAGGAAGGCTTCGACTGGATTTGGTGCGAGCACGCTTTGACGGTGGGCTATCGCTCCAGCCTCACCGAGATCGTGCAGATCATCGGCCGCGCGACCCGCGATGCACCGAACAAGACCCGCGCGCGCTTCACAAATCTGATCGCCGAACCTGACGCCGCCGAGGACGCCGTGACCGAGGCTGTCAACGACACGTTGAAGGCCATCGCCGCCAGCCTGCTCATGGAGCAGGTGCTTGCCCCGCGCTTTGAGTTCAAGCCGAAGAACCCGCAAAGCGGACCGACCCCAGGCTTCGACTATGGTGAAGGCGGCTACGATCCCAACAAGTGCAATGTTGGCTTCAACGAGGAGCGCGGTGTCTTCCAGTTCGAAATCAAGGGCCTTGTCGAGCCTAAGAGTCACGAGGCAGCGCGAATCTGTCAGCAGGATTTGAACGAGGTGATCGCTGCTTTCGTGCAGGACAAGACGACTATCGAGCGCGGTCTGTTCGACGACGAGCTGGTGCCCGAGGAACTGACGCAGGTTCGCATGGGCAAGATAGTGAAGGACAAATATCCCGAGTTGAGCGACGAAGACCAGGAAGCGGTGCGCCAGCACGCTATCGCCGCGCTCAACATCACGCAGCAGGCCAAGCAATCCATGCTTGATCGCGTGAGCGGCGAACCCACCGCCAACACGGCCTTGATCGACGGCGTGCGCAAGTTTGCGATGGACGTGCGCGAACTCGACATCGACCTGATCGACCGCATCAACCCGTTCAAGGAAGCCTATTCAATTCTCGCCAAAACGATGAACGAGGAGCGCCTGCAACAGGTGAAGGCCGCGATTGCCGCGAAGCGCACCACGCTGACGCCGGAGGAGGCGAAGGACTACGCCGTGCGCGCGGTTAAGTTTAAGAAGGAGCGCGGACGGCTGCCTTCGATCAACTCGACCGATGCCTGGGAAAAGCTGCTGGCCGAAGGTGCAGCCGCCTTCGTGCGCTTCAAGGATGAGGGCCGCTATGAGTGACCTTGACCTTGATGAACTGCGCGACGAACTCGCGGATTTCGCCCAGCCTGAAAAGAAGGGCGGACGCTCCGCGCGCGAGGAACGCATCATTGCGGGCTTCGAGGAAATTCAGCGTTTCGCCGCCGCGCATGGCCGCGCGCCGCAGCATGGCGAGGACCGCGATATTTTCGAGCGGCTTTATGCCGTTCGGCTCGACCGCCTGCGCGCGCAGGAGGAGTGCCGTTCTCTTCTTGCACCGCTCGATCACCAAGGCTTGCTTGCGGTTGCAGAGGATGCGGTTGCCGCTCCGGCGGAGGAAATGGACGACGATGAGTTGCTCGCCGAGCTAGAGGGCGCGGCAGGCGCGACGGACATCACCGATCTTCGCCACGTCCGCACCACCGCCGACAAACGCGCGGCCGAGGAAATCGCCAACCGGGAGCGGTGCGAGGACTTCGACCGCTTCAAGCCTCTCTTCAATGCCGTGCAGAACGACCTCGACAGCGGCGTGCGCATCACCCAGCCCATCCGTAAGGATGCCGGCTTCCTGAAAACGGACATCAGGGCCGGAGAGTTTTTCATCCTTGGCGGCCAGATCGCTTACGTCGCCGAAGTCGGCGAACCCTTCAAAGCGCCCAATGGCGAAAGCGACGCCCGCCTTCGCGTCATCTATTCCAACGGCACCGAGAGCAACCTGCTACTCCGCTCTCTGCAACGCGCCCTCTATAAGGACGATGTGAGCCGCCGCGTGTCAGAACCGAACGCTGGGCCGCTTTTCGCCAGCGAAAGTGAGGCCGACGACTTGGCCAGCGGCACCATCTATGTCCTGCGCAGCAAGTCGGATAACCCTATCGTCGCCGCCAACCGCGACCTCGTTCACAAGATCGGCGTCACTGGCGGCGACGTCGCCAAACGCATCACCAATGCCAAGCTGGACCCGACCTTCCTGTTGGCTGATGTTGAAATTGTGGCGACCTACAAGCTGTTCAACATCAGTCGCGCCAAACTGGAAAACCTCATCCATCGCATCTTCGATCCGGCCCGGCTCGACATCGAGATCAAGGACAGGTTCGGCAACCCGGTGATCCCGCGCGAATGGTTCCTCGTGCCGCTGTTCGTGATCGACGACGCCGTGGAGAAGATCAAGGATGGCACGATCACCGGCTACATCTATGACCCGAATGGCGCCCGCCTGATGGAGCGCAGGGCACTGCCTCCTCTGGGGGCTTGACATGAGCAACGTCAATGTCAGGCGACTGGTCGAGAACATCCGTTCCGGCACCAATATCTATACGCCACTGGTAGAGTTGGTCGTGAACGCGATTCAGGCCATTGACGCGAAGGGCATACCGAACGGGTTGGTCGAAATCGAAGTTCTCCGAAACGGGCAGGCCGACGTACTCGACCGCCTTGAGGACGTTGACGGCTTCGTGGTCAAAGACAACGGCATAGGTTTCACCAAAACCAACCGCGACGCTTTCGACACCCTCTATACCGAACAGAAGATAGCGGACGGCGGCAAGGGATTTGGCCGCTTCACCTGCCTGAAATACTTCGACCGGGTGAAGGTATCCAGCACCTTCGCGGAAGGCGATGCCTTTCGTGATCGTTCTTTCAGGATGGGCTTGGATAAGGACATCATCGTTGACGAAAAGGAAGGTCAGTCTCAAGCCCAGGCGACCGGCGCAACTGTTGAGATTTCCGGCATCAAGTCGGTAAGGTTCCCTGACAAGAATCTGGAAACCATCAGCCGGGTCGTAGTGGAACGGCTGCTGCCCTATTTCGTGGATAAGGAGCGCAGTTGCCCGCGCGTGGTGATCCGGGAAGCCAATAAGCCGTCCGATGCCGTCTCCCTCAATGATTACCTGGGCAAGGAGAACAGCCAGATCGTCGAAATGAAGGTGGACGAAGGCGCGTTCTCGCTATCGGCAAATGAGGATGAAAAGACCTTTCAGGTCCGCGTATTCAAATTCTTCGCGCCGCGAACGGCGAAGAGCAAGGTCAGCCTTGTCGCGCATCGGCGGGAAGTGACGGACAATCCACTCGAATCATACATTCCTGAATTTGCGGAGGAGTTTTTCGAGCTGGGGCCGGATCAAGATTTGGCTAAAGGGCGCAACTTTGTCATCAAAGCCTATGTGTTCAGCGACTATCTGAATGACAACGTGTCCCTCGAGCGAGGCGAGTTTCGCTTTCAAACCGATACCGACCTGTTGAACGGTATATCCCAGAACGACATCGAACAGAAAGCCGCCGAGATCGTGCAGTCGGTAGTGGGTGCGGAGATCGCCGAAAGGAAGAGGCGCAAGGAAGTACGCATCTCCGAGTACGTAACCAATGACGCCCCCTGGCATCGTATCCTTGCAAAAGAGGTAGACTTCAGCGCCCTGCCCATGAGGCCATCAAATCAGGACATCGAGCTTCATCTCCAAAAGAAGAAATTTGAAAAGGAAATAGCGACTCGAACGCAGGTCACGGCGCTACTGAACTCGGAGAACCCGGATGAGCTTGGCGAGAAAATCTCGCAGTTGATCGAGAGCATTTCCGATAACAGCAAGAACGACCTGATCCACTATGTCTCCATGCGGAAGTGCGTCCTTGACCTGTTGTCCAAGTCGCTAGAGATCGGAGCTGACGGAAAGCACAAGTCCGAAGGCGAGGTGCATGACATCATCATGCCGCGCAAAAAGGATTCCGAGGGACTGAACTACGACGCGCACAATCTTTGGATTCTTGACGAACGGTTAAATTTTACATCCTACGTTTCGTCTGACAAACCGCTTCAATCATCTGGGGATCGCACGGACATAACCGTCTACAACCGGCGCGTGGCCTATCGCGGCGACAATGAAGCCAGCAACCCCATCACGATTTTCGAGTTCAAGAAGCCCCAGCGGGACGATTTTGCTGACCCATCTTCCAGGGAAGACCCGGTTCAGCAGATCATCCGCTACGTCAATCAAATCAGGGAGGGTAAGTTCAAGACTCCAACCGGCCGTGACATCCTTGTCAACGAGACAACGCCATTCTACGGCTATGTCGTCTGTGATCTGACCAAGAAGGTCAAGGACTGGCTCCAAAAGGAGAAGAACTTTACCCCGATGCCCGATGGCCTGGGATGGTTCAACTGGTTCGGCAACATCAGCCTCTACATGGAGGTGGTTAGCTGGACGAAGCTGCTGCGCGACGCGGAGATGCGGAACAAGATATTCTTCAACAAGCTCGGCATCGACTGAACGGGCTGGATGGTTGCGCGGAACAAGCAGGGGCGCTGACCGAGGCGGGAAAGCCCATCGTCAAGGGCGAGCCGGGCACCGGCAAGACCGTGCTGGCGGAGGAGGTCGCCAAGGCCCTCGACGCGCCGCTTTTGACCTGGCACATCAAGTCGACCACCAAGGCCCAGCAGGGCCTCTATGAATACGACGCGGTGTCCCGCCTGCGCGACAGCCAGCTCGGCGATCCGCGGGTGTCTGACATCGCCAATTACATCAAGCGCGGCAAATTGTGGGACGCCTTCTCCGCCCCGCCCCGGCCGGTGCTCTTGATCGACGAGATCGACAAGGCCGACATCGAATTCCCCAACGACCTCTTGCTCGAGCTCGACCGCATGGAATTCCATGTCTACGAGACTGGCGCCACCATCCGCGCCGAGAGGCGGCCGATCGTCATGATCACGTCCAACAACGAGAAGGAGCTGCCCGACGCCTTCCTGCGCCGCTGCTTCTTCCACTACATCAAGTTCCCCGACGCCGACACCATGGCGCAGATCGTCGACGTGCACTTCCCGAACATCAAGCGGCGCCTGGTCGAAGAGGCGCTGCGGATCTTCTTCGAGGTGCGCGAGGTGCCCGGGCTGAAGAAGAAGCCGTCGACCTCCGAACTGCTCGACTGGCTCAAGCTGCTGCTCAACGAGGACATCGGCCCCGAGACGCTGCGCGAGCGCGACCCGCGCAAGTTGATCCCGCCGCTGCACGGCGCGCTGCTCAAGAACGAGCAGGACGTCCACCTGTTCGAGCGCCTCGCCTTCCTCAGCCGCCGCGAGGTGTGAGGGGGGGCTGCGGCGGCTGGCACGCCGTGTGACCGCGCCGCGTCGTTTGCCCGAACGCTCGTCTTCACGCTCGGTTGTCGTCGCCCGGCTTGACTGGCGAGTCATTACTGCGGGACGCTGGAGAAGCGCATCGGCAGTCACGCCCATTCGCGCCGCCACGGGTTACTGGGTCCCCCGCTTGAAGCGGGGGACGACCGCAGAAAACGCCGCGGCGCAGCTGCCGCCGCGCGGGTCGCTTGAAGCGGAGCCAACCCACCTTCTGCCGTCATTCCCCGCGAAAAAATCCAGTAGTCCGGATGGCCGATTGTCGGCACATGCGCCGTGCATGCTCGAAACAGCCACGCTGATTGGATGAGCTTGCGCCCATTTTGGGTGCATGGTATTCTTGAAAAATGCGGATCATCGCTCGGCGCACCTTGCGGGAGTACATCGAGGCGCGCAGGGAACACAAGGACCGTGCCGCGCTGAAGGCCGCCCTGGATGCCTGGTTCGATGAAGTCAAGAAGGCGCGGTGGTCGAGCGCAGCCGATGTAAGGCGCAGCTATGCGACCGCCAGCATCATCTCAGCGGATCGGATCGTGTTCAACATCAAGGGGAACGATTATCGATTGGTCGTCGCCGTCGATTTCGAGAAGAGCATCGTGTGGATCAAATGGATCGGCACGCACAGGGATTACGACAAGATCGATGTGAAAGAGGTTCAGCATGGCGACTGAGATAAGGCCAATCCGGACGAAGCGCGATTACGAGGCCGCGCTCAAGGAGGTCGAGAGCCTCTGGGGTGCGAAGGCAGGCACGCCCGAGGGCGATCGGCTGGATGTGCTCGCGACCCTCATCGACGCGTACGAGACCGAGCACTATCCGATGGATCCGCCCGATCCCATCGAGGCCATCAAGTTTCGCATGGAGCAGCAAGGACTGACACGGCGGGACCTGGAAGAGATCATCGGCACGCGCACCCGCATCGCCGAGGTCCTGAACCGAAAACGCGGACTATCGATCACGATGATCCGTCGCCTGCACGAGCGCCTTGGGATCTCCGCGGATGTGCTGATCCGGCCGAGCCGGAAGACGGCGGCGTGAGGGATCCCAGCCTCACGCCTGGCGTCGGATTGTTGCAGCCCCTTAATTTCCGGACGCGGGGCGAACGATACCCGAGCGCGCGATGCAGTCTCCCGTTCTTCCTCGGCGCGGCGGACGGCGGCCTCCGCCGCGCGGGCATAGGCATTGAAGCGCGCCCGCTCGGCGGCTTCCTGACGCGCGCCGAACCATCGGGGTTGAGAACGCCAAACGCTGATGGCGTAATATGCCATCAACAATTGAACTCAACCGAGGAACGCCAATGCCAACCCGAAATGTCGTGCTGACAGAGCGCCAGGAAAAACTGATCGAAACACTCGTCAAGTCCGGCCGCTACCAGAACGCCAGCGAGGTGCTGCGCGACGGATTGCGGCTGGTGGAGCAACGGGAGGCGGAGGATGCGGGCAAGCTGAAAGCCCTGCGCGCAGCTGCTCGCGTCGGCGTCGGCGCGTTGGATCGAGGCGAATTCGAGGAATTCAGAAACGCCGAAGATCTGCGAGCCTATTTGAACGACCTCTCGGAGAAGGTCATTTCCAGAACAGTCGAATAGAGCCCACATGGCCGAGCCGGGATGGCGCGTCCGCCTGGGCGCCGCCGCAGAACTCGACTTTGCAAATGTCCTCAAATGGACCGCCGAGAATTTTGGCGCGCGGCAATCGCGTGTCTATCGGGAGACGCTCGTTCAGGCGATTGGCGGACTCGCCGAAGGTCCCGACGTCGTGGGCTCGAAGGCTCGAGACGAAATCATGCCGGGCCTTCGCACGCTCCACGTTGCGCGCCACGGTCGTTGCAGAAGTCACTTCCTGATGTACCGGGCCGCGCCGGGGAGGACGATCGAAATCGTCCGTATCCTCCACGACGGAATGGACCTTCAGCGCCACGTTCCATCTGCCCGTGACGAGAGCGGCGAATAGAGCCCTGCGCAGGATGGCCGCGCGGAAATGGCGCGCGCCACGGCCGATGAAGACGGGCGCTATTGCTTCGCGGTGGTGCTGTGAAGCCGCCGCCGCCCGGCGCGATCCGGCCGGACAACCTGCGACCGACTGCGATCTTGTGCTACGCCTGATGGGCGGCTACCGATCTTGCGGATGGTCCGGTTACCCTTCGACTGCAGCCATTTCGATCAACCCCGGGAACGGCGCGATGGGCCAGGAGTTGCCATTGGCGCGCCGTCTTCCGGGCCGAACCGTCGAGCGGCGCTTTTGCCAGACCGCGGCGAAATCTGGAGCTGGCGTGAAATCCTGGCCCCATTTGAAGCGCCCGGCCGACATGGTCTCCCTGCCAATTCAGTAGTCGGACAATGACGAGACGGCGGAATTTGATCGTGCTCCTGCTAGTGTGGCGTCTCGCAATTGCCTACCGCCTTCGCGGCACCCCTCTCGTAGGCAATTGCGAGACATAAGCCACACTAGCACTTTGATTTTGCTAGTGTCCCTATGTCTCCGAATGACCGTGCGAGCGCGAGGCAAACGAAGCGGTAATTCGGAGACGGGACACTAGCGGCGACAATGCTGTCGGTCGCTATAGCTGCTCCATGGCTAATTTATTGGATTGGACTCAGCGAGATTGAAGGCCGCCCGACGCCAGCCACGCATACAGCCACAGCTGAACAAATAGATAGTTTGTTTAAGGGACTACAGATATCTCAATCCGTTCAAATCGATCCAATCTCGCCGTACTCCTATTTTCTTCAAGGTGTACACCCAGGCGCAAGCACCCGGATCGCATCGGTCATTGCACGGTCTCATAATGCGAAACACTTGAGTGATCGTCGATATTGGCACTTGTCCGGCGCGGCGTTGACCATTTGGCTCACGCGCAACTGGACATCAGCCGAGCTCATCGCCTGGGCCGTTGAGCTGGAAAGCCCGATGGCGAATTCGGCCGTGCCTCAATAAGCAGGGGCAGCGTTCCAGACCGAAGGCGATGACTTCTTCGGCGTGCGTCGGCGAGCATGGCGTGTGGCCGCTCCAGCTCGATTGCGCGTACGGTGGCCACATGTTCCGTCGTCATCGCTGTGCCTGCGACCTTGACGGGAGGCGGCGTTGTATGTCATTGTCATACAACGGTGAACGAAGCTGGAAACATCGCCATGTCCACGGTGCTGAGCGTACGCTTGAGCGACCAGGAGCGGGCGCTGCTGGAAGCGGCGTCCTCACAGGCGCGCACGAATGTCAGCGATTTCGTGCGGCGCAAAGCCCTCGAAGCCGCTGAACTCGACATGATGGAGCGGCGCGTCGTGAGCATTCCGGCGAAGGACTGGGAGCGCTTTGAGCGTTGGGCCAAGGCGCCGGCGCGCGAGATCGCAGGGCTCAAGGAATTGTCCGCCAAGCCTCCCACATGGCGGAAGTAACGCCGCCACGCCCCCTTGCCGAAGACGACGATCGCAGCGCGTTCGACTGCGGTCGCGATTCCCTGAATGTGTGGTTCCGGCGACATGCCTGGCACAACCATGTGGCGGGCCTCTCGCGCGTCAATGTGGCCTGCGAGGCCGCCACCGGACGCATCGTCGGCTATGTGACGTTGAGCGCGGCTCAGATCGAGCGGGAGTTTCTCCCCAAGGCGCAGCGCCGAAACCGGCCCGATCCCCTGCCGGCAACGCTCCTTGGACAACTCGCGGTTCACAAGGACGATCACGGGCAAGGACGCGGCCGCTCGCTCCTGCTGTTTGCGCTCAAAGCGGCGCTGTGCGCGTCGCAAGACGTCGCGAGCCTCGGTGTCATCACGCATCCGCTCGATGACGAACTGCGGGCCTATTACCGGCGATGGGGCTTTGAGGATCTGCCCTTCGATCCCAAACGCGCGATGATTGTGCGTATGATCGATCTCGAAAAGAACGGCATTGGCGATTAGAGCGTTTTCCAGCGAAGCGGACACCGGTTCGCGAATGTGCGCCGGCCCCGTGCTCTCGCCCCGGTCTCCATCGTCATGCCCGGCCTTGCCCGCCTTCGCTAAGAAGCTTCGGCGCGCCCAGCCATTGTGCCGGGTCGAAGCCGAAGACCGGTGCCGGGCGTCACGTCTCGAGCGACTTCGCCAAAAAGAAAGACGTGGATGGCCGGGACGAGCCCGGCCATGACGCGGGAAATGCGGCGACCGCCGGTGTGCCCGCTCTCGCGCACGGGGACGGAGCGGGTGGCGGTGCCCCGCTCTCCGTCGTCGTCAATGCTTCAAGCGGCGATGGCCGCACAAGATGCTGCGCCGCGCGGGCCGCGCCAATCGACGTGGTCGCATCGTCGTCACGGCGACGGTGCCATGGCTTCGGCCGCCAGGGCCGCCTTCACCGCCGGCCGCTCGCCGACACGTTCCATGAAGGCCGCGATCGCCGGCCAGTGCGCGAGGTCGATCGAGAAGCCCTTCATCCAGCGCAGGACCGTAAAGAGATAGGCGTCGGCGACGCCGAAGCCCTCGGCCATCAGATGATCCTGCCGGGCGAGGGTCGCCGCGACGAGGTCCAAGCGCCGGCACAGCTTGTCGCGAAACACGGCCTTCGCTTCGTCCGCCATGGCGGGGCTGAACAGCGGATGGGACGCCGCATGGATCTCGCTGCTGATGAAGTTGAGCCATTCCTGCGCCCGCGCCCGCGCCAGCGTGCCGTTCGGCGGCGAAAGGTCCGCCTGCGGCTTCAGATCGGAGAGATACTGGACGATGGCGGGGCCTTCGGTCAGCACGGCGCCGTCGTCGAGCCGAAGCGCCGCCACATAGCCCTTGGGGTTGATCGCGAGGAAATCGGCGCCGTCGGCCGTCCGCTTGGTCCGGTTGTCGACGCGGACGAGTTCGAACGGCAGATCGAGTTCGCGCAGCACGATGTGCGGCGACAGCGAGCAGGTCTCGGGAGCGAAATAGAGCTTCATCGTGCACTCCTTGTGGTGTCGATCGCGAGGCGCGACGGATCTGCGCCGCGCCGCCCGGTGCCGCCGAATTTGACATCGCGACGATCAGAAGGAAAATTACTGCAGGAAGATCCTGCCATTAGAATTGGTAATATGAACATCAGTCATCTGCGCAGCCTCGTCGCCCTTGCCGACTGCGGCAGCTTCACCGCCGCGGCAGCCGCCCTCGGCGTCACGCAGTCCGGCGTCAGCCAGGCGGTCGCGGCGCTGGAGGATACGCTCGGGATCACGCTGGTGGTGCGCCTGCGGCGAGGTGCAGAGCTCACCGCCGCGGGGGAGCGAATCGTCCATCATGCGCGCGCGGCGCTCGACGCGCTTGGCCGCATGAGGACCGAAGCCCAGGGCGCCCGCGGGCTCAACGCGGCGCGGCTGCGGATCGCCGGCTTTCCCAGCGTCTTCGCCGCGCTGCTGCCCGCCGCCTTGCACCGCTTCCGCACCCTGTATCCCGGCATCACCGTGACCGCGCTGGAGGTCGACGACCGTGAGGTGGAGAGCCTGCTGGCGGCCGGCAAGATCGATCTCGGCGTGGTCCTCAATCCGGCGAGGGGGCGTGCCGCAGCCATTCTCGGCCGCGACAGCTGGAGACCGGTGTTTCCGGCCGGCCATCGTCTGGCCCGCCGGCCCGCGGTGACGTTTTCCGATCTCGCCGGCGAAGCCTTTGTCGTCGCCAGTGGCGGCTGCGCGGTCAACCCGCGCGCTCTCGCCGCCGCCGCCGGTGCTCCGCTGCGCAACGTTCAGATCGAGGTGCGCGACTTCACCAGCGCCATTGCCCTGGTCCGCGAGGGCGCCGGTATGGCCCTCGTGCCGGAATCGACCCTGCCCGACAACCGCCGCGGACTGCGGATCGGCGAGCTGTCGCCGCGGCTCGAGCGCGTGTTCGGTCTCGTCGCCGCGCCGAACCGCGAGCCCAGCCGCGCCGCGCAGGCCTTCATCGACGCCATGCGGACGTCGACGCCGCGCCGTGGCCGTGGCGGATCCGGCCGGGACCGCGCGCCATGATTCCAGTGCGGTTTTGGATCTGACGCACGTATGAAGAACCCGCTGCGATGCTGAAACGAGCGTCAGACCCACCGCATTGGAACGCGCATGCGGACGGCATGTTGCGTCTCTCTCCGGGAATTGTCTCGCAGGCCGGGCGCGGGCCTATCGCGCTCTCGCTGCCGAGCATGCGGAGAAGTCCGGCCTGCCGCCGCCGAGCCGGCGCGATCTGTCGTGGTCGTGAGCCTAGTTTGCCTGGGCCAGCGCATTCCTGATCAGCATCGCGGCCGAGCCGTCGTCGGCGAAGCCGAGGGCGCGCTCGTCGGCGACGTCGAGCTCAGGGAAACGTCCGAAGGTCGCCTCGATGCGGTCATCCGGACGGTACTCGACAAGCAACGCTCGTTCGGTTCCGAAGGCCTCGGCAAGCGCCTCGACGACCTCTGCCGTGGTGAGACGCAGGGCGGGAAGCTGAACGACACCGCAATGGGCGATGGCGCCGGCATGGATGAGGCTGTTCACCGCCTGGACAACCGACAGCCACCACATGGTGGCGGCCGGCGACACCGGACAGCAATAGGGCTCACCGGCCGCGAGCGCGTGCAGGAGTTCGCTCATGAAGGCGGAGCCGAAGCCGGTGGCGCGCCCGGGACGGGCCACGATGCCGGGCAGTCGCACCGAGATGCCCGACATCTCGCCTCGCCTGACGTGGTCGGCCAGGGCGATCTCGACCATGTGCTTGTGCGCGCCGTAGGTAATCGCCGGACGCGGCGGCGTTCGCGAACCGACGGGGCCGGAGCAAGGACCATAGACCGCGATGCTGCTGGCATAGACCACGCGAGGGCAGCGAGACGTTCCGGCCAGTTGCTCCAGGAGGTCGAGCGAAGCGTCGAGGTTGACACGACGTCCGAGCTGCGGGGCGGATTCCGCAAGCGCGCCGGGGACACTCGAGAGATGGAAGACGCGATCGAATTCGGTGCGAAGGATCTTGTCCCTGACGGAGCGATCGTCGATGCCGCCGCAAATCCAGCGTACCCGACCGGTTGCAGCCCAGGCCGGCCGCTCCGCCAGATCGACGGCGACGATGTCACGCACGGCCGCGTCGCGGATCAGCGACCTCGACAACGCGCTGCCGATGAATCCCGCGGCGCCGGTCACCAGAACGCGCATCGGTTCACATGCCGCTGCGGCCGGATGAGCGAGGCGAGGCAGATTCGTGGCGCTCGCCCGCTCCGACGACCGTCTGGTCGATGCGACCGAAAGGTCCGTCCCGCCCGTCGGCGAAAAGCGCCTGCATGGAGACACGATCGCCGAATTTGAGGAAAGGCGTCCTGGCCGCACCATGGTCGATCATTTCGCTGGCTCGTATCTCCGCAAGGCAGCTCGAACCCACGGAGCGATCGGCGTTCGACACCGTTCCCGACCCGATGATCGTGCCCGCGGTGAGCCGGCGGGTTCTCGCGGCGTGCGCGATCAGATCCGCGAAGCTGAATGCCATTTCGCGGCCCGAGGCCGCGCCGATCCGTTCCCCGTTGCGCCAAATGCCGAGCAGCATGTCGACGCGCTCCTCACGCCAGGCGTCGCCGAGCTCGTCCGGCGTCACGGCGATCGGGGCGAAGCTCGTCGAGGGCTTGGCCTGGAGAAAGCCGAAACCGGTTCGCACCTCGCGCGCACCGATGGCGCGCAGGCTCCAGTCGTTGATCTGCACCAGCAGGCGAATGTGCCCGCCGCATGCCGAAGCCGGCGTCGCCATCGTCACGTCATCGACGATCACGCCGAACTCGCCCTCGAAATCGATTCCGTCCGCCTCGGTCACGAATGGCACGTCGACCTGCGGCCCGAGGAAATCGTCGCTTGCCCCCTGGTACATCACCGGCACCGCGTCGAAATCCGGGATCGGCGGCTTGTCGAAGGCGAGATCCATCAGCCGCCCGTGATTGAGAAACGCCGATCCGTCGCACCATTGCGGCGCGCGCGGCAGTGGCGCAAGGCAGCGCGCCGGATCGAAGGGCACGGCGTCACCCACCAGGTCGTCGTCGAGCCGATCGCTGAGAGCGCGAAGCTGCGCTTCCACCGACTGCCAGAGGCGGATCGCCGTCAGGAGATTGGGCGCGATCGCGCTCGCATCGACCGCTCGCCGGACATCCCTGGAAACGACGACGAGCTGGCCGTCGCTCGTCCCGTCGTCATAGGTTGCAAGTCTCATGAGCCATGCCTCGACGGATTGACGTCCTCGCTGAATTGCCCGTCGACGAGCATGAACAGCATCCGGCAGGGCTTGCCGCTTCGGTTGGCCCACGCATGGTTCGTGCCACGCTGGATCACGACGTCGCCTGCTTTCAGGTTCGCTTCGCCCTTGTCGAGCACCAGGGTGATCTCCCCGGAGATGACGACCCCGTAGTCGACGGTCTCGGTGCGATGCATCAACGGATGCGGCGAGTCTGCTCGCACCGTCGAGGCGTGGACGTCGCCGACCTGGCTGAACGCATCCTTCATCCGCGCCGCGCCGTGCTCGAGGAAGTCCTGCGTGTCGGGCGGAATATCGACGAAGCGGATGCGGGTGCCGTGGGCCGGGGGCGGCAGGCACAGCGGGCCGATGGTCGGGTCCGGTCCGTTGTCGACGGCGACGGGCGTCGCTGCCGTGCTCCACACCTCGTGAAAGATGGTGCCCGGAATCGCGGCGAGCTCGACCACCGTCGGCAGGGAGCCGTCGGCGGCGATCACGGCCTCGCCGTGCGCATCGTGAGCTGTCACGACGCGGCGAATTGGTGAAAGCGACATCGTCATTCCTTCTCTCTTCGGGGATCAGGCGATTTCCAGGGATCGTGGACCCGCGACCCCCGCGCTCGCAGCGAACACTTTCGAGAACAGCAGGACCGCGATGGCCGAAATGACGATCGCGCCAAGTCCCAGCGCCTGGTAGCCGAATGATTGAACCAGCGTACCGCCGAGGATCGGGCCGACCGCGGCTCCGATCATCAGCATGGCGGGCGTTCCCGCAAGCGCACGCGCCGTCGGGTCGAGCCGCGACAGCAGGCCGAAGGCGAAGGTGTGGGTGAAGATCATCACGGCGGCGAACAGCGCCGTCGGGATCGCATAAACGAAAAAGCCGCTGCCGAAGGTGATCGCCACCGCGAAGATCGCCTGGCAGATCGGCCCCGCGAGCACCACCGTCTTCGCCGACAGCTTCCTTTCCAGCACCGCCGCGAGGGGCGCGGGCAGGAGATTGACCAGCCCCAGCGCGATCAGCACGCCGGTGACCGCTTCGGTGCCGAAACCCCTGTCGATGCCGATGCGCTCGACGAAGCTGAACATCATCGCCTGGGTCAGCGCCATGCAGCTCACCCCGGCGACGCCGAACCACACGGCCCGCGGCAGGCGAGTGACGTCCGCCATCGAGCTGTCGTCACGCGCGACGGCGGCAGGAAACGAAATCGCGGCGACGATCGCGGCGACCGCCATGATGGCCGAGAACACCGCGAACAGCGCGCGCCCGCCGAAGGCTGCGATCAGATTCGGCGTCGCACCGAGGAAGACGATAGCGAAGATGCCCAGCGACATGCCGACGATCGCAAACAGGCGATGCGGATTGGCGCTGCGCGCGATCGTCCCATGCGTGAAGCTGAGGCCACAAGCGGCCGAAGCGCCCGCAAGCAGGTGCAGCACCGCAAGCATCGGGAAACTCGCGACCCATATCGCGGCGAAGAAGGCAGTCGCGGCCAACGCGAAGCCGCCGACCACCGACAGCCGCGCATTCATCCGGTTGAGGCGCGGCGCAAAGAACAGGCTGCTGAGCACCGCGCCGGTAAGGAACAGCGTTGCCAGCCCGCCCGCCTGCTGAGGTGCGAACTTGTATTGCGCGATCAGGGCGCCGACCCAGACTGGCAAGGCGACGAGGTCGACCATGCCGGCGCAGTGCGCCACCATCAGTGAAAGGCGGCCCGACCAGCTTTCCGTTGTCGATGGCATTTCCATTCCCCCTTGTTCTTGAGTTGAGTTTCGGCAGGACAAGGCGCGGGCGCGGGCTGCGCGCCCGGCCCCGCGGCTCAGATCGGCTGCGCCAGCGCGATGACCGACTCCCGCATGATTTTCCCATGCTCGGCCTTGTCGCCGTTCTCCATCTCGATCCTGCAGAGCCGTTCCGAATTCTCGATCACCATGCGGCAACGCTCCCAGCGCCGTGCATGGAAACCGTCGAACGCATCCTGCAGGGTCGCTGCCCTGGCGAGTTCTTCCGCAAGAACCATGCCGCTCTCGATGCCGATGCCGGCGCCGGATGCCAGATGGGGCGTGGTCGCCGCGACCGTATCGCCGATCAGGATGACCCGGCCACGATTCCACGGTGCCGGCACGAGAAGATTGGCGAGCGGCCGATAATCGATCGCGGCCTCGGCGGCGAAGAGATGGGGACGAAGCGCGGCAAGCACCGGATCGCCGAACGCCTCGATCATGCCGGCGACGAGCTGGGGCCAGGTCTTGGCATCGACGTGCAGCTTTTCCGGCCGCGCTTCGGTGATGAACATGTACAGATGCGTCTGCGAGACCGGGTTCACGCCGACTTTCACCGCGCCGCCCAGCCACATGCGCGGACGAACGATCTCTGATGGTCTCGGCAGGATCGCCCGCCAGACGCCCTGTCCGATGTATTGCGGCGGCTTGACCTCGGGGAAGAACAGTTCGCGCGTTTTCGAGTGGACGCCGTCGGCGGCGACGACCAGATCGTAGGTTTCGGTCGTTCCGTCGGTGAAGGCGACGGTCACCTGCTCACCCATCTGCTCGATCGCCGTGTAGGTGCATCCGACACGAACCGCGACACCGCTTGCGCGAGTGGCGTCGGAGAGAATTCGTCCGAGCTCCGGCCGCATGATCCCGCCGCCGCCGGGAACGTCCGAACCTGCGACCTTGGGCGTCGGAATCTCGCCGATCTTCTGCCCGTTGGGCGTGAACAGATCGACGCCGCTGGAGGTGAAGCCCCGCCTGACGAACTCGTCGAAGACGCCGATCGTCTCCAGCGCGCGCAGGGTCGGACCGTTCACGGTGATACCGGCCCCTTCAGGGCGCCAGTTGGGATCGACCTCGATGAGATCGACGTCGATGCCGGCTTTGCGTAGCTGGATGGCCGCAGCCATACCGGAAAATCCGCCGCCGATTGTCAAAACCCTGCGAACTGCCGCCAAGGTGTCCCTCCTCTCGAAACCGCGTCGTTGCGGCGTCTTATTTTTCCATGACCCAGAGATCGCCGCACCGATCGATGACGATCGGCACGGCGGTCAGTCTCTTGCCGATGCACGGCCCCTGAACGCATGTCCCGCTATCGGGGAGAAATTCCGCCCCGTGCGCGTGGCAGACGATGCGCGTGCCGTCGGCATTCAGGTATGCGTCCCGGCGCCAGGCCATCGGCGCACCGTCGACATGCGGACACGCATTGCGCCAGCCCCGCAGCACACCGCCCGAGCGAAGGACGAAGATCGTGTCCTCGCCGGTCTCGTGCGGATCGAAGCCGCGCGATCGGCCTTCGCCGATCTCGTCGGCCCGGCAAAGCCGGACCAGCCCTGCGACCGTCACGTCAGGCGTAGTCGCCATTTTCGTGGATCCCTGGACCCGGGGTCCATTTCTTGCGCATCTTGAGAAGGAATGTCTGCGACGTATCGGCGGACAGGGTAGCCTCGCGCGGCGTCCAGCTGGCGTCGTGCAGATCCATGTCGGCGTCCATCTCGATGTGACAGGCGAACGGGCTGTTGAAGTACCAGAACCAGTTCGAGCCGAGGATGTGACGGCCGGGCCCCCAGAACGCCTGATAGCCTTTTTCCACGAAGCGGCAGCCGTTGGCGATCATCTCCGACGGACCGCCGAAATGGAAGGTGAAGTGCTCCACGCCGTGCATTTGCGGTGGTGCGCCGATCAGGAAATGGGTGTGATGGTCAAGCGATCCCGCCGGTTGCAGAAACGGTCCGGTCGCAGTGAAGCGATCGGTGCAGCGAAATCCCAGCCGGTTGACGTAGAAGGCCTCCGCCTTCAACACGTCGGGGACGAAGTAGACCACGTGCGACAGCGATCGCGGGCGGATCGCCGTCCCGGGCGGTGGCACACCGAGGCTGTTGACCGGACGGAAGACCACGCCGCCCGGGGCATTGAACATTTCGCCGGGCAGCACGAAGGGCCGACGCACGGTCACGCGAAAGCCGATGACGAAATTCGAATCGTCGACCGACTCGATCGAACCGTCTGGCAGGGCGCGGACCTCGCGATCGCGGCGCAATTCCGCAGCGACCGCCTGCAACGCCGCGCTGTCGGCGACGCCCATCATGGTCTTGCGCAGGCGGCAGCCCGGCGCAGGCGGTGGGGGCAACCGCGGATCGTCGTCGCGCGTGATGATTAACGAGGTGCCGTCCATCGCCTCGAAGCGTCCTCCGGCTTCCGAAACGTCGACGGGCGTCAATCCGTAGTCGACCAGGAACCGGGCGGCGCCGGGAACGTCGTCGACGCCGAAGATCAAGCTATCCAAACCAACGATTTTCATTCGTCTCTCCGCAACTCGGCTTTTCAACTGGTGCGACCACCCAACGTCTCGGCCACCCAATCGGCGATGTACTGACCCGCATTGATGCTGTTGTCGAAGCTCGCATGCTGCGCGCCGCCCTCGCGGTCGGTGAAGACTTTGAGCTCGCGCCTGGGACTGTTCACGAGCTGCTCGTAGGTGCGCTGCGCCCAATGCAGAGGAATTTGCGAGTCCTTTTCGCCATGAGTCACGAGGAACGGCACCCTGATGCGGTCGAGGATGCCGTCGAGATGAACCTTTTCGGCGATCCGAACGAAATCGTCCTGGTCCCTGGCGCCCCAGACCCAGCGGACATGGTCCCAATAATGCGGGACGGGGAGGCTGCCTTCCTTCTGCAGCCGCTTCTTCTGGACATCGCGCCAGTCATGATTGGCGCCCCAGGCGACACCGCAGGCGAAGCGCGGCTCGAAGGCGACGGCGCGCGGGCAATAGTAGCCGCCGAGCGAAACGCCCTCCAATCCGATCCGCTTCGGATCGACCTCGGCCCGCGTCTCGAGCCAGTCGACGACGCGGCTCGCCCAGTGCTCGCTGTCGTAACGGGCCGTCAGGCCGTGCAGCCGCAACGCCTCGCCCGATCCCGGTTGGTCGATGACGAGCGAGGAAACGCCGCGCCTGGCGAGCCAGGCCGGCAACCCGACGCGGTACTTCATCTCCTTGGTCGAATCGAGCCCGTTGACCTGCACCAGGAGCGGAGCCGGACCGTCCACCCCATCGGCTCGCACGAGAAGACCGGCAATGTGGGCGCTCTCATAGGGGATTTCGACACGCTCGCAATTCTCCCTCGCCAGGGAGATACCCTTGGCGAACACGTCGAGAAAGCGGCGGTACAGTTCAAGGCGGCCCGGCGCACCGTGGGCCTGCAGCCGTTCGCAGGTGATCAGATAGGTGGCGGCACGGCCATACTTCTCGCCCGCGGAGAGCAAGCGTCCGCTCGCCTCATCCTCGGCAGCGAGACCACAGAGCTTGCCTGCCATGCGCGACCAGGTCTCGCGGAAGGCCTGCGTGCCGGCGGCATCGGGCTGGCGCGCGGCCTCCTGCAGCGGCGCGCACATTTCCTCGATCTCGCCGATCCTGGCCCCCATCTCGATCGCAAGGTCGACCGAGAGGTTCCAGACATAATTCGTCGGAAAATACCTGAACATGGATACTCACGCGCGAAACGGAGTCGCGCGCCCCTGGACGTTCTTCCCGACGCTGAGGTAGCGCCCTTTCAAGCTTCCGGAAAATTGATTATCAACATCCGTAATATTGATTTGGTAAATGCATCATCGGACAACCTCGCGATGCGCTTCAACAACAAGTTCGATCTCAACCTTCTGGTCGCCCTCGATCATCTGCTGCACCTGCGCAGCGTCAGCGGCGCGGCGGCGCGCATGAACGTGACGCAGTCCGCGATGAGCAACGCGCTGCTTCGGCTGCGCAACTACTTCGATGACGAGCTTCTGGTGAAGATCGGCCGCAAGATGGAGCTCACCCCCCGCGCCGAGGCGCTCAAGGACTCCATCAGGGACCTGCTGGTCCGGGTCGACTGGACGATCGCCTCGACGTCGGAATTCGATCCGGCTCAATCCGACCGCTGCTTCAAGATCCTCGCGTCCGACTATACTTTGGCGACCCTGATCCCGGCGCTGCTGGCGCGCTGCGAAGCGGCGGCTCCCGGCATTCGCTTCGACTTCCTCCAGCAGGTCCAGGCGCCGGAACGAGCGCTGGAACGCGGTGACGTCGACCTGCTCATCATCCCGCGGGAATTCAGCTCGAAACTTCACCCTTCGGAGATCATCCTCGAGGAGGACTTTTGCGTCATCGCCTGGAGCAAGGGCAAGTTCGCGAGGGGAAAACTTTCGCGCAGCGATTACGCCAAGGCGTCCCATGTGATGATGCGGCCGGCGATCGCGGCTCAATCGCTCGCGACGCGCCACCTGGAACAGGCCGGCGTGACGCGCAACGAGGCGATCTCGACCTACGCCTTCACCGCCATTCCGCATCTGGTGGCGGGAACCAACCGCATCGCCACCTTGCACCGCAGGCTCGCAAAACGAGCGCAGCGAAGCCTCCCGATCCGCATCATCGAGCTGCCGGTCTCGCTGCCGATCATGCAGCAATGCGTCCAGTGGCACCGCTACCGCTCGAACGACGCCGGCCTGATCTGGTTGCGCGACACCATGCGTGCAGCCGCTCTCGACCTGCGCTAAATGGATACGCAACGAGCCGGCGCAATTGCGCCGGCTCGCTGTCGATCTTCCGTTCGCGGGCAATCTTTGGTCAGTGCTTGCCCGGCCCCGTACCCGGAGGCGGCGCAGGCACCCAGATCGGGAAAGCCACGTTGGCCCAGACGGTGTCGGCCTTGGTGCCGTTCTCCACGTAGAACGTATGCTGGTAGTTCAGGTTGATCTGCACGGGACCTGCGTTGTAGGTGACCGAGGGGCCGAAATTCAGCGCCCGAAGACGATTGCCGTCCTGAATGCCTGCGGCATTGAAGGCCTTGATCCCGTTCACGGTATCGTCCGCATATTGCTGGACGTAGCCGCCGACAGCACCCAGTTTCCAGGGACCGATATTGTAGCCCGCGGTGAAGTCGACCGCCAAAGCGTCGCCGCTTCGGTACTGCTGCAGCGTCTGCGTCAACGCGTTGACGGAATCAGTGTTGGTCGTGTTGAGCAGCAACCGTGGCGAGACCGCGAATTCGACCCCCCTGGGGTCCGAGTAACGATACGAGAACACCGGCGAGATGGTGGTGTAGTTGGTGCCGACATTGAGGGGCTTGCTGGGGGAGTAGGTGCCGGTGTTCGGCATGATATCGAGCCCGAGGGTGACGCTCTGCAGCGGCGACAGCGCCCAGTTCAGGATCACCGGCGAGATTGTCAGGTTCGCAAACCCGTCGGCCTGGAACGTGCCCCCCGCGTTCGAATTGTCGATGTGCACGACCGGCACAACGAGCTGGGAATAGACATGGGCGCCGAAGAACTCACCGGGATAGCTGGCGAGAAACCTGACCGTTTCCGACACCGACGAGAGTCGGAATGGGCTGGGCAACCTGTTGCCGTTTCCGTCATAGAGACCGTTCGCGCTCGTGTAGCTG
Source organism: Bradyrhizobium sp. WD16 (assembly GCF_024181725.1). NCBI lineage: Bacteria > Pseudomonadati > Pseudomonadota > Alphaproteobacteria > Hyphomicrobiales > Nitrobacteraceae > Bradyrhizobium > Bradyrhizobium sp. WD16. The sequence goes on along the minus strand of NZ_CP028908.1, from coordinate 660,940 downwards.
GTCTGGCTGATCGCAAAGAGACCCGGGATCGGCGGAAACGTACCAACGAAAATGCCTGGTGAACCGGCCGGATAGTTGGTCGCGCCGTTCTCTGCAGCCAGTGCTGCGCCGGCCGTACCAGCCAGGAGCATCGTTGCGGAAAGCCTCAGTATTCGCTTCATAGTTCCCCCTCCCACGCGCGATCGTCCTCGCAAGCGAGGTCGCGGGCGTCATCCCCAAGTTCATTCTTTGTTGCCGACGCGCGTCGACCGTCGGAATGGCGAAATAATTCCCCGACTCATGCCATTCGTAAAATTGATCGTGGTGATCTGATGTATTTATCGGAATGATGTATTTGCAGTTGTGATTGCTGTGGAACGGCGGCGTATCCGGCCGCCAGCTTTCGCAGGCGGCGATAGCCGTGCGGGTGTTGGCAGCCGTGCTGGCGGCATTCTCCGTCATCGCCCGCGCAAGCGGGCGACCCAGTATCCCAGAGCGGTTCGAAAGCGCGCAGGCCTCCGCGACCACCGCTGTCCCGCAGCAACGGGCGACACGGCGTACTGGATCGTCCGGTCGAGCCCTACGAGATACACACATCTGATCCGCAGCCGGCTCGCAGATTTCGTCAGAAGAGCAGGTGGCGCACAGGCCATCGGCACATTCTGCTGTCGCCCCCCGGCTTGTCCGGGGGGCCCAGTACGCCGGGCCGCTGGATATAGGAAGGCATCGGTCGCCGTGCCCCTTCTCACCGACACGGAGTACTGGATCGCCCGCCTGCGCGGGCGACGACAGCAGAAGACGGATCAGCGCCCGGGCCAACTCACCGCGAGCACGCACGCGTCTCGTTTGCCCACGCGCCCGCTCTCCGTCGTCGTCAATGCTTCAAGCGGCGATGGCCGCACACGATGCCGCGCCAATCGGCGTGGTCGCGTCGTCGTCACGGCGACGGGGCCATGGCTTCCGCCGCCAGGGCCGCTTTCACCGCGGGCCGCTCGCCGACACGTTCCATGAAGGCAGCGCTCGTCGGCCAGTGCGCGATATCGATCGAGAATCCCTTCATCCAGCGCAGGACCGTCACCAGGGGGCAGCCGCTGTTCACGATTGCGGATACCGCCACCTTCGTGGTCGCCGGCAAGGCCGACGCGGTGGATGTCAACCACATCCGCGTCGGGCAAACCGTCTCGATCACCAGCGACGCGTTTCCGGGCGCCCCGATCGGCGGTCAGGTGATCAGCGTCAGCGCGCCGAGGCCTACGAAGATCAAAACGCGCGCGTTCCGTCCTTCGACGTCCGGGCCGCGTTTTCCGGCGACCAGGCCGCACGGCATCCGTTCATTCGCCTCGGCATGTCGGCCCGCATGACGATCGACACGAAGAACGCCGCCGGAGCGCTCGTCGTGCCTGTCGAGGCGACTCGCGACGCGGCGTCGCCGATGGTGCATCTACGGGACGCTCGATCGGGTCAGGAGCGCGATCAGCCTGTCGTGCTCGGAGCGACGACGGAGGACGGAGTCGAGGTCCTGAATGGCGTCCAACCGGGGGATGTCCTGGTCATCCGGTGAGGGGCGTGCGGCGTCGATGAGATCGGCGGATCAGCCGCGGATTGCGATCGACGGGCCTTTCTCCGAGGCGACGGCGCAGGATCATCCCGCATGGGAGCAATGGCGGCAATCTGCGGAAATACGAGGTTGCGGAGCTTCTCCGTCAGCGGTCGGCGAAGGCGCCGCCGGGAATCAGCTCGAGGCGGACGGCCTTGCCGATCGCCTGTTCGATGGTCGTGCATTTGAGCTTGTGACGCGCCGAACGCAGATAGAGGTGCACCGCGCTGGCGGACAAGTCCAGGCCGTCGGCGACCTGCTGCGGTGTCCGGCCCTCGGCGAGGAGCTGCAGGCATTGCTGCTCGCGGCGCGACAGCGGACGAATCGCCGGGCCGGGACGCAGGCCGGCAAGCTGCATGACCCGATCATGCAGGTAGTGCGCGACGAGATGGAAATCGCGAAGATGGACATGCCGCCATCTGTGCCAATGGTGATCCGTCTCGTTCGAGGTGAATGTGAAGAGCGCGCGCTCGCCGTAAGGCCCTCGGATCGGCAAGGTGAAGCAGTGCCGGCCGACACCGTGGCTCTCCGCCGCGGCAAAGAACTGCCTCGCAGTCGGTGAAGCATGGTCGATCGTCATCCAGTCGAACGGCAGGAAGCTCTGCCGGCCGGCGGCGACCACCGGGTCGGCCTGAAGATGGTCCTGCCCGATATAGCGTTTCGCCCAGGCATCGTCGCAGGTGAAAAGCAGCACAGGGTTCGGCCCGGCGCCGCCCGGAGCGTGAAGGAGGTGATAGACGAGATGGGCCACGCCGGTCTCGTCGCGAAGGGCGGCAAGGAGGGTCGACAGGCCTGCCATGTCGCTGGCTCGCCTCAACTGCGTGAGCATCTCGTCGAATTGAGGTGGTCCCATGCGGCGCCCCGTCAGTCCTTCGCGTCGCATCTCCCGCAATGCAACTACACAGAGAGAATATCAAAATCGGCGACCGGAAACATTTGGAAATCATCGGCCCGTGCACTGATATTTGCTTGTGACACGACGTTGCGGGCGGGGCGGATCGCGAAGTCCCGGCGCTGTGTCATGCGGGGCCGGGAAGGAGTTGCATCCTGCGCGGGCTGTTGGCTGCCGATCACGCCGGGCCACTTGGCCTTCCATTTGTAGATTCTGGTGTTGCTCACGCCATGATTGCGGCACAGATCAGCGACCGATACCGCGGCCTCGTGTTCCTTCAAGACTCCGATGATCCGCTGTTCTGAAACGCGGCTGCGCTTCTTGTCCTGGTCGTTGTCGTTGGGCCCGAACGAACTTCAAACTGGTACAAGGCCAGGGGCAAGGTCGTCCCGTGCGACTGCTGACCGAGCGGCAGCTCCAGACGGGCGCTTGCCTTCCGGACACGGAAATACGCGAATTCCAAAACACATAACCTCCGCAGCGAAGACCAAGGCAATCGTTCTGAAACGCGGCTGCGCTTCATGTCCTGGTCGTTGTCGTTGGGCCCTAACGAACTTCAAACTGGAACAAGGCTGGGGGCAAGGTCATCCCGTGCGACTGCTGACCGAGCGGCAGCTCCAGACGGGCGCTTGCCTTCCGGACACGGAAATACGCGAATTCCAAAACACATAACCTCCGCAGCGAAGACCAAGGCAATTGTTCTGAAACGCGGCTGCGCTTCATGTCCTGGTCGTTGTCGTTGGGCCCGAACGAACTTCAAACTGGAACAAGGCCAGGGGCAAGGTCATTCCGTGCGACTGCTGACCGAGCGGCAGCTCCAGACGGGCGCTTGCCTTCCGGACACGGAAATACGCGAATTCCAAAACACATAACCTCCGCAGCGAAGACCAAGGCAATCGTCAATGACGCGTCCGAAAGAATTGAGCTTCTCATAATCGTACAACCATCAGATTACAAAATTAGGGAAGAAAAAAGAACTCGCTGTAGAGTTGACCACACCGTCTTCGACTGTAACATCGAACCGTGAGAGCGCCGTGATCGCTTGATCTTATGCTCGTCGAGCACCAGCGGAGAGCGCCGGAGCCTATGAACAAAGGGAAGCGACACAGTGCGGCGTCGATAGTTTCTGCCGCACAGGGGTTCGACTACAGCACGACGAACCATTCGGTGGCCAGGTTCCAGCAAGGGCAGGCTGAACGCGTGCGCCGATACGTCGGCAAATCAACTCAGCGAAGGTGGGGGCGGGTTGACGACATAGGTGAAGGCGACAGGCTGTTGGAGCCCGCGGACATTTCGGCCAAGCGCCGTTCGGCGGCCGAGCGGGATCTCATGTTTGAGATCATGACCGACCCTGACTTGGTCCAGGACGATCGGTTGAGACAGAGACTCGTAACGGCGTTCGAATGCGCCTGGGCGGCGGACGCCGGCGCGGCACGAGATCCGGACGCGCGCTGGATGCGAGCGTGGGGCAAACCCGGCTGTGCATCGAACGCGGTACTGGGCGCGAGTCTCGCGTTAGTCAGCAGTCGTCGGAGTGGTCCGACCGCGGCTGCCCCAATGGCAGATGACCCAATCCGTGACCTCCTGCTTACCCGGCTCATTCCGGGCGGGCATTCACGAAATCGTCGTCGCTTCAACGGATGTTCGGATTAAGGTGCGAGAGAAATGTCCGGGGTGCTCGTTTCTGCGAAAGACCTGCAATTCAACAAAGCGCAAGAGCACATTACGGTCGAGTTGGACGCCGAACTTGAGGGGGGCCTCTTTTCGTCGATTCCCGCGACGGTCGGCAGACGCTTCGAAACGCCGCTTGGTGGCGTCATCGATGCCTCGAGAGCCCCGGGATCGTTGGATTTTCGCGCAAATGTCGAGTTCACATCGATTCTGCTTGCGCCGTCACCGAACATGCAGGCGGCCTTTGCAAGCGATCACGTCGAGAGGTTCAATGCCTCGGTCGGAACGATCGTCGTCAACCCGCAGAACGTCCATCGATTTCTTCGCTGGGAATCCTGCAAAAGGAATGTTGCCGTTGCCTTCAGTCCACAGGCCTATGCGGAACTCGCGACCGCGGACCTCGAAGGCGCAGATTGGGAACTCCGCCCGCCGAGGTTTGATCATGTGGACCTGGACGCTTTGCGTATCGCGCGGGCAATGAGTACCGAACTCGCCCGAAGTCCGGTCAATGCGCTCTATCTCGAGTCCTTGATCACCCTCATGGGCGTTCATCTCATCCGGACCTACTCCAGCGTCAAGCCGCATGCTCCCCAGGTGCCGAGAATGCGACTTTCGCCCGCAACAGCCAAGCGGATCATCGAATATACGCGCGAGCACCTTTCTCGGCGCATCTCTGTCGCGGACCTCGCCAAGCAGGCCGGTCTCTCACAAAGTCACTTCCTGCGCGCCTTCACCCAGACGTTTGGGGCCGGCCCTCACCAATATCTCTTGAACCTGCGCTTGCAGGAGGCGGAAATTCTGTTGATGAAAACAAGTTCTCCGATCTCCGAAATCGCCTATGAAACCGGATTTTCCAGCCAAAGCCATCTCACCAGCGCCATGAGGCGTTATAAGCAAATCACGCCCGCCAGATTGAGAAATTCAATGTGACCTGAGCTGGTCCCGGAAATCTGGACAGGACGATAAGTGGAATTTCTGCCTGACAACGGCGATAATCGCCGCGAACAGGAGAGACCATGAAGAGACGACCCCGCCGGAACCACTCACCGGCCTTCAAGGCGAAGGTGGCTCTGGCCGCCATCAAGGGCGATCGGACGATCGTCCAACTGGCCGAGCATTTCGACGTTCACCCCAATCAGATCACCGCATGGAAATCGCAGCTCGAGGGCAGCGCGTCTGAGGTTTTCGGATCGGGAGGCGGAGCGCCGGCCATCCCCGCGATCGATGTGAAGTCGCTCCATGCCAAGATCGGGGAGCTGACGCTGGAGAACGATTTTTTAGAAGGCGCGCTCACCAAGGCGGGATTGCTGAGCGCAAAGCGATGATCGACCGTGAGCACGATCTGTCGATCACCAAGCAGGCAGAGGTTTTGAAGATCAGCCGGGGCAGCGTTTATTATCTGCCCCGCCCAGTATCGCCCGCCGACCTCGAGATCATGCAACAGATCGATCGGCTGCACCTGGAATACCCCTTCGCCGGTTCGCGTATGTTGCGAGGCCTGCTGGCCTTGCGGGGGTGCAAGGTCGGCCGCCGGCATGTGAAGACGCTGATGCGGCGGATGGGGATAGAGGCGCTCTATCGCCGGCCGCGCACGACGAAGCCTGAACCCGGCCACAAGATCTATCCGTATCTGCTGCACGGCATGGAGATCACGCGACCGAACCAGGTCTGGGCCATGGACATCACCTATATCCCGATGGCCCACGGCTTCGTCTATCTCGCCGCCGTGCTCGATTGGGCGACGCGTCGTGTTCTGTCCTGGCGATTGTCGATTACGATGGAGGCGTCCTTCTGTGTCGAGACATTGGAGGATGCTCTCGCGCGTCACGGCAAGCCGGACATATTCAACACCGACCAGGGCTCGCAGTTCACTGGCGCGGCCTTCACCGGCGTGCTCGCCGATAACGGCATCGCCATCAGCATGGACGGCAAAGGAGCTTGGCGGGACAACGTGTTCGTTGAGAGGCTGTGGAAAAGCGTCAAATACGAGGAGGTCTATCTGCGAGCCTATGAGACCGTCGGCGAGGCGCGAAGCTCGATTGGTCGGTATCTCGACTTTTACAATGGCCGCCGCCCGCATTCGAGCCTTGACGACCGCACCCCGGATCAAGCCTACTTCGATCTTCCTCCGCTCCGCGCGGCGGCCTAACCCCGGCAGAGCCTCCACTTATCGACGCGGAAAATCTGTTCAGACAACCGGGACCACCTCAACCCATCGGGCGCGATGCCGACTGTCCTGATTGACATCGATGGCGACAGTCATCGAGTGCATCTCCTGGTGTTGGTGCACAGCCGCGGGGCAGCGACGCTGGACGGAAGCCGAGAAGCTGAATCTCGTGCAGGAGAGACTGTCGGGTCCGCCCGTTTGCCGCCGTGATTTCATCGAAGAAAATCGAGTCCGTATGAAAAGCGGCGCTCGTCCATCGAAATCATGCCGCCGGCGTGCTGATCGACGGGCCTGCTGTGGGGCACGTTAGTCGGCGCTTCGGAGCAAGAGACGGAATCGGGCCGCCCGCAACGCCCCGGGATATGATGTGGGCACAGTGCGTCTTCATCTGCGCGATAAGATCATACTATGAAATCGTTGGGTCTATTCTGAAAGACAGGCCAGGATCTTCAACGATACGTTCCTGAGATATGGCGCCGCTCGGTCCGGCGCCTGGCAAGTCGTCGAACGACCACGGTCTCGCGATCAATTCCAAGCAGTCATCGTTTCAGACGGAGAGAAATAGGATGTCCAAGATGACAGACCTCGTTGTGAAGGTCATTGCGAAGAAGAAACAGCTCGATGAGGATTCAATCTCCCTCGAATCCATCATGAAGGAGTCCGACGAGGAACCAAATCTCGGTCTGGACAGTCTGGATTTTGTCGAGATCTTGATGGAATTAGAAGCTCTCCTCAAAATCGAAATACCGCTCGAAAAAGTCCAGTCCGCGAGAACCGTGGGGGATCTCATATCTTTTGTGAGTACTCTGGCGAAAAGCAGAGAATATGAAACCGGATCCACAGAATAGGGCGCAGTCATGTTGATTCATGTCCTCCCGAATATCTGGAGATGATCCCTATGATGGAGTGCACGCGTCGATCCCGAATCCTCGCTTGTGGATCCGCGCTGCCTCGACGAGTAGTCGGCAGCGCCGAACTTGCTGGGGAGCTCGGCATTCGGACCGAGGCGATTGTCAGGCTTAGCGGGATCCACGAGCGGCACATCGCAAGCGAGGACGAAGCGACCGCGGGTCTTGCGTTGTCTGCCGCTCAAACTGCGCTGCAGAGGAGCGGGCTCAAAGGAGACGACATCGACCTGGTCATCGTGGCAACGGCGACGCCAGATCGAACCCTTCCGGCCTCGGCCGTAAGGGTGCAGGCCGGTCTCGGAACAACAAGGGGGGCTGCCTTTGATGTTCAGGCGGCTTGTTCGGGGTTTATCCATGCGTTGGCCATAGCAGACTACATGTTGCGCCTCGGCGAGGCCGAGACAGCCGTGGTCGTTGGCGCCGAAACCACGTCGAGAATCGTCGACCAGACCGACGCAGCTACGGCAATGCTTTTTGGCGACGGTGCGGGAGCCGTCATTCTGCAGGCCGCGCACCACGACAGAGTGACGCGGGACACGCCCGGAATCCTCTCCACCCATTTGCGGGCGGACGGCCGCTATGAAGACTTCCTTCGTACCGATGGCGGCCCGTCGTCAACTGGCCAAGTCGGCGTGATCCGGATGAACGGCGCCGAGGTGTTCCGGCACGCTCTGATGAAACTTGCGGCGGTGGCGCGAGAGGCGCTGTCGAAAAACGGCTTAAGCGCGGAAGATATCCGGTGGGTCGTACCGCATCAGGCCAATCTGCGGATCATCGAGCCGTTGGCCTCAGCGCTTCAAATTCCCTTAGACAAGTTCGTATTGACGATAAAAAAGCATGGCAACACGAGTGCCGCATCTATTCCTCTCGCCCTCGATGAAGCCGTAACGGACGGGCGTATCCGGTCAGGAGACCTTCTGTTATTTGACGCCATGGGGGCGGGACTGACCTGGGGGGCCGCGCTTGTCCGCTGGTGAAGCTGAGCCGGCGACGCGCATCGGCGAGAGCCTATCGACCTTCCGACGATCATGCGATGGACGGCGGACCACTTTGCCATGCCACCCGTCGGCGACGGCTGCCGAAGTGCCGATGACGAAATGGCGGTCTGTAGTGAATGCTAGTGTGGTGGATCTGACGCTCGTTTCAGTATTGCAGCGAGTTCTTCGAACGAGCGTCAGATCCAAAACCACACTAGAATCATAATGATGCTAGTGTCCCCTTGTTTCCAACGTTCGTATGAGCGCCTGCTGCAATGGGATACGAACGTTGGAAACAGGACACCAGAGCGCGGCACGGCGGCCGCGGCGGATCGAGCGGGTTCATCGAGCCTTGCGGAGGTCGTTACGTTGGAGACAGCGAGGCGTCTTGCCGAGCAGACGCTGCAGCTCGCGGATGTGCTGCCGCAGGGCGCGGTCGTCCGAGCCCGGAACGGCTCGTCCCCGGCGCCGGCCTCCGTCAGCGCACCCCGGTCGACCGGTCGGCGGTAGATGAACGGCAGATTGGGCTACACGCGCAACGAAGCGAACGGCGCCTCGTTGAGCAAAAAGCGAACGATGTCCGCACCGCGCGATTCTCGTTTTGCGGAACTGCAGCCGAGGTAAGAACGCCCGCCTACACGATACCAATATAGGCAGAGAGCGTTCCGTCGGTGCCGTTAGAGTCCTATCTCAAGGAGAAGAACGATGAGCGCAGAAGGCCTTATGCGAAGAGAGAGGAATGATCCGGAATACAAGCGGATAACGAAATTGTTTCGGGATGTGTACTGCGCCAGGTTGATTGATACGGCCGAACAGATGCTCGTGAAGCAAGGGTTGGCGCACTTCAGTGTCGCAGCCACCGGTCATGAGGGGATGGCGGCGTTGGCCGCCTTTCTACATGGCACCGATTATCTACACCTACATTATCGAGATAAGGCGCTCATGTTGGCCATGGGCATTCCGCCGGAAGAGTTTTTTCGAGCATTGCTCGCCACGCCCGACTCCAATTCCGCGGGGCGCCAAATGAGTGCGCATGTGTCATGGCGCGAAGGAAAGATCACGTCCGTGGTTGGACCGATAGGTAACAATGCGCTTCACGCGGTTGGAGTGGCGGCGGTCCTCAAGGCTGAAGGGCGTCGTGGGATCTCTGTTTGTGCGATCGGCGATGGGACTACCCAGCAGGGGGAAGTTCTCGAAGCAATTGCCGAAGCCGGCCGAGAGGCTCTGCCGGTTCTCTTTGTGGTCGAGGACAATGGCCTTGCGATCTCGACGCGCACGGAAGGCAAGACCTTTTTTCAGACGCCAACCGGTTCCCCCGCATATTTCATCGACGTGCCTATTGAACGATGTCCCGGATCGGACGTGATCGCCTTATCGAAAATGTTCGAGACCTCCACCGGTTTCGTGCGGGACGAACAGAGGCCTCAGATACTTGTGGTCCGATTTGAACGTCTCTCGGATCACACGAATTCCGATGACCAGACGCAGTACCGATCCACTGATGAATTGGAACGGATGTACACCTTTGATCCCCTCTCTCGAATGGAGCGGTTCCTTTCCGAAGCGGGTATGACACCGCAAGATCTCGCTCAACTCAAGAGTGAATGCGAAGCTCGAGTGAAAGATGCCGTCAATGCGGTGCGCCGTACGCCTCCCACTGCGCGAACAGCGTCACCAGTCAAGCACTCGATACCGCAGGCGCTTACCGAACGAGCCGACTATACCGGAAACGGAGTTGAGACAGGTCTGTCCATGCGGGCGGCAATCAATTCTGTCCTGTCGAGCCACCTGGCGAGGGACAGCCGCCTGTTCCTGTTCGGCCAGGATATAGAAGACCCAAAGGGGGACGTGTTTGGGGTCACTGTCGGCCTGAGCACGCAGTGGCCACGACAGGTTCGCAACTCGCCGTTGAGCGAGTCGATTATTGTCGGGACCAGTATCGGCAGGGCGTTGGCCGGCCAACGGCCGATTGCATTCATACAGTTCGCGGATTTCCTTCCGCTTGCGGCGAATCAGATCATCTCCGAATTGGCGACGATGTACTGGCGGACGAACGGACTGTGGAGCTGTCCCGTCGTCATAATGGCTCCGTCCGGGGGCTACAAACCTGGGCTTGGCCCGTTCCATTCACAGTCGTTCGAAGCCCTTTTCGCTCAATGTCCGGGGCTTAACGTCTTCGTTCCGAGTACCGCGGGTGACGCCGCTGGTTTGCTGAATGCCGCATTGGCCACGGAACAACCTACATTGTTCCTCTATCCGAAGGCACTGCTGAATCAGCCGTCGTTGGCGACATCGTCGGATGTCGATCGGCATTTCGTGCTGCCCGGGCGTGCAGCGATAAGAAGATCCGGAGATGAACTAACGCTCGTCTGTTGGGGCAACACCATGCCCCTTTGTCTGGAAGTCGCCAACCGGCTCCGGGAGGAGGGGATCAGCATCGAGATCATCGACCTCCGAACGTTGTCTCCCTGGGATAAACAAACGGTTATTGAGAGCGTACGCAGAACGAAGCGACTAGTGGTTGCCCATGAAGACAATCTATCGATGGGTTTCGGTGCCGAGGTCGTCGCGACAATCGTCGACGCTCTGGGCAATGAAGTCCGGACGCGCCGCGTTGGGCGAAGCGACAGCTATATCCCATTCAATTTCGACCAGCAGATCTCTCTTCTCCCTTCCTTTCGGAGCATCACCGAAGCCTGCTTGTGTTCTCTCGATTTGACTGCAGAGTGGAGGGAACACGTGCGCTCCTCTCCTTTTGATGTCCTGGTTGCTGGATCAGGCCCGGCGGACGATCTTGTCACCATACGCGATCTCGTCGTGTCGCCGGGCGACTCGGTCAACGAAGGTGATCTTCTTGCTGTTCTCGAAGCAACAAAGGCGGCAATCGAAGTGTGCGCGCCTCGCTCTGGAACCATTACGAAGATATGCGGCAGAGTTGGGGACGAAATCGCTGTTGGTCAGGTGCTGGCGAGAATGATGCCAGACGACGAGAAAGGAGCCGAGCTGAACGGGACTGGCGCGAAGGTGCTCAGCGAGCTGGTAGTCAAGGGTGTTCGGTCACGCACGGTTGCCGCGCCAATCACAAGCAAGCGGCTGGCCATACTCGCTCTCGCTACAGTCGGTGGAAACAACGTCGTCACCACTGAAGCGCTTTGTTCGAGATGGCCGAGCCGGAAAGCCGACGACCTGGTGCGGAAAACGGGCATAAGGTCGCGACCATGGATCTCGCCGGACCAGTCCCTGCTTGGCATGGCGACGGACGCGGCTCGGCAGGTTATCAAAGGAAGTTCGCTGCAGCTGGAAGATATCGGCTTGGTCGTCGCAAGCACGGCAACGCCCGACTTGGTCACGCCGTCGCTCGCCTCGCGCATATACGCGGCGTTGAGAGGCTCTGTACCTAAACGGCCGGAAGTGTTGGCCTTTGACATCAACGCTGCATGTAGTGGCTATCTCTACGCGCTGCAGATGGCGTTCGACTTCCTGTGCCATAACCCTTCGCGTGCAGTATTGATCGTTACGGCAGAAGCGCCTTCACCGCTGCTCAATCATGATGATCCGGACACCGCCTGCATTTTCGGAGATGCCGCGACGGCGACGTTAGTTGTCCTCGAGACTGCGTCGGGCAGACCCAAGCTGATTCTCCGGCGGCCGGAAGCGTCGGGTTCCCCGGAGCCGGGGGATCTGCTGCGCGTGCCCTTGGGCGGGCGTGGGCATATCACAATGAATGGCCCAGAGCTGTATCACGAAGCAGTGCGCGCAATGGAAAGGATGGTCGCAACGGCCTGCCAAAGCGCGGGAATGAAGCTGGATGAGCTGGACTATGTTATTCCCCATCAGGCCAATCAGCGCATTCTCGATGCGGTCGCCAGGCTCTCTGGCGTGCAGGTGTTCAGCAACATTGAAAACTGGGGGAATACCGGCTCGAGCAGTATTCCTGTCGCACTGCATGAAATATTGCAGACCCCGACGACCGGGCTGAACGTCTGCCTTGCAGCATTTGGGGGTGGACTGACTTATGCCGCGGTCTGCGGCCGCATCCCCGCATTCGCTGTTGGCTGAACTGGACGGAGGCATCCGAAGCGGCAATGTTACGTCAACCGATGCCAACGTTTCCCGTTCGGATGGCTCGCGGACAGAAGTTGTGCGAGCTTGTCCGCCGCGACTTGCTCCGTCTTGGCGCGCGCCAGAGTTGCCTTGGCGGTGCGGGCTGAGGTCAGGGACGACGGCGGTGCTGTTGGAGCTTTTGGTCGAAGTGTCGGCCTTTTCGGATAACGGCCGACGTGGCATCGGTGCCGGCCGTCGAACCGGTGCGGAGCCGCGAAAGCAGAGCGTTGCTGTCGGACGAATTTGTAGCCGCAATGGTGCTCATGGCAATCTCCTTCCGGCACAAACGACGGCAGCCACAGGTTTCGACCGACGGGCCTCAAAGCTGGGCCGAGTTGCCCATCACCACGTCACGTAGACGTCGCCGCGGTCTTCCGTCCAGATGGCTTGAGCATTGCCGGCATCGATGGCTTCCTTGACCGCTCCCGTCGGCGGGCGATAGCCCGATGTCGACATGCCCTGTTCGCCGAAATATGTGATGACCGTTCGTGTATTGTAGCCGGGGACCTCGGATCCTTTCTGGAATTTAAGGGTGCCGTTGGCGATGGCTGCTTGCAGAGCCGCGCTTTTTTCCGGCGGGAATCCGCGCAAGCCTGCCAACAAGAAGTCCTTAAATCTCGTTGTGAATTCGGCGTCCGATATCGTCGGATCCCCCCCCCATTTGGAGCCGGCGGTCCACTGGGTGCCGCTGCCCGTGGCGACGCATCGGCCAACTCGCTGCCGACGAGCAGTGGAGGTATTTTAGAACCTTAATTCGCGAGTAACTTGGGACATAAGTTACATTTATGTATACATAAATCCGCCGCATCTGCAGTTATAACGGATCTATTGCGCCGAAATTCCGCTTAATGTATACATAGTGCATTCAAGAATGATCGGGAGGACTTCGCCATGACCCAGCCGTTTCCCATGAATGCCTGGTACGCTGCCGCCTGGGACGCGGACATCAAGCCGGCGCTCTTCCCGCGCACGATCTGCGGCAAGCACGTCGTCATGTATCGCAAGGCCGACGGCCAGGTCGCCGCCCTCGACGACGCCTGCTGGCATCGCCTGGTGCCGCTCTCCAAGGGCCGGCTCGAAGGCGACACCGTGGTCTGCGGCTATCACGGCCTGAAGTTCAATCCGCAGGGCCGCTGCACCTTCATGCCCTCCCAGGAGACGATCAATCCCTCCGCCTGTGTCCGCGCCTATCCGGTGGTCGAGCGCCACCGCTTCATCTGGCTGTGGATGGGCGACCCGGCGCTGGCCGATCCGGCGCTGGTCCCGGACATGCACTGGAACGACGATCCGGCCTGGGCCGGCGACGGCAAGACCATCCATGTCAAATGCGACTGGCGCCTCGTGATCGACAACCTGATGGATCTCACCCACGAGACCTTCGTCCACGGCTCGAGCATCGGCAACGACGCGGTGGCCGAGGCGCCGTTCGACGTCAGCCATGGCGAGCGGACCGCGACGGTGACGCGCTGGATGCGGGGCATCGAGCCGCCGCCGTTCTGGGCGAGGCAGCTCGGCAAGGGCGGCCTCGTCGATCGCTGGCAGATCATCCGCTTCGAGGCGCCGGGCACCGTGACCATCGATGTCGGCGTCGCGCCGACCGGCACCGGCGCGCCCGAGGGCGACCGCTCGCAGGGCGTCAACGGCTTCGTGCTCAACACCATGACGCCGGAGACGGCGACCACCTGTCACTATTTCTGGGCCTTCGTCCGCAACTACCGCCTGACCGAGCAGCGGCTGACCACCGAGATCCGCGACGGCGTGTCCGGCATCTTCCGCGAGGACGAGATCATCCTCGAGGCGCAGCAGCGCGCCATCGACGAGAATCCGGACCGGGTGTTCTACAACATCAATATCGATGCCGGCGCGATGTGGTCGCGGCGGCTGATCGACCGCATGGTCGCCGCGGAGCGGACGCCGGCGCAGCGCCAGGCCGCGGAGTGATTTCATGGCCGAACCCGATCGCTCCGTGTCGCAGACGGTGCGCGCCCAGCTCGCGCTGCGCGACCTGATCCTGTCCGGCGCCCTGCGCCCCGGTGAGCGCATCTCCGAACTGCAGGCGGTGGAGACCATCGGCGTCTCGCGCACCCCGGTGCGCATGGCGCTGGTGCGGCTCGAGGAGGAAGGCCTGCTCGAGGCCATTCCCTCGGGCGGCTTCATGGTCAAGGCGTTCTCCGAGCGCGACATCCTCGATTCCATCGAGGTGCGCGGCACGCTCGAGGGCCTTGCGGCGCGGCTCGCCGCCGAGCGCGGCGCCTCGGCCCGCGACCTCGCGCCGCTGAAGGAGAATCTCGCCGAGCTCGACGTCCTGGTGCGCCAGGAGCCGCTCTCGGAAGACGCCTTCTCGACCTATGTGACGCTCAATGCCCGCTTCCACGCGCTGCTCGCCGAGCTCTCCGGCAGCGCGCCGGTGATCCGCCAGATCGACCGCGCCTCGGCGCTGCCCTTCGCCTCGCCGAGCGGCTTCGTCATGGCGCAGTCGGCGATCAAGGAAGCGCGCGAGATCCTGATGATCGGCCAGGATCAGCACCGCATCGTCGTCGACGCCATCGAGAACCGCGAGGGCGCCCGCGCCGAGGCGGTGATGCGCGAGCATGCGCGGCTTGCCGCGCGCAACCTGCGCCTTGCCCTGCGCAACCGCACCCGGCTCGAGCTGATGCCGGCGCTGGCGCTGATCCGCTCGCCGGCGGGCGAGGTCTGATCCGCCTCGAACCATGAAGTCATCGCCGGCCGCGCCCGCGCGCCGGCCTCAACAGGAAGACCGTCATGCGTTTCGCAACCAAATGGTCGCACTGCATCGTCCACGACATCCGCGACGTCGCCCCGTCGATCCGTGAGTTCACCCTGGTGCCGCAGGATGGCGCCTTCGACAGATTCGCGCCCGGCAGCCATGTTGAGGTCGGCGTCCTGATCGACGGCCAGCCCCAGGCGCGGTCCTATTCCCTGGTCGGCGAGGGCGATGCCGGGCAATACCGCATCGCGGTGCGGCTGGCGCCGGACGGCCGCGGCGGCTCGCGCGCCATGTGGTCGCTCAAGCCTGGCGCGCGCCTCGAGGTCTCGAGCCCGGCGTCGCTGTTCGACATCGACTTCACGCGGCCCGACTATTGCCTGATCGCCGGCGGCATCGGCATCACCCCGATGCTCGGCATCGCCGCGGCCCTCAAGCGCCGCGGCGTCCGTGCCCCGCTGCATTACTGCGTCACCTCGCGCGCGGCGGCGGCCTATCTCGACGATCTCGCCGTTCTGCTGGACAAGGATCTCATCGTCCATGCCAGCGACGAAGGGCACAGGCTCGATCTCGGCGCCACTTTCGCCGCGCTGCCGGAAGGCACGATGGCGGTGGTGTGCGGGCCGCTGCGCCTGCTCGAAGCCGCGCGTCACGCCTTCGCGGCGGCGGGGCGGCCTTCGAGCGACCTGCGCTACGAGACCTTCGGCTCCAGCGGCCTCTTGCCGACGGTGGAATTCCGCGTCCGCGTCAAGGATGGCGGCGAGGAGATCGTGGTGCCGCCGAACCGCTCGATGCTCGACGCGCTCAACGCCGCCGGCCACGAGGTGATGTCCGATTGCGAGCGCGGCGAATGCGGCGTCTGCGCCATCGATGTCGTCGAGGTCCAGGGCGCGATCGACCATCGCGACGTCTTCTTCAGCGATCACCAGAAGCAGGAGAGCCGCAAGATCTGCCCCTGCGTCTCCCGCGCGAAGGGCGTCGTCACCGTCGATACCCTCTACCAGCGCGACGCGGTGTGAGAGAGGCGGCACGCGGCGCCGCGTGCCGTAGCGAATGCTCCGGCATACTGTCCGCGAGCCGACCGGGGCGCCGCTGCTCCTTCTGCTGTCGTCTCCGCGAAGGCGGGGGACCCAGTACTCCATGTCGGTGGAATGGTGCACGGCGACTGACGCCGTCCCCATCTCCGGCGTCCCGGCGTACTGGGCCCCCCGGACAAGCCGGGGGCGACAGCAGAATGTGCCGATGGCCTGTGCGCCACCTGCTCTTCCGACGAAGTCTGCGAGCCGGCTGCGGATCAGATGTGTGAATCTCGCAGGGTCAAGCCGGGCGACGACAACGGAGGGTGGGGCAGGCACGGAAGCTGGTCAGCCGATCAGCGAGGGATAAAGATCAACCCAGTCAGGATTGTGCTCCTCGATCAGCGCGATCTTCCAGGCGCGGTTCCACTTCTTCAATTGCTTCTCGCGCCGGATGGCGAACTCGATTTGCGCAAAAGGCTCGAAATAGACCAGGCGATGGATGTCGTAACGCTGCGTGAAGCCTTCCACGGCCCCGCTGCGGTGTTCGTGGACGCGGCGGACGAGATCATTGGTGACACCGATATAGAGCGTTCCGCCGACGCTACTGGCGAGGATATAGACCCAGTAGCCGGCTTGCGTGCTCATATCGCCATGCTGCGGTGAGTTAACTCGCCCGGTCAAGCCCGAGCGCTAATCCATCTTCTGTCGTCGTCGCCCGCGAAAGCGGGCGACCCAGTAATCCGTGCCGGCGGGAAGGGGCGGACAGCGCCTCACCCCTCGCTCGCCCGCGGCCGCTCCAGCTGGAAGGTCAGGTGCGCCTTCACCGTCGGCCATTCGCTGGCGACGATGCTGTAGACGCAGGTGTCGCGCAGCGTGCCGTTGGGCGCGATCTGGTGGCTGCGCAGCACGCCGTCGAGCTTGGCGCCGAGCCGCTCGATGCCCTTGCGGCTCGCCTGGTTGAACCAGTGGGTGCGGAATTCCACCGCGATGCAGTCCAGCCGCTCGAAGGCGTGGCGCAGCAGCAGGAGCTTGCACTGGGTGTTGAGCGGCGAGCGCTGCGACGACTGCCGGTACCAGGTCGAGCCGATCTCGACGCGGCGGTTGGCCTCGTCGCAATTCATATAGGTGGTCATGCCGGCGATGGTGCCGTCGGGCTCGCGCACGGTGAAGGGCAGCATCGATCCCGCGGCCTGCAGGTCGAGCCGGCGCGAGATCTCGCTGGTCATGGCGTCGGCCTTCGGAATGAAGGTGTACCACAGCTTCCACAGCTGGCCGTCCTTGACCGCTTCGACGAGGCCGTCATGGTGTTCGTGCGACAGCGGGTCCAGCCGGCCGTAGCGGCCTTCGAGCGTGATCGGTTCGAGCCAGGTCATGTCGTGTCCTTCCGCAGCGGCGCGCCGCCGTCGTTACCTGTTGAGAAAATTGAGCGGCAGGCCGGGCCGCGGCCAGTCCATGGCCACGAGCTCGCCCTTGCCGGAGAGGGTGATATAGGCGGTCTTCAGCTCCGGTCCGCCGAAGGCGATGTTGGTGGTGACGATGTCCCCGGTCGGGACCTGCTCGACCAGCGCGCCGTCCGGCGCGATCACCGAGATGCATCCCGACACCAGCGTCGCGACGCAGACATTGCCACACCCTTCCACCGCCAGCGAGTCGAACATCTGGTAGCCGCCGAGGCCGGCGATGGGACGGCCGCGCTCGCCGCGATAGATCACCTCGCCGGGCCTGATCTCGCCGGGCGCGCCGATGTCGAAGGCCCACAGCCGCGCCGTCGGCGTCTCCGCCACATAGACCGTCTTCTCGTCGGGCGACAGCCCGATGCCGTTGGCCGGCAGCATGCCGAAATGGCCCTCGCGGAAGCACGGGCCGAGGACGGGCAGAGTAGCCTGGCTCGCAGGCGCTGCCTCGTCCTGCCGGTGGCCGCCGCGCACATCGGCAACTCGCGATTGAAGTCCGCGCTTGACGGATAGGTTTGTACCTTTAGCATCCCGCCCATGACTGCGACGACGCTGCTCCAACCACCAATCGCGCCGGGAGACGCCGCCCGGGTGCCGCTCTATCGGCAGATCGCCGACCGCCTCGCCGAGGACATCCGCTTCGGCCGCTATGGCGTCGGCGAGACGTTGCCGTCGGAGGTCGATCTCGCCGGCCAGCTCGGCGTCAGCCGCGGCTCGCTGCGCGAGGCGCTGCAGATTCTCGCCGATGTCGGTATCGTCGAGCGGGTCCGCAAGGTCGGCACCAGGGTCGTAAGCACAGAACCGCAACACGCCTATGTCCAGCGCCTCAACAGCCTCGTCGAAGCGCTCGGCTTCGGCGGCGATACCGTCATGCGGATCGACGACATGCGCGACGTCGCCTCGCCCGACGAGCCGCAGCTGCGCCATGAGACCAGTCCGACCGGCTTCTGGCTCCAGATCACCGGCACCCGCCATCTGCCGGACGGCGAGGCCCCGACCACCTGGGCGCGGATGTATGTCAACGGGCCGTTCTCCGGCATCCGGCCGCTGCTCGAGCGCGAGGTCGGCTCGGTCTACAAGGTCATCGAGAAGGCCTATGGGATGAAGGTGACGCGGCTCCAGCACCGCATCACTGCGGTCGGCGCGCCGGCGGAGGCCGCCGCCGCGCTCGGGCTGGCGCCGGGCGCGCCCGCCCTCGAGGTCGATGCCTGGCTCTATTCGCCGCAGGGCGTGCTGATCGAATTCGTCCGCTCGATCCACAACCCGGCGCGCTTCTCCATGGAGTTCACCACCGAGAGCACACGGTGAGCGCGATGACCGCGGCGGATGCAGGGCTTCGGCACGGCGCGCGCGACAGCGGTCTTGCCGGCGGCTTTCCCCTCGGCACGGTGGCGGTCATCACCGGCGCCGCCGGCGGCATCGGGCGCGCGGTGGCGCTGCGGCTCGCCGCCTCGGGCGCGCGGCTGGCGCTGATCGACCTCGACGGCGACGGGCTCGATGGCGTGGTGTCGGCCGTGCGCGCCGACGGCGCCGAGGCCGAAGGCGTCATCGCCGACGTGGCCGAGGAGGCGGCGATGACGCAGGCCGCCGCCGCCATCGAGGCGCGGTTCGGCGACTGCGCGGTGCTGGTCAACAATGCCGGGGTGCTGCTGCGCGGGCGCTTCTTCGACGAGGAGGCGCCGGCGCAATGGTCGCGGACCATCGGCGTCAATCTCGGCGGCGCCTTCTTTGCCAGCCGCGCCTTCCTGCCGGCGCTGAGGGCGACGCGTGGCTGCATCGTCAATGTCGCCTCGGTGCATTCCTTCAGCGCGGTGGGCAATTCCGCCGCCTACACCGCCTCCAAGGGTGGGCTCAAGCAGTTCACCCAGGCGCTCGCCGTCGAACTCGCGTCCGACGGCATCCGCGTCAATGCGGTGGCGCCGGGCGCCGTGCGCACCGCCATGACCGGCGAAGCCGCCAACCTTGAAGGGCCGTCGGGCTTTCTCGCGCGCGTTCCGCTGCGGCGGCTCGGCGAACCCGACGAGGTCGCCCATGCCGTCCATTTCCTCGCATCGCCGCAGGCGAGCTACATCACCGGAATTACGCTTCCGGTCGATGGCGGCTATCTCGCAGGATAAGGTTGCCCCATTCAGGCAAAGGAGGTTGAAGTGTTCCAGTCCGCTTGGCGTTCGAGTTGGCGTTCCTCGTTGGTGTCCGCGCTCGCGCTCGCCTGTCTGTTGCCGGCCGCCGCATCGGCGCAGGACGTCCGCATCGGCTTCACCGGTCCGGTCACCGGTCCCGCCGCCTTTCTCGGCCAGCAGATGAAGTGGGGCGCCGAACTCGCCGTCGCCAAGCTCAATGCGGCCGGCGGCGTGCTCGGCCGCAAGGTGTCCTTCGAGATGCAGGACAGCCAGTGCCGGCCCGCCGACGCATTGTCGGGCGCGGAGAAGCTTCTGAACCAGGACAAGGTCGATCTTCTGCTCGGCGATCTGTGCTCCGGCGCGACCATGGCGCTGATGCCGGTGGCCGAGAAGGCGGGCAAGCCGATGATCGTCTCGATCTCGACCCTGCCGGAGATCACCGCCAAGGCCGGCGCCGGCGGCAACCCGTGGGTGTTCCGCACGGTGCCGAACGACAGCATGATGGTGAAGGCGGCGGCGGCCAAGCTCAAGGCGGCCGGCATCAAGTCGATCGCCTTCCTCGCCGAGGACACCGATTACGGCCGCGCCTCCGTCGCCCTGCTCAAGGGCGAGATCGGCGGCGCCATCCAGGTCGCGTCCGAGGACTACGTCAAGCCGACCGAGGCGGACTTCCTGTCGGTGCTCACCAAGCTGCGCTCGGGCAAGCCCGATGCCATCGCCGTCTTCATGCTGGACCAGCAGGGCGCCAATCTCGCCAAGCAGTATGTCCAGTTCGGCCTCGCCATCCCGCTCGTCGGCCGGCCGCCGCTGATGGCGCCGCAGATCAAGGAGCTGATCGCTCAGGCCAAGTTCGACGGTTCCTGGACCATCTATCCCTATTACGACCAGTACCACAATCCGGCGAACGACGCCTTCGTCGCCGCCTTCGTCGCCGCCAACAAGCAGCCGCCGCATTACGTCGCCTATGGCATCTATGAGAGCGTTCTCGTTGCCGCCGACGCCATCAAGCGGGCCGGATCGGCCGATCCCAAGGCGGTGCGCGATGCGCTGGCCAAGTCCGACTACGCCGGCATTCTCGGGCCGATCGTCTTCGACGCCAACCACCAGGCCCACAACAACATGGTCTATCTGGTGGCCGCCGGCGGCAAGCTCGACGTCAAGGAGTTGCTGCCGGCGCGCTGACGCCGGGGCGCACAGGATCGAACGGATGGACGCCGCACTGCTCTCGCAACTCCTGGTCAACGGCGTCTGTGTCGGCCTCGGTTACGGGCTCGCCGCCGTCGGTCTCGCCCTCCTGTTCGGCATTCTCGACCAGGTGAATTTCGCCCATGGCGAGGTCTACATGGTCGCGGCCTTCGCGCTGTGGTTCGCCTGCGACCAGGCCGGGGTGCCGTACTGGGCGGCGCTGCCGATCGTGGTCGCGCTGATGGCCGGGGCGGGGCTGCTGCTCGCCCGCCTCGTGCTGCTGCCGGTGATCGACCGGCCGTTCGAGGCGGTGATCCTGGCGACGCTCGCGGTTTCGATCATCCTGCAGAACCTGGTGCGGCTCGGCTTCGGCGCGACGCCGCGCCATGTCGCCTCGCCGCTGGAAGGCGAGACCCTGGTGCTCGGCCCGGTGCTGGTGTTCGGCCAGCGGCTGTTCGCCGCCGCCCTGGCGCTCGCCGCCCTCGCAGGGCTCGTCGGCCTCCTGCGCGGCACCGCCGCCGGCCGCGCCATGCGGGCGATGGCGCAGAACAAGGATGCCTGCTTCATGGTCGGCATCGACATCCGGCGCGTCACCTGCGTGTCCGCCGCGATCGCCGCCGCCCTGTGCGGCCTCGCCGCGGTGGCGATCGCGCCGCTGTTCGACCTCTATCCCAACATGGGCACCGACATCACCTTCAAGAGCTTCGCCGTGATCATCATCGGCGGCATGGGCAACATCGCCGGCGCGGTGGCGGCGGGACTGCTGCTCGGCATCGCCGAGAGCTTCGCCGGCGGGCTTGTCGGCGCCGCCTTCCGCGACGGCATCGGTTTTTCGCTGATGATCGTGATGCTGCTCGTCCGGCCGCAGGGGCTGTTCGGCAAGTCGGTGCGGGTGTGAGGCAATGGCTTCGCTGACGCCCTATCTCGCCCACATCGCCATCATGACCTGCATCTACGTGATGCTGGTGCAGTCGCTCAACCTGATGCTGGGCTACTCCGGCCTGTTGTCGCTGGCCACGCCGGCCTTCCTCGGCATGGGCGCCTATAGCGCCGCGCTGCTCGGCTTCGCCCATGTCGATTCGACGTTGAGCTTTGTCTGCGCCGCGGCGATCGGCGCGGCGACCGGGCTCGTGCTCGGCGTGCCGTCGCTGCGGCTGTCGCGGCATTCCTTCGTCATCGTCACGCTCTCCTTCACGCTGCTGCTGCAGCTCGTCGCCAGCAACTGGGTCGATCTCACCCATGGCGCCATGGGCCTGTCCGACATTCCCGCGGTGCGGCTGTTCGGCCGGACGCTCGCCGGCAAGAGCGGCTGGCTCGTCCTCGTCGGCGGGCTCGCGGCCTGCGTCGTTATCGCCACCTTCCTGATCGTCTCGTCGCGGCTGGGGCGGGCGATGATCGCGGTGCGCGACAACGAGCCGCTGGCGGTCGCCGCCGGCATCGACCCGCTGAAGATCCGCCTGTTCGCCTTCGCCGTCTCCGGCGCCTTCGCCGGTCTCGCCGGCGCCTGCTACGCCCATTACATCTCCTTTATCGATCCCGGCGTGTTCGGCTTCTGGTTCTCCGAGCCGCTCCTGGTCATGGTGGTGCTGGGCGGCTCCGGCACGCTGTGGGGCCCGGTGCTGGGCGCCGTGGTCTTCACCGCGCTGCCGGAACTGCTGCGCCTCGCGCCGGAGATCCGCTCGCTGCTCTACGGCATCATCCTGCTGCTGGCGGTGCTCTATCTGCCGCGCGGCCTCGGCACCTGGTTCGGACGGCCGGCGCCGGCCGGCGCAGGCGTGGGGAAATGAGAGTGGCGACATGAGCGCAGCGCTGCTGTCGGCGCAGGACATCCGCAAATCCTATCGCGGCGTCACCGCGCTCGACGGCGTCTGTCTCGACGTCAAGGCCGGCGGCATCACCGGGCTGATCGGTCCCAACGGGTCGGGCAAGTCGACCCTGTTCGACTGCATCTGCGGCTTTCAGGCGCGCGACGGCGGCCAAGTGCTGCTCGACGGCCGTGATCTCGCAGGTCTCGCACCCCAGGCCATCGCCCGCGCCGGGCTGCGCCGCACCTTCCAGCAGCTGCGGGTGTTCCCCGAGCTCAGCGTCAGGGACAACCTGCTCACCGCGGCCCAGGCCGCACCGGGATTTTCCTACCTGAGCGAACTCCTGCGCACGCGCGCCGTGCGCGCCCATGAGCGGCGGATGGCCGAGCGCGCGCAAGCCGTGCTCGCGGAGATCAAGCTGGCGCGGCTCGCGAGCCTGGCGGCGGGCGGGCTGTCCTACGGCCAGAAGAAGTTGCTCGAACTTGGCATGGCGCTGATGAGCGAGCCCAAGGTCCTGCTGCTCGACGAGCCGATGGCCGGGGTCAATCCGACGCTGATCGAGGGCCTCAAGCAGGAGCTGCTGCGGCTGCGCCAGCGCGGCGTCACGCTGCTCGTGGTCGAGCACAATCTCAAGCTGGTGTTCGAGATCTGCGACTACGTCTATGTGCTCGACCGCGGCCGGATTCTCGCCGAGGGGCCGCCCGCGATGATCGCCGAGGATGCCCGGGTGCTCGCCGCCTACATGGGCGGCAGGACGCAGGCCGCGGAGGCGCGGCGAGAGGTGGGCCTTGACTGAACCGGTGATCCGCATCGAGGGCGCTAGCGCCGGCTATGGCGATCTCACCATCCTTCACGGCGTCGATCTCGCCGTGCCCGCCGGGTCGTGGACGACGATCATCGGCGCCAACGGCGCCGGCAAGTCGACCCTGCTCAAGCTCACCGCCGGGCTGATCCCCTGCCGCAGCGGCGCCATCGCCTTCGAGGGCCGCGACGTCACGGCCGACGGCGCGCTGGCCCGCCTGAAGCGGGGCATCGGCTTCGTGCCGCAGGGCCGCTGCAATTTTCCGATGCTCTCGGTCGGCGAAAACCTCAAGCTCGGCGCCGCCACCCGCCGCCTCAGGCGCGCCGAACTCGATGGCGAGCTGGATGCCATGACCGCGCGGTTTCCGCGGCTGCGCGAGCGCTGGTCAACGCTCGCCGGCAATCTGAGCGGCGGCGAGCAGCAGATCCTGGAAATGGCGATGGTGCTTCTGGCGAAGCCGCGCTGCCTGTTGCTCGACGAGCCCTCGCTCGGCCTGTCGCCGCAGGCCATGGACCTGGTGTTCGACACCATTGGCGACCTCACCGCCAAGGGGCTGTCGGTGCTGATCGTCGAGCAGAACGCCGAGCAGGCGCTGGAGCGCTGCGACTATGCGGTGGTGCTCGAACTCGGCAGGGTGAGTCTGTTCGACCGCGCCGCCGCGGTGCTCGCCCATCCGCAGATCCGCAGCATGTTTCTCGGGTTGTGACGGCGGCGGAACGCGACGGCGTGGCGGTGGTGAAGGGCAGGGCGTTCGCCGCGGTGCCCGATTGCGACGAGACGGCGTACCGAGCGCGGCGGCGCGCCGGCGGTTTGTCAGCCGGTGATGCAGATGTTCCGGCCCGCGTCCTTGGCGCGATAGAGCGCCTTGTCGGCCCGGTCGATCAGCCGTTCGAAATCAGGGTGGCCGTCATGGACCGCGATGCCGATGGAAACGGTGATCGGCACCGACGTGCCGTCGTCCAGGACCAGGGGTTTGGCGGCGATGCCTTTCCTGATCTTTTCGGCGATGAAGCCGGCGCGTTCCGCGTCGACTTCGACGCAGATGACGAGGAACTCCTCGCCGCCATAGCGGAACAGGAAGTCGCCGCTGCGGACGATCGAGGTCAGGACCTCGGCCACGTGCTTGATCGCGAGGTCGCCGACTGGATGGCCGTGAAGATCGTTGATCGACTTGAAGTGGTCGATGTCGAGCAGAAAGATCGCGAAGCTGTCGTTGATGCGCCGGCTGAGCTCGATCTCGCGCGTCAGAATGGTGGGCAGAAATCGCCTGTTGAGCAGAAGCGAGAGCGCATCCCGGCCGGCTTCGAGCTGGATCAACTGGTCGAACATGGCGTCGGTCGACGCACCGAGGCGCTCGACGTCGGACAGCACCTGCTTCACGCGCCGATGCAGTTCGACGGGATCGTCCGCGCGTTCGGCGAGGCGGCAGGCGGGCAGCAGCGTATCGTCGATGTTTGCGATGGCCATATTGATCTCGGCGAGCCCGCTGTCGGCCGTGAACAGGGCCCTGGCCTTGTGCCGAACCCACATGCCGAACGCGGAATGCCCGAGCGACACGGCCTCGTCGACGCTGCGCGTCATCAGCGCTTCGCGCAGAAACCGGCTGGTCCAGTCGAAGAGCGCTGCTCGCTGCCGCTCGCGCTCGAGCGAGACGTTGGTCCTCACCGTGTGGGATTGATAGGCGGCATCCACCCGCACGGCGGATTCGCTGGCGTTGGAATACTGGCCCGCCATCTCCTCCATGGCGAGATCGATCAGGGTGGCGGCAAGAACGATGGCGCCCCTTCGGGTGTCGTCGTCCGTCGCGCGATCCCAGAGCGCCGCGACGATGGACCGCTTCAGGATCCGGGCACCACGCAGGACATGATCGAAACGAACCTTGATCCTGGCATGAATCTCTCCCACCCGTTTCTGCAAGGCGATCAGGTCCGCGACCTTCTCCGGACAGGGATTCGACAACAGGGTGACGATCCATTCCCGCATCGCCTGGCGCAGACGTCTGTCCACCTCCTGATGGTCGAGAATGATCGCGATCTCCGGATCCTGGAGGAGGACCCGATAGAATTCGTCGGCGAGCGCGGGCGCTTGATCTCTGGCCACGGCGTCGACGAGCTGCAGGACCTTCGGCGCGACCCTGGCAACGACCCTGGTCCAGCCAATTCTGTCGCCCGGGATGGTCTCGACTTCGGACATCTGTGATCCAGAAGGTTGCGCGGAGAACGCATCGCCGTGCCGCATCCGCCGCGGAATTATATGCCCTGTTTCCGGAATTGCGCGTTCCGGCTTGCTGCCCGTTCGGCTCGCTGCCCTTACGTCGGCAGATTAAGGCCAGGAACATTGCCAAGGAGGCGCATTTCAGCGGGTATTTTAGGCGTTTTGTCGGGATGTGTCTTCTGTCAACTCCTAGTGCGGTGGATCTGACGCTCGTATCAGCATTGCAGCGAGTTCTCCGTACGCGCGTCAGATCCAAAACCGCATCCTATTGATGCTGGTGTCCCTTTGTTTCCAACGTTCGTCAAAGCGCCTGCTGGAAGCCGGCGATGACGGCGGAGACTGCGGCCGCTCCTTCAGCTTTTCAGTCGTCACGGCCGCGCTTGCCCGCTTTCGCCCGCTCGGCCAGCTGCTTGCGGAAGGCGCGGTCGCGCTTGAGATGCCATTCGCGGCTCATGGCTTCGCTGCGCGTCGCGTAGGTCTCGATATGGAGGACAGTCCAGCTCCGGCCGCGGGTCGAGCGCGCCCCGGTGCCGGCGTTGTGCTTGGCAAGGCGGCGCGGCAGGTCGTTGGTCCAGCCGACATAGGTCAGGTAGCGGGCCGCGGTGGCGCAGCCGAGCACATAGACGCAGTTGCCGTCGTCAGCCGATTCGCTCATCGCTCATCATTAGCCGATGATCAGCTGTGCATTCCACATAGCAAAACGCCCGCGCAAGGCGCGGGCGTCGAAAGCTGCATCCGTGACGCTGTTCAGAACAGCGAGGCGTACTGGGCGAGGCCGGCGCGCTGCACCAGATTCATTGCGACCTGGCGCTGGCGGTCGTCGAGGCTGGCGAGCAGCGGCTGCACCGACGGGGCGACGCGGCGCACCGCGTCCTCATCGACACGCGGCAGCCTTGCGAGCGTGCGCAGCGCACTGGCCACCGCCGGCCAGTACTTCTCCTGGGCGGCGCTCAGCTTGAGTGCCGCGCGATAGCGCGTGATCGCCACTTCGCTGGCGGCGATGCGCCAGACCGAAACCTTGCCTTGCGGCTGGCTCGGCGCCTCGGCCGTCGGCGTCATCGCCGGCATTTCCTGAGCAGCCAGAGGCGCGCTCATGACCGCAAGAAATACCAGTGCAATTCCGTATTGCCGCATTTTCCCACCATGTCCGCTTGAGTTGCTGCAGGTGCTAAGGAATCTCTGTGACGAAAATGCGATACAAATCCGCCATTGTCACGCATTGTGTCCGGTTCCGGCTAAGCCAATGATTTTCCATTCGTAACTTCATCTGGAGTATGCATTTTCGCCGGTTCTCAATCGGTTCCCATGCGTGGCTGGTTAATCGCCGCCATCTGACATGCTAGTGTGGTGGATCTGACGCTCGTTTCAGTATTGCAGCGAGTTCTTCGAACGAGCGTCAGATCCAAAACCACACTAGAATCATAATGATGCTAGTGTCCCCTTGTTTCCAACGTTCGTATGAGCGCCTGCTGCAATGGGATACGAACGTTGGAAACAGGACACTAGAATTAGTTGAGCCACGGGGACCATGGAACTCTCCCGGCGGGCGGGGGCGGAAGGTTCCGGATCCGGAAGAGATCTCCCATGAATGATATCGCTGTCGGCGACCAGGACGAAGAAAACCTCGACACGCGCGCCACGCTCGATCGTCACTGGAGGGCGGTGGAAGCTGGTGCGGTGGAGGCCGCCGGCCGTCTCTATCGCGAGGATGCCGTGCTGGAATTTCCCCAGAACGGCGAGCGGCTCGAGGGCATCGAGGCGATCCGCGCCCGCCATGAGGCCGGCGGCCCGCCGGTGGATTTCCGCCTGCGCTCGACGCTCGGCCAGGAAGACCTGTGGGTGAACGACTACTTCACCCGGCGCGGCGGCAAGGCCGAACTCACGGTCAGCATCATGGAGTTTCGCGACGGCAAGGTGGCGCGCGAGACCCGCTACGTGATGGCGGTTGAGCCGGGCGTGCTCGATGCCGCGCCGCGCGCGTGAGTATTGTTTAGAGCTGTTCAAAATCGCCAGCTTGATTTAGCTCAGATTGGAATCGCTAGAAATCGGCGCATTTCCTTTTGCATCGGCCGGCCGTGTTCAATAGCAACAGGTCGGTACTTCGCTGCGACGCCGGTGCGCCCGCTCATGATCGTCTGCTCCTGCAATGTCCTGTCCGACCACGACATCCGCAACGCGGTCGCCGTCCAGACGCCGCGCACCGCCGGACAGGTCTATGGCTGCCTCGGCTGCAGCGCCCGATGCGGCCGCTGCGTGCAGACCATCCGCAAGATCATGGACGACGCGCAAAGTGCCTGTGCGTCGACCTGCCGCGGCGCGCATGACGGCGGCAGTTGAGGTGTTCTGAAACAGTTCTTCAAGAGCTTCGGTTCGCTCGGCGTCATCGTCGCGCCGGCGTTTGCGCGGCAATTTTTGACTGACTATAAGGAGCAGATGGAACGCGACGGACGCGCTCGCGGCGCGGCGACGTCGCTTCGATCATTTTCGACCACAAGGGATACCGACCATGAAGGGCGAGCAGAAGGTCATCGAATACCTCAACAAGGCGCTGCGGCACGAGCTCACCGCGGTCAACCAGTACTGGCTGCACTTCCGCCTGCTCGACAACTGGGGCCTGAAGGATCTCGCCAAGAAATGGCGCGCCGAATCCATCGAGGAGATGCAGCACGCCGACAAGCTGATCGATCGCATCATCTTCCTCGACGGCTTCCCCAACTTGCAGGTGCTCGATCCGCTGCAGATCGGCCAGAACGTCGAGGAGATCCTCGATTGCGACCTCAAGGCCGAATATTCCGCCCGCGCGCTCTACGAGGAGGCGGCGACCCATTGCCACGCGGTCAAGGATTACGTCACGCGCGACCTGTTCGAAGGGCTGATGAAGGACGAGGAGAGCCACATCGACTTCCTCGAAACCCAGGTCGATCTCGTCAAGCGGATCGGCATCAACCTCTACTCCCAGCACCATATCGGCGAGCTGGAGCACGATTGAGGCCGCTGCGATCGCCCGCTTCCGCCGTCATCGCCGCTTCAACCGGGCGAACCGGTACTCCGCGGCAGCGGTGAAACGCCAGCCTCGACGCGCGTCGTCACCTCGCGCCGCTGTCGCGGCGCCAGTGCGGCGAGGGCGCCGGGCCATGTCGCTTTAAACCCTCGAAGCCTGCGCCTTCGCAGCCCGGGCCTGCGGACAACGGATCGAGGCGCGTGCGGTGCCGGGAGGATCAGCGCGCCTCGGGATGGCCGACCGCCCACAGCGCGAAGGCATAGGCCAGTGCGACCTCGTCGAGGCGATTGAAGCGGCCCGACGCGCCGCCATGGCCGGCGCCCATGTTGGTGCGCAGCAGCACCGGCCCGCCGCCGGTCATGGTGGCGCGCAGCCGCGCGATCCATTTCGCCGGCTCCCAATAGGTGACGCGCGGATCGGTCAGGCCGGCCAGCGCCAGGATCGCCGGATAGTCCTGCGCCGCGACATTGTCGTAGGGAGAGTAGGCGAGGATGTTGCGGAAGGCCTCGGCGTCGACGATCGGATTGCCCCATTCCGGCCATTCCGGCGGGGTCAGCGGCAGGCTCTCGTCGAGCATGGTGTTGAGCACGTCGACGAAGGGCACCTCGGCGACGATGCCGGCGAACAGCCCCGGGGCGCGGTTGGCGATCGCGCCCATCAGCATGCCGCCGGCCGAGCCGCCATGGCCGACGATGCGCTTGGCCGAAGTAAAGCGCTCGTCGATCAGCGCCTTCGCCGCGGCGATGAAATCGTCGAAGGTGTTGGTCTTCTTCTCGCGCTTGCCCTCGAGATACCAGCCCCAGCCCTTGTCGGCGCCGCCGCGGATATGGGCGATGGCGTAGACGAAGCCGCGGTCGACCAGCGACAGGCGGTTGGTGGAGAACGATGCCGGCATGGCGTGACCATAGGAGCCATAGCCGTAGAGCAGCAGCGGTGCCTTGCCGTCGCGCGCGAGGCCGGCGCGATAGAGGATCGAGACCGGCACCTCGGCGCCGTCGGCGGCCCTCGCCATGATCCGCGTCGTGACATAATGGGCCGGGTCGTGGCCGGACGGCACTTCCTGGCGCTTGCGCAGGGTGCGCGCGCGGCTCGCCATGTCGTAGTCGTAGACTTCCGACGGCGTCGT
Source organism: Bradyrhizobium sp. WD16 (assembly GCF_024181725.1). Classification (NCBI taxonomy): domain Bacteria; kingdom Pseudomonadati; phylum Pseudomonadota; class Alphaproteobacteria; order Hyphomicrobiales; family Nitrobacteraceae; genus Bradyrhizobium; species Bradyrhizobium sp. WD16. The sequence goes on along the minus strand of NZ_CP028908.1, from coordinate 631,194 downwards.
CATCGACGAATAGGCAAAGCGCAGCGTCGTGGTGTCGAATTCGTAGCCGCCCATGGTGTCGAGCGAATAGGCGGCCTCGTCGAAGGCGATGGCGTGCTCCTCGCCGGAGTCGAGGTCGCGGATGACGATCGAGGGCAGGGCGTCGCGCCGCTCCAGCCGCACCAGGTGATCGGCATAGAGTTCGAGGTCGAGCACGTAGACGCCGGGCCGGCAGGGGATCAGGTCGCGCCAGCTCCCGCGCGCGCCATCGCCGAGCGGCGCGGTCGCGATCTTGAAGTCGATGGCGTCGTCGGCATTGGTGAGGATGAAGAGCTCCTCGCCGCGATCGGCCACTGAATATTGCACTCCGCTCTGCCGTGCCGCGACGAGGCGCGGCGACGCATCCGGCGCGGCGAGATCGATCAGCCGCTGCTCGGAGGTCTCGTGATCGCCGGAGGCGATGACGCAGAAGCGGCCGCTGGCGCTCTCATGGACATGGGTGAACCAGCCGGTGTCCTGCTCCTCGTAGACGAGGACGTCGTCGGCCTGGGCGGTGCCGAGGCGGTGGCGATAGACCCGCATCGGCCGGTGGTTCTCGTCGAGGCGGACATAGTAGAAGGCGGACGCATCCGCGGTCCACACCACGCTGCCGTCGGTCTCCTCGATGGCGTCGGCGAGATCGGCGCCGCTCGCCCAGTCGCGGATGCGGATGGTGAAGAATTCCGAGCCGCGGGTGTCGGCGCTCCAGGCCTCGAGCCGGTGATCGGGCGAATGGCGCGCGCCGCCGAACTGGAAGAACTCCGACTGTTTGGCGAGGTCGTCGCCGTCGAGCACGATCTGGGCGTCGCCGCCGCCGCGCGGCTCGCGGGCGATGAGCTGGTGCTGGCCGCCTTCGCGATACTTGCGGAAGTAGGCGAACGGGCCGTCCGGCGCCGGCACGCTGGAATCGTCTTCCTTGATGCGGCCGCGCATCTCGGCGACCAGCTTCTTCTGCAGCGCCGCGGTGTGGCCGAGCACGCTCTCGGTATAGCCGTTCTCGGCCTCGAGATGGGCGCGGATCGCCGGATCGAGCACGGTCGGATCCTGCAGCACCTTCTGCCAGTTGGCATCCTTGAGCCAGGCATAGTCGTCATCGACCGTGAGGCCGTGATGGCTGACGCTGGAGGGGCGGCGGGCGGCGGCGGGCGGTGCGGCGGGCGGTGCGGCGGGGAGGCGATCGGTCATGGGCAATCCGTTGGGAGGAACTCGCCGCTATATAGGCCGGCGCGGGGCAAATTGCATCGGGCTCGCGACCGCGATCGGCCACGGTGCCGAGGCCATTTCTGCCGTCATTCGCCGCGACAGCGGGAAATCCATTATCCGGCCATCGGCGAGAAGGTGCACGGCATCTCGCGCCATGAGGTCCGGGCGCGGGGTCGCGCCGCGGCGATCTCTGCAAGGCGGATCAGCGTCTGCATCGGTTCAACTTCGGCGCCGGCGATGATAACAGCCCATTGCTGCCGCCTGCGACAACCGCCGAGGACGCTCGCCCATGACGACGCCGCCGACCCTGAAGCTGAAATGGGACCACATCCATCTGCGCACGCCGGACGTCGAGGCGACCGCGCAATGGTTCGAAGCGATGCTTGGCGCCGAAGTGATCCGCAGCCCGGGGCGGATCGACCTGCAGCTCGGCGGGGCCAGGATCTTTCTGGCGCCGGTGACCGCGGGCGATGGCGTCAATCCGCCGCCGGTGACGCCATATCAGGGCCTCGATCATTTTGGCCTCGCGGTCGAGGAGATCGACGCGCTCGCCGAGACGCTCAAGGCCAAGGGCGTCGAATTCACCAAGGCGCCGCACACGCTCAAGCCGGGGCTGCGCATCTGCTTCATCCGCGGGCCGCAAGGCATCTCGATCGAGCTGCTCGAGCGCGATCCGAAATACGCGATGCCGGAACCTGGAACTATCAAGCAATCATCTCCCCAAAGCGGCGCAGGGGAGCAGAAAGCGTAGCAGCCGCGGCAACGGGCGCAAGCGGCGGTCTCAATGCTGCGAAGAGCATCAGCGCGCGGGTGGGGGCGCTGTTCGGAGTGCAGATAGGGGCGTAGGATGGCCGCGATAGATCTGTGCTCGTGGAGCCAAAGGCATGTGCCGCAACATCAGGACGCTGTTCAACTTCGATCCGCCGGCGACCGAGGACGAAATCCAGGCATCGGCGCTGCAATTCGTCCGCAAATTGTCGGGTTTCAACAAGCCGTCGGCGGGCAATGCGCAAGCCTTCGACCGCGCGGTGGCCGAGGTCGGCGATGCGGCGCGGCGGCTGCTCCATTCGCTGCACACCCATGCGCCGGCGCGCGACCGCGCGGTCGAGGCGGAAAAGGCCAGGGAGCGCTCAAAGGCGAGGTTCGGGTGAGCAACGGATCGGCTCAGGCGACGACGACCGCCGCGGTCGAAGTCCTTCCGACGCCGTTTCTCAGTCGCCCCATTGAACCACGCATTCTTCGGTGGAAGGAGAGCACCGCTCGATGGAAGCGTACGAAAACGCACCGCCCGTCATCGTTCCGGTGACCGTGACCTTTGTGCCGAGACGCGCGCGGAGTTTCGGATCGTCCTGAAAGATCTCCACGTGCTTGGCTATCGGGATCTCGGTCTCGTCAAACTTTTGCAGGAAATAGATCGGCCCTTCGCTCTTCGAGCCGATGTGGGCAAGTTTCGAATAGAGGTATCCATTGATCGTCTGCGGTGTATTGGCAGACGCCGGTGCCGAACGCGGTTCCATTGCCGATCCTCCATCTCGACGACAGTCTGATCAGCCATCATGATTGCGCCGTAAGATAAAGACACCTTGAGGTAGATCAATCAACCGACATGCGGGCGCGCGCGGCGGCCGCGCGCAAGTCGCGGTCAAGTCAAGCAAATGGCCGGACTTTCGTCCGGCCATGTCCGACAGATCGCCCGGGAAGTCCGGGATGACGGGGTGAGCACAGGCCTCACAGCGCCTTGTTGCTCTCCTTGACCTTGTCGCGGTCGAGATAGACCTCGCCGCCCATGGCGCGGAACTTCTCGCTCATCTGCGCCATGCCCGCCTTCGCCAAGGCTTCGGCGGGCAGGCCCGCCTGGGTCAAGGCTTCGGCGGGCAGGCCGTCCTCGAGCTTTCCGCTGATGCTCATGCCGACCGAGGCCGGGTCGTTGAGCCTGGCGGCGTAGTCGCGCACGTCCTGGGTGATCTTCATCGAGCAGAATTTCGGCCCGCACATCGAGCAGAAATGCGCCACCTTGTGCGCTTCCTTGGGCAGCGTCTCGTCGTGGAAGCTGCGCGCGGTGTCCGGATCGAGGCCGAGATTGAACTGGTCCTCCCAGCGGAAGTCGAAGCGGGCGCGGGACAGCGCATCGTCGCGCAGCTGCGCCGCCGGATGGCCCTTGCCGAGGTCGGCGGCATGGGCGGCGATCTTGTAGGTGATCACGCCGGTCTTGACGTCGTCGCGGTTGGGCAGGCCGAGATGCTCCTTCGGCGTCACGTAGCACAGCATGGCGCAGCCGAACCAGCCGATCATGGCGGCGCCGATGCCCGAGGTGATGTGGTCGTAGCCCGGCGCGATGTCGGTGGTCAGCGGGCCCAAAGTGTAGAACGGCGCCTCGCCGCACTCCTTGAGTTGCTTGTCCATGTTGATCTTGATCTTGTGCATCGGCACGTGGCCGGGGCCCTCGATCATGACCTGGCAGCCCTTGTTCCAGGCGATCTGGGTGAGTTCGCCGAGCGTTTCCAGTTCGGCGAACTGGGCGCGGTCGTTGGCGTCGGCGATCGAGCCCGGCCGCAGGCCGTCGCCGAGCGAGAAGGAGACGTCGTAGCGGCGCATCAGGTCGCAGATCTCCTCGAAGCGCTCGTAGAGGAAGCTCTCCTTGTGGTGGGCGAGGCACCATTTGGCCATGATCGAGCCGCCGCGCGAGACGATGCCGGTGACGCGGTTCGCGGTCAGCGGCACGTAGGCGAGGCGGACGCCGGCATGGATGGTGAAGTAGTCGACGCCCTGTTCGCACTGCTCGATCAGGGTGTCCTTGTAGACCTCCCAGTCGAGCCTGGTCGGATCGCCGTCGACCTTTTCCAGCGCCTGGTAGATCGGCACGGTGCCGATCGGAATCGGCGCGTTGCGCAGGATCCATTCGCGCGTGGTGTGGATGTTGCGCCCGGTGGAGAGGTCCATCACCGTGTCGGCGCCCCAGCGGATCGCCCACACCATCTTCTCGACCTCCTCCTCCACCGACGAGGTGATGGCGGAGTTGCCGATATTGGCGTTGATCTTGGTGAGGAAGTTGCGGCCGATGATCATCGGCTCGAGTTCGGCGTGGTTGATGTTGGAGGGGATGATGGCGCGGCCGCGGGCGATCTCCGAGCGGACGAATTCGGGGGTGATGAAGGCGGGCACCGCGGCGCCGAAGCTCTCGCCGTCGGCGAGCGCCGCCTCGGCGCGATCGAGCTTGAGCTTGCGGCCGAGATTCTCGCGCTCGGCGACATAGATCATCTCCTTGGTGACGATCCCGGCGCGGGCGAATTCGAGCTGGGTGATCATGTGGCCGTCGAGACCGCGCAGCGGCCTGTGATAGGCGGTGAAGGCGCGGGCCGCATGGGCGGCGCCGACATTGCCGTTGTCCTCCGGCTTGACGACGCGGCCGTCGTACTGCTCGACGCCGCCGCGTTCCTTGACCCAGGCGGCGCGAGGGCGCGGCAGGCCGGCATTGACGTCGATCAGCACGTTCGGATCGGTGTAGGGGCCCGAAGTGTCGTAGACCGTGACATTGGGCTCGCCGGCGCCGTCCGACAGGATGATCTCGCGCAGCGGCACGCGCAGGTCCGGCGCCGCCTCGGGCACCGCATGGATCTTGCGCGACGAGGGCAGCGGGGCGGTGGTCACCGCCGCGACGGTGGCGTCCGGATTGGAGCGGATGTTCATGGCGTCCTCCGTTCTTGTGTTGTCAGGCGGTGGTGGTTGTAGCTTCAAGCCAGGCGCGCACCCGCGCGTCGGGATCTGCGTTCTGGGTGACGTCGCTGACCACGGCGATGGAATCGGCGCCGGCGGCGTAGATCGGTCCGGCCTGTTCCAGCTTGATGCCGCCGATGGCGACGAGGGGAATGGCGCCGACGCGCTGCTTCCAGACGGTGATCTTGTCGACGCCCTGGGGCGCGAAGCGCATCGATTTCAGGGTCGTCGGGTAGATCGGGCCGAGCGCGACGTAATCGGGATCGCAGCGCAGCGCGGTGGCGAGCTCGTCGTCGTCATGGGTCGAGAGGCCGAGGGTGAGGCCGGCGGCGCGGATCGCCTTGACGTCGGCCTCGGCGAGATCCTCCTGGCCGAGATGGACGTGGTGCGCGCCGGCCTCGATGGCGGCGCGCCAGTAGTCGTTGACGACGAGCCTCGTCGCCGTGCCGGCGGTGATCGCCAGCGCCTCGCGCACCAGCGCGAGCGCGTTCTCGTGGGCGAGATTCTTGGCGCGCAGCTGCACGGTGCCGACGCCGAGCGCGGTGAGGCGCTTGACCCAGGCGAGGCTGTCGACGACGGGATAGAAGCGATCAGGATACGGCATGCCAGAACGGGGTCCCGACGACAGGGGTTGAGGGAGAGGCGAAATCGCGCGGGCCCATCAGCCCGGCCTCGAAGCCGCGGCGGCCGGCGTCGACGGCGAGGCGGAACGCCTCCGCCATCGCCACCGGGTCGGCGGCTTTCGCCACCGCGGTGTTGAGCAGCACCGCATCGAAGCCGAGTTCGAGCGCCGCGGCGGCGTGGGACGGCGCGCCGAGGCCGGCGTCCACCACCAGCGCGATGTCCGGCAGGCGGCGGCGCAGCAGGGTGAGCGCGTCGCGGTTGACGATGCCGCGGGCGCTGCCGATCGGCGAGGCCCAGGGCATGATCACCCGGCAGCCGGCGTCGACCAGGCGCTGGGCGACGCCGAGATCCTCGGTGCAATAGGGAAACACCTCGAAGCCGTCCTTGATCAGGATCGAGGCGGCCTCGACCAGGCCGACCACGTCGGGCTGCAGCGTCTCGTCGTCGGCGATGACCTCGAGCTTGATGCGCGAGGTGGCGAACAGCTCGCGGGCGAGCTTGGCGGTCGTCACCGCCTCGCGCACGCTCTTGCAGCCGGCGGTGTTGGGCAGCACGGTGATGCCGAGCTCGCGGATCAGCGACCAGAAGGCGTCGCCGGTCTTGCCGCCGGCGCTCTCGCGCCGCACCGAGACCGTGACGATGTCGCTGCCTGCGGCGCGGATCGCCTGCTGCATGATCGCGGGCGAGGGATAGAGCGCGGTGCCGATCAGCAGCCGTGAGTTGAATTCGCCGTCGTAGAATTTCACCATGCCGGTTGTTTCCGATATTCGGCCGCCTGTGGCCGGTGTGTTGACGATCGGGCCGCGGCCTCAGCCGCCCTGGCGCGGGGTGAGGATTTCGATGGCATCGCCATCCTTGAGCACCGTCTCGGCCCAGCGGCCGCGCGGCACGACATCGTAATTGACGGCGACGGCGAGATGGCTGCCCTGGTAATCGAGTTCGCCGAGCAGGGCGTCGACCCGCGTCGCGGTAATCTCGCGGCGTTCGCCATTGACGATCACTTGCATGGCATCACCCGCATCGCATCACCTGGTTGTCGATCTCGCCGCGGGCGAGGTAGGCGAGGGTGCGTTCCGCCAGCGCCGGCGCGATCAGGAAGCCGTGGCGGTAGAGCCCGTTGACGGAGATGCGGCGGCCCTCGATCTCGATGCGCGGCAGGTTGTCGGGAAAGGCCGGACGCAGGCCGGCGCCGAAATCGAGGATGCGGGCCTCGCCGAAGGCGGGATGGACGGCATAGGCGGCGCTGAGCAGTTCCAGCGCCGAGCGCACGCTGACCCGATCGTCCTCGCTCTCCAGCGAGGTCGCGCCGATCATGATGCGGTTGTCCTCGCGCGGGATGAGATAGAGCGGCCAGCGCGGATGCAGCAGCCGGATCGGCCGCGACAGCTGGATCTCGGCGGTTTCCACCAGGATCATCTCGCCCTTGACCCCGCGCAGCTCGGGACGGGCGTCGCGCGCGGCGAGGCCACGGCAGTCGATGACGATGCGGTCGTCGTCGAGGCCGAGCGCGTCGAGGTCGGGATCGCTGAGATAGTGGATCTCGACGCCCATGGCGGTGAGCTGCGCATGGAGCTTGGGCAGCACCCGGCGCGGCTCGACATGGCCCTCGTCGGGATAGAACAGCGCGTCGCGGTAGCGGCCCTCGAGGATCGGCTCGAGTTCGGCGATGGCGGCGGCATCGAGCCGGCGATGATGGTCGGTGAGGCGGGCAAAGCGCTCGAAATCGGCGCGGTCGCGCGGATGGGCGATCACCAGCGAGCCGTTGAACGGCGTCTCCGGCAGCACCTCGCGCCACAGCGCCAGCGCGCGCTCGCCGAGGCGCACGATGACCGGCTCGGCGGCTTCCATTTCGCAATAGGGCGCCAGCATGCCGCCGGCCCAATAGCCGGTGGAGCCGGCGAGGTTGACGTCGTCGCGCTCATAGAGGCGGACGCGGCAGCCGGCGCGGGCGAGCAGCAGCGCCTGCCAGGTGCCGGCGACGCCGCCGCCGACCACATCGACCGCGAGGTCGAGGGCGGGCGAGGCGGAATCGGTTGAATGGAAATCGCGTGAATCGCGTGCGAGTGTCTGTAGCATCCCTGTCCCTTCGCCGGCATGACCCGGATCAGGTTCAAAGGGTCACCGCGGCCGCGTCCAGAACAATGGACTGCGTGGCGGTATCTCAGCTCCTTCCCGGAGCACCCCTCGGAACGGGCGGATAATAGTCATCTTCGCTCTGGCATGCAACAGCACCTGCTGCCGGCGCAAGCCTGTTCCGCCTGGTATTTGAGCAGAAACGCGCCGGCATGTTCGGCGCGAGGGGCGCGAAGGCGGCCGAATAGAGCGGGCTTGAAGCTTGCTACTTCGCCGCGGCGGTTTCGATCGGGTGAAGCTGCAGCGGCTGGTGGCGCTGGCGCTTGGCGGCGTAGTAGTAGCCGCCGGCATAATACGACACCGCACGGTTGTGATTGCCGTCGGCGGTGCGATAGGCCCCGGCGAGATAGCGGATGCCGTAGGTCAGATTGGTCGCCGGATCGCGCAGCCCCTCGGCGGTGCCGCTGTAGCCGAGGCCCCTGGCGGTGGCGAGCTTGATCTGCATCAGGCCGATGGTGCCGCCACGGCCGACGAGACCGGCGTTGTATTTGCTTTCGCGCCGGATGACGCGATGAACCAGCTCCTCGGGCACGCCATTGGCCGCCGCTTCGCCGGCGATGATCTCGTCATAGGCGCGGCTCTGGGCCGCGGCGGGCGTGGCGAACGCCACGCCGGCGAGCAGCGCGGCGGCCAAGCCCAAAGGGCGTGCGAGGGCGTGGCGGTCGAAGCGAGGCTGGGTCATGGCGGAACCCCCGGTTGGCTCAGTCGTGGGAAGGGCTGGTGTCCCGGTTCTAACGTTCGTAGGCCCTTGCAGCGAGCGCTTATACGAACGTTAGAACCAAAGGGACACCAGGATAGCTATAATTCCAGCGCGGTTTTGGATCTGGCGCTCGTACGAAGGACTCGTTGCCATGCTGGTACGAGCGTCAGATCCACCGCGCTGGTGCCAGCGCATCGTGGCGATGATGCGGCAAAATTGGGGCGGTGGCCCTGAGGAGCCAGGGTGACATTCCCTCCCCGCCCGATGCCCGCGGTTCAGCCGGCGATGATTTTCAGCGGCCTGCGCCGGCTGAGGCGATAGACCGAGGCGGGCGGAACATTGGCGAGCGCGTTGCCGACGAAGGTCGCCTTCAGGCCGAGACGATCGAGAATGGGCCGCGGCACCGGGCAGCGCGGGCCATAGGTGAACTGATAAAGCGCGCCGCCCTCGCGCAGATAGCCGAAGGCGCCGCCGAGAATGCCCATGACTTTCCGTGGCGACATGTTCAGGAGCGGCAGGCCGCTGACGACCGCGCCGAGGGACCGTGCGTTGAACAGCCGATACTGACCGATCTGCGCTGCGTCCATCCACAGCACCCGGGCCGCGGGAAAGCGGAATTGCAGGAGCCGCATGAAGTCCGACCCGTACTCGATCAGCGTGAGGTCGTGCTCGCGGACGCCGCGCCCGAGCAGTGCTTCGGTGAAGACGCCGGTGCCTGGCCCGAGCTCCATCACCTGACCGGTGTCGTGGCCGATCTCGCTGGTGATCAGTCTGGCCAGCGCCGCGCCCGAGGGGGCGATGGCGCCGACCTGCCGGGGTTGGGAGACCCATGCGTAGAAGAAGGAGAGAACGTCGCGCGAGGTCATGATCAGGATCGCTTCCGTTGAAGGACGAATCGACTTCATGCTGGTGTCCCTTCGGTTCCGATGTTCGTATGAGTGCTCGCTGCAAAGGGATGCGAACGTTAGAATCGGGACACTGGCGATCTTGCTGATGAAAATTGCGTGGACATTGCGCATGCCGCGGCGCGCGACGAGAAGACGCGATGTCGAAGTCAGACGACGGGAAACGTCATCTCGAAGCGGGTGCCCTTGACGGGATTGTCGCGGACGACGATGCGGCCATGATGCCGAAAAACGATTTCGCGGACGATATTGAGGCCGAGCCCGAGCCCGGCAGGCGCCGAACGCAGGCGGTGGAAAGGCTCGAAGATCCGTTCGCGGTCGGCCAGCGCAATTCCGGGCCCCTCGTCGGAGACGGCGACGAGTCCCCTCTGCTCGATGCTGACGGTGATCGATCCGCGGCGGCCGCCATGCGCGATCGCGTTCTGCACGAGATTGATCAGCGCCCGCTCCAGCGCGACCGGGTCGCCCTCGACGCCGACCTCGTCGACCTCGCAGGCGAAGGCGATGTCGTAGCCGGCGGCGATGGCGAGCGGGGCGAGATCGGAGACGACGCGGCGGCCGACCTCGACGAGGTTGACCCGCGACATCGATTCAGGATGAAGATCGAGACGCTGCAGATCGAGAAGCTGCTCGGCGAGGGTGGCAAGCCGCGCCACATCCTCGACCAGCCGGGCCTTTTCCGGGCCGTCGGCGAGCGCGTGAAGCCGGACCTGCAGGATCGCGATGGGCGTGCGGATCTCGTGCGCCGCGTCGATCAGGAAGCGCTTGCTGCGTTCGTAGCCGTGGTCGAGCCGCCGCAGCGCGCCGTTGACCGCGCTGACGAGCGGGGCGATCTCCGCCGGAATCCGCGTCAACGACAGCCGCGCGCCGCGCCGCTCGGCATCGACGCGCGCGGCCTGTGCGGCCGCTTCGCTGAGGCCGGCCAGCGCACGACGGACGACGATCGGGGTTGCGACCGCGGTGGCGAGCGTCATCAGCAGCAGATTGGGCAGGCCGACTGCGCCGAGCAGCAGCAGCGCGGCCGTGATCGCCTTGGCGGCCGACATCGGTCCCTGCGTCGCGGTGAGGACCTGGACGGGCCCGGCCGCGGAAGAGACGCGCTTGAACCGGGCGGCGGGCCGGGCCGGATCGTCGCCGATGCTCCAGCCGAGGCGTCCCTGACTGACGTCTTGCAGGGCATCGCCGATGTGGGCGAACGGACCGGGGACGGTCCCTTCGGTCAGGATCTGACGGTGATCGTCGCGGACTACGAACCAGAGGTCGGTCTGCTCGCTGCGCAGCTTCGCCAGGGCCGGGGTGGCGCGCAGCACCAAGCCGCCGTCCGGCCCGCGCGCGAGCGCCTGCCCGACCACCTCGATGGCGTGGTCCTCGTCGCGGCTGGCGATCAGGTAGCCGCTTGCCCACAGGGTGCCGATCACCAGCGCGACCAGCAGCGCGAGCAGCGCCGCCTGCAGGACGATCAGCCGCCGAGTGAGCTCTCGCTTCAGCGATGGGGTCGCCGGTCCGCTCATGTCTGCTTCATCAGGTAGCCGATGCCGCGGATGGCATGGATTTCGAGGCCTGATCCGGAATCGATCAGTTTGCGGCGAAGCCGCGAGACGTGGGTGTCGAGCGCATTGGACTGGATTTCGTCGTCGAAGCCGTAGACGGCCTCTTCCAGCATGGAGCGCTGGACGGTGCGGCCGATCCGGCGCAGCAGCGTCTCCAGCACCGCCAATTCCCGCCGGGGCAGCACGATGGTCTCGCCGTCGATCGTGGCGAGGCGGCTGGTGAAATCGAAGGCGAGGCGGCCCACACGCATGATCTCCGGTGCGATCTCGGAGGGACGGCGCAGCACCGCCCGCAGCCGTGCCAGCAGTTCCTCCACGGCGAAAGGCTTGGCCAGATAGTCGTCGGCGCCGCTGTCCAGCCCCGCGATGCGGTCGGCGAGCTCGCCGCGCGCCGTCAGGACGATGACCGGGATGCTCGCGCCCCGACGTCTTAGACTGCGGATCAGGTCCAGTCCGTCTCCGTCGGGCAACTGCCGATCGAGCAGGATCGCGCCATGGACGCCCGCGCTGGCGGCCTCCTCGGCATCCGCAAGCGTTGCCACATGGTCGAGGGTGATGTCGTAGCGCCTCAGCGCCGTACGCATCGCCGCGGCCATTTCGGCCTCGTCTTCAACCAGCAGAATGCGCAATCGGGTCGCCACCGTTCGGAAGTCGGGGAGATCGTCTCATCGTTACATTACAACAACATTGCGCGACGCGGCCGCGGCATGCGGTCGCCGCCGCCCACGGCCGGCTATTCCGCCGCCTTCACGAACGGCGCGACCCGCGGTAGCACGATGTGGATGCGGGTGCCGGCGCCCGGCGCGGAATCGAGGCTGATGCGGCCGCCGAGATTGTTGGTGACGATGTTGTAGACGATGTGCAGGCCGAGACCGGTGCCGCCCTGGTTGCGACGCGTGGTGAAGAACGGATCGAAGGCGTGGCGCCGCACCTCCGCCGGCATGCCGCGGCCGTCGTCGGCGAACATGATCTCGACATGGCTCGGCCCGGCGGCCCGCGCCTTGATCTCGATGTGGCCGGCCTCGCCCTCGGCGAAGGCATGGACCAGCGCGTTGAGGAACAGGTTGGTGAGGATCTGGCCGTAGGAGCCCGGATAGCTGTCGAGCACGAGGCCGTCCTCGCAGGAGACGTCGAGGGTGACGTTCTGGCGGCGCAGGCCCGGGCGCAGGCTGGTCAGGATCTGTTCGGTGAGCTCGCGCAGGTCGAATTCGCGCCGTTCGACGTAGTTGCGGTCGGCGGCGACCTGCTTGAAGGACTGGATCAGTTCGGCGGCGCGGGTCAGGTTGTCGGTGAGCTGGGCGCCGGCGTCGGCGGTCATGTGGACGAAATTGAGCAGCGCGGATTTGCGCAGGCCGCCGCGCTCGACCTCCTCGGCGAACAGCCGGCTCTGGCGCTGCAGCGAGGAGGCGACCGTCAGGCTGATGCCGACGGGGTTGTTGACCTCGTGGGCGACGCCGGCGACGAGGCGCCCGAGCGCCGCGAGCTTCTCGGCCTCGACCAGCGAGTTCTGGGCCTGGCGCAGTTCGCGCAGCGCCGTCTCGGCTGCATCGCGGGCCTGGCGCATCTCCTGCTCGACCCGCTTGCGCTCGCCGATGTCGAGCGCCACCGTGACGATGTATCTGACGTTGCCGGCGTCGTCGAAGATCGGCACCTTGTTGGCCATCCACTGACGCATGGTGCCGGTGGAATCGAGGTACTCCTCCTCGTAGAATCCGGTTTGGGTCCTGGTCTCCAGCACCCTTCGATCGTTGAAGTCCGGCTTTTCGGCGCCGTAGCGCGACATGATGTCGGTGGTGGTGCGGCCGAGCGCCTGGGCCGGTTCGATATTGAAGATCCGGGCCATGTAGCGGTTCATCAGGACGTAGCGGCGCGAGGTGTCCTTGACGTTGATCACCGCCGGAACGGTATCGATCACCTCCTGCAGGTGGCGCCGGCTTTCGGCCAGGGCCGCCTCCGCCGATTTCTGCGCGGTGATGTCGCGAACCGTTCCTTCGTAGCGGACGATGGCGCCGGAGAGGTCGCGGACCGCCACCGCGCTGTCGGACAGCCACAGGATGTCGCCGTCGCGGCGGTGGACCTGATATTCGAATTCGCGGACGATGCCGTCGCGCTCCATGCGGCGCTTGTATTCGTCGCGCTTGCCCGGATCGACATAGACGACGGCGGCGATGTCGCCGGCGGCTTCGATGATGTCCCGGGGGCTCGCATAGCCCATCATGCGCGCCAGCGCCGGATTGGCGTTGAGCAGCTGGCCGGACGGGGTGGTGACGTAGATGCCGTCGACGGAATTCTCGAACAGCCAGCGATAGGTCGCCTCGGTATGCGGCAGCGCCGGCTGACGCCGCCAGCGCCGTGACACCAGGCGTCCGGCGCCGCGCAGGCGGCGCGTCAGCGATCCGCGCCATTGGAAAACGGACGACGTCATCGGGACGGCCGGACACCTTCTCGCGACCGGCTCAGGGCGGCCGCTTCCGGCTCGATCCTAAGATCAAGTTCCGAAAAAGTGGAGAGCGGTTTTCCGGATTGTGATGGTCGGCCGGGGCCGGCCGCCAACGGCAGCATTCGGCCCGATCGGTGCCGCTCCGCGCTTTACTGGCTCTGCATGACCAGCGGACAGCCGCCCTTGTCCAGCGGCCGGAAGCCCTGCTCGGCGGGCACGGTGGCGACGAGCTTGTAGAGGTCACGGTCGCCCTTGGAGCCCTCGGGCTTCCTGACCTCGAACAGGTCATGTCGTGCGCCATCCGGCCGTCCCAGTGTCCCGTCTCCGAATTACCGCTACGTTTGCCTCGCGTTCGCACGGTCATTCGGAGACATAGGGACACTAGCAAAATCAAAGTGCTAGTGTGGCTTATGTCTCGCAATTGCCTACGAGAGGGTTGCCGCGAAGGCGGTAGGCAATTGCGAGACGCCACACGAGTGCGGTTTTGGATCTGGCCGTTGCGGGCGAAGAAGTCGTCGTGGACCGGCGTCGCCCGCAGCTGGCCGACAAGGCCGGAGCGGTGGACGAGCAGCGCCGAGATGGAGAAGAGAATCAGGCCGCAGCTTGCCGCGGGGCGGAGAGTGGCAGGACGATGCGGGCGATCAGCCCGTGCGGCATGCGATCGAGCAGCGACAGCGAGCCGCCGTGGGAGGTGACGATGGTGTGGGCGATCGACAGGCCGAGACCGAAGCCGGCGTCGTCGTTCATGTTGCGGGAATCGTCGCCGCGGACGAACGGTTCCAGCATCGCGGCCTTGCGCGCGTGGTCGATGCCGGGACCGTTGTCGATCACCTCGATGATGACGTGTCCGTCGTCGAGGCGCAGTACGATCTCGACCGTCGTGCCGAAACGGACCGCGTTGCCGACGAGATTGCTCACCGCGCTGTGCAGTTCCTCGAGGCGCGCCATGATCGCTACGCCCGTGGGGCCGGAGAACGTGACCTCATGGCCGAGATCGCCGTACTGGTCGCAGATCAGGTGGAGTTCGGCGGCGACGTCGACCAGGGTCGTGGGCTTGCCGGTGTCGCCGTTGCGCAGGAATGACAGCACCGAATCCAGCATGCTGCGCATCTGGTCGAGATCGTGCAGCATGTGCCGGCGCTGGGTGTCGTTCTCGATGAACTCGGTGCGCAGGCGCATCCGGGTGATCGGGGTCCGCAGGTCGTGGCTGATCGCCGCCAGCATGTGCATGCGGTCCTGCATCAGGGCGGTGATGCGCCGGCGCATGCGGTTGAGCGCGGTCGCGGCGGCGCGGATCTCTTCAGGGCCGTTCTCGGGCAGGGCCGCGGCGTCGCCGTTGCCGTCGAGACCGAAATTCTCGGCCGCGTGCGCGAAGGCCGACAGCGGCGACGACAGCGCCCGCGCCGCCCAGACCCCGAGCAAGGTGATGCTGATGACGACGAAGAGGAGGGTGAAGCCCAAGATGCCGAAGAGCGGTGGCGTGCGAGGCGGCCCGATATTCGCGATGATCGCGAAATCGTCGGGCAGGCGAACGGCGATATGGCCGGGATTGGGGCTGCCCAGTGGCACGAACATCTGCAGGCCGGCGGCGACGGGCGGCGTCAGCCAGCGTGATGGCGGTTGCTGCGGGTCCGGCTGCAGCCCCTCGGGCGCGATGGCGATTTCGAGCGCCGGAAAGGCGTGGTTGATCTCCGCGATCAGGCGCGGCCGGTCGGGGGCAGGCGCGGCCGCGATCATGTGCGCCAGGGTTTCGATTTCCTCGCGCCGCCGTTCGGGGCGGCTGTGCTCGCCGGCGCTATGCGCCATCCAGAATGCGGTCAGGATGCCGTGAATGATGACGAGGGACACCACCACGAGAGCGGCGATCTGGCCGCTGATGTGGCGGAACGAGAAGGTCGCGGCGAGCCGCCGAAGCCTGGTCTTGAGTGTCGCCGCCACGGAGGTCACGCCGGTTCGATCTCCGGCGTGAACAGGTAGCCGCCCGAGCGCACCGTTTTGATGATCGCCGGTGCTTCCGGGCCGACGTCGAGCTTGCGGCGCAGGCGGCTGACCAGAACGTCGATGCTGCGCTCGAACGAGCCCGCGGCGCGGCCCTGGGTCAGGTCGAGGAGATTGTCGCGCGACAGGATCCGGCCGGGCCGTTCGCAGAAGGCTTGCAGCAGGTCGAATTCCGCGCTGGTCAGCGCGACGCGGGCGCCTTGCGGGTTGCGCAGCTCGCGCAGCCGGAAGTCGATCACCCATTGCAGGAAGGCCAGCCGCGTCGACCCCGAACTGACCGCGGCCGAGAGGGCGGCGGCCTGGCGCCGCAACACCGCATTGATCCGCGCCAGCAGTTCGCGTGGATTGAACGGCTTCGGGATGTAGTCGTCGGCCCCCATTTCGAGGCCGACGATGCGGTCGAGGTCCTCGCCGCGCGCGGTCAGCATGATGATCGGCGTCTGCGAGGTCGCGCGGATGCGTCGGCAGAGGCTGAGGCCGTCTTCGCCGGGCAACATCACGTCGAGCACGATCAGGTCGACGCGGCGCTCGCCGAGACGGCGGTCCATCTCGTGGCCGTCGGCGGCGACCGATACGCTGCAGGCATTCGCCTGCAGATAGCGGGCAATCAGGCTGCGGGTTTCGCGATCGTCCTCGACGACCAGGATCTGTGGGGGAGCTGTAATCATGGCCCGTTTTTGCAGCAAATTGTGGCCGGAGCGGTGCGATTTTTGTTTCGATGTGTTTCCGTCGGCGGCCCGGCAATAATGCGCAAAATACCACCCCGTTTTGCGCAAGTTTGCATTAAGCTTCGCGGCCTTAGCCTCGCCTCGAGAATTGTCACCTGCATCCTCGGAGCCCGGCCAATGACCTCGATCTCGTCGTTATCCACCGCCAGCCATTCGCCGCTCGATCTGCTCAAGAGCGAACTGTCCAAGGAAGTCTCCTCCGGCCAGATCAGTTCGAGCGATCAGACGGCGCTGTCCTCCGCGCTCGACACGATCGATTCGGCGCTCAAGAACGGCGGTGCGACATCGATCTCGTCGCAGACGCCCGATCAGCTTCAGTCGAAGATCGACAGCCTGATCCAGAGCGAGGTCTCGAGCGGTAAATTGACCAGCAGCCAGGCCAGCGAACTCAAGAACGTCTTCTCCAATGCCCTTGGCGGCGGGCCTGGCGGCGCTGGCGGGCCGCCGCCGTCGCAGTCCTCCGACAACGATTCGGAAGGTTCCTCGACCTCGTCGACGTCATCGTCGTCGAGTTCGTCGAATAGCTCTACTGTCGACGAGCTGATCAAGAAATTCGTCGAGGCGCTCAAGGCGGTGGATCGTTCGTCGTCCTCGTCGTCCTATGGCTCGAACGGCAGCACCACGTCGTCGAAGTCGCAGACCTCGCTGCTGGTCGACTATCGCAGCTGAAGGCGACGACGCAGGGCGAGCCGCACGCGCTGTGCCAATCAGGCGCCGATCACAACAGCGGCGTCTTGGCCGAGACGCTGGCCGCCACCACACACCGTCGTCCTCAGCGAAAGCGGAGGACCTGGGCCTCCGTGTCGGCGAGAGAGGGCACAGCGATGCTCGCTGTCCATATCTCCCGCGTCCCGGCGTACTGGCTCAAGCCGGGCGATGACGACGGAGGGGAGGCGAACGCGGCGCGCCGTCGGCGCGGCGCCTCATCCACGGCGCTACAGCGCCGGCAGCGACGAGACCGTGACGCGCGTGGTGCCGGCGATGTCGGTGACGATGCGCAGCGTGTCGCTGTCGAAGGCGACGCCCACCAGGCGGACCTCGCTGACGCTGGCGTCGACCTTGACGCCGTCGGCGGCATTGCGGAAATCCGCCAGCGCGGCCTCGATCTTCTGCCGGGCATTGGCCGCCAGCGGCTTGAGATCGAGCGTGGCGCGCTCCGCCAGCATGTGGCGCAGATAGGGCTCAGCGGCGCGGGCGGCGGCACCGAGCAGGCCGAAGGCAGCCTGGGATTCGACCGCGAGCTCGATATCGGTCAGGCGCAGGACCTGCTGTGCCTGATCGAGCACCGGCCGGCCCCAGACATGCACGGTGGCCTGCGCCCCGAAATTGAAGAAGCTCTTGGTCTCGTTGGCGTCGACCGCGAGGGAGATCAGCAGGCGATCGCCCGATGGCGCGACAGAGGCGCTGCGCACGGTGATGGCGACCGGGCCGCTGCCGTCCTCGGGCAAGGTGCGTCCCTTCAATTGGGCATTGACGATCTTGTTGACCTCGGTGAAGGGCAGATCGATCGGCACGCCGATGGAGATGCTGCCCTTGTTGATCGGCGGCACGATGTCGAGCTGGGCCGGGAAGGGGCAGTTCGGCGTCGTCGTGGCGGTCAGGATTCTCGTCTCGGCTTCGACCCCGAGGGTCAGAACGAGGTT
Organism: Bradyrhizobium sp. WD16; assembly: GCF_024181725.1. Classification (NCBI taxonomy): domain Bacteria; kingdom Pseudomonadati; phylum Pseudomonadota; class Alphaproteobacteria; order Hyphomicrobiales; family Nitrobacteraceae; genus Bradyrhizobium; species Bradyrhizobium sp. WD16. Next base: position 613,538 of record NZ_CP028908.1, on the reverse strand, counting down.
GGCGGCGTCGACCCGCGGCTGGGCCGCGATCGCCTTGGTCGGGCGCATTTCCAGGAACAGGTCGGGCACCCCGGGGGCGGCGCTCGGCAACGGGATGGTGCGGCACATCCTGGCCCATTCGCGCCGTGCATTCTGCTCGATGAACGGATCGCTGCGGATGCGCTGCTGCATCGCCGCCACCTGCTCGCTCACCGCCGTGTCGAGCATCGGCTTGACCTGCGCCGGCACGCCGATGCGCACGCCGCCCGCGCTCACGCCGGTATCGCCGACATTGACCTGGGCGGTGATGTTGGGTTCGAGGCGCCAGCGCTCGGTGAGCAGCGGCCGTGCATTGAGCACGACGTTGCCGCGGATGTCGGCATTGGCGTTGAACGCCTTGATCGAGATGTTGCCGAGCTGCTTGCCGATGTCGCCGCCGATCATGCTGCTGATGGCGTTGCCGGCACTCGCCGACAGCGCGCCGGTGACGTTGAGGCGGCCGGTCAGCGGCGTCGTCAGCGTGAGCTGGTTGTTGGCGCCCGCCGCCGTGATGGCGCCGCGCTCGACCGTCCAGTTGATGTCGGCGTTCTGCAGGATCTGTCCGACCGGATTGTCGGCCTTGCCGGCGAAATTGTGCGGGGCCGCGCGATCGACCGAGGTCTGGATCGCCGCCAGGGTGATCGCGACCGGCGTGACGATCTTCGAGGGCCGCGCCGGCGGCGGCAGCGCTGGCAGCCTGGTCAGCGTCGGCGCAACTCCGCCCGGCGGCGGCGACACCCAGTTCATGATCTTGAGGCTGAGGACGAACGAGGCAGCGAGCGTTGCCGCTCCGATCAGCAATGGTTTGATGCGCATGGATTCCCCGATGGTCGCTGATTCGATTCTAGATTGTCGCGGGGTGGGAGAAAACCCTCTTGCGCTGCGCTCTCCTTGACGAGACATCACGGCTGCAGCTACGCCGGGAATATCACCGGTGCGCTCCAGCACGGCCGCCGCGGAAAGGACCGAATGGACAGTCCGGCGAGCACGATCGTGACGATATCGCCGCCGCGCGCCGTTCCGGTCACCGTGGCGCTCGGCGTCACCCAGACCCTGGCCTGGGCGTCGAGCTATTACATCGCGGCCATCGTCGCCGATCCGATCGCCCGGGAACTCGGCATTTCGACCAACTGGTTCTTCGCCGCCGTCTCGCTGGCACTGGTGATCTCGGGCCTGATCGGGCCACTTGTCGGCCGCCGCATCGATCTTGTCGGCGGCCGCCGGGTGCTCGGCGTCTCCAACCTCACGCTCGCCGCCGGGCTGGTCCTGCTCGGCTCAGCCACCTCGGTGACGGTTCTCGTCATGGCCTGGCTCGTGCTCGGGATCGGCATGGGCCTCGGGCTCTACGATGCCGCCTTCGGCGCGCTCGGCCGCATCTTCGGCGACAAGGCACGGCGTCCGATCACCGGCATCACCCTGTTCGCCGGCTTTGCCAGCACCGTCGGCTGGCCGCTCACGTCGTTGGGGCTCGACCTCGTCGGCTGGCGCTACACCTGTTTCGGCTGGGCTGCGGCCCAACTCCTCATCGGCCTGCCGCTCAACCTGTATTTCCTGCCGACGGTGACGCGGGCTCCGGCCGCAGCCGGCGTGAGCGCGATGAAGCCGCAGATCCCCATCGACCGGACCATGCTGCTGCTCGCCTTCGCCTTCGCCGCCGCCTGGACCGTGGCCGGCGCCATGGGTGCGCATCTGCCGCGCATTCTCGAAGCCGCCGGCGCGACCCGCACCGAGGCGCTGGCGGCGGGCGCGCTGTTCGGGCCGGCCCAGGTCGGCGCGCGGCTGCTCGAGGCCGGCTTTCTCAGCCGCTATCATCCGATCGTGTCGGCGCGGATCGCCAGCATCGCCCATCCGATCGGGGCGGCGCTGTTCGGACTGTTCGGCGGGGCCGCGGCCGGCGTCTTCGCGATCTGTCACGGTGCCGGCAACGGCATCGTCACCATCGCCCGCGGCACGCTGCCGCTCGCGATCTACGGCCCGGTGAACTACGGCTATCGTCTCGGCGTGCTCGGCGCACCGTCGCGCGTCGCCCAGGCGGCGGCGCCGCTCGCCTTCGGCCTGATGATCGAGAGGTGGGGCGCCGGGGTGCTCTACGTCACTTCGGCGCTCAGCCTGCTCGCCTTGCTGGCGCTGCTGCTGGTCAAGGAGCGCGGGCGCAGCGGTTGAGGACCTGCCGCCGACCGGATCGCCGTTCCGCTCAGATCAGTCCGGCGGCGCCGAGCGCGATGCCGGCGAGGCAGCAGCTGCCCAATACGGGCAGCGTGCCAAGTCCAAAGCGGAAGATCGCGACGGCGGCGAACACCGCAAGCGCGAGCGCCGCCACGTCGACGCTGGCGAGGTTGGGGATCTCGACGTTGAATCCGTAGGCGTGAACGGGGTGCACCTCGCGAAACACCGTGTGGATCGCAAACCAGATCGACAGGTTGAGGATGACGCCGACCACCGCGGCGGTGATCGCCGCCAGCGCGCCGGCCAGCGCCGTGTTGCCGCGCAACTTCTCCACATAGGGCGCGCCGACGAAGATCCAGAGAAAGCACGGCGCGAAGGTGACCCAGGTGGTGAGCAGGCCGCCGAGCACGCCGGCGAGCATCGGCGGCAGCGAACCGGCGTCGCGATAGGCGGCGAGGAAGCCGACGAATTGCAGCACCATGATCAGCGGGCCCGGCGTGGTCTCGGCCATGCCGAGGCCGTCGAGCATCTCGCGCGGCGCCAGCCAGTGATAATGCTCCACCGCCTGCTGGGCGACGTAGGCCAGCACCGCATAGGCGCCGCCGAAGGTCACCGTCGCCATCTTGGAGAAGAACAGCGCGATCTGGCTGAAGACGCTGCCGGTCCCGAGGACGAGGAGCAGCGTCGCGACCGGCACCAGCCAGAGCGCCAGCCACACGGCGGCGACCCGCAGCGTTCGCCGCGGATCGGGCCGGGCATGATCGGGGATGGCGTCTCCCATCATGCTGTCGATCACGGCGGTGTCGGCGCCGTTGCTGTTGCCGGCCGGCGCGAATTCGGGGCGGCCGAGCCGGGCGCCGACATAGCCGATCAGGCCGGCGGCGACGATGATCCAGGGAAAGTTGACGTCGAAGAAGAAGATCGCGACGAAGGCGAGGGCGGCGAGTGCGACCATCACGCCGTTGCGCAACGCGCGGCGCCCGATGCGCACGACGGCCTCGACGACGATGGCGAGCACCGCCGCCTTGAGCCCGAAGAACAGCGCGGCGACGAGGCCGACATTGCCATAGAGGGCGTAGATCACGCTGAGCGCCATGATCGCGACGATTCCCGGCAGCACGAACAGCGTGCCGGCGACGAGGCCGCCCCTGGTGCGATGGAGGAGCCAGCCGATATAGGTCGCGAGTTGCTGGGCCTCCGGCCCCGGCAGCAGCATGCAGTAGTTCAGCGCATGCAGGAAACGGTTCTCGGAAATCCAGTGCTTCTCCTCGACCAGGATGCGGTGCATCACCGCGATCTGGCCGGCCGGCCCGCCGAAGCTGAGCAGCGCGACGCGCAGCCAGACCCGCAGCGCCTCGGAAAAGGCGATGTCATGACTCGGCGCGGCGGCGTTGCCCGGCGCGGTGACAGGAGCGGCTTGGATGGGGGTCGACGACACGGCTGCGCCCTCGTGACAACAGGAACGGGACGCGATGCTTGGGCTGTCGCCTGACGGGGAGATCGCTGACCCCGGCGGATATTACAGCGGGCGCGGGAAAAAGTGTCAATCGATGGCGTACTTGATCCCTGCCTGCGTGGGCGCAGCCGGCCAAGGACACGGGGGATGATGATGAGAGGATCGCGTCGCTCGCGTCGGAAAACGCCGGCGACAGATCATCCGGCCTCAGAACATGCCGAGGATGATGGCGCCGACAAAGGCGAACGCCGCATAGACGATGAGGATTTCGAGTTTCCCGGCGAAGCTCATGGAGACAGCTCCCTGATCCGTTCGTCGTGGGTCGGCAGCGCCTGTCGGCGGCGTCAATGTAACAGCGGGCGGCGGGCGGAAAAGACAGCGGTGCTGAGCTAATCGCGTCCCGGTGTCTCATTTCCTGGCGCGTTTTCCTCACGCCAATTCTTCACGCGAACAACATTCTTCACGCGAACAACCGGTGAAAACGCTCCAACCATATCTAACGCCGGGGCAGGGGGAAGGTTGCATCCCTTCAAACATGGTAAAAATTACATGAATTCAAAGTGTTGAAGAGTCTTTAAAGAAATTCGACGAACAGTGCGCGGATGACGCGCGGAGTTCGTTTGTTTCTCGTCGGCTCCATCGCCCTCGTCACCCTGGCCGGCTGCGGCCGCGGCTTCTTCACCGCGGAACGCGAGCCCTGGCGGCGCGAGGCTGAGATGGCGTGCCTGAAATCCGGGGCGGTGCACGAAAGCGCCGCCCTGTACCGCATCGAGCCGATCAATGGGCCGGGCGTGTGCGGTGCCGAGTTCCCCCTGAAGGTTGCCGCCCTCGACAGCGGCTCGAGCTACGGCTTTGCCGACGAATTGCGGCCGCCGGGCGGGATCCCGACGTCGCAGCAGCCGCGCTGGCCGCTGCGGCCCGGCGGCGATTCCGCTCCGCCGGCCGGTCCGACCTATTCTTCGTCGCCGCCGCTCCAGTCGCCTTCGTCGGCCCCCGCCGGCGCGCCGATGTCGATCAACGCCCCCGGGGTGCGGCCGACCGCCGGCGATGAAATCGAGTTGCCGCCCGCCGCCGGGCCGGACGGCGGAACCGCCGCGGTGGGGCGGGCGCCGATGTCCCGAGGGATCGACCAAGGGATCGAGCGCAACGAGGCGCCGCTGCCGCGGCTCGGCCCGTCACAGGGCTCGCCGGTCACCTCGATCGGTCCGGTGACGGTGAAGCCCGCCGCGACCCTCGCCTGTCCGATCGTCTCGGCCCTCGACAAATGGATGGCGGAGACCGTGCAGCCGGCGGCGATGCGCTGGTTCGGCGCGCCGGTGGTCGAGATCCGGCAGATCTCCGCCTATTCGTGCCGTGGCATGAACGGCAATCCGAACGCGCATATTTCCGAACACGCCTTCGGCAACGCCATCGACGTCGCCGGCTTCACTTTGTCTGACGGCCGGCGGATCACGGTCAAGGACGGCTGGCGCGGCATGCCCGAGGAACAGGGCTTTCTGCGCGACGTCCAGGGCGGCGCCTGCCAGCTGTTCAACACCGTGCTCGCGCCCGGATCGAACGTCTATCACTATGACCATATTCATGTGGACCTGATGCGGCGCGCCAGCGGCCGCGTCATCTGTCAGCCCGGCGCCGTCTCCGGCGAGCAGATCGCGGCGCGGGCCGGCGCGCGCAATGCCTGGCGCGGCCAGGACAGCGGCATCACCGGCTCGATCTCGCGCAGCGTCAGGAGCGCCTTCGCTCACAAGCCGCTGACGCGCGATGACGAGGCCACCATCGAGGACGAATCGCGGATTACGGATTCCGGCCGCTGACAGGCGGCGGCACGGCATAGGCCGCCAGGAACATGCGCACGGCGCTGGCGACCACCCGGTCGATATGCTCAGCCGAGGGCGCCGGGATGGCCTGGAAGACGAAGGGCAGGAAGAGCGTCGCCTGGCAGCTCAGCATGAATTGCGTTGCCGCGAGTTCGCCGTCCTCGATCGCGAGCCGCCCCGTCCCGGTCTGCTCGGTCAGATAGAGGCCGAGCTTCCTGATCCAGCCGGAGGCGATGCAGCCGTAATAGCGCCGTCCGATCTCCGGCATGCGCTCGGCGATCGCCATCACGGTGCGCACCGCCGATCCGCCCTGGGGCCGGCACAGCATCTTCATATAGGCGGTGCCGAAGCGATGCAGGCAGGCGCCGATATCCTCGTCGAGGTCGAAGTCGGGCGACTGGTTCTGCCACGAGCCGATTTCGTCGATCAGGGCTTCGAACAACGCGTTCTTGTCGGCGAAGTAGACGTAGAGCGTGCCTTTGGAGACCCCCGCCGCCTTGGCGATCTCGCCCATGCTGGCGCCATCGAAGCCGAAATCCATGAAAACCCGGCGGGCGCCGGCCAGGATCTGGCGGCGCTTGGCGGAATCTTCAGCAGCGGCGGGCACGACCGGCGCGGCGGCGCTTTTCATCAATCAATCGTCCTTAGATAAGGTTGCCCAGCAGGCCAGACATCGTTCGCGCCGGGTCGAGTCGATTTCTATATTGACCGAACGGTTCGGTCAATGGTATGAACGATAATCCATGCGGCCACGCCCGGGGAGGGGACCGCATGTTGCGAGTATCGAGGACGCCCCATGGCCGCTGGACGTGATCAAGCCGCGCGGAAACTCCGCCCGGATTCCAACTCGCCCGCATCCCCCGGGTCCGACACCGCGCCGGGCGCCGCCGCCCCGCACCCGGTGGCCGAGAGCCGTGCGGATGTTACCGATCGGGAAACCGCCGATCGTGGCTCGCCGTCGGCGCGGACCGCCTCCGAAGCCGCCTCGCGAACCGCGGTAGCCGCTCCCGCCAAAGGCGGCCGGCGCCGGCTGGTCCTGAGCGTGCTCGGCGCCGTCCTCGCCATCGCCGCGGCCGGCTATGGCGGCCACTATGTGCTGGTGGGGCGGTTCATCGTCACCACCGACGACGCCTATGTCCGGGCCAACAGCACGCTGCTCGGCGCCCGGGTCTCCGGCCACATCGCGGCGATCAGCCCCAAGGACAATTCCAGGGTGAAAGCCGGCGATCTCCTGATCAAGATCGACGATGGCGACTACCGCATCGCGGTCGATTCCGCCCGTGCCAAGACCGCGACCCAGGAAGCCACCATCACGCGCATCGGCCGGCAGGTCGAAGCCCAGCTCAGCCTGGTCGAGCAGGCGAAGGCCCAGCTCGAATCGGCGCAGGCCGGGGTCAAGCGCGCGCAGTTCGACTTCGAGCGCCAGCAACAGCTCAGCACCAAGGGTTTCGCCTCCCAGGCGACCTTCGAGCAGTCCCAGGCGACGCGCGATCAGTCGACCGCCCAGGTGCAGAGCGCGCAGGCGGCGCTCGATGCCGCCGAGCGCAACATCGATGTCATCAAGGCGCAGAAGATCGAGGCCGAGCGTCAGCTCGCCGAGCTCAAGGCGGCGCTTGCCAAGGCCGAGCGTGACCTCGCCTTCACCGAGGTGCGGGCGCCGGTCGACGGCATCTTCGCCAACCGCCTGGTCAATACCGGCGACTTCATCCAGGTCGGCCAGCGTCTCGCCAATGTCGTGCCGCTCGACGAGGTCTTCATCGATGCCAACTTCAAGGAGACCCAGCTCGGCCGCATCCGGCCCGGACAGCCGGCCGGCCTGACCATCGACGGCGTTGCCGGCCGCGAGGTCGAGGGCGTGGTCGAGAGCCTGTCGCCGGCCGCCGGCGCGGTGTTCTCGCTGCTGCCGCCCGACAATGCCACCGGCAACTTCACCAAGATCGTGCAGCGCGTGCCGGTGCGCATCCGCGTGCCGGCGGCGATCGCCCGCGAAAACCTGCTGCGCGCCGGCATGTCGGTCGTGGTGCATGTCGACACCCGCGGCCTCGACGCCGCGAAATAACCGCGCGGCGCATGAGCGAGACCACCGCATCAAATCCCGCGATTCCCGCTCCGCCGCCAGGCGCGAGCGCCGCCGCCTCGGAGCGGCTGGTGCCGCGCCGTGTCTTCGCCTTCCTCATCATGGTGTTCGGGATGTTCATGTCCATCCTGGACATCCAGATCGTCTCGGCATCGCTGTCGGAGATCCAGGCCGGGCTGTCGGCGTCGTCGAGCGAGATCTCCTGGGTCCAGACCGCCTATCTGATCGCCGAGGTGATCGCGATCCCGCTGTCCGGCTTCATGTCGCGCGCGCTGGGGACGCGCTACCTGTTCGCCATCTCGGCCGCCGGCTTCACCGCCGCGAGCCTGATGTGCGGCCTGACCTCGAGCATCGGCCAGATGATCCTCTGGCGCGCCATCCAGGGCTTTCTCGGCGCCGGCATGATCCCGACGGTATTCGCCTCGGCCTACACCATCTTCCCGCGCAGCAAGCAGCACATCGTGGCTCCGATCATCGGTCTCGTCGCGACCCTGGCGCCGACGGTGGGGCCGACCGTCGGCGGCTACCTGACCGACGCGATGTCCTGGCACTGGCTGTTCTTCATCAACGTGCTGCCGGGCATCGGCATCACGGTGGGCGTGCTGGCGCTGGTCGATTTCGACCGGCCGGACCTCAAACTGCTCGATCACTTCGACTGGGTCGGGCTCGCCTCGATGGCGGGCTTCCTCGGCGCACTGGAATATGTGCTGGAGGAAGGGCCGAGCTATGAATGGTTCGAGGACACCTCGGTGGCCGCGCTCGCCGTGGTCTGCGTGCTGTCGGCGGTGGTGTTCTTCTGGCGCGTGCTCACCGCCCGCGAGCCGATCGTCGACATCCGCGCCTTCGTCAACCGCAACTTCGCGCTCGGCAGCGTCTTCTCCTTCTGCGTCGGCATCGGGCTCTACGGCCTCACCTATGTCTATCCGCGCTATCTCGCCGAAGTCCGCGGCTACAGCGCCATGATGATCGGCGAGACCATGTTCGTCTCCGGCGCCACCATGTTCCTGTGCGCGCCGCTGGTCGGGCGGATGATGCTGAAGGTCGACATGCGGGCGATGATCGCCGCGGGTCTCGTGCTGTTCGCGATCGGCACCTGGCAGATGACGTGGATGACCCGCGACTACGACTTCTGGGAGCTGTTCTGGCCGCAGATATTCCGCGGCTCCGGCATGATGCTGGCGATGGTGCCGGTCAACAACATCGCGCTCGGCACGCTGGCGGCGGAATTGATGAAGAACGCCTCGGGCCTGTTCAATCTCACCCGCAATCTCGGCGGCGCGGTCGGGCTCGCGATCATCAACACCATCCTCAATGACCGGACCGATCTGCACATCTCGCGGCTGCACGACAAGGTCTATTGGGGCAACGCCACCGCGGTCGACACCCTGAACACCCTGACGCAGCGCTTCCAGGGCATGGGCGACGCCTCGCTGATGGCGCTCAAGCAGCTCAACCAGATCGTCCATCGCCAGGCGGTGGTGATGGGCTATGCCGACGCCTTCATGATGATGACGGTGTTCTTCCTCGCGCTCAGCACCCTCGTCGTGTTCGTCGACCGCCCCAAGGTGATGGGCGCCGCCTCCGACGTGCATTAGGGGCGTTTTCCCGTCGATACTGGTTGGCGCGAAGAAAACGCGTCCAAACAAAAACCTGGTGCGCCGGCGCCGACATCATCGGCCGGCTCGTCCGTCGAGCCGAAGTCGCCTTTACGGTCGGTCGGGCACTCACTCATCCCATCGACGCATCCCAGCCGACCACGCGGTTTCGTCCTGTCGTCTTGGCGACGTAAAGCGCCTTATCGGCGCGGTCGATGGATCGCTCCACGGCGATGTCCGGCTCCAATGCGGCCAGCCCGAACGACGCCGCGACGTGAATTGTTCCCTTGCCATCGGCGTCGAACGGCAAGGATGCGAGTTGTTCACGCAGGTGGTCGATGATGGCGCGGCCGGCCTCCAGATCCGTATCCGTCAGACAAATCAGAAATTCCTCGCCGCCATAACGAAAAATCTTATCGTAGGGGCGCAGGTGCGCCACGATGTAGCGCGCAAACCCGATCAGGACCTTGTCGCCGACGGCATGGCCATATTCGTCGTTGACGGACTTGAAGAGATCCACATCCATCATCGCGAGGACGCAAGCATGCTTGTGCCTGACAAGCTCCTGCTGCTCGCGAAGCTTGCTCAGCATTTCGACGCGGCTCGGTATCCCGGTCAAGGGATCGAGATTGAAGAGCGCTCCCTGGAGTTCACGCTGGACGCTTAAGATTTCCAGACGCAAGCGCTTCAATGCCGAGACGAAATGCTCGTAGTCCTTGATCGAAATCGGCATGCCGTCCAAAGACGACCGCAGGAGGCTCGCGGCAAATCGGTGCATCCGCTCATGCTCAAAGCCGATCTCGGCGAAGCCGGGGAATCCTTTCAGCGCGGTGCCGGCGGATTTGTAATACCATTGGCCGAACCGGCAGGTGTGATACGCGTCGTCGCCGATGTCCCGCTCATCGGGGCTGAGATGGCAGATCAACGTGCCGTAGAGCGTTTCAGCCCACTGTTCGTGATTGTAGAGGGCCTGTTCGAGCTCGTTCAGCGCAACGCGCAGTTGCTCGTCGGACAAATTGGGGATTGCCACTGGTCACCTCATCGTGGAACCCGCAGACTGTCATGAAGGATAGCAGCCCGGTCTGAACGAGTCCTCCCTGGCGGGCGTTCCGCGGCAGGCCGCGCCCGACCGCAAGCCGATCGCGCCGCCGGGCGCGGCGTGGTTCATGCGACGACGGCGGTCTGCCGGCGGCGAGCAGCGAATGAGGGGCGCGGGATCAACGGGAGAGGGGCCCGGCGCGTCACGCCGGACCCCTCGTCGAAAGAAGCATCAGCCGGCCTGTAAGCCGGGTTCTGTAGGGCCCCGCCGCTTGCGCGGCGGAACGTGGCGGCCATTCCTCTGGGACGGCGCTTGCGCGTCGCCTCAAGCAACCTACCCGAACGGCCGGGTCGGACACCCTGCGGAGTTATCGCCCGAGAGCGAACTGTCCGCGTCGCCGTTCCTATTCGGTTTTGCTCCCGGTGGGGTTTACCCTGCCGCTCTCGTTGCCGAGAGCGCGGTGCGCTCTTACCGCACCTTTTCACCCTTGCCTGCGCCGCGGCGCCGGCGGTTCGTTCTCTGTGGCACTTTCCCTGGGGTCGCCCCCGCCGGACGTTATCCGGCACCGTTTGTCCATGGAGCCCGGACTTTCCTCCCCCGCGACCTTTCGGTACCTGCGGGAGCGGCCGCCCGGCCGACTGACGCTCACGTCATGGAGTGCGGCGGCAGCGGGGTCAAGTGCGGCGGCGGTTGCGGCACGCTTTCGAGCAGCGCGCGCAGGGTGGCGAGGGTCGATATGTCGGCGGTGCCGTCGACCCGTTCGGGGCGGAAATGGCGCTGGAACGCCGCCACCACCTCGGCGGTCGCCGAGTCGTATTGGCCGGTGCGCGGCACGCCGTAACCGTAAGAATGGAGCTGCTCCTGCAGGCTCAGCACCGCCTCGCCGTTGGCGCCGAGGTCGAGGCGGTCGCCGTCGGTGATTCGCGCCGGCCGCACCCAGTGGCCGACGCCGGAGCTCGCCAGCAGCCGCCACGGAAACTTCTCGCCGGGGTCCTTCTTGCGGTCCGGGGCGATGTCGGAATGGGCCAGCACCCGCTGCCTGACGATGCCGCGGCGGAGCATGATGCCCCGGCACAGCGCGATCACCGCCGCGATCTGGCGCGAGGGAAAGTCGGGATAGCCCCAGTCGTGGCCGCCGTTGACGATTTCGACGCCGATCGAACAGGAATTGATGTCGGTCTCGCCGGCCCAGAACGAACTGCCGGCGTGCCAGGCGCGGCGCGCCTCGGCCACCAGCTGGACGATGCGGCCGTCCTCGAGCACGACGTAATGGGCGGAGACTTCGGTTCCCGCCTTGCACAGCCGGGCCAGCGCGCCATCGGCATCTTCCATGCCGGTGTAGTGCAGGACGACCATATCCGGCGCCCGGTTGTTGCGCCGGTCACCATAATTGGCAGAGGGGATCACGTCGGAAACCACCGACGAATCCGGCGTGAAGGACACCATGCGAGCGTGAATCCAGGGAGATGGCAGGGGGCGCCGTCGCTTCGACTCGACCCCATCGGACGCGAACGATCCCAGCACCATGTCCCACCTAAAGCCGGCAGCAGCACGGCAACAAGCCGGCAGCCCCAAGAATGCTAAAGAACGCTAAAGAACAAGAACGCAGCGATCCAGAACGTTTAAGAACCAGAACGTTAAAGAACCAGAACCTGGGGAACCGGTTGTCTGGTTCCCGAGCGCCGTCTGGCCGCGCCGCTCGCCGACCTGCGAGCGGACAGACTCGTCATCCAATCGGCATTATCCGGCCACAATGATGAACGTGCAATCGCAATTCCAGGGCGAAAGGTGAATATCCACCGTGAGAATCCTCCGCGTTGCAACCAGAGCCTTTGCCGTATCGGCGTCCTCGATGGCTTTGGCGGAGCGGTAATTCGGAGACGGGACACTAGTGTGGTGGATCTGACGGCGCCGCGGGAAACCGCGCCGCCGTCAACGCTTCTTTAACGTTAACCCTGGTTACTGGCAGGGAGTGCCGCTTCTCTGGGAACGGCTGTGTTGTCATCGTCGAAGCCTCACATCCCATGCTTGGCCACCATATGCCGCGTGCACCGCGACGCGCCCAGGCGCCGGCCCGGCCGGAGCAGGAGGCTGCGCCGGTGCTGGCGCCCCGAATCATCGGCCGCGCCGCCGCGGTGGCCAGCTTTTGCCCTCGTTTCAGCCGTCCCGGCGGCGGCCAGGTTCCCATCATGACCGCCAGTCCCGGACCCGACAGCAGGCGCCACGTTCCGGTGCTCGGCCGCGAGGCGGTGGAGGCGCTCGCCCCGCGCGCGGGCGGCGTCTATGTCGACGCCACCTTCGGTGCCGGCGGCTACAGCCGGATGATCCTCGATCATGCCGGTACCCGGGTGGTCGCGATCGACCGCGATCCCACGGCGATCGCCGGCGGCGCCGCGCTGGCCGAGGCCGCGGCCGGCCGCCTGACCCTGGTCGAGGATCGCTTCTCCAATCTCGAGGAGGTCTGCGACGCCCAGGGCCTGCAGCGGGTCGACGGCATCGTCATGGATGTCGGGGTCTCCTCGATGCAGCTCGACGAGGCGGCGCGCGGATTTTCCTTCCGCCTGGAGGGGCCGCTCGACATGCGCATGGGGCGCGAGGGCCCGTCGGCGGCGGACGTGATCGCCCGGGCGTCGGAAGGCGATCTCGCCGACGTCATCTATCATCTCGGCGAGGAGCGGCAGTCGCGCGGCATCGCCCGCGCCATCGTCGCCGCCCGCCGCGAGGCGCCGATCACCACGACGCGGGCGCTCGCCGCCATCGTCGCCAAGGTGGTGCGGAGCAAGCCCCATGAGATCCATCCGGCGACGCGGACGTTCCAGGCGCTGCGCATCCTCGTCAACGAGGAGCTCGACGAATTGCTGGCGGCCCTGTGCGCCAGCGAACGCAGGCTGGCGGCCGGTGGACGCCTCGCCGTGGTCTCGTTCCATTCGCTGGAAGACCGCATCGTCAAGACCTTCCTCGCCGCGCGCAGCCGCGCCGGCGGCGGTTCGCGACATCTGCCCGAAGTCGTGGCGTCGCCGCCGAGCTTCACCGTTCTGACCCGCCGGCCGGTGCTGCCGTCGGAGACGGAGATCGCCGCCAATCCGCGGGCGCGCTCGGCCAAGCTGCGGGCGGCCGAACGCAATGCCGCCGCGCCGCACCCCGCGGAGGCCGAAGGTGCCTGGCCGCGGCTGCACGACGTGCTGAGGGGAGGCTGAGCCATGCGCATCGTCCACCTCCTCGTCATCGGCGCGCTGATCTTCGCCGCGGCCTACGTCTACCGCATCAAGATGGAATCGACGGTGCGCACCGAGCGGGTGATGCGGCTGCACGCCGATATCCGCGCGGAGCGCGATGCGATCGCGGGGCTGCGCGCCGAATGGTCCAAGCTGCAGGCGCCGTTGCGGCTGCAGGGCCTCGCCCAGCGCCATCTCGATCTCAAACCGATCGAGGGCGGCCAGTACGATTCCTTCAAGAACCTGCCCGAGCGGCCGCCGAGCTTCGCGCGCTCGACGACGCCCGATCCGATCGGCGCCATGCTCGACACCGTCGGCCAGGATGCGACCGGTTCGATTCCGGACAAGACGACGCCGGAGGAGAAGCCGTGAGCAACGCCGCCCTCACCATCACGCCCGCGGCCGAGCCGTGGCGCCGCCGCCTGATCCGCAGCATGCTGTACGGCCGCAAGGATCGCAGCGCCAAGGCGCGGGCGCGCGTCGCGTTCATCATGATGGCGTTCGGCGCCGTCTTCACCATCATCGCCGCCCGGCTCGTCACCTATGCCATCGTCGGCGACAGTCACGGCAGCCGCCGCGGCGTCTCCCAGGACGCCACCGCGACGGCGCGGCCCGACATCATCGATCGCAACGGCGAAATCCTCGCCACCGACGTCAAGGCGCCGTCGCTCTACGGCGAGCCGCGCCGCATCATCGACAGCGACGAGGCGATCGAGCTCCTGACCGCGACCCTGCCGGACCTCGAGACCGCCGAGGTGCGCCAGCGCCTGTCGTCCCGCAAGGGCTTCGTCTGGCTCAAGCGCGAGATCTCGCCGAAGCAGCAGCAGGAAATCCATCGCCTCGGCATTCCCGGCATCGGCTTCCTGCGCGAGAACAAGCGGGTCTATCCCAGCGGCTCGGAGGTCGCCCACCTGATCGGCCTCGTCAACATCGACAACCAGGGCATCGCCGGCATCGAGAAGTGGCTGGACAACAACGGCCTCGCCGACCTGCACCGCGCCGGCTTCGCCACCGACCGCCAGCAGGAGCCGATCCAGCTCTCGATCGACCTGCGCGTCGAGCACGCCCTGCGCGACGAGCTCCTGAAGGCGAAGGACAAGTTCCACGCCAAGGCGGCGTCGGGCCTCGTCAGCAACGTGCGCACCGGCGAGATCGTGGCGATGGTGTCGCTGCCGGATTTCGATCCCAACAACCCGAAGGAAGCCCATGATCCGGACCGGATCAATCGCCTGACCACCGGCGTCTACGAGATGGGATCGACGTTCAAGTCCTTCACGCTGGCGATGGCGCTCGATTCGGGCAAGATCAACCTCAACACGATGTGGGACGCGCGGGGCAATCTGCACTACGGCAAGTTCACCATCCACGACAGCCATCCGCTCGGCCGCTTCATCAACACCAAGGAAGTCTTCACCTTTTCGTCCAATATCGGCGCCGCGCGGATCGCGCTCGGCCAGGGCGTCGAGGCCCACAAGGCCTTCCTGACCAAGATGGGCCAATTGCAGCGGTTGCGCACCGAACTGCCCGAGAGCGCGATGCCGCTGGTGCCGCGGCGCTGGGGCGAGCTCAATACCGTGACCATCGCCTTCGGCCAGGGCCTGTCGGTGGCGCCGCTGCAGGCGGTGATGGGCATCAATGCGCTGGTCAACGGCGGCAACCTGATCCCGCCGACCTTCCTCAAGCGCAGCGAGCAGGAGGCGATGGCGCTCGCCAAGCGGGTCGTCAAGCCGGAGACCAGCGACAAGATGCGCTTCCTGATGCGCCTCAATGCCGAGATCGGTACCGCCAAGACGGCCGACGTCAAGGGCTATTATGTCGGCGGCAAGACCGGCACCTCGGAAAAGGTGATCAACGGCCATTACGCCAAGAAGCGCGTGCTCAATTCCTTCACCGCGATCATGCCGGCGGACAATCCGCAGTACCAGCTGCTGGTGATGATCGACGAGCCGCAGGCGCTGCCCGAGACCCACGGCTTCATCACCTCCGGCTGGAATGCGGTGCCGACCGGCGGCAAGGTCATCGCGCGGATCGCGCCGCTTCTCGGCCTCGAGCCGCGGTTCGACCTGCCGCCCGCGGAGCGCCTTATTCTTGCGGCATCGAGGGAAAGCCGGTAAGTCGCGGCTCCCGCGCAAGCCGTCGCTCGATACCGCCGGATGACGGCGGCAAGGCAGTCTCTAAACCCGCAACACGTGTCGGCAACACGTATCCGCAATACCGATCGCAACTCGGATCGGCAACATCTGGACCCGCGCGACCATGCAGCTTCGCGACCTTCTCGGCGACGACGCCGCGCTGGACGCGCCGACCGGCGCCATCGTCGTCCGCGGGCTCGCGGTCGACAGCCGCAAGGTCGGCCGCGGCGAGGTGTTCTTCGCGCTTGCCGGCAGCAAGACCGATGGCGCGCGCTTCATTGCCCAGGCGCTGGCGGCGGGCGCCGTCGCCGTGGTGGGCGAGGAGCCGCCGCCAGGTGAGACCGGCGCGCCCTTGACCGCCGTGCCGTTCGTCGCCGTGGCCAATGCGCGCCGCGCGCTCGCCCGCGCCGCCGCGCGCTTCTTCCCGCGTCAGCCGGCGACGATCGCGGCGGTCACCGGCACCAGCGGCAAGACCTCGGTCGCCGCCTTCACCCGCCAGATCTGGCAGCGCCTCGGCCACGCCGCCGCCAGCATCGGCACGGTCGGCATCGTCGCGCCCACCCGCTCGGTCTACGGCTCGCTGACCACCCCCGATCCGGTCACGCTGCACCGGGAGCTCGACGAACTCGCCGGCGAAGGCGTCAGCCATCTGGCGCTCGAGGCCTCGTCCCACGGCCTCGACCAGCACCGGCTCGACGGCGTCCGCATCATCGCCGGCGCCTTCACCAACCTGTCGCGCGACCACATGGATTATCATCCGAGCGTCGAGCACTACTTCGCGGCCAAGCTGCGGCTGTTCGGGGAGTTGATCGCCGCGGGCGGCATCGCGGTCGTCGCCGCCGATCACGCGCAGTCGGCCGCCGTGATCGAGGCGGCGCGGGCGCGGAAGCTGCGCGTCATCACCGTCGGCCGCAATGCCGACGAGGCGGCGGGCGGCATCCGTCTCATCGACGCCGCCGTCGACGGCTTCGGCCAGCGCCTCGCCCTGCGCCATGCCGGCAGGTCGATCGCGCTGCGGCTGCCGCTGGTCGGCGAATTCCAGATCGAGAATGCGCTGGTCTCGGCGGGTCTTGCGATCGGCACCGGCGGCGATCCGGCTCTCGTGTTCGAAGCGCTCGAGGCGCTCGAGGGCGCCAGCGGCCGGCTCGAACTCGTCGGCTCGCGCAACGGCGCGCCGGTGTTCGTCGATTACGCCCACAAGCCCGACGCGCTGGAGAAGACTCTCGCCGCGTTGCGGCCCTATGTCAGCCGTCGGCTCGTGGTGGTGTTCGGCGCCGGCGGCGACCGCGACGCCGGCAAGCGGCCGCTGATGGGCGAGATCGCCGCGCGTCACGCCGACCGCGTCATCGTCACCGACGACAACCCGCGCAGCGAGGATCCCGCGGCGATCCGCGCCGCGATTCTCGCCGCGGCTCCCGGCGCGCGCGAGATCGGCGACCGCGCCGCGGCGATCCGCGCCGCGGTGGCGGAACTCGATGCCGGCGATGTGCTGGTGATCGCCGGCAAGGGACACGAAACCGGCCAGATCGTCGGCACGCAGGTTCTGCCGTTCAGCGACCACGAAGCGGCGCGGACGGCACTTTCGGAGAAGCAGGCATGAGCGGCGACTGGCTGTGGCAGGTGGACGAGATGGCGGCGGCGATGGCGGCCGCACGGCAGGGCCGCCTGCCGGCCGGCATCACCGGCATCTCGATCGACAGCCGGACCATTGCGTCCGGCGAGGCCTATTTCGCCATCAAGGGCGACGTCCACGACGGCCATGAATTCGTTGCCGCCGCGCTGGCCAATGGCGCCGCGCTCGCCGTCGTCGCCGAGGACAAACGCGCGGGCCTGCCGGCGGATGCGCCGCTGCTCGTGGTGCCGGACGTGCTGGCGGCGCTGCGAAGCCTCGGCATCGCCGCGCGGGCGCGCTCGCGTGCAAAGGTCGTCGCCGTGACCGGGTCGGTCGGCAAGACCTCGACCAAGGAGGCGCTGCGCACGGTGCTCGCCGCCCAGGGCAAGACCCACGCCTCGGTCGCCTCCTTCAACAATCACTGGGGCGTGCCGCTGACGCTGGCGCGCTGTCCGGCGGACGCAGCTTACGCGGTCTACGAGATCGGCATGAATCACGCCGGCGAGATCGAGCCGCTGGTCAGGATGGTGCGTCCGCATGTGGCGATCGTCACCACCGTCGAGCCGGTGCATCTGGAATTCTTCGCCGGCGTGGAAGCCATCGCCGACGCCAAGGCGGAGATCTTCGCCGGCGTCGAGCAAGGCGGCGCCGCGGTGCTCAACTGCGATAACTCCCAGTTCATGCGGCTCAGGACAAAAGCCGAGGCGCGCGGCATCGCCCGCGTCGTCGCCTTCGGCAGCGGCGAGGCCGCCGATGCGCGGCTGCTCGACGTCGCGCTGCACCCCGCCGGATCGGCGGTCCATGCGCAGATTTTCGGCCAGGAGATCACCTACAAGCTCGCCTTGCCGGGCCGGCACATGGCGCTCAATTCGCTGGCGGTGCTCGCCGCGGCGATGCTCCTCGGCGCCGACCTGGTTCCGGCCGCCCTGGCGCTCGCCGCCATCGCGCCGGGCTCCGGCCGTGGTGCGCGGCTGCGCCTCATGCTGCCCCAGGGCGAGGCGACGCTGATCGACGAGAGCTATAATGCCAATCCGGCATCCATGGCCGCGGCGATCGCGGTGCTGGGGCAGGCGGGCGTGGCGCCGCGGAGCCGGCGCATCGCCGTGCTCGGCGACATGCTCGAACTGGGGCCGACCGGCCCCGATCTGCATCGCGGTCTTGCCGACGCGATCGCCGCCGCCAGGGTCGATCTGGTGTTCTGCTGCGGTCCCCTGATGCGAAATCTGTGGGATGGCCTTCCATCCACGCGGCAGGGCGGCTATGCGGAGAATTCGGCGGCGCTCGAGCCCCTGGTGGCGGCGGCACTGCGGGCGGGCGACGCCCTGATGGTCAAGGGCTCGCTCGGTTCCAGGATGAAATTCGTTGTCACGGCACTCGAAAAGCGTTTTCCGGGCCATGCCGCGTTTGATGACGTCGCGGGCGCAGGAGGGTGACGCCCGCAGCCGGGAGCGGCATTGCCGTCCCGTGTGGGTCAGAACCCGGGCTAACCAGGCAAGGCGGCTTGAATGTTCTATTGGCTGATCGATCTTTCCGGCGCGATTCCCGTTTTCAACGTCTTCCGTTACATCACCTTCCGCACCGGCGGCGCGATGGTGACGGCCGCGCTGTTCGTCTTCCTGTTCGGGCCATGGATCATCGACAATCTGCGCCTGCGCCAGGGCAAGGGCCAGCCGATCCGCACCGACGGACCGGCCTCCCATCTCGTCACCAAGAAGGGCACGCCCACCATGGGCGGGCTGATGATCCTGTCCGGCCTCGTGGTCTCGACCCTGTTGTGGGCCAATCCGCGCAACCCTTACGTCTGGATCGTGCTGGCGGTGACGCTCGGTTTCGGCTTCGTCGGGTTCTACGACGACTATCTCAAGGTCACCAAGCAGACCC
Source organism: Bradyrhizobium sp. WD16 (assembly GCF_024181725.1). Classification (NCBI taxonomy): domain Bacteria; kingdom Pseudomonadati; phylum Pseudomonadota; class Alphaproteobacteria; order Hyphomicrobiales; family Nitrobacteraceae; genus Bradyrhizobium; species Bradyrhizobium sp. WD16. The sequence continues at coordinate 594,530 of NZ_CP028908.1, read as the reverse complement.
ATGCCGGCTTCTCGGGCCGCACCCGGCTCGCGATCGAATTCCTCATCGCGGGTCTTGCCTGCTTGGCGCTGGTCTGGATCGGCCGTCCGCCGTTCTCGACCTCGCTGGTGATCCCGTTCTTCAAGGATGTGGCGCTGAACTTCGGCTGGTTCTTCGTGATCTTCGGCGCCTTCATCGTGGTCGGCGCCGGCAATGCGGTGAACCTGACCGACGGCCTCGACGGCCTCGCCATCGTCCCGGTGATGATCGCCTCGCTGTCGTTCGGCATGATCTCCTATCTGGCCGGCAATGCCGTGTTCTCCGACTATCTTCAGATCAATTACGTCGCCGGGACCGGCGAACTGGCGGTGCTCTGCGGCGCGGTGCTGGGCGCCGGCCTCGGATTCCTGTGGTTCAATGCGCCGCCGGCCTCGATCTTCATGGGCGACACCGGCTCGCTGGCGCTCGGCGGCATGCTCGGCAGCATCGCGGTGGCGGTGAAGCACGAGATCGTGCTGGCGGTGATCGGCGGGCTGTTCGTGCTCGAGGCGGTGTCGGTGATCGTGCAGGTGGCCTCGTTCAAGCTCACCGGCAAGCGGGTGTTCAAGATGGCGCCGATCCATCATCATTTCGAGCAACTCGGCTGGACCGAGCCGCAGATCGTGATCCGCTTCTGGATCATTTCGGTGATGCTGGCGCTGGCCGGCCTGTCCACCCTGAAGCTGAGATGAGGTCAAGGTGATTGCGGTCACGAGCTTTGCCGGCAAGACGGTCGCGGTGTTCGGGCTGGGCGGCTCGGGGCTCGCCTGCTGCCATGCGCTGCGCGCCGGCGGCGCCGAGGTGGTGGCCGGCGACGACAGCGCCGCGAGGCTCGCCGAGGCTGCCGCGGCAGGCTTCGTCACCGCCGACCTGAGCGGCGTCTCATGGGCGAATTTCGCCGCCCTGGTGCTGACGCCGGGAGTGCCGCTGACCCATCCGGCGCCGCACTGGAGCGTTGCCCTGGCGCGCAATGCCGCCGTCGAGGTGATCGGCGACATCGAGCTGTTCTGCCGCGAGCGGCGGCGACAGGCGCCGTCCTCGCCGTTCGTCGCCATCACCGGCACCAACGGCAAGTCGACCACCACGGCGCTGATCGCGCACCTGATGCGCGCCGCCGGCCATGACACCCAGATGGGCGGCAATATCGGCACCGCGATCCTGTCGCTGGAGCCGCCGCGTCTCGGCCGCGTTCACGTGGTCGAGATGTCGTCCTACCAGATCGACCTGACGCCCTCGCTCGATCCGCTGGTCGGCATCCTGCTCAACGTCACCGAGGACCATCTCGATCGCCATGGCACGCTGGCCAATTATGCCGCGGTGAAGGAGCGCCTCGTCGCCGGCGTGCAGCGCGGCGGCACCGCCATCATCGGCGTCGACGATCAGTGGTGCCAGGCCGCCGCCGACCGCATCGAGCAGGCAGGCAAGCATGTGGTGCGGATTTCGGTCAGGCGTCCGCTCGCCGACGGCATCTATCTCGACCACGACACGCTGGTGCGCGCCGCCGGCGGCAGCCGCACCGAGATCGCGCGGATCGGCGGCATCGGCTCGCTGCGCGGCGAGCACAACGCCCAGAACGCGGCGGCGGCCGCCGCCGCGGCGCTGGCGCTCGGCGTCGGCTTCGAGGCCTTGCAGGACGGGCTGCGCAGCTTTCCGGGGCTCGCCCATCGCATGGAGCAGATCGGCCGCCGCGGCCGGGTGCTGTTCATCAACGATTCCAAGGGCACCAATGCCGATGCGGCGGCGCGGGCGCTGGCCTCCTTCGACGACATCTACTGGATCGCCGGCGGCAAGCCGAAGACCGGCGGCATCGAAAGCCTGCGCGGCTACTTCCCGCGGATCCGCAAGGCCTATCTGATCGGCGAGGCGGCGCCGGCGTTTTCGGCCACGCTCGGCAGCGAGGTCGCCCACGACATCAGCGGCACGCTCGACGCCGCGGTGGCGGCGGCCGCCGCCGACGCCGAGGCTTCGGGGCTCGCCCATCCGGTGGTGCTGCTGTCGCCGGCCTGCGCCTCGTTCGACCAGTACCGCAACTTCGAGATCCGCGGCGACCACTTCCGCGAGCTCGTCAAGGGGCTGGGGTCGATCGGGCCGGCCTGAGGCCGCATCGGGCGATTTTGCCGTGGTTCCTTAACCATCGGGAAACCATGTTGCGCCACCAATGGCGTTCGATTCCGACCGTCAGGACCAGCCATGATCTCACGTGAGCAGCGCACCCCGTTCAGCGAATGGTGGTGGACCGTGGACCGGCTGCTGCTGGCGGCGATGCTCGCCCTGATGCTGGCCGGCATCATCCTGTCGCTGGCGGCGAGCCCGCCGGTGGCGGCGCGGCTCGGCCTCGATCCGTTCCATTTCTTCAACCGTCACGTCCTGTTCCTGCTGCCGTCCTGCGTCGTGATGATCGGGGTGTCGTTCCTGTCGCCGCGCCAGATCCGCCGCACGGCGCTCGTCGTCTTCATCATCAGCGTCGCCTTGATCGTCGCGACGCTGCTGCTCGGGCCCGAGGTGAAGGGCGCGCGGCGCTGGATCACCATCCTCGGCGTCAACATCCAGGCGTCCGAAGCCGCCAAGCCGTCCTTCGTCGTGCTGGTGGCCTGGCTGTTCTCGGAATCGGCGCGCCGCCCGGAAATGCCTGCCACCTCCACCGCGCTGGCGATGCTGCTCGGGCTCGTGGCGCTGCTCGTCGCCGAGCCCGATTTCGGCCAGACCATGCTGGTGCTGATGGTCTGGGGCTCGCTGTTCTTCATCGCCGGCATGCGCATCATCTGGGTGATGGGCCTCGCCGGCAGCGCTGCCGCCGGCCTGTTCGCCGCCTATATTTTCGTGCCGCACGTGGCGGCGCGCATCAAGCGCTTCATGGATCCGGCCTCGGGCGACACCTTCCAGGTCGACACGGCGATGGAATCCTTCAGCCATGGCGGCTGGTTCGGCCAGGGTCCGGGCGAGGGCACCGTCAAGCGCATCCTGCCCGACAGCCACACCGACTTCGTCATGGCGGTGGCGGCCGAGGAGTTCGGCATCATCCTCTGCCTGGTGCTGCTGGCGCTGTTCGCCTTCATCGTGCTGCGGACGCTGTCGCGCGCCTATGCCAGCGAGGATCTGTTCGCGCGTTTCGCCGCCTCCGGCCTCGCCATCATGTTCGGCGTCCAGGCCTCGATCAACATGGCGGTGAACCTGCACCTGATCCCGGCCAAGGGCATGACGCTGCCGTTCATTTCCTATGGCGGCTCCTCGATGGTGTCGCTGGCCTTCGGCGTCGGCATGATGCTGGCGCTGACGCGGCAGCGTCCGAGCATCGAGGTGGAATCGGTCGGCGACGGCTATGCCGTCCGCCGCTTCGCCTGAGCCATGACTGAAGCCGTGGCTCCGCTCATCCTGCTCGCCGCCGGCGGCACCGGCGGCCACCTGTTTCCCGCCGAGGCGCTCGGCGCCGAGCTGATGCGGCGCGGCCTGCGGGTGCGCCTCGTCACCGACGATCGCGCGCTGCGCTACAGCGGCCTGTTCACGCCCGACATGATCGACGTGGTGCCGAGCGAGACCGTGCGCTCGCGCTCGCCGCTGGCGCTGGCGCGCACCGCCTCGCTGCTCGCCGCCGGCGTGCTCAAGGCCTATGGCCTGATGCGCCGCCTCCAGCCGAGGGCGGTGATCGGCTTCGGCGGCTATCCGACACTGCCGCCGCTGGTCGCGGCGCGGCTCGCCGGCGTGCCGAGCCTGATCCACGACGCCAATGCGGTGATGGGGCGCGCCAACAAGTTTCTGTCGCGCCATGTCTCGGCGATCGCCACTTCGCTGCCCGGCGTGCTCGATCATGATCCCTCGCTGGCGGCCAGGACGACGCTGACCGGAACGCCGATGCGCCCGGCCATTCTCGCCGCCGCCGGCGTCGCCTATGCCGAGCCGCAGGCCGGCGGCACGCTGCGCCTCCTGGTGATCGGCGGCAGCCAGGGTGCGCGGGTGATGGCGGATGTGGTGCCGCCGGCGATCGAGCGGCTCGAGCCGGTGCTGTGGCCGCGGCTCGACCTGGTGCAGCAGGTTCGTCAGGAAGACATGGCGCGGGTGCGGGCGGTCTACGACCGGCTCAAGATCCGCGCCGAGCTGCAGCCCTTCTTCAGCGACCTGCCGGCGCGGCTCGCGGCTTGCCACCTCGCGGTGTCGCGCTCCGGCGCCGGCACCGTCGCCGAACTCGCGGCGATCGGCCGGCCCTCTATCCTGGTGCCGCTGCCCGGGGCCATCGATCAGGACCAGTTCGCCAATGCCGGTGTGCTGTCGCGCATCGACGCCGCGATCCGCATCGTGCAGACCGACTTCACGCCGGACCGGCTCGCCGCCGAGATCTCGGCGCTCGCCGCCGAGCCGGCGCGGCTCGCGGCGATGGCGGAGCGCGCCCGCTCGGCCGGTCGGCTCGACGCCACCGAGCGGCTCGCCGATCTCGTGACGCGCGTCGCCGGCCTGTAGACGGCGGGCGGCCGCAGTGGCGTGACCGCTGCGGCATCATTTTGCCGCAGTCGAACGTGATGTGGGCCTCCCAAAAATGCAGGGATCAGGGTTCCATGCTACCAGCCGGGGCTGCACTTAACGGGTTGCAAAGGCCACAGGTGCAGTTTCTGCCGTGTTCGGGGCTATTGGCGAGCCTGTGTCCAGCGGCGAAAACGTCTCCGAGAGGGGCGATTTTGTCTTGTCATGCCCGCCGGAAGCGGGGCATTCCAGCATCGGCCCGGCGCGACTCTCGAGTCCGCCGGCCCGCGATGAGGTTCGAATCGTGAGATTCCAATTCATGAGACTGCGATCATGAGACTTCGGTCATGAGACTGCCGCGCGAGATCGGCCCCATTCATTTCGTCGGCATCGGCGGCATCGGCATGAGCGGCATCGCCGAGGTGCTGAACAATCTCGGCTATACCGTGCGCGGCTCGGATGCCGCGGAAAACGCCAACGTCAAGCGGTTGCGCGACAACGGCATCGCCGTCACCGTCGGCCATGCGGCCGAGAATGTCGCCGGCGCCGGCGTGATGGTGGTGTCGTCGGCGATCAAGCGCGACAACCCGGAGCTGATGGCGGCACGCGCCCAGCGCATTCCGGTGGTGCGGCGCGCCGAGATGCTGGCCGAGCTGATGCGGCTGAAGAGCTGCGTCGCCATCGCCGGCACCCACGGCAAGACCACCACCACCTCGATGGTGGCGACGCTGCTCGACGCCGGCAATCTCGATCCGACCGTGATCAACGGCGGCATCATCAACGCCTACGGCACCAATGCGCGGCTCGGCGCCGGCGAATGGATGGTGGTGGAGGCGGACGAGAGCGACGGCACCTTCCTCAAGCTGCCGGCCGACGTCGCCATCGTCACCAATGTCGATCCCGAGCATCTCGATCACTTCCATACCTTCGACGCCGTCCAGGACGCGTTCCGCAACTTCGTCGAGAACGTGCCGTTCTACGGCTTCGCGGTGATGTGCATCGATCATCCGGTGGTGCAGGCGCTGGTCGGCAAGATCGAGGACCGGCGCATCATCACCTATGGCGTCAATCCGCAGGCCGATGTCCGGCTGCTCGATCTGACGTCAAACAACGGCAGCCAGAGCTTCCGCGTCTCGTTCCGCAATCGCAAGGACGGCTCTGCCCACGAGATCGCAGGGCTCACGCTGCCGATGCCGGGCCGGCACAATGCGCTGAACGCCATCGCCGCGATCGCCGTCGCCCATGAACTCGGCCTGTCGGACGATGCCATCCGCAGCGCGCTGGCCGGCTTCGGCGGCGTCAAGCGGCGCTTCACCCGCACCGGCGAATGGAACGGCGTCACCGTGATCGACGACTACGGCCACCATCCGGTCGAGATCGCCGCGGTGCTGCGCGCCGCGCGCGAATCCGCCCGCAACAGGGTGATCGCGGTGGTGCAGCCGCATCGCTACACCCGCCTGCAGTCGCTGTTCGAGGAATTCTGCACCTGCTTCAACGATGCCGATGCGGTGGTCGTCGCCGACGTCTATCCCGCCGGCGAGGCGCCGATCGCGGGCGTCGACCGCGACCATTTCGTCCTCGGCCTGCGCGCCCATGGTCATCGCGAGGTGATCGCGCTGGAGGATTCGACGAGACTCGCCGGCGTCATCCACGAGATCGCGCGGCCGGGCGATTTCGTCGTCTGCCTGGGCGCCGGCAATATCACCCAGTGGGCCTATGCGCTGCCGGGCGAGCTCAAGGCGCTGGACGGCGGACGTTGACGGGCTCCATCACCTCGATGACGAAGGCGCGGCCATGAGCTTCCCGGACCTGGCGGCTTCGCTTGCGACCGCGATGCCGGAGTTGCGCGGCCGGCTGCTCGGCAACGAGGCGCTGGCGCCGCTGACCTGGTTCCGGGTCGGCGGGCCGGCGCAGGTGCTGTTCACGCCGGCCGACGAGGACGATCTCGCCTATTTCCTGGCGCGCCTGCCGGCGGAGATTGCGGTCTGCCCGATCGGCGTCGGCTCCAACCTGATCGTGCGCGACGGCGGTCTGCCGGGCGTCGTCATTCGCCTCTCCCCGCGCGGCTTCGGCACCGTCACGGCCGAGGGCGACAGCCTCCGCGCCGGCGCGGCGGCGCTCGACCGCCGCGTCGCCGAGGCCGCCGCCGCGGCCTCCATCGCCGGGCTCGAATTCTATTTCGGCATTCCGGGCTCGATCGGCGGGGCGCTGCGGATGAATGCCGGCGCCAATGGCGGCGAGACCAAGGACGTGATGGTCGAGGCGCGCGGCGTGACGCGGCAGGGCGAGATCCGCCATTTCAGCAATGCGCAGATGGGCTTCAGCTATCGCCATTGCGGCGTCGACGAAGGCGTGATCTTCACCCAGGCGCTGTTTCGCGGCCGCCTCGCCGAGCCCGAGATCATCCGCGCCCGCATGGCGCAGGTGCAGACCCATCGCGAGACCGCGCAACCGATCCGGGAAAAGACCGGCGGCTCGACTTTCAAGAATCCACCCGGCCACAGCGCCTGGAAGCTGATCGATGCCGCGGGCCTGCGCGGCTTCCGCATCGGTGGCGCCCAGGTCTCACAGATGCACTGCAATTTCCTGATCAACACCGGCGACGCGACCGGTGCGGATATCGAGACGCTGGGCGAAACCGTGCGGGCGCGGGTCAAGGCCCAGTCCGGGATCGACCTGCACTGGGAGATCAAGCGGATCGGGGTGGAGAAGAATTAACGCCGTGCGCCTTCAATCATCGGCGCGGCGAATCATCAGCGGAACGAAACGATGCGGATTACGATACTGTTCGGCGGCCTGAGCAAGGAGCGCCTCGTCTCGGTGGCGACCGCTCAGGCGCTGCATTCGGCGCTGCCCGACGCCGACCTGTGGTTCTGGGATGTCGACGGCAGTGTCCACGACACCAGCCCCGCGGCGCTGCTCGCGCATATCCGGCCGTTCGAGGAGCCGTTCAAGGCGGACGGCCGCAGCCTCGGCGCCATCGAACCGGCGCTCGACAGGGCGAGCGCCGAGAAGCGTCTGCTGGTATTCGGCCTGCACGGCGGCGTCGCCGAGAACGGCGAACTCCAGGCGATGTGCGAGATGCGCAATGTGCCGTTCACCGGCTCCGGCTCGGCCTCCTCGCATCTTGCGTTCGACAAGGTCGCGGCCAAGCGCTTCGCCGCCATCGCCGGGGTGCGGGCGCCGCAAGGCGTGGCGCTCGACGAGATGGAGGCGGCGCTCGCCGAACATGGCCGGCTGATTGCCAAGCCGGCGCGGGACGGATCGAGCTACGGGCTGATCTTCGTCAACGCGACCCAGGATCTGGTCGCGGTCCGCCATGCAGCGAAGACCGAGGACTATCTGATCGAGCCCTTCGTCGCGGGCGTGGAAGCGACCTGCGGGGTGCTCGAGCAGGCGGACGGATCGGTGATCGCGCTGCCGCCGATCGAGATCATCCCGGCGGACGGCGGTTTCGACTACACGGCGAAGTATCTCGCCAAGTCGACCCAGGAGATCTGTCCCGGACGGTTCTCCGCCGAGGTCACGGCGCAGATCATGGACCAGGCGGTCAGGGCCCATAAAGTGATGTCTTGCCGCGGCTATTCCCGGTCGGACTTCATCGTCTCGGCGAACGGCATGGTCTATCTCGAGACCAATACGCTGCCGGGCCTGACCAAGTCGTCGCTCTACCCCAAGTCCCTCAAGGTGCAGGGGATCGACTTCGTCGATTTCCTGAAGGGCCAGATCGCGCTGGCGGCACGGCGGACGCCGGTTTAACCGGCCGTCGGCCGCTAGTGTGGCGTCTCGCAATTGCCTACCGCCTTTGCGGCCAGTCTCTCGTAGGCAATTGCGAGACATAAGCCACACTAGCGCTTTGATTTTGCTAGTGTCCTTTATGTCTCCGAATTACCGTGCGAGGGTGAGGCAAATGAAGCGGTAATTCGGAGACAGGACACTAGAGCAGGCTCCGAGCGATGTGAATCGAATCAGGATTCCCGAATCGGCTGACATCTGATTCATGATTCCTGCCGCAGAATGGAGGCGGCTGGAATGGCGCTTTCCGACGATCTTCGCAAACGAGTGGTGGAGGCTGTCGTCTCGGGCGGGCTGTCGCGCAATGCGGCGGCGAAGCGTTTCGAAGTCAGCATTGCGAGCGCCGTGCGCTGGGTCAAGCAATTCGAGACGACGGGAGAAATGTCGCCGAAGCCGACTGGAGGCGATCGCCGCTCCGGCCGCATCGAAGCCCATCACGGCTATCTGATGGGTCTGATCCGGCGCACGCCGGACGTCACCCTGCTGGAGATCCAGGAACGTCTGATCAGGAATTGCGGCGAGCATTTTTCGAGTTCCGTGCTGTGGCGCTTCTTCGACCGTCATGGCGTCACGTTTAAAAAAAGACCGCACACGCCTCGGAGCAGCAGCGGCCGGACGTCCTGAAGCAACGCCTCGAATGGTTCGAGCGACAGCTCGATCTCGATCCCGAGAAGCTCGTCTTCATCGACGAAACGGGCGCCTCGACCAATTTGGCGCGCAAAGGCGGGCGTTGCCGGCGTGGGCGGCGGCTGCGCGTCGGCGTGCCGCACGGCCATTACAAGACGGTCACGCTCGTCGCCGGCATCCGCCTTCGCGGGCTCGTGGCGGCGAAGACCTATGATCGTCCGATCACCGCCGCCCTGTTCGAGGACTGGGTGGAACACTGCCTCGTTCCTACCCTCACGAAAGGCGACGTTGTCGTCATGGACAATCTGTCCGCCCACAAGGGGCCGCGGGTCAAGGAGTTGATCGAGGCCGCGGGCGCCGAGCTGCTCTACCTCCCGCCCTATAGCCCCGACATGAACCCGATCGAGAAGGCGTTTTCCAAGCTGAAAGCGCATTTGCGCAAAATCGCCGAGCGAACTGTCGCCGCCCTGATGCGCGCCCTCGAAACCTGCGCCGACATCTTCAAGCCCGCCCAATGCGCAAACTACTTCGCCGCATGCGGATATGATCCACCTTGATCGGAGTCTGCTCTAGTGTCCCCTTGTTTCCAACGTTCGTATGAGCGCCTGCTGCAATGGGATACGAACGTTGGAAACAGGACACTAGGAACCCTGGCGGGCCAGCCGGGGCGATCGGCCCAGGCCCGGGTTCCCTCGCTTTCGGTCGCCGTTAACGAGGCAAACTATTCTCCCGACGAGCTAAATCGCGTCCTGCCTGCATCGGCTTTACCATTTGTTTACCAGGACGTCCGAAGGTTAACGCTGGCGGCGCATGAGGCGCTTGGCTGCCGGGGCGTGAGCCGTGCGGATTTCCGCAACGACGATCGCATCGAGGGGACGGAGGGTCTGATCTGCCTCGATTCGACACCCAGCCGGCATGACCGAGACGTCACCTGCGCCAGAGCCTGCAATCGGTGCAGGCGCAACGTTTGACGAGCTCGTGGAATGGATGGTGGAGGACGCCTCGATCGGTCGTTGAGACAGACGAGGCCCCAGTCCGGACAGACGAAAACGCCGCGCCGCGGCGGAGCGCCGGCGCGCGCCGACGAGGTCCGCGACGTCTCGTTCGTGCGCGAGGACGAGCTGCCGCATTTCCTCGCCGTGCTGCATCGCCGCTTGCCCCGCCGTTTCGGCGCCTTCGCCACCCTGACCCTGCTCGCCGGCAGCCTCGCCTTCGGCGCGGTGCGTGGCGGTCATGTCGAGGCGGTCGCCACCGCGCTCAGCGATGGCCGCAACGCCGCGGCCAATTCGGTCGGCTTCCGCATCACCGAGGTCGGCATCACGGGGCGCAAGCAGCTGACCTACGACGAGGTCCTCGCCATCGGCGGCGTCACCGGCCGTTCGTCGCTTCTGTTCCTCGACGCGGCGACGGTGCGCGACCGCCTCAAGGCCAGCCCCTGGATCGCCGACGCCACCGTGCTCAAGCTCTATCCCGGCCGTCTCCAGATCGATCTGACCGAGCGCAAGCCTTTCGCCCTGTGGCAGCAGGACGGCGCGGTGTCGGTGATCGCCGAGGACGGCGCGGTGCTCGAACCCTGGGTGTCGCGCCGCTTCGTCTCGCTGCCGCTGGTGGTGGGCAAGGGCGCCGAGTCGCGGGCGAAGGATTTCCTCAGCCTGCTGTCGCAATATCCGCAGGTCCGCTCGGCGGTCCGCGCCATCGTCTATGTCGGCGAGCGGCGCTGGAATTTGCGCCTCAACGACGGCCTCGACGTCCGCCTGCCCGAGCAGGGGCTCGAGGAGGCGCTGGCGCTTCTGTCGAAGCTCGACCGGGAGGACCGCCTGTTCTCGCGCGATATCACCGCCATCGACCTTCGGCTGCCTGACCGCATCACCGTGCGGCTGTCCGACGATGCGGCCAAGGCCCGTGAGGATCTCCTCAAGGACAAGAAGACCACCAAGCGCAAGGGCAGCGACGCATGACGAGCCTTGACGGCCAGCAGACGCCCAAGACGCGCCCGATCCCGGCGGGACGGACCACGATCGTGGCCGCCCTCGATATCGGCACCAGCAAGATCGCCTGCCTGATCGCGCGGCTGAAGCCCTGCGGGCCGGCCGAGGCGCTGCGCGGCCGCAGCCATGCCATCGAGCTGATGGGCATCAGCCATATCCAGTCGTTCGGGGTGAAGGCCGGCGCCGTCGCCGATCTCGCCCAGTGCGAACAGTCGGTCCGCCAGGCTGTGGCGATCGCCGAACGCATGGCCAAGGTCCAGGTCGAATCCGTCCTGTTGTCGGTTTCTGCCGGCCGGCTGCAGGGGCAGCTGATCGAGGCGGCAGCCGATATTCGCGGCGGCACGGTGTCGCCGGACGACGTCGGCCGCGTCACCGGCACCGGCATGCGCCACGCCACCGGCGTCGGCCGCACCTCGCTGCATGCCTTGCCGGTCGGCTATTCCCTCGACGGCGTCAAGGGCATCCGCGATCCGCGCGGCATGGTGGCCCACCAGTTCGGGGTCGACATGAACGTCGTCACCGCCGATTCCATGGTGGTCAAGAACCTGATGCTGGTGGTGGAGCGCTGCCATCTCAACGTCGAGGCGATGGCCGCGGGTCCCTATCTCGCCGCGCTCTCGGTCCTGACCGACGACGAGATCGACACCGGTGCCGCGATCGTCGACATGGGGGCGGGAACCACGTCCATCGCGATCTATTCGACCGGACGTTTCGTCCATGCCAGCGGATTTGCGCTCGGCGGGCAACACATCACCATGGATCTTGCACGCGGGCTCGGCGCATGCATTGCAGATGCCGAGCGAATCAAGACTTTATACGGGACTGTGCTGACGGGTGGATCCGACGCTCGCGAGATGATGAGGGTGCCGGCGGTCGACGACCACGACCATGACGCTTCGCACATCGTGTCCCGCGCCATGATCGCCAATATCATCCGCCACCGTGCCGAGGAGATTTTCGAGATGGTCCGCGACCGGCTGGCGGAGTCGCCTTTTGCGGCAGAACCGCGCGCCCGCGTGGTTCTGACCGGCGGCGCCTCCCAGCTCACCGGCATCCCCGAACTCGCCGGCCGGATCCTCAACCGCCCGGTGCGGATCGGCCGGCCGCTGGGTTTCGCCCGGCTGCCGAACGAGGCCAAGAGCGCCGCCTTCGCGGTGCCGACCGGCCTGCTGGTCTATCCGCAATTCGCCCATCTCGAACATGTCGAGCCGCGCTACGCCCGGCAGGTCCGGACGGGGACTTACGGTGGCGGCTATTTCGGCAAGGTGGGGCAGTGGCTTCGTGAGGGATTCTGATGATCCGGCATCGGCATTCAGTGAGTTCACCATCGGCTTCGGTCATGGACCGCAGGCATTCCGGCACAACGCGCGCGTAATCGAGAGGCAGACATGACCATCAATCTCAACATTCCCGATATTCGCGAGCTGAAGCCGCGGATCACCGTGTTCGGCGTCGGCGGTGCCGGCGGCAATGCCGTCAACAACATGATCACCGCCGGCCTGGTCGGGGTCGATTTCGTCGTCGCCAATACCGACGCGCAGGCGCTGACCATGTCCAAGGCCGAGCGCATCATCCAGATGGGAACCCAGGTCACCCAGGGGCTCGGCGCCGGATCGCAGCCGGATGTCGGCGCGGCCGCGGCGCAGGAGGTGATCGACGAGATCCGCGATCATCTGTCGGGCGCCAACATGGTCTTCGTCACCTGCGGCATGGGCGGCGGCACCGGCACCGGCGCGGCGCCGGTGATCGCCAAGACCGCGCGGGAGATGGGCATTCTCACCGTCGGCGTCGTCACCAAGCCGTTCCACTTCGAGGGCCAGCGCCGGATGCGCACCGCCGAGGCGGGCATCACCGAGCTGCACAAGGTGGTCGACACCCTGCTGATCATTCCCAACCAGAACCTGTTCCGGGTCGCCAACGAGAAGACCACCTTCGCCGATGCCTTCGCCATGGCGGACCAGGTGCTCTATTCGGGCGTCGCCTGCATCACCGACCTGATGGTCAAGGAAGGCCTGATCAACCTCGACTTCGCCGACGTCCGCGCCGTGATGCGCGAGATGGGCAAGGCGATGATGGGAACCGGCGAAGCCACCGGCGAGAAGCGGGCGCTGACCGCGGCCGAAGCCGCCATCGCCAACCCGCTGATCGACGACTCCTCGATGAAGGGCGCCCGCGGCCTCCTGATCTCGATCACCGGCGGCAAGGACCTCACGCTGTTCGAGGTCGACGAGGCGGCCACCCGTATCCGCGAGGAGGTCGACCAGGACGCCAACATCATCGTCGGCGCCACCTTCGACGAATCACTCGATGGCGTGATCCGCGTTTCGGTGGTGGCCACCGGCATCGACCAGACCGCGACCGCCCGGCTGACGGCGGCGGCGCCCGCCGCCGCTTCCGCTCCCGGTGTCGACGGCCGTCTCGCCGATCTCACCGCGCGCCTGAAGGCCGACAATGCCCGCATGGCGGAGCGTCTCGCCAAGCAGGAAGCGGCGCAGAAGGCCGGCGGCGCGCCGGCGTCCGCCCCGCTCCAGAACGCCGAGAACATCGATCGTGCAGCCCTGGCGGCGATCGCCGCCGCGGTGTCGCCGGGCCAGACGGCGGCCCCGGCTTCCGCCCCGATGCAACCGGCCGCCTATGGCGACGTCACCATCCGTCCGATCCAGAACAGGTCGATGGCCTTCAGCGAACACGCCGCGCCGGCGCAGCCCCAGGAGGCCTCGCTCCCCAGCACGTTCATTCCGCCGGCGGCGGAGCGGGCTCCCCTGCGTGCGCCGCGCATGCCGAAGTTCGAGGACCTGCCGATGCCGGCCCAGGCGCAGATTCGCCAGGCCAGCGGCGAGGTCGAGGAGGAACATCCGCAGAAGACCCGGCTGTCGCTGCTGCAGCGCCTTGCCAATGTCGGCCTCGGCCGGCGTGACGACGACCACGAGCCGCCGGTCTCCGGTCGCGGCGCAGGTCCCGGCATGCAGATGCCGCCGCTCCAGGAACGCAAGCCGCAGCGGCCGGTGCCCCAGGCCGGCGCCGGCGAGCCGGTGTCGGAATATGCGCGCCGTCCGGCGCCGCAGGGACTGGACACCCATGGCCGTCCGGCGCCGCTGCCGCCGGCCCAGGGCGACGACCACCTGGATATCCCCGCCTTTCTGCGGCGGCAGTCCAACTAGTGTGGCGTCTCGCAATCGCCTACCGCCTTTGCGGCCAGTCTCTCGTAGGCAATTGCGAGACATAAGCCACACTAGCGCTTTGATTTTGCTAGTGTCCTTTATGTCTCCGAATTACCGTGCGAGGGTGAGGCAAATGAAGCGGTAATTCGGAGACAGGACACTAGTGTGGCGTCTCGCAATTGCCTATGCCCTTTGCGGCAAGCCCCTGTAGGCAATTGCGAGACATAAGCCACACTAACACTTTGATTTTGCTAGTGTCCCTATGTCTCCGAATTACCGTGCGAGCGCGAGGCAAACGTAGCGGTAATTCGGAGACGGGACACTAGTGTCCCGTTTCCAACGTTCGCAGGAACGTTGGAAACAAAGGAACTCTAGCACATCCACCGCACTGGCGGTCTGTTACAGAGCGATCGTCACAAAAAAGTCCCGGCCGGCTGCGGTCGGGACTTTTTCGTTGATGTAGCGGAAATTATAAGCATCTGATTTTTAAAGTGAATTCCGCCTGAAGAGGGGCTTGCCAGGGGCGCCGAATTTGGTTAACGGGCGGCGCAAATACGGCGGAGTTGGGGTAACAATCGGTAAAAAAGCGTGACTGGCGCGACTCCTGCTGAAGAGTATGGTGACGCCACTAAGGGGTGTTCCTGGGGTGCGGCAACGCGTCCTTCGAGAACTTTAATACACGGGGACTACAGTACTTTCGGGGACTAGGATCTGCTGAATCATCGGGGGAAATGATGGTTCAAAGGTTTTGTGCCTCTCGGGGACTTTGGGACTCGGCTTCGCAATTGTGACTTTGGGGATACCGACGGTTTAGCCACGGTGTGGCGGCAACAACCGGCCGGAATGAAGTCGAAACTGGGCACGTTCGGGATGAAATTCAGCCGGCAAACGACGCTTCGCACGCTCGTGACGGTCACAGGCGTTGGCGTCCATTCAGGCTCGAAGGTCAATCTTACGCTCGGACCGGCTGAGGTCGATGCCGGATACGTCTTCGTTCGCACCGGCGACGGGATCGACCGCGAAGTTCGGGCCAGGCCCGGCGCGGTGGTCGCGACCGAGCTCGCAACCGTGCTCGGCGACGGCGAAGGTCCGCTGATCTCCACCGCCGAACACGTCCTGGCCGCGCTGCGCGGCATGGGCGTCGACAACGCCACCATCACTGTCGACGGTCCGGAAGTGCCGATCATGGACGGCAGCGCCGGGCCGTTCGTCGCCGCGATCGATCGCGCCGGCGTCGTGCAGCAGGCCGCGCCGCGTCGCTTCATCGAGATTCTCAAGCCGGTGCAGGTCGCGATCGGCGACCGCGTCGGCGAATTCCTGCCCTACGCCAACGGCTTCCGCGCCGAGGTCGAGATCAGCTTCGATAACCCGCTGATCGGTCGCCAGCGCTATTGCCTCGAGCTCACACCCGAATCATTCCGCCGCGATGTCGCCCGGGCCCGCACCTTCGGCCGGATGAGCGACGTGCAGCAGCTGTGGCAGGCCGGCTACGCGCTGGGCGCCTCGCTGGACAATTCGGTGGTGTTCGATGCCGATCGGGTGATGAATCCGGAAGGCCTGCGCTATTCCGACGAATGCGCCCGCCACAAGGTGCTCGACGTGATCGGTGATCTCGCGCTCGCCGGATTGCCGCTGCTCGGACACTATCGTTCGGTGCGTGGCGGCCACAAGCTGAACAACCTGGCGCTCACCACCCTGATGGCCGACCGCAGCGCCTGGCGCGTGGTCGAAGCCGAGCCGGCGCTGAAGCGGCGCCCGGCCCGTGGCCATGCCGAAGTGGTCGGCGGCATGCTGGGTGGCCTGGTGCCGGCCTATGCCCCGGACGTGTCCTGAGGCGGTTAATCGGTCGCTCGGTTAATCATTGATCCGTTGAATCGCATGGCCGGGCTCGTCCCGGCCATTGCTGTTTGTGGTGGCGGCGGCGCACCTCAAGGCACGTCGAGGCAGGCCGCGGTGGATAGCGGCCGGCCTTGGGGAACCCGCCGGCGGCTTCGCCTTAATCCCGGCGAAATGTGTACCTACTGCGTTGGTAAAGGCAGGTTTTTCAGCTAGATAAGCGCGCCGCGATGACCTCGCGGAGGCCGATCGACGGGGCGGTCGCGGCAGCGATGCCGGCGCGCTGTGTCTGGGGATTGTATGCCAGGGGACGGACCTGCGATCGGTCCGGCACCTTTTCGGCGGGTTTGGGGTCGACAGGTTGGTTAAACGCATGACGTTCACGGGCGAAGCGGCGGTCTCGGTCGACGCAAAGGTTTCCCGCATCAGTGCGGCATTCGGACGGCGTCTCATGCTGGCTGTCGCCGGGGTGACGCTGTCGATGTCGCTCGGCGGCTGCGGCACCGGCAACATCATGGACAAGTTCTTTTCCAAGGATGAGAACTTCGTCGAGGAGCCAGCGGACAAGCTCTACAATGAGGGCTTGTACCTGATGAACGAGAAGAAGGACATCAAGGGCGCCACCAAGAAGTTCGAGGAGGTCGACCGCCAGCATCCCTATTCGACCTGGGCGCGCAAGTCGTTGCTGATGTCCGCCTATGCCTCCTACGAATCCGGCGATTACGATTCGGCGATCGGCTCGGCGTCGCGCTACATCAGCCTGCATCCGGGCACGCCGGATGCAGCCTATGCGCAGTATCTGATCGCCGCCTCCCATTACGACCAGATCCCCGACATCAGCCGCGACCAGGGCCGCACCGAGAAGGCCATGAATGCGCTGGAAGAGGTGATCCGCAAATATCCGGATTCCGAATACGCCAACTCGGCGAAGAAGAAGCTGGAGGCCGCGCGCGACCAGCTCGCCGGCAAGGAAATGGCGGTCGGCCGCTATTACATGGACAAGCGCGACTTCACCGCGGCGATCAATCGCTTCAAGCTGGTGGTGACCCAGTATCAGACCACGCGCCATGTCGAGGAAGCACTGGCGCGCCTGACCGAGGCCTACATGGCGATCGGCGTCGTCGGCGAAGCGCAGACCGCCGCCGCCGTGCTTGGCCACAACTTTCCGGACAGCAAGTGGTACAAAGACGCGTATAATCTAGTAAAGTCCGGCGGTCTCGAGCCGAGCGAGAACAAGGCCTCCTACATCAGCAAGGCCTTCAAGAAACTGGGTCTCGGATAGGAAATCCACCGACATGCTGGCGCGCCTTTCGATCCGTGACATTGTCCTGATCGAGCGGCTCGACATCGATTTCGCCCGTGGCCTCGCCGTGCTCACCGGCGAGACCGGCGCCGGCAAATCGATCCTGCTCGATGCCTTCGCCCTGGCGCTGGGCGGCCGCGGCGATTCCGGCCTGGTGCGCCATGGTGCCGAGCAGGGCCAGGTCACCGCGGTCTTCGACGTGCCCAAGAAGCATCCGGCGGCCAAGATCCTCGCCGACAACGGCCTCGACGACAGCGGCGAAATGATCCTGCGGCGCATCCAGTTCGCCGACGGCCGCACCCGTGCCTATCTCAACGACCAGATCATCAGCGTCCAGACCCTCAAGGCGGTCGGCAGCGCGCTGGTCGAGATCCACGGCCAGCACGACGAACGCGCGCTGGTCGATGCCGCGACCCATCGGCGGCTGCTCGACGCCTTCGCCGGTCTCGACAAGGAGGTCGTCGCGCTCGAGGACCTGTGGGGGGCGCGCAAGACGGCGCGCGACGATCTCGAGGAGCATCGCGCCGGCATGGAGCGCGCCGCGCGCGAGGCCGACTACCTGCGCCATGCCTCCGACGAATTGAGCAAGCTCAGCCCGCAGACCGGCGAGGAGACCGCGCTGGCCGAGCGGCGCACCGCGATGATGCAGGGCGAGAAGATCGCCCAGGACCTGCGCGAGGCGCTCGAGGCCGTCGGCGGCAATCATTCGGCGGTGCCCGCGCTCGCCGCCGCGGTGCGGCGGCTGGAGCGCCGCGCCGCCAATTCGCCGAAGCTGGTGGAGCCGGCGGTGCGCGCCATCGATGCCGCGATCAATTCGCTGGAAGAGGCCGAGCAGCATCTCAATGCGGCGCTGGTGGCGGCGGATTTCGATCCCGCCGAACTCGAGCGCATCGAGGAGCGGCTGTTCGCGCTGCGCGCGGCGTCACGCAAATATTCCACGGCGGTGGACGACCTCGCGGCGCTCGCCGAACGCTTCAAGGCCGATGTCGCGCTGATCGATGCCGGCGCCGAGCGGCTGAAGGTGCTGGAGAAGGCCGCGGCCGCGGCGGACGGCGCCTATGCCACGGCGGCGCAGAAAGTCTCGGTGGCCCGCGCCAAGGCTTCGGAGCGCCTCAACAAGGCGGTCAATGCCGAACTCGCGCCGCTCAAGCTGGAGCGGGCGAAATTCATGACCCAGGTCGAAAGCGATGTTGCTTCGCCGGGTCCGCAGGGCATCGACCGGGTCGAATTCTGGGTGCAGACCAACCCCGGCACCCGTCCCGGACCGCTGATGAAGGTCGCCTCGGGCGGCGAGCTGTCGCGCTTCCTGCTGGCGCTCAAGGTCGTGCTGTCGGATCGCGGGTCGGCGCCGACGCTGGTGTTCGACGAGATCGACACCGGGGTCGGCGGCGCGGTGGCGGACGCCATCGGCGCCCGGCTGGCGCGGCTCGCGGGCAAGGTCCAGGTCATGGCGGTGACCCATGCGCCGCAGGTTGCCGCCCGCGCCGACCAGCATCTTCTGATCTCCAAGGCTTCGCTCGACAAGGGCAAGCGCGTCGCCACCCGGGTCGCGGCGCTGGCCGACGAGCATCGCCGCGAGGAGATCGCGCGCATGCTGGCAGGCGCCGAGATCACCGCCGAGGCCCGCGCCGCCGCCGAGCGGCTGCTCCGCGCCGCCACCGCCTGAGCGCGCCATGCCGGCAAGGAAAACTTCGGTGAGGAAGCCGGCGGTCAAGCCGGCGGCACTCGCGGTGGAGCAGCTGACGCGGCCCCAGGCCAAGGCCGAACTGGTGCGTCTCGCGCTGGAAATCGACGCTCACGACAAGCGCTACTACCAGGACGACGCGCCGACGATTTCGGACGCCGCTTATGACGGGCTGCGTCGGCGCAGCGACGCGATCGAGGCGCGCTTCCCTGATCTGTTGACCGCCGCGTCGCCCTCGCAGCGGATCGGCGCCCAGCCGGCTGGCCGTTTCGCCAAGGTCCGTCACGCGGTGCCGATGCTTTCGCTCGGCAACGCCTTCAGCGATGAGGACGTCGCCGATTTCGTCGAGCGGGTGCGACGTTTCCTCAAGCTCGATGCCGAGGAGGCGCCGGCGGTCGTCGCCGAGCCCAAGATCGACGGCCTGTCGCTGTCGCTGCGCTACGAGGGCGGCGAACTCGTCACCGCCGCGACGCGCGGTGACGGCTTCGAAGGCGAGGACGTCACGGCCAACGTCCGCACCATCGACGACATTCCCGGGCACCTGAAGGGGCGCGACGTGCCACGGGTGTGCGAGATCCGCGGCGAGGTCTACATGACCACCCGGGATTTCCTGGAACTCAACCGCAAGCAGGCCGAGGCCGGCGAGCAGGTCTTCGCCAATCCGCGCAACTCCGCCGCCGGCTCGCTTCGACAGAAGGACCCCTCGGTGACCGCGTCGCGGCCGCTGAAGTTCTTCGCCTATGCCTGGGGCGAGATGAGCGAGATGCCGGAGACGACCCAGTTCAAGATGGTGCACTGGATCGCCAGGACCGGCTTCGTCACCAATCCGCGGATGAAATTGTGTGCCAGCGTCGAGGAGATCCTGGCCTATTACCGCGACATCGAGAGCCGGCGCGCTTCTCTCGGCTACGATATCGACGGCGTCGTCTACAAGGTCGACCGGCTCGACTTGCAGCAGCGCCTCGGTTTCGTCTCGCGCAGCCCGCGCTGGGCGATCGCCCATAAGTTCGCCGCCGAGCGGGCGACCACCGTGATGAACGGCATCGACATTCAGGTCGGCCGCACCGGGGCGCTGACGCCGGTCGCCCGGCTCGAGCCGGTGACGGTGGGCGGCGTCGTCGTCGCCAACGCGACGCTGCACAACGAGGACTACATCAAGGGCATCGGCAGCGACGGCGAGCCGATCCGCGGCGGCGTCGACATCCGCGTCGGCGACACCGTCGTCGTCCAGCGCGCCGGCGACGTCATCCCGCAGATCGTCGAGGTGGTGCTCGACAAGCGGCCGAAGCACACCAAGGCCTACGTCTTTCCCGCCACCTGTCCGGCCTGCGGCAGCCGCGCGGTGCGCGAGGAGGGCGAGGCGGTGCGGCGCTGCGCCGGGGCGCTGATCTGTCCGGCCCAGGCGGTCGAGCGCCTCAAGCATTTCGTCTCGCGCAACGCCTTCGACATCGAAGGCTTCGGCGACAAGCAGGTGCAGGAATTCTTCGACGCCGGCCTCGTCAAGTCGGACGCCGACATCTTCACTCTGGAGCAGCGCGACGCGCGCTCGTCGAAGAAGCTGGTCGACCGCGAAGGCTACGGCACGGTCTCGGTGCGCAACCTGTTCGCCGCGATCAACGAGCGGCGCAGGATCGAGCTTCACCGCCTGATCTTTGCGCTGGGCATCCGCCATGTCGGCGAGGGCAATGCCAAGCTCCTGGCGCGCCATTACGGCACCATCGAACATTTCATCGAGGCCATGCGCGCCGCCGGCAAGGGGCACGACAGCGAAGCCTTCCAGGACCTCGATGCCATCGAGGGCATCGGCGACGTGGTGGCGGAGGCGGTCGTCGAGTTCTTCGCCGAGCCGCGCAACCGCAAGGCCCTCGACGAACTGCTCGCCGAGATCGAGGTGCTGCCGGCGCAGCAGGCGCGTCGCGATACCCCGGTGGCCGGCAAGACGGTGGTGTTCACCGGCAGCCTGACCCGCTTCACCCGCGACGAGGCCAAGGCGATGGCCGAGCGCCTCGGCGCCAAGGTCGCCGGTTCGGTGTCGAAGAAGACCGACTACGTGGTCGCCGGCGACAGCGCCGGCTCCAAGCTCGACAAGGCGCGCGAGCTCGGCGTCAGCGTGCTGACCGAGGACGAATGGCTGGACCTCGTCGGATAGCGCTGTGGATCTGAATGGACGCGGGCTCGTGAAGCGCTCGTGCTGGATCGCTCCGCGAAAATCTCCGAACTTTTCGAAGTATATGAGCCGCGTCAAATCATAGAGATTGGTGAGTCCACCGCTCCGAAAAGACGTGGATGGCCGGGACAAGCCCGGCCATAACGATCCGAGGGGACGCTGCCCTCGTCAACCAATTCGCGCCCTGGGCGCGTAACGCGTCGCCGCCGCGCCGGTCCACTCTCCGTTGCCTTAGCCCGCAGGCAGATGTCTGCACAACACTCGTCATGGCCGGGCTTGTCCCGGCCATCCACGTCTTTCTTGCTACCAAAGAGCGGGGTGGATTTGACATTCGCTACCGACTGGACGCGGGCTCGTGAAGCGAATGTCAAATCCATAGGCGCTCGCTGCGGGGACATGCGAACGTTAGAATCGGGACGCACGAGAGGTTTCAGCGGTCACGCCGGAGCCAAGTGCACCAGCTCCGGGCGTGACCGCCACCCCCGCCCGAACTCGGCTTCAGCGGCTGTCTCCGGAAAGGGGAGGTTGGATCTTTCCGGATCGCGCTCAGCGGCCGAGCAGGAGCTCCAACGCACCGCCACCGGGCGGCGACGTCACCAGATAGATTGCGATCAGCAGGGCGACGAAGATCGCCAACGTCAGCCAGAACAGTTCGGCATCGCTTCGCGATGCGGGCTGTTCGGGCTGCTGGCGTTCGTCCGCCGCTTCGTCGGTCACGGCCGTCACGGTCATGACGGGGTCGAGAGGCGCAGCACCCTCGCCGACAGATCGTCGCTTCGATGGCCGCCTTGCGGCGCGGTGACGCGATAACGCCCGATCAGCACCAGCGTCGTGGCGATGAAGAGCGGCGCGAACAACGCCGTCCCGGATCGCGGCGCCATCATCTGGCCGCTCGTCATCGCCCGATCTCCTCGCTCGATGCCGTGGCATAGCCGGTGGCGAGGGCGCTCACCTGCGCCGGGGCGGCGGCTTGCCATGAGCCCTCGACGGCGGCCGGCCTGGTGCCGATCGGGCTGAAGGCGAGGAACAGAACGAAAGCGGCCGCTGCGATGCCGCTGCTGGCGAACAGGCCGACGATCCACAAATCGTCGCGGCGGTCGGACGGGCTCTGCCTGTCTGGGTGGGTCATGGCGGCCTCCTCCTTCTCCCGGAAGCACGGCCAATTTAGCGCCGGTTTGGCCGGAGAGGTGTGAGGTGGCTCACATATGACAGCGACGTTATCGCATAGGCTGCGAGGCGCACGGGGCCAGGGGCGATCGTCCGGCTCAGCGCGACGCCGTCGCCTCGTCGGCCGCGGCGCCTTTCAATGCAGTCCGATCAACAATCACGACGGCGCCATGCCCGAGACGAACCCAGCCGAGGCCGGCCCAGACGCGGAGCTGCCGATTGATGCTCTCGCGCGACATCCCGATCATCTCGCTGATTTCCTGCTGGGTGACCGAAATCTTGCCGGTCCTGGCGAATGCCGGATCGCGTTCGCCGAGCCGGAGCAGGGTCTTGGCGAGCCGGGTCGGCAGGTCCGGCAGTCCGATCTGCTCCGCATGCTCGCTGACCCAGCGCAATCGCCGACACAGCAGTTCGATCAGCCGCATCAGCAGGTGCGGCTGGGATTCCATGAAGGGCAGGAAATCGCGCTTGTCGATGGCGAGGATCTCGCAGGGGGTGTTGGCGACGGCGTCGGCCGTCCGCGCCGAACCGTCGAGGAAGGCGATCTCGCCGAACAGCTCGCCGGCGCCGACCAGGTTGAAGGTGGTGCTGCGGCCGCTGGCGCCGGCGATCCCGATCTTGACCGTGCCGCTGATCACCGCGAGCAGCCGGTCGCCCGGGTCGCCCTTGGAGAACACGATGGCGCCCTTGCGATACTTGCGCGTCTTGGCATAGCGCCCGAGGCGTTCCAGCGTCGCGCCGTCGAGGTCGCCAAAGATCGGCAGGGCGCGAAGAAAGGCGAGCTTGGCGTCCGGTGGGCTGCGGGCATCGCGCGGCATGGTGGTCCGTCTTCTCGGCGGGGCCGCCGGCAAGGGGTGGCGCGGTTGCGAGGGCGGGAGCGGGCCGGCCCGCGCCATTGTCCGGCGGGGTTGAAGAGGTTAATGATGCCGATCAGTATTTTTGTTTCCCATTGTTTGACCAATTGCAAGCCGCTCCCGACGCATGGAGCGCGTCTCGGGTCGCGGCCGGTGCGGAGGTTCAGTCCGTGAGCACCCAATCCGTCAGTACTCGATCGGTGACCACCCTCGCCGAAGCGCCGGCCAGGGATCGTTCCGCGGGCGCATCGGGCGGCCCGTCGGGTGGCTCCGGCACCGACGCGCCGATCGGCAGCGCCGGCTGGACCGGGCAGGCGGTCGCGCGCGTCCGCCTGGCTCTGGCGATGCTGGTCTATCGCGCCACCTGCTTCCTTCTCAACCACATGGGGCCGTTCAGGCTGTTCTTTGCCGCATTGCGGCGGATCCGGCCCGTGGCGCTGATCGGCAACTTCCTATGGGTGACCCGCGCCGAGGATGTGCGCGAGGTCCTGGCGCGGTTCGAGGACTTTCAGCTCGGCCAGGTCATCGAGCCCGGGATGCCCTGGGGAACCTTCATGATGACCATCGACTGGCGCAGCCAGCACGCGCTCGAGCGCGGCCTGCTGCAGAGCATGGTCAAGCCCGAGGACACCGCGCTGATCCGCAGCCTCGCCGCGGCCGAGGTGGCGCGCCATCTCGAGACCGCGTCCGGGCGGATCGACGTGGTGGCCGAACTCGCCGAGCCGGTGGCGGTGCGCATTGCCGCCGATTATTTCGGCATTGCACTCGCCGACCCCCGCCGGATGGCCGACGTGATGGCCGATCTCGCCGGCATCATCATGGTCAATCCGCCGGTCGGCTCGGAGTCCTGGTCCCGCTCGCGCGCCAGCATCGCCGAATTGACGCAGGCCGTGGTCGGGCGCATCGCCGCGCACGAGGACGCGGCAGCGCCGGCCGGGGCCGCGGCCGACGACCTTCTCGCCCGGCTCGTCCGCCGCAAGGCCGAGGACCATGCACCGGCCTGGCTCGACGACGACTGGATCCGCCGCTATCTCACCGGCCTCGTCGGCACCGGCGGCGCCACCATCGTGCGGGCGAGCGCCCATGCCATCGATCAGCTGCTGGCGCATCCGGACGGATTGAAGCTCGCCCGCGACGCCGCGGCGCGACTTGCTCTCGATGCCGCCGATGCCGCGGCGGCCGCGCATCTGCGCCAGGCGATCTACGAGGCGCTGCGCTTCCGGCCGATGCTGCCGCTGCTCGTCCGCGACTGCCCGCGCGACACCGTCATCGCGGCGGGCACGCCGCGCGCCCGCCTGGTCAAGGGCGGCACCAGGGTCATGGCGCCGCCGCTGGCCGCGATGTGGGATCCGGCGGCGGTGCCGGCGCCCTCGGTGTTCTGCGCCGACCGGTCGCAGGATGCCTATCTGTTGTTCGGCCACGGCGCCCGCGCCTGCTTCGGCCGCTACATCGCCGATATCGCCCTGTTCGAGATCGTCCGCGCCGTGGCGCGGCTGCCGAAGCTCGCGCGGGCAGGAGGGCGCGACGGCGACGTCGGCTATCAGGGGCCGGCGGCGCGCTCGCTCACGGTGACGTTCGATCGCGGCGGGACGGCCTGATGCCTTCGGTCGTCACCATCATCGTGCCGCTCGCCGCCGACAAGGCCGAGCCCTGCAGCGACTATCTGCGCGCCAATGCCGAACCGCGGCCGGACTTCGCCGACGGCAGGCTGCAATGCCAGCCGCTGTTTCCGTTCGACGAAGTCACGAGCCTGCATTTCTGCAGCTTCGTGATCCTGCCGGCCGAGGCCGGTTTCGGCCCGCGCCTGGTGTTCGAGGCGACCATCGACGGCAGCCGCACCGATTTCCTGCGTGCGCTGCTCGGCGTCGCGGGCGAGGGGCTGCACGACATCTTCCGTCATTGCGAGGGCTATCCGGCCGCCGGCATCGCCGAGCCCGAGCTGGTGCGGGAATTCCTCGAAACCCACGACATCGGCTGCCATGCGTTCTTCACCGGCGCGCCGGGCCGGTCGGTCGCCCAGATCCAGGACGAGAACCGGCTGCACGGCGGCATCGTGCGCTATCTGCGGCGCCAGTGGCAGGATCGCGTCGGCGCGCCGGGCCGGCTGCCGGCGATCTTCGACTTCATCCGGCGCGATTTCGTCGCCAACCATCGCGACAATCGCTGGGCGATGTCGCCGGCGAGACTGCCGTGGGAAATGACGGCCCGCGCGCTCGTCGCGCTCGCTGCGCTGATCGCGGCGGTCGCGCTCGCCTACCTGTTCGGCCGAATCCTGTCTCACCTCTTTCCCGCGCTCGAGCCGTGGGCGCTGTACGCCGCGCTGACGGCAACGACCGAGGCGGCGGGAGATCCGGGGAGCAAGGTGATCGCCGCCTTCGCCGCGGTGCTGCCCGACAACGTGTTTTTCGAGGGGGGGCGGCCGGCGCTGCCGATGCTGGTCGGCGTCACGCTGCTGTGGGGCGCGCTGCGCGGCGGCGGACTGGTGCTGGGCGGCCTCAGCCACCATCCGCGCGACCAATCCTTCGCGCTGCGCTTTCTGTTGCATCTCGCGGTGATCTTCAGCTTCGTCATGACGATCTTCCTGGCGGGTTCGGTGCTTCGCCTCGTCATCGCCGGATTGGAGCAGGAGCGGCCGGCCACCGGCGTCGTCGCCTTCGCGGTCGCCGCCTTGGCGCTGGTCGTCACGGTCCTGATCCTGGCGGCGCTCGACCATGCCCTGGTGTCGCTGCGCCTGATGGTCGAGCTCAAGGCGCTGTCGCCGGGGCGCGAGCGTCTGCGCCGCGCCGCGCGGGATCTCGTCATCTATGCCATGGTGCTCACGGCCGCGATCGGCCTTCTGATCATCGCGCGCCAGAGCCCCTTGACGCTCGGCCATGACGTCGCCGACCGCCTGCGCGGCTGGCTCGGCAACGGTTACGAGTTCATGGCCTATGTGATGCTCGGGGTCGTCGGCGCCTATGCTCTGGGCCTGTTGCTGTTCGCCATGATCCGCGCCCTCGAGCTCCGCGACCGCACCGCCTATGCCGACGCCTCCGGACTGATCGCGCGCGCGGCAGACAACGTGC
Organism: Bradyrhizobium sp. WD16; assembly: GCF_024181725.1. Taxonomy (NCBI): domain Bacteria; kingdom Pseudomonadati; phylum Pseudomonadota; class Alphaproteobacteria; order Hyphomicrobiales; family Nitrobacteraceae; genus Bradyrhizobium; species Bradyrhizobium sp. WD16. The sequence continues at coordinate 568,413 of NZ_CP028908.1, read as the reverse complement.
CGAAATATGCCCGCGAGGAAGGCGGCATCAACACCTACCAGAATCACTTCGCCAGTCTGACCTACGTCAAGGGCGGCGTGGCGCGGCGCGTGCTGCTGCGCGTGGCGCTGTTCGCGGTCAATCTGCTGGCGCGCTGCTGGTTCAACCGCGGCGAGCTCGGCGGCATTCCGACCATTCTCTCGGCGCGCTGGGTGATGATGGACGGTGGCCGACGGTTGCTCTTCCTCGACAATTACAGCGGCGCCTGCGACAGCTATCTCAACGAATTCATCGATCTTCCCGGCTTCAAGGGCCTGAACGCGATCTGGACGAACACCTTCGTCCACGCCGACGGCCGCCGCACCAGTTTTCCGGCGACGCAATTCCTGCTCTGGGGCGGCGCCCAGTCCGAGCAGCCGTTCAAGGCCTATGTGCGCCAGAGCCAGATCGAGACCCTGGTGTGGTACAGCGCCTATCCGACGCTCGCCACCGTCAACGTCAACGCCAATACCGATCTGCGGCAGGCGCTGAGCGGCACACTCGCGCCGTGCGAGGTCGACGCCGTGTTCCAGCGCCTCTAATCGAAGGTCCGAGATGGAAAAGGTCGAGTGGCACGATGTTCAGGGACTGGTGCTGAGCGGCTACCCGCAGCTGCCGTTCTCCGCCTATGTGCCCTGGCGCCTGCGCGAGGGCGAGGGGGCCGCGGCGCGCACCTGGCTGAGAAGCCTTGCCGGCCAGCTGATGCGTGCGGGTCCGAACGACACCGACGACGACACGCCGACGGACGGCGCCGAAGATGGTCGCGCGGGACCGCATATTCGTCGTCTCAAGGGCGGCGGCGGCGAGGTGGTGCGCGAGGCGGTCAACATCGCCTTCACCGCATCCGGCCTGCGGGCGTTTTGCGGAACTGGCGGGATCGCGCCGTTCTCGCTCGAATTCGTCGAAGGCATGGCGCCGGCGCGCGATGGCGCCGGCAGGCCGTCGCGTCGCACCAACGTGCTGGGCGATCTCGGCCAGTCCTCACCGGCGAACTGGGAATGGGGCGGCTGGGGCGGCAACGATGCCATCGATGGATTGTTGATGCTGTTCGCCCCTGACGCGACCGGCCTCGAGGCCCTGCTGGCGCGGCAGCTGGCGGCAATGGCGCCCGTTGCGGTGCCGCTGGTCGCCCCCGACAGCGGCGGGCCGCTGGTGTTGCCCGGCCGGGTCTTCGACGACCGCACCGAGCATTTCGGCTATCGCGACGGCATCTCCCAGCCGATCATCGAAGGCTCGCCCAAGGCCCATCGTCATCGCGACGACGCCGAGGCGCGGCGGGTGCATTTCGTCAAGCCGGGCGAATTCCTGTTCGGCTATCGCAACGAGCGCCGCGTGCGCAGCGGCACCGACGACCTGCGGCGCAACGGCAGCTATCTGGTGCTGCGCCAGCTCGAACAGGATGTGGCGGCGTTCTCGGACTTCGTCGCCCGCGCCGCCGCGGCGCTGCCGGACGACGAGCCCGACGCCAGCAAGCGCGAGTGGATCGCGGCGCGGCTCGTCGGCCGCTGTCCCGACGGCCGGCCGCTGGCGGCGCCCGCGGACGGCACGACGGCCGGCGACTCGGAAGCGGCACCTGAGCAGGACAACGACTTCCTCTATTACTACAATGACCGCTTCGGCTTGCGCTGCCCGATCGGCGCCCATATCCGCCGCGCCAATCCGCGCGACACCAAGGGGCCAGATCCGGACACCGCGTTGCAGCTGTCCAAGATGCATCGCCTGATCCGCCGCGGCCGGATGTATGGCGAGCGCTTCGATCCGGCGCGGCCGGAAGACGGCGGCCGTCGCGGCATCCTGTTCATGGCGTTCAACGCCGACATCGCCGGCCAGTTCGAGATGATCCAGCACTCCTGGCTCAACAGCCGCCATTTCGGCGACCTTCACGTCGGCACCGATCCGATCGGACACTTCGCCGACGATGACGACGCGGTGGTGATCCAGAACCGGCCCGTCAACATCGTGGTGCCGCGGCCGAAACCCTTCGTGCGGGTGCGGGGCGGAGCCTATTTCTTCCTGCCGGGCATCGACGCGGTGCGCCGGCTCGCCGGCTGAGGCGCATCAGAGTGGCGTGCTGCCGGCTGTCTTCATGTGGTCCGGGCTGCGGCCAACGGCGCGCGGCGCGCCTCGGCCTCCCGGCAGGCACTGAGCAGCGGGAGCATGCCGCAGGATTGGGCCAGCGCGGCGCAGCGGCGATAGGCGTCGGCGGCCTCGCCGTCGGCGCCCTGGTTCGCCGCGATGTCGCCGATGAGCTTGAGCGCATAGCCCTGCTGGGGCGGCTCGCCGCGTTCGATCGCCAGCGTCAGGGCGCGCTCGGCGACGCTGCGCGCCTCGGCAATGCGCCCGGCCCGCAGGAAGGCATGGCCCTGGGCGATGAACAGGTAGCGCCATCCCCAGGCGTGCTCGGCGAGCGGCACGTCGAGCTTTTCCGGCGCGCTCAGGATGTCCAGCGCGGCGTCGAGATCGCCCATCGCCAGATAGGCCTCTCCCATCCGCGTGGCGAAGATCGGATACATCTGCACGATCTCGCGCTCGAGACAGCTCAGCCAGGTCGGCTTGAGCAGGGCGATCGCCTCATGGGGGCGGCCCTGCGCCGTGCGCAGCCGGCCGAGCACGTGGTTGATGTTGGCCCGCGAATAGGAGTGGTCGGCGCTCTCGGCGCGCCGGCTGCCCTCGAGCGCGAAGGCCTCGGCGCGGGCGTAATCGCCGATTTCGATCAGCGAGTCGGCGATGAAGGTGCGCACCAGCACGGTCGGGTAGCACGCCCATCCGGCGCGCTTGACGTCCAGTTCGGGCGTCTCACAGGCCATGCACTGCTCGTGCAGGGCGATCGCCTCGGTGAAATTGCCGCGCTCGTGATGAATGAAGCCGATCGCGTGCAAGGCGGCGAAGGTCAGCACCGGCTCGTTGACCTTGAGCGCATTGGCCACGGCGCCCTTGGCGGCTTCCATGGCCGGATCGTGCTCGCCGAGCCGCCACAGGGCGGCGGCAAGCTGGCAGCCCAGCGCCGTCAGCCGGATCAGATCGGTCGATGAATCGGCGAGCGCGTTGGCCTCGCGCAGCACCGCGGCGATCTGCCGATGGCGGCCCAGCGGCTCCAGCGCGGTCTGCACCGTGAGGCGCAGATCGATTTCCGCCCGCGTGCGTGCCGGCGACGGCGGCCAGTGCGAGATGGTCTCGAGGCCGCGCTCGTACATCGAGATCGCGTCGAGATAGGCGCCGCGCTTGAGCGCGCGGCGGCAGGCCCGCAACTGATAGGGCAGCGCCTTGTCCCACAATTCGGCGTGGAAGGCGTGGTCGGCGAGGCGGTCGGCATGTTCATTGAGACGGTCGGCGAAGCGACGCTCGAGGATCTCGACGGCCTTGGCGTGCAGCGAGCGGCGCAGGCCGACCAGCATGCTGTTGTAGGCGACGTCGCGGGTGAGTTCGTGCTTGAAGCGATAAACCTCGCGATCGGAATCCTCGCGGAGGAGGAAGTCGGCCTGTTCGAGGGCATCGAGCTCGCCGGCGAGGCTCTCGATCGGCATCCCGACCATCTCGGCGAGCACGGCGACCTCGACGCTGCTGCCGACCACGGCGGCGGTCTGCAGCAGGGTCTTGGGCATGCCGTCGAGCAGGTCGATGCGCGCCGCCAGCACCGAGGTGATGGTCGGCGGCACGTCGATGCGCGGCGCCGCGGCGGCGACGCGATAGCGGCCGGGCTGGCCTTCCAGGATGTTGCGGTCGCGCAGCGCCTGGACCAGTTCCTCGACGAACAGCGGGTTGCCCTGGGCCTGGTCCAGAAGGGTCTTCTTCAGCGCGGCGAGGCCGGCATCGCGGCCCATCAGCCAGTCGAGCAGCTGCCGCGACATTGCCGGATCGAGCGCGGAGAGGTCGATCCGCGTCAGATGCGGGCCGAGCGGCCGGGCGTTGGGTCGCTGGGTGGCGAGCAGCAGGATGCGCCTGCCGGCGAGCTCCGCGGCGATGCTGCGCACGATCAGCGCCGTCTCGGCGTCGATCCAGTGGACGTCCTCGACCAGGATCAGGAGCGGCGTCCGGCGCGCCTGGTTGAAGGCGAGGGCCTTGAGCGCGTCGATGACCTTGTTGCGGCGCTCGGTCGGCTCCAGCCGGCGCCATCGCGGATCCTCGCTCTCGATGTCGAGCAGCGACAGCACCGGCGGCAGCAGGGCGGGGTTGATGCGCCGCATCACCTCGGCGGTGCGCTCGGCCACCTTCGCCGGCGAATCCTCCGGTTCGACCCCGATCATGGTCCGGATCAGCGCCGACACCGGATGATAGCTGGAATTCATGCCATGGGCGACGCAGGCGGTCTCGAACACGGTCCAGTCGTCGGGCAGGTGGCCGAGAAGGTCGTGCACCAGCCGCGACTTGCCGAGCCCGGCATCGCCGGACAGGACGATGGCCTGGCCGTTGCCGGCGGCGGCGCGCTCGACCGCCTCGATGAGGGTGCGCAGGTCGGCGCGCCGACCGACCAGCAGGCTGAGCCCGCGCGAGGAGCGCACCTGCCACCGCGTCCGCTTGCGCACCTCGGTCAGCTCAAAGGTCTCGACCGGTTCGGCGATGCCCTTGACCTTGGCGAGCCCGCGCGGAATCGCGGTGATGAAGCCGTCGGCGAGCTGGGTCGTCGCTTCCGACAGGATGATGGCGTTGGGCGGGGCGAGGTCTTCCATGCGCGCGGCGAGGTGAACGGTCTTGCCCACCGCGTCGTAATTCATGGCGAGATTGCTGCCGATCGAGTGGATCACCACCTGGCCGGAATTCATGCCGATGCGCAGCGCCATCGATCCGCCGGTCGCGGCGTTGTGGTCGGCGATCGCCTGCTGCATGGCGAGCGCCGCCCGGCAGGCCTGCACCGCGTGATCCTCGCTGGCGATCGGCGCGCCGAACAGCGCCATGATACCGTCGCCCAGGGTCTGGTTGACGAAGCCGTCGAAGCGGTGCACCGCGTCCATCAACAGCCGCAGCGCCGGTCCCAGCACGTCGAGGGCCTCTTCGGGGTCGAGCCTGTCGATCAGCGCGGTGGAATCGAGAATGTCGGCGAACAGCACCGTGACATGCTTGCGCTCGCCGAGAATGGCGTTGCCGGAGCGCTGGATGTGCTTGGCGAGGCTCGGCGGCACGCTGGACTGCAGGAAAGTGCTGGCGTGGTGGCCGAAGGCGCTCGGCAGGGTTTTGGGCCGGCCGCAGCCCGCGCAGAAGCGCGCGGCCGGCCCGAGCGCGAAACCGCAATGCACGCACGTCAAGGTGATATCACCGGTCACACCATGCTGCCCTCATGCTGCTCGGCAGCCCTATGGTCCCAAAGCCCCGATCCGGATGCAATCCGACGATAGCATGGAGCCCGACACGCTCAAGTCCTGCCGGGAACTCCTTGTAGATTTGGCAACCCGCGGGGCGGGAATTAAATGGGCCGGACCGGCCGATTAAATCAGCGTCACGTGGCGGTCACGGTCCCTTTCGCCGGGCGCGCCACCCCGGACTCGGGCGATCCGTGCCGCGGGCTGGAGTATCAGCTGGCCGATGTCTCCGAACCGGGCCGGTGCGCCGGAGAGCTGTCTTGTTGTCGCCGGGCTCGACCGGACGATCGCGTCCTCACGACAGCTGGTTGAGCGTCTTGGCAAAGGACTCGATGTGCTCATGCATCGCGGACGCGGCGAGGCCGGCGTCGCGGCGCTTGAGCGCGGCGACGATCCGGCCGTGCTCCTCGATGGTCTCGGCGCGATGCGCCTCGTTGCTCAGCGACAGCGCCCAGAAGCGGGCCGAGCGGTCGTTGAGATTCTTGAGGATGGCGGCGATCACCCGGTTGCCGCTGGCGGTGGCGATGATCTCGTGGAAGCGCTGGTCGAGGACGATCAGTCCGGCGAGGTCGTCGCGCGCCAGGCGCCGGCTGTCGGCGACGATGGCGGCGAGATCCTTGACCGCGGCGTCGGGAATGCGCTGGGCGGCGAGGGCGGCGCAGGCCGGCTCGTTGACCCGCCGCGCCCCGACGAGGTCGAAGAAGTCGTCCATCGACAGCGGCGGGATGACGATGCCCTTGCGCGGCACGATCTGGACGAGGCCCTCCAGCGCCAGGCGATGGCAGGCCTGGTGGACCGGCGTGCGGCCGAGGCCCAGTTCGTCGCAGACGATGGCTTCGTTGAGCGGCGTGTTCGGCGGCAGCGCGAGCGTGATGATCGCCGCTTTCAGCCGTTCATAGGCAATGTCCGCCTGATTGACGGTCCTGGTCCGGTGCAGGCCGGCCCGGGTCTTGTCGCCGGCGAAAGGTACCTGGGCCCGCTTGGTGGCCGTCTTGCTCATTGTTTTCGCCATGGCTGCCCGGATTCGCCCACCCTTTATGCATCGACCCTGCATAGCTGATTACAATTTCAACTTCAAAAATATGATGGTAGGGATAGTGATATTTCACTGTCTTATCACATCGGCCGCAGGGGCCACAGGGGGTGCCATGGTGGACATTGTCGACGATCCGCGAATTCCGGCCGGCGAGCCGTCGCTCAGGGCCAGGGCCTATGGCAAGGCCGCCGCGCGGCTGATCCCGGCGCTGGTCTTCCTGTTCATCCTCGCCTGGATCGATCGGGTGAATGTCGGCTTCGCCAAGCTCAGCATGCTCAGCGACCTCAAGCTCAGCGAGGCGGCCTACGGCTTCGGCGCCGGCGTCTTCTTCCTGAGCTATTTCCTGTTCGAGGTGCCGAGCAACCTGCTGCTGGAGAAGATCGGCGCGCGCAAGACGCTGGCCCGCATCACCATCCTGTGGGGCCTCAACTGCATCGCCATGGCCTACGTCAGGAGCGAGACCTGGTTCTACATCCTGCGCTTCACGCTCGGCATGTTCGAGGCCGGCTTCTTCCCCGGCGTGGTGCTCTACCTCACCTACTGGTTTCCCGCGGCCCGGCGGGCGCGGATCAATGGTCTGTTCATGACCTCCTTCGCCATCGCCGGCATCATCGGCGGGCCGGTCGCGGGTCTGATCATGAGCACCATGGGCGGGGTCGGCGGCCATGCCAACTGGCAGTGGGTGTTCATCCTCGAGGGCATCCCCTCGGTGCTGGCGGGCTTCGCCGTGATCTTCCTGTTGCCGGACCGGCCGAGGGAGGCGACCTGGCTGTCCAACGACGAGGCCGCCGCGATCGAGAACGAGCTCGCCGCCGAGCGGCGCAGCGCCACCTGCGAGACCAGCTTTTCGGCGGCGCTGGCCGACTGGCGGGTGTGGCTATGCGCGCTGATCTATTTCGGCATCGTCAGCGGCAACGCCACCATCGCGTTCTGGACGCCTTCGATCATCAAGGAGACCGGCGTCACCGACACGCTGCGGATCGGCCTCCTGGCGGCGCTGCCGTTCATCGCCGGCACCATCGCCATGGTATGGAACGGCGGTCATTCCGACCGCACCGGCGAGCGGCGGCTGCATTGCTCGATCGCGGCGCTGATCGCCGCCGTCGGTCTTGCGGCCACCGGCGCCCTGATCGGCAGCGGCGCCACCGCGCTGGCGGCGCTCACCGTGGCCGCGATCGGCATCCTCGCCGCCTTCCCGGTGTTCTGGACCATCCCCCAGGCGCTGCTCGGCGGTACCGCGGCGGCCGGCGGCATCGCCCTGATCAACGCCATCGGCAATCTTGCTGGCTTCGCCGCGCCCTATCTCGTCGGCATCTCGGCGAGCGTGACCGGCAGCGCGACCTCCGGCCTCTACGTCGTGGCGGTGATCGAGCTGACCGCCGCGGCGGCGGTGTTCCTCTTCCGCTTCACCCAGCCGGGCCGCTGACGCGGCGATCCTGCCGCCGGCCCGGTTGCGGACCGGCGGCTTCGCGACCACGAAGGACAATTACTCATGCTGCATTTCACCTGCCACGGCCGCGCCGCCACCCGCACCGTGGACTTCTCGCCCAAGGCTGCGGTGATCGCCGGCTGGGCGGCGCGCGACGAGGCGGCGGTTCGTCATCACATCGAGGAGCTCGCCGCCATCGGCGTGCCGCCGCCCTCCAGCGTGCCGCTGTTCTATCGGGTGGCGGAGAGCCTGCTGACCCAGAGCGGGCGGCTCGAGGTGCTCGGTCCCTCTTCCAGCGGCGAGATCGAACCGGTCATCGTCAGCCTCACCGACGGGCTATGGGTGACGATCGGCTCCGATCACACCGACCGCAAGGCCGAGGCCCAGGGCGTTGCGCTCTCCAAGCAGCTCTGCGGCAAGCCGATCGCCGGCGCGTTGTGGCGGCTCGACGACGTCGCGCCGCACTGGGACGAGCTCGAGCTGCGCGCCACGATCACCATCGCCGGCGAACGCGTGCGCTACCAGCACGGCAAGCTGGCGGCGCTTCGCCCGCCTGCCGACCTGATCGGCCGCTTCGCGACCGACGGCGTCCTGCCTCCGGGGCACGTGATGTTCGGCGGCACGCTCGGTGCCATCGGCGGCGTGCGGCCGGCGGATCGCTTCGAGATGGAGCTGTCCGATCCGGTGCTCGGCCGCACCATCCGCCACGGCTACGACATCGTGCCGCTGCCGGTGGTGGCGTAGGGCGGCGGCGTCACGCAATCGCCTCCGCCCTTGGCGGCATGCCCCTGTAGGCAATTGCGAGACATAAGCCACACTAGCTTTTTGATTTTGCTAGTGTCCCGATGTCTCCGAATGACCGTGCGAGGGTGAGGCAAACGAAGCGGTAATTCGGAGACAGGACACTAGCCGGCCGTCACCACCGCTTCCTTCTCCGCCAGCACGCAGCGCGCGACATGGCCGGGCGCGACCTCGACCGCCGCCGGCAGGCGCTCGCGGCAGACGGCTTCGGCGAAGCGGCAGCGCGGCGCGAAGGCGCAGCTTGTCGGCGCCACGTCGAGCGACGGCGGCGTGCCGGGAATGGTGTCGAGCCGTTCGCCGCGGCGGGCGCCGTGCACGGTCGAGGTGAGCAGCCCGCGCGGATAGGGATGAACGGCATGGCGGACGATGTCGCGCAGCGTGCCGGTCTCGACGATCTGGCCGGCATACATCACCGCGACGCGGTCGCAGACCTCGATGGCGACGCCGATGTCGTGGGTGACGAAGATCACCGACATGCCGAATTCGCGCTGCAGTTCGCGCAGCAGCAGCAGGATCTGGATCTGCACGGTGGCGTCGAGCGCGGTGGTCGGCTCGTCGGCCAGCAGCACCTTGGGCTTGCAGGCCAGCGCCAGCGCGATCATCGCCCGCTGCCGCATGCCGCCCGACATCTCGTGCGGATAGGACTGCAGCCGCCGTTTGGCGGAAGGGATGCGCACGACGTCGAGCATCTGCAGCGCGCGGGCCATGGCGTCGCCGCGGCTGGCGCCTTCGTGGCGCATCACCGCTTCGGCGATCTGCTCGCCGATGGTGTAGACCGGGTCGAGCGCCAGCCCCGGCTCCTGGAAGATCATCGACACCGTGCGACCGCGGAAGTCCGACAGCGCCGCATCGTCCATCGCCAGGACATCCTTGCCGGCGACGCGGATGCTGCCGGTGATGGCGGTGCGGCGGGACGGCAGCAGGCGCATCAGGGCGCGCAGGGTCACGCTCTTGCCGGAGCCGGATTCGCCGAGCAGCCCGAGCACCTCGCCCTGCGCCAGCGACAGGCTGACATCGTTGACCGCGTGCACGGTGCGCTCGCCGGAGAAGCGCACCGACAGATTGTGGATCTCGACGAGGTTCGTCATGACCATGGCGGCCGCCGGGTGTGGAAGTCGGTGGCGCGCTGGAAGGCCGCCCCCAAAGACAGCACGGTCGCCTCCTCGAACGGCCGGCCGATGAATTGCATGCCGATCGGCAGGCCGGTCGCGGTCGCGCCCGCCGGCAGCGCCAGCGACGGCAGGCCGAGATAATTGATCGGCCGGGTGAAGCGGGTGAGCTTCTGGATCACGGCCTCGGCGCCGATCCTGCCGCCGACGTCGCTCTCCTCGATGGTCGGGGTCGGCACCGGCGCGATCGGCGCCAGCACCGCATCGACGCCGGCCACCGCGTCGAGATGGGCGGCGAGGGAGGGGCCACGCCAGCGCATCGCCTCGAGATAGCTGAGGGCCGGAATGGCGAGCGCATTCTGCAGCCGCATCAGGACCTGCGGCCCGTAATCCTGCGGCCGCTCGATCATCCACTGCTTGTGGAAGGCGGCGGCCTCGACGGCGAGCACGATCTGGCAGGCGGCGCTGAGCTGCGGCTGCGACGGCAGCTCGACCCGGACGATCTCGGCGCCCTCGCGCTGCAGCGTGGCGATGGTCTCCTCCAGGACGCGGCCGACCTCGGCCTCGAGATCGTCCACATAGAACGCGGTCGGCACGCCGATGCGGCGGCCGCGCAGCGGCGTGTCCAAGCCGGCGCCGTAATCCGGCGCCGGGCCCGGCCTGGTGGTCAAATCCTGCGGATCGCCGCCGGCGATCAGACCGGTGATCAGCGCGCAGTCGACGGCGCTGCGCGCCAGCGGCCCGACGGTGTCGAGGGATTGCGACAGCGGCATCGCGCCGTAGCGGCTGACGAGGCCGACAGTGGTCTTGAGCCCGGTGACGCCGCAGTTGTTCGCCGGCATGCGGATCGAGCCGCCGGTGTCGGAGCCGAGCGAGGCGAAGGTCAGGCGTGCCGCCACCGCGGCGCCGGAGCCGGACGACGAGCCGCCGGTGACGTGCGCGAGATTCCAGGGATTATGCACCGCGCCGTAATGGGCGTTGTGCCCGGTCGGACCATAGGCGAACTCGGCCATCTGCAAGGTGCCGAGCCGGACGGTGCCGGCATCCTTGAGGCGCTGCAGTGCGGTCGCGGTGGTGGTGGCGACGAAGTCGCGGCGGATCTTCGAGCCGCAGGTCGCGACATGGCCGGCGTCGTAATACATGTCCTTGTGCGCCAGCGGCACGCCGTGGAGCGGGCCGCGACGCTCGCCGCCGGCGAGCCGCCGGTCGGCGTCCTCCGCGGCGGCGAGCGCGGCGTCGGCGTCCACCGCCATGAAGGCGTTGAGCTCCGGATCGAGCCGCGCGATCCGCGACAGGCAGGATTGCGTCGCTTCGCGCGAGGACAGTCTGCGCCCGGCGATCGCGGATGCGACCTCGGCGAGCGACATCAGGGCCGGTTCATCCGCATTCATGGCTGCGCCCGTCGTCCCGCTCACGGCCGGCCTCCGTTCTGGACGCGGGTGAAGCTCGCGGGTTCGAGATCGAAGGGCAGGGTGCCGGCGATCGGCGAAAAGCCTTCGAGGGCGGGGCCGATCGAGGTGGCGATGCGCTTCGCGGTTGCCTCATCCACCGGCAATCCGGCGGCACGGGCCATGATTTCCACCTCGCTGACGCTGAGCGGTGGCGTGGCTTTATCGGTCATGGAGCACTCCTCACAGAATTCGACGCGGCGAAGGTCTCGCCGGCGCGGCTGTGGCCCGAGGCCGGCACCGCCATGTGGCAGGCGACCTCGTGGCCGTCACTGTCGACCGCGGCGAGCTTCGGGGCGAGGCTGGCGCAGACTGCCTCGGCGAAGGGACAGCGGGTATGGAAACGGCAGGCCTGCGGCGGATCGATCGGATTCGGCGGATCGCCGCTGATCGGCGCCTGCTCGGTGCGGCGGTCCGGATCGGAGGTCGGCATCGCCGCGAGCAGCGCCCGCGTATAGGGATGCGCCGGCGCGTCCCACAGGGCGTCCACCGGACCGAGCTCCACCACCTCGCCGAGATACATCACCAGCACGCGGTCGGAAATGTAGCGGACGACATTGAGGTCGTGGCTGATGAAGATATAGGTGAGGCCGAACTCGCGCTTCAGGTCGACCAGCAGGTTGAGCACCTGGGCCTCGACCGACTTGTCGAGCGCCGAGACCGCTTCATCGAGGATGACGAGACGCGGCGACAGCGCCAGCGCCCGGGCGATGTTGACGCGCTGGCGCTGGCCGCCGGAAATCTCGTGGGGGTAGCGGTCGGCGAAGACCTCGGGCCGCAACCCGACCTTGCCGAGCAGGTCGCGGGCGAGGCTGCGGGCCTGGGCGCCCGCCATGCCGTGCACCTTGGGGCCGAAGGCGATCGACTGTTCGATGGTCAGCCGCGGATTGAGCGAGGCATAGCTGTCCTGGAACACCATCTGCATGCCGCGGCGCAATTCGGTCAGCGTCAGGTCGCTGCCGATCGCCATGCCGTCGAACAGGATCTCGCCGGCGTCATGGGGCATCAGGTGCATCAGCAGCCGCGCCGTCGTCGACTTGCCGCAGCCGGACTCGCCGACGATGCCGACGGTTTCGCCCTTACCGACGCTGAAGGAGACGTCGTCGACGGCGCGCACGGTCTTGCGCTCGCCGAACATCGAACCGCGCACCGGAAAGTGCTTGGTCAGGCCGCGCACCGTGAGCAGCGGCTGGGCGGCGCCGCCGAGATCTTTCAGCGGGGGAAGGCGACCCGCGGCCTTGGCCATATCAGGATTGGTCATGTCAGTTCCTGATGTCCATGGCGCCGCGCAATCCGTCGCTGAGCAGATTGAAGCAGATCGAGACGGTGAAGATCATGGCGCCGGGGAGCGCCGCGATCACCGGGTTGGTGTAGATCGCGGTGCGCAGGGTGTTGAGCATCAGGCCCCATTCCGGTTCCGGCGGCTTGGTGCCGAGGCCGAGGAAGGAGAGGCCCGAGGCGAGGATCATCGACACCGAGATCAGCCCCGTGGCGTAGACGAAGACCGGGCCGAGCACGTTGCCGAGCATGTGGACGCGCATCACGGTGATCGGTCCGGCGCCGGAGGCGCGGGCGGCGTCGACGAAGTCGAGGCTGCGCACCGAGGTGGTGACGCTTTCGGCGACGCGGGCGATCTGCGGGATGAAGACCACGGTCAGCGACACGATGGAATTGACGATGCCGGCGCCGAGCGCACCGGAGATCGCGATGGCGAGCAGCACCGAGGGGAAGGCGTAGAACACGTCCACCGTGCGCATGATCGCGGTGTTGATCCTGCCGCCGGCATAGCCGGCGAGCAGCCCGAGCGAGGTGCCGGCGATGAAGGCGAGGCATACCGGCAGGATGCCGGTGAGCAGCGACAGCCGGCCGCCATAGATCAGTCGCGCCAGCATGTCGCGGCCGAGCTCGTCGGTGCCGAGCGGATAATGCGGCGTTCCGATCGGTTTGAGACGGCGGATCATCGAGCCCTGATAGGGATCGGCGAGGCCGAGCCAGGGGGCGGCGAGCGCGCCGAACAGGATGAGGAGGAGGATGAGCGCGCAGGCCATGCTCACCTTGTCGCGCGTCAGGCGCCGACGCACGTTGCTCCAGTAGCCGCGGCCGGGGGCGGCGGCGATGGCGGGGACGGCGGGTTCGCCGAGGCTGCTCATGGCTGGGTCCTCAGCTGCGTTTGATGCGCGGGTCGATCGACGCCTGGGCGATGTCGACGAGAAGGTTGAGGAAGACGAAGAACAGCGCCAGCACGAGGATTGTCCCCTGCAGCAGCGGCAGGTCGCGCTGGAAGATCGCCGAATTGAGCAGGAGCCCGGTGCCGGGCCAGGAGAACACCGTCTCGATCAGGATCGAGCCGCCGAGCATGTAGCCGAGCTGCAGGCCCATCACCGCCATGGCGGTGGGCGCGGCGTTGCGCAGCACGTGGCGGAAGACGCCGGTCTCGCGCAGCCCCTTGGCGCGCAGTGCCTCGACGAAATCCTGGGACAGGATGTCGCCGGTCAGTGCCCGCACGGTGCGGGTGACGATGCCCATGGGAATGGCGGCGGTGGTCAATGCCGGCAGCACCAGGAATTGCAGATGGGTCCAGTCCCAGGCCCAGTCGCTGGAGCCGCCGGGACCGGCGCCGACCGCGGGCAGCCAGTTGAGCTGCACCGAGAAGACGATGACCAGCACGATGCCGAGCCAGTAATGCGGCACCGAGACGCCGGCGACCGCCACCGCAGTGGCGAGGCGATCGATCCAGCGGCCGCGGAAATAACCGGCGAGCAGGCCGAAGGCGAGGCCGAGCGTGAAGCCGATCAATGCCGCGGCGAGCGCCAGCATGATGGTGTTGCCGACCGCGCGCATCACCTCGGACAGCACCGGCCGGCCGGTGGCGATCGAGGTGCCGAGGTCGCCGTGCAGCGCCTTCCACACCCACAGGCCGAACTGCACCGGCAGCGGCCGGTCGAAGCCGTAGGCGGCGCGCAGCTGCGCCGCGAGCTCCTGCGAGGCGTCGGCCGGAAGCACCGCCACCAGCGGGTCGCCCGGCGCGAGATGGACCAGAAGGAAGCACACCAGCGCGACGCTGATGACGATCGGGATCACGTAGACGATGCGGCGCGAGATATAGGCGAGCACCCGGTTACCTTATGAACTGCGACGCTGGTCGAGACGCGGCGTCATTGACAACTTGAGAAGGCGCTCACCCGGCGGCGCGGTGCGCCGGGTGAGCCGATGGCGTCACGGGCGGCGCGCGATGCCGCTCGTGCATCCTGCGTGTCACTGCAAGGTGACCGGCGAGAAATCGACGAACCAGCTCTTGGGCTGGACGAAGTTCTTGATCTTCGGCGACAGCGCCCGCGGGCCGACGTCGTGGGCGACATAGAGGAAGTCGGCGTCGTCGACGGAGGCGGCATGGAGTTCGGCGAGCGCCCTGTCGCGGGCCTCCGGCTCGAAGGTCTGGCGCGCCTTGGCGACCAGCTCGTCGAACTTCGGGTTGTTGATGTAGCCCCAGTTGTTCGAGACCGGCGGCGCCATGCCCGACTGCAGGAAGCGCACCATGGCGAAGAACGGATCCATCGCGGCATAGGTGACGTTGATGGCGTTGGCGCCGTTGGCGCTCGGATCCTTGGCGCCGCGCCGCCAGTTGGTGAACAGCGTATTCCACTCGATGACGTCGAGCTGGACGTCGAAGTAGCACTCCGACAGCGCCTGCTGCAGATATTCGTTCATCGGCAGCGGCAGCATCTGGCCCGAGCCCGAGGCCGAGGTCTGGACCTTGACCTTGAGCTTCTTGTCGGGGCCGAAGCCGGCCTCCTTCATCAGCGCCTGCCCCGCCTTGAGGTCGTATTTGATCTGGAAGGTCGGATTGCCGCGCCAAGGATGGCCGGGCTCGACCGTGCCGGTGGCCGGCGCCATCAGGCCGCCGAGAAGACCGTCCTTCATGCCGTCGCGGTCGATGCACAGATTGGCGGCCTTGCGCACCCTGATGTCGTTCCAGGGCGAGCCTTCGACCCGCGAGAACTGCCACGGCCAGACATGGGGCTGCTCGTTGGCCTGGATGACGAAGCCGCGCTGCTTGATCTGCGCGACGGCGTCCGGCGCCGGCGCCTCGATCCAGTCGACCTGCCCCGACAGCAGCGCCGCGGTGCGGGCATTGGCCTCCGGCACCGGCAGCAGCACCATGCGGTCGACATGCGGTACCCGCGCCTTGTCCCAGTAGCTCTCGTTCTTGACGAGTTCGAGCCGCTCGCGCGGCACGAAGCGCGCCATCTTCCACGGACCCGTGCCGGAGGCGTCGCGCGAGAAGCCGTCCCACGCCGCGGCGGCCTTGGCCTTGGCGTCCGCGCCCTGGGCGGCGTCGAACAGCTTCTGCCACTTGGCCGGGCTCGCCATGAACAGGTTGGTGAGGTTGATCGGCAGGAAGCTGTCCGGCTCCTTGGTGGTCAATTCGACGGTGAGGTCGTCGATCTTGCGCGCCGACTTCAGCGTCGGCATGCGCGAGGCGGTGACGCCGACCTGGCTGGCGTCGTATTGCGGCGCGTCCTGCCTGAGCACCTTGTCGACGTTCCACACCACCGCATCGGCGTTGAACGGCGAGCCGTCATGGAAGGTGACGCCCGGGCGCAGCTTGAAGGTCCATTTGGTCTTGTCGTCGGCGTTGACCGCCCATTCGGTGGCGAGGCCGGGAATGACCGTGCTCGCCTTGGTCGCCGACGACAGGTCCCACAGGGTGAGGGCGTCGTACATGGTCAGGCCGGTGAAGCGATTGCCTTCGAAGCCCTGATCCGGCTGGCCGAGCGTGCGCGGAATATCCGCGGCGGTCATGGCGATGCGCAGGACGGTCTCGGCTCCAGCGGAGCCCGGCGCGCCCGCTGCCGCGATCGTGAGCAGCGCGGCAAAGCTGCAGCCATGAGCGAAGGTCTTGAACTGTTTGAACATATGTCCCACGTCCTCTGAGCCATTAGCGAAGGTCTGGGCATCTTGTATGCAATGCTTGTGCCATCCGCAGCGTCGTCATGGTGAGCTCTGCCGCTTCTTTTCGCAGCCGCCAAGTCCCGGGTCCGGGGATAAGAGGGGTAAAAACGAGGCGATGAGCGATGTCGTCACCAGGCCGCGCACAACGACGAAGCCGCAGGTCGAGCGGCCACGGCTGTACAAGGTCATCCTGATCAATGACGACTTCACCCCGCGCGACTTCGTCACCATGGTCCTCAAGGCGGAATTCCGCATGACGCAGGAGGAGGCTTATCGGGTGATGATCACGGCGCATCGGCTCGGTGCCTGTGTCGTCGCCGTCTATGCCCGCGACGTCGCCGAGACCAAGGCGGCGCGCGCCACGGAAGCCGGCCGCGCCAAGGGTTATCCGCTGCTCTTCACCACCGAGCCCGAGGAATAGCCGCCATCCGTAACGCGGCTCGCGGCCGCCGTGCTTTCGCCGGTCGCGCCGGCTATGCAGCGTTTCACCATCTCTTCACTGAACGAACAGGAGTGTCGTCATGCCTCATCCCGCCTTGTCCGCAGGTTCTGTCGCGGTGATCACCGGCGGCGCGTCCGGCATCGGTCTTGCCGCGGCCAAGGCTTTCGCGCGGCGCGGACTGCGGATCTGCATCGCCGATCTCGGCGAGGAAAAGCTCGCGCAGGCCGCAGCACAGATCGCCGCGATTGCGCCCGACGGCGCCGCCGCGGTGAGGCATGTCAATTGCGATGTCGGCCGTATCGAGCATCTGCGACAACTGGACGCAATGGTGAGTGACCAATTCGGCGGCACCGATGTGCTCATGAATAATGCGGGCGTGCAGCCGGGCAGCAAGCTGTTCGGTCCGCGCGAGAACTGGGAGCGCGTGCTCGCGGTCAATCTGTGGGGCGTGATCAATGGCACGCAGGTCTTCGTGCCGGGGATGATCGCGCGCGGCCGGCCGGGGCTCGTCATCAACACCGGCTCCAAGCAGGGCATCACCACACCGCCGGGCGATCCCGCCTACAACGTGTCGAAGGCCGGCGTGAAGGCCTTCACCGAAGCCCTGCAGCACGAATTGCGCTCGACGAAGGATTGTCGCCTCAGCGCCCATCTGCTCATTCCGGGCTTCGTCTTCACGCCGCTGACCGCCAGCGGCCGCAGCGAGAAACCGGCCGCCGCCTGGACGCCGGAGCAGACCGTGGAGTTCATGCTGGAGCGGCTCGAGGCCGGCGACTTCTACATCCTCTGCCCGGACAACGACGTGCCGCGGCGGCTCGACGAGCGCCGCATCCTGTGGGCGGCCGGCGACATCATCGAGAACCGGCCGGCGCTGTCGCGCTGGCATCCGGACTACGCGCAGGCGTTTGCGGACTTCGTCAAGGGGAGTTGATTGCTATTCGCCGTCATCCAGAGGTGCGCGCAGTGGCGCGCCTCGAAGGATGGACGGCCCGGGCGGGGCCCGCGTTCATCCCTCAAAGCTCAGCGCGCGCACGATGTGCGGCGGGCCTCGCACCTCAGGATGACGCGGGATTCACGCCACCGCGGCGACCTTCGCTCGCTCATCGAGCCAGCGCCGCGTCAGCGTCACGTCGGCCTGGCCGAGGCGAATAGGGAGCCATTATCGTCAGCGTCTTAGACGGTCCGAAAGCTGAAATTTGGGACCGCGCTCCCGGGCTCTTGCATATATTCATTTCAAGGAATAGTATTCCGATATGGAATGGCCGGTCGAATATACCGACGAGTTCGGCGGCTGGTGGGATACGCTCGCCGAAGCCGAGCAGATCAGCAACGACGCTCATGTCCGCAAGCTGGAGCAGCGCGGTCCCAACCTGCCGTTTCCCTATTCAAGCGGCATCAGCGGATCTCGCCATGCCCACATGCGGGAGTTGCGTGTGCAGAGCGGCGGCAAGCCCTTGCGGGTGTTCTACGCCTTCGATCCGCGCCGCATGGCGATCTTGCTGATCGGCGGAGACAAGACCGGCGACAAGAGGTTCTACGACCGGATGATCCCGATAGCCGACAGGCTCTACGACGAGCATCTGGCCGAGTTGGATAAGGAGAAAGACGATGGCCGGTAGGCGTTCCTTCGCGGAGCTTCGCGCCCGCATGTCGCCCGAGGCACTGGCCAAGGCGGAGGCCGAGGCGCAGCGTCTCGGCGAGGAAATGGACCTCGCCGAGGTGCGCCGCGCCTTGAAGCTATCGCAGGAAGAGATCGGGCAGGCGCTCCAGATCGGGCAAGGCTCGGTCGCCAAGATCGAGAAGCGGACGGATATGTATGTGAGCACGCTGCGCCGCTTCATCGAGGCAATGGGCGGCGAGTTGGAGATCGTGGCGCGCTTCGCCGATCACACCGTCAAGATCAAGAATTTCTCCGATCTCAACGAGAAGGAGCGCGCTTGAAACCTACATGGAAACCGCCATTGCAAGTATTTCTACGCCACAGCACGACGGCGTTTGCGGACCTCGTCAAGGGGAGTTGATTGCTGTTCGCCGTCATCCTGAGGTGCGCGCAGTGGCGCGCCTCGAAGGATGGACGGTCTGGGCGGGGCCCGCGTTCATCCCTCAAAGCTCAGCGCGCGCACGATGTGCGGTGCGCTGAGCACCTCAGGATGACGCGGGATTCACGCCACCGCGCCCACCTTCGCCCGCTCATCGAGCCAGCGCCGCGTCAGGGTGACGTCCGCCTGGCTGAGCTGATGGCCGCCGGGCAGCACGCGGCGCTCGACGCTCGCGCCGGCGTCCGACAGCATCGCCGCGAGCGCGGCACCGTTCGCCGCCGGCACGATCGGATCGTGCGCGCCGGCGAGCAGCAGCACGTCGGTGCCGGTGAGATCGATCCGCGGCGGCCGCGCCAGCGGCACCATCGCCCGCAGCAGCACCGCCCCCTGCACCACGCCGGGATGCAGCAGCAGCAGGGCCGCGGCGATGTTGGCGCCGTTGGAGAAGCCGAGCGCGACCGGCGCGGCAAGGCCGTAGGCCTCGCGCGCCGCGGTGATGAAAGCGGCGAGATCGCTCGCGCGCCGGATCACGTCGGCTTCGTCGAACACGCCTTCCTGGAGGCGGCGGAAGAAGCGCGGCATGCCGTGCTCGAGCACCTGGCCGCGCACCGAGAGCAGCGCCGCGCCGGGCGCCACCGCCTCACCCAGCGGCACGAGATCGTGCTCGTCGCCGCCGGTGCCGTGGAGCAGCAGCAGCGGGGCCGCATCGGGCCGGCTGGCCGGCACGAAACGGTGGACGAAAGACAGATCGGTGGCCATCACGCCGCGCGCTCCAGGCTCGGCAGCACGCGCTCGATCTCGCTGCGGTGCTGTTCGAGAAAGGCCGGCAGCTTGAGATCGCGGCCGAGCGAATCCACGGGCTCGTCGACGGCGAAGCCGGGCTGATCGGTCGCGATCTCGAACAGGATGCCGCCGGGCTCGCGGAAATAGATCGAGCGGAAATAATTGCGGTCCATCTGTTCGGTCGGTCGCAGGCCGTGGTTCTCGACCAGCCGGCGCGCCATCGCCGCCTGGGCGGCATCGTCGGGAGCGCGGAAGGCGATGTGGTGCACCGAGCCGCGTCCCATCCGGCCGGACAGGAAGCCCTTGGCCTCATGAATGTCGACGGTGCCGCCGAGCGTACTGTCGGCCCTCAGCCGCAGCAGGCTGCCCTCGCGGCCGAACTCACCAAAGCCCAGCACGTCGGTCAGGATCGCCGCGGTGCGCGCCGCGTCCTCGAGCAGCAGCGTGACATTGGCGAAGCCGCGGATGGCATGCTCGGCCGGCACCTCGCCATTGCTCCAGCCGGGCTCGCTCTCGGCGCCGGGCACGCCGATCAGGGCGAGGCGCATGCCGTCCGGATCGGTGAAGGGCAGCACGGTCTCGCCGAAGCGCTTCTCCGGCGCCTCGTGGGGCACGCCGGCAGCGATGAAGCGATGGGTCCAGTAGCCGATCGAGGCTGCGGGCACGCGGAAGGCGGTCTCGTGGGTCTGGCCGACGCCGCCGCGCCCGGCCGCCGCATGCGCCCAGGGGAAGAAGGTCAGGATGGTGCCGGGCTGGCCGGCCTCGTCGCCATAATAGAAGTGGTAGGTGCCCGGATCGTCGAAATTGACCGTCTTCTTGACGAAGCGCAGGCCCAGGGTGCGGGTATAAAAGCTGAAATTTCCCAGCGCGTCGCCGGCGATCGCGGTGACGTGGTGCAGGCCGCTCATGGTGTTCGGTTCCCTTGTGCTCTTGGGCCGGGGGTGGCCCGTTCTGGGGGCGGATATTGGCCTGGCGGCTGGGGAAGACAATCTCGTCAGCACTGACGTTTCTGTCTATGATTCGTCGACAATCCTGCCAAGGCGAGGTGCCGGGGAACCATGGACAGGCTCGACGGGCTGCGCAGCTTCATCAAGGTGGTCGAATTCGGCAGCTTCTCCGAGGCGGGACGGGCCCTGCGTCTGTCCCGCTCGGCGGTGAGCAAGCATGTCGGCGATCTCGAGGATGATCTCGGCGTGCAGCTCCTCAACCGCACCACGCGCCACGTCGCGCCGACCGATGCCGGCCAGGCCTATTACGAGCGGGTGGTCGCCATCCTCGCCGATCTCGATGCCGCCGACAGCGCCGTCACCGACCACCAGGCGAGCCCGCGCGGCTTGCTGCGGGTGAATGCGCCGATGTCCTTCGGCACGCTGCAGCTCGGCCCGGCGATCGCCGATTTCATGTCGCTCTATCCCGAACTGCGTCTGCAGCTGACGCTGAGCGATGCCCAGATCGATCCGGTGCAGGAGGGGCTCGACGTCACGCTGCGCATCGCCGAACTCGAGGCCTCGAGCCTGATCGCCCGCAAGATCATGCCGGTCGAGCGCGTGGTCTGCGCCGCGCCGGCCTATCTGGAGCGGCATGGCGTGCCCAGGCATCCGGCCGAGCTGCGCGACCATGCCTGCCTGACCTACGGCTTTCTCTCCACCGGCAATCAATGGAAGCTCAGCGGCAAGGACGGCGATCACTGGATCCAGCCATCCTGGACGCTGTGCGCCAACAATGCCGAGGTGCTGCGTGATGCCGCGATCGGCGGCCGCGGCATCGCCCTGCTGCCGACCTTCCTGGCGGCGGACGCCCTCGCCGGCGGGGAGCTGAGGGCGTTCCTGTCGGACTACCAGGCGCCGCCGCTGGCGCTCTACGCCGTCTATCCGCCGACCCGCTCGCTCGCGGTCAAGGTGCGGCTGTTCATCGATTTCCTGGTCGAGCGCTTCGGCCCACGCCGCCGGGAGGCGCGCAAGGCCTCGTGAGCGGTGGAACCACCGGGGTTTCCGCCGGTTGTCATTGGTCCATTCACGAAAATCCGCAAACCCGCGTGCCGTCCCGCATCGAAGACTATGCCCTGATCGGCGACTGCGAGACCGCGGCCCTGGTCGGCCGCGACGGCTCGATCGACTGGCTGTGCTGGCCATGCTTCGATTCCGATGCCTGCTTCGCCGCGCTGCTCGGCACCAGCGATCATGGCCGCTGGAAGATCGCGCCCGATGACGGCGCGGTGCGGATCTCGCGGCGCTATCGCGGCGAGACCCTCATTCTCGAAACCACCTTCGAGACCGCTGGCGGCGCCGCCACCCTGATCGACTTCATGCCGCCGCGGGGCGAAGCCTCGGACATCGTGCGCCTCGTCCGCGGCGAGCGCGGCGCCGTGAAGTTTTCGCTCGAGCTCGTCATCCGATTCGGCTCCGGCGCCGACATCCCCTGGGTGCGGCGTATCAGCGAGAACACCATGCTCGCCGTCGCCGGGCCGGACATGCTGGTGCTGCGCACGCCGGTCGCGGTGCGCGGGCGCGGCATGACGAGCGTCGGCGAATTCGAGGTCAAGGCCGGCGAGACCATGCCCTTCGTCCTGACCTATCAGGCCTCGTACCTGCCGGTGCCCACGCCGGTGGATCCGTTGCAGGCGCTGGCCGATACCGAGGCCTTCTGGACCGACTGGTCGCGCCAGAACAACTATGCCGGCCGCCATCGCGAGCTGGTGCAGCGCGCGCTGATCACCCTCAAGGCGCTGACCTACGCGCCGACCGGCGGCATCGTCGCGGCGCCGACGACGTCGCTGCCGGAAAAGCTCGGCGGCTGGCGCAACTGGGACTATCGCTATTGCTGGCTGCGCGACGCCACCTTCACCCTGTTCTCGCTGATGAACAGCGGCTATGTCGCCGAGGCCGGCGCCTGGCACGCCTGGCTGATGCGCTCGGTGGCGGGTTCGCCCGCCGACCTGCAGATCATGTACAGCATCATCGGGAGCCGTCGCCTGCTCGAATGGCAGGCGGACTGGCTGCCGGGCTATGAGGGCTCAAAGCCGGTGCGGTTCGGCAATGCCGCCCATCGCCAGCTTCAGCTCGACGTCTTCGGCGAACTGATGGACACCTTCCATCAGGCGCGGCGCGCCAATGTCGAGCTGGGCGGCGGCACCTGGCAGCTCGAATGCGAGCTGCTCAAGCACCTCGACAAGATCTGTACCCTGCCGGACAGCGGCATCTGGGAACGTCGCGGTCCGCCGCAGCACTACGTGTTTTCCAAGGCGATGTGCTGGGTGGCCTACGACCGCGGCATCCGCAGCGTCGAGAGCTACGGCTTCGAAGCCCCGGTCGACGACTGGCGCGCGATGCGCGAGCGCATCCATGCGGATATCTGCGCCCATGGCTTCGACGCCGAGGCGGGCAGCTTCGTCGCCGCCTATGGCTCGCCGTGGCTCGATGCCAGCCTGCTGCTGCTGCCGGCGGTCGGTTTCCTGCCCGCCGACGATCCGCGGATGGTCGGCACCGTCGAGGCGATCGAACGGCATCTGATGAGCGACGGTTTCGTCCTGCGCCACGATCCGCGCGAGCCGCGGCCCGACGAGAGCCATCCGATCGAGGGCGCCTTCCTCGCCTGCACCCTGTGGCTGGCGGACGCCCATGTGCTGGCCGGCGATCTCGACAAGGCGCGCGAACTGTTTCACCGCGTCGCCTCGGTCGCCAACGACGTCGGGCTGTTGTCCGAAGAATACGACACGCTGGCCCGGCGTCAGACCGGCAACTTCCCCCAGGCGCTGACCCACATCGCGCTGATCAATACCGCGCACAACATCTACGAGGCGCTGCATCCGGCGCAGAAGCCGGCGGTGCAGCGGACAACGTGAGGGTGTTTGGAGAGGGCGCTTCAGCGGCTGCGGCGGCGTACGAAATCCCCTCAACCCTTCAGGATCTCCTCCACCGCGCTGGCAAAACCGTCGTCCTCGTTGGAGGCGGTGACGCGGCCGGCCTCGCGCTTGATCGCCGCCGTCGCATTGCCCATGGCGAAGGACATCCCGCTCGCCTTGAACATCGGCACGTCATTGGCCATGTCGCCGAGGGTTGCGACCGCTTCGCGCGGCACGCCCAGGCGCCGCGCCAGGGCCGCGACGAAGCTGCCCTTGTTGGCGCCCGGCGGCGTGACGTCGAGATAGTAGTTCTGCGAGCGCACCGCGTGGGCGAGGTCGCCGAGTTCGGCCTGCAGCTCGGCCTCGACGCGCTCGAGCAGCGCAAAGTCGCCGCTGACGCCGACCACCTTGCAGGCGCGATCGTGATAGGGCCGGTCGTCGGCGGCGCAGAACGGCTCGGTGGCGATGGCGCGGCGCTCGCGGTCGACATAGCAGCCGTCGTCGCGGCGGATGACCCAGGTGTCGCCGGTGAAGATCCAGATGTCGACGCCGCGCCGTTCGAACAGCGCGAGACTGCGCTCGACCGCATCCTGCGGCACGCGCTGCTCCTCCACCACGGTGAGGTCGGGGTTGACGATCGAGCTGCCGTTGAAGGGCCCGACCGGCTGGTCAATGTGCAGGGTGTCGATGATCATGCGCAGGCCGAAGCCCGGCCGGCTGCTGGTCACCGAGAAGTGGATGCCGGCGCGGCGCAGCCTGTCGACGGCGGCCCTGGTTGCCGGCGTCAGCCGCTTGTCCCGCGTCACCAGCGTGCCGTCGACGTCGGAGACTACGAGACGGATCCTCGTCATGACGCCGCCCGGCGCGGCGCCAGTCCCAGCTTGAGTATGATGTCGTCGACGATCGCCTCGACGCTGCCGGCGATGTTCACGGTGATCGCCGGCTCGTCCGGTCGAGGCTCTTCGAGGGTTGCGAGCTGGCTGTCGAGCAGGGCCGGCGGCATGAAATGATCGAGCCGCCGGGCGAGGCGGCTGGCGATGACCTCGCGCGAGCCCTTCAGATAGACGATGACGACGTCCTTCCGGCCGTGAACCAGCGCCTCGCGATAGGCCCGCTTGAGCGCCGAGCAGGCGATGACCACCGGCGTGCCCGCAGCGGCCATGGCATCGATCGCATCGGCGATCGCCTTGAGCCAGGGCCAGCGATCGGCATCGGTGAGCGGAACGCCCGAGGCCATCTTGGCGACATTGGCCGGCGGATGAAACGCGTCGCCGTCGCGCATGGGAAAACCGAGGCGCTCCGCCAGTGCCTCGGCGATGGTCGATTTGCCGGCGCCGGAGACCCCCATGACGATGATGGCGGCGAGGGGAGCGGGGCGATGCAGGGCCATCACGTCGCCTCCGGCGGTGCCGCGGCGGCGTCGAACAGCCAGACCACCTCGCCGGCGCCGGTGACGCGTCCGGCCGGCAGATCCTCGCCGGCCAGCACGCGGCGGGCGATGTCGCGCTTGGCCTCGCCGGTGACGATGAACAGGATCTCGCGGCTCTGCGCCAGGGCCGGTAGCGTCAGGCTCACCCGCGGCACGAACGGCGCGACATCGGCGTGGTCGATGCCGACCGCCGCGCGCCGGCTTTCATGCAGCGCGTGGCTGCCCGGAAACAGCGAGGCGACATGGCCGTCCAGGCCGAGGCCGAGCAGCACGACGTCGAACAGGAGTTCGGCGCCGCGCCGCTGCTTGAGCCGGGCGAGTTCGTCCTCGTAGCGTTGCGCTGCGGCCTCGATGGTCGGCGCCGCCGTATCGATCGGATGGATGTTGGCGGCCGGGGCGCAGGCGTCGAGGAAGGCGGCACGGGCCATGCCCATATTGCTCAAGGGGTCGCTCTGCGGCACGAAACGGTCGTCGCCGATATACCACTGCACCCGGTCGAAGGCGATCTTGGCGCGCCAGGGCGGCGTCGCCAGCAGTTGATAAAGGCGCTTCGGGCTCGCGCCGCCGGTCAGGCAGGCCGCCGGCGGATCGGGCGCGTCGCCGAGACGGGCGACGAGGTGCGCCGCTGCCGCCTCGGCCACCGCCGCGGCGTTCGGCAGGACGACGATGCGTGGTTGCGGGGCGCTCATTCGCCGTCGATCCTGCGCCAGTGCCGGCCGTCGCGCTCGATCAGCTCATGAGCCTCGCGCGGGCCGTCGGTGCCGGCGCGATAGAGCGCAAGTCCCTGGCCTTCGGCGCCTCGCCAGGCCTCGATGAACGGCTGCACCGCCTGCCAACCGGCCTCGACGCTGTCGGCGCGCTGGAACAGGATGTTGTCGCCGATCATGCAGTCGTAGATCAGGGTCTCGTAGCCGGTGCTCGGCGCCACCTTGAAGTAGTCCTTGTACTTGAACTTCATCTCGACGCCGTCGATGGCGACCGTCGGTCCCGGCATCTTGGTGTTGAACTGCAGCGTAATGCCCTCGGTCGGCTCGATGCCGATGACGAGATAATTCCGCGACAGCCGTTCCACTTCGGTGCCGCGGAACATCGAGAACGGCGCCTGCTTGAAGCGGATCGCGACCTCGGTGCGCTTGGCCGACAGCGCCTTGCCGGTGCGCAGATAGAACGGCACGCCGGCCCAGCGCCAGTTGTCGATGGTCAGCTTCATCGCCGCATAGGTTTCGGTGTTGCTGAGCGGATCGACCTCGGGCGTGTTGCGGTAGTCCCCGATCTGCCTGTCGCCGACGCGGCCGGCGACGTACTGGCCTCGCACCGAATTGCGCAGCGCCTCGTCCGGCGTCTGGGTCTGGATCGAGGCCAGCGCCTCGCTCTTTTCGGTGCGGACCGAATGGGCATCGAAACGCGACGGCGGCTCCATCGCCACCAGCGACATCAGCTGGAACAGGTGATTTGGCACCATGTCGCGCATCGCCCCGGTCGAGTCGTAGAAGCTGCCGCGGCGACCGACATCGATCATTTCCGAGACCGTGATCTGGACGTGGTCGATGTGGTTGCGATTCCAGATCGGCTCGAACATGCCGTTGGCGAACCGGAACACCAGGATGTTCTGCACCGTCTCTTTGCCGAGATAGTGGTCGATGCGGTAGATCTGGTGCTCCTGGACGATCTTGAGCAGATCGCGGTTGAGTTCGCGGGCGGATTGCAGGTCGGTGCCGAACGGCTTTTCGATGACGAGGCGCCGCCACGATCCGGCATCCTCGTCCAGAAGCCCGGCGCGGCCGAGCGCCTCGCAAATCGGCTTGAAGGCGGCGGGTGGCACCGCGAGGTAAAACAGCATGTTGCCGACGCCGCGCCGGGCGATGGCGTCGAGATGATCCTTGAGACGATCGAACGATGCGGGGTCGCCCGGATCGGCGTGAACGCTGGTGACGCAGTCGAACAGCCGGCGCGCGACGGTGTCGTCGACCGGCCGCGTCGCATATTGATGCAGCCCCTTCATCAGATCCCGATGCAGGTTCTGGCTCTGCATCTCGGTGCGGGTGACGCCGACGACGCAGAAGCCGTCGGGCAGCAGCCCGGCCTCGGCGAGGTTGTACAGCGCCGGCGTGACGAGGCGATGGGCGAGATCCCCGGTGACGCCGAAGATCACGAAGCAGCACGGCTCGGGCATCTTCGGCTTGGCGGTGGAATCGGAACTCATCGACGGGGCCTCATGCGGGGCTGTGAGACGGCAACTTAGGCCGGCGGCGCCGGCTTTGCCGCCGGCGGCTCGACATGGCCGCCGAAGCCGTGACGCATGGCGGAGAGGATCTTCTCGGCGAAGGTGTGCTGCTGGCGCGACCGGAACCTGGCATAGAGCGCGGCGGTGATCACCTCGGCGGGCACGGCCTCGTCGATCGCGGCATTGATGGTCCAGCGGCCCTCGCCGGAATCCTCGACGAAGCCGGAATAGCTGTCGAGACTCTCGTTGCCGGCGAGCGCGGTGGCGGTGAGGTCGAGCAGCCATGAGCTGACGACACTGCCGCGGCGCCAGACCTCGGCGATGTCGGCGAGCTTGAGGTCGAAGCGATGCGCCTCGGGCAGCGTGCTGCCGGCCGCATGCTTGAGGATATCGAAACCTTCGGCATAGGCCTGCATCAGGCCGTATTCGATGCCGTTATGAACCATCTTGACGAAATGCCCGGCGCCGCTCGGCCCGGCATGGATGTAGCCCTGCTCGGCGCGGGGATCGCGGCCATCGCGGCCCGGCGTGCGCGGAATGTCGCCGGCGCCCGGTGCCAGGGTCCTGAAGATCGGATCGAGGCGGTCGACCACGGCATCGTCGCCGCCGATCATCATGCAATAGCCGCGCTCCAGGCCCCAGACGCCGCCGCTGGTGCCGACATCGACGTAATGGATGCCGCGCGTCGTCAGCGCCGCCGCGCGGCGGATGTCGTCCTGCCAGAAGGTGTTGCCGCCGTCGATGATGGTGTCGCCGGCGGCGAGCTGGCCGGCAAGTTCGCCGATGGTCTCTTCGGTCGGCGCGCCGGCCGGCAGCATCACCCAGACGGTGCGCGGCGCTTGCAGCTTGCCGACGAGATCGATCGTCGACGAAGCCGCGGTGGCGCCGACGGCGGCGAGGTCGCTCACCGCCTTGGCGCTGCGATCATAGACCACGACCTGGTGGCCGCCCTTGTCCATCAGCCGCCGGCTGATATTGCCGCCCATCCGGCCGAGGCCGATCAAGCCGATCTGCATGGCGATTATCCCAGCGCGATGCGCAGCGCCGCCGCGATGGCCGTCAGGCCCACGGTGACGTCGCCCCTGATGTGCAGCCGCAGTGCGCGGCGGCCGCGCTCGGTGAGCACGTCGAAGTCGCCGCGGGCCTGCGCCGCTTCGATGGTGCCGAAG
Source organism: Bradyrhizobium sp. WD16 (assembly GCF_024181725.1). Classification (NCBI taxonomy): domain Bacteria; kingdom Pseudomonadati; phylum Pseudomonadota; class Alphaproteobacteria; order Hyphomicrobiales; family Nitrobacteraceae; genus Bradyrhizobium; species Bradyrhizobium sp. WD16. The sequence goes on along the minus strand of NZ_CP028908.1, from coordinate 540,398 downwards.
CTCGCCGCCTGACCGGGCACCATGAGATCGGCGGCCGGGTCGGCGGTCAACTGCAGGAACAGGCCGGTGTTCGGGCCGCCCTTGTAGGCCTGGCCGGTGGAATGCAGGAAGCGCGGGCCGAAGCCGACGCAGGTCGCCACATGACGGGAGTCGCGGACCGCCATGCGCAAGCCGTGCAGCGCCGCGAGGTTGCCTTCGTCGCGATCGAGATAGGCGAGCAGCGCGACATAGTCGCCCTGCGCCAGCCGGCCGAAATGGGCCTTCAGCCAGGAGGCGGCGGTGCTGCCGGCGCCGGCCCGGCGCAGCGCCTCGGCGTTGGCCGCGTCGGTGAAGATCGCGAGGGGACCTTCGACTGCGACCGGGCTTTCCGCCGGCAGCGCGCCGGTCTTCTCGAAGGCGGCGGTGAGCTCGCGGGTCTTGATCTTGGCGGATTCCACGTCGGGTTGGTCGAAGGGATTGATGCCCATGACCGCGCCGGCGACCGCCGTGGCGATCTCGAAGCGGAAGAATTCCTGTGCGACCTGCAGGCGACCGGCGAGGCGGATGCGCACCACCGGATGCCCGGCGGCTTCCAGCGCCGCGAGGCGCTCGACCCGAGCGCTGTCGGCGATGCCGGCAAGATCGAGGTCGATGAAGACGCGGTCATTGGCATAGAGGTCCGGCGCGCCGAGCGTTTCGCCCTCCAGCGGGATCAGCGCCTTGCCGCTCTTGCCGGTGGATTCGGCGACGAGCTGCTCCACCCAGGCGCCGAAATCGGCGATCGGCGCCGAGGCCGTCAGCGTGATCTTGTCACGGCCCTGGCGTGCAGCGGCGCCGAGCACGAGGCCGAGCTGGACGCCGGGATTGTCCGCAGGCGGCACATCGGGGCCGCAGGCGCGGACCATGGCGAAGGCGGCGTCGAGGAAATGGATGACGTCGACGCCGGCGGCCGCCGCAGGCACGAGGCCGAAGGGCGAGAGCACCGAATATCGGCCGCCGATCGTCGGCTCGCCATGAATGACATGGGCGAAGCCACGCGCCTTGGCGACCTTTTCCAGCGAGGAGCCGGGATCGGTGACGGCGACGAACTGCTCGCCGGCTTTCTCCCTGGCATTTTCGGTGACGCGGGCGAAGAAATAGTCCATCAGCGCATTCGGTTCGGTGGTGCCGCCCGACTTGCTGGAGACGATGAACAGCGTCCTGCCGGGATCGACGCTCTTCTCCAGCCGCCGGACCTGCGCCGGATCGGTCGAATCGAGGATCTGCAGTCGCGGGAAGCCCGGCGCCTGAGGGAAGGAGGTGGCGATCACCTCGGGCCCGAGGCTCGAACCGCCCATGCCGAGCACGACCGCGTCGGCAAAGCCCTTGCCCTTCACCCAGCTGGCGAAGGCCTGATAGTGGGCAAGCGCGGCCTGTTCGCGCGCCGGCGCATCGAGCCAGCCGAGCCATCTGGCCTCGTCCTTGCCGGTCCAGACCGCGGCGTCGCGCGCCCACAGCGCCCGGATGCGTCCCTTGGCGCGCCACTCGTCGCTGAGCGTCTTCACCTCCGCAGCCAGCGATGGCGTCAGCGCCGCCGCCTGGCTGTCGAGGGCCGCGCCGAGCAGGGTGGCGCGCTTGTGCGCCACGGCGCCGTAAAGCTTGTCGGCGGATTCGGCGAACAGCCGCACGCCGTCGTCGACGAGTTTTGCGGTGATCGCATCCAGCGAGATGCCGGCAGCGGCGAGCTCGATGAGGGCGCGTTCGGCGCCGGCGACGTCGTCTTCCAGGCTGTCGCGCAGCTTGCCGTGGTCGCGGAAGGCATCGAGCGTCGGCACCGGCATGGTATTGATGGTGTCGCGGCCGATCAGTTCCTCGACGTAAAGAACGTCGCTGTAGGCCTTGTTCTTGGTGCCGGTCGAGGCCCACAGCAGGCGCTGCACCCGCGCGCCCTTGGCGGCGAGGGCGGCCCAGCGCGGCGACGCCATGATCTTCTTGTAGTGCTGATAGGCGAGCTTGGCATTGGCGACGGCGATCCTGCCCTGCAACGCCTCGAGCCTGTTCCTGGTGGCCGGATCGCTCGCTGCCGCGATCTTCGCGTCCAGCGCCTTGTCCACCTCGGTGTCGATGCGGCTGACGAAGAAGCTGGCGACGCTGGCGATCCGTGCGGGATTGCCGCCGGCGGCGACGAAGCGCTCGAGCCCGGCGAGATAGGCTTCCAGTACCTCGGCATAGCGGTCCTGGGCGAACAGCAGGGTGATGTTGACGTTGATGCCTTCGCTGATCAGCCGCTCGATCGCCGGCAGGCCCTCGGCGGTGCCCGGAACCTTGATCATCAGATTGTCGCGCTTGACGTCGCGCCACAGCCGCCGGGCCTCGGCGATGGTTCCTTCGGTGTCGAGCGCCAGATAAGGCGAGACCTCGAGGCTGACAAAGCCGTCACGGCCCTCGAGACGATCATAGACCGGGCGCAGCACATCGGCGGCGCTCTGGATGTCCTCGACCGCCAGCGCCTCGAACAGCTCGGCCACGGGCCGGTCGCGTTCGGCGAGCAGCTCTGCAATGGTCGTGTCATATTCGTCGCCGCCGCCGATCGCCTTCTCGAAGATCGAGGGATTGGAGGTGACGCCGCGGACGCCGTCGCGATCGATCAGGGCTTTCAGGTCGCCTCTTCTGATGAAATTGCGCGCCAGGAAATCGAGCCAGACCGACTGGCCGTGCTTGTCGAGTTCGATGATGGGATTCATGATGCCTGTTCTTCAGTTTGGCGCGAGCGATTGGATGTAACGCGGGAGGGATGAAAAATTTCCCACACCGCCCCTCAAGATCACCCGGGCCGGGCGCCAGGTCAAATCGGGAACTTTCGCGGGTCCGGCGCCCCTCGTGTGCCGAATGCCAATGTCATGCAGCATGAATGTCGCGCAGCATCGGGGTGTCCAGCATCGGGCGGAGAAGGGGGCGGAAGCGGGTGGCTGGCCGCTCATGAGGCGGGGTGTAACATGAACATTCGTGCGCTTGCGGATGCTCGGGCCGTCTGATTGCCGTTCTTCCGACCGCCGGCGAATCGGATGAGCCTGTCCGGTTGCTGAGCGGCCGATTCTTCGACACGTTCTTCGACACGTCGGGAAAATCGCCGACATGTCGTCGCCTCTTCACCGTCGCAGAAATTTTACAGCCCGCGCCGGGAAATCGGCCGCGGGCTATTCGCTTGTGCGGTGGATCTGACGCTCGTGTCAGCATTGCAGCGAATTCGCCGTACGAGCGTCAGATGCCTGCAGGGGTCTGCGGCGAATTGCGAGACGCCGCACCAAGTCAGGCTCCTCATCTACTTATTTTTTTGCTTTTTCAAGTTGTGGTCCTCATCGACGATAATTTTCTGTTTGCCGTGCAGCTTCCCGCCTTTCAGGTCGGGCTCCTCGTCGACGATAATTTTCTGCTTGCCGGCTTTTACATCACTTCTTGGTGGCGAAGGTTCGCCGCCTTGGGCCATCAACGTCGTCGCCCCCGCGCCCAGGAATGTTACTGCCATCAAAGTAAGCAACAACCGTTTCATTTCTCCTCCTCCTTCTCGAATGTCGGCGGTATGACGAGCAAGCGAGACGGCGGGGCAGCCTGCCCCGCCAGCCAGCGGCCTGTTCTCGCTCGCCTCACCTTGGTGCCTGAGGAATGTACTTGCAGTCGCAGCTGGAGCCCTGACATGTGACCGGTCCGCTGCAGCGGGCATCCTTGCTCATATCGACGCAGTCCTGGCCGCCCTTACAGCTGCACTTCCCCGTCGCTCCCTCGCAACTCATGTCACCGTCGGCTTGTTCGAGGGCGGTCCGGCGCGGTTCTTGGGCGTTTGCTCCAGCGCAGCCGACGACACTGCCATCAATACGGCAACAGCTCCAGCAATCGCCTTGGGTCGAATGGACATCGCTATCTCCTCTCGAGTTCAACTTGAAATAGAGTTCACTGCGCTGGACCGGCGCATTGATGCAGGTCAATCATTCATCGTCACATCGCCTTCGCGCCGCTGCAATTTTGCAACTCGAGTACCTCGAGGCGTGCACTCGGGGAGACGCGCAAAAGCTCGTTCCGGAAAATCGGCTAGTGTCCTGTCTCCGAATTACCGCTCCATTTGCCTCATGCTCGCACGGTCATTCGGAGACATAAGGACACTAGCATCATTATGATTCTAGTGTGGTTTCGGATCTGACGCTCGTTCGAAGAACTCGCTGCAATACTGAAACGAGCGTCAGATCCGCCACACTAGGAGCTTTTGACGGGCCTGAATCAGAAGACGGGCCAGGTTTCGCGAAGCCTGTCGTCGCGCGGCACCGGAGTGTTTTTAGGCGGAAGGGGCATCGGCCGCGTGAAGAAAACGCCTCAAGCCAGAAATGCTCGAGCCTTCGCTCCGGTTCTGATTCAATCGGAAACGAGGCGCTTGGTTCTTGGTCGAGACGATCTTCCGCCGATGCCCTACTCCCCCGCGCCGGTGCGCCGCGGGCTCGTCTCGGCCTCCACCTCATCGCCCTGAGCGAGACCGAGGCTCTTTTCGATCTTGTCGAGCGCGTTTTCAAACTGCTGCAATTCGAGCGGGGAGAGACAGCCGACAATCTGCTTTTCGCGATTGAGCAGCCGCGGGATCAGTCCCTGATAGAGGGTCTTGCCTTCACCGGAAAGCTGCAGGCTGTATTCCCGCCGGTCCTCGGCGCTTTCCACCCGCTCGATCAGGCCGCGGGCGAGCAGGCTGGTGACGGCGCGGCTGATGGTCGATTTGTGGGTGCGGGTGCTGTGCACGATGTGCTGCGCGGTGCAGGGCCCGTCGCGAAAGCCGAGGGTGGCGATCACGCGCCACTCCGGAACCTCGATGCCGTAGCGGTCGCGATATTCGCTCGACAGCGCCGTCGAGATCTCGGCGGCGAGCCGGTTCATGCGGAAGGGAATGAAGCGGAGCAGGTCGAATTTCGGCATCGTTTCCTGGGTTCCTGCGCGGGATGCGTTGACAGGAAGAATAGTGCCGAATATAGTTGCATGTGAGACTAATTGATGGCAAGCGAGGGCGCCATTAAAGCGACGATCGATCGCGCAATCGTCTCACGCAGGGACGGGAGCGCTAGTGCCCGCTTTCCGAAGTTCGTGTCGGGAGGGTGCGGCAAGCGAGGCACGAACTTCGGAAACAGGGTACTAGGACGGACATGAGCGGACACGCCGCGACCCAGTTCGGCTATCGCCGGCATCCGGATCAGGAGCGCGCCGAGCCGGCGCATCATCCGGTGGTGGTGGTCGGTGCCGGCCCGATCGGGCTGTCGCTGGCGATCGATCTTGCGGCACGCGGCCAGGCGGTGGTGCTGCTCGATGACGCCGATCGCATCGGTGAAGGCTCGCGCGCGATCTGCTTCTCCAAGCGCTCGCTGGAATATTGGGACCGGCTCGGCGTCGGCCGGCGCATGGTGGACAAGGGCGTGGTCTGGCAGGTCGGGCGCATCTTTCATGGCGCCGACCAGCTCTACCAGTTCGACCTGCTGCCGGAGCCGGGCCACAAGATGCCGGCTTTCATCAACCTGCAGCAATATTACGCCGAGGCCTTCCTGGTCGATCGCATCGCCGATTTCCCCGAGATCAGCCTGCGCTGGCGCAACAAGGTGACCGCGCTTGACCAGCGCAACGATCATGTCGTCGTCACTATCGACACCCCCGAGGGGCCGTACCGCCTTGCCGCCTGCTACCTGATCGCCTGCGACGGCGCGCGCTCGTCGCTGCGCGGCATGGTCGGCGCCGATTTCGCCGGCCAGGTGTTCGAGGACCAATTCCTCATCGCCGATGTCAGGATGGCGGCGGATTTCCCCACCGAGCGCTGGTTCTGGTTCGATCCGCCGTTCCACGCCGGCCGTTCGGCGCTGCTGCATCGCCAGCCGGACAACGTCTGGCGCATCGACCTGCAGCTCAGCTCCGATGCCGACCCGGCCGTGGAGAAGAGGCCGGAGAACGTCAGGCCGCGGATCGCGCGCATGCTCGGCCACGACAAGTTCGAATTCGAGTGGATCTCGCTCTACAAGTTCCAGTGCCGGCGCATGGCCCATTTCGTCCATGGCCGGGTGATCTTCGCCGGCGATGCCGCCCATCAGGTTTCGCCATTCGGCGCGCGCGGCGCCAATTCGGGTCTCGAGGATGCGGAAAACCTCGCCTGGAAGCTGACGCGGATTCTTCAAGGCCGCTCGCCGGAGGGACTGCTGCAGAGCTACGACATCGAGCGCGGCACTGCTGCCGACGAGAATATCCGCGAGTCGACCCGCTCCACCGATTTCATGGCGCCATCGACCAAGGAGGAGACGCGGCTGCGGAAGGCGGTGCTCGGCCTCGCCAGGGAAACCGAATTCGCCAAGCGCATGGTCAATGGCGGCCGCCTGTCGGTGCCTTCGGTCTATGACACGCCGCTGTCGAGCGGCGATGTCGACAGCTGGCAGGGCGGGCTGCGGCCGGGCACCTCGATGGCCGATGCGCCGCTGGTCGGTGCGGCGGGCGAGGAGACCTTCCTCAGCGACGTCTTGATGCGGTCACGCGCGGGTTTTACGCTGCTGGAATTCGCCAACGGCGGAGCCGCGCCCGCGCCGGACGGCGTTGCGGTGGTCCGTGTCGGCGACGGCGCAGCCTATGCGGATCGCACCGGGCTGTTGCAGGCGCGCTATGACGGCGCCCCCGGCAGCGCTTATCTGTTGCGGCCGGACGGTTACGTGGCGGCCCGCCTACGCCATCCCCGCCGCGCTGCGATCGAGGCGGCGCTGATGCGCGCCTGTGCGCTGCAGTGAGGCTTGCCATGGCGCTCTCGACCCGATCCAATTTCGCCAAGCCCGATGATGCCTTCCGCCTGGTGGTGGAGGCCCATCGCGGTCTTTCCGACGAGGCCTCCAGCGCGCTCGACGCCGCGCTGGTGCTCGTCCTCGCCAACCACGTCGGCGACATCGAGGTGTTGCGCGAAGCGATTGCGCTCGCAAGACGCGGCGCCGGCATCGATGCCGCGCCGCAGGCGACCTGAACCGAACGGCTTCACAGAAGGACATCCGTCGACATGACCACCAAGGGAACTGGCACCAACGGATCTGCCAAGGGCTTCGCCTCGACCACCGACCTCGCCGAGAAGAAGGTGACGTTTTCCGAGATCGGCACCGATCTCTACGCCTTCACCGCGGAGGGCGATCCCAATTCGGCGGTGATCGTCGGCGACGACGGCTGCGTGGTGTTCGACGCCCAGGCGACACCGGCCATGGCGAAAAGCGTGATCGAGCGGGTGCGCACCGTCACCGACAAGCCGATCAAATATGTCGTGCTGTCGCATTATCACGCCGTGCGCGTGCTCGGCGCCTCGGCCTATCACGCCCAGGGCATCGTCGCTTCCCAGGAGACCCATCGCCTGATCCAGGAGCGCGGCAAGCAGGACTGGGATTCCGAATATGGCCGCTTCCCGCGCCTGTTCCGCGACGCCGAGAGCATTCCCGGCCTGACCTGGCCGACCCTGACCTTCGAGGGCGAGATGACGATCTATCTCGGCAAGCGCGAGGTCAAGCTGATGCAGCTCGGCGCCGGCCACACCTCGGGCGACATCGTCGCCTTTGTGCCGGACGCCGAGGTGATGTTCTCGGGCGACCTGATCGAATACCACTCCGCCTGCTATTGCGGCGACGCCTATCTGCGGGAATGGCCGATGACGCTCAACGCCATCCTCGATTTCAAGCCCAAGGCCATCGCGCCGGGCCGCGGCGACGCGCTCAAGGGCCTCTCCACCACCCGCGAGGCGATCGCCATGACCCGCGATTTCGTCACGACGCTCTACAGCGCCGCCGAGCATGCGGTGGCCCGCGGCCGATCGCTCAAGGAGGCCATGGCCGCCAGCCGCGAGGTCATGGATCCGAAATTCTCGAACTTCGCCATCTACGAGCACTGCCTGCCGTTCAACGTCTCGCGGGCCTACGACGAGGCTTCCGGCATCGACGACCCGGTGATCTGGACCGCCGAGCGCGACCGCGAGATGTGGGCGGCTCTCCAGGGAGAGTGACCATGAATTACAACGCAGCTCCTGACGCCATGGCCAGGGCTACCGGCCAGGTCGCGCCCGGCTACATGTCGGGTTTCGGCAACAGCTTCGAGACCGAGGCGCTGCCCGGCGCGCTGCCGATCGGGCGCAATTCGCCGCAGCGTTGCGCCTACGGCCTCTATGCCGAGCAGCTCTCCGGCTCGCCCTTCACCGCGCCGCGCGGCAGCAACGAGCGCTCCTGGCTCTATCGCATTCGCCCCTCGGTGAAGCATTCCGGCCGTTTCGCAAAATTCGATGCCGGCCTGTGGCGCACCGCGCCCTGCACCGAACACGAGATGCCGATCGCCCAGCTGCGCTGGGATCCGGCGCCGCTGCCGGGCGGCGAGGTGAGCTTCCTGCAGGGCGTGCAGACCATGACCACCGCCGGGGACGCCGCTACCCAGGCGGGCATGGCGGCGCATGTCTATGCCATCACCGCCTCGATGGTCGATCAGCACTTCTACAATGCCGACGGCGAGATGATGTTCGTGCTGCAGCAGGGCCGGCTGCGCTTCGTCACCGAGTTCGGCATCATCGACGCCGAGCCGGCCGAGATCGTGGTGATTCCGCGCGGCGTCAAGTTCCGCGTCGAGCTGCCGGCGGGTCCGGCCCGCGGCTATCTCTGCGAGAATTACGGCGGCGCGCTCACCCTGCCGGAGCGCGGTCCGATCGGCGCCAATTGCCTCGCCAACGCCCGCGACTTCCTCACCCCGGTCGCCGCCTATGAGGACAACGACACCCCGACCGAGCTGGTGGTGAAATGGGGCGGGGCGCTGTGGTCGACCATGCTGCCGCATTCGCCGATCGACGTGGTCGCCTGGCACGGCAATTATGCGCCCTACAAATACGATCTGCGCACCTTCTCGCCGGTCGGCGCCATCGGCTTCGACCATCCCGATCCGTCGATCTTCACGGTGCTGACGTCGCCGTCGGAAACGGCGGGGACCGCCAATATCGACTTCGTCATCTTCCCCGAGCGCTGGATGGTGGCGGAGAACACCTTTCGTCCGCCCTGGTACCACATGAACATCATGTCGGAATTCATGGGCCTGATCTACGGGGTCTACGACGCCAAGCCCCAGGGCTTCACCCCGGGCGGCATCAGCCTGCACAACTGCATGCTGCCGCACGGTCCCGACCGCGAGGCGTTCGATCACGCCAGCAACGGCGAACTGAAGCCGGTCAAGCTCGAGGGCACGCTCGCCTTCATGTTCGAGACCCGTTACGCGCAGCGTGTCACCAGACACGCCGCGACCTCGCCGACATTGCAGGACGATTACGCCGATTGCTGGAAGGGGCTCGAAAAGCGCTTCGACCCTAGTGTCCCGTCTCCGAATGACCGCTAACTTGCCGCATGCTCCGACGGTCATTCGGAGACATAAAGGACACTAGCAAAATCAAAGCGCTAGTGTGGCTTATGTCTCGCAATTGCCTACGAGAGGGTTGCCGCGAAGGCGGTAGGCAATTGCGAGACGCCACACTAGCAAGCCGTAAGGGCGCGCGGACCGATGTCGATCGAAAGCGAGGCCACGCTCTATGGCTATTTCCGCTCCAGCGCGGCCTACCGGGTGCGCATCGCGCTCAACCTCAAGGGGCTGAGCGCGCATCATCGCTTCGTTCACCTGCGCAAGGGCGAGCAGACCTCGCCCGACTACCGCAAGGTCAGTCCCGCCGGCCTCGTGCCCTGCTGGATCGAGGACGGCTTCCACCTCGCCCAGTCGCTCGCCATCATCGAATATCTCGACGAGACCCATCCGCAGCCGCCGCTGCTGCCGTCCGATCCCCGGCTGCGGGCGATCGCCCGGGAGATCGCGCTCGTCGTCGCAAGCGACATCCACCCGATCGGCAATCTGCGGGTGCTCAATCGCCTCACGGCCATGGGGATTGACGAGGCCGGCCGGGCCGACTGGTCGAAACACTGGATCACCGAGGGCTTCGCCGCGATCGAGGCGCGGCTCGCCGAACTGCCGGGCCCGTTTGCGCTCGGCGAGGCGCCGACGCTCGCCGACATCTGCATCGTGCCCCAGGTCTTCAACGCGCGGCGTGTCGGCGTCGATCTGTCGCCCTATCCGCGCATTCGCGGTATCGACCAGGCCGCCGCCACGCTGGACGCCTTCGCCGCCGCCGCGCCGGGCCGTCAGCCCGACGCCGAATAGCTGTCATCATTCGCGGAACATCATGACCCATCCCAACGATCCGTCCCTGCGCTCCTTCATCGCGGTCGCTCCGACCTCGGATTTCCCGATCCAGAACCTGCCCTACGGCGTGTTCTCGACGCCGGCCGATCCGGCGCCGCGGGTCGGCGTCGCCATCGGCGATTTCATCCTCGACCTCGCCGCGCTCGAAGCGGCGGGCCTGCTCGATGCCGGCGCGCCGGTGTTCGCGAAGCCCGCGATCAACGACTTCATGGCGCTCGGGCCCCAGGCGTGGACGCAGGTGCGGCGGCGGATCAGCCAGCTGCTGCGCCGCGATCATCCCGAGCTGCGCGACAATGCGGCGCTGCGCCAGCGGGCGCTCGTCGCCCGCAAGGATGCGAGGCTCCACCTGCCGCTTGCGGTCGCCGGTTTCACCGACTTCTATTCGTCGAAGGAGCACGCCAGCAATGTCGGCGCCATGTTCCGCGACAAGTCCAATCCGCTGCTGCCGAACTGGCTGCACATCCCGATCGGCTATAACGGCCGCGCCTCGACCGTGGTGGTGTCCGGCACGCCGGTGCGGCGGCCCTGCGGCCAGCTCAAGCCGCCGACCGCGGAGACGCCGGTGTTCGCCCCCAGCAGGCGGCTCGATTTCGAGCTCGAGATGGGCGTCGTGATCGGCCAGGGCTCGCGGCTCGGCGAGCGCCTCACCGAGGCGCAGGCGGAAGACATGATCTTCGGTTTCACGCTGCTCAACGACTGGAGCGCGCGCGACGTCCAGCAATGGGAATATGTGCCGCTCGGCCCGTTCCAGGCCAAGGCCTTCGCCACCACCATCAGCCCGTGGATCGTGACCCGCGAGGCGCTGGAGTCGTTCCGCGTCGCCGGCCCCCGGCAGGATCCCGAGCCGCTGCCCTATCTGCGCCAGAGCGGGCGCAACAATTACGACATGACCCTGGATGTGTCGCTGCGCAGCGCACAGATGGACGCGCCGCAGCGCATCTGCCGCACCAATTTCAAGTACATGTACTGGTCGTCGGTGCAGCAGCTCGTCCATCATGCCTCGTCCGGCTGCGCCATGAACGTCGGCGACTTGCTCGGATCGGGCACCATCAGCGGGCCGGAGCGCGACCAGCGCGGCAGCATGCTGGAATTGAGCTGGAGCGGCGCCGAGCCGCTGCCGCTCGCCTCCGGCGAGAGCCGCAGCTTCCTCGAGGACGGCGACACGCTCTCGATCACCGGCTGGTGCCAGGGCGAGGGCTATCGTATCGGCTTCGGCGAGTGCGAGGGCACGATCCAGCCGGCGACGTGAGGCGTCTTTCACCTCTCCCCGCAAGCGGGGCGAGGTGAGCCTTCCTGCACCTTCGCCGCCAATTACCCCTTGAAATGCGCCAGGTAGTGCGCCAGCGCCTTGACCTCGTCGTCCTGCAGGCCATAGGCGACGTCGGCCATGGCGGCGACGCCGCCGCCCGAGCGCTTGCCGGTCTTGAAGTCGGTGAGCGCCTTGACGAGATAGTCCTCGCGCTGGCCGGCGAGACGCGCCGTGGCCTTGGTGCCGGCGAAATTATCGCTATGGCAGGAAATGCAGCGGCGCTGCGCCACGAGTTTGGCGCCGGCCGCGCTGAGCTGCGGATCGGGATCGTCGGCCGGTGCCGCAGGCGGTTTGAGCGCGGCGAAATGGGCGCCGAGGTTGCGGACGTCCTCGTTGGTGAGATCGGCCGCGACCGGCGACATCTGCGGACTCTTGCGGGCACCGCCGCGGAAATAGATCAGCTGCCATTGCAGGAAGAGATCGGGCTGGCCGGCGAGCGAGGGAATTTCCTGCTGGTCGGAAATGCCGTCCTTGCCGTGACAGCTGACGCAGAGTTCGAGCTTGTCCTTGATTGCGGCGACATCGGCGGCGCCGGCCGGCGGCACGAGGCAGGCGAGCAGCGGAAGCAGCGGCAGGGCGGCAAAGGCGAGGCGTGGGTGCATGCGGAATAGTTCCTGATGCCGAACACGAAAACGGCGTTGCGACCACGGTGAGGTGAATCGCAACGCCGTGCGAGTGCGGATTACTTCGCGTTCGAGCTGAGGCGGTCCTTGCTGTAGCTGATGCGATAGATCGCGCCGGCCCAGTCGTCGGCCACCAGGATCGCGCCGTCCTTGGCGAGGATGATGTCGGCGGGCCGGCCGAGATAGCTCTGATCGCCGTTGATCCAGCCGGAAGCGAAGATTTCCTGCCTGGCGTTGCGGCCGTCGGGATCGGCGGTCACCACGACGATGCGCCCGCCCTGGTATTTATGCCGATTCCACGAGCCGTGTTCGGCGATGAACATGGCATTCTTGTACTTCGCCGGGAATTGACTGCCGGTGTAGAACTTCATGCCGAGCGGCGCGACGTGGTAGCCGAGCTTCAGCACCGGCGGGACGAATTCCGAGCACTTGTGGCCCATGGCGAATTTCGGATCCGGGATGTCGCCCTGGTGGCAATACGGATAGCCGAAATGCTCGCCGTGCCGGTTGATGACGTTCAGCTTGTCGCTCGGCAGATTGTCGCCCAGCCAGTCGCGGGCATTCTCGGTGAACCAGTATTTGCCGGTGCGCGGATCGATGTCGCCGCCGACGCTGTTGCGGACGCCGAGCGCGACGATCTCCGCGTTGCCGGTCTTGGGGTCGACGCGGCGAATCTGCGACACGCTGGTCGGCGGAATGCCGATGTTGAAGGGAGGGCCGAATGGAATGTAGAACCAGCCGTCCTTGTCGGCGACCAGGTATTTCCAGCCGTGGGCCGCGTAGGGCGGCATGTCGTCATAGACGACCTTGGGCTCCGGCATCTTGTCGAGATTGGCCTCGGCATTGTCGTAGCGATAGAGCTTGTCGATATCGATGACGTAGAGCGCGCCGTCGCGGAAGGCGAGCCCGGTCGGCATCTTCAGACCCTTGAGAATGGTCTTGACCGTTCGCTTGCCGCCCTCGTCGGTGATGGCGTAGACATTGCCGAGGCCGAACGAGCCGACGAACAGCGTGCCCTTGTCGCCCCAGGCCATCTGCCGCGCGGCGAGCACGCCGCTGGCATAGACTTCCATCTTGAAGCCCTGCGGCAGCTTGACCTTGGAGACGATCTCCGCGAGTTCCTTGTCGGATGCGCCGGTCGGCGGTCCGGACGGCGGCGCAAGGCCCTTCTGCGCCTCGGTCTCATCCCCGAGGAACCAGTCGTCCGGCGGATGGGTCCAGAACTCCTTGGCGCCGGATTCGTATTTCTTGAGTTCGGCGGCGCCGGCGCCGCCGGTCACCACTGGGACGGTGATCACCGCGGCCATCGTCAGCCCCTGAACGAGACGCTGCAACGCAACTCGCTTCAACGCAAATCGCTTCAACGAGATCATTCGGCTCTCTCCCTTGTGCAGCTTTGCCGCTGCATTTTCGCTCGCATTGTTTTTCGATCACATTGGTCTGTGGCCGTGTCGACCCATTTGGCCCGACGCGAACGTCCGCCCGCGCAGGCAGGATGAAGCATAACATGGTCGCGACAAATGCAAGCGGCTCGCGCGGCTTTTTTGCGCGGCGGTGCCGCGTCCGATCTGCTGCAGTTGCGAAAACGCGATGGTACGCGCGCAATCCTGCGGTGCGGTTCATCACGCGGTCAGGGTGCCAATGAGACCAATAAGGATCGTCGAGAAATTCACGCGTCCGGTCCCGCCTGGGCCGTCGGCATCCTCGTCACCAGGATCTTGTCGATGCGCCGGCCGTCGAGGTCGACGATCTCGAACCGCCAGCCATGGAACCCGAAAGCGTCGCCGACCTGCGGCAGGTGATCGAAATTCTGCAGCACGAGACCCGCCACCGTGTGATAGCCGCCACGGCGCGAAATGGGGATCGAGAGCAGGTCGCCGACTTCGTCAGCCGGCATCCAGCCCGAAATCAGGTAGGAGCCGTCGTTGCGGCGGACATAGGCCGGCTCGGGTGGCCCCGCTTCGGTGCTGAAGGCGCCGACGATCGATTCCAGAATGTCGGCCGCGGTGACGACACCCTCGAACGCGCCATACTCGTCGTAGACGAGCCCGATATGCACCGGCGCCCCCTTGAGGATCGCCAGCACGTCGCGCGCATCCGCCGAGGCCGGGACGATCGGCGCCTCGCGGACGAGGCTGCCGAGATCCGGCCGATCATGCTGCAGCAGGGCCGTCATCACATCCTTGGCCTGCAGGATGCCGACCGGCCGGTCGCGGTCGCCGTCGTGAACCGGCAGGCGGGAATGCGGACTGTTGGTCAGAATGTCGCGGATGGTCTTCTGGTCGTCGCTGAGGTCGACCATGTCGACGTCCGTCCGCGGCGTCATCACCGTTGCGACCGACCGATCGCCGAGCCGCATCACCGCGGCGATCATTTCCTTTTCTCCGGGCTCGAGTACGCCCGCGGTCTCGGCCTCGCGCACCAGATGATGAATCTCTTCTTCGGATACGCGCTCGTCGGTCTCGCTGCCGCGCCCGATGAGCGTGAGAATGGCCTTTCCCGACCAGTCGAGCAGGAAGACGAGGGGCAGGGATAGCCTCGCCAGCAGGGTCATCGCGGGCGCCACCTTCACCGCGATCGCCTCCGGGTCGCGCAACGCGACCTGCTTCGGTACCAGTTCGCCGACGATGAGCGTGGCATAGGTAATCGCCGTGACGACGAGCCCGACGCCGAGAAGAGGGGCGACGGCGGCAGACAGGCCGAATTCGCCGAGCCACTCGCTGAGGCGCTCGCCCAGCGTGGCACCGGAGAAGGCGCCCGACAGCACGCCGACCAGGGTGATGCCGATCTGCACGGTGGACAGGAACTTGCCGGGATCGGAGGCCAGCGCCAGCGCCTGTTCGGCGCCGCGCACCCGTTTCGCGGACAGGATTTCCAGTCGCGCCGGGCGCGACGAAACAATCGCAAGCTCCGCCATCGACAACAGGCCGTTGACGACAATGAGAACGGCCACGATGACAAGTTCAAGGGCCAGCATGGCGGTTCGGCACTCCCTGGCAGGATGACCACAACGGCCGGTCCGGCATCATAGCAGACCTGTCGCCGCGAACACGTGCCGTGACGGCGATCACCCCTGCATGCGGATCAGCTCGTGGCTGGCGAACAGGTCGGCAACCCAGTCGACGAAGACCCGCACCTTGTTGCTGAGGTGCCGGTTCGGTGGATAGACCACGTAGACGTTGAGCGGTTCGGTGCTCCATTCCGTCAGGATCCGGCGCAGCCGGCCGGCCTCGATGTGCTTGTGCAGCATGAAGAGGGGCGCCTGGACGATTCCGAGGCCGGCGGTCGCGGCGGTGATATAGGCGATGCTGTCGTTGACCGCGATCAGATGGCGGCCGGCGGTTTCGATCCGTTCGCCATTGGCGGTGAAATCCAGCGGCAGCATCCGCCCCGAGCGCGGGTGGAAGAAGTTGACGATGTGGTGGTCCTGCAACTCGGACGGATGGCGCGGTTCGCCACGGCGTTCGAGATAGGACGGTGCCGCGGCGGTCGCATGGCCGATCTCGGCGATGCGGCGGGCGATCAGCGATTGATCGCCGAGATTTCCGCCGCGGATGACGCAGTCGACATTCTCTCCGATCATGTCCACCGGCCGGTCGGTGACGCCGAGATCGATCTGGATCTCGGGATAGCGCGCATAGAAATCCGGCAGTGCCGGAATGATGACGAGCACCGCCAGCGCCGAGCCGACGTCGATGCGCAGGCGGCCCCTGGCGTAGGCCTGGGACCGCGCCATGTTGGCGTCGAGTTCATCGAGTTCGCCGAGGAAGCGGACCACCCGTTCGTAGTAGGCGGCGCCGTCCGGCGTCACGGTGACGCGTCGCGTGGTGCGGTTCAGCAGTTTGGTGGTCAGATGGGTCTCGAGCGACTGGATCAGCTTGGTGATCGTCGGCTTCGGCATCCGCAGCGAACCGGCCGCCTGGCTGAAGGTGCCGGCCTCGACCACACGAACGAAAGCGCGCATTGCGGCGAGCTGATCCATCTGTCTTGTCCCTGCGTCGCTCTTGACCCTGGCGGGTTCCCGAATTCCGCAGCGGCGGGAAACATGATTTTGTTTTTGTGCACCGCGGAGAAACTACATTCCAATATGGGGCTTGATCCCCCGATTGTTCATACACGGAAATAATGTAGTCATAAACTACCTACTTATTTTCGGTTGAGCGGACATTAGCTCTCGACTTCGTTTCGCACCGCAATGCCTGCGACGCAACTGCGTCCGGCCGGGGCGAAGGAGAGGGTTCTTCGAAATGACCACCGGCTGCATCGATGCGGTGATCGAGACCGGCCAGGCGAGCGCGCTGCCGGTCCGCGTCTGGCGCAAGTCGTCGGCGCCGCGATCGGCACCGCTGGTCTTCCATCTCCATGGCGGCGCCTTCTGCCAAGGCTCGTTCGCGTCGGAGGCGAGCTCAACCGTTCCGGAACTGCTCGCCGCGGCGGGCGCCGTGGTCGTCTCGGCGGATTATCCGCTGGCCCCGCGCCATCCGTTTCCCGATGCCCTGCGCACGATCTTCGACGCGCTGAAGAGCCTGCAGGAGGGCCGGGCCCGGTGGGCCGGCAAGATGTCGCGTCTGTTCGTGGCCGGCGAGGAGGCCGGCGGCAATCTCGCGGCATCGCTGACGCTGATCGCGCGCGACCAGCACGCGCCGCAGCTCGACGGCCAGATCCTGTTGTCGCCGATGCTCGATCCGTGTCTTGCGACGCGGTCGATCCGCCGCGCCGATGCAGGTCCCGCCGGATGCAAGTGGGCCGACGGCTGGCAGCGCTATCTCGGATCGCCGGAAACCGCCGCCCATCCCTATGCAGCGCCCTCGCAAGCCAGTCGTCTCGCCGGCCTGCCGCCGGCGCTGGTGGTCACCGCGCAGGACGATCCGATGCGCGACGAGACCCTGAGCTACGCGGCGCGGCTGCGGGAATCGGGTGTCCCGGTGACGCAACATGTGCTGCCTGCGCCGACGTCGTGGCCGGAATCGCTGTGCGGCGCGGATCGGCCGCAGGGCAGCTGGCCGGCGGCGCTGCTCGGCCAGTTCATCCAGTTCTTTGCGGACCGCGCCGCGTTGCTGCGCCGGCCCGCATCCCATCCCGTCTTTCAAGCCTGATCGCAGGCAGGGGGTCATCATGTCGTATTCATCCCGTTATCGCGCTTTCGCCCTCGGCACCGTGCTGGTCGGCGCCGCCATCTTCGCCGCCATGCTGCTGCCCGCCTTCGAGAATGGCGCCGCCCGCGCCAACAATGAGGCGGCGGCGCCGCCGGCCGTGCCGGTCTCGGTGGCCACGGTGGAGGAGCGTGACGCGCCGACCTGGGACGAGTTTTCCGGCCGGCTCGAAGCCGTCGAGCGTGTCGAAATCCGGCCGCGGGTCGCCGGCCTGATCCAGGCGGTGCATTTCCGCGAAGGCGCCCTCGTCAAGCAGGGCGACTTGTTGTTCAGCATCGATCCGGCGCCCTATGCGGCGGAGGTCGAGCGCGCCAGGGCCCAGGTGCTCGCCATGCAGGCGCGCCTGGCGCTGGCCAAGAACGATCTCGATCGCGGCCAGCAGTTGTGGGATTCGCGCACCATCTCGCAGCGCGACTTCGACCAGCGCGTCAACGCCCAGCGCGAGGCGGAAGCCAACCTGCGCGCCGCCGAGGCGGCGCTGCAATCGGCCCAGCTCAATCTCGATTACACCAGCGTCAACGCGCCGGTGGCCGGCCGCGTCGGCAAGATCGAGGTCACCGTCGGCAATCTCGTCGCCGCCGGCCCGACCTCGCCGGTCCTGACCTCGATGGTCTCGGTCAACCCGATCTATGCGAGCTTCAACGCCGATGAACAGGTGGTGATGCGGGCGCTGAAGGCGCAGAGCGCCGGGCCGAACGGGCTGATCGCGCTCGACCGCATTCCGGTGCAGATGGGCACGGTGCTGAGCGACGGCACGCCCTATCGGGGCCGCCTCCAGCTCATCGACAATCAGGTCGATGCCCGCAGCGGCACGGTGCGCGTCCGCGCGGTGTTCGACAACGCCGACGGCAAGCTGATGCCGGGCCAGTTCGCCCGCATCCGCATGGGGCATGCCGAACGTCAGCAGGCCCTGGTCATCAACGAGCGGGCGATCGGCACCGATCAGGACAAGAAATTCGTCATGGTGGTCGGTCCGGACAATACCGCGGCCTATCGCGAAGTCGCGCTCGGCGAGACGTCGGAGGGCCTGCGCATGGTGCGGACCGGCCTGAAGGCGGGCGAGCGCATCATCGTCAACGGGTTGCAGCGGGTGCGGCCGGGCAGTGCGGTCAAGCCGACCCAGGTCGCGATGGACGGCAGCGTCGAGCACGCCGAGGCGGCGCCGCGCGAGGAGAAGACGGCGCAGCAGTAACGGCGCCGGCTTCTCCAACGATTGAACCAGGACACTTGACGACCGCAGCCCGGTGACCCGGTCAGGCGCTGCGAGGGGCGAGCCATGAATATTTCCCGTTTCTTCATCGACCGGCCGATCTTCGCCGGCGTGCTGTCGGTCCTGATCTTCCTGTCCGGCCTGCTCGCGCTGCGGGTGATGCCGGTGTCCGAATATCCCGAAGTCTCGCCGCCCTCCGTGGTGGTCCGCGCCCAATACCCCGGCGCCAATCCCAGGGTGATCGCCGAGACGGTGTCGACGCCGATCGAGGAGCAGATCAACGGCGTCGAGGGCATGCTCTACATGAGCAGCCAGGCGACGACCGACGGCCTGATGACCCTGACCGTCACCTTCAAGCTCGGCACCGATCCGGACAAGGCCCAGCAGCTGGTGCAGAACCGCGTCTCCCAGGCGGAGCCGCGGCTGCCGGAGGACGTCCGCCGGCTCGGCATCACCACCGTCAAGAGCGCGCCGGACCTGACGCTGGTGGTGCATCTGCTGTCGCCCAACGACCGCTACGACATGACGTATCTGCGCAACTACGCGGTGCTCAACGTCAAGGACCGGCTCGCCCGCGTCAACGGCGTCGGCCAGGTGCAGCTGTTCGGGTCGGGCGACTATTCCATGCGGATCTGGCTCGATCCGCAGAAGGTTGCCGAGCACGGGCTCTCCGCCAGCGATGTCGTCGGTGAGATCCGCGCCCAGAACGTCCAGGCCGCCGCCGGCGTCGTCGGCGCGTCGCCGGGCCTGCCCAGCATCAGCTTCCAGCTTCCGGTCAACGCCCAGGGCCGGCTGCAGACCGAGGAGGAATTCGGCAACATCATCGTCAAGGGCGGCACCAATGGCGAGGTGACGCGACTGCGCGACATCGCCCGCGTCGAGCTCGGTGCCTCGGAATATTCCCTGCGCTCGCTGCTCGACAACAAGTCGGCGGTGGCGATCCCGATCTTCCAGGCGCCCGGCTCCAACGCCATCCAGATCTCGGACGACGTCCGCAAGACCATGGCCGAGCTGAAGAAGAACATGCCGGAAGACGTCGACTACCGCATCGTCTACGACCCGACACAGTTCGTCCGGGCCTCGATCGAGGCGGTGATCCACACCCTGCTCGAGGCGGTCGCGCTGGTGGTGCTCGTCGTCATCCTGTTCCTGCAGACATGGCGGGCCTCGATCATCCCGCTGCTCGCCGTGCCGGTATCGATCATCGGCACCTTCGCGGTGATGTATCTGTTCGGCTTCTCGGTCAACGCGCTCAGCCTGTTCGGGCTGGTGCTGGCCATCGGTATCGTCGTCGACGATGCCATCGTCGTGGTCGAGAATGTCGAGCGTAATATCGAGGAAGGGCTGTCGCCGCGCGAGGCGACCTACCGCGCCATGCGCGAGGTGTCGGGGCCGATCATCGCCATTGCCCTGGTGCTGGTCGCGGTGTTCGTGCCGCTTGCCTTCATCACCGGGCTGACCGGCCAGTTCTATCGCCAGTTCGCACTGACGATCGCGATCTCCACCGTGATCTCGGCGATCAATTCGCTCACGCTGTCGCCGGCGCTCGCCGCCCAACTGCTCAAGGGCCATGACGCGCCCAAGGACGTCCTCACCGTCGTGATGGACCGCACGCTCGGCTGGTTCTTCCGCGGCTTCAACGCCGGATTCCGCCGCCTCGGCGGCGGCTACAGCGCCGGCGTCAAGGGCGTGATCTCGCGCAAGGCGGTGATGATGGCGGTCTATCTCGGCCTGATCGGCGTCACCTGGAGCCTGTTCCATGCGGTCCCGGGCGGCTTCGTGCCGGGGCAGGACAAGCAGTACCTGGTCGGCTTCGCCCAACTGCCCGACGGCTCGACCCTCGACCGCACCGAGGAGGTGATCCGCCGCATGGGCGACATCGCCCTCAAGGAGCCCGGCGTCGAGAGCGCGGTGGCCTTTCCGGGGCTGTCGATCAACGGCTTCACCAATTCGTCCAACGCCGGCATCGTGTTCGTCACGCTCAAGCCGTTCGACGAGCGGCGCAGCGCCGACCTGAGCGGCGGCGCCATCGCCAAGAAGCTCAACGGCAAGTTCGCGGCGATCCAGGAAGCCTTCATCGCCATGTTCCCGCCGCCGCCCGTCCAGGGCCTCGGCACCATCGGCGGCTTCAAGTTGCAGATCGAGGATCAGGCCGGCCTCGGCTATCGGGCGCTCGACGAGGCGACCAAGGCGTTCCTCGCCAGGGCGCAGAAGACGCCGGAGATCGCCGGGCTGTTCTCGAGCTACCAGATCAATACGCCGCAGCTCTATGCCGATATCGACCGCACCCGTGCCCGCCAGCTCGGCGTGCCGGTGACGGACGTGTTCGACACGCTGCAGATCTATCTCGGCTCGCTCTACGTCAACGACTTCAACCGCTTCGGCCGCACCTACACCGTGCGGGTGCAGGCCGACGCCAAGTTCAGGTCGCGTCCCGACGACATCGGCGAATTGAAGGTGCGCTCGGCTTCGGGCGGCATGATCCCGCTGGCGACGCTGCTGCGGGTCAAGTCCAGCGCCGGGCCGGAGCGCGCCATGCGCTACAACGGCTTCCTCACCGCCGACGTCAATGGCGGAGCGGCGCCGGGCTATTCCTCCGGCGAGGCCCAGGCGGCGATCCAGCGGGTCGCCGACGAGACCCTGCCCAAGGGCTTCGGCTTCGAATGGACGGAACTGACCTATCAGCAGGTGCTGGCGGGCAATTCTGCGGTGATCGTCTTTCCGCTGTCGCTGCTGCTGGTGTTCCTGGTGCTGGCCGCGCAGTACGAAAGCCTGACGCTGCCGCTGTCGATCATCATGATCGTGCCGATGGGTTTGATGGCGGCGATGTTCGGCGTCTGGGCCTCCGACGGCGACAACAACGTCTTCACCCAGATTGGCCTGATCGTGCTGGTCGGACTGTCGGCCAAGAACGCCATCCTGATCGTCGAGTTCGCCCGCGAACTGGAATTCGCCGGGCGCACGCCGGTCGAGGCGGCGATCGAGGCGAGCCGGCTGCGGCTGCGGCCGATCCTGATGACGTCGATGGCCTTCATCATGGGCGTGGTGCCGCTGGTGACCTCCACCGGCGCCGGCGCCGAGATGCGCCATGCCATGGGCGTCGCGGTGTTCGCCGGCATGATCGGGGTGACCGCCTTCGGCATTTTCCTCACCCCGGTGTTCTATGTGCTGCTGCGCCGCCTGACCGGCAACAAGCCGCTCAAGCAGCATGGCGAGGTGCCGCACTCCTCCGAGCTCGGCAGCACGACGCATCACGTGGTTGGCCAGGCCGCCGAGTAGCCCCTCCTTGCGGCCAGGCCAGTGACGGCGGCCCGCGCTCCCTCACGCGGGCCGCCTCCGAAGTTCGTGATCCATTGCGGCTTGCTTTGCTTCCGACGAGAACGCGATCCGGCAAGAGCCGGATCGCCATGCCGTCCACGTCTGCCCTGGCCGGGGGCTGTAAAGCCGTGACGAGCGACGGGTGTCGAAGCTCTCACCCGTGGCCGTGACGGTGATGCAGGTCCGGGTAATGCACGTGCTTGTGCCGCAGCGGTTCGTGGCGATGCCAGTGCGAATGCGGTTCGGTGACCGGGCCCTCGTGGTGGTGCCGGTGGTGCTCGTCGTGGACGTGGCTGTGCTCATGCTCGAGCGCGTCGTGCTGGTGCATGTGGCCGTGCCGCTCGGAAAGATGCAGCCACAGCCCGACCGCCATCAGGACGCCGGCGATGACGAACTGCGGCGTCAGAGGTTCGCCGAGAGCGCCGGTGGCGACGAGCGCGCCGATGAAGGGCGCCAGCGAGAAATAGGCGCCGGTCCGTGCCGCGCCGAGATGACGTAGCGCCAGCACGAACAGCACGAGACTGACGCCGATGCCGAAGAAGCCGACCAGCGCCGCGGCGGCGATGGTGGGGGGCGCGGGCAGGGTGGCCCCGCGCAGCAGCGCGAGGGCGAGATTGACGACGCCGGCGGCGAGGCCCTTGATCAGCGCGGTGACCACCGGATCGGCCGACGACAGTTTGCGGGTGAGGTTGTTGTCGATGCCCCAGCACAGGCAGGCCGCTGCAATCATCAGCCCACCGGCATCGAAATCGATCCGCTGCCCCGTCCAGGACAGCACCATGGCGCCGGCGAGGATCGCGGCCGCTCCGACCAGCAGGCGGCGATCGACGTTCTCTCGGAACACCATCCAGGCGATCGCCATGGTGGCGAGGCCCTCGAGATTGAGCAGCAGCGATCCCGACGCGGCGGAGGTGCGCTCCAGCCCGAGCATCAGGAGCAGCGGCCCGGCGACGCCGCCGAAGATGACGACCGCGGCGAGCCAGGGCAGGTCGGTCCGGCGCAGCGGGGCCTCGGGGGCGGGCAGTCCGATCGCGGCGCGGCCGAGATGGATGATGGCGAGGCCGCCGCCGGCGCCGAGATAGAGCAGGCCGGCGAGCAGCTGCGGTTCGACCGCAGCGAGCAGCAGCTTGGAGAGCGGGGTCGAGAGGCCGAACAGCACGGCCGAGGCGAGCGCCAGAGTGACGCCGGGCCAGAGCTGTCGGTGGGATTGGTTCGCCATCAGGCAAACCTATCACGTTACCCGGGAGATTCGATCATCGCGTTGCCGAGGAGCACCGCCTGGCGCCTCGTTCCGCCGCCGCTCTTCTGCGCCACCTCGCGCGGGGGCATTCGGGTCATGGTCGAGGTCGCCCCTTCTGCTCTATTTCAGCACGAGGCTCGGCAGCCACAGCGAGAAGGCGGGGACATAGGTCACCAGCATCAGCACCGCGAACATCGCCGCGTAGAACGGCAGGATGCCGCGCAAGACCTCCTCGAGCTTCACCTTGCCGACGGCGCAACCGACGAACAGCACCGAGCCGACCGGCGGCGTGATCAGCCCGATGCCGAGATTGATCAGCAGGATCATGCCGAAATGCACCGGATCGACGCCGAAGCTCTTCACCACCGGCAGCAGGATCGGTGTGCAGATCAGGATCAGGGGCGCCATGTCCATCAGGCAGCCCAGCACCAGCAGCATCAGGTTGATCAGCAGCAGGATGACGATCTTGTTCTGCGACAGGGTGAGGAAGAACGCCGTCACCTTCGCCGGCATCTGCATCAAGGCCATGATGTAACCGAAGCTGGAGGCGCAGGCGATCAGCATCAGGACCATGGCGACGGTGCGCAGCGTGCGGTGGAGCAGCGCCGGCAGCTCCTTCCAGCTGTAGTCGCGATAGACGAACATCGTCACCACGAAGGCCCAGACGCAGGCCACGGCGCCGGCCTCGATGGCGGTGAAGACGCCGAGCAGGATGCCGCCGAGGATGATGAAGACAGTGATCAGGCCCCAGATCGCCTCGAACGACATCCGCACCGCGTCCTTGAACGGGATCGCTTCGCCGCGGGGATGACCGTCGCGATAGGCGACGTAGAGGCAGAGCAGCAGGATGGCGAAACCGAGCATCAGGCCCGGCACGACGCCGGCCATGAACAGGCTGGTGACGGAGATCGCGCCGCCGGTGGCGAGCGAATAGATCACCGCGTTGTGGCTGGGCGGGATCACCACGGCCTGCACCGAGGCGCTGATCGTGACGTTGGTGGCGAAGGCGCGCGGATAACCCACCTTCTCCATCTGCGGGATCATGATCGAGCCGATCGCCGAGGTGTCGGCGACGCAGGAGCCGGAGATGCCGCTGAGGAAGGTCGTGGCGAGAATGTTGACGCCGGACAGGCCGCCGCGGACGCGGATGACGCCGACGATGACGTTGGCGAACGCCACCAGCCGCCGCGCCATCCCGCCCTCGGCCATGATCGCGCCGGCGAGCACGAAGAAGGGGATGGTCAGCATCGCCACCTTGCTGACGCCGTCGGAGATCTTGAGCATCACCGCCTCGAGCGGGATGTCGAGCATCATTGCGCCGACGATCGCGCCTGCCGCCAGCGAATAGGCGATCGGCATGCCGATCAGGAAGCAGGCGAACAGAACGATGATGAGAACGAGAATGTCCATGACGGAGAGCGCCTCGTGTCAGTCGAAGGCGGCGACGCCGTGGGCGTCGCCGGTGGTGTCGGCGGGCCGGCCGAGCATGATGCGCTCGATGACGAACAGCAGCATGATGGCGCCGCCGATCGGGATCGGCAGGTAGGTCACGCCGACGGAGAGCGCCGGGAAATCGCCGATGGTGTTGTGCCAGGTCGCCTCCACCAGCCGCGCCCCCCACACCGCCATGAACAGCGAGATCAGGGCCATCATCAGTTCGCTGATCAGGGCACAGGCGCGCTGGCCGAGTCTGGGCAGGAGGTTGGTGGCGAGCGCGATGTTCATATGCAGCCCGTAGCGATAGCAGGCCGCGGCGCCGAAGAAGGTCAGCGCGATGGTCAGCAGCACCGCCATCGGCTCCGGCCAGGAGGCGGCGCTGTTGAGCACGTAGCGGGTGAACACCGCCCAGGGAATGATCGCGGAGATCAGCACCAGGGCGACGCAGCCCACGGTGACGCAGGCATAATAGAGATAGTCCATCGCCTTGCGGTACAGCTCGGCCATCGACACGCCTCCATGGCAGGGCGGCGCGCCCGGCGCCGCCGATGACGAACGGGGGAACGGGGAGAAGGCGCCGTTCGTATCAGCGCCTGCTGCAATCACTCGTCGAATTCAGGCCTCGGCCTGGATGCGCTTGATCGTCTCGGCGTATTTCGGGCCGTACTTGTCCCAGACCGGCTTGACCGCGTCCTGGAACGGCTTCTTGTCGGCGACCTCGACGATCTGGCAGCCGGCGGCGCGTGCCTTCTCCATCGCCTTCTGCTCGTACTGGGTCCACAGCACCCGGGCCTCGGCCTGGGCCTCCCGCGCGAACTTCTTCACCAGCGCCTGGTCGTCGCCGGACAGGTTGCCCCAGGCCCGTTTGGAGAACACCAGCATTTCCGGCACGATCAGGTGCTCGGTCAGGGTGTAGTTCTTGGCCACGGTGTAGTGATTGTCGAAGACGTAGCTCGGCGGGTTGTTCTCGGCGCCGTCGATCACGCCGGTCTGCAGCGAATTGAAGACCTGGTCGTAACCCATGGCGATGCCGTTGGCGCCCAGCGCATTCGCCATGTCGACGAACATCGGATTGCCGATGACGCGGAGCTTGAGGCCCTTCATGTCGTCGATCGCCTTGATCGGCCGCTTGGTGTCGTAGAAGCTGCGGGCGCCGGCATCCATCCAGCACAGGCCGACCAGGTTGGCATTGGCGTTGTTGGACACCTTGTCCAGCAGATCCTGGCCGATCGGTCCGTCCAGCACCTTCTGCATGTGCGCGGTGTTCTTGCACAGGAAGGGAATGTTGAGGACGTTGAGATCGTCGACCACCGGGCCGAGCGCGCCGACGCTGACGCGCAGGAGCTGGATGGCGCCGAGCTGGGTCTGCTCGATGGTTTCCTTCTCGCCGCCGAGCTGCATTGCCGCATACATCTGCGTCGACAGCCGGCCATTGGTGGCGGCTTGCAGCTTCTTGCCGAGGCTCTCGGTCGCCGCCACCGTGGGATAGCCCTCGGGGTGCACGTCGGAGGCCTTCAACGTCATCTTGGTCTGCGTGCCGGCGGCGCGAAATCCGCTGCCGAGCCCGATACTCGCTGCGCCGAGGCCGGCGCCAAGCTTGATGAAGTCACGCCGCTTCATGTTTTCTACTCCTCCCGATTGCAGCGACAGACGCGTTGGTCGTGCTGATCTTGTTGATTGCCGGCCGGTGCCGGTCGGCGGCGCAAGGCCGCGCGGTTGCCGGGTTGGCCCGGACGTGTTAGAAAAGTTGTACGATGACCAGACAAGACCCGTCAAGCCCGGCCGCCGATGGCGCGGCGCAATCGCGCGCGCTGCTGCGCCCGGTGGTTCCGCTGCGCAGCCTCAGCGGAGAGGTCTGCAACCGCCTCGCCGAACAGATCACCTCGGGCGGGCTGGCGGCCGGCACCAAGCTGCCGTCGGAACAGGAGATGATGGCTGCGATGGGCGTCAGCCGAACCGTGATCCGCGAAGCGGTGGCGGCGCTGCGGGCCCGCGGTCTCGTGGTGACGCGGCAGGGCGCCGGCGCCTTCGTCAATCCGGATCCGAGCCAGCAGCCATACTCGATCGATCCGGAGGGCCTCGGTTCCCTCGAAGGCGTGATCGAGGTGATCGAACTGCGCATGGCGGTGGAGGCGGAAGCCGCGGCGCTGGCCAGCGAGCGCGCCACCGACGCCGAGATCGCCGAGATCCGCGAGGCTCAAGCGGCCATGGCGGCGGTGATCGCCAATGGCGAGCGCGGCATCAAGGAGGACCTGGCGTTCCACCGCGCCATCGCCGCCGCGACCCGGAACAACCGCTTCGTCGAGTTCCTGGCCTATCTCGGCCGCCTGATCATTCCGCGCCAGAGCATCCGGTCGTTCGACGGCAACCCGGACAGCATGCGGAGCTATCTGCGCCGCATCGAGCGCGAACACGAGGCCATCCTGCAGGCGATCGAGGCCCGCTCGGCCAAGAAGGCGCGCGAGGCCATGCGCCGGCATCTGTTGAACTCGCGGGAACGCTATCGTCAGCTGGCGTCGAGCCTGCGTTGAGCGCCGACGCGCCGCGCGCTCTGCCGATTACACTCCGTCAATGACAACAAACAGGCAAAAGGAAACCCCATGCGGATCTTGTTGACCGGCGCGGCCGGAGGTGTCGGAACGCGGCTGCGCAAGCTGCTGCCGCCGATCTATCCCGATCTGGTGCTGAGCGACCTCAAGACGCCGGCCGATCTCGCGTCGTCGGAAGAATTCATCCGGGCCGATCTTTCCGACCTTTCGCAGGTGAAGACGCTCGTCGAGGGCATCGACGGCATCATTCACCTCGGCGGTTTCTCGGTCGAGGGCTCGTGGGAGACCATCCTCAACGCCAATATCATCGGCACCTACAACCTGTTCGAGGCGGCCCGGCTCGCCGGCGTCAAGCGCGTGGTGTTCGCCTCGTCCAACCATGCGGTCGGCTTCTATCCGCGCAGCACGACCATCGACACCCATGATCTGCTGCGTCCCGACACCCGCTATGGTGTCAGCAAGGCCTTCGGCGAGGCGCTCGGCGCGATGTACGCCTACAAGCACAATATCGGCGTGCTGGCGATCCGCATCGGCAATGTCGGCGAGAAGCCGCTCGACGAGCGGCGCCTCGCGATCTGGCTCAAGACCGAGGATCTGGTGTCGCTGTGCCGCATCGGCCTCGAGCGCGAAGGCCTGATTTACGAAGTCGTCTACGGCATGTCCGACAACAAGCGCGCCTGGTGGGACAACAGCCGCGCCCTCGAACTCGGCTATCGCCCGACCGGGCATTCGGAGAACTACGCCGACGAAGTTCTCGCCGCCGATGCCCCGGCGGGCGATCCGATCGCCGCGTTCTTCCAGGGCGGGCCGTTCTGCGCCGACGAATTCACCGGCGATCCGGCCACGGTCCTCAAGCCGTAACGGCGTGGGCGGTAAGGTCGCGGATGGCCGGGGGCGGAGTGTTCAGCCCGGATAGATGGCCCGTCATCCTGAGGTGCGCGCCCTTGCGCGCCTCGAAGGATGGACGGCCCGGGCGGGGCCGCGTGCATCCTTCGAGGCTCGGCGCGCGCACGATGTGCGGCGCGCCTCACACCTCAAGATGACGCGGGATGCGCGCACGATATGCTGCGCCTCGCACCTGAAGCGAAGAGCGGCACCAGAACATGCGCTTGGTCCCTCGGCAACGCGCCGCCGTTGCAGGCGTCTCGCTCAAAATTCCGCCGGCCGGGCGCGCATGCGCGGCGCCACGAAACGCGGCGCTTGACGAGGAGCGCGCTTCTAGTGTGGCGTCTCGCAATTGCCTACCGCCTTCGCGGCAACCCTCTCGTAGGCAATTGCGAGATATAAGCCACACTAGCACTTTGATTTTGCTAGTGTCCCTATGTCTCCGAATGACCGTGCGAGTGCGAGGCAAACGTAGCGGTCATTCGGAGACGGGACACTAGTGTGGCGTCTCGCAATTGCCTACCGCCTTTGCGGCAACCCTCTCGTAGGCAATTGCGAGACATAAGCCACACTAGCGCTTTGATTTTGCTAGTGTCCTTTATGTCTCCGAATGACCGTGCGAGCGTGAGGCAGATCAGAGCCACTCGATCGGTGCGAACCTGTAATTGACGCCCATGGTGAAAGTCTGGATGCGATTGCTGGCCGGCGCCAGGTTGATGTTGGTCAGCTCCGGAAGCGCCGTGGTCGTGAAGGCGCCGGATTTTCCGAAATCGTAGTACTTGTAGTCCAGCGCCACCGACCACCGCGGCGTCAGGGCATATTCGAGCCCGCCGCCCGCGATCCATCCCCAGTTCGTGCTGGAATGGTCCTGGATCGTTCCGCCGACGCCCGTCGTGTTGAACTCATCGCGCTGATGATCAAGGGCGAGACCGCCCCTGGCATAGACCAG
This sequence comes from Bradyrhizobium sp. WD16, assembly GCF_024181725.1. NCBI lineage: Bacteria > Pseudomonadati > Pseudomonadota > Alphaproteobacteria > Hyphomicrobiales > Nitrobacteraceae > Bradyrhizobium > Bradyrhizobium sp. WD16. The sequence goes on along the minus strand of NZ_CP028908.1, from coordinate 511,519 downwards.
CGCGCGAGCCCATGCGTAGCCTATCCGTGCGGTGAAGGCGCCGATGGCGCCGATCCTGCTGCCGCAGTTGAATCCGGCGAGCGAAGCGTTCGGGAAACCGGCGAAACAGGTGTTGCTGCCCTGGATGTCGGCCCAGCTCGCGGCGATCTCGCCGCCGACCACGACGGAGCCGGCCTGATAGTTGGCGCCGAACTGGCCGCCGGCGGTGGCGCCGCCGAGGTCCGCGTCGTCGCCCCAGACCGGTGCGGGGAAGGGATCGGCGTAGCGGCTTCGCCCGAGACCTGCGCCGATCGTTCCGCCGATATAGATCCCGGACCAGTTCACCGGCGCCGGCGGCGGCACCTTGTCGGCAGCTTGCGCGTTCGTGGCCTGGTCCAGCCGATCCGGCACGTCGCCGAATTTGTAGGAGGTCTGCAGGAAGCCGCCATAGCGCTCCGAATATTGCTTCTGCGGCGAGTTGTCGGCGATGGTCGGGAAGTGTGTCGATCCGTCCGTCGTCGTCAAGAACTGGTAGCGCCCGCCGATGCCGACACTGAGGCGCTCACTGACGGCGTAGGACAGGATCGCCTCGAACTGCGTCCCCCAGCCGTGACCGGGCTCATCCTGCGGATTGATGTTCGAGCGGTACCAATGGTTATCGATCCCCTCGCGATTGACGAAAGGCAGGTAGGCCGCGTCGACCTCCAGCTTCAGCCTGTCGGTCAAACCCATCCGGGCGTTCAGCCCCAGCGCAACGCCGCGCCAGGATGCCGTTTCGGAAAGACCGACGAAACTGGTCTGATCGGTGGGCACGCAGAGCGTGTCCGTCGCAATCTGCAGGCAACCGGAGTCGTTGCTGCGTTCGTAGAATGACCGGTAGCCGACAAAGCCGCCCAGCTTGGCGTCCCGCGCAGTGATGATGTTGGTGCCGATATCGGCGCTGCCATACATCAGCCGGCCGTCCTTCATCTTCGAAAGGGTGTTGGAGTAATCGACCGCCCCCGGAAAGTCTTCGTCATTGAGGTTGCCGCCGACGAGATGTCCCAGGCCGAAATTGCCTTTGACGAAGATGCCGCTGTCGTGGTCGAAGCGGAAAAAGGTCTCGCCGGCGTGACCGGCCTGGTCGGCATAGGTCAGGCGCGAGTTGAGGCGGGCAGGGGTGAAAGGATGGTAGAGGTCCTTCTGCATGCGGCCGTTGCTGCCATAGTACCGCGCGCCGACCTCGATGGTCCATCCGGCCGGAGATTGCGCCGCCTTGAGGAAAAGCTTCGGATCGGCGGCATTGGCATCAAGGGTCGGCGGCCCGCCGCCCAGCCGATAGTTGAGGCCGGTCTTGACGAGATCGATCCGCTGATTGAGCCCCACCACCGAGGTGTTGCCGAGCTGGCTGGCGAAAGAGGCATTCCGCGTGCCGAAATCGATGTGATCGTATTCGACGAATGCCGACAGATTTCGGCTGAAGGCATATTCGAGGCCCGAGCCGGCGATCCAGCCCCAGCGGGTGCCGCTTTCCGTATAGCTGTCGGGAGCATAGAAGTTGGAGATCTCGCTGGTCTCCGCACCCCAGGCAGCCCCTGCCTTGCCGTAGATCAGGAGATTGCCAAAGGTCGGACCGAGGCGGCCGGCAATCGTGCCGAGCGACGTGATCCTGTTGTGGCAGGCGTTGTTGATCAGTCCGAAAACGTTCTGGGCGCATTTGGCGTAGCCGTCGATAGCGGACGCAGCCGCCGCGACGTCGAGGCCGACCACCCATCCGCCGGTCTGGTAATTGGCCCCGATCTGGCCGCCGGCGAGAAGGCCTTCGGTGTTGCCTCCACCGGGGAAGCCTCCCGACGACGAACTCGCCAGCAGTGCCGCTGTCGCCGAGACGAACTCGTTTCGTCCGAACGCGCCGCCGGCATGCACGCCGAGGTAGATCCCGGTCCAGCTCCACTGCGGCAGCGCGCCGGCGGGAATCGATAGCCCGCTGGCCGGCGTCGGCGCCGCGCCAAGGTGGTAGTTGAGCCCGAGCTTGACCAGATGCAGGTTCTGCGACGTGGTGAAGTCCGCGACCTGGCCGAACTGGCTGGCGACGGTCAGCGATCGCCTGCCGAGGTCGGCGTAGTCGTACTCGATCTTGGCGGACAGCGCGGAATTGAAGGCATATTCGGCGCCGGCGCCGACCGTCCACCCGGCCCGCGTTTCGGAAACGCTGTAGACCGGCGTGATGACGCTGCTGGTCAGGTTGCGGTCGATCTGGGCCCAGGCGCCGCCACCCTTGCCGTACCAGAGAAAATTTCCGGTGGCGTAGCCAAGCCGAGCCGTGACGGTGCCGACCTCGTTGATCCCGGTGGTGCAGACGTACATCGCAAGCGCGCAGCGGGCGAATCCGCTGGAATGACCGAAGCTCAGATCCGCCTCGGCGCCGATGACGACCGGTCCGGATTGAAAATTGTAGCCGATCTGGACGCCGTAGCGGGCGCCGCCGCTGACGTTCTCGGCTCCAAACGGCGAATAGGCGGCCAGCGCTCCGGTCGCCCGTTCCCAATCAGTCCTGGAACTGCCGACGCCGATATGGCTGCCGAAATAAAGCCCCCGCCAATCGAAAACGGCCGGGTCGGTCCGCCAGGGCGGCTGGACCAAGTCTTTGGCCTGCACGGACACGCATAGGCCGAGAAGGCCGCTAACCGACGCGACCAGCGTTGACGCGATCCTCATGAGCCCGCCCCACCTTCGGCTTCATCATCAGATCTGACGACGAGCTGAGATCCCACCCGGCCAGCTTATCGAATTCGGCTCAATTGGCTGTTGCGGGCCGGTCACAGCACCGCCCGATTGTGGCGCAATCCCCCGGAATCGCACCTCGGCCACCGAATCGTAGGGATGTCTCGGCTTGTGGGTGGATGGTGCTGATCCGTCGAATCAATCAACGGTTGTTGCCGCGGCTGGTTCGGCATCGAGGATTTGTCCCGGCCGCGGAAAGAGCCGGCCGTGATCGACGACAAAGGACCGGCCCGAAGGCCGGCCCTTGTGCCCGACGGCGTTGGTCCGGCAGAGCGGACGTACTTTCAGATTACTCGTGAGCAGGTCAGAGCTTGCGGTTCGCCGCATCCGCGACCGCATTCGCTGCGTCCTTGGCCGCTTGCTTGACGTCGCCCATCGCCTTCTGGCCGCGGCCCTTGGCCTCCTGCATGGCGCCCTCGCCCTTCAACTTCGGCGAGTCCGTCGCCTCGCCGATGTCCTGCTTGGCCTTGCCGGCGATCTCGTTGGCGGTACCTTTGATCTTGTCCGCAGTGCTGCCCATGATCGTGTCTCCATCCTGTGGTTTTAGCTTTGACGCGTTTTCTTCACGCGAAAACGCTGTCATGGCTGTCCGACAACGGTGCGGTTGACCGAACGTTCCGGCTCTGCTGAGTTGACGCGAGTGCGCACCGCGCGCACGAAAAATGCGTGAAACACCCTCGAGAACGGACCAATATCGCCATGAGCGACCATCACCACGGCCACACCCACCCTCACGCACATCATCACGGCGGCGATCACGATGATGTGCAGCCGGGTTCCTCCGGCGAGCGCTGGAAGCACGATGGTGTCAGAGTCATCCCGGGGAACCAGCTCGATCCCAACGTGCCGTCGACGCCGGGCATGGACCGCAAGGCGGCGATCAATTTTGCCCGCGTCGGCGCCCAGAAACTGTGGGCGGGGACGGTGACGATCAGGCCCGACGCCAAGACCGGCGCCCATCATCACGGTCATCTGGAGAGCGTCATTTATGTGGTGAGCGGCAAGGCGCGGATGCGCTGGGGCGAGAAGCTGGAGTTTACCGCCGAGGCCGGTCCCGGCGATTTCATCTTCGTGCCACCCTACGTGCCGCACCAGGAGATCAATGCCAGCCCGGACGAGGTGCTGCAATGCGTACTGGTGCGCAGCGACGGCGAAGCGGTGGCGATCAATCTCGATATCGAGCCGGTGGAGAAGCCGGAGACGGTGCCGTGGGTCGATCCGGTGCATCCCGCGCCGCGGACGTGACTTTCATCCACGTCATCCTGAGGTGGTCGGGCGCGTAGCGCACGACCCTCGAAGGACGACGTGGCCGAGTCTCGGCGTGGACCGGGGCCGTTCATCCTTCGAGGCTCGCCGTCAAGACGGCTCGCACCTCAGGATGACGGACTGAAACTTTGTTGCTCACGTCCCCGGCATCTTCGGATGGATGAAGGCCCAGGGACTTGTTTCCGAATCCCGCGGCACGTCGATGGCGATGAGGCGCGGGCCGCCGTCCGCCAGCGCTTGTTCCAGAGCCGGGCGGAAGGCAGCGGGTGAGGCGACGCGCGCCGCGCCGACGCCGAAGGACTCGGCGAGCCGGACGAAATCGGGATTGACGAGATCGGCGGCGACAACCCGGCCGTCGAACACCTCGCGCTGGTCGCGCCGGACATTGCCGTAGGACTGGTTGTCGAACACCAGCACCACCACGCCGATCTTGTACTGGACCGCGGTGGCGAGCTCCTGCACCGCGAACATGAAGCCGCCGTCGCCGGTGATCGCGACCACGGGCTTGTCCGGATGGGCGACCTTGGCGCCGAGCGCGGTGGGAAAGCCCGAGCCCAGGGTGCCCTGATAGCCGGAGCTGAGGAAGGTGCGCGGGCGATAGACCGGAAAGCCGTACCAGGAGGCGAAGCCGACCTGGGAGAGTTCGTCGGTGACGATGCCGTCCTGCGGTAGGAGCTGGCGCAGGATGTCGAGATAGGCCATCTGCGGCTGGATCGCCTGGATCTCCTGCGCCGCCGCGGCGCTTGCCTCGCGCAACGCGTCGCGGCGGCCGGGCTGGCGGGCATAACCGGTTTTGGCCACCGCGGCGGCCAGGGCCCGCGTGCCGTCGCGCGCGTCGGCGACGATCGGCGCATCCGGCGCGTAGCGCCGCATCTCCGACGGATCGATGTCGATGCGGATCATCTTCTGGCCGGCGGGCCGGTAGGGCCAGCGCCAGGCCGGCAGCTCGAGCCGGGTGCCGATGCCGATCATCAGATCGGTTTGCGGCCATACCCGGTAGGCCGCGGCCATGGTCAGGCCGAGCTCGTGGGCGTTGCTGACGATGCCGCGGCCGCTACGAAAGGCGACCACCGGGGCATCGATCATCTCGGCGAGCGCGAGGATGTCGTCCGCCGCGTCGATCGCGCCGGCGCCGACGAAGATCATCGGCGCCTTCGCGCCGGCGACCAAAGCGGCGGCGGCCTTGATCCGCTCCGGATCGGGCTGCGGCGGCGGCAGCGGCGCGAGTGGCGCCACCGCGCTGGCCGCGGCGCGCTGGGTGAAGACATCCCAGGGCATCTCGACGGCGGCCGGGCCGCGCCGGCCCGACAGCATCTCCTGAAAGGCGCGGGCGACGATCGCCGGTGCCGCAGCCGGATATTCGGCGCGATCGGCCCACTTGAGGAACGAGCGCAACGTGGCGAGCTGGTCCGGCATCTCGTGCAGATGGCCGCGGCCCTTGGCGAAGAACGGCATCGGCACCTGGCCGGTGAGGCACAGCACCGGCTCGTTGCAGCCGAAGGCCGTGAGCATCGCGGCGCCGGCATTGAGCACGCCGGGGCCGGGCACCACGCTGAACACGCCCGGCCGGCCGGTCGAGCGCGCATAGCCGAATGCCATATAGCCGCAGGCCTGTTCATGGCGGGCGCCGATCACCTTCAGCCGCGGCGCGGCGAGGGCGAAGGCGTCGAACAGCCCGTAGATCTGCGCGCCCGGCAGGCCGAAAACCGTGTCGACGCCCTGGGCGAGGATATGGTCGACGATCGCCTCGCCGCCGCTGCGGATCTGCATGTGTTCGCTCATCGCCGTTACCGCCGTTCGTCGACGACGCCGTTGCGCAGCGTGCCGATATTTTCGACCTCGACCTCGACGACGTCGCCGGGCTTGAGATAGCGCGGCGGATCGAAGCGGGCGCCGGCGCCGGTCGGCGTGCCGGTGACGATGATGTCACCGGGAACGAGCGTGGTGAAGGTGGTGATGTAGCTGATCAGATAGCGAAAGCCGAAGATCATCCGGCTGGTGCGATCGTCCTGGCGCAGCTCGCCGTTGACCCGCGTGGTCAGCCGCAGGTCGGCGATCTGCGCTTCGCCCGTGAATGGCACCAGCCAGGGGCCGAGGCTGCCGGACGAATCGAAGTTCTTGCCCTGCGTCACGTTGAACTTGGCGTGGCGCACCCAGTCGCGGATCGTGCCCTCGTTGCAGATCGTCACCGCGGCGACGTGATCGAGCGCATCCTGCTGCGCGATGTGGCGCCCGGCGCGGCCGATGACCAGCGCCACCTCGCCTTCGTAGTCGAGCTGCGGCGAGACGGTCGGACGCACCAGCGGCGCGCCGTGGCCGACGAAGGAGCGCGCCGTGCGCATGAACATGCTGGGATATTTCGGCGCGTCCTGGTCGTCCCTGTATTCGGCGTTGCGGTCGGGATAGTTGACGCCGATGCAGATGATCTTTTCCGGCGCCGGCACCGGCGGCCGCAATTCGATCTCGGCGAGGGCGCGATCGGCCTTGCGGCCTGCCGCGCGCTCGGCGAGGCGGGGCAGGGCGTCGGCCGCGATCACCTCGCGCAAGGTCGGTAGCCCAGGTTGCGTCAGGTCGACGACACCGTCGCCGACGACGAGGCCGTAGCGCTCGACGTCGTTGTGCTCGACGTCGTTGTGCTCGACGTCGTTGCGCTCGATGCCGTCGCGGCGAAAGCTGACGAAGCGGGGCGGCTGGCTCATGGCGGCGCTCCTTTGCGAACGATCCGATCAGACGCCGAGGCGCTGGATGTTGTGGGTCCCGCGCGCCAGGCTGATGTGCTTGGTCTCCATGTAGAAGTCGAACGAAAAATCGCCGCCGTCGCGGCCGATGCCGGAGGCCTTCATGCCGCCGAACGGCGTCGGCAGGTGCCGGACATTCTCCGAATTGAGCCAGATCATGCCGGCCTCCAGCGCATCGGCAACGCGCAGCGCGCGGCCCATGTCGCCGGTCCAGACATAGCCGGCGAGGCCGTAGCGCACGCCGTTGGCGATTTCGACCGCCGTGCTCTCGTCCTTGAACGGGATCACGGTGAGGAAGGGGCCGAACACTTCTTCCTGGGCGACGCGCATCGCCGCGCCGGCTCCCGTGACGAGGGTCGGCGCCACATAGAACCCGCCGCCGGGGCCGTCATGCGTTGTCCCGCCGACGGCGATGCTCGCGCCGTCCTGCCGCGCGACGTCGAAATAGGAACAGACCTTGGCGAGGTGGCGCTGGTGGATCAAGGGTCCGATCTCGGTCGCAGGATCGAGCGGATGGCCAACCTCGAGCGCGCGCACCCGGGCCGCGAGCTTGTCGATGAAACGCTCGGCGATGGTGTCCTGGATCAGGAGACGGCTCGACGAGGTGCAGCGTTCGCCGTTGAGCGAATAGATCATGAAGACCACGGCATCGAGCGCGCGCTCGAGGTCGGCATCGTCGAACACGATCACCGGGTTCTTGCCGCCGAGCTCGAAATGGACCCGCTTCAAGGTGGCGGCGCCCTGAGCCATGATCGCCGAGCCGGTCGAGCTCTCGCCGACGAAGCCGATCGCCTTGATGGCGGGGTGTTCGGTCAGCGCCCGGCCGGCGTCCTCGCCATAGCCGTGGACGGTGTTGAACACGCCCGGCGGGATGCCGGCGTCATGCGCCAGCCGCACCAGGAGATCGGCGGTGACCGGCGACCATTCCGCCGGCTTGTGCACGACGGTGCAGCCCGCCGCCAGCGCCGGCGCGATCTTCCAGGTGGAGAGCATGAACGGCGTGTTCCACGGCGTGATGACGCCGACCGGTCCGATCGGCACCCGGGTCGACACGTTCCAGTGCTCGCCGCTCGGCAGGTTGAGGCCGTCGCGAGCGCTTTCGCAGCGGTCGGCGAAGAAACGGAAATTCTCGGCGGCGCGGATCGCCGCCTTGGCCATGAAGCGGTAGGGCTGGCCGGTGTCGAGACATTCGAGCACGGCAATGTCGGCGGCGCGCGCCTCGATGGCGTCGGCCACCTTGTGCAGGAGCTTCTTGCGGCTGGCCGGGGAAATGTCGCGCCAGGCGCGGAATGCCTGCTCGGCGGATCGCGCCGCCGCATCGATCTCGGCGGCGCCGCCGCGCGCCACCTGCGCCAGCACCGCCCGGTCCACCGGCGAGATCGTCTCGAAGGTCGCGCCCGAGCTCGAGGCAACCGTCCTGCCGCCGATGAAATGACCGATGCCGTCGGCGCGCAGCCTGGCGAGAAGCGGCTTCGCCCGTTCCAGGTTGGCGGCATAGAGGTCGGCGGCGCTGCTTGCCTTAGTCATGGCCGGCTTGTCCCTTCAGGAAGGCGTGGATGTTGTTCTTCTTCCAGTTCAGCTCGGCGACTTCGACGATCTCGAAGGACAGCGACAGCAGGCTCGCGGCAAAGACCGGTTCGAGATGGGCGGCGAGCGCCTCGAAGATGGCTTCGCCCGCGGCCTTGCGGGTGTCGAAGTCGCGGCCCTGGCCCATGCGCAGCACCATGGCGAGGAAGGCGAGGTCCGGGTTGCCGTCGCCGATGGCATAATCGTCGCAACGGATGGCGCGCACGCGGATGCCGCCGATCGGAAACACCCCGGTGTCGAGCGCGCTGCGCCGGACCAGCTCGACCACCGCACCGATGTCGGTGCGCTGGCCGAGGTTCGCCGAGTATTCGATGGTGAAATGCGGCATGGTCTCGCTCCGGATCGACGTCAGCCGAAATAGCAATTGACCGAACCATAAGCGCCGAAATCGGCCTGGATGGTGTCGCCCTTGCGGGTTTCGATCGGCCGGATGAAGGAGCCGGCCAGCACCACCTGGCCGGGTTCGAGCGCGAGCCCGAGCGGCGCCAGTTTCTTCACCAGCCAGACGATGCCGTTGGCGGGATGGTTGAGCACGCCGGCGGCGAGCCCGGTCTCCTCCAACTGGCCGTTCTTGTAGCAGAGCGCGCCGATCCAGCGCAGGTCTGCTTCGAGCGGCCGCAGCGGCCGGCCGCCGAGCACGATGCCGGCATTGGCGGCGTTGTCGGCGATGGTGTCGACGATCTTGCGCGTCGCCTGCGTCTCGCGATCGACGCGCTCGATCCGGGTGTCGAGGATTTCCAGCGCCGGCACCACGAAGTCGGTGGCATTGAGCACGTCGAAGATGGTGCAGTCCGGACCCTGCAGGCGATCGCGCATGACGAAGGCGAGTTCCGCCTCGATCCGGGTGGCGATGAAGCGGTCGGTCGGGACGATGCCGCCGTCGGCGAAGAACATGTCGTCGAACAGCACGCCGGAATCCGGCTCGTCGATGTCGAGCGCGCTCTGCATCGCCTTGGAAGTCAGGCCGATCTTGTGGCCGCGCACCACGCCGCCGGCGGCGACCTTGAGTCCGACCAGCGCGGTCTGCACCGCGTAGGCGTCCGCGACCGTCATCTGCGGATATTCGATCGACAGCTGGCGGATCTGGCTGCGGTTCTTCTCGGCATCGAACAGCCGCGCGGCCGCCATGCGGACGGCGTCGGGAGACAGGCTCATCGTGACATCCCCGAGCGTTGCTGCAAACTATTTAACATGTTAAATTGATGGCGGCAAGCCGGGCCGAGTCTGTGGCGCTGCTCCACCTTCGTCGCGGGCATCTACGACCTTGAAGCGGCTCGGCAGGAAAGGCGTGGATGGCCGGGACGGAGCCCGGCCATGACGGGGAATGCGGTTGGGCTTCGTCTACCGGTGGCGCTGCTCAACATTCCGTCGTCATGCCCGCGCTTGTCGCGGGCATCCACGTCTTCACGACGCTGCAGCAAGCAAGTCGTGGATGGCCGGGACAAGCCCGGCCATGACGAGAATGAAGGTCAGGGCGCATCTTTTCACTCCGTTGTCGCCACCCGGATGCGTGAATCTCGTAGGCTTGAAGCGGGGGGGGCGACGCAGAATGCGAATCAGTTAGCGCTTGAAGCGGCGGCGCCGCACAGAATACGAGTCGAGCGCAGCGCGATGCAGGACGCGTGGTGAAGCGAGCAGGAGCGGACCGGTGAGCGAAACGAGGACGCGGCGACGCGCGGCGGCGGAGGTGGAAGCCGTGAGCGCGCATGCGGTGCCGATGCGCGACTTCTCGCGGTCGTTGCCGATGGCGCTGCTGCGCGCCCGCGAGGCGGTGATGCGCCAGTTCCGGCCGATCCTGCGCGCCCATGACCTCACCGAGCAGCAATGGCGGATCCTGCGCGCCCTGTCGGCGGTCGAGCAGATCGAGGCGAGCGAACTCGCCCGCGCCACTTATCTCCTGGGCCCCAGCCTGTCGCGCATCCTGCGCGATCTCGAAGCGCGCGATCTGATCCGCCGCCGCTCGCCGGAAAGCGACCTGCGCCGCGCGCTGGTGTCGATCGCCCCGGCGGGGCTCGCGGTGATCGCAGCGGTGGCGCCGCGCTCCGAGGCGATCTACGCCGAGATCACGGATCGTTACGGCCCCGGCAAGCTCGAGACGCTGCAAGGCCTGCTCGGCGAGCTCGAAGCGGTGCTGCTCGCCTCGCCCCCGAAGCGGCCGCCCGCCCGGCCGAAGGCCGGTTCGGGCAAGGCCAGGCAGGCCGCAAGCCGAAATCCAGGCAGGGATTAAGTGGAATCAGGCATTGAAATGGCGGCGGTGTTTGGCCACTGTCCCGCCACCGCAACGACCTGACGCTCGCGTCGGGACTTCAGCATCAATCATCGGCGCAGGACCCGAACGGGCCGCGTCCAAGGGCCCGATCGGGCCCGGGAGAAATCCAGGCCCGATCGGGCCCGGGGGAAATCCGAAGGGGAGCATAGATGAGCGTGGCAGCAGCAACCGTGCAGGCGACGGGCGACGGCACCGAGGTCGAACGCGCCACCATCAGTGCGATCTCGCGGCGGATCATTCCGTTTCTGGTGCTGGCCTATTTCCTGGCCTATCTCGACCGCGTCAATCTCGGCTTCGCGGCGCTGACCATGAATGCCGAACTGAAATTCTCCCCGATCGTCTTCAGCTGGGGGGCCGGCATCTTCTTCATCGGCTACTTCATCTTCGAAGTGCCGAGCAACATCATCCTGCACAAGGTCGGCGCCAGCCGCTGGATCGCCCGCATCATGGTGACCTGGGGCGTGATCTCGGCGCTGATGGCCACGGTCGGCGGCACCAGCAGCTTCTACGTCCTGCGCTTCCTGCTCGGCGTCGCCGAAGCCGGCTTCTTTCCCGGCATCATTCTCTACCTGACCTACTGGTATCCGGCCGAATATCGCGCCCGCATCCTCGCCGCCTTCGCCATCGCGGTACCGGTCTCCACCGTCATCGGCGCGCCGATCTCGGGCTATATGCTCGGCCTCGACGGCGTCGCCGGGCTGCGCGGCTGGCAGTGGCTGTTCATCCTCGAAGGCGTGCCCTCGATCGTGCTCGGCATCGTCACCTGGTTCTTCCTCACCGACCGTCCCGCCGCGGCGACCTGGCTCAGCGCGCCGCAGAAGGCGTGGCTTGCCGGCCGTCTCGCCCGCGAGGAGGCGGCCCGCGCGGCGGCGCATCCGATGTCGCTCGGCCAGGCGATGTCGTCGCCGAAGGTGCTGGTGCTGTCGCTGGTCTATTTCGGCTTCGTCGGCGCGCTCTACGGCATGCAGTTCTGGCTGCCCCAGATCGTCAAGGCGTTCGGCCTGTCGAACGTCGAGACCGGCTTCGTCACCGCGATTCCCTACCTGTTCGGCTCGATCGCCATGGTGCTGTGGGGGCGGCATTCGGACCGCACCCGCGAGCGCGTCTGGCATGTCGCCCTGCCGCTGTTCCTCACCGCGATCGCGCTCGCCGCGTCCAGCACTCTCGGCAATCCGACGGCCACCATGGTGGCGCTGACGGTGGCGGCGATCGGCGTGTTCTGCACCTTCGCGTTGTTCTGGACCTTGCCGACCGCGTTCCTCAGCGGCACGGCGGCGGCCGGCGCCATCGCGCTGATCAACTCGATCGGCAATCTCGCCGGCTTCGGCGGCCCCTACCTGATCGGCTGGGTCAAGGAGAGCACCGGCAGCACCGAGACCGGCCTGCTCGTGCTCGCGATCTTGCCGCTGGTCGCCGGCATCCTGGTGGTGCTGCTGCGCCACGACACCCGGATCGAATTCTCCGCCGCCGGTGAGAAGGCGCGGTGAGGGGGGCTTCCGGCACTTCTCCAAGCCGTTAGATGAATTTGAACCGTCACCCTGAGGTGGCTGCGCGTAGCGCGGCCCTCGAAGGGCGACGGTCGATGTCTCGAAAAGTGGGCCGTCCATCCTTCGAGGCTCGCTTCGCGAGCGCCTCAGGATGACGTCCTTCGAGGCTCGCGGAGCCTGTCATCGAGCCGCGCCTCGCGCGGCCCCGTTGGCGAGCGCCTCGGGATGACGGGACACAGGCTTGTCCGCCCCGCTGCTTGAACCGCAAGCGGGGCGAGGCGAACCGGCTCCTCCCCACATCGTGAAGGAAATTGCCCCAAAACGGCTACTGACGCTTAACGATTGAGCGCTGATGATTATTGACATTCGTCACTAGTCAGTTAGCTTTATCCCGGTCAATTCTCGGGAGCCTTGCCATGCGCCTCGGCATTTTCCGTCGTAAATTCAAAGTGTTGCTGTCCGTCTCCGGGCTTGCTGTGATGCTTGCCGGCTGCAACGACAAGCCGGCCGAGCAGGCCCAGGACCGGCCGGTGCTGGTTGCCACCGTGCACTATGAAGCCGATGTCCCCGAGCGCAGCTTCGTCGGCACCATCCGGCCCCGGGTCGAATCCGATCTCGGCTTCCGGGTCGCCGGCAAGGTTGCCCGCCGTCTCGTCGAGGTCGGCCAGCGGGTCGAGCCCGGCCAGCCGCTGGCGGTGCTCGACGAAGTCGACCTCAAGCTCCAGGCCGACCAGTCCGAAGCCGAGTTTCGCGCCGCCACCGGCGTCGTCGCCCAGGCGGTCGCCGCCGAGACCCGCGCCAAGGAGCTCAAGGCAAGGGGCTGGAGCACCGATGCCCAGGTCGATCAGGCGCGGGCGTCCGCCGACGAGGCGCGGGCGCGTCTGACGCGCGCCGAGCGCGCGGTCGAACTGACCAAGAACTCGCTGTCCTACACCACGCTCGCCGCCGACGCCCGCGGCGTCGTCACCGCGACCCTCGTCGAGCCGGGGCAGGTGGTGGCGTCCGGCCAGGCGGCGATCCGGATCGCCCGCATTGCCGAGAAGGAGGCGGTGGTCGCCATTCCCGAAACCCTGGTCCAGCGGGCGAGGAGCGGCGAGGCCCATGTCACGCTGTGGTCGGAGCCCGGCAGGCGCTATGCGGCGAAGCTGCGGGAACTTGCGCCCCAGGCCGATGCCGCGACCCGGACCTATCTCGCCAAGTTCACGCTGCCCGACGTCGGCGAGGACGTGCAGCTCGGCATGACGGCGACGCTGATCCTCGCCGATACAGGCGGTGAAAAGGTCGCGCGCGTGCCGCTGTCGGCGCTGTTCAGTCAGGGCGACAAGCCCTCGCTCTATGTGGTCGATGCCAGCGGCGCGGTCAGCCTGCGCCCGGTCACGGTCAAGGCCTACGAGACCAACGACGCGGTGATCGGCGGCGGCGTCGAGGAGGGCGCGCGCGTCGTTGCGCTCGGCGTCCAGAAGCTCGACCCGGCGCAGAAGGTTAGCGTCGTCGCATCGCTGGCGTTCTGAGCGGGGGGGCGAGCATGCGCCGTTTCAATCTGTCGGCCTGGGCGGTTTCCCACCCCGCCTTGATGCTGTTCTTCGTCATCATGCTGGGCGCGGCCGGCTTCTTCTCCTATGAGCGGCTCGGCCGCGCCGAGGATCCGTCCTTCACCATCAAGGTCGCGGTGGTGACCGCGATCTGGCCGGGGGCGACCGCGACCGAAATGCAGTCGCAGGTCGCCGATGCGATCGAGAAGAAGCTGCAGGAGCTGCCCTATTTCGACAAGGTGACGACCTATACCAAGCCGTCCTTCACAGCGATGCAGGTCACCTTCAAGGACAATACCCCGCCCAAGGAAGTGCCGCAGCTGTTCTATCAGCTGCGCAAGAAGCTGACCGACATCCGCAGCGAGCTGCCGGACGGCTTGATCGGGCCCAACGTCAACGACGAATACGGCGACGTCGATTCCGTCCTCTACATGCTGACTGCCGACGGCGCGAGCTACGCCCAGCTCAAGACCGTGGGCGAAGGCCTGCGCCAGCGCCTGCTCAAGGTGCCGAACGTCACCAAGGTCAATCTCTACGGCGTGCAGGACCAGAAGATCTTCGTCGAATTCTCCCACGCCAAGCTCGCCACCCTCGGCATCACCGCCCAGGCGATCTTCGATTCGCTGTCGCGGCAGAACGCGGTCAGCCCCGGCGGCGTGGTCGAGACCTCGTCGCAGCGGGTGCCGCTGCGCGTGTCCGGCGCCCTCGACGGCGTCAAGGCGGTGGCCGCAACCCCGATCGCGAGCGGCGGCCGGGTGTTCCGGCTCGGCGACATCGCCACGGTGAGCCGCGGCTACGAGGACCCTTCCGACTACAAGGTCCGCCAGCGCGGCAAGCCGGCGCTCGGCATCGGCATCGTCATGGCCAAGGGCGCCAACATCCTCGAGCTCGGCAAGGACGTCGGCGAGGCCAAAGACGAGTTCATGAAAGGCGTGCCGCAGGGTTTCGAGCTCGAGCAGATCGCCGATCAGCCCCAGGTGGTCGATCACGCGGTCGGCGAGTTCGTCCGCTCCTTCATCGAGGCGCTGGCGATCGTGCTGTTCGTCAGCTTCGTCGCGCTCGGCTGGCGCACCGGCATCGTCGTCGCGCTGAGTGTGCCGCTGGTGCTCTCCGTGGTTTTCATCATCATGAACGCCATGGGCCTCGATCTGCACCGCATCACGCTCGGCGCGCTGATCATCGCGCTCGGCCTCCTGGTCGACGACGCCATCATCGCGGTCGAGATGATGGTGGTGAAGATGGAGCAGGGCTGGGACCGGATCCGCGCGGCCTCGTTCGCCTGGGAATCCACCGCCTTTCCGATGCTCACCGGCACGCTGGTGACGGCGGCGGGTTTTCTCCCCGTCGGCTTCGCCAACTCCTCGACCGGCGAATATGCCGGCGGCATCTTCTGGATCGTCGCCATCGCCCTGATCGTCTCCTGGTTCGTCGCCGTGCTGTTCACGCCCTATATCGGCGTCAAGCTGCTGCCTGACTTCGCCAAACACGCTGGCGACGGACATGGCGGCAACGATCCGCAGGCGATCTACGACACGAGGATCTACCGCGCGCTGCGGCGGGTCGTCGAATGGTGCGTGCGCTGGCGCGGCACCGTGGTGATCGCCACGGTCGGAATCTTCGCGCTGTCGATCGCGGCCTTCGGCCTCGTCCAGCAGCAGTTCTTCCCGCTGTCGGAACGGCCCGAATTGTTCTTCCAGCTGCGGATGCCGGAAGGCACCGCCTTCGGCGTCACCGAGAAGACCGCGGAGAAGGCCGAGCAGCTGCTCAAGGGCGACGGCGACATCGCGACCTATACGACCTATATCGGCCAGGGCCCGCCCCGGTTCTGGCTCGGGCTCAATCCGCAGCTGCCGAACGAGGCCTACGCCGAGATCGTCGTCGTGGCGAAGGACGTCGAAGCGCGCGAACGGATCAAGGCGCGGCTGGAGAAGGCGGTGGCCGCGGGCGAACTGGCCGAGGCGAGGGTCAGGGTCGACCGCTTCAATTTCGGTCCGCCGGTCGGCTTCCCGGTCCAGTTCCGCGTCGTCGGTCCCGACCCCAAGGTGGTGCGCGAGCTCGCCTACAAGGTGCGCGACGTCATGCGCGAGAATCCGAACGTGGTCGACCCGCATCTCGACTGGAACGAGAAGTCGCCCTACCTCAAGCTGGTGGTGGACCAGGATCGCGCCCGCGCGCTCGGCCTGACCCCGCAGGACATCTCCCAGGCGACCCAGATGCTGATCTCCGGCGCCACGGTGACGACGGTGCGTGACGGCATCGAGAAGGTCGCGGTGGTGGCCCGCGCCGTCGCCGGCGAGAGGCTCGATCTCGGCCGTGTCGCCGATCTCACCATCTATTCGAGCAACGGCGTCGCCGTGCCGCTCTCCCAGGTGGCGAAGATCGAATATGCGTTCGAGGAGCCGATCCTGTGGCGGCGCAACCGCGACATGGCGATCACGGTGCGCTCCGACATCGTCGACGGCGTCCAGGCGCCGGACGTCACCAACCAGATCTGGCCGAAGCTCGCCTCGATCAGGGACGCGCTGCAGCCCGGCTATCGCATGGAGATGGGCGGCGCCATCGAGGAATCCGCCAAGGGCAATGCCTCGCTGGCGGCGCTGTTCCCGGTGATGGTGATCGCGATGCTCACCCTGCTGATGATCCAGCTGCAGAGCTTCTCGCGTCTCGCCCTGGTCTTCCTCACCGCGCCGCTCGGCCTGATCGGCGCCGCGTTCGGGCTTCTCGTCACCAACCGGCCGTTCGGCTTCGTGGCGCTGCTCGGCCTGATTGCGCTCGCCGGTATGATCATGCGCAACACCGTCATCCTGGTCGATCAGATCGAGAGCGACGTTGCGGGGGGCCTGACCCGGCGCCAGGCCATCATCGAGGCCACGGTGCGGCGGGCCCGGCCGGTGGTGCTGACCGCGCTGGCGGCGATCCTGGCCATGATTCCGCTGTCGCGCTCGGCGTTCTGGGGGCCGATGGCGGTTACCATCATGGGCGGCCTGTTCGTCGCCACCTTCCTCACGCTGCTTTTCCTTCCCGGCCTCTATGCGCTATGGTTCAGGCGTTCGCTGGAGGACCGCGGTCAGCCGCAATCCGTTGATGCGGAAGAAAGAAACCATGAGGGCGGTGACGCCGAGATCGACCGAGCCGCGCCGGGCCATTTCCCGCTGGCCGCGGAGTAGCCCGGCGGAGATGTCCCAAAGCGTGCCCCTCCGCCTGACAAGGACAAGAAGCCAAAGATGGCCCTGATCGCCGACCATATCGAAACCGACACCCAGCAGCGGGTCGTCACCACTGCCGAGCGGCTATTCCGCGAGATCGGCTACCAGAAGACCACGGTGGCGGACATCGCGCGGGTGCTGCGGATGAGCCCGGCCAACATCTATCGCTTCTTCGATTCCAAGCGGGCGATCTATGAGGCGGTGGCCAGCCGGCTGATGGGCGAGGTGGAGACCGCGGCGACCGCGATCGCCTTCGAGCCCGAGGAGCCGGTCGGCCGGCTGCGACGGCTGCTCGCCACGATCCACCACATGAACGCCGAGCGCTATACCGGCGACGAGAAGATCCACCAGATGGTCGCGATGGCCATGGAGGAGGACTGGCAGGTCTGCACCGCCCATGTCGAACGCATCACCGGCATCATCGCCAAGGTGATCGACGACGGTGCCCGCGAGGGAGTCTTCGCCGCGCCCGACGTGGCAGTGACGGCGATGGCCACCGCCAGCGCCATGCTGCGCTTCTTCCATCCCCAGATGATCGCCCAGTGCGCCTGCAAGCCGGGCCCGACCCTCGAGCAGATGATCGATTTCGTCATCTCGGCGCTGACGCCGAAGCAGCCGGCCCGCTGAGGCGCCGGACGGCGAGGGCGCTTGCGCGCTTCGCCGTCAGATCCTGTTGACCTGTCGCTGCTATACTCGGCGGACCGTCTTCGGACCGACCGATTTCGCATCAGAAAGGATCGCCTTGCCGATGTCCCGCGACTTCCACGTCTACGAGCCCGTCCAGGGCCATGGCCTGCGCCACGATCCGTTCAACGCCATCATCGGGCCGCGGCCGATCGGCTGGATCTCGTCCTGCGACAAGGAGGGCAGGGTCAATCTCGCGCCCTACAGCTTCTTCAACGCCTTCAACTACAAGCCGCCGATCATCGGCTTCTCCAGCATCGGCAAGAAGGATTCGATCCGGAACGTGATGGAGACCGGCGAGTTCGTCTGGAACCTCGCCACCAGGGAGCTCGCCACCCGGATGAACGCCACCGCCGCCCATGTGCCGCCGGGGGTCGACGAATTCGACATCGCCGGCCTCACCAAGGTGCCGGGCCGGCTGGTGCGCCCGCCGCGGGTCGGCGAGAGCCCGGCGGCGATGGAATGCAAGGTGCTGCAGATCGTCCAGCTCCAGGACAAGGAGGGCAACAAGGTGCCGTCCTGGCTGACGCTCGGCGAAGTGGTCGCGGTCTATATCGATCGCGCCCTGATCAAGGACGGCGTCTACCAGACCGCGCAGGCGCACCCGATCCTGCGAGCGGGCCGGATGGGCGACTATGCCGAGATCACCCCCGAGATCATGTTCGAGATGGCGCGGCCGGACTGACGGCGGCTTCGCCGGGTGCAGCCTGGTGGCGACGGACCTTGCAGCAACAGGTCTTGCGGCAACATGTATTGCGTCGACGAATCCCGCGCCGACGATCTGAAAGGACGAATCGCCATGGCCTCGTTTTCCTTCCGTCGCGACGTCATCAGCCGGCCGATCTTCGCCTGGGCGCGCAAGGTCATGCCGGAGATGTCGAGCACCGAACGCGAGGCGCTCGAGGCGGGCGACGTCTGGTGGGACGCCGATCTCTTCACCGGCACGCCCGACTGGGACAAGCTGCTGGCCTATCCGCCGGCGACGCTGACGGACGAAGAGCAGGTTTTTCTCGACGGCCCGGTCAACGAGCTCTGCGCCATGCTCGACGACTGGCGGATCAATTGGGAGTGGCGCGACCTGCCGCCGGAGGTCTGGGACTTCGTCAAGCGCCACAAGTTCTTCGGCATGATCGTTCCGAAGGAGTTCGGCGGGCTCGGCTTCTCGCCTTATGCCCATTCCGAAGTGGTGCGCAAGGTCTCGACCCGGTCCTGCGCCGCCGCGGTCACCGTCATGGTGCCCAATTCCCTCGGCCCCGGCGAACTCCTGCTGCGCTTCGGCACGCCCGAGCAGCGGCAGCGCTGGCTGCCGCGCCTCGCCGACGGCCGCGACATTCCCTGTTTTGGCCTGACCAGCCCGGAGGCCGGGTCGGACGCCGCCGCGATGGTCGACAGCGGCATCGTCTGCAAGGGGATGTTCGAGGGGCGCGAGGTGCTCGGCCTGCGGCTCAACTGGCACAAGCGCTACATCACCCTCGGACCGGTGGCGACGCTGCTCGGGCTCGCCTTCAAGGCCTATGATCCCGATCGCCTGCTCGGCGGCGCCGAGGACCTCGGCATCACCCTCGCCCTGGTCCCGACCGGCCTGCCCGGGGTGGAGATCGGCCGGCGGCATCTGCCGGCGATGCAGGTGTTCCAGAACGGGCCGAACCGGGGCCGCGACGTCTTCGTGCCGCTCGATTTCGTCATCGGCGGCCGCGCCCGCATCGGTGAAGGCTGGAAGATGCTGATGACGGCGCTCGCCGCCGGGCGCGGCATCTCGCTGCCGTCGCTGTCGGCGGCAGCGGCGGCCTATGTCGCCCGCACCACCGGCGCCTATGCGCGCATCCGCGAGCAGTTCAACGTGCCGATCGGCCGGTTCGAGGGCATCGAGGAGCCGCTCGCGCGCATCGCCGGCACCGCCTATCTGCTCGATGCCGCGCGCCGCCTGACCTGCGCCGCGCTCAACCAGGGCCACCATCCGGCGGTGATCTCCGGCATCATGAAGCTGCATGCCACCGAGCGCATGCGCGTCGTCGTGGACGACGCCATGGACATCCACGGCGGCAAGGCGGTGATCGACGGACCGCAGAACTACATGGGCAGTCTCTATCGCGCGGTGCCGGTCGGCATCACCGTGGAGGGCGCCAATATCCTCACCCGCAACCTCATCGTCTTCGGTCAGGGCGCGATCCGCGCGCACCCCCATCTGCTGACCGAGATGACCGCGCTGGCGGATGCCGACCCGGCGCGCGGGCTCGAGGCCTTCGACACGGCGTTCTGGGCTCATGTCGGCCACACCTTCGCCAATGCCTTCCGGGCGCTCGGCCGCAACTGGACCGGCGGCCTGTTCGCGCCGGCGCCGGAGGCGGGCGAGGCGACGCGCTTCTATCGCCAGCTGTCGCGCCATGCCGCGGCTTTCGCGCTGTGCGCCGACATGGCGCTGGCGACGCTCGGCGGCGCCCTCAAGCGCAGGGAGATGCTGTCGGCCCGGTTCGGCGACATCCTGTCCGAACTCTACCTGTTGTCGGCCGCGCTGAAGCGCTGGCACGACGAAGGCCGCCAGCCGGACGACTTCGCGGCGCTGGAATGGTGCATGGCGAGCGGGCTGAAGACGATCGAGCTCCGCCTTGCCGACATTCTCGCCAACCTGCCCAACCGTTTCGTCGCCGTCCTGCTCAAGCTGATCGTGCAGCCCTTCGGCCCGCGCGCCGCCTCGCCCTCGGACAGCCTGATCCATCGCCTGGCGCAGCTCATTCTCGAACCGTCGGCGGCGCGCGATCGCCTCACCCCCAACATCGCCCATGTCGACGACGACCGCGGTCTCGCCCGGCTGGAACGGGCCTTTGCCCTCGTCACCGCCAACGAGGACATCGTCAAAAAACTGCGGACGGCGCGGATTCGCGACTGGCGCGCGGCGTTGCGCAATGGTGTGATCGGCGAGGCCGAGGCGGAACGGCTGGAGGCGGCGGAGAAGGCGGTGGCCGGCGTCATCGCGGTGGACGACTTCGCCGCCGAGGAACTGGCACCGTCGACGGCGCGCTATCACGATCGTTCCGATCCTCAGGACCTTACCACGCGGGCTGCAAGCTGATGACACGTCCGGTCTACATCGTCGACGGCAGCCGCACGCCGTTTCTCAAGGCGCGCAGCGGTCCGGGTCCGTTCACGCCGGTGGATCTCGCCGTGCAATGCGGCCGGCCGCTGCTGGCGCGCCAGCCGTTCGCGCCCACCGCCTTCGACCAGGTCATCCTCGGCTGCGTCAACGTCATCGCCGACGAGATGAACCCGGCGCGGGTCGCGGCGCTGCGGCTCGGCATGGGCGAGGACATGGTCGCCTTCACCGTGCAGATCAATTGCGGCTCCGGCATGCAGTCGATCGACACCGCCTATCGCTATATCCAGCAGGGCAAGGGCGAGATGATCCTCGCCGGCGGCGCCGAGGCGCTGAGCCATGCCCCGCTGGTCTGGCCGCAGCAGGGCGTGCGCTGGTTCGCCGGTCTCGCCACCGCCAAGGGGGCGCTCGCCAAGCTCGCCGCCATTGCCCGGGCACGGCCGGCTTATTTCAAGCCGGTGATCGGGCTGGAGCGCGGCCTGACCGATCCGGTCACCGACCTCAACATGGGCCAGACCGCGGAGAAGGTCGGCCACCTGTTCGGCATCACCCGGGCCGAAGCCGACGCCTATGCGGTGGAGAGCCACAAGCGGCTCGCCCGCGCCCAGGCCGAGGGCTGGCTCAAGGGCGAGGTCGAGACCGCGTTCGATCGCCGTGGGCAGTTCTATGATCACGACGACGGCGTGCGGCCGGATTCCAGCGTCGAGAAGCTCGCAACCCTCAAGCCCGCCTTCGAGCGGCCCTGGGGCCAGGTGACGCCCGGCAATTCCTCGCAGATCACCGACGGCGCGTCCTGGGTGATCCTCGCCTCGGACGAGGCGCTGAGGAAACATGGCCTCACCCCCAAGGCGGTGATCGTCGACAGCCAGTGGTCGGCGCTCGATCCCTCGATCATGGGGCTCGGCCCGGTGCTCGCCGCCACCGCGCTGCTCAAGCGCAACAATCTCACCATCCACGACGTCGAGACCTGGGAGCTGAACGAGGCCTTCGCCAGCCAGGTGCTGGGCTGCCTCAAGGCCTGGGAGGACGAGCGCTTCTGCCGCGAAATTCTCCAGCTCGACGGCGCGGCCGGCGCCATCGATCGGGCGCGTCTCAACGTCGATGGCGGTGCCATCAGCCTCGGCCATCCGGTCGGTACCTCGGGCAATCGCATCGTGCTGCATCTCGTCAACGCCATGAAACGGCTCGGCACCAGGCGGGGTCTCGCCACCGAATGCATCGGCGGCGGGCTCGGCGGCGCCATGCTGATCGAGACGGTGTGAGGCCGCGGGCATGACCACGACCATGGACAGCAAGATCATGACCGTCTTCGCCGACCGCGTCCTCGAGCTCGGGCCGCCTGTCGCCGAGCCGGGGCGCTTCCGTCATTTCCGGCTCGGCCGCGATGCCGACGGCATCGCCTGGCTGGTCTTCGACCGGGCCGGCGCCGGCGCCAATTCGCTCTCCGCCGAGGTGATGGAGGAGTTCGGCGAGGTGCTCGCCGCGATCGAGGTCGAGCGGCCCGCCGGCCTCGTCCTGCGCTCGGCCAAGCCGTCCGGTTTCATCGCCGGTGCCGACATCAACGAATTCCGCGGCGCCAGCGATCCCCGCGAGGTCGAGGCGGAGATCCGCCGCGCCCATGCGGTGGTCGACCGTCTCGAAGCCCTGCGCATGCCGACGGTGGCGGTGATCCACGGCTTCTGCCTCGGCGGCGGCCTCGAAGTGGCGCTCGCCTGCAACATGCGGATCGCCATCGACGGCGCCCGCTTCGGCTTTCCCGAAGTGATGCTGGGCCTGCATCCCGGCCTCGGCGGCCCGGCGCGGCTGACCGAACTGATCAACCCGACCCAGGCGATGACCCTGATGCTCACCGGCAAGACCGTCGACGCCCGCCGCGCCAAGGCGCTCGGGCTGGTCGACGCGGTCACCGCCGAGCGCCACGTCCGCAACGCGGTGCGCGATGCCGTGTTCGGCCGGCTGCGCCGGGCGAGGTCGGGTACGCTCAATGCCCTGCTCAATGTCGCCCCGCTACGCCGCCTGCTCGCCGGCAGGATGCGCACCGAGGCGGCCAAGTCGGCGGCGAAGGAGCATTATCCGGCGCCCTATGCGCTGATCGACCTGTGGGAGCGCCACGGCGGCGACAAGCGGGCGATGCTCGCGGCCGAGCCGGCATCCTTCGCCGGGTTGATGGTGACGCCGACGGCGCAGAATCTGATCCGGGTGTTCTTCCTGCGCGAGCGCATGAAGAAGCTCGCCGGCGGCGACAACCGCGTGCGCCACGTCCATGTCGTGGGCGCCGGCGCCATGGGCGGCGACATCGCCGCCTGGTGCGCCTATCAGGGCCTGCGCACCAGCCTCGCCGACATGAAGCCGGAGCCGATCGCCGGCGCAATCCGCCGCGCCGCCGAGCTTTACCGCAAGATCCTGCGCAAACCGGTCGACGAGCGCGACGCGCTCGATCGCCTGATGCCCGATCTCGCCGGCGAGGGCGTGCGCAACGCCGACCTCGTCATCGAAGCCGTGCCGGAGAAGCTCGAGCTCAAGCGGCAGGTGTATGCCGCGCTCGAGGCGCGGATGAAGCCGGACGCCATTCTCGCCACCAATACCTCGAGCATTCCGCTCGAGGAGCTGCGGGCCTCGCTGGCGCGGCCGGAGCGTCTCGTCGGCCTGCATTTCTTCAACCCGGTATCGCGGCTCCAGCTGGTCGAGGTGGTCAGCCACGACCGCGCCGATGCGCAGCTGCTCGCCGCCGCCCGCGCCTTCGTCGGCACGATCGATCGCCTGCCGCTGCCGGTGAAGAGCGCGCCGGGCTTCCTCGTCAACCGCGCGCTGACGCCGTACATGCTGGAAGCCATGATCATGCTCGACGAGAAGGTCGACAAGGCGACCATCGACGCCGCGGCGGAGCGCTTCGGCATGCCGATGGGGCCGATCGAGCTCGCCGACCAGGTCGGGCTCGATATCTGTCTCGCCGTCGGCGACATGCTGCGCGAAAAGCTCGGCGGCGGCCTGCCCGAGGCGCCGGCCTGGCTGCGCGACAAGGTCGCGCGCGGCGAGCTCGGCCGCAAGACCGGCAAGGGCTTCTACGACTGGGAAGGCGGCACGGCGCTGAAGATCCCCCCGACCGTGCAGCCGACCGACGAAATGACCGACCGCCTGATCCTGCCGATGTCCAATGTCTGCGTCGCCTGCCTGCGCGAGGGCATCGTCGACGATGCCGACGTGGTCGACGGCGCCATGATCTTCGGCACCGGCTATGCGCCGTTCCGCGGCGGTCCGCTCAACTATGCCCGCAGCCGCGGCGTCGCCGAGGTGGTCGCGGCGCTGCAGGGGCTCTCCAACCGTTACGGCGAGCGGTTCACGCCCGATGCCGGCTGGGACCAGTTCGCCTCCTCGACCAGCACCGCAGTACAGGCACAGCCATGACCGAATCCCCGTCCGCCGTCACCGCCGTTCCGGCTTTCGAGCCTGACGGCGAGCTCTGCATCCGCACCCTGGCGATGCCCGCCGACACCAACGCCAATGGCGACATCTTCGGCGGCTGGTTGCTGAGCCAGATGGATGTCGGCGGCGGCATCATGGCCTCGAAGGTCGCGCGCTCGCGCACCGTCACGGTGTCGATCGAGGCGATGACCTTTCGCAAGCCGGTGTTCGTCGGCGACGTCGTCTCGGTGCATTGCCACGCCATTCGCGTCGGCCGCACCTCGCTCACCGTGCACGTCGCCGCCTGGGTCATGCGCCGCAACGAGACCCGTTCGATCCTGGTGACCGATGGCAACTTCACCTATGTCGCCATCGATGATCACGGCCGTCCGCACCCGGTGGTGCGGGAGGGGTGAGCGCGCCAGGCCAAGGCCGGCCCGGTACGCCGCCAGGGTGGAAATTGGCACAGCGACCGACGCCGCGCGCACTACAGTGCGGGCGAGCGGATGCGCCGATGCTGCTGCAGCAGGTCGCGGATGGCCGGGCGTGGCGTGCCGGCGGCCAGGAATTTGTTGCCGACGTCCGCCGTTCGCGAGAACAGTGTGCTTCGCGTTGGCCGCATTGAAGAACAGAAATCTTCGCACCTCGAAGCGATCTGAATTTTAGTTGCAGATTGAGGCACTTGCCTGTGCTGCGCGGTGAGGTTGCGGCGACGCAACCGCCGCTTGCGGACAGCGATAGCGCGAGGTCGCGCCTCCTTGGAAGAAATGATGTGCCTCGCCCGCAATGCGGAGCATGGACGTCGTTATTTCGGCCAACGCCTTGATCGGTGAGGGCAATCACACACATCGTCGGTTCCGTTGTTGCGATTGCGAACACGGTGTCCCGCAAGCCTTCGCCGAAGGCGGCGTGTGTCGCGACCGCAGTGTGCCGTTACCGAAGGAGAGCCGTCTTGAAGTTACGAGCCGTCATTCTTGCCGCCGCCACATTGGTCGTCGGCAGCGTGCTGGCCATGTCCGGCGCGGCGGCGCAGTCCCAGGACAAGGTGCTGCGGATCGCAGTCCAGAAATACGGCAAGCTGGTGCTGCTCAAGAGCAAGGGCTCGCTCGACGCCAAGCTCAAGCCGCTCGGCTACAGCGTGAACTGGACCGAGTTTCCGTCCGGTCCGCCGATCCTCGAAGCCATCAATGTCGGCTCGATCGATTTCGGCAATACCGGCGAGGCGCCGCCGGTCTTCGCCCAGGCGGCCGGCGCGCCGATCCGCTACGTTGCCTATGAGCCGCCGGCGCCGAAGGGTGAGGCGATCCTGGTGCCGAAGGCAAGTGCGCTCACCAAGGTCGCGGAGCTCAAGGGCAAGAAGGTCGCCTTCAATCGCGGCTCCAACGTCCAGTATCTGGTGGTCAAGGCGCTGGAGAAGGCCGGCCTCGCCTATGGCGACATCACGCCGGTGTTCCTCGCCCCGGCCGATGCGCGTGCCGCCTTCGAACGCGGTTCGGTCGACGCCTGGGCGATCTGGGATCCGTACCAGGCGGCGGCCGAAGTGGCGCTGGAGGCCCGCGTGCTGGCGGACGGCACCGGCATCGTCGCCAACACCCAGTTCTATCTCGCCGCGCAGAAGCTGCTCGATACCGATCCCAAAGTGGTCGACGTCGTGCTCGATGCCCTGCGCGAGGTCGATGTCTGGGCGCAGTCCGACATCCATGCGGTCGCCGAACAGCTCGGCCCGTCCGTCGGGCTGCCGGTGCCGGTGCTCGAGCTCGCCCTCAAGCGCCAGTCCTACGGCATCAGGCCGATCGATGCCGCGACGCTCGCCGGGCAGCAGCAGCTCGCCGACACCTTCCACAAGCTCGGCCTCATTCCCAAGCCGATCAACGTTTCCGATATCGCACGAAAGTCCGGTTCATGAGCACGTCTTCTCCCAGCGCCAATATCCTCTGGTTCATCCCGACCCACGGCGACGGCCGCTATCTCGGCACTTCGACCGGGGGGCGCGATGTCAACCTCGCCTACATGCGGCAGATCGCTCAGGCCGCCGACGAACTCGGCTACTACGGCGTGCTGCTGCCGACCGGGCGCAGTTGCGAGGATTCCTGGATCGTCGCCTCGGCGCTGGCGCCGGCGACCAAGCGCCTGCGTTATCTGGTGGCGGTGCGGCCGGGGCTGCAGTCGCCGGCGGTGGCGGCGCGCATGACCGCGACGCTGGACCGCATTTCCGACGGCCGGCTGCTCGTCAACATCGTCACCGGCGGCGACCCGGTCGAGAACAAGGGCGACGGCATCTTCCTGTCCCACGGCGAGCGCTACGAGATCACGCGTGAGTTCCTCGCCATCTATCGCGAACTGCTGGCCGGGCACACCGTCAATTACAAGGGCAAGCACCTGACCGTCGAAGACGGCAAGCTGCTGTTCGCCCCGGTGCAGGAGGGCGGCCCGCCGCTGTTCTTCGGCGGCTCGTCGGATGCCGGCATCGATGTCGCGGTGCAGACGGTCGACAAGTACCTGACCTGGGGCGAGCCGCCGGCGGAGGTCGCCGAGAAGGTCGCGCGGGTGCGCGCGGCGGCGGAGAAGGCCGGCCGCAAACTGTCTTTCGGAATCCGCCTCCATGTCATCGTCCGCGAGACCAACGAGGAAGCCTGGCGCGCCGCCGACGACCTGATCCGTCACGTCAGCGACGACACCATCGCCGCGGCGCAGAAGATCTTCGCCCGGATGGATTCGGAAGGGCAGCGCCGGATGTCGGAGCTCCATGGCGGCCGGCGCGACAAGCTCGAGATCAGCCCCAATCTGTGGGCCGGCGTCGGCCTGGTGCGCGGCGGCGCGGGTACCGCGCTGGTCGGCGATCCGCAGACGGTCGCGGCGCGGATCAAGGAGTATCAGGCGCTGGGCATCGATACCTTCATCCTGTCGGGCTATCCGCACCTGGAAGAGGCCTATCGCTTCGCCGAACTGGTGTTCCCGCTGCTGTCGCTGAGCCACACCACCATCGCGGCGCCGTCAAAGGTCAATACCGGCCCGTTCGGCGAGACCATCGCCAATGACGTCCGTCCGGTCCTCAAGCAGGCGGCGCAATCATGAGTCTCGCCGAGTCGCTGCCGCGGGTGCGGCGCCTGCGGGTGCCGCGGGTCGATGGCCTGACGCAATGGATCGTGCCGCTCGTGATCCTCGTCGCCTGGCAGGCGGCGAGCGTCGCCGGGCTGATCTCGACGCGGGTGCTGCCGGCGCCGAGCGACGTCGCGCTGGCCGGCTGGAAACTGCTCAGGAGCGGCGAGCTCGGCCACAATGTCTGGGTCAGCTTCTGGCGCGCCATCGTCGGCTTCGCCATCGGCGGCGGCATCGGCTTTGCGTTCGGCCTCGCCAACGGGCTGTCGCAGCTCTCCAACCGGCTTACCGACACCACGCTGCAGATGGTGCGCAACGTGCCGCACCTCGCGCTGATTCCGCTGGTGATCCTGTGGTTCGGCATCGACGAGGCGGCGAAGCTCTTCCTGGTGGCGCTCGGCGTCTTCTTCCCGATCTACCTCAACACGCTGCATGGCATCCGCACGGTGGATCCGCAGCTCATCGAGATGGGGCGGAGCTACGGCATGGGCGATGCCGAACTGTTCCGCCGCGTCATCTTTCCGGGGGCGCTGCCCTCGATCTTCGTCGGCCTGCGCTTCGCGCTCGGCATCATGTGGCTGACCCTGATCGTGGCGGAGACCATCGCCGCATCCTCGGGGCTCGGCTACATGGCGATGCAGGCGCGCGAATTCATGCTGATCGACGTGGTGGTGCTGAGCATCCTGATCTACGCCCTGCTCGGCAAGCTCGCCGACAGCGCCTCCCGCGTGCTGGAGCGGCTGACGCTGTCCTGGCATCCCGCCTTCCAGAAGAAGTGAGGACGACGATGAAGCTGCTCCGTTCCGCTCCCGATGCCGCTGCCACGGTGGACAGCCCGGCAATCCTGCGCGGCGCCGAGGCGGCGCGCGTCGGGTCGCGCGCGCGCGGCCTGCCGATCACCATCCGCGGCCTGCGCAAGGCCTTCGGCGATCACGAGGTGCTGCGCGGCGTCGATCTGCACATCCCGGCGGGGCAGTTCGTCGCCATCGTCGGCCGCAGCGGATGCGGCAAGAGCACGCTGCTGCGCCTGATCGCGGGGCTCGACGCCGCGAGCGCCGGCTCGATCTCGTTCGGCGAAGTGCCGGATGCCGGCACGGCGAAGGTGCGGATGATGTTCCAGGAGCCGCGGCTGCTGCCGTGGGCGCGGGTGCTGGACAATGTCGAAGTCGGTCTCGGCACCGAGCGCAAGCGCGCCGACGCGCGCGCCCGGGCCGAACACGCCCTGCACGAGGTCGAGCTCTCGGCCAAGCGCGACCAGTGGCCGGCACTGCTGTCGGGCGGGCAGCGCCAGCGGGTCGCGCTGGCGCGGGCGCTGGTCAGCCAGCCGCGGGTGCTTGCTTTCGACGAGCCGCTCGGCGCGCTCGACGCCTTGACCCGCATCACCATGCAGCGCCTGCTGGAGCGGGTGTGGGCCGATCTCGGCTTTACCGCGATCCTGGTGACCCATGACGTCGGCGAGGCGGTGGCGGTGGCCGATCGCGTGCTGGTGCTCGAAGAGGGGCGCATCGCCAACGACATCCAGGTCGATCTGGCGCGACCGCGCAACCGCGGCTCGGCGACGATGGCGGCGTTCGAGGAAAGCATCCTCAACCAGCTTCTCGGCAAGGCCGAGGCCGAGATTTAAGGGGAAATGCCATGAACTCGCTGGTTCGTCATCTCGACGCCGAGCCTTCGGCATCGCCCGCCAGTTTCCGTCAGGCGATGCGCCAGCTCGCCGGCGCCGTCAGCGTCATCACGGTCGGCCGCGGCGACGCGATCTCCGGCATGACGGTGTCGTCGGTGACGTCGTTGTCGGCGGAGCCACCGAGCCTGCTTGTCTGCATCAATCGCAATTCGTCCTCCTGGCCGCTGTTCGAGAGCTGCGGCGCCTTCGCCGTCAACGTGCTGCATGCCGGACAGCAGCCGGTCGCCGATCGCTTCACCGGCCGCGGCGGCATCAGCGGTCGCGCCCGCTTCGAGGGCGCCGAATGGACGACGCTCGCCACCGGCGTGCCGGTGCTGGTCGGCGCGCTGGCCGCCGTCGACTGCACCATCGAGGAGATCATCAGCCGCCATTCCCACGCCATCGTCATCGGTCGCGTCGCGGCGGCGCGCGTCGCCGATCCGCAGGCGCCGCTGACCTATTGGCAGGGGGAATATCTCGCGCTCGGTCGCGGTGCGGATGCTGCGCGAATCACCGAATCGGAATAACCTCTCGCGAGGCAATTCGAAGGCAACTCCGAGGCAACGCCGTACTGATGCTATCGGCGAATGTCATTGCGCTGTCGCGCGATGCGGTTAGAGGGGACGCGGACATGATCCGCAGAGAGGGTTTCATGGTGAGGCAACCTGGTCAGGAGCATTGGTGCTCAGCTGCGACCGGGTGCTGTTGTCGCGCCGACTGAACCTTTTCATCGCTCTATCGTTATCGCGACAAGGAGCGCCGGGCAGTACCGGCCGCAGGAAAGCCATGTCAGACAGCTACATCATCGAAGTGAGTTCCAAGCCCGCCGGCATCGTGGTTCGCGACAAAGGCGGGTATCGTTTCTTCGCAGCCTCCCAGGACTTCACCGCCCTCGAGGGTCGCTATTTTTCCAGCGCACGGGAAGCCGAGCGGGCCGCCGTCCGTTTCAAGCTCGGGCGCGCCGGCAGCAAGGCGGCTTGACGGAGCTTTGATCCGCCACGGCGTGGCAAGGCGCCGGCCGGCGCCTGCCGGCGTTAACGCTTGCGGTGGTGATCGGTCGCCGCGCATCAAATCGCGAGTTGACCGCCTGACGGAACCCGACCACCATGGCCGCGTATTTTCTCGCGCCAGGGTGGTTGCGGTGACCGGTCTCAGCCATCGTCAGTCCGAAATTCTCAACCTCGCCCGCTCGGTGGGCCGCGTCACGGTGGAAGACCTGGCGCGGCGCTTCGAGGTCTCGGCGCAGACCATCCGCAAGGATCTCAACGACCTGTGCGACCGGCGCGCGATGACCCGCGTCCACGGCGGCGCGATCATCGCCTCGGGCGTTGAGAACCTCGCCTATGAGGCGCGGCGCTTCGTCGCTGCCGAGGAGAAGAAGGCGATCGGCCTTGCCGCCGCCGCCCAGATCCCCAACGGCTGCTCGCTCTTCATCAATATCGGCACCACCACCGAGGAGGTGGCGAGCGCGCTGTCCTCCCACGAGGACCTCCTGGTCATCACCAACAACCTCAATGTGGCGATGCTGCTCTATCGCCATCCGCGCATCGAGGTCATCGTTGCCGGCGGCAATGTCCGCCGCGCCGACGGCGCGGTGATCGGCTCGGCCGCCATCGACCTGATCGGCCAGTTCAAGGTCGACTACGCCATCATCGGCGCCTCGGCGATCGACGAGGAAGGCGCGCTGCTCGATTTCGACTATCGCGAGGTGCAGGCAGCCCAGGCGATCATCGCCAATGCCCGCAGCGTCATGCTGGTGTCCGATTCGACGAAGTTCCAGCGGAGCGCCCCGGTCCGTATCGCCCATATCAGCCAGATCCAGACCTTCGTTACCGATCACGGCCTGCCGCCGCGTTTTCGCAGTCTTTGCCGCGAGCGCGGCATCCAGGTGATCGAGACCGGCCCCAAGCCGGCCGAGGACAAGAACGGCAACGACAAGGCGGTCGGCGGCGAGGAGGGGGCGGCCGCGTAGGAATGGGTTGCCGAGCATTCCCGGGAGAATGCTGGCTTTCGCTAATCTTTCGCTTGCTTTCGCTTTTGCTCGTGTTTTAATCCAAACCCGAAAGCGAAATCGCCTGCCTTGCGGGGCGAGCGCGGGGGAAGCGTCACGTGGATCAAGTTTTCGACCTCGCCATCATCGGAGGTGGCATCAATGGCTGCGGCATCGCCCGCGACGCGGCCGGCCGGGGAAATTCAGTTTTTCTTTGTGAAATGAATGACTTGGCGAGCGGGACCTCGTCCTGGTCGACCAAGCTCATCCACGGCGGGCTGCGCTATCTGGAATATTATGAGTTCCGGCTGGTCCGCGAGGCGCTGATGGAGCGCGAGGTGCTGTGGCAGATCGGGCCGCACATCATTCGCCCGCTGCGTTTCGTTTTGCCCCACCATCGCGGCCTGCGGCCGGCATGGCTGCTGCGCCTCGGCCTCTTCCTCTATGACCATCTCGGCGGCCGCAAGCTGCTGCCGCCCGCCCGCACCGTCGACCTCACGCGCGACGAGGTCGGCCGTCCGCTCGCGCCGGGGCGCTTCAAGAAGGGCTTCGAATATTCCGACTGCTTCGTCGACGACGCCCGTCTCGTGGTGCTCAACGCCGTCGATGCCGCCGAACGCGGCGCGGTGATCCGCACCCGGACCCGCGCGGTCGAGGCGGTGCGTGGCGACGACGGCTGGCGCATCACGATCGAGGACATGGCGAGCGGCCGTCGTGAGACCATCGCCGCCCGGGTCCTGATCAATGCCGCCGGTCCCTGGGTGGAAGAGGTGCTGGCGCGCCGCGCCGGCGTCAATGCCAAGGCCAAGGTGCGCCTGGTGCAGGGCTCCCACATCGTGGTGCCGCGCCTCTACGCCCATGATCGCGCCTACATCTTCCAGAACGAGGACGGCCGCATCGTCTTTGCCATTCCGTACCAGAACGACTTCACCCTGATCGGCACCACCGATCGCGACTACGACGGCGATCCGGCCAAGGTCGCCATCACCAAGGAAGAGATCGACTATCTCTGCGCCGCCGTGAGCGAGTATTTCGCCCGGGCGGTGACGCCGGCCGACGTGGTGTGGACCTATTCGGGCGTCCGGCCGCTCTATGACGACGGCGCCAGCGACGCCAAGGCGGCGACGCGCGACTACGTCTTCGAGCTCGACGCGCCGAACGGCTCGCCGCTGCTGTCGATCTTCGGCGGCAAGATCACGACCTATCGCCGTCTCGCCGAGGAGGCGCTCGAGCATGTCGCCTCCGCCCTGCACGGCGCCGAACAGCCTGCCGGCTGGACCGGCCACGCGCCGCTGCCCGGCGGCGATCTCGACGTCTCGGCCTTGCCGGCGTTGACCAACGAATTGCTCCGCGACTATCCGTTCCTCGGCCGCGATCATGCCGACCGGCTCGCCCACGCCTATGGCAGCCGGGCGCGGCAGGTGCTCGGCCAGGCGAAGTCCGCCGCCGATCTCGGCCAGTCCTTCGGCGCCACGCTGACCGAAAGCGAGGTCCGCTATCTGATGACCAGGGAATGGGCGCGCACCGCCGCCGACGTCGTGTGGCGGCGCTCCAAGCTCGGCCTGCGGATGAATCCGGAGGAGATCGCCGCGCTCGACGCCTTCATGGCGGCGCAGGCCGCGACGGCGCCGATGCGACAGGGCGCGGGGGCGCGCTCATGAGCATCACCCTCGATCATGTCTCGCGCGAGGTCGGCGGCGTGCCCTATATCCGCGACGTCTCGCTCACCCTCGTCCGCGGTTCGCTCACCGTGCTGCTCGGTCCGACCCTGTCGGGCAAGACCACGTTGATGCGCCTGCTCGCCGGGCTCGACAAGCCGACGCAGGGACGGTTGCTGGTCGGCGACACCGATGTCACCGGCTTCGACGTCCGCCGCCGCTCCGTCGCCATGGTCTATCAGCAGTTCATCAACTACCCCTCGCTCAGCGTCTACGAGAACATCGCCTCGCCGCTGCGGGTCCAGGGCCGGCCGCGCGACGAGATCGAGGCGCGGGTGCGCGAGGCGTCGCGGCTGCTGCAGCTCGACCCCTATCTGCAGCGCACGCCGCTCGAACTGTCCGGCGGCCAGCAGCAGCGCACGGCGATCGCCCGCGCCCTCGTCAAGGGCGCCGATCTCGTGCTGCTCGACGAGCCGCTCGCCAACCTCGACTACAAGCTGCGCGAGGAACTGCGTGCCGAGCTGCCACGGATATTCGAGGCTTCGGGCGCGATCTTCGTCTATGCCACCACCGAGCCTTCCGAGGCGCTGCTGCTCGGCGGCAGCACCATCTGCATGTGGGAAGGCGCGGCGCTGCAGCTCGGCGAGACGCCGAAGGTCTACCGCCGTCCCGAGACGCTGCGCGTCGCCCAGGTGTTCTCCGATCCGCCGCTCAACACCATCGATCTGGAGAAGAACGGGGGCATGGTCACCTATGGCAGCGGCGTCGAGGTGCCGGCGAGCGGCCTCTATGCCGGCATCGCCGACGGTCGCTACCGCGTCGGCTTCCGCGCCCACCAGCTCGCCATCGCCGACGGCGTCGCCGGGCGTCACGTCTTCGCCGCCGAGGTGCTGCTGACCGAGATCACCGGCTCGGAGAGCTTCGTCCATCTGCGGCACGGCAGCGACAGCTGGGTGGCGGTGTTGCCCGGCATCCACGAGTTCGAGCCGGGCGAACGCCTCGAGGCTGCGCTCGATCCTGGCGACCTGTTCGTCTTCGACAGCGCCGGACGGCTGGTCGCCGCCCCCGCGGTGATGTGAGGGCGGCATGGCACGCATCGATCTCGTCGACCTCACCAAGAGCTACGCCGGTGCCGACGCGCCGGAGGATTCCTTCGCGCTCAAGCCGCTGTCCATGACCTGGCGCCAGGGCGGCGCCTATGCGCTGCTCGGCCCGTCCGGCTGCGGCAAGACCACGCTGCTCAACATCATCTCCGGCATCGTCACGCCGACCCGCGGCAAGATCCTGTTCGACGGCGCCGACATCACCGCGCTGTCGACCCAGAAGCGCAATATCGCCCAGGTGTTCCAGTTCCCGGTGATCTACGACACCATGACGGTCGGTGAGAATCTCGCCTTTCCGCTCAAGAACCGCGGCGTGCCGCGGGCGCAGATCGAGGCGAGGGTCAAGGAGATCGCCGGTCTTCTCGACCTCACGCCCGATCTCAACCGCAAGGCCCAGCGCCTGACCGC
The DNA here is from genome assembly GCF_024181725.1 of Bradyrhizobium sp. WD16. NCBI lineage: Bacteria > Pseudomonadati > Pseudomonadota > Alphaproteobacteria > Hyphomicrobiales > Nitrobacteraceae > Bradyrhizobium > Bradyrhizobium sp. WD16. The sequence continues at coordinate 477,594 of NZ_CP028908.1, read as the reverse complement.
GGACGCCAAGCAGAAGATCTCGCTCGGCCGCGGGCTGGTGCGCTCCGATGTCGCCGCCGTGCTGTTCGACGAGCCGCTCACGGTGATCGACCCGCACCTCAAATGGGAGCTGCGCTCCAAGCTCAAGGCGCTGCACCGTGCCCTCGACCTCACCATGATCTATGTCACCCACGACCAGACCGAGGCGCTGACCTTCGCCGACACGGTGGTCGTGATGCATGACGGGCGCGTGGTGCAGAGCGGCACGCCGGAGGAGCTGTTCGACAAGCCCGCCCATACCTTCGTCGGCTACTTCATCGGCTCGCCCGGCATGAACATCCTGCCTGCCGAGGTGGCGGGGCGCGAGGTGCGGCTCGCCGGCCATGCCATCGCCCTGCAGAAGACCTATGCGGCGCTGCCCGCGGCAAGCCGCATCGAGATCGGCGTCAGGCCGGAATTCGTCACCGTCGCGGCGCCGGGGCCCGGCCTTCTCGCCGGCACGGTCGAGCGCATCGACGATCTCGGCCGCGTGCGCTTCGCCAGGGTGCGGGTCGGCGACCTGCGGCTCGCCGCCCGCGTGCCCGACGGGCTGTCGATCGGCGGCGAGGGCGTCGGGCTGCAATTTGATCCGGGGCGGATCCACGTCTATGCGGACAGCCGCCTCGTCGAGGGAGCGGCGTGATGGAGAAGACGGTCAATCAGAAAGCCTGGCTGCTGGTGGCTCCGGTGTTCCTGATCGTCGCCTTTTCGGCGGTGCTGCCGCTGATGACGGTGGTGAACTATTCGGTGCAGGACACCTTCGGCAACAACCAGTTCTTCTGGAACGGCATCGGCTGGTTCAAGGAGCTGCTCGACCCCTCGACCGACCTTGGCAGCCGCTTCTTCGCCTCGGTATGGCGCAACCTGTTCTTCTCCGCGGTGATCCTCGCCATCGAGATCCCGCTCGGCATCGTCATCGCCCTGTCGATGCCGCGGGAGGGCTGGAGCGTCGCCGCGTGCCTCGTCATCCTGGCGCTGCCGCTGCTGATTCCATGGAACGTCGTCGGCACCATCTGGCAGGTGTTCGGCCGGCCCGACATCGGCCTGCTCGGCTACGCCCTCAACAAGATGGGCGTCAACTACAACTACGTCGCCAACGAGCTCGACGCCTGGGTCACCATCATCGTCATGGACGTCTGGCACTGGACGAGCCTCGTCGCGCTGCTGTGCTACGCCGGCCTCAAGTCGATCCCCGACGCCTATTACCGCGCCGCGCAGATCGACGGCGCCTCGCGCTGGGCGGTCTTCACCGCGATCCAGCTGCCGAAGATGAAGCGGGTGCTCCTGATCGCGGGGCTGCTGCGCTTCATGGACAGCTTCATGATCTACACCGAGCCGTTCGTCGTCACCGGCGGCGGACCCGGCAACTCCACCACCTTCATTTCCATCGAGCTCGTCAAGATCGCGCTCGGCCAGTTCGATCTCGGCAAGGCGGCGGCGCTGTCGCTGGTCTACAACATCATCGTCCTGATCGCCTGCTGGCTGTTCTACACGGTGATGACCAATACCGGCGCCGAGCGCCGCGAAGTGGCGGGAGAAGCGTGATGCAGACCATTCCCGGCCGCCGCGCCATCATGCTGGCCTTCATCGTCTTCCTGCTCGTGCCGATCTACTGGCTGGTCAACATGAGCTTCAAGACCAATGGCGAGATCCTGGCGTCGATGACGCTGTGGCCGCAGAGGCCGACGCTCGACAACTACATCCGGATCTTCACCGACGAGAGCTGGTACTCGACCTATATCCATTCGCTCGAATACGTCGTCATCAACACCGTGATCTCGATCACCTTCGCGCTGCCGGCGGCCTACGCCTTCTCGCGCTTCCGCTTCATCGGCGACAAGCATCTGTTCTTCTGGCTGCTGTCGAACCGCATGGCGCCCCCGGCGGTGTTCGCGCTGCCGTTCTTCAACCTCTATTCGGCGCTCGACCTGTTCGATACGCCCTGGGCGGTGGCGCTGGCGCATTGCCTGTTCAACGTGCCGCTGGCGGTGTGGATTCTCGAGGGCTTCGTCTCGAGCGTGCCGCGCGAGATCGACGAGACCGCTTTCCTCGACGGCTATTCCTTCCCGCGTTTCTTCATCAGGATCCTGGTGCCGCTGATCGCGAGCGGCATCGGCGTCGCTGCCTTCTTCTGCTTCATGTTCTCCTGGGTCGAACTGCTGCTCGCCCGCACGCTGACCTCGGTCAACGCCAAGCCGATCGCCGCGGCGATGACGCGTACGGTGTCGGCGGCCGGCATGGACTGGGGCCTGCTGGCGGCGGCCGGCGTTCTCACCATCATCCCGGGCGCCCTGGTGATCTGGTTCGTCCGCAATTACATCGCGCGCGGCTTCGCGCTCGGCCGGGTCTGAGGGAGGTCGCCGTGGACAGCTTCGCATGGATGGCCTGGACGGCGCCGACCGCGATCTTCTTCGTGCTGCTGGCGCTCACGCTGGGGACGATGACCTGGCTCGGGCTCGCCTATCCCGAGACCGAGCGGGTCGGCGTGCTGCGCATCCCGACCACCCGCGGCGACCGGCTGTTCGTTTCGCTGATCGCCGCCGCCGTCATTCACCTCGTCTGGATCGGCGTCGTCGGCACCGATCCGATCGCGTCGCTGCCGATCGGCGAGGGCGTCGAGATTTCGAGCCTGTGGCTCGCAACCGCAATTTCGCTGCTTCTGGCCATCGTCATCTTTCGCAAGGTCTGAACGGCGGAACGACGGTCCCGGGCTGCCGGGGCCGCACCTGACGGAGAATGCGCGACCGGGTCGGTGACACGGCCGCGCAGGACAAGACTTCACGGCGCGCGGCGCTGGTCGCGGCGTGCGTCGCTGAACCGGGGGGCAACCCGGGACTGACAACACCCAAGTCGCATCAACGGAGGAAACCAAATGCGATATACGACCGGGAAATATCGTCTCGCGACGATGACGAGTGCGGCGGCGCTGCTCGCTGCGGTCGCCCTCGCGCCGGCGGCCCGCGCCGACGACGCAGCGGCGCAGAAGTGGATCGACAGCGAATTTCAGCCGTCGACCCTCTCCAAGGCCGACCAGCTCAAGGAGATGCAGTGGTTCGCCAAGGCGGCCGCGCCCTTCAAGGGCATGGAGATCAATGTCGTCTCCGAGACCCTGACCACCCATGAATATGAATCCAAGACGCTGGCCAAGGCGTTCGAGGAGATCACCGGGATCAAGGTCAAGCACGACATCATCCAGGAAGGCGACGTCGTCGAGAAGATCCAGACCCAGATGCAGTCGGGCAAGAACGTCTATGACGGCTGGATCAACGATTCCGACTTCATCGGCACCCACTTCCGCTACGGCCAGGCGGTCGACCTGACCGACTGGATGGCCAAGGAGGGCAAGGACGTCACCGATCCGACGCTCGACCTCGACGACTTCATCGGCAAGTCGTTCACCACCGCCCCGAACGGCCATCTCTACCAGCTGCCGGACCAGCAGTTCGCCAACCTCTACTGGTTCCGCTACGACTGGTTCACCAACCCGGACATCAAGGCCAAGTTCAAGGCCAAATACGGCTACGACCTCGGCGTGCCGGTGAACTGGTCGGCCTACGAGGATATAGCCGATTTCTTCACCAACGACGTCAAGGAGATCAACGGCGTCAAGGTCTATGGCCATATGGACTATGGCAAGAAGGACCCCTCGCTCGGCTGGCGCTTCACCGACGCCTGGCTGTCGATGGCGGGCAACGGCGACAAGGGCCTTCCGAACGGCCTGCCGGTCGACGAATGGGGCATCCGCATGGAAGGCTGCCGTCCGGTCGGCTCTTCGGTCGAACGCGGCGGCGACGTCAATGGTCCGGCGGCGGTCTATTCGATCGTCAAATATCTCGACTGGATGAAGAAGTATGCCCCGCCGCAGGCTCAGGGCATGACCTTCTCCGAATCGGGCCCGGTTCCGTCGCAGGGCAATATCGCCCAGCAGATCTTCTGGTACACCGCCTTCACCGCCGACATGGTCAAGCCCGGCCTGCCGGTGATGAACGCGGACGGCACGCCGAAGTGGCGCATGGCTCCGTCGCCCCACGGCGCCTATTGGAAAGACGGCATGAAGCTCGGTTATCAGGACGTCGGCTCGCTGACGCTGCTGAAATCGACTCCGGTCGAGCGCCGCAAGGCGGCCTGGCTCTATCTGCAGTTCATCGTCTCCAAGTCGGTGTCGCTGAAGAAGAGCCATGTCGGTCTCACCTTCATTCGTGAATCCGACATCTGGGACAAGAGCTTCACCGAACGCGCCCCGAAGCTCGGCGGCCTGATCGAGTTCTACCGCTCGCCGGCGCGCGTGCAGTGGACCCCGACCGGCAACAACGTGCCGGATTATCCGAAGCTCGCGCAGCTGTGGTGGCAGAACATCGGCGATGCAGCGTCCGGTGCGAAGACCGCGCAGCAGGCGATGGACTCCCTGGCCGCGGCCCAGGATTCCGTCATGGAGCGCCTGGAGAAGTCCAAGGTGCAGGGCGAATGCGGTCCGAAGCTCAATCCGAAGCAGACGGCGGAATACTGGTACGCCAAGTCTGAAAAGGACGGCAACATCGCGCCCCAGCGCAAGCTGGCGAACGAGAAGCCGAAGGGCGAGACCATCGACTACGACACCCTGATCAAGTCGTGGCCGGCCACCCCGCCGAAGCGCCAGGCCTCGGCCAAGTAAGGCACGCGATCCTTCGATCGGATCTCAACGCGAAAGGCCGGGAGCGATCCCGGCCTTTTCATTTTTAGCGGCGGTGGAGTGCGGCGCCGCCTCGCTCCCGGCTGTCATCGCTCGCCTTCACCGCCCTCCGCTTTCGCGGAGGACGACAGCACGATGTGCGGCGGGGCGCTTGCTCCAGCCCGGCTTACTCCGCCGCCTGCAGCGTCGGATAATCGGTATAGCCCTTGGCGCCGCCGCCGTAGAAGGTGGCGCGGTCGGGCTCGTTGAGCGGCGCGCCCTTCCTGAAGCGTTCGACGAGGTCGGGATTGGCGATGAACGCCTTGCCGAAGGCGATCAGGTCGGCCTGTCCGGCCGCCAGCACCTCGTTCGCCAGCGCCAGCGTGTAGCCGTTGTTGGCGATGTAGGCGCCGGCGAAGCGCTTGCGCAGCGAGGCATAGTCGAACGGCGCATTGTCGCGCGGCCCGCCGGTCGCGCCCTCGACGACGTGGAGATAGACGAGCTTGAGCTTGGCGAGGCCGTCGACGATGGTGTCGAACAGCGGCTGCGGATTGGAATCGGAAATGTCGTTGGCCGGGGTCACCGGCGAGATGCGGATGCCGGTGCGCTCGGCGCCGATCTCCTCGACCACCGCCTTCGCCACCTCGAGCATCAGCCGGGCGCGATTCTCGATCGACCCGCCATAGGCGTCGGTGCGCTTGTTGGTACCGTCCTTGGCGAACTGATCGAGCAGGTAGCCGTTGGCGCCGTGGATCTCGACGCCGTCGAAGCCGGCGGCGACGGCATTGGCGGCGGCCTTGCGGTAGTCGGCGATGATGCCGGGGATTTCACTCAGCTCGAGCGCGCGCGGCGCGGAGACGTCGACGAACTGTCCGCCGACGAAGGTCTTGCCCCTGGCGGCGATCGCCGACGGCGCCACCGGCGCGCCGTGGCCCGGCTGCAGGTCGGTGTGCGAGATGCGCCCCACATGCCAGAGCTGGATGAAGATCTTGCCGCCGCGCTTGTGCACTTCGTCGGTAACCTTGCGCCAGCCGGCGACCTGCTCCCTGGAATAGATTCCGGGGGTGTCCTGATAGCCCTGGCCCTGCTGGGAGATCTGGCTCGCTTCGGTGATCAGGAGGCCGGCCGAGGCGCGCTGGCCATAATATTCGGCCGTGAGCGCCCCCGGTACGAAACCGGCTTCGGCGCGATTGCGCGTCAGCGGCGCCATCACCAGGCGATTGGCGAGGGTGATCGGGCCGAGCTTGTAGGGCTCGAACAATGTTGCAGCACTCATGGATGGGGATCCCCTGGATAAGCTTGCAGGACGATGGGCAGAACAGATGTGCACTGCGGCGCCAAAGGGCAAGCGCGGGCAACCGTGCCCTGCATTGATGCAGGGGCTGGGGCGGCGAGGCAGCTTACCCGCGCATTTCGCTGCTCTCTCCGTTGTCATCGCCCGCTTCAAACGGGCAATGATCGCCTACCAAATAGTGCCGGCACGGACCATTTTTGTCGTCGTTGACGATGACAGAGGAGGAATCGTCCTCGGCCTCACACCCCCGCATTGATGAAGTTGCTCACCAGCTCGATCTGGTCGGGCACGTTGAGCGCCGGGGCGTGGCCGCAACCGCCGATGGTCACGACCTTGCAGCGCGGGTTGCGCGCTTCCATCCTGGCGGCGTCTTCGACCAGCAGCAGATCGGAGGTCTCGCCGCGCAGGCAGAGCATGTCGCAGGTCAGCTTGTCCCAGTTATCCCACTGCTCCTCGTTGGTCTCGAAGTGCAGCTTGATCATGGGATCGAAATGAGTGGTGACGCCGCCGTCGGGCAGGCGCCGCACCGAGCTCTCGGTCATGCGCCGCCACTGGGTATCGGTGAGGAAGCCGTAGGGTTTGTAGATCTGGCGGAAGTAGCCCTCGAGCTCGGAGACGCGCTCGAACCGTGGCGGCGCGCCGGCGTAGGAGCGGATGCGGTCGAGCGCCGCCTGGGCGATGATCGGGCCCATATCGTTGAGCACCATGCGGCGGACGCGGCCGTGCAGATCGCCGGCGGCGGCGCGGATGCCGGTGATCGCGCCCATGGAGGTGCCGATCCAGTCGACGGTCTCAAGGCCGAGCTGGTCGAGCAGCTCGACCGCCTGCCGCGCATAGAACGGCGTGTTGTATTCGCCGTGCGGGTCCGGGCTCCATTGCGACAGGCCGCGTCCGATGGTGTCGGGCACGATGATATGGCGGCGGTCGGCGAGCGCGGACGCGAGGTCGTCGAAGTCGCGCCCGGTGCGCGCCACGCCGTGCCACATGATCAGCGGCGGCTGGTCGCGCCGGCCCCATTCGACATAGTGAACCTCGCGGCCGCACAGGGTGATGTAATGCGAAGCGGGCTGGGTGGTCATGCGCGGGTCATCCCTCTCAAGCGTCCGACCACGCCGGTTGGAAAGAAGTAGACGCTGGCGACGAAGAGCAGGCCGAGCCACAGCAGCCAGCGATCCGGATCGAGCAGGTGGGGCAGCAGCGGCAGGCCGACCTCGCTGGCGGCCCTGGAGGCGGCGCCCATCAGCGGCTGCAGATAGTTCTGCGCCAGGATGAAGATCACCGCGCCGATCAGCGCGCCGTAGATCGTGCCCATGCCGCCGATCACCACCATCAAGAGGATGTCGAGCATGATGGCGAAGGACAGCGAGGTGTCGGGCCCGGCATAGCGCAGCCACAGCGCGTTGAGCATGCCGGCGAAGGCGGCGACCAGGGCGGCGATGCAGTTGGCCCAGGTCAGGTGGAACACGGTGCGATAGCCGAGCGCCTCGGCGCGGAAACGGTTCTCGCGGATCGCCTGCAGCACGCGGCCGAACGGCGAATTGACGATGCGCAGCAGCAGCAGGATCATCGCCGCCGCGCCGACGAAGACGATGTAGTAGCTCAGCGTGCGGCCGCTGATGGTGACGCCGAAGACATTCTTGGCGAAGACCGTGCCGGGTCGCAGCAGTTCGGGCAGCTGGAAGCTGCGGCCGTCCTCGCCGCCGGTCAGCCAGGAGAGCTGCGAGGCCAGCACCAGGAAGGCGGACGCGACGGCGAGGGTGATCATGGCGAAGAAGATCGCCTGCACCCGCAGCGAGAACAGGCCGATGGCGAGCGCCAGCAGCGCCGCCAGCGGCAGGCCGCAGAGAACGGCGGTGCCGATGGCGGCCCAGCTCGGTCCCATGGCGTAGAGCGCGATCGCGATGGCGTAGCTGCCGATGCCGTAGAACATCGTATGGGCGAAGGAGACCGAGCCGGTATAGCCGAGCAACAGGTCGTAGGATGCCACCAGCGCGGCGAAGACGCAGATCTTCACCGCGACATTGAGCGCCTTGGCGCCGGGAAACAGGAACGGCGCCAGCGCCAGCGCCAGCACGATGGCGACGAGGATCAGGGTGAGCGCGCGGTTGCGCGGCGGATCGCCGGACAGGATCATCATCGGGTCGTCACCGGGTAGAGGCCGCGCGGGCGCCACATCAGGATCACCACCATCAGCAGGATGTTGGAGACGAGGGCGAGCTTGGGGACGAGGAAGCCGCCGTAATTGGCGACCATCGCCACCAGGACGGCGCCGATGAAGCAGCCGGCGACCGAGCCGAGACCGCCGATGATGACGACGATGAAGATCAGCACCATCAGGTCGGCGCCCATGGAGGCGTGGATCTGCTCGCGATAGAGGCCCCACATCACCCCGCCGAGCCCGGCCAGCGCCGAGCCCACCATGAAGACGCCGAGGAACAGGCGGCGGATGTGATAGCCCAGCGCTTCCACCATCTCGCGGTTCTCGACCCCGGCGCGGATCAATAGGCCGATCTTGGTGCGGTTGAGCACCAGCAGCGTGGCGAGGAAGACGACGAGGCCGACCGCCATGGCCAGTACGCGATATTTGGCGATGGCGACATCGCCGAGGACGAAGGAGCCGCGCAGCGCGGAGGGCAGCGGCAGCGGGATCTGGGCCGGGCCAAACAGCGCGTAGAGCGCCTGCTCGGCGACGATCAATCCGCCCATGGTGATCAGGATCTGCTTGAGGTGATTGCCGTAGACCGGCAGCACCAGCACGCGCTCGAAGACGAGGCCGAGCGCGCCCGACACCGCCATGGCGAGCAGCGCCGCCGGCGCCAGCGCCAGCAGATTGCTGGCGAGCGAATCCGCCTGGATGAACGACGCCATCGGGCCGAGCACCAGCGTGGCGACATAGGCGCCCACCGCGATGAAGGCGCCGTGGCCGAAATTGAGCACGTCCATCAGGCCGAACACCAGCGTCAGCCCTGAGGCCATGATGAAGATCATCATGCCCATGGCGAGGCTCGCCACCGTCAGCGTGATCCAGGACGAGAACGAGCCGACCAGCGGCAGCATGGCGGCGGCGAGGATGAAGGGCAGCAGCACCGGCAGATAGTCGCGTGGCGGTTTCGGCAGCACGTCGGGTGTCGCGGCTTGCTGCGGGGCGGGAACGTCGGTCATTGATGCGCCTCGAGGCTGAGGCCGAGGAAATGTTCCTGCAGCGCGGTGTCGGCGGCGAGTTCGGCCATGGCGCCATGATGGACGATGCGGCCGTTGTCCATCACCAGGACCTCGTCGCCGAGCGCTTCGGCGACGCGGAAATTCTGCTCGACGAGGAGGATGGTGGCGCCGCGGCGCCCGATCTCCCGCAGGCAGTCGATCAGCGCCACGACGATGGCGGGGGCGAGGCCCTTGGTCGGCTCGTCGATCAAAAGCAGCTGGCGCGGCTCGACGATGGCGCGGGCGATGGACAGCATCTGCTTCTGGCCGCCCGACAGGGTGCCGGCGCGCGACAGCCAGAACTTCTTCAGCGCCGGAAAGAACTGGAAGATCCAGGCGAGGCGGTCGTCGTCGAGCGGGCCGGCGCGGGCGGCGAGCAGGAGATTTTCCTTCACCGTCAGATCGGCGAACACCGCCATGGCCTCCGGCACATAGCCGATGCCGAGCGCGGCGATGTCCGGCGTCGCCATGGCCTCGATGCGCCTGCCGCTGAGGCTGATGCTGCCGGCGGACGCCGGCCACAGCCCCATGATGGTGCGCAGCGTCGTGGTCTTGCCGGCGCCGTTGCGGCCGAGCAGCATGGTGGTGCGCCCTTCCAGCGCCTCGCAGTCGACGCCCTGCAGGATGTGGTAGCGCCCGATATGGGTATGGACGCCGGCGAGGGTGAGGAGGGGCTTGCTCATGCCGCGCTCTTTCCCGGGGCGATGCCGAGATAGGCCTCCTGCACGATCGGCGAGGCGATCACCTCGGCGGGTTTGCCGTCGGCGACGAGGCGGCCGTTGTGCAGCACGATGATGCGGTCGGCGAGCGAGCGCACCACGTCCATCTTGTGCTCGACGAGGAGGATGATCTTGGAGGCGTCCTGTTTGAGGCGGGCGATGAGGTCGAGCACCACCGGCACCTCGTCGACGCTCATGCCCGCGGTCGGCTCGTCGAACATGTAGACCTTGGGCTGAAGCGCCATCATCAGCGCGACTTCGAGCTTGCGCTGGTCGCCATGGGACAGGGCGGTGGCGGGCACGCTGCGGCGCGCGCCGAGCGCGACGCTGTCGAGAATGGCGTCGGCGGCGGCGATCAGGTCGCGCCGCACCATCCACGGCCGCAGCATGTCGTAATGGGTGCCGTTCTGCGCCTGCACCGCGAGACGGACGTTTTCCTCGACGGTGAGGTTGGGGAAGAGGTTGGTGAGCTGGAAGGCGCGCCCCAGCCCGGCGCGGGTGCGCAGCGGCGCCGCCAGCGAGGTGATGTCGCGGCCATCGAGCAGCACGGCGCCCGAGGCGGCGGAGAGCTGTCCCGAGATCAGGTTGAAATAGGTGGTCTTGCCGGCGCCATTGGGGCCGACGATGGCGGTGAGCTCGCCGGGCCGGAAGGCGCAGCTGACGCCGTCGACGGCGACATGGCCGCCGAAGCGGATGGTCAGCTCGCGGGTTTCAAGGGAGAGGGGCATGGGATCGATTCTTGCTCCGGTCAGATGGGCCGTCGGAGTGCCGTCTCGCATTCTGCGTCATCACCCGCGCAAGCGGGTGATCCAGTACGCCGTGAGCACTGTCGTGCGCGCGGCATCGGTCGCTGTTCCAATTCCCACCCTCGCGGAGTACTGGGCCCCCCGGTCAAGCCGGGGGGCGACAGCCTGATGAGTGTCGCAGCGTCAAAGCCCACGTCTCACCGCTTGTTCTTGATCGGGATCGTCATGTCCTCGATCTTGAGTTCGCGCACCGGCTCGTTCACCGCCCAGGCGAGGTTCGGATCGACCTTGACCTTGAAGTGATACATGCTCTGCAGCGCCTGATGGTCCTCCTTGCGGAACACCATCTTGCCCTTGGGCGTGTCGAACGACACGCCTTCCATGGCGGCGATCAGCTTCTCGGTGTCGGTGGACTTGGCCGTCTCGACCGCGGTGACGACCGCCATCGCCGCGGCGAAACCGCCGGCGGTGAAGAAGTCCGGCGGCGCGCCGAACCGCTTCTGGTGCTCGGTGACGAGCCAGTCGTTGATCGGGTTCTTCGGGATGCCATAGTAGTAATAGGTCGCGCCTTCCATGCCGGGCAGGCGCTTGTAGTCGGCGAGCGCCGGCAGGATGTTGCCGCCGGTGGAGAGCTCGATGCCGTAGCGCTTCGGGTCCATGTCCTGCAGCTTGGCCATCGGAGACGGTCCGGCCCAGATCACCCAGATGATCTTCTTGCCCGGCTTGTCTTTCAGCGCATCGAACAGCCGCTGGCCCGCGGCGGTGAAGTCGGTGGTGCTGGTCGGGACATATTCTTCGGCGGCGAGCGTCGCGCCGGTCTTGGCGAGCGCCTCCTTGAAGGCGGCGACGCCGTCGCGGCCGAAGGCATAGTCCTGCGCCAGCGTCGCGACGGTGACGCCCGGCTTGCCGATCGCGACCGCGTTGGCGATGGCGTCCTGCGAGGAGTTGCGCGCGGTGCGGAAGATGTACCTGTTCCACTTCTCGCCGGTGATCTGGTCGGCCACCGCCGGCTCGACGATCAGGATCTTCTTGTTCTCCTCGGCGACCGGCAGGTCGGCGAGCGCCGCGGCGGAGGAGGTGGTGCCGATGGCGATGTCGGCATTGTCGTCCTGATAGGCTTCGGCCAGCGCCGCCTTGGAGAGGTCGGGCTTGCCCTGGTCGTCCTTGGTGATGATCACGATCTTGCGGCCGTCGACCGTCATCGAATTCTTGGTGGCGTATTCGAAGCCCATGCGCAGGCCGGTCTCGGTCTGCTTGGCATAGGCCTCCAAGGGGCCGGTCTTGCCGTAGATCAGCGCCACCTTGAGGTCGTCGGCCTGGGCCGCACCGCAGGCCATCGCCACGGCGCTGGCGAGCAGAATCTTCTGTCCGATCATTGCCTACCCCTCCCGGATGGGTTTTTCTGTCATTAACTTGACACCTGGTTCATGTCTCAGATACGCATATCGGCAGCGCCGTTGGCCGTCAAGCGGGCAAGGCGCCAGCAAACTCAAATCTGCTGGACGATGTGATGGCGAGCCGGCACGAGCCGAACGAGGACGACCCCAAGGACGAGCCCAAGGGCGCTCCCAAGGAGCTGCCGAAAACGAGCCGCGGTGAGCGCACGCGCCGGCGCATTCTCGACGCCGCCGAGCGCCAGATCGGCGAGCGCGGCTTCGGCGAGACTTCGGTCGCCTCGATCACCCAGGAAGCCGAGGTCGCCCAGGGCACCTTCTATGTCTATTTCCGCAGCAAGGAGGAGGTGCTGCGCGAGCTCGTGCTGTGCATGGGCCGGCGGCTGCGCCGCGCGCTGACGCTCGCCACCTCCGGCGCGCCCGACCGTCTCGAGGTCGAGCGTCGCGGCATCCACGCCTTCTTCGCTTTCGTGCGCAAGAATCCCAATCTCTATCGCGTCGTCGGCGAATCCCAGTTCGTCGATCCGATCGCCTATCGCCGCTATTATGAGGATTTCGCCGAAAGCTATCGCGTTGCGCTCGAAGCCGCAGAGGCCCGCGGCGAGATCGCGGTGGGCGATTGCGAGGTGCGCGCCTGGCTGTTGATGGGGCTGAGCGACATGGCCGGCCGCCGCTACGCGCTATGGGAAGCGGCGACTTCGTTCGACGCCGCCGCCGAAGCGGCCTTCGATTTCGTCGCCCATGGGCTGGCGCCGCGACCGTGAGTGGGGTTTGAGGAGCGGCCCTTTGAACGATGGAGGCAACGCCAACCTCTGTCGTCATGGTCGGGCTTGTCCATCACTGCCCCTGCAGCGCCGGAACCCGCCGCGGCGTATGATCCGACCTCCAGCATGGAACGCTCACGCTTGCGGAACAAGCACGTGGAGGGTGTTGCTCCAGAGCGTCCCGGTTATGTCGTCGTTTTTGTCCGGACGTTCGTCGTTGGCCGAAATGTTGAGGGTTTCGCCGGGCGCGACGCCGGTGAAGTACCCCACGATATTGTCGAGATACAGCGCGGGGAGATAGTCGTTCGGATTGATGACGACGCTCAGATTTCCCTGGGCGTCCGATGTGCAATTCACATAGACCTCCCGGGTATCCGACACCAAGGCGCCATAACTGTTCGTGATCGAACTGTTGTAGAGATTGATGCGGACGTGGACTGCATGGCTGTGGAGGAATCCCGTCCCCTTCAGCGTTTTCGTGTTCCAGTCATAGGATGTCAGCACCGGCGGCGGTGGCGGTGGCGCCTTCAGCGTCGTGAACGACGCGGTTATCGTCTTGCTGGGACCGCTTGTGTTCGCCGCGCTGACCTGCCACGTGTACGTGGTTTCGTACACCAGAGGGCTCGGCGCGGCGAAGCTCGTCGCATTGACCGTGGTCAGGGGAACGATGGTGGTCGCGTCGCGCAGTAGCGTGAATTTGTAGCCGTCGGCGTGGCCTTCGCCGCCTGCTCCGGGATCGTGCCAGGAGAAGGTCGGATTGAGTGCGACGGCTGTTGCTCCGTTCGCCGGTGCGTCGATGACCGGCGCTTGGGGCAACGGCCGGATCACGGGTTCGCCGGCGCTCCAGTCGGAAACGAGGGCGCAGAGCCATTGCCGCGCGCGCACCTGCTCGCCGGTCGCCAGAACGCAGTTCAATGCGATCGAGGCCGGCACCTCGGCGGCGTCGCCTGCTCCGGCGAAGGCCCAGCTCTTGTCCGGAGTGAGCACCGACACTTCGACGAGCGCCCCCGGAATGCAATCGACCTTGACGCTGATGTCGCCCGAATAGACCGGACCAACGATTTTTGGAAGCCCTACCGACGGATGCTGTTGCACCTTGATCGGAGGATTCGACTCCGTCCAGACTGCGCTGCAGGCCCACTGTCTGACGGTGATCATGTCGCCGGCGCGAAGATAGGGCGAGACGTGCAGCGTCACGTCCGTCGCGGTGGCGAGCACGACGCCGCTGATCGGCGCGGCCACCTTCTGCTTGTCGGTCGCCCATGCCTGCAGATAGGCATTGGGATGCGCATTGCTGGCCTTGATCACGCGCGCGCATTCGTAGAGCGGATCGAGCAGTGTCACGGGCGTCTTCACATCCTCATGGGGATTGATGTCGACGGTGAAGGACGGGCCCTTGACGCCGCAGAGTTCCTGCCCGGCAACCAGCTTGCTGTTGACCGGCAGCGGGTCGACGTCGAATGCGACCCAGGACTGGGCCTGGGGCGCCATCCCGAGATAGGACGTCCCGGCGATATCGAGGTGCACGGTGGCGCCGGGCACCAGATTGAACACCGTGACACGCTGCGATCCGGCGCACAGCGGAGGGACGAATGGCTTGTCCAGCGCGGCAGCCTTGTCCACCGTCACGGACTTGCCGGTCGCGCCCTTCAATTCGCAGCCCGGAAAGTCTTGCCGGGCGGTGATGGTTTCATTCTCCTTCAGCGGTTTCGAGAGCCCGAACCACAGGCTCGGCAGATCGAATCCGGCCACTTCGGTGATGCCAGTCGAGCGGCTGAGCGTCACAGTCGCGCCGTCGAAGACATCGGTCACGAGCGCGGCGGTCTGGCAAGCGAGGAGCGGCGGCTTTCGAATGGTCGGCGCCGGCACCGTGCCACCCGCGAAAGGCAACGGATCCGGCGTTGCGCTGGCCGCGGTCCCGGAACCGACCGGTGTCTTCTGGCGGGCGGCGATCTGGCCGGTCTTCGGCAGGCCGTGCTTCAGGCCGATCCGTGCGCCCTCTTCGGTTGCGGTCGCCGATCCCTGAACAGCGCCGCCGAATTCGACCTCGACTGTTGCGCCGGGCACGACGCCCTGCAGCCACACGTGCTGGCCGCATTGGTACAGGTGCGAGAGAAATCCCGGCGCGCCGAGTTCGGCCGCGCTCGCCGGCGCGGGCTGCACGCCGAGCCCCATGGATTGCGGTGTGACCGCACTCTTGTCCGAGCCGAGCGTCTGCATCACGACCAGGATGTCGTCTCGGCTGAGCTTTTCGGTTGCCAGGAGCGGGATCCGGTCGTCACCGCCGTTGGCTTTTGCCTTGGCAACGTCGCGCGGTTTCTTGCCGACCGATGAGATGATGACGGTTGCGCCCTGGAGCGCGCCCTGAACGCGGACATCCGGGCTGAGTTCCGAGACGGGGCCGACGAGCGTGGGCGTGCAGAGTGGCATGCGAAAGTCCTCCGCCTCGAATGTGGGGCAACTGTAAATTGAATTTTCGGTAGAGCGGATTGATTCAGATCAAGGGCGCGCCCATGCTCAGGCGTTCCGCCAATGGCCGGCCGCCGTTATGCGCTGTGGCGGTCCGCGGCGCCGTTCCGCGACTTTGGAGTCTTTCGATCTGAAAGACGTGGATGGCCGGGACAAGCCCGGCCATGTCGCCCGATAACGTTGCGCGGTCGATGTCGCTGAACGATCACTGTACTCGCTGCACCGGCGGACGTGTCGTTCCTATGGAGCCCGCCGCACCCGTACCGGCGCCGCATCGGCGCTCGGGCTGCCGATGCCGGCACTGGGGCGCATCCGCGCCAGCAATTCCGCGGTCGGCCAGGAATCCGCCGGCAGGCCGAACTTGATCTGCATGGCTTTCACCGCGCTGCGGCTCTGCTGGCCGAGCACGCCGTCGATCTTGCCGACATTGAAGCCCTGGTGCACGAGCAGCTGCTGCAATTGCTTGATCTCGGCGAAGGGCAGTTGCGCCACCGCCGTGCCCGGCCTTCTCATCGGCGCGGCACCGGCGATGCGGCTGGCGAGATAGCCCGCGGTGGTCGAATAGATCAGCGAGTTATTCCATTCGGTATAGGCGGCGAAATTGGCATAGGCGAGAAACGCCGGTCCCGTCCGTCCCATCGGCAGCAGCAGCGAGGCCGCCAGCGCGTCGTTCGGCAGCGGCTTGCCGTCGGCGAAGGTGACGCCCCACTGCGCCCATTGCGAGCGCGGATGCTTGATGGTGAGGTCGGCTTCCTCCCATTTCAGGCTGGCCGGCACCCGCACCTCTTGCAGCCAGGGCTCGCCGCGCCGCCATTTCAACCCGGTGGCGATGTAATTGGCGGTCGAGCCGATGACGTCGGGCGCGCTGCGCAGCAGGTCGCGGCGGCCGTCGCCGTCATAGTCCACCGCGTAGTTGACGTAATGGGTCGGCAGGAACTGGGTCTGGCCGAGCTCGCCGGCCCATGAGCCGATCATCTCGGCGGGCGTGAGATCGCCGCGGTCTATGATCTTCAACGCGGCGATGGTCTCGCCCTGGAACATCGGCGAGCGGCGGCAGTCATAGGCCAGCGACACCAGCGAGCGCAGCGTCGGCAGCTTGCCCATGTTGGCGCCGAAGTCGCTCTCCAGTCCCCAGAAGGCGGCGATCACCGCCGGCGGCACGCCGTAGTCCTTCTCGGCGCGGGCGAAGGCTGCCGCATAGGTCTGGATGCGGGCGCGGCCCTGCTGCATGCGATAATCTGCCGCCATGCGCCCGGCGAATTCGGTGAAGATCTGGCCGAACACGCGCTGGCCGCGGTCGCGATTGACGATGCCCTGGTCGAACACGAGGTAGGGCGACGCTGCGGCGAGCGTCCGCTGTGATACGCCGGCAGCGGCAGCGTCCTGCTTCAGCTGGTCGAGAAAGAGCGGAAAGCTGGCGCCGCCGCGGCAGGGCCCGGGCCGCTGGGCCAGTGCCGGCGAGGCGGCGAGGAGGGCAAGCGTGACGAGCGTGGCGGCGAGAAAGCGGAGCATGCGGGGGAGCCTCGGCGGAAACTCAGGAGCGGGGCAGTGTGGCCGCGCCGACGGCAGAAGGCAATTGCGGTGATGGGCGGCGGCTGGGCGGTGCCGATCAGGCAGAGCCCAGATCGCCTTCCCAGTCGCGGCCGGCGCCGAACAGACGCAAGATGGTCACGATCGCCTCGTCAATGGCGAATGCGATGGTGATGCGCCGCTCGAAGCCGATGATCCTCAGGCCGGGCCGAATGTCGTCGCGGCGATGGCCTCGCTCGGATGCGAGATCAAAGCCGAGACAGTAGCGCTCCAGCCGCTGGATATAGGCGATGGCCGTGTCGGGACCGGCGACATCAGCCAGCCAGTCATAAAGTTCGAACAGATCGTCGCGCGCTTCCGGTGAGAAGACGACGCTGCGTCGCTTCACTTGATCTTCTTCGACCGCGCGGCGTGCCTCGCCCGGACGTCGCCAAAGGTCCGCTCGGCGGAGATTGCGCGCTTCGGGTCGGCTTTGACCGCGTCGTAGGCGGGCGCCACCTCCTCGCGCAGCCAGCGCTCGACGGCGGCTTCGCGTTCCTGGAGCGCCCGCAGCCCTGCGCGCACGACCTCGCTGCCTGACGCATAGGTGCCGGATGCGACCAGACGGTCGATGAATTTCGCGTGCTCGGGCGGCAGGCTGAAGGTGCGCTTTTCGACAGTGGCCATGCTTTTTCCTCTTGGTATGAATATATCATACTGCCACGGAGGCACAACGGCCTTGGAACAAGTCGGCCGGGCTCCGACGCCCTACCGTTCGCGCCGTGCGGTCGCGGCGCGCACCTTCGTCACGGCGTATTGGATCGCCCGGGCGATCACGACCGAGAGAGGCGCGGTCGCGAGCCGATCCCGGCGCCGATGCGCCGTTCAGCTGCTCCTTCTTGATCCAGCTCAACCAGAGAAGGCCATTTCCCGACACCCTCAAGCGCAACCGACCGGAGCCTCGCCATGCGCTCGCTGCCTTTGCCGAAGGTCTATCAGCTGCTGGAGCCCGGGCCTGTCGTCCTCGTCACCACGGCGCACAAGGGGCGCGCCAATGTCATGACGATGTCCTGGCACATGATGGTGGAGTTCGAGCCGCCGCTCGTCGCCTGCGTCATGAGCGAGGCCAATTTCAGCTTTGCGGCGCTGCGCGCCAGCGGCGAATGCGTCATCGCCATTCCGGCCCGGCGCCTCGCGGCGCAGGTGGTCGGCGTCGGCAACTGTTCGGGCGACGAGGTCGACAAGTTCGCGCGCTTTTGGCTGACGCCGCGGCCGGCCTCGCAGGTCGCGGCGCCGCTGATCGCCGAGTGTTTCGCCAACCTCGAATGCCGCGTCATCGATAAGCGCAACGTGCCGCGCTACAACCTCTTCATCCTCGAGGTGGTGAAGGCCTGGACCGATCCGGCGCAGAAGAATCCGAAGACCATCCATCACCACGGCTACGGCCGCTTCGCGGTGGACGGTCCGATGATCACGCTGAAGTCGGCAAAGGCTTAGGCCCTCGATCAGTCGCCGGCGCGGCCGACATCGGCCGCTGGATCGCCGCCGGACGCCGGCTGTCCGTCGCCCTCGTATTCCGCCCAGCAGTCGGCGGTCTCATAGACCCGCACCGCGGCGAGCAGCGGCAGGGTGGCGATGAGGCGGTCCCAGATCCAGATCGCGATATTCTCGGCGGTGGGATTGCCGAGCCCATCGATGTCGTTGAGGCAGTTGTGGTCGAGCACGCGCAGCAATTTGCCGAAGGCGGCCTCGATCTCGAAGAAATCCACCACGAAACCCGTCGCCGGATCGACCGGCCCTTCGAGGCGCAGCTCGACGCGATACGAATGGCCGTGCAGGCGGCGGCAGCGATGGGTCTCCGGCACCCTGGGCAGGTGGTGGGCCGCTTCGAAGTGGAAGGCTTGCGAGATCTTCATCGGATACCAATCAGCTTGTGGGTCTGCAGGCTGAGCTGCCATTGCGGATGTTCGAGGCAATATTGCATGGCGCGGCGGGTGTTGTCGGCGACGTCCGGGCCGTCCATGGGCTGGAGCAGGAAGCGCTCGAAGGCGAGCCCGGCGAACCTCTCCGGCGGCGCCTCGGGTTGCGGATAGACCAGCTTGAGTTCGTTGCCCTGTTCGATGGCGAGCTCGCTGCCGGCCTTCGGGCTGACGCAGACCCAGTCGATGCCGGGCGGCGGCGCGATGGTGCCGTTGGTCTCGATGGCGATGAAGAAGCCGCGCCGATGCAGCGCCGCGATCAGCGCCTCGTCGACCTGCAGCAGCGGCTCGCCGCCGGTCAGGACGCAGAAACGCCGCGCCGCGCCGCCGATCCATTCGGCCTCGATGGCGGCGGCCAGCGCCTCCGCGCTGTCGTAGCGCCCGCCCCTGGTGCCGTCGGTGCCGACGAAATCGGTGTCGCAGAAGGTGCAGAGCGCGCGCTCGCGATCGGCCTCGCGCCCGGACCACAGATTGCAGCCGGCGAAGCGGCAGAACACCGCCGGCCGCCCGGCCTGGGCGCCTTCGCCCTGGAGCGTGAGGAAGATCTCCTTCACGGCGTAAGTGGACATGGTGGTGCGGGTTCCTGATCGTGCGACGGTGGATGGTATCGGGCTGGGGGGACAGGCCTTGCGGCGCGGCGCGTTCCGGGCCGCGCCATCGCGCCGGACGTATACATGAGGAAGCGGTGTCGTCCAATCGGCTCTCCGGGCCGTTTCGCCGCAAGCAGGGGCGGGTGAAGGATCCATCGGGAGACATGTCGACGCGATCCGCCACGGAGTCGGTCGCGGTGCTGTTGCCCTGGCGCGAAACTTGACATGGCTCAAACGCGCTCTGCCGCCCTCTGCCACGGTTCGCTGGATGTTGGAGGACTGAGGATCGTTCGTCGCGGGTTGTGACCGGGAGTGACGGCGATGGATCTGCGGCGCGCGGATGCCGAAGCAGGATCGAAGCCAGGATTGGAGTCAGGCTCGACGTCAGGTTCGGACGCGACGGCCGGCAACGCGGGCCCTGCCGCAGGCGGGGCCGGCGGGCAGCGCACGACGGCTCGCGCGCTCCGCCTCGGCGGGCGCCTCAGGTTGGCTGACCTCGAGGCGGGAGCGCTCGATCTCGGCGAGGTGATCGCGCCGTCGCCCCTGGTCTTGCGCCTGGGCGGGGCCGGTTGCGCCGCCCTGTTTCCCTACGGCACTGTCGTCTTCTTCGGGGTGTCGCTCGCCGGGGAAGCGGCCTTCCTGCAGAAGCTCGGCGACCGGATCGAGCATCCGCTGGCGACCCCGGTCATCGTCGAATCGCGGATCGAAATCGGGACGGGCGAGACGATCTCGGGCGATCTCGTCACCGTTCGCGACCTGTCGCCGGCGTCCCTGGTGGTCGTCGCCGATGCGCTCGCCAAGAACGTCGCGCTCGCCTTCGAGGAGCAGGAGGTCAGGAAGGTCTTCGCGGTGCTCGAACCCTTCGCCAGCGATCTCGCCAGCACCGGCCGCCTGCCGCGGAATCGACGACGGATGCTGCGCACCGTCGGCCGCGCCCTGCTCATCCATCAGCACCTGTTCGAACGGGTCGAGGTCGATGAGAGGCCCGATATCCTGTCGAGCGACGGCGACATCGAGCGCCTGCACCAGCGTCTCGCCGGTGCCCATCACTTCAAGAAGCGGGCCAAGGCGCTGTCGCGCAAGCTCGACGCCATCGAGGCGATGACGACGGCGCTCAGCGAAATGCTCGATGCCCAGCGCGAGATCAGGGTGGAAGCGCTGATCATCCTGCTGATCGCGATCGAGATGTCGATCTACCTCTACGACCTGTTCGTGCGTGGCGGCTGACGTGCGCAGGCGCCTCGCGCACCCACCGCACCAGCTTTTTGATTTTGCTAGTGTCCCTATGTCTCCGAATGACCGTGCGAGGGTGAGGCAAACGAAGCGGTCATTCGGAGACAGGACACTAGTGCGGCGTCTCGCAATTGCCTATGCCCTTTGCGGCAAGCCCCTGTAGGCAATTGCGAGACATAAGCCGCACTAGCTTTTTGATTTTGCTAGTGTCCTGTTTCCAACGTTCGTATCCCATTGCAGCAGGCGCTCATACGAACGTTGGAAACAAGGGGACACTAGCATCATTATGATTCTAGTGTGGTTTTGGATCTGACGCTCGTTCGAAGAACTCGCTGCAATACTGAAACGAGCGTCAGATCCACCACACTAGTGTGGCGTCTCGCAATTGCCTATGCCCTTTGCGGCAAGCCCCTGTAGGCAATTGCGAGACATAAGCCACACTAGCTTTTTGATTTTGCTAGTGTCCCGATGTCTCCGAATGACCGTGCGAGGGTGAGGCAAATGAAGCGGTCATTCGGAGACAGGACACTAGTTGCATGTGCATCTGGCGTCCTTGCCGCCGGTGCAGGAGCAATCGCACTTCTGTCCCTTGGGGCAGGTATTGCTCGCGGTGCTGCCGTCGGGGCATGTCTTCGAGCACGACTGTCCGGTCGCAGGCCCGCTGTGGGACGATTCATAGCAGTAGCACCCGGCGTGGGCCCCCTTCAGGCAACTGCACTCGCAGACTTCATTGGCTTTCGTGCAGGTGATGCTCGCCTTCGACCCGTCGCTCGGACAGGTTCTCGAGCAAGACGCGGCGACCTGCATTACCGGCAGGCCGGAATCAGGCACGGCCTGGAAGCTGGGTGAGGCCGACATCAGGGGCGCCGCCACGGCCATGGAGGGAACGAGCGAGAGAATGAGCAGAAAGATGATCCGACAGGATGGTGTCGCGTTCATCGCCTCCTCCTGTTCGCCTATAACGTGTGAACAAGGCGCGCGACCATAGGTTGTTTTCCGGGAGTCGGGCTTGATGCGCATCAATGCGATAAGCCTGTTCCGGTGTGGCCGGCCACCGCGCCGAACGTGTCCGATGCCGGTTTGCCCGCCGTCGGCATTCCGGTAGTTTGGAGGCGGGGATTCGACGAACCGACTCCGCGGGTGATGGCAGATGACGACAATCTATTTCGACCTCGACGGCACGCTGACCGATTCGCGCCCCGGCATCGCCCGCTCAATCCAGCATGCGCTGGAGCGGCTCGGCCATCCGGTGCCCGCAGCGGAGGAATTGACCTGGTGCCTCGGCCCGCCGCTGCAACAGAGCCTCAAGACGCTGCTCGGCACCGAGGCGCTGGTGCAGGCTGCGCTCCTGCATTATCGCGAACGCTTCGCCGAGGTCGGCCTGTTCGAGAACGAGGTCTATACCGGCATCGAAGACGTGCTGGCCGCGCTCAAGGCCGACGGCCGCCGCCTGTTCTTCGCCACCAGCAAGCCCCATGTCTATGCCGAGCGCATCATCGGCCACTTCGGCCTCGACAAATATTTCGACCGCGTGTTTGGCGCCGAGCTCGACGGCACCCGCGCCGACAAGACCGATCTGTTGGCCTACGCGCTGGCGCAGACACGGACCGATCCGGCGCAGGCGCTGATGATCGGCGACCGCAGCCACGACATCATCGGCGCCCGCAACAACGCGATGGCGGCGGTGGGCGTTCTCTACGGCTACGGCAGCCGGGAGGGGTTGCTCGAGGCGGGGCCGGAGCGGCTCTGCGCGACGCCGCAGGAGCTGGGCGAGCACGCCTGACACCATTTGCCTCTTCCGCCGACGGGGAGATGCGTCCCGACGCCGGCTTTTCGGCCGACCCGCTCGGCGTCACGCGCCGCAAGTTGCGCATGCTGCGACCGTGCCGGCGGACTTGAAGGCGCCTCCCGGCAATCGGCTCGAAGCCCTGAAGGGTGACCGCAAGGGATACATCCCCCGGCGCTGGCCGCACGTTGCGGCGCGCGGGCGCGTCCGGTAACCTCGCCGCGGTTCGCGTCGAGGAGAAGCCCGTGCTCCGGTTCCGTCAGGTTGTCGCCCTTGCCGCCGGCGTCACCGCCGCGCTTTGGCTGTCGTCCCGTTGCGCCTCCGCGCAATCGGCGGATCCGATCTTCGGATCGATTGCCGGGTCGGGCGGCGGCTGGCTGGCCGGTGCCCGCGCGGGCTACGAGGCGCAGCACGGCGTGGCGGCAGGGGGCGGAACCGAGGCCTCGGCGACGCGCCTCAGCGGACCGATGAGCGGCGCCGGTGGCGGTGCCGCCGATTCGCAGCGGCCCGCCGCCACCGCCGCCACCAGCGGATGGGTCGCCTGGTCCGGCATCGCGCCGCTCGCCCCCGGCCAGTTCGGGTTCGACGGCGGTGTCAGCACTGGATTTAGCGCCCTCGGGCTCGCCTCGCTGCAACTGGCGACGCGGCCCGGCGCGGTCAACGGCGGCGGCGTCGACTATCTGGTGCGTCCGGACCTCAGCGTCAGCTTCGGCTACCAGCAGATCGATCTCGGCACGTCGATCCTCGCCAGCGGCAGCGCGATGCGCGCGCTCACCCAGACCACCGCCACCCGGGTCCAGTCGGTCTCCGCCGGCGTCAACTGGCGCTTCGCGCCGAACACGACGCTGTCGCTCGGCGTGGCGGGGCATTTTGCAGGCAGCGATACCGACGGCCAGTCCCGCAGCGCCTGGGACAACGGCGGCGATGCCATCTCCAGCGCGTCGATCGTGGCGGCGCCAAGGTAGGGTGCGGGGCGCGGCATCGCGCCGGCCACTAGTGTCCCGTCTCCGAATTACCGCTTCGTTTGCCTCACCCTCGCACGGTCATTCGGAGACATCGGGACACTAGCAAAATCAAAAAGCTAGTGTCCCGTTTCCAACGTTCGTATCCCATTGCAGCAGGCGCTCATACGAACGTTGGAAACAAGGGGACACTAGCATTATGATTCTAGTGTGGTTTTGGATCTGACGCTCGTTTGAAGAACTCGCTCCAATGCTGAAACGAGCGTCAGATCCACCACACTAGTGTGGCTTATGTCTCGCAATTGCCTACAGGGACTTGCCACAAAGGGCATAGGCAATTGCGAGACGCCACACTAAGGAGCGTTCTGTGGCGTTTCAGCGGCAAGAGCCGCAGGCAGCGTGAAGGAGAAGCTCGCGCCTTCGTCCACTTTTCCCTCGGCCCACACCCGTCCGCCATGGCGCAGGACGATGTGCTTGACGATGGCGAGGCCAATGCCGGTGCCCTCGAATTCATCGGCTCCGTGGAGCCGCTGGAAGACACCAAACAGCTTGTCCGCGTATCGCATGTCGAAGCCGGCGCCGTTGTCTTTCACCCGGTAGACGACTTCGTCGCCCTCGACAGTGCCGTCGACCTCGATTACCGCCTCGGCGCATCGAGCCGTGAATTTGACGGCGTTCGAAAACAGATTTGCCAGAACCTGGCGGATCATGGAGCAATCCCCCCGGACCGGAGGCGCCGCCCCCAGCCGCAGGACGATCTTGCGCTGCGGCGCTGCGCTCCGCGCTTCCTCGAAGACCTCGCGCACTAACGCGGCCATATCCACGGGCGCGGCTGCCAACTCCCGGCGGGAGACGCGCGAAAATTCGAGGACGTCGTCGATCAGACGGGCCATTCGGGCAGAACTGCGGCGAATGACCTCCAAATTGTGCCGACCTTCCTCGTCGAACCGGCTGTGGTATTCTTCCATCAGAATTCCCGAGAATCCATCGATGGCCCGCAGAGGCGCCCGAAGGTCATGGGAGATGGAATAGGAGAACGCCTCCAGATCCTTGTTGGAGCGTTCCAGGTCGGCGGTGCGCTCGGCTACTCGCCGCTCCAGCTCTTCGTTGAGCTTATGCAGGGCATCCTCGGCCAGCTTGCCCTCGGTGATGTCGCTCAAGATGCAGGTCAGGCCGACCACACGCCCCTGTTCCAGGAGCGGCCGGCTGGATATGCGCATATAGCGGGTGACGCCCTCCTTGCCGAGCAATCGAAACTCAAGGAATTTCTGCCGCCCGGCCAGGGCGCTTTCGAGGCTGCCACCTAAGGCTGCCCGATCATCGGAGTGGATGAGTTGTGTGAGCTTCTGGCCGACGATCTGTTCGGGCGCCAGCCCATACGAATTCTGCAGGACGGGGCTGGCGTAAGTAACTCGCCCCTCGGTGTCCAGGCTGATGATGACTTCGTTGATATTCTCCACGAGCGAACGGTAGCGAGCCTCACTCTCGGCGAGTTTCTTGCGCGCCGTCTCCAGCTCCTCCAATTGCTGTCGAAGCTGCGGATAATAGCTCTTTCGGATCGAGCGCTCTCCCAGCCCGATGATCTTCTCGCGCAGGGGCGGTCCAGCAGCCTCAGATCGAGAGCGCTCGTTCATATAGCCTCCCTATTTCCTGAATGCTCGCCTTCCGGGGATTGGTGGCGGAACATGGATCGTTGAAGGCATTGATGGAAAGCTGGGGAATATCCGCCGCGGTGACACCCAACGCGCCGATCGTCGTGGCAATGCCGGCGTTCTCGCGCAGCTTCGCGATGCATTTCAACAGCGCCTCCTTGCGGCCGGGTGCGCCCGCGGTCTCGCCGCCGATCGCCGATAGAATTCTGTCGTAACGCTCAGGTGCTGCAGGGTAGTTGAAGTCGATGACATGATCCAGCAACAGCGCGTTGCACAATCCATGCGGCGCGTCGAGCAGTCCACCCATGCTGTGGGCCATGGAATGGACCAGGCCGAGGCCGGCGTTGGAAAACGCCAAGCCCGCCAACAGACTGCCCAACATCATATTGTTTCGGTGTTCCAGGTTTTCTGGCGAGGCGATTGCTGGAGCCAGATTTTGCGCGAGCAGCGGCATGGCCGCCAGGGCATTCATGTCGGTCACGGGCGAACTGGCGTTGGACGCATAGGCCTCAATGGCGTGGACCAATGCGTCCATGCCGGTGGCGGCGGTCAGATCGGCCGGCATGGTGGTGGTGGTTTCCGGATCTATCAGCGAAACGTCGGGCACCACCGTTTTGCTGACGATGGAGATCTTCAGCTTGCGGAGCGTGTCGAGTATGATCGCGAACTGAGAGATGTCCGCCGCGGTCCCGGCGGTGGTTGGAACGCAAATCAGCGGCGGGCCGGGCGTCGGTACCTCGTCGACCCCTTCGAACTTGAGAACGTCCATGTTGTTGGCGGACGCGATCCCGATCCCCTTGGCGCAATCCATCGGGCTGCCGCCTCCCACCGCGACGATGACGTCGCATCCCTGCTCCCGATAGAACCTTACTCCGGCGGCCACCTCATGATCTTTGGGATTTGGCGTGATGCTTTGGAACGTAGCCCAGGGAATGTGCTCGGCGTCGAGCGAGGCGAACGCCTTGTCCACCCATCCGGAGCGGATCACACCGGGATCAGTCACCACCAGCGCCTTCCCGGCGCCGAAATTCTTCGCGTAGCGTCCGATCAGCGTCAGGGCCCCGACGCCGTAGACAAACTCCGGCGCAACGAACTTGCGCAAATCGAACGCGACATGCGGGTCCATTCTAATTCCCTTTTCGGATACGTGTCTTTCTATTATGGGGTCGTTACAAGAACGAACAAGGGCCATGCAGATACCTTCGCATTGCCGTGGCGAGCCGATCGCCGCGCAGCCTCAACCGTGTGAGCGTGGCCAGATGACGACGATCTTTTTCGACCTCGACGGGACGCTGACCGATCCCAAGCCCGGCATCACCCGGTCGATCCAGTATGCCCTGCGCAGGCTGGACCGCGCCGTGCCCATGGAAGACGAACTGACCTGGTGCATCGGGCCTCCGCTTCACGCCAGCCTGAAGACGCTGCTCGGCACCGACGAACTGGCGGACGAAGGCCTGCGGCTATACCGCGAGCGCTTCGGCGACATCGGCCTCTACGAGAACGAGGTCTATCCCGGTATCGACGAACTCCTGTCGGCGCTGGCCGGCTCGGGCCGGCGCCTGTTCGTCGCCACCAGCAAGCCCACGGTCTATGCCGAACGCATCGTCCGTCATTTCGGGCTGGATCGCCATTTCGAACGGGTGTTCGGCTCCGAGCTCGACGGCACCCGCGCCGACAAGACCGACCTGCTGGGCTACGCCCTGAAGGAGGCGAAGGTCGATCCGCGGCAGGCGATGATGATCGGCGATCGCAGCCACGACATGATCGGCGCCCGCAACAACGGCATGGCCGCCGCGGTGGGCGTGCTCTACGGCTACGGCAGCCGGGAGGAGCTGATCGGCGCCGGCGCGCACCACGTCTGCGCGACGCCGGAGGGGCTGATCGACCACATGCGGTAGGGGAGACGGTTAAGTACGCCGTCAACCCAAATCCGAGCGCCCAACCGGAGAGATGACTGAGCGGCCGGTGAGTGAGTGCACTATTACCGCGATCCAGCAAGTCCTGTCGGAGAACTACAACAATTCGACAGGAATCGATCGCAAGTCACGGACGACAATGTAATTCTTCGCGGCGCGAGCGGTGGCTCCGGCGACCGCAGCCATCCGACTCGGATACTTCTTAACTACTCTGCCAGCAGAACCCACTTTTTCATTCCATGTATTGTCAACTTGCTGATCAAGAAATCGAAAGTTGAGAGGTAGTGAATTAGCTGATGCCGTCGCGGACGCTGCCGTGCGCTCTTTAATGAAGGCATTGATAGCATTGCTCAAAAGAATATCGATACTCAGCCCTACCAGCACCGCCGTATCCAAATGCGTCTGAAGGTCCGCGGTTGCAAGATTGGTTGTACTCCTGTGAGCCGCTCGATTGCGACTCCGAGATAAGTTTACGAAATCGTCTTTGAGGCTGACCCTTGTAGCACCCAAGCTAGAAACGACTTGAGATAGAGCTCGCCAAGCGTTCTGGATCCCAAACGCGGCCAGCAAATCTCGAAGATCATCGCCAGATACATTTGATCCCTTCGGGCTAAAGCCCAGACCTGTGTAGCTCGGCGGGTTTGTAGCGATGGCTGCAAGACGCGTAATATGCGTTTCAGCGAATGATAAGCGATCTGACTTATCAGTAAAATTGATTCGATTCCCCAAGCCAAGAACTGCGTTCATCGATAAGAAGCTTCGCATCTTATCGTCGAACATGCTGTACGTTATGCGCGTGCTGGACAGCTCTGCAATTTTTTCGTCCAAGCGCCCTTGAACATAATGCTCAAGGAGAGAGAAAGAGGATACGACCAATCCGTTTCGCAGGATCTTTGCCCGCGCATTGTGAGCATCAACAGGAGGAAAGACATCAGTTAGCAAGGAGTCCGATGACAGCTCCCGCAATAAGTTCATATGCTCATAAAAGGACGAACGGGCGAGGCTCATTCTCTAAAGACTTCGCAGCATCTCACCAACTTTATTCACCCGATATGAGATCCGCGCGGGCGTGTTTGTCCCCGTCCTCACAGATTTGTCAAATTCGACGTCGTTAAATAGGTCGCGCGTTGCTTGTTGAACAACATTACTGTGCTGGAGCACATGGTTGAATTGGGTTTGGCTAACGGCGGAGGCGGCAATCATCTGAGCGTCGTACATGCCTGCAAGCATTTGATCGCGCCATCCGTTGCCTTCTGGTCGCTTAAAGGCATGCCGCCCCCAAAGCTGTTCGCATCGATCCAGCGCCTCCAAAAAAGATGCTCGCGCGCGTGCTATGTCATCGGGACGTGCGCTCTGTGAGGCTTCCATGTATTCATCCATTTCACGTACTAAGCTTCCACTGAAATGTTGAATCCGATCTTTTAGCGTTAGAAAGCGAAGTACAAATTCAGCATCTGTCATCGTTCGATATGCGGGCGACTTGTCGTCATTGATCTTCAATTGCGCTCGCAAGAAAGGAGAGCCCGAGAGATCGTAAATAGCGTCATTCATAGGACCGCGAAACGCGACGTTTCTAATCTCCTGAGCGTTAAGCGACTCGCCGCCGCGATTGAGGCGGAGAAAGACCTCATATTTTAGCGCTGTGTTCGTTTGCTTTAAGAGTGTCACGACGCGAAGAAATGGGCGCAATCGAAGTGCGTTGGATATCTCGGTGGGTAGATCGCTAAATTGAAAGCCTTCAGCGCTAGTTAGGCGATCGAGATTCCGCAAAGACATTCGATTCGCCATGAAGTCAGCTATCGCACGAAGACGCTGCTTTCCATCGATAGCGGTATAGGTGCCATCGGATTCTTCCGCCAAATAAACAGGCGGCACAGGTACGTTTAGCAGAAATGATTCGACGAGAGCTGACTGCTTCTCGATTGACCATCGCTCCCGGCGTTGGAAGCCAGGTTGGAGATCGATGGCTTCGCTATCGACCATATCAGCGAGGGTGCCAAGCGGAAGATCTGCTGTCTGAACTACAAGTTGGGCCTGAGCATCATTGAAGCTTCGTAGAATGGCGATTGGATTTCGCATTTCTCCAGCCTTAAAGAGATATCTTGCAGCGCGTATGCCATAATCAATTACAGTAGCCTCGCCAGCAACCTACGTAAATCGGAATACTTACAGTTGTTTAGCAGGATGCGACGGGGCTTGCCTAGACTATTTCCTCAAGGACTAGGACCGCGTCGATTGAATTAACGACTTCACTATGCGCCCGCCCTCACAACTCCCTCGCGTTTGAAAACGCGAACGAGCTCATCCTCCTTGTATTCTCGTCCAGAATCAACGTCCGCGTCAGCGGCGGCTCGGCGCGCTGGGCGCAATTCTCGCGCTCGCACAGCCGGCAGTTGACGCCGATCGGCGTGCCCTCGGCCTTCTCCAGGTCCATGCCGGCGGCATAGACGAGCCGCGAGGCGTGGCGGATCTCGCAGCCGAGGCCGATGGCGAAGCGCGGCTGCGGGTGGGGGTGGGGCGCCACCGGCCGGCGCAGCATCTGGGCGATGGAGAAATAGCGGCTGCCGTCCGGCATCTCGACGATCTGGCGCAGCAGGCGGTCCGGCGTGTCGAAGGTCGAGTGCACGTTCCACAGCGGGCAGGTGCCGCCGAAGCGCGAGAACGGGAAGGTGCCCGAGGAGAAGCGCTTGCTGACATTGCCGGCATTGTCGACCCGCAGCAGGAAGAACGGCACGCCCCTGGCATTGGGCCGCTGCAGCGTGGTGAGGCGGTGGCAGACCTGCTCGAAGCTGGCGTTGAAGCGCTGGGCGATGACGTGGACGTCATAGCCAAGCTGCTCGGCGGCGGCGTGCACCTCCACATAGGGCATCATCACCGCGGCGGCGAAATAGTTGGCGAGCGTGATGCGGTAGAGCCGCCGCGCGGTGTCGTCGAGCGGGCCGCCGCGGTTGACGATGGCCTCGATCGCCGGGGTGAATTCCGACAGGGCGCACTGGAAGGCGAGGTGGAAGGAGCGGCTCGGCAGGTCGACCAGTTCGGAAATCAAGAGCTGGCGGCGGTGGCGGTCGAAGCGGCGCAACGTCTCGCGCATGACGTCGAGCGGCATGATCCGCACCGTGATCGAATGCTTTTCGCGCAGCCGCGTGCTCAGGGCGGCGAACAGTTCCTGGGCGTTGGCGCCGAGGGCGTCGCGCAGGGATTCCGCGGCGGTCTCCATCTCGGGGAAATAGTTGCGGTTGGCCTCGATCAGGTCACGCACCCGCTCGATCGGGTTGCCCTGGAAGCTGCCGCCGTCGCCGCGGTCGGCGATCTGGGCGGCGACCAGGGTCTCGCCGCGCCGCGCCTCGGCATAGGCGGCGTAGAGCCGCTGCAGCGCATGGGTGACGCCGGGGCAGAGCTCGGCGAGGTCGCGCAGCTCCTGCTTGGGCAATTCGATCTGGCGGAACAGGGGGTCGGAGAAGATCTCGTTGAGCTCGGCGAAGAAGCGGTCCTCGTCGGCGGTAGCCAGATCCCGGAGGTCGAGGTCGTAGGCCTCGGCGAGGCGGAGCAGGATCTGGGCGGTCACCGGGCGCTGGTTGCGCTCGATCAGGTTGACATAGCTCGGCGAGATGCCGAGGCCCTCGGCGATCTGGGTCTGGCTGAGACCGAGCTGCTGGCGGATCCGCCGGAATCGGGGGCCGACGAACAGTTTCTTGGCGGAATCCTGGGCCATGGGCCGTCTCCTGGCCCTTCAAAAGGGCCTATTCTTTACAAAATTTACAAACTTACATTTGTTACAAGTTCAGAAGTTACACTCCATCACTGTTTTGAAGCAAGGACTATATACCTGTTTGGCAATTCCGCGTTATCTCAGCGCCACGTTTCGCGACGCATTGTCACGAATGTCGATAACTTTCCCGGACAGACGGGAAGCGCGCAGAAAGGCGAACGAGATGGCGAAGAGTTTTGAACAGCTGGTCCCCGCGCCCAAGGGCCGTTTTGACGGCATCGAGCGGCCTTATGCCCCGGCCGAGGTCGAGCGGCTGCGCGGCTCCGTGCCGATCGCCTATACCCTCGCCGAGAAGGGTGCCAACCGCCTGTGGGAGAGCCTGAAGAAGGATCCCTTCGTCAATTCGCTCGGCGCCCTCACCGGCAACCAGGCGATGCAGCAGGCGCGTGCCGGCCTGCAGGCCATCTACCTGTCCGGCTGGCAGGTCGCCGCCGACGCCAACACCGCCGGCCAGATGTATCCCGACCAGAGCCTCTATCCGGCCAATGCCGGTCCCGAGCTGGCGCGCCGCATCAACAAGACCTTCCAGCGCGCCGACCAGATCGAGCACGCCGAGGGCGGCGCCAAGATCGACTGGTTCGTGCCGATCGTCGCCGACGCCGAAGCCGGCTTCGGCGGTCCGCTGAACTCGTTCGAGATCATGAAGGCCTATATCGAGGCGGGCGCGGCCGGCGTGCATTTCGAGGACCAGCTGGCGTCCGAGAAGAAGTGCGGCCACATGGGCGGCAAGGTGCTGATCCCGACCGCGGCCCACGAGCGCAACCTGATCGCGGCGCGTCTCGCCGCCGACGTCTGCGGCGTGCCGACCTTCGTCATGGCCCGCACCGACGCGGAGAGCGCCAGGCTGATCACCTCGGATGTCGACGAGCGCGATCGTGAATTCATCACCGGCGAGCGCACCGCCGAGGGCTTCTATCGCCTCAAGGACGGCACCGGCCTCAAGCACTGCATCAAGCGCGGCCTGTCCTTCGCCAAGTATGCCGACCTGCTGTGGTGGGAGACCTCGACCCCGAACCTCGAAGAGGCCAAGGAGTTCGCCGAGGCCGTCCGCAAGGTCTATCCGAACAAGATGCTCGCCTATAACTGCTCGCCGTCCTTCAATTGGGAAGCGAACATCGACAAGGCGACCATCGCCAAGTTCCAGCGCGAAATCGGTGCCATGGGTTACAAGTTCCAGTTCGTCACCCTGGCCGGCTTCCACTCGCTGAATCTGAGCATGTTCGAGCTCGCCCGCGGCTATCGCACCGAAGGCATGGCGGCCTATTCCCGCCTGCAGCAGGCCGAATTCGCCTCCGAGCAGCACGGCTACACCGCGACGCGCCACCAGCGCGAGGTCGGCACCGGCTACTTCGACCTGGTGTCCACCACCATCTCGTCGGGCCAGAGCTCGACCACCGCGCTCGCCGACTCCACCGAGGCGGCGCAGTTCAAGACCGACGTCAAGGCCCAGGCGGCCGAGTAAAACGAACGACCAGGAGCACGACCATGCACGGAACGCATTTTTGGGTTGTTGGCGGTGAATTTCGCTCTCTGAACTTCCACACGCTCGTGCATGGAAGCGCTCAGGTCGAAGGTCCGTTCCCGTCGCGGCGCGAGGCCGAGGAGTGCTGGCGGACGCTGTCGGAGAAGAACCGGCACCGCTGCAATGTCCGCTTCTCGATCGTCGAGGAGCCGCGCCGGGTGGCGGTGGCGTAACGCCGCGTCCCGCGATCAAAGGATAATACCAAGGAGGGACGGCCCTGCTGCGAGGCGGGGCCGTTTCTCGTGTTGGGGCGCTTGCGCAATTCTGCGTCGTGCCCGCCTGTTCTTCGTCATGGCCGGGCAGGTTTTGACCGAGACAGACATTTAATAACGGTGGAGATTTGAAGCCTGCCCCCGCAACCACTTCCAGCATGAATCGCTCGTCGTGGCGATCAAGACCTAAAGGCCGCCCTTCGGGGCGGCCTGTGCCATTTAGGCTCACGCTTCCAGAGCGGAGCGGCGACCGTGCCCCCCCACACGACCTTACGAGTTCGAATCTCTCCCGCTCCGCCAGTTCCGCCGATTACGCGATATTGCCGCCGATCGGCGTATCGGCCGAAGCGGCATAGGGCAGTCTCGATTGCGCACATTCAGGCTAATGTGTCCTGACGTGGACAGCAGTTCTTCCAATCGTGCTTGCCGTTCATGCTGTTGCAACGGCCGTCTTCAACCAGTCGCGCACTGCGCGCACATCGGCGCAGGCCATATTCTCTGGCGTTGCGACGACATGATAGATTTCGCCATTGATCACCGGCCCGAAGGGATGGACCAGCAATCCGGCCCCGATTTCAGGGCCCGCAAGTACGAGGCTGGCGATCGCGATGCCATGCCCTGCAATTGCGGCCTGGAGGGCGTGCCCGTCCTCTGAAAAGCGCGGCCCCTCCTCAACGGCAAGGTCCGCGATGCCGGCCAATCGCGCCCATCGCCGCCAGTCGGGCGCCATGCCTGGGCGCTTCCATTCCACATGCAGCAGCGTTGCCCGCCTCAATTCGTCTGGACTGGAGAGGTTAATACTTGGGCTGCATAGAACTCCAAACCGTTCTGCAAAAAGCGGCTCCGATACCAATCCGTCGAACGGCCCTGATCCGTAGCGGACAGCGATGTCCGCGAACCCCGAAGCCAGATCAGCCAGTTCGTCCGAGGCGTGGAGACGTAAGTCGAATTCGGGATGATCCAGCCGAAATGAACCTAGCGCCGGCAGTAGCCGGCGGGCTGTGAACAATGTCGTCGCCGACAGCGTCACCGCCTTGCGCCAGCGTTGCGGCGACAATTCCGTGATCGCATGCTCGAAGGCGTCCAAACCGTCGCGCAGGGTTGGATAGAGCCGCAGCCCGGCGTCGGTCAACCCGACGCGCCGAACCTGACGGACGAACAGCGCCATTCCCAACGTTTCTTCCAGAAGTCGGATTTGGTGGCTGATTGCGGTTGGCGTTACTGCCAGCTCATCGGCGGCCTTGCGGAAGCTGAGATGCCGAGCCGCCGCTTCGAAAGCCCGCAGAGCTGCAAGCGGAGGTAGTCGCCGCCGACGCGGTATGGATGAGGTCAATTCATTCATCAGGAGAGCAATTCGCGTTCGTCACGCGCCTGGTCATCGCGATAATCCGATCGCAACGACCATAACAGATGAATCGAATTTCTCCATGATTCCCAATGAATCCCGACCTGTTTGCCTGCTTCATATCGACGCCAGCGCCAGGTCCGGCCTCTCCGGCCGTGATCGACATGGCTCGCATACCCGGCGTCTGAGCCAACGCTTCATCGACCGCTGGTCCGAATTCCGGTCGAGGGACATCGTCACCTATCGGGATGTCGGAATTACTCCGCCTAAACCGGTCAGCGGGGACTGGATCGCCGCCGCTTTCTGCCCGCCAGACCGGCGCGACGAGGCCCAGAATGCGGTGTTGGCAGAAAGCGATCGGCTGATCTCCGAGCTGATGTGGGCCGATCTCATCGTCATCGGCGCGCCGATGTATAATTTCGGCCTACCAGCGCAGCTCAAGGCATGGATCGACAATATCGTTCGCGTCGGCGTGACCTTCGGCTTCGACCGGTCGCGCCCCGGTGAACCCTATTGGCCGATGCTGCCTCCGGGCAAGCGATTGGTCATTCTGACGGCGCGCGGCGATTATGGCTATGATGAAGGCGGTCGGCTTGCCTCGATGAATCTCGTCGAAGTGGGCTTGAAGGTTCCGATGGCCTATATTGGGCTTCACGACAGCAATACCGTGGCGATAGAATATGACGAATTCGCCGACAAGCGCCTGAAGGCATCGATCGTAGCGGCGGAAACGGCCGTCGATCATTTGGTCGGACGCCTCCTGTCAAACCGCCCGGACGGGAATTAAGCCGCGACAGGTTCGGCTTCGGCGCAATAACCCGGAGCGCAGCATCGCCGTGATGAAAATTTCAAAATTTCACGGCTACTTCGGGACGCAATAGATTCCGCGAAAATCTGCTCCATCGCGGCATCCTGCCGGTCATTCCTCCGCTATCCAACCGCAAGGCCCCGGTTCATCCGGACTACCGCCGTCACGAGGATCGCAATCGCATCGAGCGGATGTTCGGCAAGCTCGAGCAGCAGCGGCGCATCGCCATCCGCTACGACAAAGCCGTCCTATCGTTCGAGAGCGTCCTCAACCTCGCCGCAGCGCGCCTATGCGCGAGCTCGACTGGCAGCTGGCGCGCGCGGCGGCCGGGGCCGATGGCCGCTGTTCAGTCGGTGGGCGTAAAGCCTACCTGGGGGCCGAAGTCATAACCGCTGCCATTGTTGGTCATTGTTACGGCAGTGACCGATCCATTGGAAACGGTCGCGACGGCCTGTGCGGTCATGCCGTTTGTCGACGGAGTGATCCAAACCGTCGGTGGCGACGTGTAGCCGCGCCCGGGATACAGGACGACGATTTCCAAGACCACGCCGTTTTCCATCACGGCCATCGCTTCGGCCGTCTCGCCGATCCTGAAGACCACACCGCCATTATACGCGCCGCCCTCGAGCGTCGTACCGAACAGCGCGCCGACGGAATCCAGCACCAGCGTATTTTGCGGTGCCTCCCCCTGCCGCTTCTGTTCGGTGAATTCGAAAAGGGTGGCGTAGCCATAGGTTCCGTCGTCGTTGCGGGTCAACTTGTAGACCGCGCCGTAGCCCGTCGAACTGGACGATGCCGTGCCGAACAGATTGCCGGCGGGATCGAGGATCACGCCCGCGTCTGGGGAAAACGAACCTTTGAGATCGTTGAAAACATGCAGGTTGGTCGGCGTCGCCGGCGTCGATCCGCTGGGATAGCTGAAGACCGTTCCAGAGATATTGTCTCCACCCTCACTCGTCGTTCCGAACAGCACTCCAGACCCGTCGATGACGAGACTGCCCATGGGCATGGCACGGGCGTAGTCGACCAGCGGAAAACTGTAGAGCGACCGATAGGAATAGTCGGGCATGAACAACCCGAATATCTCGCCCGAGGCATTGGCGCCGCCAGCGGTCTTCAGCCCATACAGGTTTCCGGCTGCATCCATGACCAGGCCACCCGTGGTGTCGCCGTATCCCTGCGCCGCGGCGAAGTCGTGCAGGTTGGTTAAGGTGTAATTCCCATCCGTCTGCCTGGCGAGGCGGAACACTGTACCCGCGCCATTGGCGCCGCCGTTGCTGGTTGTTCCGAACAGGGTTCCGTTCGCGTCGACGATCAGGCTGCTGGTGGGGGCGGCACCGTCCGAATTCGTCGCTGAGGGCGACATCGCGGTGAAATCATAGAGATTGGTGAGGGTGTAGCCGGACCCGTCCTGCCCTTGAGTCAACTTGAATACGGTTCCGCTCCAACCCGATCCGCCGGCGGCCGCCGTGCCATACAGGTTTCCTGCCGAATCCCTCGTCAAGCCGCCTACGGGCCGCGCTCCGTCATGCGGGCCGCCCTGAAAAGTGTGCAGGACAGTGTAGCCGTAGGTTCCACCGGACACCGGCGTCAGCATGAACACGACGCCACCGCCCAAGATATTGTCGTTTGGGGCATATCCGCCATAGAGGGTGACCCCATAGATGTTGCCGGCGGCATCGATGATCAATCGGCCATTAGGGGTGTTCCCGCTCGCGAAATCGTTGGGATTAAAATCATAGATCTTGGTGAAGAAGACGTTGGGTGCGCCGCCCGCACCGATCGCAAGCATCTTACCCGCAGGATTTCCGGCATCGTGGCCTTGCGTCATGCTCATGACTCCCGATCAGCTTCGTTCGGCGGATCACCCACCTAGTGTGGCGTCTCGCAATTGCCTATGCCTTTTGCGGCAAGCCCCTGTAGGCAATTGTGAGACATAAGCCACACTAGTTTTTTGATTTTGCTAGTGTCCCGATGTCTCCGAATGACCGTGCGAGGGTGAGGCAAACGAAGCGGTCATTCGGAGACGGGACACTAGCCGTTTATCGGGCATGGCCAACGCCGGCGCGCGGGTGAGGCGCGGCAAGCCATATCGACCACATGAGCAACGTCAGGTAGAAAATATCCGCAATAGATACATTATCAGTGCGTTCACGTCCTGCGTCAATTTCAATCGACGCGTCGTCGTTTCACCACCCGCGCCATGATCGAGGCGGAACAGCGCCGCCATCACGCCGCCGGCGCACCATCGCCAGCATGGAATATGGCTGGGGACAGGGTCGCGACATGCTCACGTCACGCGCCGTTCTGGTGATCGACGAGGCAGGCATGGTCGGCACGCGGCAGTTGGAGCGCGTGTTGTCCCATGCTCAACAGGCCGGTGCGAAGGTCGTGCTGGTGGGCGATCCGCAGCAATTGCAATCGATCGAGGCGGGCGCGGCCGGTGTGCATTTCGAGGACCAGCTGGCGTCCGAGAAGAAGTGCGCCACATGGGCGGCAAGGTGCTGATCCCGACCGCGGCCCACGAGCGCAACCTGATCGCGGCGCGTCTCGCCGCCGACGTCTGCGGCGTGCCGACCTTCGTCATGGCCCGCACCGACGCGGAGAGCGCCAGGCTGATCACCTCGGATGTCGACGAGCGCAGGAGCACGACCATGCACGGAACGCATTTTTGGGTTGTTGGCGGTGAATTTCGCTCTCTGGACTTCCACACGCTCGTGCATGGAAGCGCTCAGGTCGAAGGCCCGTTCCCGTCGCGGCGCGAGGCCGAGGAGTGCTGGCGGACGCTGTCGGAGAAGAACCGGCACCGCTGCAATGTCCGCTTCTCGATCGTCGAGGAGCCGCGCCGGGTGGCGGTGGCGTAACGCCGCCTGCCGCTGAAAAATGAATAACACCAAGGAGGCCACGGCCCCGCCGCAAGGCGGGGCCGTCGTTTTTTTCAAGATGGGCCCCGCCGCAAGGTGGTATCGGCGTTTTTTTCGAGATCGGCCCCGCCGCAAGGCGGGGCCGTTTCTCGTTTTGGGACAGGGATGACGCCGCGGCGGGCCTTTGCCGGCCTTGTGGTTACTGATAGGTTAAACCAGGCGATCGGGAAGGAATTGGCGCGTGTCCAACCTCGACAACGGGTTATCGGGTTCGGGGATTTCGGGTCCGGCGGGCGAGGCGCGGCCGACGCGGCTGCGCGAGGCGCTGCGCCGGGCGCGGATCGAGGCGGCCGACCGTACCGCCGTGGTGGTCGACCTGCGCGACGCCGAGGTCGCCCGGCTCGAAATCCTGAGCGAGGCGCTCGACCCGCTGTTCGACGAGATTCCGAGCAATGTCGAACTGTTCGACCGCGGTATCAGCCGCGGCGATACCCCGCGGCTGTGGATCGACGCCGTCGCCCATGTGGTGATGGGCCGCGACAAGCGGCTCTACCGCTTCGTCCAGGACACCCGTTTCGGCCGCCTCGTGCTCGCCGAATCCCACGAGGTCTCCACGATCGTCAGCGCGGTTACCGATTACGTCGCCCGCCGCATCATCGAGCGCGAGCACGCGCTGGTGACGCTGCCGGTGCCGGGCGCCGTGCCGCTGCCGGGCGAAGCGGCTCCGGCCGGCGCGGGTGCGGCAGGGGCGAGCGCCGCACCGGCCGCCGCGACCATGCCGGCGGCGAAGCGTGCCGAAGCGCTGCCCAAAGCGCGCACCTGGCTGGTGTTCGCCCTCGGCTTCATCGCCGGCGGCGCAGCGCTGTTCGCCCTGGCGCTGCTCGCCGCCTTGCGCTGGATCTGACCGGCGCGTTCCCCGGCGCGTCCGCGGCTGTCATCGCGCGTGTCGTGAGCGCGACCTCATTCGCCGTCGTCATCGCCGGAGTCCGCCATGTCGCCAATGGCGCGCGCGGCGTCGCCACGAGCCCGCGGCGTGGCGCTCACGCCGTGGCGCGCAGCACCTGACGCTTGATCTCGGCGAAGGTGCCGCTGCCGGTGATCGCCCGCGTCGTCATCTCGGCGCGCCAGCCCTGGGTGTCCCTGCTGATCGCGATCAGATTGTAGCCGGCGGCCGCGCGATGGCTGCCGGCGGCGATCGACGCCGAGGAGACGCCGACCACCGGGATCGGACGCGTCGGTCCTGCGGTGAAGAGCACGGTGTGGCGGTGATCATGGCCATGCAGCACGAGATCGACGCCGCGATGCCGCAGGATGCCGGCGAGCCGATCGGCATCGATCAGC
Organism: Bradyrhizobium sp. WD16; assembly: GCF_024181725.1. NCBI lineage: Bacteria > Pseudomonadati > Pseudomonadota > Alphaproteobacteria > Hyphomicrobiales > Nitrobacteraceae > Bradyrhizobium > Bradyrhizobium sp. WD16. Next base: position 438,853 of record NZ_CP028908.1, on the reverse strand, counting down.
CGGGCGTAGCGCCGCTTGCTGTCCAGCGGATGATGGACCAGCAGCACGCGGAAGCTGTCGTCGTCGAGTTTCGCCAGCAGCGCGTCGAGCGCGGCGAGCTGGCTCTCGCCGATCAGGCCGGTGGCCATCAGCGGCGCGGTCGGCACCGCGGTGGACAGTCCGATCAGCGCCACCGGGCCGCGGCGGCGTAGGAACGGGAAGCGGCCGGCGTGGCTCGCCGTGGCACTTCCGCTGTGGCTTGCCGCGGGACTGCCAGCCGGGCCCGGCGCGTCGCCCTGCATGAAGTCGCCCCAGGCGCGGTCGACATGGACGAGGGCGCTCGCGACATAGGCGTCGTGATTGCCCGGCACCATGGTGACGTCTTCCGGGGCGCCGATGCTGCGCAGCCAGGCGGCGGCGCCGGTGATTTCCTCGGGCAGGGCGATGTTGACGAGGTCGCCGGTGACCGCGACATGGTCGGGGCGCTGCGCCTTGACGTCCTTCACCAGCGCCTCGACGACATCGAGGCGATGGACGCGGTGGCGGTTGCGCCGCCAGTTCACATAGCCGAAGGCGCGTTTGCCCAGGAGGTGATGCAGCCGTGGCCGCGGCAGCGGCGACAGATGCGGGTCCGACAGGTGGGCGAGCACGAAAGGCTGCATCGCCGGGTTTTGACAAGGCGCAGGGCCTGATGCAAGGGCGGGTTCAGTTGGGGGGCAGCGGTCCTGCTGAACAAGAAATCGTCTTGGCCCGGCTTTTCCAGGCTTTTCCAGGCTTGTCCCGGCCATCCACGTCTTGTCTGCTGCTTCCCACTATAAGTCGGGATGCCCTTTCTGGAGTTTGCCACCGAATGCCGATCCCGCCCCGTCTGCGCACCCGCCTCGAGCCGCTGCTGCGGCACGTCTTTCATTTCTACTGGCGCTTCGCCCGGGGCATGACCCTTGGCGTCCGCGCCGTGGTGGTCAACGAGCGCGACGAGGTGTTCCTGGTCGAGCACAGCTACGTCGCCGGCTGGCACCTGCCGGGCGGCGGGGTCGAGGTCGGCGAGACCGCGCTCGAGGCGCTGGAGCGGGAGTTGCGCGAGGAGGGCCGGATCGAGCTCGCCGGCCCGCCGCGGCTCCATGGCCTGTTCTTCAACGCCCATGTCTCGCGCCGCGACCATGTCGCGGTCTATGTGGTGCGCGACTTCCGCCAGGACCGCCTGCCGGCGCCGAACCACGAGATCATCGCCTGCGGTTTCTTTCCCCTCTCGGCGCTGCCGGCGGGCACCAGCCGCGGCACCCGCCGCCGCCTCGCCGAGGTGCTGGAAAACGCCACGCCCTCGGCCGACTGGGGCGGCGCCGGCCCCGGTTAGGGATCGTTAGGCAGCGCCGGCCTATGATCGCCGCCGGCCGGCATCCCGCCGGCAGGTCGCGGCCTTGACGGCGCGACGGGCGGCTTCGATCAGGGATCGTCATGCAGGCTGCGGATGCGAGACGCCTGAGCGGGGCGGATGGCGACCTCGCCCACGGCACGGCGGCGACGGCCAGGGCCGCCGCCGGCATGACCATCGCCGGCATGGCGGAGGCGCTGGAACAGTTCGCCCGCGAGGAGCGGCCGCAGGCGCTGCCTGCGCCGCTGCGCGTCGCCGTGCTCGTGCCCTGCTACAATGAAGAGATGGCGGTGGGCCAGGTGGTGGCCGATTTCCGCCGCGCGCTGCCCGGCGCAAAGGTTCACGTCTACGACAACAATTCCAGCGACCGCACCGTGGCGGTCGCGGCCGAGGCCGGAGCCACCGTCGGCCGCGAGCGCCGCCAGGGCAAGGGCCACGTGGTGCGCCGCATGTTCGCCGACGTCGATGCCGACGTCTATGTGCTGGTCGACGGCGACGCCACCTATGACGCCCCGAGCGCGCCGGCGATGATCCGGACGCTGGTCGACAACCGGCTCGACATGGTGGTCGGCCTGCGCGTCGATCGGGTCGAGGCCGCCTACCGGGCGGGCCACCGCTTCGGCAACCGTCTGCTCACCGGGTTTCTGTCGGCGGTGTTCGGCCAGCAGTTTCGCGACATCCTCTCCGGCTACCGGGTGTTCTCGCGCCGCTTCGTCAAGTCCTTTCCGGTGCTCTCCGACGGCTTCGAGATCGAGACCGAACTCACCGTGCATGCGCTGGAGCTGGCGCTGCCGGTGGCCGAGGTCGACACGCCCTATCATGCCCGGCCCGCGGGCTCGCATTCCAAGCTCAACACCTGGCGCGACGGTTTCCGCATCCTCGGCACCATCGTCAAGCTCTACCGCTCGGAGAAGCCGCTGCGCTTCTTCAGCCTGATCGGCGCGATGCTGGCGCTCGCCGCCGTCGTCCTCGCGATCCCGCTCGCCATCACCTATCTCGAAGAAGGCATCGTGCCGCGGATGCCGACCGCGGTGCTCGCCACCGGGATGATGATCCTCGCCATGCTCTCGCTGAGCTCCGGCCTCGTGCTCGACACCGTGACCCGCGGCCGGCGCGAGATGAAGCTGCTCGCCTATCTCGCCCAGCCGGTGCCGGGCTCCCGTGGCGGCGGCTGATCCTTCTCGCCGCCTTCTCGCCGCCATGGACCCGGCGCGCCGCAGATGCTATGCGGCGCCCTAGTGCGGTGGATCTGACGCTCGTATCAGTATCACAGCGTACCCATCATACGAGCGTCAGATCCAAAACCGCACTAAAATCATAATCATGCTAGTGTCCTGTCTCCGAATTACCGCTTCATTTGCCTCACCCTCGCACGGTCATTCGGAGACATAAGGACACTAGCAAAATCAAAGCGCTAGTGTGGCTTATGTCTCGCAATTGCCTACGAGAGACTGGCCGCAAAGGCGGTAGGCAATTGCGAGACGCCACACTAGTGTCCCTTTGTTTCCAACGTTCGTATGAGCGACTGCTGCAATGGAATACGAACGTTGGAAACGGGACACTAGAGAGACCATGACCGCACTGTCCCTGACCATCCTGCCGGAAACCCCGAACGACGCCCAGGCGATCGAGCGGCTGCACGAGCGCACCTTCGGCCCCGGCCGATTCGTGCTGAGCGCCTACCGGCTGCGCGAGGACATCGGCCACGACCTCGACCTGTCCTTCATCGCGCGCATCGGCACGCTGCTGGTCGGCTCGGTGCGGCAGCTGCCGATCTGCGTCGGCGATACCCCGGCGCTGATGCTCGGCCCGCTCACCGTCGAGCCGCCGTTCCGCAGCCACGGTGTCGGCCGCGCGCTGCTCGAGCGGGCGCTCGCCGACGCGCGTCGCGCCGGCCATCGTCTCGTGCTGCTGGTCGGCGACGAGGCCTATTACAGCCGCGTCGGCTTCAAGCCGGTCCCCAGGGGCCGCGCCACCATGCCGGGCCCGGTGGATTTGAAGCGCCTGCTCGTCAACGAACTGGTCGAGGGCGCCTTCGAGGGCGTCGGCGGCGCGATCCGTCCCGACTGGGCCGCCGCCGCGCGCATGGCGAAGGCGGAAGGCTAGTCCGCCACGCGGACGGTCGCCGGGCTTGCGGCAAGTCGGATATTGTCGGTGTCGCTCGTAACGCCATGATCATCGTATGGCAGGCGGCTACGTATATATTCTGACCAACAAGCCCAATGGCATCCTGTATGTCGGGGTGACCAACGATCTCGTTCGCCGTATCTTCGAACACAGATCGAAATCGGTGGCCGGCTTCACCAAACGCTACGGACTGGATCGGTTGGTTCACTTCGAGCAGTTTGGCGACATCCGCAACGCGATTCAGCGCGAGCATAACGTGAAGCACTGGTCGCGCGCCTGGAAGGTCCGGCTGATCGTCGCGAACAATCCCGCGTGGGATGATCTATATCCAACGATCACCTGAAGGCGGCGCGTCGCGATTTGGCTGGGTGCGATGACGCCGCCCAAACGGTGCCACACTCACAATCGTCATGCCCGGCCTTGTGCCGGGCATCCACGACTTAACGGCGCTTCAGCACGAAAGACGTGGATGGCCGGGACAAGCCCGGCCATGACGAAGAAACTGCAGCGGCAGCCCGCGTGGATGGCATAGCAACCAGGCCCGGCCGGGTTGCGTCCACTGATGAGTGCCGCAAGTCGGACACATCCGACCTGCGACGAGAAAACGGCGGGCGCAGCGGTCCGGGCAGCCGTGCGATGAAGTCGGCACAAGCGGCGATCCACTCACAATCGTCATGCCCGCGCTTGCCCGCCTTCGCTAAGAAGCTTCGGCGCGCCCAGCCATTGCGCCGGGTCGAAGCCGAAGGCGAAGACCGGTCGCGGGCATCCACGACTTAACGGCGCTTCAGCACGAAAGACGTGGATGGCCGGGACAAGCCCGGCCATGACGAATCCGACTTGCGGGCGACAATTCCGGCCATGACGAATGGGGCGGTGAGGGGCGCTCCCTCACCACTTCGTGTTGACGAACATCCGCACGTTCAGCCCCGGCATCAGCACTTCGTCCTTGGTGTAGGACACGCTCTCGCGGATCGACTGGTTGAGCAGATTGTCGCCGACAAAGCCTACGGTGTATTCCGACAGGCCGAAGCCGGAATGCGGAATCTTCTGGGTGTAGCTGAGTTCGGCGCGCAGGCGATTGTAGCCGGGCGTCGTCGTCTCCTCCGGCGCGACATCGTTCTGCGCCCAGGCGTGCAGCAGGTTGAGCTTGGCGAGCCAGCTCGCATCGCGCCAGTAGACGCCGCCGCCGAGCCGCTGCGGCGGAATCCGCGGCACGTTGGTGCCGTCGGTGAAGGTGGCGCGGACGATGTCGTATTGCCCCTCGACGCCGAACAACCCGCTGCCCAGCGCGGCGACATCGTACTGGAACTGGATCTCGCCGCCGCGGAAGGTGGCGTCGCGCTGCGAATAGACCGCCTGCCGCGTCGCGTTGGCCGGATCGCCGTTGCCGCAGGAATTGAAGTCCTCGCCGCACATCAGCCCGGTGAGGCGGCGATAGATGAAGCCGTTGAAGCGGGTGTAGTAGGCGGTGGCCTCGAAGCGGAACGGCCCGACGGCGCGACGCAATCCGGCCTCGACCGACTTGGCGGCCTCGATCGTCAGGTTGGGATTGCCGATGTCGAAGGTCGCGGTGGCATCGTGGGCGCCGCGCGAGAACAGTTCGGCGGGTTTCGGCGCGCGCTCGGTATATTGCGCGGTGACGCTGGCGACGAGATCGTGGGAGAGGTTCTGGATCACGCCGAAGCTCGCGCTCATCGGCGTGTAGTCGAGGTGGTGCAGCACGTTGGGCCGGTCGAGACCATCGGGGATGTAGTCGGCCGGGAAGCCCGGCACCGTGCCGGTCAGGCTGACATGCTCGATGCGGCCGGCGAGCTGGGCCCGGGTGACCTCGCTGAACTTGAACTCGTTGAAGGCGTAGCCGGCGACGCGGGTGTTGTGGTTCGGGTCCCACAGGCCGTTGAACTGCGAGTTCGGATTGTCGGGGCTCGGCGCGGTCAGCTCCTGATGTCCCGCCTGCAGCCCGAGCGCGGTGGTCATGCTGGCGAAGCGCAGGTTGAAGGGCGCGAGCTGCACCTCGACGCGGCCTTCCTGTTCCTTGTTGGTGAAGGTCTGGCGCACGCCGTCGGTTGCGAGGTTGGCGGGGTCGGCGAGGCCGATCTCGTTGTGGCGATAATCGGTGGCGCCCACCCAGAAGCGCACCGCGTCGATCATCGCCGCGTCCGGGCGGTATTCGCCCTTCGACACCACCTTGGTCTGATGGGCGTCGATCCGCGTGTGGTTGTTGACGCCGTCGATGCTCGGGATGTGATAGAGGTTGTCGTTCTGGATGACCGCGATGCCGGCATAGCCGCCGTCGAAGAAATAGGAGCCGCCGATCGAGCCGCCGTCCGAGCGGGTCGACGAATTGGTCTGGCGGCCGAAGAACGGCCGGCCCGGCGTGAAGCGGTAAGGATACGCCGGCACGGCATAATCGTCGGTGCCGCGCATGAAGCCGTCGGCGTGGAAGGCGATGTTGTTGCCGCCGGCGTCGAGCAGGACGCCGGTCTCCCTGCCGCTGTCGACGCTGGAGACCGCGCTGCGCGTCTCCACACGCACGCAGGGCGCCGCCGCCAGCGGCGTGGTGATATCGCCCATGCCGAAGGTGCGGACCGGCGTGGCGCAGGGCATGCTGTCCGGAACGCGGTTGTTGCTGGCGGCGACCACGCCGCCGATCGATTGCGAGCCGTAGCGCAGCGTCGCCGGCCCGCGGATCACCTCGACCTGATTGGTGGTCAGCGGATCGATCGGCACGAAATGGTCTTCGCCAAGATCCGAGGCGCCGCCGCTGCCGATGCCGTTTTCGGTGATGCCGACGCGGTTGACGTCGAGGCCGCGGATGATCGGCCGGCTGGCGCCGCCCGGGGCGAAGGACGAGGCGGTGATGCCCGGCTTGTTGAGCAGCAGGTCGCCCAGGGTCGTGGCGCCGCTGCGGCGGATTTCCTCGTTGGGGACCACGGTGACGGTGGCGAACTGGTCGGTGACGATCGGCAATGTGCCGGGTAGCGCCGGCGGCGGCGCCGGCTGGTTCGTCGTCTGCTGTGTCGGCTGCCGGCGCTGCGGCGCAGGGCGGGCCGGGCCGGTGCCGGCGCCAGCGACCTGGCGCGGCGCGCGGCGCACGATCGGGCTCGGCGAATTGACCACGATCTCCGGCAGCGCGGTGGTGCCGGCCGGCGCCGCGGGAGCGGCGGCGGGCTTGGCCTCGTCCTGGCTCTGCGCCTGGTTTTGGGATTGCTGCGCCGCGGCGCCAACGATGGTGAACGAGAGAAGCGCAGCGCTGCCGAGGAGCGCGCGCGAGAAACGGGACTGCATGAATGTGAACCTGATTGCCTGGGACGACGGCGCCGGATGGCGCCGCCTGGATCGCGCGAGCGAAGCGTCAGACGATCAGGAGGGGCGGGGCACGGGAGCGGAACGGTGCATCGATTGTTGCCGCCATCGCGACGGTGCGGCGCCAGGGCTGCTCCGGCGCGACCACAGGCGAAGGCAAAGTGAGCGGCGGCGGCGCCGCCGCGAGCGCGGTTGCCGCCAGCGCCATGGTGGCGCAGATGGCGCAGCCGTCGGGCCCGAGGCCGTCGCCGTCGTCACGACCGGGGCCGGGCAGGTGGGACGATGAGGCCGCGATCAGCCGGCCGGCGTATGAACCATCGTCGTGAAGGCCGAAATGGCCGTGGCCGAAGGCAAGGACGGTCTGCAAGGCGAGCGCGATCAGCGCCAGCCATGCCCCCGCTCCAGTCCTCGGCCTGATCCAGCCCACCCGCTGCCCCGCTTGCGCAACTATCCCCGCGCCGGGTCGGCCAGTGGCCGATCCCCAGCGTCTTGATGTTATACTATAACATCATGGTGCCGTAGCACTGTCAATTGGCGCCACGGCAACAGTGTGAAGAATAACACCGGAAGGGGGCGGTCGGGAGGAGCGGCGTCTTCATTTCCGCCGGCTTGCCCGCGCGACACTTTTCAGCGGCGTCACCGCCCCTCGCGGACCCAGGTGGCGGCGAGCGCGCCGATCAGCAGCAAGAGGCCGATCAGGCCGGCGAACATCGGCAACACGCCGATGCCGCGCGCCACGCTGGCGTCGCGCATGCGCACGCCGAGCCAGCCGTCGCCGCGGAAGCCGGAGGCGGCGCGCACCGGCACGATGCGCGGCAGATCGATGCTCGAACCGTCGGACACCCGCCGGGTGTCGCCGCCGCTCGCCTGCGTCAGTGGTTTCAACGTTTCGGTGGTCGAGGTGACCTCGGCGAATTCCTTCGGGTTGACCGGGCCGACATTGATCAGCGCTTTCAGCGTGCCGTCGCTCGCCTGCCACAGGCCGAGTTCGTCGGCCGGCAGCGTCGCCCGCCACTGGCCGGGCTCGGCCGCGGTCAGCGTCAGGGTGCGGTTCGCGCCGGAGGGCGAGGTGACCGTGACCGGCGGCACGCTGTCGGCCATGGTCTGGCGCAGGATCGCGAGTTCCTTGCCCTGGACCTGCAGGCGCAGCGCCTCCTCGTCGAGGTCGGGCTGCTTCATCAGCCAGTGCGCCGTGCGGCGCAGCAGATCGAGATAGGGGCCGCCGCCCTCGTAGCCGCGCGCCCATAGCCAGATATGGTCGGATAGGATCAGCGCGACCCGGCCTTCGCCCTGGCGGGACAACAGCAGCAGCGGCTTCTTGTCGGCGCCTTCCATCAGCGCCGGCGAGGTGGCGTTGCGGGTGTCGACGAGGCGGAAGAAGCGGCTCCAGTGCGGCGGCTCGCTCGCCGCGCCTTCGAGGCCGCGGGTCACCGGATGGCGCTTGCCGACGCCGGACACGCGTGCGGTGAAGGCCTCTTCGGTGACGCCGACCGGTTCGGCCGGCAGCACGGCGTCGAGCGGCGTGCGCCAGATGCTGGTGGTCGAGGCGTAATCGGGGCCGGCCGAGATCAGCACCGCGCCGCCGTTCTTCACATAATGCGCGATGTTGTCGAAATAGGAGATCGGCAGCACGCCCTGGCGGGCATAGCGGTCGAAGATGATCAGCTGGAATTCGTTGATCTTCTGCTGGAACAGTTCGCGGGTCGGGAAGGCGATCAGCGACAGTTCGTTGATCGGCGTGCCGTCCTGCTTCTCCGGCGGACGCAGGATGGTGAAGTGCACGAGGTCGACGCTGGGGTCGGACTTGAGCAGGTTGCGCCAGGTGCGCTCGCCGGAATGCGGCTCGCCCGACACCAGCAGCACCCGCAGCTTGTCGCGCACGCCGTCGATGGAGACCACGGCGCGGTTGTTGACCGGCGTCAATTCGCCGTCGAGCGGCGAAGCCTCGATCTCGACGAGGTTCGGCCCGGCATGGGGGATGTCGACGGTGACGTCGACGCTCTGGCCGCTGCCGACCATGCGTTCGCTCAGGACCTCGCCGTCGCGGCGGAGGGTGACCCTGGCCTGCTGGCCGGTGACGCCCTGGTCGTCGAGCCGGTAGGTGATGGTCTGCGGCTTGCCGACGATGCCGAAGCGCGGCGCGGCGACGATGGCAATACGGCGGTCGCGCTCGTTGCTCTTGCCGGTGATCAGCGCATGCACCGGCGCGTGGAAGCCGAGGCCGGCGGCATTCGCCGGAATGTCGTGGACACGGCCGTCGGTGATCAGGAAGGCGCCGGCGATCCGGTCCGGCGGCACGTCCGACAGCGCCGAGGCCAGCGCGCCGAACAGTCTGGTGCCGTCGGTCTCGCCGTCGGCCTGGCCGGCCTCGACGGTGCGGACCTCGAGGCCCTTGATGGCCTTGAGGCGCTCGAGCAGCGCGTCGCGCGCCCGCGCGGTCTCGCCGGTGCGGTCGCCGAAATTCTGGCTCGGGCTCTTGTCGACGATCACCGCCGCCACCGACGACAGCGGCTCGCGCTCCTCGCGGGTGAAGGAAGGATTGGCGAGCGCCAGCAGGATCAGTGCCAGCGCCGCGACCCGGACCGCCGCCTTGGCGCCGCGGGAAAGCATCAGCGCCACGGCGACGACGACGATGGCGGCGAGCGCGATCCACAGCACCTGCGTCGGAACGAGCGGAGCGAAGGCGATGCCGTACTGCATGCGTTACTGCCCCAGCCGTTCGATGATCTGCGGCGCGTGCACCTGGTCGGCCTTGTAGTTGCCGGTCAGGGTGTACATCACGATGTTGACGCCGGCGCGGAAGGCGAATTCGCGCTGGCGCGGCTCGCCCGGCGACGTCGGCAGCATCGGCTGGCCGTCGCTGCGCATCGCCCAGGCGCCGGCGAGATCGTTGGAGGTGATGATGATCGGCGATACGCCGTCGCCGCCGCGCGCCGGCCGCGCCTCGGCCTCCTCGTCGTTCTCGCGCGGCAGGGCCTCGACCCAGGTCTGGCCGTTGGTGAAGCGGCCGGGGAAGTCGTGCAGCAGGTAGAAGGTCTTGGTCAGCACGTGGTCGCGCGGCACCGGTTCGAGTTCCGGCACGTCGAGCGAGGAGAGAATGTCGCGCAGCGACTGCATGCCGGGCGTCTGCGATTCCGCGCCGGGCGAGGCGTCCATGGCGTCGCGGGTGTCGAACAGCACGGTGCCGCCGTTCTTCATGTAGGCGTCGATCCTGTCGAGGGCCTGCTGCGAGGGTTTCGGCGCCCCCGGCAGCACCGGCCAGTAGATCAGCGGATAGAAGGCGAGCTCGTCGCGCGACGGATCGATGCCGACCGGATCGCCGGCCTCGAGCGCGGTGCGCTGGGCGAGGAACAGCGTCAGCCCCGACAGGCCGGACTTGACGATGTCGTCGACGTCGGCATTGCCGGTGACGACATAGGCGAGCCTCGTCTGCGACACCGCGCGGATCGCCGCTTCGTCGTCGCTCTTGCTGCTTGCCGCTTTGCTGCCGTTGGGAGCGGGCGCGGGCGCCGTGATCGTGCGATCCGGCGGGCTCTGGGCGCGGGCCGGCCCTGACGGCACGAGGCCGGCGGCAACGCCGCTCGCCAGTCCGATCGCGATCAGCACCGCAGTCGTCGTCGCGGCGCGCCGGCGCAGCAGCGCGGCGAGGCCGCCGCCGAGCAGGGCGACGATCACCGCGTCGATCAGGAACAATGCCAGCGCGGTCGACAGCAGCAGGCCGCGCAGGTCGCGCGGTTCGGCGCTGGCATAGCTCGCGCGCCGCGCCTTGAGCGCCGAGGTATCGAGCGCGGCAACGCGATCGGCGGCGGCGAGGGTGTTGAGCGCCACCGGCCCGTCGGGCGGGCCGTAGAAGCCGGGCGGATGCTCGGCGCTGGCGCGGTCGCTGAAGTCGGCCGGGATCGGCCGCGCCGTCGAGGGCGGCGGCACGAACACGCCGAAGCCGTCGAGCACGCGGCTCGGCGCCACGGTATCCCTGGCCTCGGTGGCGGCGACGCCGGCGCCGGGCTTGGCGGTGTAGCCGGCCATGTCGACGAGACGGCGCAGCATCTCGACGAAGCTGCCCGACATCGGCAGGTCCGACCAGCGCGCATCGGCGCTGACGTGGAACAGCGCCAGCACGCCGCGGCCGCGACGATCGCCGGTGACGAGCGGCGTGCCATCGGCGAGCGAGGCCCAGCTCCGCGTCGCCAGCGACGGATCGGGCTCGGCCAGCACCTGTCGGTTGACGGTGACGTCGGACGGCACGGCGAGCCCGGCGAATGGTCCATCGGCGGCGAAGGCGGCGAGATGCTGCGGTTTCTCCCAGGTCAGGCTGCCCCCCAGGCTGCGGCCGCCGCGGCGCAACTTGACCGGCACCAGATCGTCGTCGCCGGCGGCCATGCGGGGGCCCGCAAACCGCACCAAGACGCCGCCCTGTTCGATGAAGGCGTCGAGCCGCTCGTGCACTTCCGGCGACAGCGCGCCGATGTCGGCGAGCACGATCATCGGCAGCTTCTGGTCGAGGAACTGGGCGATCGCCTGGGCGGGCGCGACGCGGCCGCCGAGCCGAACATCGGCGAACGGAGCGAGCGCCCGCGCGAGATAGAAGGTCGAGGCCAGCAGCGGCTGCGCGGTGTCGCTGGTGGCGCCGGAGACGATGCCGATGGCGCGGCGGCGCCAGCGCTTGTCGAGCAGCTGCACCGCGCCGGCCGAGCGCTCGCCGGCGATCTCCAGCCTTGCGATGTCGTTGCGCAATTCGACCGGCAGATCGAACGACGCTTCCGTCTCGGTCTCGTTGCCGATGAACTGATAACGGCTCTCGCCGAGCGGCGCGCCTTTCTGGTCGAGGGCGCGAACGAGGCCGCCGTCGATGCCGCCGCCGGTCGCGCGCAGCACTTTCACCGTCATCTTGGCCGCGGCATTCTCGGCGGCGACCAGCGCATGGGTGGGGGGCGTGCCGCCATCGACGATGGTCAGCGGATGTCGATCGGTGAGCTTGCCGAGCGCGGTGACGAAGTCGGGGCCGCGGCCGCTGTCGACGCCGTCGGCGAGCCACGCCAGTTCGGCGTCGCTGGTGGCGCCGAGCAGGCGTTCGACCGCCGGCAGGGTATCGATGCGCTCCACCGCATAGGGCTTGGGCGCGAGCTGGCGCAGCGCGACGCGCGCGGTGCCGGCGGGCATCATCGACAGGTCGCGGGTCGGCTCCGACAGCGGCACCAGCGCCACCGCGCGGCGATCGGCCTCGGCATTGCTGATCAGTTCGTCGGCCGACTTCACCCGGGCATCCCAGCTCGCGGCGGCGCTCCAGCCGTCGTCGATCAGCAGCACCAGCGGCCCCTGGCTGCGCTGGCCGACGGTTTGCGGATTCCACACCGGTCCGGCGGCGGCGAGGATCACCAGCGCGGCGGCGAGCAGGCGCAGCGCGGTCAGCCACCACGGCGAGCGCGACGGCGTCTCCTCCCTGGGCGCGATGTCGAACAACAGGCGGGTCGGCGGGAAATCGATCCGTCGCGGTCGCGGCGGCATCAGCCGCAACAGCCACCACAGCACCGGCAGGCTGATCAGCCCCGCCAGCAGCAACGGTTCGGCGAACGAGAGGGGCAGGGCTCCGATCATGCGCCAGCCCCGATGCCGGTGGAGCGGCCCGCCCGGTTGACGGTCATGCTGGCGTGGAGGAACAGCAGAAGTTCGGCCGCCGAACGGCTGGTCGTGTGGGTCGAGAACATCCAGCCGCGGCGGCCGGCGGCGGCGCGGATCTGGTCGCGATGGAGCGCGAGGCGCGTGACATAGTCGCCGGCCCAGGTCTCGGCGCGGCCGGCAGTGATGGTGCTGCCGGCTTCCGGCTCGACGAATTCGACGCGGCCGGAATAGGGGAAGCTCTCTTCCGCCGGGTCGACCACCTGCAGCAACAGGCCATGGGCGCCGGAGGCGGACAGGCCGGCGAGCATCGCCTCGATCTCGCCGATCGGCGACCAGAAATCGCCGATCACGACGATCTCGGCGAGCGGCGAGGGCACGAAGGCGGGCGGCAGGCTGGGGCGCACGGCGGTATCGTGCAGCATGGCCTGGGCCAGCTTGTCGATGATGTTGCGGCTCGAGCTCGGCGGTATCAGCCCGGGCACGCCGATCCGCTCGCCGCCGGCGACCAGGAGTTCGGCGAGGGCGAAGGTGACGATCAGGGCGCGTTCCAGCTTGCTGTCGCGCATGCCCCTGGAGGCGAAGGCCATGGATGCAGAACGGTCTGGCCACAACCATATGGTGTGCGCGGCCTCCCATTCCTGCTCGCGGACATAGAGATGGTCGTCGCGCGCCGAACGGCGCCAGTCGACATTCTGCGCCGGCTCGCCCGAGGCGAAGCGGCGGTATTGCCAGAAGCTCTCGCCCGAGCCGGCGCGGCGGCGGCCGTGCAATCCGTGGATGACATTGGCCGCGATGCGGCGCGCTTCCAGCACCAGGCGCGGTAGCGAGGCCGCGAGCGTCCGGCTCTCGCCGTCGGCGCGGCGGAGCGCGAGCTGTTCCGGTGTGGCGCGTTCCGCAGGCGCCGCCATCAGCCGATCTTCGCCTTGAGCTGGCGAATGATGCCGGGCACGGTCTGGCCCTCGGCACGGGCGGCGAAGGTCAAGGCCATGCGGTGCTTGAGCACAGGCTCGGCGAGATCGATGACATCGTCGACCGACGGCGCGAGGCGGCCGTCGAGCAGGGCGCGGGCACGCACCGCGAGCATCAGCGCCTGGCTGGCCCGTGGTCCCGGGCCCCAGGCGATCAGACTGCCCAGCGCTCCGGCATCCGGCCCCGGCCGCGCCGAGCGCACCAGCGACAGGATCGCCTCGACCACCGAATCGCCGACCGGCAGGCGCCGCACCAGGCGCTGGGCGGTGATCAGGGTGTCGGGCGTCATCGCCGCCTTGGCGTGGGATTCCTCGGCGCCGGTGGTCTCGAACAGGATGCGGCGCTCGGCGTCGCGATCGGGATAGTCGACGTCGATCTCCATCAGGAAACGGTCGAGCTGGGCTTCCGGCAGCGGGTAGGTGCCTTCCTGTTCCAGCGGGTTCTGGGTCGCCAGCACGTGGAACGGTTTCGGCAGATCGTGGCGGGCACCGGCCACGGTGACATGCTGTTCCTGCATCGCCTGCAGCAGCGCCGACTGGGTTCGCGGGCTGGCGCGGTTGATCTCGTCGGCCATCAGCAGCTGGGCGAACACCGGACCGGCGATGAAGCGGAAGGAGCGCTTGCCGGCGGTGCTTTCGTCCAGCACTTCGGAGCCGAGGATGTCCGAGGGCATCAGGTCCGGAGTGAACTGGATGCGCTTGGCATCGAGGCCGAGGGTGACACCCAGTGTCTCCACCAGCTTGGTCTTGGCGAGGCCCGGCACGCCGATCAGCAGCGCGTGGCCGCCGGACAGGATCGTCACCAGGGTGTTCTCCACCACCTGGTCCTGGCCGAAGATGACGGTGGCGATCGCCTCCTTGGCGGCGCGAATCTGGCCGGCCACCTGTTCCGCCGAGCGGACAATCACGTCTTCCAGCTTCTCGACACTATCGCCAGCCATTCGCCTCTCCTGTGCCCCGCGCACGGCTGCAGGGGCCTCTACTTCCGCTTGTTATGTTGCCAAGGACGGCGGTGGGCGAGTCCGGTTCCATTGCATCCACTGCCGTCGGCCGGCCTTCGATCTGATCGGCGAGGCGGGCCGTTGTCCACCGGGCACTGATGACCCGGCGAAACTTCATGCTAGTGTCCCGTTTCCAACGTTCGTATTCCTTTGCACCAGGCGCTCATACGAACGTTGGAAACAAGGGGACACTAGACTTCAACAACCGCGATGTATTCCTCGATTTGACCTTTCCCCACCTTATCGGGCGTAAAGAGGGTCTGATCATCACGATGTGGAGACCGGACCGAAGCCTAACCGGACACGTTGTCCGCACCATTTCCCGCATCGATTCTCCGGTCCGGCGGGCCAACGCCGCGGCGTTAACCTCGTTGCATGAACCTTCTCGTTCGCAGCCGGAGCGTGCATCCAGACCGGCCGCATCCCGCCCGGCGGCACCGAAAGCGACTGCATCGAATGAGCATCAATCGTGCCACAGGATGCAGTGACAATCGGGCCGGTGACAGCGTCGAGGTAAAGAATGGCGAAGCAAGGGCAGAGCCCACAGGCGCTGGACGGGCTGGCGGCGGCGGCGCGCGAGGCCGCCGTCCGCGGGCTGCCGCCGGTGCATTTGTGGAATCCGCCGTTCTGCGGCGATCTCGATATCCGCATCGGTCGCGACGGAACATGGTTCTACCTCGGCACGCCGATCGGCCGGCCGGCGCTGGTCCGGCTCTTCTCCACCATTCTCAAGCGCGAGGGCGACCACTATTTCCTGGTCACGCCGGTGGAAAAGGTCGGCATCCGGGTCGACGATGCGCCGTTTACGGCGGTGGAGATGAGGATCGAGGGCGAAAGGCAGGAGCGGGTGCTCCATTTCCGGACCAATATGGACGACTGGGTGAGGTGCGACGCCGACCATCGGCTGCGCTTCGAGCCGGCCGCCGACGGCGGTCTCGTCCCTTACGTTCACGTGCGCAGCGGCCTCTGGGCGAAGGTGACCCGCGCGCTGTATTACGATGTGGTCGAACTGGGAGAGGAAGGAAGCGTGGCGGGCAGGGCGCAGTATGGCGTGTGGTCGGGTGGCGTCTTCTTCGCCATGGCCGACGCCGCTGCGGTGAGGGGCTGATTGTGGGCATTTCGTTTTCCAGCGCCTATTGCAGTTCTCGGCGATACCTCCTCGCCATCGTCATGGCCGGGCTTGTCCCGGCCATCCACGACTTTCTTGCTGCAGACGCCGTAAAGACGTGGATGCTCGGCATCGCAGACAAGTTTACGCAGTCTGCGCAAGGCAGACTGCTACGGCCGGGCATGACGAAAGAGAAGCGGCAGTCTGGACCTGCCCGCATCGCGGGGATGGCGACTTGAACGAGATGATCCGCAAGCCAGATCCCGCCGCTCTGAGCTCCGGCGAATTCTTCGCCCGCGCCACGGAGCGGCTCAATTTCGAGGTGCCCGCCGGTCTCACCGATCCCGCCGTCATTCCGGTGACCGGCGACGAGGGCACCGACCGCATGCTGTCGGCGGTCGCCCAGGAGCGGCCGATCCGGCCGGCGGCGGTGCTGATCGGCGTCGTCGCCCATGAAACCCCGACGGTGCTGCTGACCCAGCGCGCCGCACATCTCAACGACCATGCCGGCCAGATCTCGTTTCCGGGCGGCAAGATCGACGCCACCGACGCCTCCCCGCTCGACACCGCGCTGCGCGAGGCCGAGGAGGAGATCGGCCTGTCGCGCGGCTTCGTCGAGCCGCTCGGTTATCTCGATCTCTACGCCACCGGCTTCGGCTTCCGCATCCTGCCGACGGTGGCGCGGGTGCGGCCCGGCTTTTCGCTGAACGTCAACACCGGCGAGGTCGACGAGGCTTTCGAGGTGCCGCTCGCCTTTCTCATGGATCCCGGCAACCACCAGCGACACAGCAAGGAATGGCGCGGCCTGATGCGCTCCTACTACGCCATGCCTTTCGCCGATCGCTACATCTGGGGCGCCACCGCGGGCATCCTGCGGGTGCTCTACGAACGGATCATTGCTTCATGATCCGCGCGGTCCTGACCGAGGTCGGCGTCTTCCTCATTCCCTTCGCGGTCTATGCGCTGTTCCTGGTCGCGACCCGCAGCGGCGTCATCGATACCTCGTCGTGGCCGGCCGCGATGGTGGTGCGCCTGTCGGTGATCGCCGCCCTGCTGACTATCCTGAGCCTGGTGCTGCTGGCGAATTTCTCCGGTGCGCCGCCCACATCAACCTACACGCCGGCGCATATCGAGAACGGCCGGCTCGTGCCAGGGACTGAGAAATGACGACCCGACAACTCGACCATGTTGCCTGGCTGGAACAGAGCGGCGCTGCGCGCGTGCTCGCTCTGCTCGATGCCGATGGCGAGGAAGCACGGGTCGTCGGCGGCGCCGTGCGAAACCAGTTGCTCGGCCTGGCGGTCGCCGACGTCGACATCGCCACCACCGCGGTCCCGGTGGAAGTGATGCGCCGCGCCGCGGCGGCGGGCATCAAGGCGGTGCCCACCGGTGTCGATCACGGCACCGTCACGCTGGTGCTCGACGGCACGCCTTACGAGGTCACGACGCTGCGCCTCGATGTCGAGACCTTCGGCCGCAAGGCCAAGGTCGAATTCGGCCGCGACTGGGCGGGCGACGCCCATCGCCGCGACTTCACCGTCAACGGCCTGTCGCTCGACCGCCGTGGCGTGGTGCACGACCATGTCGGCGGCCTCGACGACATCGCCGCACGGCGGGTGCGCTTCATCGGCAACCCGGATGCGCGGATCGCCGAGGACTATCTGCGCATTCTGCGCTTCTTCCGCATCCACGCCGCCTATGGCCATGGCGCCCCCGAGAGCGCCGGCTATCTCGCCTGCGTTCGCGCACGCGACGGCCTCGCGGCGCTGTCCGCCGAGCGGCTGCGCCAGGAGATGCTCAAGCTCGTCGCCGCCCCGGGGGCGGTCGAGGCGGTGGTGGCGATGAATGACGGCGGGCTGCTGCAGCTGGTGATCGGCGGCGTAGCCTATCCCGGCCCGTTCGCCGTCATGATCGAGATCGAGCGCCAGCTCGGCCTGCGGCCCGATGCGGTGCTGCGCCTCGGTGCGCTCTGCGTCGCGGTGACGGAGGATGCGCGGCGTCTCGGCCAACGCCTGCGCCTGTCCAATGCCGAAGCCAAGCGGCTCGACACCATGGGTCATCGCTGGTGGCGGCTCACCGGCATGGACGACGCCACCGCGCGGCGCCGGCTCTATCGCCTCGGCGCCGCCGGTTATCGCGATCGCATCATGCTGGCCTGGGCGCGCTCCGGCCGCACGGTCTCGTCGCAGCGCTGGGTTGAACTCGCGACGCTGCCTGACCGCTGGACGCCGCCGAAATTCCCGATTCGGGCCGCCGACCTGATCGCCCGCGGCATCGACGAGGGGCCGGCGCTCGGCCATATCCTCACCCTGTGCGAGGACGCCTGGCTCGCCAGCGGCTTCATCGACGACCCGGCGGGGCTCGCCCGCATCGCCGACGAGACTGTGGCGCGCTTCCGCCGCGAGCACAGGTTGTAGGGCGGCGTCCATCACAATCGCGCGCCGTCCGGTGCTCTGCGCCACCGCGTCGACATGGAGTACCAGGGCCGACCGGTCAAGCCGGTGGGTGACAGCTAAAAATGCGTGGAGCGCGTCGCTTCTTTCGCCCACCCGTTCACAGATCACCGCTTGAACAGCGACAGCCAGTCCCACTGATAGTTGACGCCGACCTTGGCCGAATGGATGCCGGGCACGGTCGTGGTGGTGAACAGCTGGGTCGGCAGCGGCTGGCCGTTGCCGGTGGTGGTGAGGTCCTTCGGCAGGCCGAGATAGAGATATTCGGCCTTCAGGCTCCATCGCGGCCCGATCATGTATTCAAGGCCGCCGCCGACCGCATAGCCGATTTCGAGCTCATGGCCGATGGCGTCGGTGTGCAGGCCCGGCGTCGGATCGCTGGCGCCGCCGTCGACCTGGGCCAGCGCCACGCCGCCCTTGGCATAGAGCAGCGACTTGTCGAAGGCATAGCCGACGCGGCCGGACCACAGGCTGTAGGTGGCGCCGATCTGCATGGTGCCGGTGGTGGTCGGCCGGCCGTCGAAGCCGTTCGAGCCCTTGAGGCGCAGATAGCCGGTTTCCGATTCGAGGCCGATCACCCAGTGTGGCGCGACCTGCAGGTTGTAGCCGGTGGTCAGACCGGCGATGGCGCTGGCCCCGAGGCCATAACTCGCCGCGCGGCCGCCGAAGAACGGTGTGCCGGCGGCGCTGGCCGGGACGCTCGTCGAGGCATCGGAGGCCGCTGCGGCGCCGCCGGCGAAAAAGCCGATATAGCCACCGGTCCAGGTGTCCTTGACGGCGACCGGAACGCGCCCGGCGGGAGCCTTGTAAAGCGGCGCGAGGTCCGCCGCCCGTGCCGGTTCCGGCAGGGCGGTTGCGATCAGGCCAAGAGCAGCGCCGACGAGGGCTGCACCGATGCGTCGCGCCACGTTTGGCAACCTGGAGTCCCCACTCCACGCGCGCCGGCCGCCTCGCGGCCGGTCCACTTGTATAGGGGTAGGGGCTTTCCCCGGGCCGGGCAACGGTTTCGCCGCCGGGAGCGGAGCCAGCGGGCAATCCGTCGGCCGATGTGGCCTTGCGGTCACATCGGAGCGGCGCAAATTGCCGTGAATGCCGCAATATTGGTCAGGGCCATTTCACCTCGGGCGGCATCGAGGACAGGATGGACTCGACATTGCCGCCGGTCTTCAGTCCAAAGATCGTGCCGCGGTCATAGAGCAGGTTGAACTCGACATAGCGGCCGCGGCGGATCAGCTGCTCCTCGCGCTCGGCCGGCGTCCACGGCGTCGCGAAGTTGCGCCGGACGAGTTCCGGATAGATCGACAGAAAGGCACGACCGACATCCTGGGTGAAGGCGAGGTCGGCTTCCCAGTCGCCGCTGTCGAGCCAGTCGTAGAAGATGCCGCCGATGCCGCGTCGCTCCTTGCGATGGGGCAGGTAGAAATACTCGTCGCACCAGGTCTTGAACTTGTCATAGGGCGCGACGGCGGCATGGGCGTCGCAGGCGGCGCGCATCGCGCCGTGAAAGGCGATGCTGTCCGGATCTTCCTGGGTGCGGCGCCGATCGAGCACCGGGGTCAAGTCGGCGCCGCCGCCGAACCAGGCCTTGGTAGTGACGACGAAGCGGGTGTTCATGTGCACCGCCGGCACATGCGGGCTGCGCATGTGGGCGATCAGCGAGATGCCGGTGGCGAAGAAACGCGGATCCTCCGCGGCGCCGGGGATCTGGCCGCGGAACTCGGGGGCGAATTCGCCGTGCACCGTCGAGCAGTGGACGCCGACCTTCTCGAACAGGCGCCCGCGCATGATCGCCATCACGCCGCCGCCGCCGTCGGCGCCGGAGTGGTCGGTGCGCTGCCACGGCGTGCGGGCGAAGCGCCCCGCCGCGCCATCATGGAGCGCAGGCGGCGCATCGTCCTCGAGGCGCTCGAAGGCGGTGCAGATGTCATTGCGCAGGCTCTCGAACCAGGCCTTCGCGCGCGCCTTGCGCTCGTCAAGCTGCTTGTCCATGCCGATCCTTGCTGTGTTGATGCGACCCACGTGCTTGGGGCACATCGTCAGGATTGTCCACCCTGCGTCTGGCGCCGCGCCTCGCCTAGCGCCATGGCCACCGACATCGCGACGTTGAGCGAGCGCAACTGCGGCGCGATCGGGATGACGAGCCGTGCGTCGGCGCACGCCGCGACCGCGTCGGGCACGCCGGCGCTCTCGCGTCCGAACAGCAGGATGTCGCTGTCCATGAAGCGATGTTCGAGATAGGGCCGCGCGGCCTTGGTCGAGAACAGCACGAGACGGCCGCCGTCCTCGCGCCGCCATTGGTCGAAATGACCCCAGGAGACATGGCGGCGGATCGTCACCTCGTCGAGATAGTCCATGCCGGAGCGGCGGAAATGGCGGTCGCTGACCGGGAAGCCGGCCGGCTCGATGATATGGGCCTCGACCGCAAGGCAAGCGCACAGGCGCAGGATCGTCCCGGTGTTCTGGGGAATATCCGGCTGGAACAATGCGATTCGCATGGGCTTAACCGATGAATCCTGCACAAGGCCGGGTCCGTACCGGCCCCGTTGTGTGGAATTGGTGCATCGCGCTGCGCCGTGCCGATAGCGGGCTTGCGCTCTTTGGGCAAGGGTGCCAATAGAACGATTCTGAAGGCCTGTTCCGCTGGGGGTATTGCGGCATGGGTCCTCATTCTGCCACCGCGGGTGCCCCGCGGGCACCGGTCGTCTCCCCGGATCGCGAAGCTCGTACAGCAGCGTCTTTCGGGGGCGGTTCCGCCGGCTGCAGATCAGAAAGGGTTTGGGATCGTGACGACCTCGACTTCGGCGGAGCCTACCCGCCGCGATTTTCTTTATGTCGCAACCGGTGCGGTGGCCGCTGTCGGCGCCGTTGCCACGGCTTGGCCGTTCATCTCGCAGATGAACCCCGACGCCTCGACCGTCGCGGCTGGCGCCCCGATCGATGTCGATCTCGCGCCGGTCGCCGAGGGCCAGGCCATCAAGGTGTTCTGGCGCGGCAAGCCGATCTACATCATGAACCGCTCCAAGAAGGAGGTCGAGGAGGCGCGCGCGGTGCCGCTGTCGCAGCTCCCCGATCCGCAGACCGACCAGTCCCGCGTCAAGGAAGGCCACGACCAGTGGCTCGTGGTGATCGGCATCTGCACCCATCTCGGCTGCATCCCGATCGCCCACCAGGGCGACTATGACGGTTTCTTCTGCCCCTGCCACGGCTCGCAATACGACACCTCGGGCCGCATCCGCCGGGGCCCGGCGCCGGCGAACCTGCCGGTGCCGCCCTACGCCTTCCTCACCGACACCAAGATCAAGATCGGCTGAGCCGCCCCGGCCGACCGCATCGCCCGCCTTTATTTCTTTCAGGATCTTCTTCCAGGATCTTCAGGATCGCATCATGAGCGGACCATCCGACTACCAGCCGCAGAACGCAGTGTTGAAATGGGTCGAGCGGCGCCTGCCGATCGGCGGCCTGATCCATTCCTCGTTCATCGCCTATCCGACGCCGCGTAACCTGAACTACTGGTGGACCTTCGGCGCCATCCTGTCGATGATGCTGGCGGTGCAGATCATCACCGGCATCGTGCTGGCGATGCACTACACGCCGCATGTCGACATGGCCTTCAAGTCGGTCGAAGGCATCATGCGCGACGTCAATTACGGCTGGCTGCTGCGCTACATGCACTCCAACGGCGCCTCGATGTTCTTCATCGCCGTCTATGTGCACATGTTCCGCGGCCTCTATTACGGGTCGTACAAGGAGCCGCGCGAGGTGCTGTGGATCCTCGGCGTCATCATCTACCTGTTGATGATGGCCACGGGCTTCATGGGCTACGTGCTGCCGTGGGGCCAGATGAGCTTCTGGGGCGCCACCGTCATCACCAACCTGTTCTCGGCCATTCCCTACGTCGGCGACAGCATCGTGACGCTGCTGTGGGGTGGCTATTCGGTCGGCAACCCGACGCTCAACCGCTTCTTCTCGCTGCACTACCTGCTGCCCTTCGTCATCGCCGGCGTCGTCGTGCTGCACGTCTGGGCGCTGCATGTGGTCGGCCAGAACAATCCGGCCGGCGTCGAGCCCAAGACCGAGAAGGATACCGTGCCGTTCACGCCCTACGCGACCATCAAGGACTCGTTCGGCATGGCGTGCTTCCTGATCTTCTTCGCCTGGTTCCTGTTCTACACGCCGAATTTCCTCGGCGACCCGGACAACTACGTGCCGGCCAATCCGGGTGTCACCCCGGCGCATATCGTGCCCGAATGGTACTACCTGCCGTTCTACGCGATCCTGCGTTCGATCCCGAGCAAGCTCGGCGGCGTGATCGCGATGTTCAGCGCCATCATCGTCCTCGCCTTCCTGCCCTGGCTCGACGGCGCCAAGGTGCGCTCGGCGCGCTACCGGCCGCTCGCCAAGCAGTTCTTCTGGATCTTCGTGGTCGACTGCCTGCTGCTGGGCTGGCTCGGCGCCAAGCCGGCGGAAGGCGTCTATGTCGTCGCCGCGCGCATCCTCACCGCCTATTACTTCTTCCACTTCCTGATCCTGCTGCCGATCCTCAGCCGGGTCGAGACCGCGCGTCCGGTGCCCAATTCGATCGCCGACGACGTGCTGCGCAAGAGCGGCGCCAAGGCGGTGGTCTCCGCCGTCGCCATCCTGGCCGTCGGGGGCCTTGCCTTGCTCGGCAACGTGTCCTCGGCCCGCGCCCAGGGCCATGAGCAGCCGATGCCGCCGGGCTTGAGCTGGTCGTTCGCCGGCCCCTTCGGCAAGTTCGACCAGGGCCAGCTCCAGCGCGGCCTCAAGGTCTACAAGGAGGTCTGCTCCGCCTGCCACTCGCTGAACTATGTGGCCTTCCGCAACCTCGCCGATCAGGGCGGCCCGAGCTATTCCGAGGCCCAGGCCGAGGCCTTCGCTTCCGAATACAAGATCAAGGACGGTCCCAACGACCAGGGCGACATGTTCGAGCGGCCGGGCCGCGCCGCGGATTACTTCCCCGCGCCCTTCCCGAACGAGCAGGCGGCCCGCGCGGCCAACGGCGGCGCGCTGCCTCCGGACCTGTCGCTGATGGCCAAGGCCCGCGGCTATGACCGCGGCTTCCCGCTCTTCGTCTTCGACCTGTTTCGCCAGTTCCAGGAAAAGGGCCCGAACTACATCGTCGCGATCCTGACCGGTTACGAGGACGCGCCGCAGGGCTTCACCCTGCCGCCGGGCGGCAATTACAACCTGTACTTCCCCGGCCATTCGATCGGCATGCCCAAGCCGCTCAGCGACGGCCAGGTGACCTATGATGACGGTTCGCCGCAGACCGTGCAGCAATACGCCACCGACGTCGCCGCCTTCCTGATGTGGACCGCGGAACCCAAGCTCGAGTCGCGCAAGCGGCTGGGCCTGCAGGTGATGCTTTTCCTGATCATTCTCAGCGGCATGCTGTACTTCACCAAGCGCAAGGTCTGGGCTGACGCCCACTGATCGACGCGCGTGAAGCGACCTGACGAAAAGGGCTCCGCGAGGAGCCCTTTTTCGTTTGGGGGCGAGCTCGGCGGTTTCGCGCTCTCTCCGTCATCCTGAGGTGCGAGCCGTGCATGGGCACGGCGAGCCTCGAAGGATGGACGGCCCGGACCACCGGGCCGCGTCGCCCTTCGAGGCGCGGCCATTCGGCCGCGCACCTCAGGGTGACGTGGATTGAATGGGGTGGCTGGGCTGATGCAGCCCCGTTGCGCATCCGCCGCCGCGGCGGCATTCTGCCGCCGTTTTCGACCCCGGATTTTTTCAGGAGACGACCATGGGAACGACCATCACCTTCAAGCGGCCCGACGGCAAGGACGCGAGGGGCTACCTCGCCAATGCCTCGCGCGGCAACGCGCCGGGTGTCGTGGTCATCCAGGAATGGTGGGGCCTGTCGGAGAACATCAAGGGGCTGACCGACCGCTTCGCCCTGGCCGGCTTCGATGCCTTGGCGCCCGACCTCTATAACGGCGTGCTGGTGCCGTATCACGACACCGAAAAGGCCAACAAGGAAATGGGCTCGCTCGATTTCCTCGACGCCACCGAGCAGACCGTGCGCGGCGCGGTGCAGTATCTCAAGTGCAACAGCGCCAAGGTCGGCCTCACCGGCTTCTGCCTCGGTGGCGCGGTCACCGTGATCGGCGCGGCGCGCATCCCCGAGCTCAGCGCCGCGGTGTGCTTCTACGGCATTCCGCCGGAGCAGGCGGCCAAGCCCGCCGACCTCAAGGTGCCGTTCCAGGGCCATTTCGCCAACAAGGACGACTGGTGCACGCCGCAGGTGGTCGGTGCCTTCGAGACGGCGCTCAAGGCCGCCGGCAAGGACGCCGAGATCTTCCGCTACGACGCCGAGCATGCCTTCGTGAATGAGCAGCGCCAGCAGGTCCATGACCGCGCCGCGGCCGAGCTCGCCTGGACCCGCGCCACCGACTTCTTCCACAAGCATCTAGGGTGAGGGAAGGGGCGCCGCGCCTGGTCGCCTCGTAGGGCGCGCAGCCCCAACCTCCGCCTGTCGCCCCGGCTTGCCCTTGCTTGACCCGGGGGCCAGTACGCCGCGCCGGCGAGAGGCTCGGCGTACTGGACTGGCCGCCTGCTGCGCGGGCGACGACAACACAGAGAGGCGTGGCGCCGTGAATTTCTCGATCTCCGATCTGCGGGAGCAGCCAGCCTTCTTCGACATCGTCGCCGATCGCATCTGGTCGGCGTGGTGGCGGCGCAACGGCGTGCCACGCGACGACGTCATCGAGCGGCTGAAGGAGAACATGGCCGGGCCGGGTCTTCCGGTCGCGCTCGTCGCCCATGACGGTCCGCGCTTCATCGGCACGGCCTCGGTGATCGTTTCCGATCTCGACGAGCGGCCGCACTACACGCCATGGGTGGCGGCGGTCTGGATCGAGCCGCCGCTCCGTTCCCGCGGCCTCGGCGCCGCGCTGGTCGGGGCCGCCGCCCGGGCCGCCTTCGCCCTCGGTGGCGAGATGGTCCATCTGTGCGCCGCCGAGGCCCGGCGCGGCTTCTACCTGCGGCTCGGCTGGGAGCTCATCGAGGACGGTGTCGGGCCACTGCGGCTGTCGGTGCTGCGGAAACAGCGGCCGGCCACGGCCTCAGGCCGCGGCGGCGGTGCCAGCCAAGCCCCTTGACGCCCCGGCTGCGGCATGGTGTTTTCCGCCCCATGAACACCGTCGCCCGCCCATCCCGTTACTGGTGGCCCACCTCCTGAAGGTGGCCGGTGCGATTTTTCGTCAAACTCAGCACAATCGTTCAGGCCGTCTCCGCAGTGCGACGGCCTTCTGTTCGTGTGCCCTGCGTGACGCGCCCCTCCCTTAGGCAGACCGCAGCTCCGAGGACATCATGAACAGGACCGTGTTTTCGCTCCCCGCCCACAGCGCCTACCGCACCGCCGGGGGGCTCGAGGTGGTCCGCACCATCGCGCCCTTCACCGGCGGCGCCGCGCTCGACCGCCTGATCGATCTGCTCGACCGCCGTCGCGGCGTCATGCTGTCCTCGGGCACCACGGTGCCGGGCCGCTACGACAGTTTCGACCTCGGCTTCGCCGATCCGCCGCTGCGTCTCGAGACCGTCGGCGTCGATTTCTTCATCGACGCGCTCAATACCCGCGGCGAGGTGCTGATCGCCTTCCTCGGCGACACCCTCAGCGATCCGGTCGTGCAGTTCACCGCCCGCACCCCGACACGCCTCACCGGCCACGTCATCCGCGGCGAGGCGCCGCAAAGGGAAGACCAGCGCACCCGCCGCGCCAGCATCATGACGCTGGTGCGCGCCATGGTGGCGGCGCTGGCCAATTCCGCCGAGCCGCTGCTCGGCCTCTACGGCGCCTTTGCCTATGACCTCGTCTTCCAGATGGAAGACCTCGTCCAGAAGCGCGCCCGCGACAGCGACCAGCGCGACATCGTGCTTTACGTGCCGGACCAGCTCTATGCCTACGACCGCGCCACCGGCCGCGGCGTCACGCTGTCCTACGACTTCGCCTGGAAGGGGCAGGGCACGGCGGGCCTCGGCCACGACACGCCGGAGAGCATCTACAACAAGGAGCCGCGCCAGGGTTTCGCCGACCACACGCCGGGCGAATACCAGGCCACGGTCGAGAAGGCGCGCGAAGCCTTCGCCCGCGGCGACCTGTTCGAGGCGGTGCCGGGCCAGCTGTTCGGCGAACCCTGCGAACGCTCGCCGGCGGAAGTGTTCCAGCGCCTGTGCAAGATCAATCCCTCGCCCTATGGCGCCCTGATGAATCTCGGCGACGGCGAGTTCCTCGTCTCCGCCTCGCCGGAGATGTTCGTGCGCAGCGACGGCCGCCGCGTCGAGACCTGCCCGATCTCCGGCACCATCGCCCGCGGCTCCGATGCCATCGGCGACGCCGAGCAGATCCGCCAGCTCCTGAATTCGGAGAAGGACGAGTTCGAGCTGAACATGTGCACCGACGTCGATCGCAACGACAAGGCGCGGATCTGCGTGCCGGGCACGATCAAGGTGCTGGCGCGGCGCCAGATCGAGACCTATTCGAAACTCTTCCACACCGTCGATCACGTCGAGGGCATGCTGCGGCCGGGCTTCGACGCGCTCGACGCCTTCCTCACCCACGCCTGGGCGGTGACCGTCACCGGCGCGCCGAAACTGTGGGCGATGCAGTTCGTCGAGGACAACGAGCGCTCCTCGCGCCGCTGGTATGCCGGCGCCATCGGCTTCGTCGGCTTCGACGGCAGCATCAACACCGGCATCACCATCCGCACCATCCGCATGAAGAACGGCCTCGCCGAGGTGCGGGTCGGCGCCACGCTGCTGTTCGATTCCGATCCGGTCGCCGAAGAGAAGGAATGCCAGACCAAGGCGGCGGCGCTGTTCCAGGCGCTGCGCGGCGATCCGCCGAAGCCGCTGTCGGCGCTGGCGCCGGACGCCTCGGGCTCCGGCAAGCGCGTGCTGCTGATCGACCACGACGACAGCTTCGTGCACATGCTGGCCGATTACTTCCGCCAGGTCGGCGCCGAGGTCTGCGTCACCCGCCACACCCATGCGCTCGAAATGCTCGAGCGCGAGCCCTGCGATCTGCTGGTGCTGTCGCCCGGGCCGGGGCGGCCGGAGGATTTCAGGATCGAGAAGACGCTCGATGCCGCGTTGAAGAGGAAGCTGCCGGTGTTCGGCGTCTGCCTCGGCGTCCAGGCGATCGGCGAATATTTCGGCGGCCATCTCGGGCAGCTCGCCCAACCGGCTCATGGCCGGCCCTCGCGCATCCAGGTGCGCGGCGGCAGCTTGATGCGCGGCCTGCCGAACGAGATCACCATCGGCCGCTATCATTCGCTCTATGTCGATCGCTCGACCATGCCGGACGAGCTCGAGGTGACCGCTGCGACCGAGGACGGCGTGCCGATGGCGATCGAGCACAGGACGCTGCCGGTCGGCGGCGTCCAGTTCCACCCCGAGTCGCTGATGTCGCTGGGCGGCGAGGTCGGGCTCAGGATCGTCGAGAACGCATTTCGGCTCGCCGCGCGGCCGTGATGCGCGCGGCCCCGCCATTCTTAACTCACGTCATGCCCGCGACGACCCCGGCCATGACGGCATCACTCTGACAAGAGGCTGTTGAAGATGACCGACCTGAAGGCGAGTGTTCGCACCATCCCGGACTATCCCAAGCCCGGGGTCATGTTCCGCGACATCACCACGCTGCTCGGCAATGCGCGCGCCTTCCGTCGCGCCGTCGACGAACTGGTGCAGCCCTGGGCCGGCGCCAAGATCGACAAGGTCGCCGGCATGGAAGCCCGCGGCTTCATCCTCGGCGGCGCGGTGGCGCACCAGCTCTCCGCCGGCTTCGTGCCGATCCGCAAGAAGGGCAAGCTGCCGCACACCACGGTGCGCATCGCCTATTCGCTGGAATACGGTCTCGACGAGATGGAGGTCCATGCCGACGCCATCCAGCCGGGCGAGCAGGTGATCCTGATCGACGACCTGATCGCCACCGGCGGCACCGCCGAGGGCGCGGTCAAGCTGATGCGCCAGATCGGCGCCAATGTCGTGGCCGCCTGCTTCATCATCGACCTGCCCGAACTCGGCGGCGCCGACAAGCTCCGCGCCCTCAACGTGCCGGTGCGCACCTTGATGAGCTTCGAGGGGCATTAAGGGCTTGGCGATGCCGTCCAGGCATCGATCGACGCCGCCGGCCAGCGATCTCCCGGCATGAGCTGCGGGCTATCTGAGCGCAGCGTCATGACCCTGGAGCTATTCAATTTGCATCACGCGCAGCGCGCGCCCTACCGTTCCGCCAGAGCGCGACAGCTTCAAGTCGAAGCACAATCGCGCTCCCATGATGGAGCATGATCTTGCCGGAAAACGTCCCTCGCTTTTCCGGATCATGCCCCGGGTCGAACGAGAGATGCATCATGACCTATGGCACGGCGAGTGGCCCGCGCGGCACGGATGATTGCTGCTCCAACTAGTGTCCTGTCTCCGAATTACCGCTTCATTTGCCTCACCCTCGCACGGTCATTCGGAGACATCGGGACACTAGCAAAATCAAAAAGCTAGCGCGGCTTATGTCTCGCAATTGCCTACAGGGGCTTGCCGCGAAGGGCATAGGCAATTGCGAGACGCCGCACTAGTGGCCGCGACGCTCGGCACCATCTACCGCGACACCGCGGACGCTCATTGCGGCGCGCATGGCTGCTCGTGCGGCTGGGAGCCGGACCGCCGGCGCGACATCGAGAGCCTGATCACCGCGCTCTACGAGGCGGCGCAGCGGCCGAACCTCCTTCCGCATCCGACGCATCATCTGCCGGGTCGCGCCTGAGCGGCGCGACGATCCGACTGTGCGCCGATCGCCTCGGCAGCCGTCATTTCGGCGCCGGCGCCGCCTCCGCGGCTTCCGCCGTCGGCCGCCGCGGCAACCGCGACAGATAGAGCATCCAGCCGGTGAAGGCGAACAACGGCATCATCGCCGCCGCCAGCATGAACAGCAGGCTGCCGATCGGGCCGAGATAGCGGCCGCTGTGCAGGGCAAAGACACTGGCCAGCAGCTTATCGCCGGGCGCCATGGCGGCGTAGCGTTCGGCGGAGAGCAGCCGGCCGCTGCGGCCATCGAACCGGAACTCGTCGCGCGCATAAGCGTGCGGAGCGTCGCGGGCGACGGAGCGGATGTGGATCATGCGCTCGCCGCCGCCATCCGGCAGCGCCAGCGTCGCCCTGACGTAGCCGGCGCCGCCGCTGGCGAGGAACGTCCGCCAGATTCCGTCGAGCATCGCGGCGTCCGTCGCGGTGTCGCGGCCGGCGTCGCCGCCGGATTTGGCCGCCGCGGCCTTGCTGGATAAGAGCCACTTCGCGCCGGCCCGGTACCAGTCGTATGACCACCACAGGCCGGTCAGGACGATCACCAGATAGATCGGCAGCAGCCAGGTGCCGATCACCGTGTGCAGCGAGCGGTGGAGGCCGCGGCCGCGCAGCCCGAGCTGCGGCTTCAGCCACAGCCGCAGGCTGCTCGCCTTGCGCGGCCAGCGCAGGATCACGCCGCTGACCAGCAGCGCCAGCAGCGACAGCGCCGCCGCGCCCGTGATCGTGCGGCCGGCGCCGCGGCCATCGCCGGGAAGCAGCAGCCAGCGATGCAGCCGCCGGATCAGGGCGAAAGCTTCTTCGCCACGTACCGGTGCGAGCACGCGGCCGTCATAGGGATCGAGATAGAGCCCCGCCGGGCGCTCGCCATCGGCGCCGCGCGCGAAGCGGACGTGGACAGCCGCACCGGCCTCGCCCGCGAAGCTGATCGAGGCGATGCGGTGTGTCGTTTGCCGCCCCGTGCGGGTCAGGATCCCGGCGGGGCCGAGTGTCGGCTCGGCACGCGGCGCGGACTGCGCGGTTGCGGCGTTCAGCGCCGCCATGATCTCGTCCTCGAAGGCGAGCATTGCGCCGGTCAGCCCCATCAGCGCGAGCAGCAGCGAGACGATCAGTCCGGCAATCGAGTGCGCATGGAAGAGAAGGCGGCGAAGCGGCGGCGGGGTCATCGCGCGAAGACGTCTCGTATGAGAGGCGGCGGTGGAGCCTCTGGTTGCGGCGACTCCGCTCCGATGGAATCCGAGCGGACACTCGATTGTTTCTGACGCGCCTTCTCCAGGCGAAGCGTGTCCACCTCGCTCGAAAACGCCATGGGCGCGAACACGTCGCGCGACGCGTGCTGCATAGACCACAAGGCTGCGCGATGGAATGCGACAACTGCATCATCAGATTTGAATCGTTCGAAACAGCGCGCAAATTTGAATCGCTCGAAACATCGCGTTGCGCGCTTCCATGCAATCGGCGTGACCGATAAGGCACGCACCGAATGTGCTCATGACTGGAAGTCGATTCGATGGCGTTGCGTGGTGCGGCGGTTGCCGCTGGTCTCTCGAGTCTCGCCGTGCTCGGCGTGTTGGAGGCGCGGGCAGAACCGAGTGGCACGCCCGTCGAGCTCCCGAGCATCGAGGTCACCGCCGGCCCTCACAGGAAGAAGGACGGCGACCGGCAGCGGCGCGCATCGGCGGCCAGGCGCACCACGGCGCCGCGGCCCGCTGCTCCGCCGGCGGCCCGCGTGCCCACGGCCGGCACCGGCGCCGACAGGCAGGAGGGCGGCTACCAGCCGCTGCGCGCCTCCACCGCCACGCGCACGGATGCGCCGCTGATCGATATCCCGCAGGCGATTGCCGTGGTGCCGCGCCAGGCGCTGGTCGACCAGCAGGTGCGCACGCTCGACGAGGCGCTCTACAATGTCAGCGGCATCACCCAGGCCAACACGCTGGGCGGTACCCAGGACGCAGTCATGAAGCGCGGTTTCGGCGACAACCGCGACGGCTCGATCCTGCGCGACAGTTTCCGCACCATCCTGCCCAGCAACTTCAGCGCCTCGGCCGATCGCGTCGAGGTGCTGAAGGGGCCGTCATCGATGCTCTACGGCATTCTCGATCCCGGCGGCGTCATCAACATCATCAGCAAGAAGCCGCAACTGCAGGGCAAGGGCAGCCTGTCCGGCAACTGGTCGAGCTTCAACGGCGGCGGCGCCACGATCGATCTCACCGGTCCGATCGGCGCCGACGGCCTCGCCTACCGCGTCATCGGCGACTATCAGGACAAGGACTACTGGCGCAACTTCGGCAAGATCCAGCGCAGCCTGATCGCGCCGTCGCTGTCCTGGTACGGCGAGAGGACGACGGTCCACGTCGCCTACGAGCATTCCGAATACAAGATTCCGTTCGACCGCGGCACGGTGATCGACACCCGCACCGGGCGGCCGGTCGATATTCCGCGCGAGCGGCGGCTGGACGCGCCCTATAACGTCACCCGCGGCTCGACCGACATGCTGACCGCGACCATCGAGCACGCCCTCGACGACAATTGGCGCCTGCGCGCCGGCTATTTCTACAATCACAGCTGGTACAAGGACAACCAGGCGCGGGTTCTGTCGGTGAAGTTCAACACCGGCGTGGCGACCCGGCGCGCCGACGCGACCCAGGATTCCAACATCGACCAGCAGATCGCCCGGCTCGAGCTCGTCGGCAAGTTCATGACCGGACCGGTGCGGCACGAAATCCTGATCGGCACCGAGCATGAGGAAACCGACACGCTGCGCACCGACATGATCCGCGGCCCCAACACCACTACCTTCAACATCTACAATCCCGACTACGGCGTGATGCCGGCCAGCACGCGGGTGAGCGCGTCGGAAAGCGATCAGACCGAGCGGATCAAGGCCCAGGCGGCCTATCTCCAGGACAGCATCCATCTGACCGACGACTTCATCGTCGTCGGCGGGCTGCGCTACCAGCAGTTTCACCAGGTCGCCGGGCGCGGCCGCCCCTTCGTCACCAACACCGATGTGGAGGGCGGCAAGGCCGTGCCGCGCGTCGGCGCGGTCTACAAGATCCGGCCCGACACCTCGCTCTATGTCGACTACGGCCAGTCATTCAGGCCGAACTCCTCGATCTCGAGCTATGTCGGCGCGCTGCCGCCGGAGCAGGGCCGCTCGATCGAGGCCGGCATCAAGCTGGAGACGCCCGGCGGCATCACCGCCACCGCCGCGGTCTTCGATATCGTCAAGAGCAACGTGCTCTACACCGAGGTGGTCGATGGCATCAGCGTCAATCGCACCGCCGGCCGGGTCGGCTCGCGCGGCTTCGAACTCGACGTCGCCGGTCGCATCAGCGAGAACTGGAGTCTGATCGGCACTTATTCCTATCTCGATGCCCGCGTGCTCGAGGATCCGACGCTCACGGGCAAGCGGCTCAACAACGTCGCCGCGCACAACGCCTCGCTGTTCCTCACCTATGATTTCGGCGAAGTGTTCGCCGGCCGGCTGCGCGCCGGCGTCGGCGAGCGCTATGTCGGCGCCCGCGCCGGCGACGCCGCCAATTCCTTCTTCCTGCCGGCCTATTACCTGACCGACGCCTTCGTCTCCTACAAGACCACGCACAACGGATTGCCGGTGACCTGGCAGCTCAATGCCAGGAACATCTTCGACCGCACCTATTATCCGTCCGGCCTCTCGACCACGGTGGTGGCGATCGGCGATCCGCGCGAGATCACGCTGCAGGCGAGGGTCGAGTTCTGACGATGCGCGCGTTTCAGCCGAGGCGCTTGAAGGCCAGCAAGACGGCCTTGAGCGCCGTCGTCAGCCGCTTGTCGCGACGGACGACCACGGCGAGCCGGCGGTGCAGGCGCGGGGCGAGCGGCCGGACGGCCAGCGCCTTCTGCTGCCGGAGGTCGCGCACCGCCATGGCCGGCAGGATGGCGCAGCCGAGCCCCGCCGCGACCAGCTCCTTGATGCCCTCGACGCTGCCGAGCGACATCGCCGGCTTGAGCGAGACGCCGCCGCGGGCGAGCCACTGATCGATGAGCCGCCTTTTGTTGCCGCCGGGCTCGAACAGCAGCACCGGCGTCGTCGCCAGCACCTGGGGCGTGACCCGCGCGGGCAGCGCCATGTCGGCTGGGGCGATCACCACCAGCTCATCGTCGAGGATGGGGGTGATGTCCAGGGCGCGGCCCGACACCGGCAGGGTGACGAGGCCGATGTCGAGGACATTGTCCTCGATCGCCTTCACCACCTCATTGGTATTGCCCGTCGTCACGGTGATTTCGATGTCGGGAAATTTGCGCCGCAGCTGCTTGAGCATCGGCGGCAGCAGGAAGATGCAGGCGGTGGCGCCGGTGCCGAGCCGGACGCGGCCGCGCGTGCCGTCCGCCCGGCGCGCGACGGCCTCCATCGCCGCGCTGACGGCATCATCGATCCGGCCGGCATGGGCGAGCAGTTCGGTCCCCGCTGCGGTGGGCTTCGCCTTGCGGCCGACGCGCTCGATCAGGGGGGCGCCGAGACTGCGTTCGAGCTGGCGGATCTGCTGGCTGACGGCCGGCTGGGTCAGATTGAGATGGTCCGCGGCCGCCGAAAAGCTGCCGTGCTCGGTCACGGTGACGAAGGTCCGCAGATAGTCGAGATTGATCCGCCGCATCTCAAAGAATCTCTTATGCTCTGCATAAGATACAAAACCTTCTATTATGACAACGGCCGCGGCAGGCTGAGGCCATCAAACCCGCGCGGCGCGGGCCCGGGCTGCCTCGGCTTCGCGCCTCGCCAACGGACCATGCAATGACCACGCAAGCGCTGCGACCGATCGGTGACCGCACCGACACCAACCTCCACGTCCGCGATGCCGAAGATGCCGATCTGCCGGCGATCCAGGCGATCTATGCCCATCACGTCCTGCACGGCCTCGCCACCTTCGAGGAGGTGCCGCCGTCGGTGACCGAGCTTGCGGGCCGACGCGCCGCAATCATCGATGCGGGGCTGCCTTATCTCGTCGCCGAACGCGAAGGCCGGGTGGTCGGCTACGCCTATGCCGCGTCCTATCACCCGCGCCCGGCCTATCGCTACACCATCGAGGATTCGATCTATGTGGCGGACGGCCTCGGCGGCGGCGGCATCGGCAGCGCGCTGCTCGCGAGCCTCCTCGCGCGCTGCGAGGCGGGACCGTGGCGCCAGATGCTCGCGGTGATCGGCAACAGCGGCAACGCCGGCTCGATTGCGCTGCACCGCAAGCTGGGCTTTGCGCCGGTCGGCACCTTCACCGCGGTCGGCTTCAAGCTGGGCCAATGGGTCGACACCGTCCTGATGCAGCGGGTGCTCGGCGACGGCGCGGCGAGCCGTCCCGCGCCGGTTGAGGATCGCGCGGAACAGTGAGCGTCGGGCTATCGCCGCACCCCCTGACTTGATAGCCTGTGCCGTCTGCAATCAGACGTTGGGGCAGGGGCATGCGGGTCAAATCGTTCTGCGCTCTGGTGTTCGCTTTGGCTGTCGGCGTCGGCGTCGGTGTCGGCGATGGCGCGCTCGCCGCCGATTTGCCGGTCAAGGCGCCTATTTATAGTGCCGCGCCGGTCGAGAGTAGTTGGGCGGGCCTCTATGTCGGCGTCGCGCTCGGCGGCAAGTGGACCGACGCGAAATGGACCACCACGCAGCTGGTCGATCCGCCGGCAGCAGCATTCGGAACGGCGGTGATCGACGCATCGTCGCCCGACCGGTTCCGTCCAGCGGCATTCCGGGTCGGCGGTTATGCCGGATACAACTGGCAGACCGGTCCCTGGGTCTATGGCCTCGAGATCGACGCCGCCTGGTCGGACGCGAGCGATACCCACGCGGGTGTGCCGGGCTGCAGGATCGAGTGCGCCGTGGGCTTTCCCGGGCCCGGCGTCGATTCCTCCGTCATCCGCGCGCTCTGGGATGTGAGCCTGCGGCCGCGCGTCGGTTACCTCGTCACGCCGGAAACGCTGGTCTACGGCACCGGCGGCGTCGCCTGGCAGAGCATCGAGGTGTCCGGAACCTGCGCCAATACGTTGGCCGATCCGGTGTGCCTGATCTCGCCGCCATTTGCCGTGAAGACGCAGACCGACCGCCACGTCCTGACCGGCTGGACCATCGGCGGCGGCATCGAGCGCAAGTTCGGCGCCTGGCTGTTGCGCGGCGAATATCGTTACAGCGATTTCGGCAACGTCAGCGGCGTGCTGTTCGCCGGCCAGCCGTCCGCCGACCCGGGCTCGGATGCGGTCCATTATTCGGTCAGCACCCGCACCCACACCGCGACGCTGGGGCTCGCCTACAAGTTCTAGTGTCCTGTCTCCGAATGACCGCTCCATTTGTCGCACGGCTCGGACGGCGCTTCGGAGACATAAGGGACGCGCGCGTGGTTACCACGCGCATTCATGCGCGGCATTTGAATCCAGCTTGCCGGACCGCAGGCGCGGCATCATCCGACATCGGCTTGCCTTGCATGCCATACCCCGGTAGCGCGCGACGGCGCTGTCGCAGCCGGAAGTTGCGTTAAGTCAATGTTCCCGTTGCCATCAGGGCCAAGATCCGCCACCTCATAGTGGGAGGCGACAATGACGGTCCTGGGGATCTCCGCCGCGGCGTTGCTCGCATGTGTGCTCGCAATCTTCCGGCAACGCCCGAGCCTCGTTCCTCTCACCTTGAGACCATCACCGACGCCTGGGGCATCGCGGCTTCGCCGCTGGCGCGGTCCTGCCGTCGCGGTTGCGCTGGCGGCGCTGCTCGCCGCCGCCGCCCTCGTCGCGCCGGCAGCCGCGCAGCAGCCGATCGTTGCCGACGGCAATGCGGTGATCACCGGTTTCTCGGGCACGGTGCCGCCGGTGATGGTGGCGCCGGGCGTCAATCCGCTCGACAAGACCTATATCGATCCCAACGGCGTCTCGGTCCGCGTGCTCGACCTGCAGTCGCCCGGCGCGCCGCCGCAGGCGCAGCTTCTCACATTGCCGAAGCCGTTCGCGGCGACGGCGTCGCAGGTCGGCCAGGTGTTCGGCGTCGCGCTCGACAACGCCACGCCGCCGAACATCTATGTGGCGGCGACCTCGGTCTATGGGCTGCCGATCGTGGTGCCCGATCAGGACGGCGACGGGCTGGAGGACCGGGTCAAGCAGGGCACCGCCAACGCCCACTTCATGGCCGGCCTGTTCGGACCGTCACCCGGCGGCCCCGGCGCGATCTGGCGCATCGACGGGGCGAGCGGTGAGGTGCGGCTGTTCGCCAATGTCACGCTCAACGGCGTTGCCAATGCCGGGCCGGCGCTCGGCGGCCTCGCCTTCGACGGCGCATCGAATTCGCTGTTCGTCGCCGATCGCACCACCGGCATGATCCATCAGTTCGGTCTCGACGGTGTCGAGCGCGGCCGTTTCGATCATGGCGTCGTCGGCCGCGCCGCGGTCGGCGCGCCGCCTGTTCCGTACAATGGCAAGCAGCTCAACATCACGTCGCCGGCCTTCCTGAGCGAAAATCCTGCGACCTTCGGCCATGCGCCGGCGGCGCGCCTCGTTTTCGGCCTCGGCGTGCATGGCGGGCGGCTCTACTACGCCGTCGCCGAAGGCTTGCAGGTGTGGTCGGTGTCGATCGCCGGCGGCAGTTTCGGCAAGGATCCGCGGCTCGAGGTCGCGGTGCCGCCAGGGCC
This sequence comes from Bradyrhizobium sp. WD16, assembly GCF_024181725.1. Taxonomy (NCBI): domain Bacteria; kingdom Pseudomonadati; phylum Pseudomonadota; class Alphaproteobacteria; order Hyphomicrobiales; family Nitrobacteraceae; genus Bradyrhizobium; species Bradyrhizobium sp. WD16. The sequence continues at coordinate 402,468 of NZ_CP028908.1, read as the reverse complement.
GTCGCCGACCGAGATTTCCAAGATCGTCTTCGATAACCGGGGGCGCATGCTGCTCGCCGAACGCGCCGGCCCGACCGGCGATTACGCCATGGTGGCGCTGGCCCAGGAGGGCATCGGACGCGTGCTGCGCTATGCGCCGGTGGTGTCGGGCGATCCCAACGCACCGCGCTGGCAGGACGATCCCGATCAGTATGCGATCGGCTTCCCCGCCCAGATGAGCAACGGCAATGGCGGCATCGCGCTCGGCTATCGCTACGACGACAAGGGCGTGATCGAGCGCGCCTCCTGCGGCGGCTTCCTGTGGTCGACGGGCGAGCGCTTGCGCGTCTCGAACGATCCGGCAACCGCGCAGCGGCTCGCGCAAGGCGGGCCGCCGATCGTCAATGGCCTGCAGGGCAATGATGCCGAACTGGTCGCGCCGGCGAATGTGCCGCCGTGGACGACCTATTTCATCGACAAGGACGATCGCTTCGACGATGCCGCCGCGCGCGGCCAGATCGGCGACGTCGCCATCCCGAAGAGCTGCGAGCGGCTGACGCTGCTGCTGCCGCCGGCGTGGGTCGAGTGGTTCGGCTTCGATTTCGGCATGCCGATTCCGCCGCCGCCGCCGTTCTGCCCGGTGCCTGGTCCGAATGGCTGCTTCTGCCCGCCGGGTGCGCCGTGCAGCTGCCCGCCGGGCACCACGCAGCGCCCGGGCCTGCAATGCTGTCCGATCTTCATGGTGCCGGGCCCCGGTGGCCAGTGCCATTCGCTCTGCGCCAACGGCGCGGCCGACCTGGCGAGCAGGATGTTCTGCATGATGGGCGTGGCGCCGCCGCCGGATCCGAACAATTTCGATCCGAATGCGCTGATGTGCTGGGATGGCTCGCCGCCGATGAAGGTCCAGAACCATTCGCGGTGCCCCAAGCCGCCGGGTGCGGTCTGTCCGGCCGGTTATGTCGAGGGGCCGCCGCATGGCAATCCCGACGACATCTGGAGCAACGCGACCTGCGATCCGATCCCGCAGCAGAAGCTCTGCGGCCCAGACCAGCAGGTCGGCCTCGATGGCCAGTGCCATGCGCTGTGCGGCGATCAAGGCTGGGCCTTGCCGATCCTGCAGTGCTGCCCAGAGGGCATGCTGCCAGGACCGGACGGCCAATGCGGGCCGCCGCTCAAGACCGGCTGTCCGCCCGAGCAGCTCTCGTCGAGCGGCCAGTGCTGCCCGCCGGGGACCAAGCCGCAGCCCAACGGCACCTGCGGCGGCGGTCATATCCCGACCTGTCCGCCCGAGCAGATGACGGTGAAGGGCGTCTGCTGTCCGTCCGGCCAGAAGCCGCAGCCCGATGGCACCTGCGGCGGCGGTCATATCCCGATCTGCCCGCCGGAGCGGCGAACCTCCACCGGCTTGTGCTGCCCGCTCGGTTCGACGCCGCAACCGGACGGCACCTGCCAGACCTGCCCGCCCGGCACGGTGACCAATCCGTTGACCGGGACGTGCACGCCCCAGCAGCTCTGTCCGCCCAACACCATCCAGAAGGCCAACGGCCAGTGCTGCCCGCCGCTCGGCGTCACTGCCGCCACGGTCCCGGCCTGCACCTGCCCGCCGGGGCAGACCTTCGATGGCCAGAGGTGCGTCGGCCCGGCCGCTCCACCGACACCGGCATCCTGCTTCGCCGGCTATGTGCGGCTGCCGAGCGGGGCGTGCTGCCGAGAGAGCCAGGCGACCGCGAGCGGCGTCTGCTGTCCGGCCGGCCAGCGGCCCGACGCCAACCGGCGCTCGTGCGTCCCCGCGACGCCGCCGGCGCATGTGACGCCGCCGAGGGTGATGGTGCCGCCATTGGTGGTGCCGCCGCCGAAGGTGCTGCCGCCGCCGCATCGGGTCCGACCGGGCGTGCGACCGCCGCCGGTGTTCGTGCCGCCGCCGAAGATTGTTGTCCCGCCCAAGCGTCCGCAGCGCCCGGTGGTGACGCCGCCGCCGCGGCCGCCGGTGACGAAGCCTCGGACCCGTTTCGAGCCGAGCGGGCCGACCACCAATGTGCGGTGACGGCGCACGGTGAAGTTCGAAGGGGAGCCGATACGGCTCCCCGATCTCTTCTCTGCCGAATGAAAGCTCTGCTGAACGAGAAATGGAGCGAGACGATGCGCAAGACGATGTTGCTGACGATGCTGGCCGCTGTGGGCGCGCTGCTCGGTCCGGCGGTGGCGCTCGCCGCCCCATCCTGTCCGCCGGGACAGGTACAGAAATGTGATCGGCCGCCGCTCACCCGGCCGCCGCAATGCCGCTGCGTCAGCCAGCGCGGTCCCTGGGTCGCGCCCGGCGGCAAGGCCGAGATCCACAAGAAGAACGTGCCGACGGTGAAGCCCAACAAGGGGCCCGGCACCAACGACTGAGGCGAGGATCCGAAACGCAAGGGGCGGAACGATGCGACGCACGCGGATGATGCTGAGCATGTTTGTGTCGGCGGGCCTGGCGCTCGGTCCGTCGATGGCGCTCGCGGTGCCGTCCTGTCCACCCGGGCAGTCGCTCAAATGCCAGAAGAAAAAGCACTCGGGCGAGCCGCAGTATTGCCGGTGCGTTGGATATTCATGGATCGAACCGGGTGGCAAGGCCGAGATCCACAAGCGCAACGTGCCGACGGTGCAGCCGCACAAGGGCCCGGGCGGATACGACTGAGGCGAGGGCGATCATGTCGTTGCGAAACGCCAGAGCCGACCGACAGGGAGCGGGAACGATGCGCAAGAGGATGATAATGGCACTGCTGAGCGCGGCGGGCATCCTGCTTGCCCCGGCGATGGCATCGGCCGTCGAGTCCTGTCCCTTCGGGCAGGTGCTCAAATGCGCCAGGCCCTACTGGCACCAGCCGCCGCGCTGCCGCTGTGTCGGGCCCGGCTTCGCACCCGGCGGCAAGGCCGAGATCCACAAGAGGAACGTGCCGACGGTGCAGCCGAACAAGGCGCCCGGCGGTTACAACTGAAAAGAAGTTACGGGCTCATCTGTCCGGCAAAACGGCGGGGATGAATGCCGCGGAATCGATCGACGGCCACGACACTCACCGCAGCGTTCCCAGATAGCCGATGATCGCGGCGCGGTCTGCGACGCTGGCGTCGCCGGCGAATTCCATGCTGGTTCCAGGACACAGGGCGTTCGGGTCCTTGAGGAAGGCATCCAGGCGCTTTTCCGACCATGTGCCGCCGAGCTGGCGCAGGCTCGGCGAGTAATCCGGATAGCTGCGCAGCGAAGCGACGCGGCGTCCGACAACGCCGGCGAGGTTAGGTCCGATCCGGTTGCCGCTGATCAGGGCCGCCTGGTGGCAGCCGCTGCATTTCTCGGCGAACAGCGCCTCGCCGCTCGAGCCCGTCCTGGGCCGCAGCGACACCAGCGTATCGTCGTCGGTCCAGAGCAAAATCCGGCCGTCATGGCCCTCGGCGACGTCGCGGATCCGGCTGCCGATCGCGATCGCTTCGAGGTATGCGACGTTGCCGTTGCGGATCCGGGCGCGAAACAGCGTCTGGGCGCGTAGCGAGGCGATCAGGAGATCGCCGCGCCACTGTGGAAACAGCCCGTGCTCGACCGCCACGAGGTTCGAGATCCCGATCGAGGGGACCCAGGCGAAGACCGGCGCTTGAAATCCGCGCTGCTCGTCCTGCGGCTTGTTCAGGGGCCATGCGAATGATCCGTAATCGGTGCCGTCGGTCGCATAGGGCCAGCCGTAATTGGCGCCCCGCACCAGCCGATTGAGTTCGTCGCCGCCCTGCGGCCCATGCTCGGTGGACCAGATGATGCCGGATTGATCGATGAAGAGCCCCTCCGGATTTCTGTGACCGAGGGTGAAGACGGACGCGCTGCCATCGGCGATGCCGATGGCGATCGTCTTGCCGTAGGAGGTCGTCGGATCCTGCGGCTGGGCTTCGACCGAAGCCAGTCCGTCGAAGCCGAAGTCGCCGACGGTCAGGAGCAGGGTCTGCGGATCGAGCAGCGCCATGCGGCCGCCGCCGAAATAGCCGACGAACGGAATGCCGTGCCGCCGCTTCTCGCCGCGCACGGGCAGGCACGGCGCCGTCTCGTAAAGCGTTTTCCATTCGGCGGTCGCCGTGCCGCGCAACAGCGCGGCGCGCTCGGCCTGCAGCATCGAGACTCGCTCGACCCAGCATTCGCGGCCGGCGTGCCAATAGGCGTGCGAGACGAAGATACGGGCGTCGGCTCCGATTTCCTGGACGAGCAGGCCGTAGGCGCGGAACGATTCGCTATTGAGGATCTCGCCTCGTCCGCCCGTTGCCGTATCTTCCTGTGGCAGGCCCTCGCCCGGCGGGATCGCCCAGGGGCGTCCGGCAGCTGCGGCGAAGGCCTCGCCGTTGACAGGAACGCGGTAGGGCAGGGGCGTCGCCTTCGGACGATCGCCGCTCTCGTTCCAGCCGAAGACGTCGAGATGGCCATCGCCGGTCAAGAACAGATAGCGATCCCCGATCCTCGCCAGCGCGCCGCCATGGACCGCCGATTTGGGGAAGACGCTCGAATAGGTCTCGACATCGAGATTGTAGTACTCGGTCTTGATCAGGGCCGAGCTGCGCAAGGCGACCTGGTGGAGCAGGCCGAGGGCGAAGGGTCCGGCGGCCGCCGCAGCGAGCAGAACGCCAAGCGCCAGCGCACGGCGTGACGGCGAAGCGCCGAGCGCGTAGGGCGCCGGTATCAAGATCACGGCGGCGAGGAATATTGTCAGCGTGACGGCGCGCGAATAATCGGTCCTGGTCACGAGGAAGCCGAGAAAGGCCGCGCTGAAGATCGCCGTGGTGCAGAGCGTGATCAGCCCGACCGATCGGATCGCGGGCCGCAGCAGCGCGGCGGTCGCTGCGCTCAGGACAAAGGCGGTCGCAAGAGTGGCAAAGGGAAGCCACTGGGGCCGAGGCAACAGCCACACCGCAAACCCGAACTTCCAGGCCGGCAGCAGCAATAGCAGGCCGCCGGACACGGCGTACCACGCTGCCAGATAGCGCCAGGATGGCGTTGCGCTACATTCCACGACGCGAGACCGAACTTGAAGTTCATCAGCACCCAGGAAAGCAGCGGAACTGTCGAACAATGACGGATTTGGGTCAACAGATTTGGACGAGGCGCCGCAAGGTTCCGCGTGAGCCCGTTTTCGGGCCTGTTGTCGCGCCCGTCCATTGCGGCGGGGCGCCGGCGACGCCACACTAGCGCCAGCAGACACGCGCGGGCACAATCGGGGGAGGCTCTAAGTCGAGATGACCTTCGCCCTTGTCGTCGACGACCGCTCCGGTGCCGTGCGCGGCTCGGTGGCGGTGGCGCGCGACGTCACCGAGCGGGGTCGAGCGCGAGAAGGCCGCGAACCGGCGCGGGATGAGGCGGTGGCCGTATGCTGGAGACACACAGGGGGAGCGGCCATGCCGCGCAATGAGCGAGAACTGCGTCAGGCGATCATCGCCCAATGCCGCTGGATGAACGCATCGGGCCTCAACCAGGGCACGGCCGGCAACATCTCGGTCCGTCATGACGGCCGCATGCTGATCACGCCGTCGGCCGTTGCCTACGATGCGATGGAGCCGGAGATGATCGCGGCGATGCCGATCGCGGGCGACGGCGGCAGCTGGACCGGGCCGCTGCCGCCCTCGACCGAATGGCGCTTCCACCTCGACATCATGCGCTCGCGGCCCGACGTCGGCGGCATCGTCCATACCCATTCGACCTACGCGACCGTGCTGGCGATCGCCCGCAAGCCGATTCCGGCGGTCCACTACATGATCGCGGCTTTCGGCGGCCCTGAGATCCGCTGCGCCGGCTATGCGCGTTTCGGGACCAGGGAATTGTCCGATCTGGCGCTCGCCGCCCTTGACGGGCGCAACGGCTGCCTGCTCGCCAACCATGGCATGATCGCCGCCGGCGGCGACCTCGATCATGCGATGTGGCTCGCCGTCGAGCTCGAGACCCTCGCCCGGCAGTATTACTTGTCGCTCGCCATCGGCACGCCGCACATCCTGAGCGATGCCGAGATCGCCGAAGCTGCGCAGAGTTTCGCCAACTACGGGGTGCGGGCGCACGGCGAGGCGAACAAGCCGATCGGTGCGGGATGACGGGCCGGCCGCGCGACCTCCGCCGTCACGGCCGGTGCAGGATCAGGTTCAGTTCGATATCGCGGAATGCGAGATAGTTGCCGCGGATCCATTGATTGAGTTCGGACGAAGGGTCGTTGTCCTGGCGCAGGAAGCGGGTGAAGGAGAAGGTGCGGCGGTCGATATAGGTCTTGAGGAAGGCCGGCAGTACCTTCAGGCGTAGCGGGCGCAGCCCGTGATAGGACGCCGGCGGCTCGCCGTGCAGCACATGCTCGTTGTCCACCGGGATGATGGCGTGGTTGACGAAGGTGCGCCGCAGCCGGGCGAAGGTCGCGCCGGACGCCCGGTCGGAATCGGCGATGTAGAACACCACCGGATCGATGCCGCGGCGCTCGGCCTCCTTCATGAAGCCGATCTCCTCGACCATCCTGAAGAATTCGTCGAAGGCGTGGAAGCCGAGGTCGACGACCTTGCCGACATTGTCGTTGACGATCAGGCGGTCCATCAGCCGCATCTTGCCGAAGGTGTCCATGATGTCGGCGGTCTCGGTGACGTCGGGCAGGAAATCGATCAAGGACGGCTCCTTGAGATTGACGTCGAAGCCGATGACCTCGCCGCGTTCCAGCAGCAGGAATTCGGTGAGCAGCCGCGCCAGCAGCGTCTTGCCGACGAAGGGGCGGGGGGAGGCGACAATGTAAACGGGCGTTCGGCTCATCGGTCCGGACGGGGCAGGCGCGACGGTCGGGTCGGGAGCGCTCTATGGCCGAAATTCGGCCGGGCGGCCAGAAAAAATGCTGATCCGCCATGGTGAACGCGACGAATGCGCCGGCAAACCGCCGCGGTCGATCTCCACGTCACCCCGAGGAGGTCGCGCGCTGCTGGGCCGGCGGCAAGAGCCCGGCACAAGTGACCGGGCGGCCGCGGTCTATTCCGCAGCCTTGCGCGACGCCTTCTCGGTCGAGCCGACGATGTCGGTGAGCTTGATCCGGTCGAACTCGCCCCAGACATTGCTCAGCCAGTGACGGACATAGCCGCGCAGCACGAAGGAATAGTTGGCGGTCTCGTCGCGATGGCCCTTGTTGGCGACGAATTTCAGGAAGGGCACCGAGGCGACCTCGACCTGCTCATAGGCCATCTCGTTGAGCTTGGGGATGGTCAGCTCGGTGGCGTCCTTGATGCGGTGGAAATAGGAATTGTAGGTCGCCTGGTCCCATTCGAAGAAGCTGGTGTTGTTGATGAAGTTCTTCACCAGGAAGTATTTCGCGCCGTCCATGAAGCCGGCGGTCTCGGCGATCTCGTCCAGCGAGGCGATCGACGGGCCGAGGATGTGGAACACGGCGAAGGTGATCTGGCCGCTCTTGGCGGCATCGAGGAAGCCGATGTCGCGCAGCGAGGCGAGCGCCGGGGACAGCAGGCCGGCGCGGACGTCGATCACGGTCACCGACGAGCTGGCGGAATTCAGCGTATCGAAGATCTTCATCTGGTCCGCCGTCGACGTCATGTCGACGATCTCGGTAATGTCCGGATGGAAGCGCTTGAGGGTGCCGCGCGGGGCCTCGGTATCGAACGCCCTGGTCGGCACGTTGTTGGCGGCGAAATAGTCCAGCACGGTGCGAGAGACTGTCGTCTTGCCGACGCCACCCTTGTCCGCGCCCACCACGATCACTGCCGGCTTGGTTGCCATGAGATCCCCTTGCCCCTGATCTGCCGCGCCTGACGGTCGTCCCCCCGGCGGGCAAGAAATTTGTCCCTGTCTGCATTGAGGCCGAAGATGGCAGAAACAAGGGACGCGCGCAGTTTCCTTGGCGCGGCGGCTACATAGCGCGAAATCGAGCCTGGACACCAGCGTCCCGGCTCCAATGTTCGTATGTCTTTACCGCCCGTGCGGCCCCCAGGGCCCCGGCGCGGCATCGGACGGCCCGTCCGCTCGGCCATTGGCCGACTGCCCGGTGCCGCCGGGCGGCTTGCCGTCCCAGGGGCCAGCCGGCGGCCTGCTCCCGTCCCCGCTCCATGGACCGGGCGGCCGGGCCTCCGGCGCCGTAGCGCCGTCGGCCTCCGTCTCGCCGGGCGCCGGCAGGGCGAGCGGACCCGGGTCGTGGCCGCCGGCATATTGCACCAGCGCCTTGACCCGGGCCTCGACGGAGGGGTGGGTGGCGAACAGGTCGGCAAAGCCTTCGCGTGGATTGTCGACGCACATCTCCATCACCGCCGAGGTGGCGCCGGGCAATTCGCCGCGGTTCTCGATCTTGCGCAGCGCCGAGATCATGGCGTCGGGATTCTTGGTCAGTTCGACCGAACCGGCATCGGCAAGAAATTCGCGCGAGCGCGACAGGGCGAGGCGCACCACCAGCGACAGCAGCCAGGCCACCGCGATCAGCGCGACGGCGATGACGACGGCAATGACGGCGCCGCCGCCGGAACTGCGACGGTTGTTGTCCGACGAGGACGACGACCCGCCGCCGATGCGGATGCCGGAATTGAAGAACAGGCGGAAGAACAGTTCGGCGAAGAACCCGACCACGCCGGCGATGATCATGGCGATCACCATGAGCTGGACGTCGCCATTGCGGATATGGGTCAGTTCGTGGCCGAGCACCGCCTCGGTCTCGGCATCGTCGAGGTTCCCGAGCAGGCCGGTGGTGACGGTGACGGCATATTGCCGGCGGTTGAGTCCGGTGGCGAAGGCGTTGAGTGCATCGCTCTCCATGATCTTGAGCTTGGGCATCGGGATGCCGCGCGAGATGCACAGATTTTCGAGCAGGTTGTAGAGCCGCGGTTGTTCCTTGCGGGTGACGTCACGCCCGCCGGTGACCGCGTCGATGATCGACTGGTGAAAGAAATAGGCGATCACGATCCAGGCCGCGGCGGCGAGCGTGGCGACGGGAAACGCCCGGATCAGGTCGGAGGCGGCGGCGCGCAGGTAGTCATCGGCGGGCCGATAGCTGTCGCCGATGGCCTCGGCGATCAGCGCGCCGGCAAACACCATCACGTAGATCAGCAGGAACAGACCGGCGAGCAGCAGCATCGAACGGAATTTGTTCGATGCGATGTGGGTGTAGAGACCATAGGCGGCCATGGGCTGCGCCTCGTCGGGACGGTCGAAAGCGGTTGCGGCAGCCGGCGCGGCGGGCTCAGAACTTCACGCTCGGCGCCTGGTCGAGCTGCGCGCGGCTGTCGCCGAGGTCGAAGAAGTCCTTGTGGGTGAAGCCGAGCATGCCGGCGAACAGCGCCGCGGGCATCTGCTGGATGCCGGTGTTGTACTCCTGGACCGCGTTATTGAAGAAGCGGCGGCTGGCGGCGAGCTTGTTCTCGATGTCCGACAGTTCGCTCTGCAACTGCTGGAAATTGGTGTTGGCCTTGAGGTCCGGATAGGCCTCGGACAGCGCGATCAGGCGGCCCAGCGCGCCGGACAGCTGGGCCTCGGCGGCGGAGACCTGGGCCGGCCCCTGGGCGGCCATGGCGGCGTTGCGCGCCTTGACCACGTCGTCGAGGGTGCCGCGTTCGTGGCTGGCATAGCCCTTCACCGTTTCCACGAGGTTCGGGATCAGATCGTGGCGCTGCTTGAGCTGCACGTCGATGTCGGCGAAGGCCTGGCTGACCCGCTGGCTCAAGGTGACGAGGCGGTTGTAGGCGCCCATGACGAACAGGGCGAGCAGCACGATAACGCCGAGGACGATCCAGCCGGTGGACATGATGAGAGGCTCCGAGGGGACGAGAAGGCGGGCAGGTTAGACGCTTTTGCCGCCACGGGGGAGGGCCCCGCAGCGGCGCATTCATGTTCGTCGCCCGAGGCGAGGTGGACGTTCAATGCGCGAAGGGCGTCAGACGTTCAAGGGGACGGCAGGTCACCGGTTGACGTAGCGTCGTTCGTTCGGCGGTTCTGAAGCACAGCACGCCGTCGAGCGCCTGATTAAGTGGGCCACGTCGCCCTTCGAGGCGCGGCTATGCCGCGCACCTCAGGGTGACGTGGGGAGAGACGAGCCATGAATCAACGATTGTCGCGGGGTCGTTCGTTCGATCATTCTGAAGCATGACAGGGGCTGCGAAGAACTCGGTATTCCACCCACGTCATCCTGAGGCGGGCGGCGCGAAGCGCCGCCCCTCGAAGGACGACGTGGCCCCTGCCGAAGACATCTCTTGGTCGGGTTTGCCCGGCTCGGGTCCGACGTGCTTCACGGCTTGGCGACGTGCCACACGCCGTTGGCGAAGCCGTCGCCGGTGGTGTCACCGGGCGCCTTGTCGTTCTTCCAGGTGTAGAGCGGCTTGCCTTTGTAGGCCCACATCTTGCTGCCGTCGTCGCGGGCGACGATGGTCCAGTCGCCGGCCGGCTTGGCATCGGCCGCGGCGGCGAGGGGTGGCCAGTTCTGCGCGCAGGGGCCGTTGCAGGCGGATTTGCCGCCGGCATCCTTGTCGAAGACGTAGAGCGTCATGCCCTTGCCATCGACCAGCGCCTTGCCCTTGGCGGTATCGGCGGTCCTGGCCGGCGCGGTCTGCGCCAGCGCAGCACCGACCGAAGCCATCAAGGCCATCATCGCAAGCGTTGTCCTGAACATGGGGTCCTCCTGGTTGACCTGAGCGGCGCACCCGGCGCCTGCCCGAACCAACGCCGCCGGGGAGGCGATTATTCCATCGGGAACCTTTCCTCCGGACTTATTTTGCGCGAAGCTGGGAGATGGGCGAGACCAGGGCGCTGTTCGACATGGTTCGCAAGCTCGCCGACGGGCCGACCGTCGAGGCGATGGAGCGGCTGGTGCGCGACAGCACCGATCGTGCGCTGTGCCGGATCAACGTGCTGGATTTCGCCGCCACGCATGGGCTCGATGTCGAAAAGACCATCGCCGCCTTCCTGCACGCCGCCCGCCTCGGCCTGTTCGATCTGTCGTGGAACATGTTGTGTCCCGGCTGCGGCGGAGTGCTGGAGGCCGGCGCGACGCTCAAGAGCTTCGATCACGACCAGTATGATTGCGCGCTGTGCTCGGCCGCCTACGAGCCGACGCTCGATGAAATGGTCGAGGTCACCTTCACGGTCAATCCGCGGACGCGCCAGATCGCGGCCCATGCCCCCGACACGCTGCCGTTCCTGGAATATTACCGGCAGATCTTCTGGAGTTCGGGCGTCGATCTGCCCGACAGTCTCGAAGAGCAGTTCGACCAATTCGCGCTGGAGGCGCTCGAACTGCCGCCGGGCGAAAAGGCGCTGGTGTCGTTGCAGCTGCCGCCCGAATTCATCATCGTCTTCGACCCGGTGACGCATACGACGCAATTCATCGACGTCAAGGGCGGGCCGACGCGGGAGCGCCGGGCGCTGTCGGTGGTCTTCAGCACCGCCGGGCCGCCACAGACCGGGACGCTGACCCTGCAGCCAGGGCCGCTGCGCCTCAGCCTGGAGAACCGCACCCCTCGCCGCGTCCTGCCCGGAGTCTGGATCGCCAACAACGTGCTTCACGACATGCTGGGGCGCCGCAAGCCGTTTCTCACCGCCAAGCGCCTCCTCACCAACCAGACCTTCCGGGACGTCTACCGCACCGACACGCTCGACGTCGATCAGCGGCTCAAGATCACCAGCCTCACCTTCCTGTTCACCGATCTCAAGGGCTCGACCGAACTCTACGAGCGCGTCGGCGATCTCGTCGCCTATGACCTCGTCCGCCAGCACTTCAGTGTGCTCTACGAGATCGTCGCATCGGAGGCCGGCGCGGTGGTGAAGACCATCGGCGACGCGGTGATGGCGACCTTCCCGACGCCCGCGGGAGCGATGGCGGCGGCGCTGCGCATGCGCGATGCCATGCAGGCGATCAATCGCGAGCGCGGCAACGACGATCTCATGTTGAAGATCGGCATCCATGAAGGTCCCTGCCTCGCGGTCAATCTCAACGACCGGCAGGATTATTTCGGCCAGACCGTCAACATGGCGGCGCGGGTCCAGGGGCTGGCGAAGTCGCGCTCGATCTTCGCGACAGACGCGATCGTCGCGGACGATCATGTCGGCGAGATCCTGCGCCGGTCAGGCCTGACGCCCACCGCCCAGCGCGCCGCGCTGCGCGGCATCGCCGACGAGGCGCTGGTCTACGAGATTCCGTGAGGCTGATGGCGGGCGCTCAACCCTCTCCGCCGAGATCGTCGATGGCATCGCCCCAGGCCCAGCGCCGCGCCGCGGCGAAGGCCGGCTTGTCGCGCCGCGCCACGCCGACCTGGCGCACGGCTCCGTCCGCCATGCAGAGCTTGGCGCTCACCGCCGCCTTGCCGACGACCGGCTGTGCCAGCACCCGCGCCGATGGCCGCTGCGCCGCCACCTGCCGGGTCAGCGCAAGATAGGCGAATTTCTCGTCCTCGAACGGCACGTCGGCGCCCTTGACCAGCTTGTGGTCGCGGCTGCGGGCGAGGCGCTGGACGAAGTGGCACCAGTCGGGAGCGGTGAGCGGACAGGGACCGGCATGGGGGCAGGGCGCGAGCACGTGGGCACCGGCGCCGAGCAATTGCGAGCGCACCGCCATCAGCCGGCCATAGCCCGCCGGCGTTCCGGGCTCGACCAGCAGCAGCACCTGCTGCGTCTTCTGCCACAGCGCCGCGGCGAAAGCCGCAAGCTCCGACGGCGGCAATTCCGTCAGCACATACGAGGCGACGACGAGATCGGCGCCGTCGCAGGTCGCAATGGCACCGGCGGCGCCGGCCGTCTGCGCGAGGGCGGCGAAGCGCGGCGCGTCCTTGGCAAGATCGCGCGCCAGCATGCCCAGCACCGCGTTGGGTTCGAGCTGGGCAAAGCGCGACAGCGAAGCGAACATCTCCGCGGCGGCCCAGGTCGCCGTGCCGGGACCCGCGCCGACGTCGAGCAGGCTCGTGGGCGCCGCATCGGGATCAAGCCGCGCGATCTCGCCCAGGCAGGCGCTGGTGGCGGCATAGGTCGCCGGCATGCGGGTGATGGCATAGGCGAGCGCGTCGGCGCTCTCGCGGATCACTGCGGAGCCGCCGCCGCCGCGATAGGTCGAGGACAGTGTCGCCGCGCGCCGGGCGAGGTCGGCGCGCGGGATGCCTTGGGTGCGCCGCTCCAGTGCGGCCTTGAGGGCGGCGGGCAGGTCGAAGGCCATGATCGAGGCAGTCCTCTACTCCCGCCCCTCGTGGCGAGGAGGCGCGTCGGCACCGTCTCGAACCGTGACGCCGGCATCACGCCGATGGCGCCTCGGTCTTGACGCAGACAGCCGCTCGCGCGGCTCTTCAGGATGAGGAGCCCGAACTTACGCCACGTGCTTGTCGAGGATCTGCACCGCGCCTTCGAGGTCGACCGAGACCAGCTGCGACACGCCGCGCTCGGCCATGGTGACGCCGAACAGCCGGTTCATGCGCGCCATGGTGATCGGGTTATGGGTGATGATGATGAAGCGCGTCTCGGTGTTGCTGGTCATCTCGTGCAAAAGATCGCAGCACCGCTCGACATTGTGGTCGTCGAGCGGCGCGTCGACTTCGTCCAGCACGCAGATCGGCGACGGGTTGGTGAGGAACACCGCGAAGATCAGCGCCAGCGCGGTCAGCGCCTGCTCGCCGCCCGACAGCAGCGACAGCGACTGCGGCTTCTTGCCCGGCGGCTTGGCGATGATCTCGAGGCCGGCCTCGAGCGGGTCGTCGCTCTCGATCAGGTGCAGCGCCGCCTCGCCGCCGCCGAACAGATGGGTGAACAGCCGCTTGAAGTGATTGTTGACCGTCTCGAACGAGCTCAGCAGCCGTTCGCGGGCCTCCTTGTTGAGGCTCTGGATGCCCTGGCGCAGCCGCTTGATGGCCTCGACGAGGTCGTCGCGCTCGGTGGTCAGCGTGCCGTGCTGGGTCTCGACCTCGCGCAATTCCTCTTCGGCGCGCAGGTTGACGGCGCCGAGCCGCTCGCGGTCGCGCCGCAGCTTCTCGAGATCGGACTCGATCTCGGCGACCGGCGGCAGTTCGGTCTCCGGCGTGATCTCGGCCAGCGCCGCGACGCCCTGCGGTTCGACCTCGAGCATGTCGCGGATCTCGCGCTCGGTGTCCTCCAGCCGGCGCCGCGTCCCTTCGAGACGCTCCTCGGCGCGGGCTGTGGCCTCGCGGGCGGCGGACAGCGCTTCCAGCGTCATGCGGGCGGCGCGGTCGGTTTCCGCCATCAGGTTTTCGGCATTGGCGAGGGCGTCGGCGGCATTGCGCCGCTGCTCCTCGGCGATTGCGATCTCGTCGAGCACGGCGCGGCGCTTTTCGCCGAACACCGCCGGCGCGTTGTCCAGTTCGCCGCGCTCGGCTTCGAGCTCCTTGATGCGCTCCTCGATGGTGGCGGTCTGCGAGGACGCGCCCTGCTTGCGGTTCTGCCATTCGTTGCGCTCGGCGACGATGGCCTGGAGGCGGCGGTCGGCGAGCTCGGCCTCGCGGGCGAGTGCCTGGGCCTCGGCGCGCACCTGGGCGGCGACGCGGCGATAGCCGTCGATCTCCTCGCGCACATGGGCGCGGCGCGCCTCGGCCTCCGACGACGGCGGCAGTTCGGCGAGCTGCTCGGCGGCGGCTTCGAGGCCGCCGATCGCCTCGTTGCGGTCGGCGTGCAGGCGCGACTGGGCTTCGGCCAGCGCCGAAGCGCGGGCGGCATGGCGGTTGATCTCGCGCTCGGCGGTGGCGTGACGCTCGCGGGCGCTGTCGGCCTCGCGCTGTGCTGCCCGCCAGGCGTCGCGCGCGGAGGTCTCGCCGGCGGCGGCGGCGCGCAGTTCCTGTTCGGCATTCTCCAGCGCCTCGCGCTTGGCGGCGGCGTCGAACCGGGCGTCTTCGAGCTCGGCCTCGATCTCGCCGAGCCGGGCACGCTGGGCGAGGCGCCGGGCCGCGCCGGTCGGCGCATGGGCCGCGGCGACGAAACCGTCCCAGCGCCAGACGTCGCCTTCCAGCGTCACCAGGCGCTGGCCGGTCTTGAGCTGGGAAGCCAGCGCCACGCCGGCGTCCTTGGTGACGACGCCGATCTGGGCAAGGCGGCGGGCCAGCTCGGTCGGCGCGTTGACGTGCGACGACAGCGGCTCGGCGCCGTCGGGCAGCGCCGGGTCGCCCTCGACGAGGCCGATCGCGGTCCAGCGCATCGGCGCCGAGGGATCGACCGGGGCGTCGAGATCGTCGCCGAGGACGGCGCCGAGCGCCTTTTCGTAGCCCTTGGTGACGGTGACGCCGTCGATGATCGGCGGCCACAGATTCTTGGTCTCGCCGTCGAGCAGGCGGGAGATGGTCTTGGCCTCGGTCTCGAGGCGCTGCACCCGCTTGTCGGCTTCGACCAGCGGCGCTCGCGAGGCTTCCAGCGTCTGCCGCGCGGCGACATGGGCGGATTCGGCGGCTCGGCTCGCGGCCTCGGCTTCGGCGAGCGCGGCCTGGACGGTTTCGATCGCGGCGGTCAGCGTCTCGAGATCGCCGAAGGCGCCGGTCTCGGCGGCGAGGCGGCTGATCTCGGCCTCGACATTGGCGATATCCTGGTCGAGGCGCCCGACGCGGCTCTGCGCGTTGCGGACATTGGCCTCGAGCTGACCGCGCCGCGCCGTGAGGTCGGCGAGCGCGGTGGTGAGTTCGGAGAAGGTACGTTCGGCGGTTTCCAGCGTCGCGTCGGCCTCGGCGACCCGCTCGTCGGCGCCGGAGCGCTTCTCGACACGGGCGCGGATGTCGTCCTTGAGCATCGCGTCCTCGGCGTCGAGGCGCTCCAGCGCCACGTCGGCGTCGGACGACTGGCGCAGCTCGCGTTCGGCGTCGGCGGCGAGCTGGGTCAGGCGGCGGTCGAGTTCGGCGACGCGCTCGCTGGCGCGCTCCTCCTCGCGGTCGAGCAGATCGCGGGCATTGGTCAGGCGCTGCAGTCCCGCGGCGGCGCGCGCCTCGGCGTCGCGCAGCGCCGGCAATTCGCTGGCGCGAATCGCCTGGATGCGGGCGGCTTCGGCCTGGTGCTGGATGCGCTCGGCGGCCTCGCGCACGGCGAGGTCGTGGGTGCGGCCGGCGTCGTTGAGATCGGCATGGGCCTGCATCCAGCGCAGGTGGAACAGCATCGCCTCGGCCTTGCGCACCTTGGCGGCGACCTCGCGATAGCGGATCGCCTGGCGGGCCTGGCGCTTGAGGCCGTCGATCTGGCCGGCAAGCTGGCCGATCACGTCCTCGACGCGGGTGAGGTTGGTTTCCGCCGCCTTGAGCCGCAGTTCCGCCTCGTGGCGGCGGGCGTGCAGGCCGGCGACGCCGGCGGCGTCTTCCAGCACGCGGCGGCGCTGCTCGGGCTTGGCCTGGATGATCTCGCCGATCTTGCCCTGGTGGACGAGGGCGGGCGAGCGCGCGCCGGTCGCGGCATCGGCGAACAGGATCTGGACGTCACGGGCGCGCACGTCGCGGCCGTTGATGCGGTAGGCGGAACCGGCCTCGCGCTCGATCCGGCGCGAGATTTCGAGCAGGTCGCTGTCGTTGACCGCCGCCGGCGCACTGCGGCTGGTGTTGTCGATGGTCATCGCCACTTCGGCGTGGTTGCGCGCCGGGCGGTTGCCGGAGCCGGCGAAGATCACCGCGTCCATGTCGGCGGCGCGCAGCGATTTGTGCGAGGTCTCGCCCATCACCCAGCGCAGCGCTTCGACCAGATTGGACTTGCCGCAGCCGTTGGGTCCGACGATTCCCGTCAACCCCGGCTCGATGTGGAAGTCTGTCGGTTCGACGAAGGACTTGAATCCGTGCAGGCGAAGGCGAGTGAGTTTCATGAACACAATGCTCGTTTGACAGGAACGGCGCCACCGCCATACGGCTCACTGCACCGACAGCGTTACCGTATCGGCAGCGTTACCGTGATGTGGCCGTTCATCCTGCCCGGCCAAGGCGATCGCGCGCCTTCCGTCGGAATGTAACCGAGTCGCGGGTGCGTCCCGTAGCGGCCGACAATGGCGACGCCGCGCCATCAGGGCAACCGCCGGCACGGGCTTTTCCCAAGGGAATTGCCGAGGCCATTGCCAGGGGATTCGGGCGCCTTTTGTATGGCGTTATCCACACCTTATTCAGGTGTTTAGCGCAATCGCAGGTTCCTGTGGCGATTTTTTGTGCGCAGCCGCCGGGTTCGCTCAGGCCTTGAGAAGCGGATCGATCATCTTCTGGAAGGCCTCGATCGAGGTCTCGCCGCGCACCAGGGTGCCATTGACGAAGAAGCTCGGGGTCGAATTCACCTTGAGGGTGTCGGCCGCATATTCCTGGGTGGCCTTGATGCCATCCAGCACCTGCTGGTCCTTGAGGCAGGCATTGAAGCCGTCCTCGCTGAGCCCGGCCTGCTTGCCGATGAGCTTGAGTTCTTCGACGGTGTTCTTGGCGGCCCACTGCTCCTGCTGCTTGAACAGGGTATCGACCACCGCGAAATACTTGTTGGCGTCGCTCTTGGCGACGCAGCGCGCCAGCATCGAACCCGCCGCGGCCTTCAGGTCGAGGGGGAATTCCCGGAAGACGAAGCGGATCTTGCCGGTGTCGATGTATTGTTCCTTGAGCTTCGGGAAGACGTTGACGGTGAAGGCCGCGCAGTGCGGGCAGGTCATCGAGGCGTATTCGACGACGGTGACCTTGGCGTTTTCCGGGCCCAGCGCCATGTCGCCGAGCGGGCTCGGCTTGGTCACCGCGGCGGCGATCGACTGGGCGGACGCGCTGCGGACCAGGCGCCAGGGCGAGACGCCGGCGAAGGCGGCGAGGCCGGTCAGCGACAGCAGGGCATTGAAGGTGCGGCGCGTGAGCATGGACAAGGGACTCCGGATCCGGCAAGCGAGGTTTTGCCGTTCGCTAACTTGAAACCGTGAATGTGGCAATGGCTGGCCCCGCTCCCGGGACCGGCGCGGCCTCACTTCCGCTTGATTGCAGTCCCGAGCCGCGCCAGCGCCTTGCGCAGGTCCTCGTCCTCGATGGCGGTCAGCGTCTTCGCCTCCTCGGCAACGGCGGCCTCGTCGAGACGCGGCCGCGGCTTGCGCTTGGCGGGGCGCGACAGCGGCGCCTGCCGCAACGCCAGTTTGCCCACCGCGTTCCAGCCGAAGAAGCGGTTCACCCGGTCGAGGATCACGGCGGAAGCGTGCTGGATCTCCAGCGCCATCGGCCCCTCGACCCGCAGCACCAGGGTCGCCGGCTCCTGGGCCTGGCCTTCCACCGGGCGCAGCCACTGGATCTTGAGCGGCTGGGCATGGGCGGCAATGTCGGCGCCGGCGATCTCGGCCCAGCGGGTGACGAGTTCGCGCGAGGCGAAGCCCTGGCGCCGGAAGACGTCGTTGATCGCACCGCCGACCAGGACGGAGAGCGGTCGGGCGGAGATCGGGCCGGGCTTGTTCATGGGATGGGCTGCTGGGTAGAAGGGACACCATGACTCTAGCAGGTGCCGCAGCCCGGCGAAAGAAAACCCCGCCCGGCGCCGACACGGCGGCGAGCCGCCCCGCGGCGTTGCTGGCCTGGTACGATCGTCATCGCCGCAGGCTGCCCTGGCGTGCCGGGCCCGGCGAGATGGCGGATCCCTATCGGGTCTGGCTGTCGGAGATCATGCTGCAGCAGACCACCGTGCGCGCCGTCGGTCCGTATTTCGACAAGTTCGTCAGCCGCTGGCCCGATGCCGCGGCGCTCGCCGCAGCATCGCTCGACGACGTGCTGCGGATGTGGGCGGGGCTCGGCTATTACTCCCGCGCCCGCAACCTCCATGCCTGCGCGGTCAAGGTCGCCCAGGACCATGGCGGCGTCTTTCCCGATACCGAGGCGATGCTGCGAACGCTGCCGGGCATCGGGCCCTATACCGCCGCGGCGATCGCCGCCATCGCCTTCGACCGGCGCTGCATGCCGGTGGACGGCAATATCGAGCGCGTGGCGACGCGGCTGTTCGCCCTGGAACTGCCGCTGCCGGGCGCCAAGCCCGAGATCGGGCGCCTTGCCGCGACGCTGCTCGGCGAAGCCCGCGCCGGCGACAGTGCCCAGGCTCTGATGGACCTCGGCGCCACCATCTGTACGCCGAAGCGCCCGGCCTGCGCCTTGTGTCCGCTCAGCGCGGACTGCGCCGCGCGGGTGCGGGGCGATGCCGAAAGCTTTCCGCGCAAGACGCCGAAGAAGGCCGGCGAACTGCGCCGCGGCGCCGCCTTCGTCATCACCCGCGGCGACGCCGTCCTGCTGCGCAGCCGGCCGGCGAAGGGCCTGCTCGGCGGCATGACCGAGGTGCCCAATTCCGACTGGAAGGCCGGCCAGGAGGATGCCGCCGCGCGGCGCCAGGCACCAAGGCTCGCCGGCCTCTCGCGCTGGCGTCGCCGGCCCGGTGTCGTCAGCCACGTCTTCACCCACTTTCCTCTGGAACTCGTGGTCTATGCCGCCGAGGCGCTGCCGCGCAGCGCTGCGCCCGACGGCATGCGCTGGGTCAAGATCGCCGAGCTTCCCGGCGAAGCGCTGCCCAATGTCATGCGCAAGGCGATCGATCTCGGGCTGGCGCGGTCGGTGAAGCCGGGCACTTGATTGCAGGCTCTCAGGCTCAGTCCCGCATCAGGTCGTCGAGCCGCTCGAGCCTCGTTGCGGCCGGATGGTCCCTGCGGACGGCGAGCGCATCTGACGCGCGTTTGAAGAACTCGCTCCGATGCTGAAACGAGCGTCAGATCCACCACACTGGCGGTGGCAGCCTTGAAGGCGTCGCCGTCATCGCCCTCGCTTTCGCGGGTGACGATAACGATCCGTGGGACGCGCTCAGCCCGCCGCGATCCCGCTGCGGATCTCGGCGCGCAACTCGTCGATCAGCTTGAGGCCCTTGGCGGTCTCGACGTGCCAGAAGGTCCAGCCGTTGCAGGCCTGGGCGCCCTGCGCCACGGCTCCCATGCGGTGGATCGAGCCGACCTTGTCGCCGAGCATGATGGCGCCGTCGGCGCGCACCAGCGCGCCGTGCTTCTTCTTGGCGTCGAACAGCTTCGCGCCCGGGCGGATCATGCCGCGCTCGATCAGTTCGGAGAAGGCGACGCGCGGCGCCTCGCGGGCGGTCATGAAGGGAGCGAGCGTCGCTGCCGGCAGCGGCTCGACGGCGGCGATCCGTTTTTCCGCGGCGGCGGCATAATCGCGGTCGCGCTCGAAGCCGATATAGTCCCGGCCGAGGCGCTTGGCGACGGCGCCGGTGGTGCCGGTGCCGTTGAACGGGTCGATGACGAGGTCGCCCGGCTTGGAGGAGGACAGCAGCACGCGAGCCAGCAGTTGCTCGGGCTTCTGGGTCGGATGAACCTTCTTGCCGTCGTCGCCCTTGAGTCGTTCCTCGCCGGTGCACAGCGGGATCAGCCAGTCGGAGCGCGCCTGGACATCTTCGTTGGCGGCCTTGAGCACCTCGTAGTTGAAGGTGTAGCCCTTGGCCTTCTCGTCGCGGGCCGCCCAGATCATGGTCTCGTGGGCGTTGGTGAAGCGGCGGCCGCGGAAATTCGGCATCGGGTTGGACTTGCGCCAGATGATGTCGTTCAGCAGCCAGAAGCCCAGGTCCTGCATGATGGCGCCGACCCGGAAGATGTTGTGGTAGGACCCGATCACCCACAGCGTCGCCGACGGCTTCATGATGCGGCGGCAGGCGAGCAGCCAGGCGCGGGTGAAGTCGTCATAGGCGGCGAAGGACTCGAACTTGTCCCAGGCATCGTCGACGGCGTCGACATGGGACTCGTCGGGCCGCTTCAGATCGCCCTTGAGCTGAAGGTTGTAGGGAGGATCGGCGAAGACCAGATCGACCGAATGGGCCGCCAGCTTCGACATCTCGGCGACGCAATCGCCCACGATGATGCGGGACGACGGCGAGGGATCAAATTGAGTGCGGGGCGCCCTTGCAGACGCCCCGCGACGCGACACACCCATGACGATACTCTTAGGCGACGCAGTCGGCGACGCGGGACCAACAAACCGACTTTCACCACCATGACGGCGCAAGGTAAAAATCGACTTAACTTGCGACGATTTCCGTGTCGCTTTGCGTCCGGCTGCGATGGCCCGGTCGTCATGGGCTGCGGCGAGCGGAGGTTGCGTCATTATGTTTAGTGCGGTTTTGGATCTGACGCTCGTACGACGAGTTCGCTGCAATGCTGATACGAGCGTCAGATCCACCGCACTCGGCAATTATTGCCGGGCGCGGTAGCGGTGATTGGTAAAGCAGTTGTAAATATTGCGCTGCGCCGTGTTGCCGACCACAGCCGGTTGTGACTAGTTCGATGTGACCAGTTCGAGGAGAATGACCCATGCGCTACGATGACTTCCGTCGGAGCGATAATATCGACGACCGCCGCAATGACAGCGGTGGCGGGGGCGGCGGCGGCTTCGGCCTGCCGATCGGCGGCGGCGGTCTCGGCATCGGCACGGTCATCGTGCTCGGCCTGATCGGCTGGGCGGTCGGCATCGACCCGCGGCTGCTGATTGGCGGCGCCGAGATTCTCACCGGCGGTGGCCAGGCGCCGAGCTACCAGACCGACCGTCGCTCGGGGCCGGCGCAGACCGGCGTGCCCAAGGACGAGATGGGCAGCATGATCTCCGGCGTGCTCGGCGAAATCGATGACCGCTGGCGCGAGATCTTCCAGGCCTCGGGCCAGAACTATACCGGGCCGCGCATCGTGCTGTTCCGTAACGCCACCAATGGCGGCCGCTGCGGCATGGCGCAGTCGGCGATGGGGCCGTTCTACTGTCCGCCGGATCGCCAGATCTTCCTCGACACCGGCTTCTTCCGCGAGGTCGAGACCAGGTTCCACGGCTGCTCGGGCAGTGCCTGCAAATTCACGGCGGCCTACATCATCGCCCATGAGGCCGGGCATCACATCCAGAACCTGCTCGGCATCCTGCCGCGGGTGACGCGGCTGCAGCAGCAGGCCGGCAGCAAGGCCGAGGCCAACGCGATGCAGGTCAAGGTCGAGTTGCAGGCCGACTGCCTGTCGGGCGTGTGGGTCAATCGCGAGGAGAAGAAGCGCCCAGGCTTCCTCGAGGCGGGCGACATCGACGGCGCGCTGCAGACCGCTTCCGCAATCGGCGACGACACCTTGCAGCGGCAGTCCACCGGACGCGTCGTGCCCGATTCCTTCACCCATGGCTCGGCGGCGCAGCGCAAGCGCTGGTTCATGACCGGCTACCAGCAGGGCACGGTGCAGGCCTGCAACACCTTCGGCGCCGGCGACCTGTAAACGGATGAGACCGATGGCGATCGACGAAAGCAAAGCCTTCGTGCCGCTCAATATCGCGGTGCTGACCGTGTCCGATACCCGCTCGCTCGAGGACGACGCCTCCGGCAAGGTGCTGGCCGAGCGCGTAACCGCGGCCGGACATCATCTTGCCGCACGCGACATCGTGACCGACGACGTCGATGCCATCCGCGCCAAGGTGAAGGCCTGGATCGCCGATCCCGGCATCGACGCCATCATCACCACCGGCGGCACCGGCTTCACCGGCCGCGACGTCACGCCCGATGCCATCGAGCCGCTGTTCGAAAAGCGCATGGACGGCTTTTCGATCGTCTTCCATCTGCTCAGCCACGCCAAGATCGGCACCTCGACGATCCAGAGCCGCGCCACCGCCGGGACCGCCGGCGCCACCTACATCTTCTGCCTGCCGGGATCGCCTGGCGCCTGCCGCGACGGCTGGGATGGCATCCTCGCCGCCCAGCTCGACTACCGCACCCGGCCGTGCAATTTCGTCGAGATCATGCCGCGCCTGGACGAGCACCTCAAACGCGGCAAGGCGAAGGGATGAGAGCGCTTCTGTCGCTTCAGCGCGTCACGCGCGCTGGGACCGTCTGAACGAGCGCATCAGTCGGTCTCGCAGCCATCGCCACATATTGCGCCGCGCCTCGGTGCGCAATTCGCCGGCACGGTGGCGATGGAGTGCAAGCCGTTCCGCGGTGACGCGCAGCGGCGGTCGCGGACGGTGATGGTCCACGGTCAAGTCTCCGATATGCGCTTCTGACCTTCTCGACAGCACCAGAGGTGCGCGGTGGGGCGCCTCGAACGGCGATGTCGCCAAGCCCCGCGCCGACGACGCGAGGCGATTTTAGGCGCTGAGCTCCAGTTCCCAGGTCTCTCCGACGAGATCGTGCCCGAAGCTGCGATGCGGATCGCTCGCGATCTTCACGAATCCGGCGGCGGCATAAAGCGCGCGGGCCTCGGTCAGCATGCTCTGGGTCCACAGCATGATCTTGCGGTAGCCGCGGGCACGGGCGAAGGCGATGCATTCCTGCACCAGCCTGCGGCCGACGCCGCGGCCGCGTGCCGACGGCTCGACGAGGAGCAGCCGCAGCTTGGCGACCGTGTCGGAATGCCTGACCAGGAAGATCGAACCGGCGCGTTCGCCGTCGACCTCGGCGATCCAGCAGGCCTCGCGGGCCGGATCGAAGCTCTTGAGGTACTGCGCGACGATTTCGGCAACCAGCGCCTCGAAACCGGAATCCCAGCCATAGGTCTCGGCGTAAACCGCGCCGTGCCGTTCCACCACCCAGCCCATGTCGCCGGGCCGGGGCGGGCGCAGCACGACGGCGGCCTCGGCTGGCGCGCCGTCATCGAGCAGACGGGTCACCGTGGCCAAGGCTGCGAGCAGCCGCTCCCGGTCGCCTTCGGACAGCGGTTCCAGCATGCGCCCGATGCTGGCGCGCGAGGCCGCTTCGAGCTGGCCGAAGGCGGCTCGGCCCCTGGCGGTCAATTTGAGGCGCTGCTGGCGGCGGTCGGTCGCCCCGGCCGTGCGCGACACCAGTTCGTCCTCGGTAAATCGCTGCAGGATCCGGCTGAGATAGCCGGCATCGAGATTGAGCGCCGCGCCGATCTCGCTGGCGCTCGGCAGTTCGCGCTGGGCGATCTCGTAGAGCACGCGCGCCTCGGTGAGCGAGAAGGGGCTCGCCAGCAGGTGCTGATCGAGAACGCCGATGATCCTGGTGTAGCGGCGGTTGAAATCGCGCACGGCGTCGACGGCGCCGCCGTCGACGGGGGCGAGCGATGGTGTCGCGGAGCTTCGGTCGGACAGTGTCCTGGTCATGGCGGCGGCCCAGCTTGGATCGGGCCGAGGATGCGCCACATATTTGACGGAGTCAACTGAATGGTTGACTACGTCAAATCAGCCGGCGGCGACATAGATGCGGGTGCGCAGCAGCGCCCGGCCGGACCGGCCGAGATGCGACAGCAGCCGGGCTTCGGCGCGGCGGGTGCCGCGGGCATGGCCGCCGAGGCGCTCGTAATGGCTGCGCGCGATCAGGAGACCCTGGTCGGCGGACGGTCCGGACAAGGCGCGGCCGACGCTGCGGAGCGTCTGGCGGAGAGAGTTTTCGCTGTAGGGGGCGCGCGCGTAGCGGAAGATGCCGGCCCGCGGCCGGCCGCTCGTCGCCACGCTCTGGATGAACTGGGCGGTCTCGTCGATCCAGCCGGTGTCCAGCACCGCGCCGGGGTGGAGGAACATCAGCCAGTCGGAGCGGGCGGCCCCGGCTCCGGCGGCCAGCGCGTCGGCGCGCGCGCCCTTGATCGCCAGAAAGTTGCAGCCGGCAACATCTGCAATGTGGGCGATGGCGTCGCTCTGCGAGGTGTCGACCAGCAGCACCTCGCGGATCAGTCCCGCCGCGGCGCCCGGCACCAGCGCCGCCAGGGTGGCGACCACCGGCTGCTCCTCGCCCAGCGTTGGAATGATGACACTCAATGACAAAGCGCGTGTCCTCAAGGGGTTGCAGACCGTCCCTGTATCACCTCGCGTTCGCGAAATCAGCAGTCTGTGGAACCCGGCTTCGCCGCGGTGGCGCTTTCCCGGGCCGCGAACAAACTTTTGTTCTTGTTTTGTTCGTTTTTCGCGCTAATCTCCAATCACGAGTCCTCGTCAGGGCAGCAAGACCATGATGAAGTCCAGCGCAGCTCGATCCCGCCGTTCGCCCGCAGAACCGCCCCCGACGCCCCCGACGCCCGCCATCGCTCCGTTTGGCGAACCGGCCGCCGCCGCGGTTGAGGCCGCCCTGGTCGGCGAGGGCCGGCGGCGCGGGCGCGGCGCCCAGTCCAATGCCAGCGGCCGTTATGAGGCGGAGGCGCGGGTCGCCTTCGACGACGGCTGGCAAGGCCTCGAAGACCTGCCGCCGTTCAAGACCACGGTCGCCGTCGACACCGCGCGCAAGGTGATCACCCGTAACGATTCGCCCGATATCGGCTTCGATCGATCGATCAATCCCTATCGCGGCTGCGAGCACGGCTGTGTCTACTGCTTCGCGAGGCCGACCCACGCCTATATGGGCCTGTCGCCGGGGCTCGATTTCGAATCCCGGCTGTTCGCCAAGCCGGATGCGCCCGCGCTGCTGGAGAAGGAACTGGCATCGCCGGACTACGAGCCGCGGATGATCGCGATCGGCACCAATACCGATCCCTATCAGCCGATCGAGCGCGAGCAGCGCATCATGCGCGGCATTCTCGAGGTGCTGGAGCGCGCCGGCCACCCGGTCGGCATCGTCACCAAATCGGCGCTGGTGACCCGCGACATCGATATCCTCGCCCGCATGGCGCGGCGCAACCTCGTCAAGGTGGCGCTGTCGGTCACGACCATGGACCCCAGGCTCGCCCGCAGCATGGAGCCGCGGGCTTCCACCCCGCCGAAGCGGATCGAGGCGCTGCGCCAGCTCGCCGCCGCCGGCGTGCCGACCACGGTCATGGTGGCGCCGATCATCCCGGCGCTGAACGACAGCGAGATCGAGCGCATTCTCGATTCCGCCGCCCATGCCGGAGTGAGGGAAGCGAGCTATGTGCTGCTGCGTCTGCCGCTCGAGGTCCGCGACCTGTTCCGCGAATGGCTGATCGCCAACTATCCGGACCGCTACCGCCATATCTTCACGCTGATCCGTGACATGCGCGGCGGACGCGACTACGACTCGCAATGGGGCACGCGGATGAAGGGCACCGGGCCGATGGCGTGGATGATCGGCCGCCGCTTCGAGATCGCCTGCGGCAAGCTCGGCCTCAACAAGAAGCGGGCCAAGCTCACCACCGATCATTTCGCCCGGCCGAAGCGCGCCGGCCAGCAGCTCGGGCTGTTCGACTGATAGAGGCGTTTAACCGATGTGTGGATCAAGAGCCGTCGAGTAGGAGGCATTCCATGACCGGTCAGCTGCCACAGGCACGCTTCACCGTGCTGACCATCGGCGTTGCCGACGTGGCGCGCAGCCGCCGTTTCTATGTCGCGCTCGGTTTCGAGCGCCGCTACAGCGCGACCGGCGACGAGGTGGTGTTTTTCGAAACCGGCGGCACGGTGCTGGCGCTTTATCGCGCCGACGCCCTGGCGGCGGGCGCGGGCATTGAGCCGCCGAGGCCCGATCGCGGCTTTACCGGGGTGGTGCTGGCCTGGAATTGCGCCGACCGCGCCGAGGTCGACACCGTGCTGGCCCATGCGGCGGACTGCGGCGCGGCGGTCACCGTTGCGGCCCACGATACCGATTATGGCGGCTATGGCGGCGTCTTCGCCGATCCCGACGGCTACCTGTGGGAGGTGGTGGTGGCGCCGAACATCGTGGTCGGTCCCGACCGCCGGGTGCAGATGCCGGCCTGACGGGCCTCGGCGCCGTTCGATCGATCAGGCTAGTGTCCCGTCTCCGAATTACCGCTACGTTTGCCTCGCGCTCGCACGGTAATTCGGAGACGGGACACTAGGAATTGCGGGCACAGCCCCGGGTTCCCGGTTGCGCCCGCGGGGGCGGCGACGCATCGTCGCGGCCATGAGTCGCGCCCCTTCGTCCATAACGCCCAAAGCACCGGCCAAGACGTCGACAAAGACGCCAACCAGGACTTCGGCGACGGCCGATGCCGCCGGCAAGCCCGCGGCCAAGGCGGGCCGCAGGGGCGTCAATGCCGTGGCTCCGGCGAGCTTTCGCCGTGAGCGGGCGCTGCTGAAGCAGGGCATCTGGCCGGTCGCGGGATGCGACGAGGTCGGCCGCGGGCCGCTGGCCGGGCCGGTGGTGGCCGCCGCGGTCATTCTCGACCCCAAGCGCATTCCCAAGGGCATCGACGATTCCAAGCGGCTGACGCGCGACAAGCGCGAGGAGCTGTTCGAGGAGATCTGCGCCACCGCGACCTTCGCCCTCGCGGTGGCGTCCCCGGCCCGGATCGAGCGCGACAATATCCTGCGGGCGTCGCTGTGGGCGCTCGGCCGGGCGGTGGCGGCGCTGCCGGTCGAGCCCCGGCATGTCTTCGTCGACGGTCGCGACCCGATCGATGTGGCTTGCGCCTGCGAGCCGGTCATCGGCGGCGACGGCCTCATTCAGTCGATCGCCGCCGCCTCCATCGTCGCCAAGGTGGCGCGCGATCGGTTGATGACCAAGCTCGGCGCCGAACATCCGGGCTATGGCTTCGAGCAGCACATGGGTTATGGAGTGCCCCGGCATCTCGAAGCGCTGCGCCGGCTCGGTCCGACGCGGCATCACCGCCGCCGTTTCGCGCCCGTCGCGGCGCTGCTCGCCGAGGACGTCGGGCAGCTCGAGGTCGATGCCGTCGTGGTCTCCGACCCCGCCGTCGAGGCGGTCGCGTTCTGAGCGCCATTGCGCCATCGCGGGGGGCGCCGTATCAGTGGGCGTCGCCTTCCTCGCCCCGGCCTCGATCCTTCATGCGCTTCACCTCCCTGATCGTCGAATTGGTCCGCGCGCGGCCGCGCCTCGTGATCTGGGCGGTCATTCTGCTGCAGGCGCTGCTCTGGCTGATGGTGTCGCTGCTGTTCTACCGCAGCCCGCCGAGCGACGTCGCGACGCTGCTCGCCTTCGGTCGCGAATATCAGGTCGGCACCGACAGCGGGCCGCCGCTCGCCTTCTGGCTCGGCGACATCGTCTTCCGCCTGTTCGGCCATCATCTGTTCGGCGTCTATCTGCTCGCTGAAACCTGCTTCGTCGTCACCATGTGGGCGCTGTTCGAACTGGGCGGCGCCGTTGTCGGCCGCCAGCACGCGGCGCTCGCCGTGCTGCTGACCGCAACCATCACCGCCTTCGGCTTTCCGGGCCTCGAATTCTCGCCGGCGGTGCTGGCGCGCCCGCTGTGGGCACTGGTGCTGCTGCACGCCTGGCGCGCGGTCGGGCAGCGCCGCGGCAACGCCTGGTTCGCGCTCTCGATCGAAGCCGGCCTGCTTCTGCTCACCACCCACGCGGCGGTGCTGCTGCTGGCGCTGCTGTTCGGCTTCTTCGCCGTCACAGAACGCGGCCGTCGGGCACTGCGCTCGCCCGATCCCTGGTTCGCACTCGCCGTCATGATCGTGCTGGTGCTGCCCTATCTCGCCTGGCTGGTTCGCGCCGGCGCGATGGTGACGCCCCTGCTGCCGCCGCCGGACCAGTGGACGGGACGGGGACTGCGCTGGGGCGAAGGGCTGCTGTCTCTCCTCGTCGCCATGTTCGGCCTGCTGCTGCTGGTTGCCTTGAATTCGGTGCGATGGTCGGCGCGGCCGGACGACGATCCGGTGGTATTCCGTCCGCCCACCGATCCCTTCGCGCGGCTGTTCGTCCTGTTCTTCGCTCTGACGCTGCCGCTCGCGACGAGCTTCGTCACTGCGCTGCTCGGGCTCGATCAGATCATCGGCGGCACCGGCACCTCGCTCATGCTGATGGGCCTTGCCGTGGTGATGCTGGGCGGCGACCTGATTGCGCTGCGCCGCCAGGAGCTGCTGCGCACGATCTGGACCCTCGCCATCCTGGCGCCGGCGGCGGCGGTGCTGCTGTCGATCTTCGTCCAGCCCTGGACGGCGAGCGCCGAGGTGCCGACCCTGCTGCCGTCCCGCGATATCGGCCGGTTCTTCAACGACAGTTACGAGCGGCGGACCGGCCAGCCGCTGCGCGCGGTTGCCGGCGATGCCGAGCTCGCCGGGCTGATCGGTTTTGCCGCCAAGGACCGGCCGCATCTCTTCCTCGACGCGGCGCCGGCGCGCACGCCGTGGCTGACCATGGATCAATTCCGGGCCGGCGGCGGCCTCGTGGTGTGGCGCGCCGCCGATACGGCCGGTACGCCGCCCGAGGACATCGCCCGCCGTTTTCCCAATCTCGCGCCGGAAGTGCCGCGCGCTTTCGACCGCCTGGTCAACGGCCGCCACGGGCCGCTGCGCGTCGGCTGGGCGATCCTGCGTCCCGCGGCACCCTAGTGTCCCGTCTCCGAATTGCCGCTTCGTTTGCCTCGCGCTCGCACGGTCATTCGGAGACATAGGGACACTAGTGTGGTGGATCTGACGCTCGTTTCAGTATTGCAGCGAGTTCTTCGAACGAGCGTCAGATCCAAAACCACACTAGAATCATGAACATTGCTAGTGTCCCTTGTTTCCAACGTTCGTATGAGCGCCTGCTGCAATGGGATACGAACGTTGGAAACGGGACACTAGCAAAATCAAAGTGCTAGTGTGGCTTATGTCTCGCAATTGCCTACAGGGGCTTGCCGCAAAGGGCATAGGCAATTGCGAGACGCCACACTAGCAGAACACTAGCAGAATTGCAGCGGGGCTTACGCGGTCGTTGCGGTCAGCGCCCGGCGCACCGCGCGCAGGTCGAGCCAGGCGTGCCGCTTGAACGCCGGCGATCGCAGCAGATAGGCCGGGTGGAAGGTCGGCATCGCCTTGATCCGACGCGAGCCGGTATCATACTCCATGAAGCGGCCGCGGGTCTTCATGATGCCCTCCCGCGTCTGCAGCAGCGCCTGGGTTGACGGATTGCCGAGCGTCACCAGGATGTCGGGATCGACGAGTTCGATCTGACGGCGGATAAAGGGCAGGCAGATCTGCGTCTCCTGCGGCGTCGGCGTGCGGTTGCCGGGCGGCCGCCACGGAATGACATTGGCGATATAGACCGAATTGCGGTCCAGTCCGATCGCCTTGAGCATCAGGTCGAGCAGCTTGCCCGAGCGGCCGACGAAGGGGCGGCCCTCGATATCTTCGTCGCGGCCCGGGGCCTCGCCGACCAACATGATGCGCGCTTGCGGATTGCCGTCGGCGAAGACGAGGCGCGTCGCAGTATTCTTCAGAGCGCAGCCCTCGAAGGCCTCGAGCAGCGCGCGCAAGTCCTCGAGGCTGGCCGCCGTCGCCGCCGCCTCGCGCGCCGACAGGATGGCGACGTCGGGGGCCGGCGCCGCATCGGTCCGCGCCATGGCCGCGGCCGGCACGCTTTCGGCCACGCCGAGCGGGCGTCGCGGCGGCGCCGCGGCGGGCGCAAGGTCTGCGGCGGCTTCTTCCGCCAGGCGGTCAATCGGCGCCTCGGCCAGCGCGCAGTCGACTCCGGCCTCCAGATAGAAGGCGAGCAGTTCGGCGGCGCTGGGCATCGGTTCCGGGGTCATGGCCGTTGCGGGACGAGGGCGATCCCGCCTTCATAAAGCATCGGCGGGACGGGTGGGTATCGCTTTTCGCAGCTCTCCCGCGCGGTTGACGGACCGGGGCATCCCTGGTGTACCAGGCCCGGTCCCGACATGTTGCCGCGGGGTTGTCCTCAACCGAAAAATCGGAAACAACAGCACGTTTCCCTCACGATCCAGCCGAGCCACGAGACGCCAAATGACAACCGAGCCGCTGCCGCCGCGCGAATCCATGGAATTCGACGTTGTCGTCGTCGGCGCCGGTCCCTCCGGCCTGAGCGCGGCCATCCGCCTCAAGGAGCTCAATGCCGATCTCAGCGTGGTGGTGGTGGAGAAGGGCTCCGAGGTCGGCGCTCACATCCTCTCGGGTGCGGTGATCGATCCGGCGGGCCTCGACAAGCTGCTGCCGGCCTGGCGCGAGGACCCGGATTGTCCGCTGAAGACGCAGGTCGTCGATGACCACTTCTACTGGATGACCGGCGCGACCCGGGTGCGGCTGCCGAATTTCCTGATGCCGCCGCTGATGGACAACCATCGCTGCTATATCGGCTCGCTCGGCAATGTCTGCCGCTGGCTCGCCACCAAGGCGGAAGCCCTCGGCGTCGAAATCTATCCCGGCTTCGCCGCCGCCGAGGTCGTCTATGGCGAGCATGGCGAGGTGCGCGGCATCGCCACCGGCGACATGGGCATCGGCCGTGACGGCGAGCCCAAGGCCTCCTTCACCCGCGGCATGGAGCTGCTCGGCAAATATACGCTGTTCGCCGAAGGCGCGCGCGGTTCGCTGTCCAAGCAGCTCATCGCCAAATTCGCCCTCGACGCCAAGAGCGAGCCGCCGAAATTCGGCATCGGCCTCAAGGAGGTCTGGCAGATCGATCCGGCCAGGCACAGGAAGGGCCTGATCCAGCACTCGTTTGGCTGGCCGCTCGACAATTCGACCGGCGGCGGCTCATTCCTCTATCACTATGACGACAACCTGGTCGCGGTCGGCTTCGTCGTCCACCTCAACTACAGCGATCCCTATCTGTCGCCGTTCGATGAATTCCAGCGCTTCAAGACCCATCCCAAGGTCCGCGAGGTGTTCGAGGGCGGCAAGCGCCTCGCCTATGGCGCGCGCGCCATCACCGAGGGCGGCTATCAATCGGTGCCGCGCCTGTCCTTCGCCGGCGGTGTCCTGATCGGCTGCGCCGCGGGCTTCGTCAACGTGCCGCGCATCAAGGGCGTCCACAACGCCATCGGCTCGGGCATGCTCGCCGCCGAGCATATCGCGGCGGCGCTCGCCGCCGGACGCGCCAATGACGAGCTTTCCGAATACGAGAATGCCTGGCGCTCCTCGGCGGTCGGCGCGGATCTCTACAAGGTGCGCAACGTCAAGCCGCTGTGGTCGAAATTCGGCACCCTGCTCGGCGCCAGCCTCGGCGGCATCGACATGTGGACCAATACGTTGTTCGGCTTCTCGCTGTTCGGCACCATGGGCCATGGCAAGCCCGACCGCGCGACGCTCGACCCGGCGCGGCAGCACGCGCCGATCGCCCAGCCCAGGCCGGATGGCAAGCTGACCTTCGACAAGCTGTCCTCGGTGTTCCTGTCCAACACCAATCACGAGGAGGACCAGCCGATCCACCTCAAGGTGGCGGACATGCAGTTGCAGAAGACCTCGGAGCACGACGTCTTCGCCGGACCCTCGAACCGTTACTGCCCGGCCGGGGTCTATGAATGGATGGAGGAGGGCGCCGAGCCCCGCTTCGTGATCAACGCCCAGAACTGCGTCCACTGCAAGACCTGCGACATCAAGGACCCCAACGGCAACATCACCTGGGTTCCTCCCGAGGGCGGCGGCGGACCGAATTACGAAGCAATGTGAGCACGATGCCGCGAGGTGGCGAGGCGCGGCCACGATCCCGCCACACTGCGCGGGCCAAACGGGCCGCGAATCCTTGCGGTTGCGTTGCAAAGGGGCCATTCTCGTGCCTGTGAATGTACCGGCCCGGCGAGCTGCGTCAGTGGCCTCGCATCCCCGAGCGACCGACCCTTGGAGGTCTTCTTGGTGACGCCCTGGGGACCTTGATGCCCCCTTGGGCCCGATCTCCGGGACACCCTTCGAGATATCCGTCCTTGAGATAGGCTTCTTTGAGATTGCCTTCTTTGAGATAGGCTTGGGCAACCGATATGACATCCGCTGGAGCGAGCCGCGCCGTGATCAAGTCCACCCGTTTCAATCGTCTCGCCCTCGTTTTCGCGGCGGGCGTTTCATTCGCGACCCTCTCGCTCGCGCTTGCGGATGCCGCAAAGGCCCAGCCGCAGGAACGTTCGGCGGAGAGCAAGGCGGCGTTTCCCACCAGCCGCGATCTGACGGCCATGACCACGGCGGGCAGCTATCTCGCCGCCCGGCACGCCAGCGTCGAGCGTGATGCCGCCTCGGCCGCCGCCTTTTATCGCTCGGCGCTGCGGGCCGATCCCAAGAACAACGAGTTGCTCGACCGCGCCTTCATTTCCTCGCTCGCCGAGGGCGACATCGACGAGGCGGTGAAGCTCGCCGATCGCATTCTCACCATCGACAAGAACAACCGCGTGGCGCGCCTCGTGGTCGGGGTGAAGGCGCTCAAGCAGAAGCAGTACGGCCTCGCCCAGCAGAACATCGGCCAGTCGGTGCGCGGACCGATCACCGATCTCGTCGCCGCGCTGCTGTCGGGGTGGGCGCAGTTCGGCGCCGGCAACGTCCAGGCCGCCGTCGCCAGCGTCGACAAGCTGCAGGGGCCCGAGTGGTATCCGCTGTTCAAGGACTTCCACACCGGCATGATACTGGACCTCGCCGGCAAGCAGAAGGATGCCGGCGTCCGCCTCGAGCGCGCCTACAAGCTCGACGATTCCGCGCTGCGCGTCGCCCAGGCCTATGCCAACTGGCTGTCGCGCGCCAAGGATCCGGCGGCCGCCGCCGAGGTCTACCAGTCGTTCGACAAGAAGCTCGCCCGTCATCCGCTGGTGATCGATGCCGAGCGCGAATTGAAGGCCGGCAAGAAGCTGCCGCCGCTGGCGGAGTCGCCGCAGGCCGGCGCCGCCGAGGCGCTCTATGGCATCGGCGCCTCGCTGACGCGGCGCGGCGGCGAGGATCTCGCCCTCGTCTATCTGCAGCTCGCGCTCTATCTCGAGCCGCACCATGCGCTGGCGCTGCTCTCGCTCGCCGATCTGTACGAATCGGTGAAGAAGCCGCAGATGGCGATCAAGATCTACGAGCGCGTGCCGGCCAATTCGCCGCTCAAGCGCAATGCGCAGATACAGCTCGCCACCGATCTCGATGCCGCCGACCGCTCGGACGAGGCGATCAATATCCTCAAGGAGACCACTGCCCAGGATCCCAAGGACATCGAGGCGGTGATGGCGCTCGGCAACATCGAGCGCTCGCGCAAGAAGTTCGCCGACTGCGCCAATACCTATTCCCAGGGCATCGACCTGTCGGCCGACAAGCCGAACTGGGTATTCTATTATTTCCGCGGCATCTGCGAGGAGCGCTCCAAGCAGTGGCCGAAGGCCGAGGCCGACCTCAAGAAGGCATTGGAGATGGAGCCGGACCAGGCCCATGTCCTGAACTATCTCGGCTATTCCTGGATCGATCAGGGCCTCAATCTCGACGAGGCGATGAAGATGATCCGTCGCGCCGTCGAGCAGCGCCCCGACGACGGCTACATCGTCGACTCGCTCGGCTGGGCCTATTACCGCACCGGCAATTACGAGGAGGCGGTGAAGAACCTCGAACGCGCCGTCGATCTCAAGCCCGAGGATCCGACCATCAACGACCATCTCGGCGACGCCTACTGGCGCGTCGGCCGCAAGCTCGAAGCCAAATTCCAGTGGGCCCATGCCCGCGATCTCAAGCCCGATCCCGACGAACTGCCCAAGATCGAGGCCAAGGTCCGCGACGGGCTGACCGACGAGCCGCCGTCATCGGCCGCATCGGTGGACAAGAAGTCCGAAGACTCGACCAAGAAGAGCGACGACAAGGGCGGCTGATCGTGAGTACAGGCGGGGGCACCGACGGCACGGCCGGAACGGCGCTGGCCGAGCAGGCGCGGGCCAAGGTCAATCTCACATTGCGCGTGCTCGGCCGCCGGCCGGACGGCTATCACGAACTGGAAAGCGTGGTGGCCTTCGCCGGCGTCGCCGATCGCCTGACGCTGACGCCCGGTGCCAAGGCCGAACTGACCGTGACCGGGCCGCGCGCCGCCGAATGCGGCGCGCTCGACGACAACCTGGTGTTCCGCGCGGCGCGTGCGCTTGGCGCGCGCATCGAAGGGCTGCGCAGCGGCCAATTCACGCTCGACAAGCAGCTTCCCGCCGCGGCCGGCATCGGCGGCGGGTCGGCCGACGCCGCCGCAGCCTTGCGCCTGCTCGCCGCCAGCAACAACATCGCCTTCGACGATCCGCGGATCATGGCGGTGGCGCGGGCCACCGGCGCCGACATCCCGGTCTGCGTCGCCTCCAAGGCCTGCGTCATGACCGGGGTGGGCGAGACCCTGGCGCCGATCACCCTGCCGCCGCTGCCGTGCGTGCTGGTCAATCCCCGCGTGCCGGTGGCGACCAGGGACGTGTTCGCGGAACTGGGGCTCAAGCCTGGCGAATTTCGTGCCGGTCTCAGCGAGGTGCTGGAGGCGGTGGCGTGGCCGGCGCCCGGTGCCGCCGCCGAAGACTGGATCGATGCCCTGGCCGGCGGCAGCAACGATCTCGAGGCGCCGGCGATCCGGGTCCAGCCGGCGATCGCCCAGGTCCTTGCCGTGCTCCGCGCCGCCGAGGGCGTCCGGCTGGCGCGGATGTCCGGTTCCGGCGCCACCTGTTTCGCCATTTTTTCAAGCGAGACTGAGGCTCGCGCGGCAGCGGCCGCGATCGCTGCCGGCCACCCCGGCTGGTGGGTGGAAGCGAGCGTGCTCAACTGAGCTGCGCGGCGTCGCAGGCCGGTCGTCCGTCGACGTCAATATGGAATCGTCCTCGAACCCGATGGTCCGGCGGCTTTGCGCCGGGCTGCCCTGCGAGATCGCCGATGAAGCTCCTGATCCGTTTGTCGCTGTTCCTCGTCATCGCCCTCAGTCCCGCATTCGCCCAGGGACAGGGACCGGCGCAGGCCCAACCCCAGCCGCAGCAGCCTTCGGCGGCGGGGCTCTGGCAGAAGGCCGAGGACGGCAGGCCGGTGATCTGGGTCCTGGTCGTCGACCGAGGCGGCGAATACGAAGGCCTTTTCGCGCGCCTCTTCCCGCGTCCCGGCGAAACGCCAGCGCAGGTCTGCAGCAAGTGCACCGATGATCGCCACAATGCGCCGATGCTCGGTCTGCCCTTCATCCGCGCCATGAAGCGCAACGGCCTCGTCTACGAGAACGGCACCGTGCTCGATCCGCGCGATGGTCAGATCTACCAGGCGATGATGACGGTGAGCCCGGACGGCAAGTCGCTCACCTTGCGCGGCTATGTCGGCATACCCCTGTTCGGGCAGGACGAGGTCTGGACCCGGCTGCCGGACGACGCGCTCAAGCAGGTCGACCCGGCCGTGCTCGCCGCCGTCAAGACGCCCACAACCCGTGGTTCGGGTCTGGCTGCGCCGCCGAACCCGCCGGCCAAGGGCAAGGGGGATCGTCCGCGCTGACGGTGCCTGGTGGCGCTAATGCGACCGTGCCAGACAGAACGCCACCACCTGCTCGAGTGCGGTCTTCATCGGCGAGGTCGGAAACAGCGCCAGGGCGTCCACCGCCATGGCGCCGTAATGGTGAGCGCGGTTGAGGGTGTCTTCCAGCGCGCGGTGCTTGGCCATCAGGCCGACAGCCTGGTCAAGATCGCCGTCGCCGATCTCGCCGCGCTCCAGCGTCCTGATCCAGAAGGCGCGCTCGGCGTCGTTGCCGCGGCGGAAGGCAAGCACCACCGGCAGCGTGATCTTGCCCTCGCGGAAATCGTCGCCGACATTCTTGCCGAGCTTGGCGGCCTTGCCGCCGTAGTCGAGCACGTCATCGACGAGCTGGAAGGCGATGCCGAGATTCATGCCGACCGAGCGGCAGGCGGTCTGCTCGGCCTTGGGCCGGCCGCCGATGACCGGACCGACCTCGCAGGCGGCGGCGAACAGTTCGGCGGTCTTGCCGCGGATCACGGCGAGATATTCGTCCTCGGTGGTGGCGGTGTTCTTGGCCGCGGCGAGCTGGGCCACTTCGCCTTCGGCGATGGTCGCGGCGGCGGCGGAGAGAATGTCGAGGGCGCGCAAGGAGCCGACCTCGACCATCATGCGGAAGGCCTGGCCGAGCAGGAAGTCGCCGACCAGCACGCTGGCCTCGTTGCCCCACACCATGCGGGCGGACAGCTTGCCCCGGCGCAGCTCGCTCTCGTCCACGACGTCGTCGTGGAGCAGCGTCGCGGTATGCATGAATTCCACGGCGGCGGCGAGCTTGATATGGCCGTCGCCACTGTAGCCGGAGAGCTGGGCCATGGCGAGGGTCAGCATCGGCCGCAGCCGCTTGCCGCCGGAAGAGATCAGGTGGTTGGCGACCTCCGGAATCATGGTGACGTCCGAGCCGGTGCGCGACAGGATGGTGCTGTTGACGCGCCCCATGTCGGAGGCGACAAGAGCCACCAGTTCGTCGATCGACGCCGTCGAGGGAGTCTCGAAAGGAACAATCACCGCCACGCCGGGTCTCCAGAATACCGCTAATCCAATATCAGGCCGGAAAGTGCCGCATCGCGGCGAGGGCGTCAAACCCCGCGCCATCAACCACACGACTTGACAGCAGGGGGACGGCGCATCGTGCGGGAATTGCTGCGAACCAACGACCTCGTGCTGGTGTCGGCGGTGGAGGCGCTGCTGGACGGCGCCGGCATCGGCCATCTGTTGCTGGACCAGAATATGAGCGTGATCGAGGGCTCCCTCGGCGTGCTGCCGCGCCGCCTGCTGGTCGGCGATGACGATCTGGCTGCCGCGCAACGGCTACTGACCGAGGCCGGGCTCGGCCATGAATTGCGCCATGACCGCTGACGAGGCCACCACCCGCGACGCCTTTCTCGGCGGCCGGCTGACTCTGCGCCAGCCCCGGCGCGGCCATCGCGCCGGCCATGACGCCGTGCTGCTCGCCGCCGCCACCGTCGCGCGGGCGGACGAGCGGGTGGTCGAATTCGGCGCCGGCATCGGCGCCGCCGCCCTCGCGCTGGCGGTGAGGGTGGGGGGGCTGAATCTCGTGCTGGTGGAGATCGATCCGGCGCTGGCGCGCCTCGCCCGCGACAATGCCGACGCCAATCACATCGCCGCCGACGTCGTCGAACTGGACGTCACCGCGCCCGCCGCTGCATTCCCGCCGGCCCTGTCGCCGGGCAGTGCCGATGCGGTGCTGATGAATCCACCCTTCCACGATTCTCGCCGCCATCAGGCCTCGCCTGACGGCGGGCGTCGTCTCGCCCACCAGGCCGAGGCCGGTGCGCTGCCATTGTGGCTGCGGGCGGCGCGGCGCGTGCTGCGTCCCGGCGGACGGCTGACGCTGATCTGGCGCGCCGATGGTCTCGCCGAGGTCCTGGCCGCGCTGGAGAAAGGTTTCGGGTCGCTGAAGGTGCTGCCGGTGCATGCTGCCGAGGAGGCTGCGGCAATCCGCATCCTGGTGACCGCGGTCAAGGGCGGCCGGGCGCCGCTGATGCTGCTGCCGCCTCTGGTGCTCAATGGCCCTGACGGGCGGCCGCGAAGCCTGACGGAGCAAGTGCTCCGTGCCGGCAAGCCGCTGCCGGGATTTTGACATCCGCCTCACGCGCCCGCGTCGAGGCGGCGGTGAATGTCAAATCCGCTCCGCTCGCTGCCTATTGCGGCAGCGATCCTGGCTGGCTATTGGGCGCGCCGCTCAGGCGGACTGCGGTCAACAGCAGGCCCATAAGCATGATCAGCAGATAGATTTTCATTTCCAACCCTTGCCGGTGGTTCTGGTGGACCCGGAGCCGTTTGGTTAACGAGACCGGATTCATCATCAGCAAGAAGCGTTCCAGGCGTTAAGGTTCGGTTGACGAAAGGCGTCGATGCGGCCGATCGCGGCGGCAGGCGGCAGGCGGCAGGCGGCAGGCGGCAGGCGGCTGCGGCACGAAGGCCCGATGACATCGCCCGCGCCGGTCACTATGTGTCGGGCATGAGTTCATCAGATCCGACTGCTTCCGTGCCGCCAGCGACAGGTCTCGACGGCCTCGCCAGTTCGTTGTGGGAGCGCATCCGCAAGGTGCTGCCCGCCCGCCTCACCGGTCGGCCGGTGGTTCCGGTGGTACGGCTGTCCGGCGTCATCGGCGCCGTCACGCCGCTGCGGCCCGGCCTGACATTGTCCGGCCTTGCCCGCACGCTCGATCGCGCCTTTGCCGTCCGCAATGCGGCGGCGGTGGCGCTGATGATCAATTCACCAGGTGGCTCGCCGGTCCAGTCGCGACAGATCTACCTGCGCATCCGCCAGCTGGCCGCGGAAAAGAAGCTGCCGGTCCTGGTCTTCGTCGAGGATGTCGCCGCCTCGGGTGGCTATATGATTGCCTGCGCCGGCGACGAGATCTATGTCGATCCGTCCTCGATTCTCGGCTCCATCGGCGTGGTCGGCGGCTCCTTCGGACTGGAGGGCCTGATCAAGAAGATCGGGGTCGAGCGGCGGCTCTATACCTCCGGGGAGCACAAGGCGACGCTGGATCCGTTCCTGCCCGAGAACCCGGACGACGTGGCGCGGCTCAAGGCGATCCAGCGCGAGATCCACGACATCTTCATCGGCCTCGTGAAGGACGCGCGCGGCGCCCGCCTCAAGGGCCGCGACGACTACCTCTTCACCGGCGAATACTGGGCCGGCGGCCGCGCCGTCGAACTCGGGCTCGCCGACGCCGTCGGCGACCTGCGCGCGACCTTGCGCGCCCGCTTCGGCGAGGACGTTCAGACGCCGCTGATCGCGGCGTCCGGCGGATTGCTGAGCGGCCTGCTCGGCCGTCGCGGGGCCGGCACCTCGGGATTGGGGCTCGGCGGCGAGCCGATCGCCGATCAGCTCATCTCCGCGCTGGAAACCCGCGCCGTATGGGGACGCTTCGGGTTCTGACGGAGCGGGCGGCGACAGCGTCGCAGCCTCGGCCGCTAGTGCGGTGGATCTGACGCTCGTGTCAGTATTGCAGCGAACTCTTCATACGAGCGTCAGATCCAAAACCGCACTAGAATCATAATCATGCTAGTGTCCCTTTGGTTCTAACGTTCGTAGAAGTGCTCGCTGCGAGGGAATACGAACGTTAGAACCGGGACACTAGCTGTGCCGTTTTCTGCCACAATGGGAACATGGCCTGATGGAACACTTCCGGCCGTCGACCCGAGGATAGACCATGCCACCGCTGATTCTGACCGTCGTCGCCGCGCTTGGCGGTGCCGCTTTGGTGCGCTGGGGCCTGCGTGAGGCCCGGCGGATCAATGACGAACTCGAACGCCTGCGCTCGGCGCAGATGGCGGAAGCCCGCGTCAGCCCGATCCGGCGCCTGCGTCGCGACCCCGCGACCGGCGCCTATCGGCCGGAGTAAGCCGGCTCAGGCCGACGACCTGCGGCCTCCAGACCCTGATGGAAGTCGATAGCAGACGGCACGGCCTGACCTCCGCACAAATCAAATCCGGCCGCGGACAGGGCATTGTCCGACAGCCGGCTATTGCATTGGTCACACTTGGAGGTTGACCGCGGGATCGGTGCCGTCGATCGCGCGCCCGTTCAGGCGTCGACCGGCAGCGGCATCACGCGGATGCTGTCGTCCCGGGTGTCTTCGATGATCATCAGGCCGAGCGACAGCGTGATCAGCAGCGCTGCGACCATTTCGAACATTGTCATTTGACGCTCCGCAGAAAGAAATCCGGACGCGCAACGCAGCATGTCGGCCCGCTCGCATCACCGGCGTGTGCCATTTTCGGCTTGGGCGCCGGCGCGAGCACTTTGGGCCTCGAGCTCCTAACGAACGACCTGCCGGAAAGATCCAATTCGCGGGACGGTTACGGTTCGCTCGAACGAGTGTCGCCAATTTTACGCATCTCGTGGCTGCGGCGGCGCTGCTGCCGCTCGGCGAGCAGCAGGGGCGTCGCGGCGAGCAGGGTCGCGCACAGAACGAGGACCGTGGTCGCGGCCGCAGCGAGCATCGTATCTCCAGTGAGGTCAAGAATACCGGCCGTGACGGCGGGCAGTCGCCCGGGTCGCCCGGCTGGGGAGCTCGCTTTTACCCCCGATCTCGCCGCCGGATTCTCGTACCGGCGCCTTGATTCCCGTTATCCCCGTCGATACGGTCCCGCGCGCCAAATCAAGGTGATCCAATCCTTAAAGTGACCATGGAATCTTTGCCCGACCACATGCGGCCTGAACGCTCGTTTCAGGGATTGATCCTGACGCTGCAGCGCTTCTGGGCGGATCGCGGCTGCGTCATCCTGCAGCCCTATGACATGGAAGTCGGCGCGGGCACGTTTCATCCGGCGACGACATTGCGCGCGCTGGGGCCGAAGCCCTGGAATGCGGCCTTTGTCCAGCCCTCGCGCCGTCCCAAGGACGGCCGCTACGGCGAGAATCCCAATCGCCTGCAGCATTATTACCAGTTCCAGGTGATCCTCAAGCCGTCGCCGCCGGACATCCAGAATCTCTATCTGGAATCGCTCGGCGCGATCGGCGTCGATTCCGCGCTGCACGACATCCGTTTCGTCGAGGACGACTGGGAGAGCCCGACGCTGGGCGCCTGGGGGCTCGGCTGGGAATGCTGGTGCGACGGCATGGAAGTCTCGCAATTCACCTATTTCCAGCAGGTCGCCGGGGTCGAATGCGCGCCGGTCGCGGGCGAGCTCACTTACGGTCTCGAGCGTCTCGCCATGTATGTGCAGGGCGTCGATCGGATCTATGACCTCAACTTCAACGGTCGCCAGGGGGCGGAGAAGGTCACCTATGGCGACATCTTCCTGCAGGCCGAGCAGGAATATTCGCGGCACAATTTCGAACATTCGGACACCGCGATGCTGTTCGAACAGTTCAGGATGGCCGAGGCCGCCTGCCGCAAATATCTCGAGGCCGGCTGGGCCAGCGACAAGAAAGAACGGCACCTGATGGCGCTTCCCGCC
The DNA here is from genome assembly GCF_024181725.1 of Bradyrhizobium sp. WD16. NCBI lineage: Bacteria > Pseudomonadati > Pseudomonadota > Alphaproteobacteria > Hyphomicrobiales > Nitrobacteraceae > Bradyrhizobium > Bradyrhizobium sp. WD16. The sequence goes on along the minus strand of NZ_CP028908.1, from coordinate 361,110 downwards.
TACGACCAGTGCATCAAGGCGAGCCACGTCTTCAACCTGCTCGACGCCCGCGGCATGATCTCGGTGACCGAGCGGCAGAGCTACATCCTGCGCGTGCGCGAACTCGCCAAGGCGTGCGGCGAAGCCTGGATCAAGACCGAAGCGGGCGGAGTGTAAGACGATGCCCGATCTTCTGCTCGAACTCTTTTCCGAGGAAATTCCCGCGCGCATGCAGGCCAAGGCGGCCGACGACCTGCGCCGGATGGTGACCGACAAGCTGGTCGCCGAAGGCCTGGTCTATGAGGGGGCGAAAGCCTTCGCCACGCCGCGCCGCCTTGCGCTCACCGTGCACGGCATTCCGGTGCGTCAGCCGGATCTGAAGGAAGAGCGCAAGGGACCGCGGGTCGGCGGCCCCGAGGCGGCGATCCAGGGCTTCCTGAAATCCGCCGGGCTCGCCTCGCTCGACGAGGCCAAGATCCAGAGTGACCCGAAGAAGGGCGATTTCTACGTCGCCCTGATCGAGAAGCCGGGGCGGCCGGCGCTCGACGTGCTCGCCGAGATCCTGCCGGTGATCATCCGCACCTTCCCCTGGCCCAAGGCGATGCGCTGGGGCGCGGCCTCGGCGAAGCCCGGCGCGCTCACCTGGGTGCGGCCGCTGCATGCCATCGTCGCCACCTTCGGCCCCGACACCGAGGATCCCGATGTGGTGCCGTTCGAGGTCGCCGGCATCAAGGCCGGTCACACCACGTTCGGCCATCGCTTCCTGGCCCAGGGCGCCATCAATGTGCGCCGCTTCGCCGATTACGAGGCGAAGCTCGAGACGGCGAAAGTCGTGCTCGATCCGCAGCGCCGCAAGGACATCATCCTCGCCGATGCGCGCCATCTCGCCTTCGCCCAGGGGCTCGAACTGGTCGAGGATCAGGGCCTGCTCGAGGAGGTCGCCGGCCTCGTCGAATGGCCGGTGGTGCTGATGGGTTCGTTCGATCCGTCCTTCCTCGCCATTCCGGACGAAGTGATCCGCGCCACCATCCGCAACAACCAGAAGTGCTTCGTGGTGCGCGATCCGAAGACCGGCAAGCTCGCGCCGAAATTCATCCTGATCGCCAATATCGAGGCGACCGACGGCGGCAAGGCCATCGTCGCCGGCAACCAGCGGGTGATCCGCGCCCGGCTGTCCGACGCCAAATTCTTCTACGAGACCGACCTCAAGACGCGCCTCGACGACCGCCTGCCGAAGTTCGACCAGATCGTGTTTCACGAGAAGCTCGGCACCCAGGCGGCGCGGATCAGCCGCATCGAGACGCTCGCCGCCGATCTCGCGCCGCGCATCAAGGCCGACGCCGGCCTGGTGGCGCGCGCGGCGCGGCTCGCCAAGGCCGATCTGCTCACCGAGGTGGTCGGCGAATTCCCCGAGGTCCAGGGCCTGATGGGGCGCTATTACGCCGAGGCGCAGGGCGAGGACGCCCGCGTCGCCAAGGCGATCGAGGATCACTACAAGCCGCAGGGGCCGTCCGATCGCGTGCCGGACGATCCGGTGGCGATCACCGTGGCGCTCGCCGACAAGCTCGACGTCCTGGTCGGCTTCTGGGCGATCGACGAGAAGCCCACCGGCTCCAAGGATCCGTATGCGCTGCGTCGCGCGGCATTGGGTGTCATCCGTCTCGTGGTGGAGAATAATCTGCGGCTGCCGCTCGGCGCCGTCATCGCCACCGCCGCCGCCGGATTGCAGGCGAGGCACGCCGATCCGGTTGCGCTCGGCCGGGACCTGCTCGCCTTCTTCGCCGATCGCCTCAAGGTCCAGCTTCGCGAACAGGGCGCGCGTCACGATCTCGTCGACGCGGTGTTCGCGCTCGAGGGCCAGGACGAGCTGTTGCTGATCGTCCGTCGCGTCGAGGCGCTGGGCAAGTTTCTCGACACCGAGGACGGCAGGAACCTGCTGGCCGGCACCAAGCGCGCCGCCAACATCCTGCGCATCGAGGAGAAGAAGGACGGCACGCGATTCGACGGCGCGCCGGACGCTTCGCTCTATCGCCAGGACGAGGAGAAGGCGCTCGCCGCCGCCATCGCTGAGGTCGGCGCCGCGGCCGCGGCGGCCGTCGCCAAGGAGGATTTCGCCGGCGCCATGACCGAAATGGCGAAGCTGCGTCCCGCCGTCGATGCCTTCTTCGACAAGGTGAAGGTCAACGACGACGATTCGCTGGTGCGGGCCAATCGCCTCAGGCTGCTCAACCAGATCCGCGTCGCCACCCGCGCCGTGGCGGATTTCTCCAGGATTCAGGATTAAGCCCATGGCCGACGAGGCGACGCTCGCCGCCTACGACAGCGCGGCGGCGTCGTTCGCCGACGACTGGCACGGCCAGCCGCCGCCCTCCGATCTCCATGCGGTTGTCGATCGCTTCTTCCGGCCGGGCACGAGCGTCGCCGACATCGGCTGCGGCTCGGGGCGTGAGGTCGGCTGGCTCGCGGCGCGCGGCTATGTCGCGCAGGGCTTCGATGCCTCGCGGGGGCTGCTGGCGGAAGCCCGCCGCCGCTATCCGACGCTGACATTCGCTCATGCCGATCTGCCGGCGCTCGATGGCATCGCGCCTGCGAGCTTCGACAGTGTGTTGTGCGAGACCGTGATCATGCATCTCGATCGCGGCCGGATCGCCGCTGCGGTGCGACGGCTGATCGACATCGTCCGGCCGGGGGGCGTGCTCTATCTGAGCTGGCGGGTGACGAAAGGCGCCGACCAGCGTGACGGCCACGGCCGCCTCTACGCCGCCTTCGACGCCGCCGAAGTGCGTTGTGGACTCGACGGCGCCAGATTGCTGCTGGACGAGGAGGTGGTGAGCGCCTCCTCGGGCAAGGTCATTCATCGCATCGTCGCCGAGAAGCGGGGCAACGCCGACTGACGCGACGATACGCTGCCATGCCGGTGTGTGCGTCACCGCGCGGCTAGTGTGGCGTCTCGCAATTGCCTACCGCCTTCGCGGCAACCCTCTCGTAGGCAATTGCGAGACATAAGCCACACTAGCACTTTGATTTTGCTAGTGTCCCTATGTCTCCGAATTACCGTGCGAGTGCGAGGCAAACGTAGCGGTAATTCGGAGACAGGACACTAGTGTGGCGGCTCGCAATTGCCTACCGCCTTTGCGGCAACCCTCTCGTAGGCAATTGCGAGACATAAGCCACACTAGCACTTTGATTTTGCTAGTGTCCCTATGTCTCCGAATGACCGTGCGAGTGCGAGGCAAACGTAGCGGTAATTCGGAGACAGGACACTAGTGTGGCGTCTCGCAATTGCCTACCGCCTTTGCGGCAACCCTCTCGTAGGCAATTGCGAGACATAAGCCACACTAGCACTTTGATTTTGCTAGTGTCCCTATGTCTCCGAATGACCGTGCGAGTGCGAGGCAAACGTAGCGGTAATTCGGAGACAGGACACTAGAGCAGGCTCCGAGCGATGTGAATCGAATCAGGATTCCCGAATCGGCTGACATCTGATTCATGATTCCTGCCGCAGAATGGAGGCGGCTGGAATGGCGCTTTCCGACGATCTTCGCAAACGAGTGGTGGAGGCTGTCGTCTCGGGCGGGCTGTCGCGCAATGCGGCGGCGAAGCGTTTCGAAGTCAGCATTGCGAGCGCCGTGCGCTGGGTCAAGCAATTCGAGACGACGGGAGAAATGTCGCCGAAGTCGACTGGAGGCGATCGCCGCTCCGGCCGCATCGAAGCCCATCACGGCTACCTGATGGGGCTGATCCGGCGCACGCCGGACGTCACCCTGCTGGAGATCCAGGAACGTCTGATCAGGAATTGTGGCGAGCATTTTTCGAGTTCCGTGCTGTGGCGCTTCTTCGACCGTCATGGCGTCACGTTTAAAAAAAGACCGCACACGCCTCGGAGCAGCAGCGGCCGGACGTCCTGAAGCAACGCCTCGAATGGTTCGAGCGACAGCTCGATCTCGATCCCGAGAAGCTCGTCTTCATCGACGAAACGGGCGCCTCGACCAATTTGGCGCGCAAAGGTGGGCGTTGCCGGCGCGGACGGCGGTTGCGCGTCGGCGTGCCGCACGGCCATTACAAGACGGTCACGCTCGTCGCCGGCATCCGCCTTCGCGGGCTCGTGGCGGCGAAGACCTATGATCGTCCGATCACCGCCGCCCTGTTCGAGGACTGGGTGGAACACTGCCTCGTTCCTACCCTCACGAAAGGCGACGTTGTCGTCATGGACAATCTGTCCGCCCACAAGGGGCCGCGGGTCAAGGAGTTGATCGAGGCCGCGGGCGCCGAGCTGCTCTACCTCCCGCCCTATAGCCCCGACATGAACCCGATCGAGAAGGCGTTTTCCAAGCTGAAAGCGCATTTGCGCAAAATCGCCGAGCGAACCGTCGCCGCCCTGATGCGCGCCCTCGAAACCTGCGCCGACATCTTCAAGCCCGCCCAATGCGCAAACTACTTCGCCGCATGCGGATATGATCCACCTTGATCGGAGTCTGCTCTAGTGTGGCGTCTCGCAATTGCCTACCGCCTTTGCGGCCAGTCTCTCTTAGGCAATTGCGAGACATATCCCGTGCCGCGCGTGATGTTCCTGGCGCGGAGGTGACTTCATCGCGGCGTTTTGTGGGCGTCGGAACCAATTGGCTGTGGGAAACCGCGGGCGAGGCGGCAGCGCCGTCGATTGTCACAGGTCAGGCGATAAACTCCGGCGCGATTCGGTCCAGCCTCTCGGGCCTGCCTCACTGGAGTTCTTCATGGTCCTCACCAGCGCGCATATTCCGGCCTTCGTCGCCCTGATCGCGGGCGTCCTCATCCTCGTGATGCCGCGGCTGCTCAATTTCATCGTCGCCATCTACCTGATCTTCACCGGCCTGGTCGGTCTCGGCGTGCTCAGGGCGCTGCACTTTTGAAGGTGCGAAAGCCGTTCGCATCAGGCGCTTAGCCCTTTAGTCGTGCCTTCGCCGGGGCGGCGCGGCTTGCGTGGCGGCGCAAAAAAGTGTTGTAAGGCCCCTGCTGATTGTCCCTCCCGTTGACGCTTGGAAGCCATGGCCAAAGCTGCATCAAAGACGAAATCCGCCCCAGCAAAATCAAGGACATCCGCCGCTCCGGCGCGGGCCAAGGCCGCGGCCAAGACCGCCGGCAGGGCCCCGGCGAAGGCTGCCGCCAAGGCCGCCAAGAAGGCGGCCAAGCGGGCCGTGAAGACCGCGGCCAAGCCGGCCGGCCGGCCGGCGGCCCGGGCCATTGCCAAGCCTGCGGCACGCCCGGCCAAGCCTGCGGCACGCGCGGCCAAGCCCGCGGCGCGCCCGGCCAAGTCGGTGGCGAAGGCCACGAAGTCGGTGGCGAAGGCCACCAAGGCCGGCGGCAAGCCGGTGGTGGCGAAGGCCGCCGCGGCGCCCAAGGCCGGCAAGTGGGTCTACACCTTCGGCGACGGCAAGGCCGAGGGCTCTTCGGGAATGCGCAACCTGCTCGGCGGCAAGGGCGCCAATCTCGCCGAAATGGCCAATCTGGGCCTGCCGGTGCCCCCGGGCTTCACCATCCCCACCGCGGTCTGCACGTATTTTTACGCCAACGACAAGAGCTATCCCAAGGAGCTCAGGTCGCAGGTCGAGGCGGCGCTGGCGCGCGTCAGCAAGATCACCGGCAAGGGCTTCGGCGACACCACCAATCCGCTCCTGGTCTCGGTGCGCTCCGGCGCCCGGGCGTCGATGCCGGGCATGATGGACACGGTGCTCAATCTCGGCCTCAACGACGAGACGGTGGAGGCGCTGGCCGCGCGCTCCGGCGATCGGCGTTTCGCCTATGACAGCTATCGCCGTTTCATCACGATGTATTCCGATGTGGTGCTCGGCTTCGAGCACCATCACTTCGAGGAGATCCTCGACGCGTTCAAGGACTACAAGGGCTACAGCCTCGACACTGACCTCACCGCCGACGACTGGATCGAGGTGGTCGGCCGCTACAAGGACGCGGTGGCCCGCGAGACCGGCCAGGACTTCCCGCAGGATCCCCATGCTCAGCTGTGGGGCGCCATCGGCGCGGTGTTCTCGTCCTGGATGAATGCCCGCGCGGTGACCTACCGCCGTCTGCACGACATCCCCGAATCCTGGGGCACCGCGGTCAATGTCCAGGCCATGGTGTTCGGCAACATGGGCGACACCTCCGCCACCGGCGTCGCCTTCACCCGCAATCCCTCGACCGGCGAACGCAAGCTCTACGGCGAATTCCTGATCAATGCCCAGGGCGAGGACGTCGTCGCCGGCATCCGCACGCCGCAGGACATCACCGAGGACGCCCGCAAGGAGTCCGGCTCCGACAAGCCGTCGATGGAAACGGCGATGCCGCAGGCATTCGCCGAGCTGACGCGGATCTACAAGCAGCTCGAGAAGCACTACCGTGACATGCAGGATATGGAATTCACGGTGGAGCAGGGCAAGCTGTGGATGCTGCAGACCCGCAACGGCAAGCGCACCGCGCGCGCCGCGCTGCGCATCGCCGTCGAGCTCGCCAACGAAGGGCTGATCAACCGCAAGGACGCGGTGTTGCGCGTCGACCCGGCCTCGCTCGATCAGCTGCTGCATCCGACCATCGACCCCGAGGCCAAGCGCGACGTCATCGCCACCGGCCTGCCGGCTTCGCCCGGTGCGGCCGCCGGCGAGATCGTGTTCTCCTCCGACGAGGCGGCCAAGCTCCAGGCCGAGGGCCGCAAGGTCATCCTGGTGCGCATCGAGACCAGCCCCGAGGACATTCACGGCATGCACGCCGCCGAAGGCATCCTCACCACCCGCGGCGGCATGACCTCGCACGCGGCGGTGGTGGCGCGCGGCATGGGCAAGCCCTGCGTCTCCGGCTGCGGCGCGATCCGCGTCGATTACGGCCGCGGCACCATGAGCGTGGGCGGCCGCACCTTCAACGCCGGCGACGTCATCACCATCGACGGCGCCCAGGGCCAGGTCCTGGCCGGCCGCATGCCGATGATCGAGCCTGAGCTCTCCGGCGAGTTCGGCACGCTGATGAGCTGGGCCGACGAGGTGCGCCGGCTCAAGGTCCGCGCCAACGCCGATACGCCGGCGGACGCGCGCACCGCCATCAAGTTCGGCACCGAGGGCATCGGCCTGTGCCGCACCGAGCACATGTTCTTCGAGGAGACCCGCATCCGCACGGTGCGCGAGATGATCCTCGCCGAGGACGAGCAGGCACGGCGCGCGGCCCTGGCGAAGCTGCTGCCGATGCAGCGCGCCGACTTCGTCGATCTGTTCGAGATCATGAAGGGGCTGCCGGTCACCATCCGCCTGCTCGATCCGCCGCTGCACGAGTTCCTGCCGCACACCCAGGCGGAGATCGAGGAAGTGGCGCGGGTGATGGGCGCCGATCCGCGCCGGCTCGCCGATCGCGTGCGCGAGCTGTCGGAGTTCAATCCGATGCTGGGCTTCCGCGGCTGCCGTCTCGCCATCGCCTATCCGGAGATCGCGGAGATGCAGGCGCGCGCCATCTTCGAGGCGGCGGGCGTCGCCGGCAAGCGCACCGGCGAGGTCGTCAACGTCGAGGTGATGGTGCCGCTGATCGCCACCAAGGCCGAGTTCGACCTGATCAAGGCCCGCATCGACGCCACCGCCCAGGCGGTGGCGCGCGAGAGCGGCGCCAAGCTGCAGTACCAGGTCGGCACCATGATCGAACTGCCGCGCGCCTGCCTGATGGCCGGCGAGATCGCGCAGGCCGCCGAATTCTTCTCCTTCGGCACCAACGATCTGACCCAGACCACCTTCGGCATCAGCCGCGACGACGCCGCGAGCTTCCTCGGCACCTACATGGCCCGCGGCATCCTCGACAGCGATCCGTTCATCTCGATCGACCAGGAAGGCGTCGGCCAGCTGGTGAAGATCGGCGTCGAGCGCGGCCGCAAGACCCGCGCCGGCCTGAAGATGGGCATCTGCGGCGAGCATGGCGGCGATCCGGCGTCGGTCGCCTTCTGCCACGAGGTCGGTCTCGACTACGTGTCGTGCTCGCCCTATCGCGTGCCGATCGCCCGTCTCGCCGCCGCGCAGGCGGCGCTCGGCAAGGCCGCGGCGAGCCAGGCGTAAGCCTTCGATCGAAGAAGCCGCTTATCGAATGAAATAAGGAGTCGCCCGCCTCGCGCGGGCGATTTTTTGTATGCGTGCAGTGGCCCGGCGGCGCCGGCGCTAGTGTCCCGTCTCCGAATTACCGCTACGTTTGCCTCGCGCTCGCACGGTAATTCGGAGACATAGGGACACTAGCAAAATCAAAAAGCTAGTGTGGTTTTGGATCTGACGCTCGTTTGAAGAACTCGCTCCAATGCTGAAACGAGCGTCAGATCCACCACACTTGCGCATGATGAGGGCCGTTGCGCTGCGAATTTGCCTTTCGTCAACCATCGCCGTTGACGCGGTCTTCACCATTCGCGTCGACGCCCGATTCACCACGATCCGCGAAAGCGGAACCGCGACGATGGCGCCGCTTGCCTGTTGCAGCGCTGCATCGCGGATTAACTCCCTCGCAACTTTAATCCGATACGAATGAAATCGATCGATTTGCTCCGAAAGGACGTGCCGATCGGCGTAAGCGTTGCGTGAGCGTATCAATGACTGTGTTGCGTAACGAGCCGAGGGGTGCGCGCTTTGCACCCTTCGGCCTCAGCCTCTGTCTGTTCGCGATGCTGCCCAGCGAGATCGGCTATCAGGATCTCGCGGCGCTGCTCGCGCGTCAGCCCGGCGTCGCGCAACGCTCGATGCAGCATCTCGCCACCACCTTCACCACCATCAAGGTTGCGGCGTTCAGCTTCCCGCGTCCGATCGGAACCTCCATTCCCCTCGCGCCGGCCTATCGTCTGGCGAGCCTCGACAGCGAAGGCAGCGGCATCACCGGCGCCATTACCCGCGGCCCGTTCGGCGACGAGGCGCGGGCGCTGCGTCCGTCCGATTTCCCGGTCGTCGATCGAACGTCAAAGGGCGACCGCCTGCCGCTTTACGTCGAGCCGGCGCCGGACGCCGCGACGTCGGCCGAGCAGCCCGCGACTTCGCCGATCGCGGGCGCCAAATCCGCCGACGCCGCCACGCTCGAGCCGCTCGACGAGGAGTTGCAGAACGCGCTGCAGGCTCCGCCGCTGCCGCAATACGATGTCGCGCTGTCGCTGGAATCCCATCCGGCGGCCGCCGCCAAGCAGGCCGCGGTTGCCGCCGAGGCGGCCGAGCCCGCCGACGGATTCTCGATGAAGACGGCAAGCCTTTATTTCGGCAACGGCGCCATGGGCGCCGCCTCGGGCGGGCTGGAGCGCTGGCAACCGGGCGAGGAGCCGATCGTGGTGATGCCCGGCGCTCCGGCCGATGGCGATCTCAAGGCCAATGCCGGCAAGTCCGAGCGGCCCGGCGACGCCAAGGAGGGCGAGAGCATCGCCGGCAAGGGCCAGGTCAGCGAGCAGCCGAAGCGCCAGAAGACCCCGGCGGAGCGCCTCGGCCTCGACGTCAAGGCGCGCGCCAAGGCGGAGAAGTGCCTGGCCGAAGCGGTCTATTTTGAAGCGCGCGGCGAGGCGGTGCGCGGCCAGATCGCCGTCGCGCAGGTGGTGATGAACCGGGTGTTTTCGGGGTTCTATCCGACGACCGTGTGTGGCGTCGTCTACCAGAACAAGAACCGTCATCTCGCCTGCCAGTTCACCTTCGCCTGCGACGACGTCGCCGACGTGGTGCGCGAGCCCGACATGTGGCTGCGGGCCAAGAAGATCGCCAAGGCGACCCTCGACGGCCAGCTCTGGCTGCCGGAAGTCGCCAAGTCGACCCATTACCACGCCTATTGGGTGCGGCCGTCCTGGGTCCACGAGATGAGGAAGATGTATCGCACCGGCGTTCATACCTTCTATCGGCCGCGGGCCTGGGGCGACGGCAGCGATGCGCCGAGCTGGAGTAATCCCGCCGAAACCGCCGCAATTTCCGCCAAGCTCTGAGCAAGCCCGCCAGATCTGCATCGCTGCAATGCCGCCGATCCCTTCGCAACGCGGCAAGGCCCGGCTATATTCATGCAATCGCATCTTTTGCCGCCGCGGCGAGGGCGGCCGGTGTCCCGAATCCGAAGCTCGCTTCGTTCGCAGCGTTCCTTGAGCGAGCTTCGGATTCGAAAGGACACCAGAAATCTAGATTCTCGTGTGGTTTGGTTCAGAAATTCCCTTTGAGGACTCGCTGCGGGAATGAAGGGAATTTCTGAACCGCCACACCAGGGGAGGAATGCATGGCGGAGACGGTAGCGGTTTCCACGGCCGGTCGCTGGCGGACCCCGGCGCTGATCATCGCCTGCGGCGCCGTCATCGGCATGGTGACATTCGGGCCGCGCGCCACCCTCGGTTTCTTCCTGCAGCCCATGAGCTCCGATCTCGGTTGGGGCCGCGACGTCTTCGCGCTGGCGCTTGCCGTGCAGAACCTGCTGTGGGGACTCGGCCAGCCCTTCGCCGGCGCCGTCGCCGATCGCTTCGGCAGCGTGCGGGTGATCGCGACCGGGGCGCTGCTCTACGCCGCCGGCCTGCTGACAATGCGCTATGCGACCTCGCCCTCGACGTTGACGCTGTCGGCCGGCGTGCTGGTCGGATTTGGCCTGTCGGGCTGTTCGTTCAATCTCGTGCTGGCCGCCTTCAGCAAGCTGGTGCCGCCGGCGCGGCGCAATCTCGCCCTCGGCATCGGCACCGCCGCCGGGTCGCTCGGCCAGTTCCTGTTCGCGCCGGTCAGCGTCGCGCTGATCGATGCCATCGGCTGGCGCAGCACGCTCGTGATCTTCTCGGCCCTGATGCTGATCGTCGTGCCGCTTTCGCTGGTGCTGGCGACACCACCGGCGCGAAGCGGCGAGGCCGGCGCCGGCGCAGAGCCGGACCAGTCGATCACCCAGGCGCTGGCGGAAGCCTTCGGCCACCGCTCTTACGTGCTTCTCGTGCTCGGCTTCTTCACCTGCGGGTTCCAGCTCGCGTTCGTCACCGCCCATCTTCCGGCCTACCTGGTCGATCGCGGCATGCCGGCGCAGACCGGCGGCTGGGTGCTGGCGGTGATCGGCCTGTTCAACATTGTCGGCTCGATCGGCGTCGGCTGGATCTCGACCTATTTTCCGCGGCGCTACATCCTGTCTGCAATCTATTTCGCGCGCGCCCTGTCCACCGTGATCTTCATTTCGTTTCCGATCACGACATTCTCGGCGCTCGCCTATGGCGTCGTCACCGGCGTCACCTGGCTGTCGACGGTGCCGCCGACCTCGTCGCTGATCGCGCTGATGTTCGGCACCCGCTGGCTGGCGACGCTGTACGGCTTTGCCTTCGTCAGCCATCAGGTTGGCGGATTTCTTGGCGCCCTGCTCGGCGGCATCGCCTTTGACCGCACCGGATCCTATGACGTAGTCTGGTGGCTGTCGGTGCTGTTCGGCGTGTTGTCCGCGCTGATCAATCTGCCGATCGTCGAGCGGCCGGTGGCGCGGCCCGCCGCCGTACCGGCCTGAACCGCGTGCACTCCGTAAAGCCCGCGTCACGCCTGCTGCAACGACACAGCCGCCAAAAGAAAAGACATTCGGGACCATCGGGAGAGCGCATTGGGTACGTTCAAGGCCATCAGGATCGACAAGGCGGACAACGGCACCACGGCGACGCTGACCGCGTTCGACGAAGCCGAGCTGATGGACGGCGACGTCACGATCGCCGTGGAATGGTCGACGCTCAATTACAAGGACGCTCTCGCGCTGACCGGCAAGGCGCCGGTGGTGCGGCGGTTTCCGATGATCGCCGGCATCGACCTCGCCGGTACCGTCACCGCATCCTCGCATCCCGGTTGGAAGGCCGGCGACAAGGTCGTGCTCAACGGCTGGGGCCTCGGTGAAACCCATCTCGGCGCGCTGGCCGAGAAGGCGAGGGTGAAGGGCGACTGGCTGGTGCGCCTGCCCGAAGGTATGACGACGCGCGATGCCATGGCGATCGGCACCGCCGGCTATACCGCGATGCTGTCGGTGATGGCACTGGAGGATCATGGCCTGACGCCGGCGCGGGGACCCGTGGTCGTCACCGGCGCGGCCGGCGGCGTCGGTTCGGTGGCGATTGCGCTGTTGTCGCGTCTCGGCTTCCAGGTCATCGCCTCCACCGGCCGTCGCGCCGAAGAGGCCTACCTGCGTTCGCTCGGCGCCAGCGAGGTGATCGATCGCGGCGAACTCTCGGGGCCGGCCAAGCCGCTCGCCAAGGAGCGCTGGGCGGGCGGCGTCGACTGTGTCGGCTCGACCACCCTCGCCAACCTGCTGTCGATGACCAGATACGGCGGCGCCGTCGCCGCCTGCGGCCTTGCCGGAGGCATGGACCTGCCGGGATCGGTGGCGCCGTTTATTTTGCGCGGAGTGTGTCTTCTCGGCATCGATTCGGTGATGTGCCCGATCGAGCGGCGCCAGCGCGCCTGGAGCCGCCTCGCCCGCGATCTGGACCACGCGAAACTCGCTGAAATTACTCATGAAATCCAGCTCGACCAGGCGATTGCCACGGCGCCGCGGATTCTCGCCGGCGAAATCCGGGGGCGTCTCGTCGTGAAAATCCTGTGAAATCTTCAGACTTTGCCAACCATCCTGCGCCAATCTTGCGCCCCAATGGACATGGTAAGCAGCGGGTTAAGGGGGGCCTCGGCGGGCCTGAGGCAGAGTGACGGGTTGGAGTTGCTGATGTTGGCGCGTTTCGTAGCTCGATCGTTGGTCGCCGGCTCGCTGGCGACGCTCGGTATCGCCACCCCGGCCATGGCCGAGGAGATGTCCCCAGACCAGGCCCGGCAGTTCGTGGCCAACAAGCTGTTCGCCTTCACCTGTTTCGACGGCTCGCGCGGTTCGGGCCGGATCTTCAGCGACGGTTCGGTCGCCGGTTCGATCCAGTTCGGCGGCACCGGCCCGATCCGCTACGCGCGGCTTCCGGTCAATACCGTCCAGGTGCGCTCGAACTCGGTTTGCGCCTCGCTCAAGGGCCTGCCCTTCGAGCCCTGCTTCAGCCTGACCAAGAGCGATGAAGTCTCGTTCCGCGGCGCGGTGTCCGGCATGGGCTTCGCCTATTGCGACTTCCGTCGCCACGGCAACTCGATGATCATGGCGCGCGCCCACATCAGGCCGCGCTCCCATCGCATCGTCGATGCATCGCGCGCCGCCGACACCACCAGCGTGACGGCAAGCACCCGCGCCGACCCGCCGAAGGTCGAGATCAAGGCCGATACCAGCGATCTGCGCCGCTCGACCGAATAACGACCGACCGATCAGCTCTGCGTCGCGCCGGTGTGGACGCGCTCCGGCGCGTTCTCGATTCGCCGTGTCATGACGATAGCGGCTCGGTGGAGCGGTCCGCCGGTGGCCGCCGTCGGAACAGGATGCGCTGGTAGATCCAGCCGATCGAGACCAGCACGAGGCCGAGTCCCATGAAGGACAGGGCGCGGTAGATGCCGGTCAGCACCGACATGTCGATGACGAAGACCTTGAGCACCGTCAGGGCGATGATCACCGCCGAGGCGAGGCGGGCCCGCTGCGAGGTGAAGACGAATCCGGCGCCGAGCAGGATCACGCCGAAGACGAGCCACGCCAGCGAATAGGCATACTGCTCGGCGTCCTCCGTCGTCCCGGTCAGCACCGGGCCGTGATGGAAGCGGCGCACTTCCAGGCTCACATATGCCAGCGCCAGTATCAGCGCGACGCCGGCAATGGTGTTGCCGTAGGCGGCGGGACGATCGCCTGCGGCGGCGGCATGGGACAGCAGCAGCGCCAGCAGCGCCGGCAGCGCGTAGCCGAGCAGCAGCAGGTTGACGACGAGCCCGCCGACATCGTCACCGGTGAATATCGGCCATTGCGAGGTGAGGAGCCCGAAGGCGATACCCCCCGCAGCCATCCCTGCCAGCACCAGCGCGGCAACGTTGTGCACGATGCTGTGGCTGCGCAATCGCAGCCGCTCGAGGCCGATCGCCATGGCGAGCCAGACGCAGACCTGCAGCGCGATCTCGGCGAGGCCGGTGCCGGGCCGGTAGACATCGCCATGATTGACGGCGTGGCGGATCTCCATGAAGGCCAGCAGCACCGTGAACAGGATCGCGACGGCTTCGACCATGCGCAGCGGGATGTCGTCGCCGCGGCGGCGCAGCAGCGCTCCGGCGCTCCAGAACGATGCCGCGGGAACGCCATAGCCCCACAGCAGCCAGTTGAAGAGCAGGGTGGTGCCGACATCGTCGCCGGCGACGCGCGGTTCGTAGCCGATCCGCAGCACCACGATGACGGCGACGATGGCTGCGAGCCAGCGCAGGAACGGGATCGGCCGCTGTCGCGAGATCCAGGCGGTGCCCGCGCACATCAGCGACAGCGCGATCGTCAGCCAGCCTTTCTCCAGCGCGAAGGTCAGCGCAAGCGCCAGGGCGCCGAGCGTCGCGGCGGCAAACAGCGCGACCGAGATCGGCAGGCCGGGCCGGTGCTCGCGGCGGCTGAGAAGCTCGGTCGCTGCGGCGAAGGCGCCGGCGAGCACCACCGCGATCGCCGCGAACGGGATCGAGCGGTCGAGATGGGCGATCCGCGCATAAAGCGCGACCAGGAGCGCCAGCGGCGTGAAGCAGGCCGCCGCCGACCAGATCACCGGAACCGTGGCGCTCAGCGAACGGCCCTGGGCCAGGAAACCGGCAGCGCCGAACAGAATCGCGAACACCGCGGCGGTGACGAGATGGGCAGAGATCGAGGAGGCGTCGGCGCGCGGGCCGATGCCGGGCAGGGCGCCGCCCGGCAGCACCAGCAGCTCGGGTGAGCCGCGCACCGTCCAGTCGAGAAACACCAGGGCGACGCCGGCAGCGGCGACACCGATCGCCGCAGTGGCCGCTTCCGCGCGCCAGGCCACCGCCAGCGTCGCGACGACGAGCGCGGCGAACACCGTCAGCGCCGATGGCGCGTGGTCGCTGCTCAGGACGATCAGGGCCGCGCCGAGCACATAGGCCGCGAGCGCGGCCGATGACACCGCCTCGATGCGGCCCGGCTCCGGCTGCGGCCCGAACAGGAAGCCGCAGACCACGAGCGCCGAGGCGAGCGCGAAGCCCGCGATCACGTGGAAGGCATGCGGCGCGATCATCGTCGGTCCGCAGTCGAGGCAGGGGAGGAGCCAGAGCAGGGCGAAGACGATGGTGGTGACGGCGAGCCACCGCCACAACCGGATGCGGGCGAGGGCGAAGGCCGCGGCGGTGACGACGGCGAGATAGATGTAGAGCGACCAGTAATCCGGCTGCTGCGACGACACCAGGATCGGCGTGACGAAACCGCCGGCGACGCCGAGGCCGGCCAGCGCCGGGCCATGCAGCAGCGCCGCGGCGAGCGTTGCGAGCGCAACGAGGCCGAGCAGAAGGAAGGCCGCCGCCGGGGCGAGAAAATCGTAGAGCGCATAGCTCGCATAAACCGTGCCGAACAGCACGACAGTGCCGGCGGCGGTGAGGATCGCGGGAATATTGGCCTTCGGCAGCGCCGCGATCTCCGCGAGCCGTTCGGTGCGCCGTGTCCATTCGCCGGCGGCGAGCAGCGCCAGTGCGAACAGCGCGCCGAGCGCGACGCGCACGCCGGGGCCGATCAGTCCCTGCTCGATGGAGTAGCGCACCAGGAACAGCCCGCCGAGCGCCAGCGTCAGGCCGCCGATCCACACCACCCAGCGCGTGCCGAGCCGCTCCTCGAGACCGGGCCCCGGCGGTTCGTCGAGAACGGATCTGGTCGCGTGCGGCGGCGCTGCGGCGACGGCCGGGATTTCGCTGGGCGTCGGAGCGAGCGGCTCGGCCGCCGCCGGCTCGGCCGGCTCGGTGACGACCTGCTCGGGGACGAGATCAGGGGAGATGTCGACGTCCTGGGTCGCGGCGGCCGGCGGCGCCGCTGTCGCGGGCGCAGGCGGGCCGATGTGGTGTCCGTCAAGCGCGGCGATGCGCGCCGTCAGCCTGCCGACCCGATCGTTCAACCTGAGGACGAGAATGAACGCCACGATGGCGATCAGCAGCGCCAGAAATTCCATGGGACCCCCTCGGCAGCCGCTGCAGACGGCAAGCCACGGACCCGCAGCGCGGGCCATCCCATGAGTATGATCCGGAACCGGAGACGTTCAAAGCGGCGGGTGGGCGAAGCCGGTCGAACGCAACATGGCCCGATCAGTCGATCTCGACGCGGAAGGGCCGCCCCTCGGTCGTCATGGCGCCGGGACCCATGGCCTCGATCGCCGCCAGCATGCGCCCGTTGCGCCCCAGTGCCGCATCCGCCAGCGTCACGATCAGGCGGTTGGGAAAGGCGGTGGGCGACGCCCGGCGGATCTGCCGGGCGATCGACAGTTCGTCACGTTGGGGCGCCAGCAGGCAGGCGGCGGCGAAGGCGCTGGCGGTGGAGCGGCTGATTCCCGCATAGCAGTGAATGACCATCGGCGCGTCCCGTGGCCAGCGGCGGACGAAATCCAGCACCTGCTCCACATGGGCGGCGCAGGGCGCCACGAAGCCGTCGGCCGCCTCGGTGATGTCGTCCATCGAGACCTTGAGATGATTGGCCTCGGTGATGGTCGGTGGCCGCAACGCCTTGTCGACATTGCCCATCACCGTGAGCACATAGCGGGCGCCGGTGCGCGCGACGGTGGGATGAAGTTCGGCGAGGGAACAGACGTGCAGCATGATCGGTCCGGTAATGGGCCTGCGTTATAGAGCATCACGACGAACGGGGGATAGCGATTTCGTGGCGCCTCTGCGCTCAATAAATGCCGAGCGGGGGAACCGGCGCCGCGGCTGGCTCTAGTGTCCCGTTTCCAACGTTCGTATCCCATTGCAGCAGGCGCTCATACGAACGTTGGAAACAAGGGGACACTAGCATCATTATGATTCTAGTGTGGTTATGGATCTGACGCTCGTTTGAAGAACTCGCTCCAATGCTGAAACGAGCGTCAGATCCACCACACTAGAGCAGGCTCCGAGCGATGTGAATCGAATCGGGATTCCCGAATCGGCTGACATCTGATTCATGATTCCTGCCGCAGAATGGAGGCGGCTGGAATGGCGCTTTCCGACGATCTTCGCAAACGAGTGGTGGAGGCTGTCGTCTCGGGCGGGCTGTCGCGCAATGCGGCGGCGAAGCGTTTCGAAGTCAGCATTGCGAGCGCCGTGCGCTGGGTCAAGCAATTCGAGACGACGGGAGAAATGTCGCCGAAGCCTACTGGAGGCGATCGCCGCTCCGGCCGCATCGAAGCCCATCACGGCTACCTGATGGGGCTGATCCGGCGCACGCCGGACGTCACCCTGCTGGAGATCCAGGAACGTCTGATCAGGAATTGCGGCGAGCATTTTTCGAGTTCCGTGCTGTGGCGCTTCTTCGACCGTCATGGCGTCACGTTTAAAAAAAAGACCGCACACGCCTCGGAGCAGCAGCGGCCGGACGTCCTGAAGCAACGCCTCGAATGGTTCGAGCGACAGCTCGATCTCGATCTCGAGAAGCTCGTCTTCATCGACGAAACGGGCGCCTCGACCAATTTGGCGCGCAAAGGCGGGCGTTGCCGGCGTGGGCGGCGGCTGCGCGTCGGCGTGCCGCACGGCCATTACAAGACGGTCACGCTCGTCGCCGGCATCCGCCTTCGCGGGCTCGTGGCGGCGAAGACCTATGATCGTCCGATCACCGCCGCCCTGTTCGAGGACTGGGTGGAACACTGCCTCGTTCCTACCCTCACGAAAGGCGACGTTGTCGTCATGGACAATCTGTCCGCCCACAAGGGGCCGCGGGTCAAGGAGTTGATCGAGGCCGCGGGCGCCGAGCTGCTCTACCTCCCGCCCTATAGCCCCGACATGAACCCGATCGAGAAGGCGTTTTCCAAGCTGAAAGCGCATTTGCGCAAAATCGCCGAGCGGACCGTCGCCGCCCTGATGCGCGCCCTCGAAACCTGCGCCGACATCTTTAAGCCCGCCCAATGCGCAAACTACTTCGCCGCATGCGGATATGATCCACCTTGATCGGAGTCTGCTCTAGTGTCCTGTCTCCGAATTACCGCCCCATTTGCCTCACGCTCGCGCGGTCATTCGGAGACATAAAGGACACTAGACCAGGGTGCCGAAGCGCGCCAGGAACTGCTTCTCGGCCTTGGCAGCTGGCCAGGGCGTCATGTAGCCGGCCTCGATCGCGGGTGGCAGGCCGGGGTCGCGGCCGAACAGGCGCTTCGCCTCGGCCTCGCCGAAGCCGGCGAGGTGCGTCGCCTCGAGATAGGCCGCGCCCACGTCGGCGGCCTTGATCTGGGCCTCGATCTCGTCCGCGAGCACCGCCGGCAGGCCGAAGCGGAGATGAATGGCGGCAAGCAGGCGTTTCTCGATCTGCTTGTAGGCGCCGCCGATCACCGCCTTGAACGGCGAGATCATGTCGCCGATGACGTATTCCGGCGCGTCGTGCAGCATGGCGGCGAGACGGATGGTGTGGTCGATGCGCGGCGAATGGGCGCGCAGCACCGCCTCGACCAGCAAAGTGTGCTGGGCCACCGAGAAGATGTGGGCGCCGTGGGTCTGGCCGTTCCAGCGCGCCACCCGGGCGAGGCCGTGGGCGATGTCCTCGATCTCGACGTCGAGCGGCGAGGGGTCGAGCAGATCGAGACGCCGCCCCGACAGCATGCGCTGCCAGGCGCGAGGCGCGATCTTGGCGGCGGGTTTCGCAGACGGTTTCCGTGACGGGGTCTTTGATGGGGTGTTGGCGGCCATGGTGCCGGATATCGGTTCGAATCGGTGAGTTTCGGGCATTATAAGGCTCGCAATAACGCTCACACCTGCGAGATGGCGTAGCGGCGGCGGCCCAGGGTAAGCAGACTGAGCGCCAGCGCCCCGAGCGCGCACAGCGAGATCGCCCCGACCATGGGCCGCGGCGTGCCGTCGAACACCGCGCTGACGATCGCGATCATGATGCCGCCGGCGACCATCTGCAGCGTGCCGCCGAGCGCCGAGGCGATGCCGGCGATTGGGCCGTGCTCCTCCAGCGCCAGCACCATGGTCGAGGGGATGACGAGCCCCATGGCGGCGAAGCCGAAGAACAGCAGCGTCATCATCATCGCGAGGCTGTCGACGCCGGCAAGATTGAGCGCGAACAACAGCGTCGTCAGCAGCGCATAGACCGAGGTTGCCGCGATCACCAGCGGTCCCATGCCGAACCGGCCGCCGAGACGGGCGGTGAATTGCGACGCGCCGATGAAGCCGACGGCGTTGAGCGAGAAGGCGAAGCTGAACGCGGTCGGGGTCAGGCCATAATGCCCGATATAGACGAAGGAGGATGACGCCAGGAAGGTGAAGAAGCTCGCCATGGCGAGGCCGCCGATGAAGGTCAGCCCGAGGAACTGGCCGTGGCGGAGCAGCATGCCGAAGCCGGACACGACGTCACGGATGCGCACCCTGGTGCGTTCCGCGGCGGGCCGCGTCTCCGGCAGGAAAGCCGCGGTGAGGGCGAAGGCCAGCACCGCGACGACGGTGACGGCGACGAACACCGCGCGCCAGCCGAACGGGACGATCAGGGCGCTGCCGCCGAGCGGGGCGAGGATCGGCGAGACGCTGAGCACCAGCATGACGAGGGCCATCAGCGAGGTTGCTTCGATGCCGGTATGAAGGTCGCGGATGATGGCGCGCGGAATCACCATCACCGACGATGCGCCGACGCCCTGCAGCGCGCGGAAGGCGATCAGCCAGCCGATATTCGGCGCCAGCGCGCAGCCGAGCGAACCGGCGATGAACAGCGCCAGTCCGACATAGAGCGGCGGCTTGCGGCCGACCATGTCGGACAGGGGGCCGTAGACGATCTGGCAGACGCCGAAGGCGACGAAGAACACCATCAGCGTCATCTGCGTCGCCGAGGTCGGTGCGTTGAGATCGGCGGCGATGGTCGGCAGCGCCGGCAGATACATGTCGATGGCGAAGGGGCCGACCGCGGACAACAGGCCGAGCACGATGGCGTTGCGGGCATAGGTGGAGAGCATGGCGGACTTTCGATGCTGTGGCGTTGTGGTCCGGAACGGCCGACACGCCGTTTCCGCTGAATTCGGCGGGGCGTCGTCACGCCGTTCAACCGTCATCCTCGCGGCCAGCGGAGATCAAACACTCCGTGTCGTCGCAATTGGGCACGGCGTACGGGTTTGCCCGTTTGATGCGAGCGGCATTGCAGAAGTATGATTAGCGGTCAAGGTTAGCTCGTCTGCGACTTCCGCTTGACACATTCGGGTGGCAACAGAGGCGCCCTGACAGCAACTCATTTTCGTCATGGCCGGGCTTGGCCCGGCCATCCACGTCGTTCTGCGCTGAGGGGAGGCGGGAGGCAACTCACGCCGTACCGGTGCAATTGATCATCCACGGCGTGCCGAAACGATCGACCAGCATGCCGAAGCGCTCGGCCCAGAAGGTCTTCTCCAGCGGCATGCGGATTTCGCCGCCCTCGCTCAACGCCGCGTAGATGCGCTCGGCCTCGGCGACGGTGTCGACGCCGATATTGACCGACCAGCCGCGCATCGGTTCCTGATACGCGGGCGGCGCGTCGGAGGCCATCAGGCGAAAGTCGCCGACGATGAGGCAGGCATGCATGATCTTGTCCTGCCACTCGGCAGGGACGCTCCCTTCCGCCGGCGAACCCTTGTGGCGCAGCATGGCCTCGATCCGGCCACCCAGCACCTCGTGATAACGGTTGAAGGCCTCTTCGCAGTTGCCGTTGAACATCAGATAGGGATTGAGCTGGAGCATGGCAGTCTCCTGTTGGATATGGACGAAGCCGGAAAACGAGACGACGGCGAGCGGAGGGCGCAGCAACGACGCCGGCCGCAGGGCTGCTGCGGTGGCTGTCCTCATGGCGCGCTCGCCCAACGCAGCGGGAACAGGGCGCGCCGCAGCGGGGCGCGCGGATAGACGTCGAGCGGGATCAGCTTGATGGTGCCGTCGAAGGCGACGAACAGGACCACGAGGGCGCTGAGCACGCGTCCGGTCCATACCGCAGCCGGCGACGGAGTGTCGAGGGCGATGCTCGTCATGGTCATGGCAGGACCATTCAGGACCGCGCGAGCAACGCGTCGAGATTGTCGAACGTGCCGGTGAAGCCCTGGCGCATGGAATCGCGCATGCCTTCAAAGAACTCGAGCTCGTCGGCGGTGGCATTGATGGGGCCGGCGCGCAGGTCGACCCGGGTGCCGTCGGCGATTTCGCTCAAGGTGAGGACGTTGAGAACTTCCAGCGGCCAGGTCGTGCTGAAGGGCGCGCGGGTGACGTCGCCGGCTTCGTTGGCGAAGGAGCTGATGAAGACGAGGCGTTCGGGAGCCGCGATCTCGCGATAGACGAAGCGGCCCCACATCGTCTGTCCGCCCTGCGCCATCGAATAATGGAAGACGCCGCCGACCCGGAAGTCGAACTGCGCAACATGCAGGTCCCAGCCTTTCGGCCCCCACCACCGGGAGAGGCCCTCGCGCGAGGTCCAGGCCTGCCAAATCTGCGCGCGCGGCGCCTTGAAGCTGCGGCTGACGGAGAATTCCGCTGTGGCGGTAGTCGTATCCGTCATCATTGTCTCCTCTCTTGTCCGGGTGTGCAAGGGCGGACGATCAGTTGGGCTTGGCGGGCAGGGGGTGGGCGAAGCTCCAGACGTGGCCGAAAGGGTCTTCGATCATGCCGAAGCGCGCGCCCCAGAACGCATCCCACGGTTTCATCGCAACGCGGGCGCCCGCATCTGCCGCGCGCTGCACCGCGGTGTCGCAATCGGCGACTTCGAGATGGAGCACGATGCTGGTGCCATGCAGAGTGGTCGGCGCCGTCACCCGCGCGCCATGCTGGCATTCGGCTTCGGGAAAATCGTCGCGCAGGAAGATGCGGATGCCGTTGACGCGGAGTTCGGCGTGCAGCACGCGCTCGCCGTCCTCGGCGGGCACCCGCATCACCTCGGTGGCGCCGAAGGCCTTCTGATAGAAGTCGATGGCGTCGCCGGCCGGCGACACGACGAGATGGGGGATCATGGTCTGAACGGCATCGGTCATGACATGCTCCTGGTTGGACGAGGCAAAAGGGGGGCTTCACGCCGGCAGCGCCGCCGCATGCGTCGACTTAGGTCTTCGGTTTGGCGCTCCGCCGCCGCCGGGGCTTGGCCGGCGGCGTGTTGAGGCCGTCGAGATAGGCTTCGAGCCGGTCGAGGCTGTGGCTCCAGAACTGGCGATAATGGTCGAGCCAGTCGTCGACCTCCCGCAACGGCCCGGCTTCGAGCCGGCAGGGGCGCCACTGCGCCTGCCGGCCACGGGAGATCAGCCCGGCGCGCTCGAGCACCTTGAGATGCTTGGAGACCGCCGGCTGGCTCATCTGAAACGGTTCGGCGAGCTCCGACACCGAGGATTCGCCGAGCGCCAGCCGGGCGAGGATCGCCCGCCGGGTCGGATCGGCGAGAGCGGCGAGCGTGGTGCTGAGGTGATCGGTGGACATCGCAGACCCGCGTTTATAAAGCCAATGAGTTATATAACTTATTGGTTTTTTAACCGACGCGTGTGAGATCGTCAAGTTACCACGTATGAGTTGGAACCGGGAGCGGCAGATCGGTCACAGCCGGAACCAGGCCCGTGGGCCGATTGGTCAGGTGCGTTTGCGAGAGCGATTTCGTCGGCCGAGGCGCCGTTCCGCGCTCGGCGTCATCGTCGGGCAGGGCCGATGTCGAGCGAAGTGGGCGCCGGTTCGCGTGAAGAAGACGCGTCAAAACCAAGAGCTGGAGCTTCCGCTCCGATTCCGCCGGAGCGGCAAATGCTGGAGCGAGGGCTTGGTACGGGCGAAGTTGGGTGACGTCGCGCGTTATCGCACCACGTGGAATCGGCTGATGCCGTCATTGGCCATCTGGGCGACGAGCTGCAGTTCCCAGTCGATATAGCCCTGCATGGCGGCCCTGGGATTGTCGGTGCCTTCATAGGGCCGCTTGTAGACGTCGTCCGGCGCGCTGGCGAAGCGGGGATCTTCCGCGGTCAGCGGCAGTCCGGCCGCCAGCCAGCCTGCATTGCCGCCCGCCAGCCAGACGACCGGGCGCGGTGTCGCCGCGGCCACGTCGCGGGCATGGGCGGCCGCGAGGCGGCCGTCGTCCGACGTCAGCGCGATCGGACCGTGGCCCGGAATTGTGGCGAGATCGGCGAGCTGCGCGCCGGCGATGAACCACGCCCCGGCAATATGGCCGCGGCGGTAGAGCGGGCTCGGCCCGAGATCGACGATCGCGGAGCCTTCGCCGAGCTTGGCGACATCGGCGGGGCCCAGCGCCGGGACCTCCGGGACGGGGATCGCCACCGCAGCGGGATGGCCGCTTTCGTCGCAGGCAACGCTGCCCTCGGCAACGACGCCGGCATCCCAGCCCATCTGCTTAAGCCACGAGGCCGTCATGCGCCCGCGGACCCCGTCGTCATCGAACAGCACGAGGCGGGCGCCGCGCACCGCCACCCATTCGTCGGTCGCCTGCACCAGCTGTCCGCCCGGCGCCGACCGGAATCCCTGCGGATGGCCGGCGGCGAATTCCTCGGGGGTGCGGACATCCAGCAGATAGAGCGTGCGCTGCGTTGCTTCGGCGCGATAGCCGGCAAGGGTCGCGGCGTCGATCACCTTCACGCCGACCTTCTCCGCCCACGCCGACGCGCGGCTCCGCGCGGTGGCGTGCGCGGCGGCGGACAGCGGCCCGAACCGGCCGGTGCGGCCGGTCTCCAGCCGCAGGCCGGCGAGCGTCCAGCCGATGGTGCCGTTGCGCAGCGCAATGACGCGATTGGGCACGCCGGCGTTGACGAGGGTTTGCGCGCCGATGATCGAGCGGGTGCGGCCGGCGCAGTTGACCACGATCGTCGTCTCCGGCGACGGCGCGAGGTCGTAGACGCGCAACGCCAGCTCGCCGCCCGGCACGCTGACGCCGCGCGGGATGCTCATGGTGCGATATTCCTCGAAGCGGCGGGCATCGAACACCACGACATCGGCGTCGCCGGCAATGAGCTCAGCGACCTGTTCGGCGGGCAGGGACGGCGTGTGCCGGATCGCTTCGACCAGTTCGCCGAAAGCCTTGCTCGGCACGTTGACGTCGCGGAACACTTCACCGACCTCGGCATAGGCGGCGAGCCCGCCGGCGAGCGCGGCGACATCGGCATAGCCCAGAGCCGCAATGCGTTCGACGCCGCGCGCGGTCAGTCCCTCGCCGTCGTCGTAGACGACGATCGGCGTCGACAAGCGCGGCACCAGCGCGCGGATGCGCAGCTCGATCTGCGCCAGCGGCAGCGACACGGCGAAGAACGGATGGGCGAGCGAATAGGGCCCCTCTTCGCGCAGGTCGAACAGGGCGATCTCTTCGCCGCGCCGCCAGGCTTCCCTCAGTGCCGTCGCCTCGATCAGTTTCGCCATTCAAGCCGCTTTCGGAGCGCCCCAGAGATTGGGGATCGCGACGTTGGAATAGCCGGAAACGAACGGTTTGACAGCCCCGGTTGCGGCATCGAAGACATGCCGTCGAATCCCGCCGATATTGCCGCCATAGACGTGGATGCTGATCGAGGTCCGGTCGGCATGGGCGTTGGCGATGGCATGGACATCGCCGAGGCGCGGGGACACCGCCACCACGGCCCCCGCCTCGATGCGCTCCGGCGGCTGGGCGATCAGGCGGTCGTCGCTGCCGGCAATGAAGGAGGTCGAGACCTCCGCCCCGCGCAGCACGCCGACGAGACCCCAAACGGTGTGATCATGCACCGGGGTCGTCTGGCCGGGCCCCCACACGAAACTGACGATGGACCAGCGGTCCAGCGGGTCGGCATAGAGCAGGTACTGGCGGTAGAACTGCGGATGCGGCGCCGCATAGGCGTCGGGGAGCCAGTCGTCATGGGCGACGAGCCCGGCGAGCGAGGGCCTGAGGATCGCCAGCAGGGCCGCCTCATCGGCGCCGTGGGCTTCGACGATGCGGGTCGTTTCGGCGACGAAGGCGCGCAGGCGCGAAAGGTCTGTCATGATTGTTGCGATGGCTGTGAGAACGGTGCGCTGCCGCTGTCTTTATGCCGCCGCGACCCGCGTCGAGCGCTGCCGCTCGGCGACGAGCACCTTCACCCGCGGAAGGATCTCGCGGCCATAGGCGATGGCATCCGCCAGCGGATCGAAGCCGCGGATGAGGAAAGTGTGGATGCCGAGGTCGTAGTAGTCGAGCAGGGCATCGGCCACCTGGTCGGGGGTGCCCACCAAGGCGGTGGAGTTGCCGCGCGCGCCGGTGAGCTCCGCCAGCGCGGTCCACAGCCGCTTGTCATGACGGTCCCCCTTGGCGGCAGCGGCCAGCAAGCGGCGCGAACCCTCGTTCTGCGGGCCGGCGGCATCGCGCAGATAGCCGGTCTTGTCCTGCAGGGCGCGGGCACGTTCGAGCAGCGCGTCCGCCTTGGCCCAGGCCGCCTCTTCGGTGTCGGCGATGATCGGGCGGAAGGAGACCGAGTAACGCGGCTCTGGCCGGCCGTTCTTCGCCACCGCGGCGCGGACCTTGCCGAGCAGCTCGCGGGTCTGTTCATGGGTCTCGCCCCACAACGCGAAATAGCTGCCGTGACGGCCCGCCACCTCGATCGCGGCGTCGGACGCCCCCGCGATGAAGATGTCGATGGCGCGACCCTCGGGCCGGACCAGCGAATGGGCGCCCCTTACGGCGTAATATCTGCCGTCGTAGTCGAACGGCTTGTCGCTGGTCAGTTCGGCCTGGAAGACGTCGAGAAACTCGCCGGTGCGCGCATAGCGCTCGTCCTTGCCGGCGACGCGGTTGCCATCGGCGATGAGCTCGCGGTGGTCGCCGCCGGTGATGATGTTGATGGCGAAGCGCCCGGGATAGAGCGCATCGAGGGTGGCGAACTGGCGCGCCAGGACGGTCGGTTCGGTGAAGCCCGGGCGCTGGGCGACGAAGACGCCGAGTTTCTGCGTCACGCTTGCCACGTGCTGGCCGACCTGCAGCGAGTCCGGGCTGGTGGCCTGGAAGGCGAGCAGCACGCGGTCGAATCCGACATGCTCGTGAGCCTTGGCGATGGTCTCGATATAACCGCGATCGATCACCGGGCCCGAGCGCGGGATCGTCTCCGATGAATTGTGGTTGCCGACGAAACCGATGAATTCAACGGACACGGGAGGTCTCCTTGCCTTGACGACGCGCGATCAGCGATCGGGATGCTGCGGCATCGTCCGGCGCGTGCAGCAACAGGTCAATGCGAGGATCAGTTTCTTTTCAGGAGAAGGCAGAGATCGATGTTCTACACGGAAGCGTCTGACGAGTGAGGCATTTTCGATGCAGCACGATCTTCTTTGAATGTCGCGCAATCGAGAAGAATCGTCTTCCGTCGGGTGGTGCCGGTCGCGACCCGGCACGCGGCGCGCTGTCGTTCGCCGCCGCGACGTCGCTCAGGACGCGCGGGTCGATCCGCGGCGCGCCTTCGGCCGCATCGCCGTGCCGCAGGTGGCGTGGCAATGGCACGAGACGAGGTGATCGTTGACCATGCCGGTGGCCTGCATGAAGGCGTAGACGATGGTCGGCCCGACGAACTTGAAGCCGTGCCCGCCGAGCTCCTTGGAGATCGCGACCGACAGCGCCGTGGAGGCCGGCACGCTCTTGATGGTCTTGAAGGCGTTGACCTTGGGCTTGCCGTCGACGAAATCCCACAACAGTTTCGAAAAGCCCGGACCTTCGTCGGCGATGCGCAGATAGGCCCTGGCGCTCGCCACCGCGCCTTCGATCTTGGCGCGATTGCGGACGATGCCGGCGTCATTCATCAGGGCCTGGATCTTGCGATCGTTGTAGCGCGCGATCTTCTGCGGGTCGAAGCCGTCGAAGGCTTTGCGGAAATTGTCGCGTTTGCGCAGGATCGTGATCCACGACAGCCCGGCCTGGAAACCGTCGAGGATCAGCTTTTCGAACAGCGCGCGGTCGTCGTATTCCGGCACGCCCCATTCGGTGTCGTGATAGGCGACGTAGAGCGGATCGTCGCCGGGCCAGGGACAGCGCGCCAGCCCGTCGGCATGCGCGATGGCGGTCATGCGCTGGCGGTTCCGGCCGCGGCGGGAAGGTCGTCATTGGCGGCAAGGCGGATCGGCGCCTCGCCCGCCTGCAGCGACGTGCCGTTGGCGAGGGCTTCGGCGGCGCGGTCGAGCCGGATCATGGCGAGCCCCTCGCCCCCGGCCGACGAGCCCATGGTGCCGACGGGCTTGTCGGCCGTGGTGATCGCCGTGCCCGGGGCCGGTGCCGAGCGGCCGTCGAGCAGGACGCGGACGACGCGGCTGCGGGTCGTGCCGCGATGCTGCATCCGGGCCACCACTTCCTGGCCGACATAGCAGCCCTTGTCGAAATCGACGCCGTGCAGGCGGTCCATGTTGGCTTCGTGCGGAAACGCGTCGCCATAGCTGAAATCGGCGCCGCCTTTCGGCACGGCGCAGGCGATGCGGTGGGCGTCATAGGCCGATGGCGACACCAGTTCGGCGCCGACGAGGCTCGCCGCCTTCTCGATCAGGTCCTGCGGCACCAGCATGCGCCAGCCCAGCGCCGGCTCGCGCGGATCTTCGAAGGTGAGGTCGGGCATCGCCGCCGGCCGGCCGTCCCAGATCGCCATGACGCCGAGATCGCCGGAGAGGTTTTCCACGGTGATCCTGGCGCGCAGCTTGTAGAAGCCGAGCTTGGTGGTGAGCTGGTCGGCGAGCGGCAGCGGACAATCCAGCAAGAGGCCGCCGCCATGACCGGCCGGCGCCTCGGTGACGAGAAAATCGGCGATGATCTTGCCCTGCGGCGTGAGCAGCGCGGCGAAGCGCGCCCGGCCGGGGCCGATATCGTCGAGATCGGTGGTCACCAGATTGCCGAGGAAATGCCGGGCATCGTCGCCGCTGATCTTGATCACGCCCCGGTCGGGAAGAAATGCGGACTTCATGGGGAACCTGTGCGATGGCTTTGCGCGTCGGCGCTGGCTGCAAAAGGTAAGGCGCAGTCAGGCCCATCACAAGGCCGTCGCCACCGCCCAGTTTGGAATCGATGGAGACAGGGAGTGAAGGGCGGCGCGTTTGCCACATTCTCCGTCGTCATCGCCCGGCTTTGAAGCGGGCGATGACGGCGGAGAGCGCGGCAGGCGCGCTGTGCCAGTCAGGCGTCGATAACAACAGCGATGGATCGGCCGAGACGCCGGCCCCAACCACACACCGTCGTCCTCCGCTTCACGCGGAGGATCCAGTACTCCGTGTCGTCGCAATCGGGCACCGCGGCGGACGCTCTGCCCCTCACCACCGCCACGGCGTACTGGTTCGTCCGCTTGACCGGGCGATCCAGTCGCCGTGGAATCGTGACGGTCACGGTGCCGAGGATGTAATTTCCAAAGTCGGGTATCGCGCTTTGTTGCGCCGGTGACGCAGCGATCGCGGGCCATCGCCGAGATGCGCGGCGTACTCGATCGGCCGCTTCCGCGGGCGATGACAGCAGAAGGGGATCGTGCGTTACTGCCGCGCGAGGCGAACCGAGAATTCGCCGTTGCGGATGCGCGCCGGCAAGCCTTCGACGAAGGTCGCGACGGCGTCTTCGCCATAGGTGGTGACGAGTTCGGCGAAAGCGGCGAACAGGCTCACCTGGGCGAGACAGTCGCCGTCGATGCCGTCGTGGCGGGCTTCCGCCCAGGCCTCGTTGAGATAACCGAGCGCGGCCTGCTTCTGCTCGTGATCCGGCAATTGGTCGCGGGCAGCGGTGAACGACGGCAGATGGTTCATGGAATGGGCAGTCCGGATGCTCGCGCTCCCCGTCGGAGCGCGTCGTGCGTGATCAAAGCTTTAGCACGGGCCGGCGGGGGGAACAGGCAGTTCTTTAGGAAAGGTTAACGCGATGCAGGCGGTCCGCGTCAGTCGGCGCTCAATCAATTGGCGTAGCGGGCGGTGAGATCGCGGGAGATCTTGGCGCCCTCGTCGAGATAGCGGCGAATGGCGAGATTGGCGGCCGGCGTGCAGGCCCGGTAGGTCTGCTGGAAGTCGTGGTAGCCGCGGTTGAAGCTCGCCACCATGCGCGTGCGCCGCTCGCCGCCGGGCGTTTCGGCGTCGACCAGCGCCTGCATCTCGCTCCGCCACTTCAGGCCTTCACTGGCGCCGCAGATGCCGCGCAGATAATGCAGCGCGCCGAGGATCTCCGCGAGCCGCTGCAGGTCGCCATCAAACGGCGCGGCCGCCTGCTGGGCCCGGCCGGCCGAGGGCACGGCGAGACCGACGGCGAGGACGACGGCGAGGACGATGCCGGCAGGCGATCGAAAGGGGGGCAGGGAGCGCATCGGCGGCCCGTATGCCTGTTCACGATGGCGGACGCAAGGCGGCGATGAGGCCCTGCGCGGCGTCGATGACGCCGGCGAGCCCGGCGGTGGTCGGAAGGTCGGGATATGCCCCGGGCCGCCGCCATTGGGCGTCGTCCAGCTCCTCGTTCAGCCGGACCTCCCCGGCGGTCCAGCGGGCGGCGAAGGACAGGATGACGTAATGACCGTTCTGGCCGCGGCCAGCGTCCGGCAGCACTTCGCGGAAGGCGGCGAGCCCGATCACCTCGACGGCGAGGGCGGTTTCCTCGCGGACCTCGCGGGCGACGGCTTGCGTGAGGGTCTCGCCGAATTCGACCCTGCCGCCGGGCAGGCTGTAGAAGCCGCGGGCCGGCTCGACCGCCCGGCGGACCAGCAGCAGGCGGCTGTCGCGGAAGATCGCGGCGCTGACCGCGAGCTGCGGCCGCAAGGTTGGGGAAAGGCTGTCCGTCATCACTCGGTCATGATGTGGTCGACCTCGGCCTCGTCGGCCTCGTGGCCCGGTCCATTGATGACGGCGCCGGCCTGCATCACCAGCGGTTTGACCCAGCCGATCGCCTCCTGGGCGAGGCGGGCGCGGCTGTGGTCCTGCTGGACCTGGCGCAGGGCGTTGCCGACGGCGACGAGAATCGTGGTCATGCTGGCCGTGATGGCGTCGAATTGCGCCCGGATCGTCGGGGCGGCGGCATCATAGGCGGCGATGGCAAGGTCGCGCGCCTTGAAATTGGAGGCCCGGAAATGCTCGGCATAGGTCAAAGGGTGCCAGGCCAGGAAATCCTCGGCGCATTCCGGCATGTCCGGAATCATTTCGAGGAGCATAATGGCTTCATTGTAGTGGTTGAGATAGTCGGTGGCGAGGCCGGTGCGGGGATTGATGTTGGCTGCCAGTAGTTCCTTCGCTCGCGCGCGCAATTCAGCGAAGGAATGTCCCGTCTCGCTGGAGGTCGGGGCTCCATGTGGAGGAAGGGGGGGGGCCGCTGCAGCGTTCATCGGTTCCACTGTGTGACAGCCGGGGTTAAGGCGGCCTGAAGATGACGGGAAACATGTGAGATCATGTGCGGACGCTACGTCATTACCTCCTCGCCGGAGGCGCTGCGGCGGCTTTTCGCCTATGTCGAAATGCCGAATTTTCCTGCACGATACAACATAGCTCCGACGCAGCCGATCCCCGTCGTGCTGCAGGAGCAGGGGGCGCGGCACTTCCAGCTGATGCGCTGGGGGCTGCTGCCGTCCTGGGTCAAGGACCCGCGCAAATTCGCACTGGTCATCAACGCCCGCTCCGAAACGGTGCAGGATAAGCCCGCCTTTCGCAATGCGCTGCGCCGCCGCCGCTGCCTCGTACCGGCGGACGGCTATTACGAATGGCAGGACGCCGGCGGCCGCAAACGGCCGTTCTTCATTCACGCCCGCAACGGCCAGCCGATCGCCTTCGCCGGGCTCGCCGAGACCTGGATGGGGCCGAACGGCGAGGAACTCGATACGGTGGCGATCTGCACCACCCAGGCGCCGGACGAGATGCGCGCGCTGCACGACCGCGTGCCGGTGAGCGTCGCGCCGGATGATTTCGAAACCTGGCTCGATTGCGCTGCGGTCGATCCGGAACAGGCGATGGCGTTGTTGACGTCGCCGCCGCCCGGCCGGTTCGTCTGGCACGAAGTATCGACCGCGGTGAATCGCGTCGCCAATGACGGCCCGCAATTGCTGCTGCCGGTCTCGCTTGAAGACACCGCGTCCGCGGCGAAGCCCGTGCCCAAATCCGTATCCAAATCCGTGCCGAAGTCCATGCCCAAGCCCGCGCCGAAGCCGCGCGCGGCAAAGCCCAAACCAACGCCGGCGAACGACGACCAGGGCTCGTTGTTTTGAAAAGAGCCGAGCCCACCGACATCGCCCGTCACCGACATCACCGTCATGGTGAGGTGGCGCGAAGCGCCCTCGAACCATGACAGTCCGGGCCGTCCATCCTTCGAGGCGCGCAGCCACGCGCACCTCAGGATGACGGAGAGAGCACCTACCCTTACACCACCTTGCCCGGGTTGAGGATGTTCAACGGGTCGAGCGTCGCTTTCAGCGTGCGCATCACGGCGAGCGCGGTGGCGTCCTTGAAATGCGGCAGCTCGTCGCGCTTCATCACGCCGATGCCGTGCTCCGCCGAAATCGAGCCGCCGAACTTCGCGACGATCTCGTGCACGGTATCGTGGACATCCTGCCAGCGCGCGAGAAACGCCGCCTTGTCGGCGCCGACCGGCTGGCTGACATTGTAGTGGATGTTGCCGTCGCCGAGATGGCCGAAGGGGAAGGGCCGCGCACCGGGGATCAGCTGCGTCACCGCCGCATTGGCCTCGGTGATGAACTGCGGCACCGAGGCGACCGGCACCGAGACGTCGTGCTTGATCGAGCCGCCTTCGTATTTCTGCACCGGCGAGATCACCTCGCGCAGCGTCCAGAAGGCGTTGCGCTGGTCGAGGCTGGCGGCGAACACCGCATCGTCGACCACGCCCTGTTCCATGGCGTCGCCGAGAATCTTCTCCAGCGTGTCGCGGGCGTCATCGCGTTGCGACGAGATCTCCATCAGGACCGACCACGGCGGCCGCGAGGGCAGCGGCGCGCGAATGTTGGGGCCGTGCCTGACGCAGAAATCGATGCAGATGTCGGCGATCAGCTCGAAGCTCGTCAGCGTGCCGGCGGCTTCCCGCTGGGCGATGGCGAGCAGCTTGAGGGCAGCCTCGGGCGAGCCCAGCGCGACGAAGGCCGTCTCCACCGCGCGTGGCTTGGGAAACAGCTTGAGCACCGCCGCGGTGATGATGCCGAGCGTGCCTTCGGCGCCGATGAAGAGGTCGCGCAGGTCGTAGCCGGTATTGTCCTTCTTGAGCTTGGACAGGCCGTTGACGATGCGGCCGTCGGCCAGCACCGCCTCGACACCCAGCGCAAGATCGCGGGCGACGCCATAGGCCAGCGCCGTGGTGCCGCCGGCATTGGTCGAGAGATTGCCGCCGATGGTGCAGCTGCCTTCGGCACCTAACGACAACGGAAACAGGCGGTCGACCTCCGCCGCCCTGGCCTGGGCGGTGGCGAGCACGACGCCGGCCTCGCAGGTCATGGTGTTGGAGGCAACGTCGACATCGCGGATCTTGTCGAGCCGGCGCAGCGACAGCACGACCTCGCCGTGATGCGGGGTCTGGCCGCCGACGAGGCCGGTATTGCCGCCCTGGGGCACCAGCGGCGTGCGGGTCTCGGTGGCGAGGCGGCAGATCGCCGCGACCTCGGCGGTCGAGCCCGGCCGCAGCACCAGCTGCGAGCGGCCCTGGTAGAGATTGCGCTCCTCGGTGAGATAGGGCGCGATCTCGTTCGGATCGGTGATCGCATAGCGCTCGCCGACAATGGCGGCAAAGCGCGCAATCAGCTCGGGGGGCAGTACCGCTGCGGGCCGTTCCGCTGAAGTCATGGTCTCAATTCCTCGTTCTGCTCTCGTTTCTCTCCTCGTCATGGCCGGGCTTGTCCCGGCCATCCACGTCTTTTTTGCAGAGCTTCAGCTAAGACGTGGATACCCGCGGCGAGCGCGGGCATGACACCGTGCAAGGGGCAGGCGCGGCCTGCTCATCGCAAATTCGTGCTCCTATCCCTCAATCTCTTCATCGGCCGCGTCGCGCGGTGCCGCCGCGCGGCGCAGCCGGTCGTTGATGGCTTCGCCGAGGCCGTGGCGCGGCACGGCCATCACCGCGATGCTCGCCGCGCCGCAGCCGTCGAGTGCGCGCAGGTAGCCGAACAGGTTGCTCGCAGCCTCGACGAGGTCGCCGCGCGGCGACAGGTTGAGCACCTTGGCGGCCTGTTCGGCCCCCGGCAAGGGCTGCGGGCCGAAGGCGAGCAGGGCTTCGCCGGGCGCAAGGCTCGCCGCTTCGAGCCGCACCGATGCGCGCGGCGCGTAATGGGAGGCGAGAAGGCCGGGCGCGGCCGGCCGCTCCGTCGGTCCACGGGCGGCAGCGCCGTCGCCGAGCGGATGGCCCAGCACGCGCTCGATCTCGGCACGGGGAAGGCCGCCCGGCCGCAGCATCACCGGCGCGCCAAGGCAGGCGATGATGGTCGATTCGACGCCGACGGCGACCGGCCCGCCGTCGACGATGAGGTCGATCCGGCCGCCAAGATCCGCCGCGACATGGGCCGCGGTGGTCGGCGAGACATGGCCGGAGATATTGGCCGAGGGCGCCGCGACCGGCCGGCCGAAGGCCGCGAGAATGGCATGGGCGAGCGGATGGGCGGGAATGCGCACCGCCACGGTGTCGAGACCGGCGGTGGCGAGGTCGGACACCGGGCAGGCGGGCGCCTTGGGCAGCACCAGGGTCAGCGGCCCCGGCCAGAAGGCCTGCGCGAGGCGCAGGCCGTCGCCCTCGAGCCGGGCGAGGGCGCGGACGGCGTCGAGATCCGCCACATGGGCGATCAGCGGGTTGAAGGAGGGCCGGCCCTTGGCGGCGTAGAGCCGCGCCACCGCCGCAGCCGAGGTGGCGTCGGCGCCGAGGCCGTAGACGGTTTCGGTGGGAAAGGCGACAAGGCCGCCGCGCGCCAGCACGGCCGCGGCCCGGATAGCTGCGGATTCGCCCGCGGGCACGGTTTCGGTGGCCGGATCGGCCGGGACAGGTGTGGTGTCGCTCAGAATTTTCCCCAATTCCGGTTCTTGCGGTGAGCGGATGCGTTGGTTATAAGGCCGCCACCAAGTCGGAGTGTGGCTCAGCCCGGTAGAGCACTGCGTTCGGGACGCAGGGGTCGTAGGTTCAAATCCTACCACTCCGACCAGTTTTCCAATTATCCCGATTGTGATTCATTCCTTGGCTCGGCTTGCACGCCGTGGCTGAGAAAGCCCGCGCCGCGAGCTCGATTGGCTTGCCGCAGCATGCCACCGCAGCGGCCGGGGTTTTACCTCTTTCCCGATCCCTTTCAAGCCTGAGACGCCCGATCGCGACGCCAGCCGTATCGCAGATCGGAGCGCCGCGCAGGTCCGCGCCCGGTCGCCAGACGCGGCGTTCTCGGTGCACGCGTGGACCGCCTTTATCATCGTGAGCGGCGCCATCGGCAGGCCAGGTCCTCGGCGCCATCTCATTCCCTTAGGCACGCTCGGAATGGGCGATCAGAATTGCATACCGAGCCTCGCCGCCTCCACGAACCGGTGTGCCGCCGGAGAAAGGACAAATCCCGCGCGGCTGACCAACGACACGTGTCGCGCTATTGTCGGGCGGGACAACGGAACGGCGGCAAGCGTCGGGAACTGCCGTTTCGGCAGCATATGCGCCGGCAAAATGCTTATTCCCACGCCGTCCGCCGTCAACGCCAGGGCCGTTGTGATCAATGAAACCTCGAAAGTCGGCTTGAGCTGACGCCCTGTTCGGGACAACGCCTCGTCGATCTGGCTTCTGATACGTGTCCCGCGGCGCATTGCGATCAGCTCGCCATCGCCGATCTCGTCCCATGTCAATCGGGAACGCTTCTCGAAGCGGCCGTCCCTGATGCCGATCGCCGACAGCGAGCTTTGCATGAGGGTTTCGATCTTCATCTCCGGCGTATCGGCGTTCTCGACGCTGCCGATGCCCAGTTCGGCACTGCCCCCCATCACGAACGAAAGCAGTTCGTCCGCGGCAACGTCGAACAGCTCGACCCTGACATCCGGGTAGCCGACCCGGTATTTTGCCAGGACGCGGGGCAGCAATGCCGATGCAACTCCCGCCGATACGGCAACCGCAATTCGACCTGTTTTGACCTCGACCAGATCGCGCATGTGCCGGGCGAGGCCGTTGGCGTCGGCGAGGATCCGCTCCGCAATCGGGATGGCGTCGTTGCAGGCCGGTGTCGGATGCAGCGCGCGGGTGGTGCGATCAAACAATTTGAGCCGAAAGTTCTCCTCGATCTGCCTGATCAGGAGGCTCACGGCCGATTGGGTGACGCGCAGCTCGGCTGCGGCCTTGGTCACGCTGCCGAGGCGATGGACCAGAACCAGCGCCTCAAGTTGCCGGATCGTCGGTGTCATGAGGTTGCCTTATGAATTTATGAGAACTTTGTGACTAATCAGATGAATGAGAACCTGCAAGATATTTCGATCCCGTCGTCGCCGCCCCGTGCGTGAACGACGGACAAAAAAATACGGCGCGAGCCGATGAGGAGGGAGGAAAGCTTGTCGCAGATGATCAACGTCGGCCGCTTTATCGACGAACGACCGCTTTCGGCATTTCAGATCAGGACCATTTGTCTCTGCGCACTCGTCATCGGGCTGGATGGGTTCGACGCGCAGGCGCTCGGCTTTGTCGCGCCGGCGCTTGCCAAGGACTGGCACCTGGCGCGCGGCGCATTGGGGCCGGTCTTTGGAGCGTCGTTGTTCGGCGTCATGATCGGCTCGTTCCTCTTCGGCGCGCTGGCCGACTATTTCGGCCGCAAATGGCTGGTGATTGCCGGCGTCCTGGTTTTCGCCGTGGGGACATTGGCGACGTGCCGGGCCACCGGCGTCCCCGACCTGCTGATCCTGCGGTTCGTCACCGGTCTCGGTCTTGGCGGCGTTCTGCCGAACGCGATTGCGCTCACCGGTGAATACGCGCCTCAGCGCCGCCGAACGCTGTTGATCATGCTGATGTTCATGACGGTTTCGCTCGGGTCAGCCATCGGCGGTTTCGCCGCCGCAAAACTGATCCCGGCCTATGGCTGGCAGGTCGTCTTCGTTATCGGTGGCGCCCTGCCGCTTGTCGTCTGCCCCATCCTGATCGTCTGGCTCCCCGAGTCGCTTTCGATGCTGGCGCTTGACGCACGAAAGAATGACCAGGTGGGGATCCTGCTCATGAGGATCGATCATTCGGCGACGGTGACCGCCGACACCCGCTTCACCATCGTCGAAGAGAGCGGGAAGGGCTTTCTCCTGCCGCAGCTCTTCACCAACGACCGGCTGGTGCCGACGGTGCTGCTTTGGATCATGTTCTTTATGAACATGCTCGACATCTATTTCCTCAACAACTGGCTGCCGACTTTGACGCACGGCGTCGGACTTGATGTCCAGGCAGCGATCGCGATCGGCGTTGCCTTCCAGATCGGCGGCATGCTTGGAACGGTCGCGCTCGGCCTGTTGATCGAGCGCCTGGGCTTTCACCGGGTCCTGTTCATGACCTATGTCGCCGGTTTTGCCTCGATCGTCACGATTGGTCTGGCGGGGGCGTCGTTGCCGATCCTCGTGCCGGCGGTCTTCGTCGCCGGCGTCGCAGTGATCGGCGGCCAGATCGGCTGCAACGCCTACGCGGCGCGCGTCTATCCGACCTATATCCGCGCAACGGGCATCGGCTGGGCGCTGGGCATCGGTCGGCTGGGGTCGATCATCGGAGTGACGCTCGGCGGGTGGATGCTCGCCGCACAATGGACGATCCCCTCGCTGTTCCAGGCGAGCGCCGCGCCGCAGCTCTGTTCGGCGCTGGTGATCCTTGGATTGACGCTTTTCAGCATGCGCCGTGGCGTTGCGGCGTCCGGCGATGCCCGAGCGAACGCGCTGTCGGTCACCGAGCGAACCTGATCAACAAGAAAACGGGCGAGAAATGGGAATGCAGGGAATCGAAACTCAGGTGCTCGTGGTGGGCGCAGGTCCCGTCGGACTGACGGCCGCCATGGATCTGGCCTCTCGTGGCATCGATGTGGTGGTGGCCGAGATTCGCCGCGCCGGAGAGCCGCCGAACGTCAAGTGTAATCACGTCTCCGCCCGGTCGATGGAGGTCTTCCGCCGCCTCGGCATTGTCCGCCAGGTGCGGGATGGCGGCCTGCCGGCCGATTTCCCCAACGACTGCGCCTATCGTACGGCCGTCGTCGGTCGCGAATTGACACGGATTCCCATCCCCTGCCGGGCCGACCGGTACACTGCGACGGAGGGCCCCGACACCGACTGGCCAACGCCCGAGCCGCCCCATCGCATCAACCAGATCTACCTCGAGCCCATCCTGTTCGCCTGCGCGCAGGAACGACCGCGGATCAGGATTCTCAACCGTGTCGAGGTCGACCGCTTCGAGCAAAGTGCAGATGGCGTGGTGGCTTATGCGCGCGATCTCGACGGCGGCGGAGCCTTCACCATCGCCGCTGAATATCTGATCGGTTGCGATGGGGGCCGGTCCACGGTGCGCAAGTCGATCGGCTCACGGTTGACGGGCACGGACGTCGTCCAGCGGGTGCAGTCGACCTATATTCATGCGCCCCAGCTGAAAGACCTGATCGTCCAAAAACCGGCCTGGATGACCATGTCGCTCAATCCGCGCCGCTGCGGCACGACCGTATCTATCGACGGCAAGGACAACTGGCTGATCCACAACCATCTCGCCGCGGATGAGACCGAGTTCGAGAGCGTCGATCGCGATTGGGCGCTTCGCACGATCCTCGGCGTCAACGATCAATTCCGCTACGAGATCCTGAGCAAGGAGGATTGGGTCGGCCGACGCCTGGTCGCCGATCGTTTCCGCGACCGCCGCGCCTTCATTTGCGGCGACGCCGCGCATCTGTGGATCCCCTACGCCGGATACGGAATGAACGCGGGGATCGCCGATGCCGTCGATCTGTGCTGGATCCTGGCGTCGGTGCTGCAGGGCTGGGCGCCCCCCCGGATGCTTGACGCCTATGAGGCGGAGCGGCAGCCGATCACCGAGCAGGTTTCGCATTTCGCGATGAACCACGCTCTCGCCGTCATGAGTCAGCGGCGCTCCGTTCCCGCCGAAGTCGAGACCGATGGTCCAGCTGGCGACGAGGTGCGCGACAGGGTCGGTCGCGCCGCCTACGACCTCAATGTTCAGCAGTATTGCTGTGCGGGACTGAACTTCGGATACTACTATGAGGGATCGCCAATCATCGCCTATGACGGCGAGACCCCGCCGCCCTACAGCATGGGCAGCTTCGTCGCCTCGACCGTTCCGGGAGCAAGGGCGCCGCATGCCTGGCTGGCCGATGGCCGCTCCTTGCTGGATGCACTTGGCGAGGGTTATACCTTGCTGCGCTTCGATCCGACCATCGATGTTGCGGCGTTGACGCAGGCCGCCGCGCTGTCTCATGTTCCGCTTGCGGTCATCGATGTCGAGCGAAACAAGGCAACGGCACATTCTGCGGAAAACCTGCTGATCGTACGGCCGGATTGTCATATCGCCTGGCGCGGAGATGCCTTGCCGCGCGACCCGCGGCGGTTGCTTGACCGCTTGCGGGGGGCCGCCTTCGAGGCGAGCGAGCGCCGCCATGCGCCGGTCGGCGAGGCCGACACCTCCGACGTCGGTTGAGCTCCAGGAAATCGGACAGAGGCGACGCGCCGTTCTGCCAGCAGCATCAGGGGGACTTCATGAATCATCGAGGGGCGTTGGCCGCATTCGGTGTCATTCTCATTGTGATCGGCGGGCTTCTCGCCCACTTCACCCAAACGTCGAACGGAATTCGGATCGAAGACGTCCGCTTCAAGGGCGCCAAGGGCGGCACGATGAGCGCCCTTGTCTATATTCCGGCCAATGCAACCGAGAAGACGCCGGCGCCCGGAATCCTCGCCGTGCACGGCTACATCAATTCGCGCGAGACCCAAGACGGCTTTGCGATCGAATTTGCACGGCGCGGCTACGTCGTCGTTGCGCTTGACCAGACCGGTCACGGCTACAGCGATCCGCCGGCATTCGCCAATGGCTTCGGCGGCCCCGACGGCCTTTCCTATTTGCGCAGCCTCCCTTACGTCGACAAGAACAACATCGGGCTGGAAGGGCATTCAATGGGCGGCTGGACCGTCCTTGCCGCGGCAGCGGCGATGCCGGACGGCTACAAATCGGTGGTGCTCGAGGGGTCCTCGACCGGCAAGCCGTTCGCTGCCGAAGGGACGCCGGCATGGCCGCGCAACCTTGCGGTCGTGTTCTCCCAGTACGACGAGTTTTCGCTGATCATGTGGGGAAGCGAATACGCAAGGAATGTTCCTCAGTCGGCAAAGCTTGCCGCGGTATTCGGCGTCGCGGGCCCGATCGCGCCGGGCAGGGTGTACGGCGACATCGCCCACGGCACGGCGCGGGTTCTCTACACGCCGGCAATCACACATCCGTCCGATCATTTCTCGCAGGAAGCCATTGGCTATAGTCTCGACTGGTTCGCCGCGACGCTGACCGGCGGCACGCCGCTGCCGGCGACCGATCAGATCTGGCGGCGGAAGGAATTCGGTACGTTGATCGCTCTGATCGGATTTGTCGTGCTCTTGCTCGGCACGTTCGATCTCCTGCTCGGCT
This sequence comes from Bradyrhizobium sp. WD16, assembly GCF_024181725.1. Taxonomy (NCBI): domain Bacteria; kingdom Pseudomonadati; phylum Pseudomonadota; class Alphaproteobacteria; order Hyphomicrobiales; family Nitrobacteraceae; genus Bradyrhizobium; species Bradyrhizobium sp. WD16. Next base: position 321,660 of record NZ_CP028908.1, on the reverse strand, counting down.
GGTCCAGCTTTTCAAACCTCCGGACGCTTCCGCCCGGCCAAGAGGCGGCGGCCGCGTTGCCGCAGCGAAGCGGGCGCTGGTGGATGGCGTTCTGGGTGTCGGCGTTGCTGCCTGCTGTGACCTATTATCCCGCCTTCGCCATCGGCGACGCATGGCTGCCCGCATCCGGCTTCCTGCCGCAGTCCTGCACCACCCAGATCGCGGTCTGGGCTCTGATCAATACGGCAATCACGCTGGCGTTGCTTCCCTTTGTGCCGAAGGCCGCGATCCGCAAAAGCGTCGTAGGCCAGTCGCTGCTGATCGCCGTTGCGACGGTTGCCGTGGGCTATGTCGCGCTTTGGCTGGCCGATGTGATGTTCAAGATCGACTTCCGTTTCTGGGTCGTGGCGCTGAAGCTTCCGAGCGCCAAGCAATGGCTGATCGTGTTGATCTACCTCGTTCCGTTCACGCTGTACTTCATTGTGGCCCTGCACGCGCTGCACCGTAACTTCAGCCGGCGCGGCGCCGCCGCGTTCGGCCATTACGCCACGATCGTCCTGTCGCTTTCGCTGGGCTTCGTCATCCTCGTCGGCGGCCAATACCTGGCCTTGTGGCTCGGCGGCAGGCTGATCAATCCGGTGCCCGCTTCGCCGGTTGTGCCGCTGTCGACGATCATCGCCATCCAGTTCGTGCCGCTGCTCGTCGCCATCGCCGTCATCTCGACCTTCACCTGGCGTCGTACCGGCTCGGCTCTGCCGGGGGCGCTGATCTGCGGCCTGCTCGTCACCTGCTACATCGTCGCAGGAACGGCGACGCAAGCCTCAATCTGACGCATTCGGACAAGCGGGCTAGTGTGGCGTCTCGCAATTGCCTACCGCCTTTGCGGCAAGTCTGTCGTAGGCAATTGCGAGACATAAGCCACACCAGCACTTTGATTTTGCTAGTGTCCCCTTGTTTCCAACGTTCGTATGAGCGCCTGCTGCAAAGGGATACGAACGTTGGAAACGGGACACTAGTGTGGCGTCTCGCAATTGCCTACCGCCTTTGCGGCAAGTCTGTCGTAGGCAATTGCGAGACATAAGCCACACCAGCACTTTGATTTTGCTAGTGTCCCCTTGTTTCCAACGTTCGTATGAGCGCCTGCTGCAAAGGGATACGAACGTTGGAAACGGGACACTAGTCGCTCGCTTCAAATAATTTGAAAGGATGGAGAATTTGTGATTCGATTCGATCGTCTCGACGCGAGCGCCGGAGAGGATCATGGCTGCGACGGAAATTTCGGTAAAGAAGTATGTTGTGCGGCTGAGCGGCGAGGAACGCGAACAGCTTGAAACGCTGATACGGAAGGGCAAGAGCGCAGCTCAAAAGCTGCTGAAGGCGCGAATATTGTTGAAGGCCGATGTCTCGGAAGCCGGCGAAGGTTGGAGTGACAGCCGGATCATTAAGGCGTTCGATACCAGCGTTTCCATGGTTTACCGAGTGCGGAAGCAACTGGTGGAAGAAGGCTTCGAGGCGGTATTGAGCCGTAAGCAGCGCGCAACACCGGGGGTTGCGCGGATTTTTGACGGTGAGAAGGAAGCCAAACTGATTGCCCTGGCTTGTTCCGAACCTCCCAAGGGACGCGCACGCTGGACCCTGCGGCTACTGGAGCAAAAAGTCGTAGAACTCCATATTGTTGATCGTGCCAGCGACTCGACGATCGGGCGGGCACTAAAAAAAACACTCTCCAGCCCCATCGCCGACAGTGCTGGGTCATCCCGCCGAAAGCCAATAGTGCGTTCGTAGCCGCCATGGAGGACGTGCTGGCCGTCTACACCCGGCCACGCGATCCCGACTACCCGCTGGTTTGCCTGGACGAGAGCTCAAAGCAACTCCTCGCCGAGACGCGCATGCCGATTCCGATGAAGCGTGGGCGCCCGGCTCGTTGCGATTACGAGTACAAACGCAACGGCACCGCCAATCTCTTCATGATGTTTGCTCCGCTCGAAGGCTGGCGCCATGTCAAAGTCACCGATCGCCATACCGCCGTGGATTATGCTCACGTCCTGAAGGACTTGGCCGATGTCCACTTCGCCGGCGCCAAGACCATCGTTCTGATCCAGGACAATCTCAACATCCACAGCAAGGCGTCACTCTATGAAGCCTTTCCGGCCCCTGAGGCCAGGCGGCTGGTCGAGCGCTTTGAATGGCATTACACACCAAAGCACGGCAGTTGGCTTGATCTCGCCGAGTCCGAACTCGGCGTCCTATCGTCCCAATGCCTCGATCGACGGATTCCCGACAAACAGACCCTCGCCGAGGAAATCGCCGCCTGGGAGAAAGACCGCAATGCCAACCACACCAAGGCAAACTGGCACTTCACAACTCCCAATGCTCGCATCAAACTCAAGCACCTTTACCCTTCAATCTGAATGAATCGGGCGACTAGTGTGGCGTCTCGCAATTGCCTACCGCCTTTGCGGCAAGTCTGTCGTAGGCAATTGCGAGACATAAGCCACACCAGCACTTTGATTTTGCTAGTGTCCCCTTGTTTCCAACGTTCGTATGAGCGCCTGCTGCAAAGGGATACGAACGTTGGAAACGGGACACTAGACATGGCGATCCACAGCACGGCGCACCATTTCCTCGAGGGTCTCGCGGATATCGGCATCGACTGCATCTTTGCCAATCTCGGTACCGACCACGTTTCGCTGATCGAGGAGATCGCGCGCCGGGACAGCGAAGGGCGCAGCCATCCGCAGGTCATCCTCTGCCCTCACGAAGTCGTCGCCGTTCACATGGCCGCGGGCTACGCCCTCGCGACCGGCCGCGGCCAGGCCGTCTTTGTTCATGTCGATGCCGGTACCGCCAATGCCTGCATGGCGATTCAGAATGTCTTCCGCTATCGCCTGCCGGTCATGCTGTTTGCCGGCCGGGCGCCGTTTACGCTTCACGGTGAACTGCCGGGGTCGCGTGACACCTATGTCCACTTTGTCCAGGACAGTTTCGATCCGGGGAGCATCGTGCGGCCCTACGTAAAGTGGGAATATACGCTGCCCTCCGGCGTCATGGTGAAGGAGGCGCTGTCGCGCGCGGCCGCATTCATGCACAGCGATCCACCGGGGCCGGTCTATATGATGCTGCCGCGCGAGACCCTCGCCGAGACCTGGGATGATGCCGTAATGCCGGCCTATCCGGCCGCGCGGTACGGCGGGGTGCGGGCCGGCGGCATCGAGCCCGCGCGGGCTGCTGCGATCGCACAAGCGGTGATGGCAGCGGAAAATCCGATTGCAGTGACCGCCTACCTGGGCCGCAAGCCGCAGGCGGTCGCGGTGCTCGACCGCCTGGCGCGGGTCTGCGGCATCCGCGTCGTCGAATTCAATGCGATCGATCTCAACATTCCGCAGGATTCGCCCTGCTTTGCGGGCTTCGATCCCGCTGCGCTGGTGGCGCAGGCGGATCTCGGCCTGTTGCTCGACGTCGATGTGCCCTTTGTGCCGCAAACGCTGCAGGCCGCCTCGACCAAGCGCTGGATCCAGATCGACGTCGATCCGCTTAAGGCGGATTTTCCGATGTGGGGGTTTGCCACCGATATGCGTGTTCAAGGCGACTGCGCGACCGTCTTGCAACAGGTGCTCGACATTGTCGAGACACGGGCGGACGCGTCCTATCGAAGACAGGTCGAGGCGCGGATCGCGGGCTGGGCACCGGCGCGCGCGGCCGCCGAGGCACGGCGGAGAGCGGCGGCGGCCGAGAAGGGCGTGCCCGGTGCGATCAATCCGGCTTATCTGTTTTCCCGCCTTGGTGCTTGCCTTTCGCCGAGCGACGTCGTGATCAACGAGGCCATCCGGAACGCACCGTTGCTGCAGCAGCAACTCCGACGGATAGAACCCTGCAGCTATGTCGGCCTGGCCGGCGGCGGGCTGGGATTCAGCGGCGGCATGGCGCTGGGGCTCAAGCTGGCCCAACCTTCTCGTCGCGTGGTGCAGGTCGTCGGAGACGGCGCCTTCCAATTTTCCGCGCCGGATTCCGTCTATGCGGTGGCCCAGCAATATCAACTGCCGATCTTTACCCTTGTCGTCGATAACGGCGGCTGGCAGGCGGTGAAATCGTCGGTGCAGCGGGTCTATCCGGACGGGGCAGCGCAACAGACGAATCAGTTTCTCTCGCGGCTGACGTCAGGCCGGCAGGGCGAGCAGCGCCGCTTCGCGGACGTCGCATCGGCATTCGGCGCCTACGGCGAGCAGGTTTCCGATGCGGCGGAACTCGACGAGGCGATAAGCCGTTGCCTCGGCGCCGTCGATCGCGGGCGCGCCGCGGTTCTCCATGCGCATGTCACTCCGCTCTAGTGTGGCGTCTCGCAATTGCCTACCGCCTTTGCGGCAAGCCTCTCATAGGCAATTGCGAGACATAAGCCACACTAGCTTTTTGATTTTGCTAGTGTCCCGATGTCTCCGAATGACCGTGCGAGGGTGAGGCAAACGAAGCGGTCATTCGGAGACAGGACACTATTGTGCCGTTTCCAACGTTCGTATTCCTTTGCAGCAGCAAGGGGCGTGCCGCTGAAGGCCCAACGGCCGTTTACCGACGCGCCTGATCGGGAGGGGTGCGATCCAGTTCGTTGAGCGCCTGTTGCACCGTTTCCACCAGGTCCAAGGCCACGGGCGAGGGGCTGCATTGCGCGGGAAAGACGGCGGCGAATTCGAAATCGATTTGCGGCACGAAGCGACGAACGACGATGCCGCGCGTCGAGAATTCCTCTGCCGTGAAGGGATCGCAGATCGAGACCCCGAGGCCGGACGACACCATTCCGCACATGATCTCCGACAGCGCGGTCTCGACCCTCAGCACGCGACGGACGTCATCGCGGTGGAAAGCCCGATCGATCAGGTGTCGGCTGGTCGATCCGGCCGACAGCGACACGAACGTTTCGCCCTCGAAATCGCGCGGCTCCAGAACCTCCTTCGCTGCCAGGCGATGTCCGACGGGTAGAACCGCGACCCGCGGAAGCGCAGGCAGTCGTCGCATCGGCAGACCGGAATGGGCGATCGGCACCTCGGCGAAGCCGATGTCACACTGATTGTTCAGCACCCAGTCGACGACAATCGGCGAAATCACGCCGAAGAAGGCAAGGTTGAGATTGGGCCTCTCCTTGAGGAAGCGTCCCGCGAGTCGCGGCAGGTAACCGTTGGAGAGTGCCGGCAGCGCGGCGACCCGCAGCGTGCCGGTCCGACGGCCGCGGATCTCTTCGGCCGCCGCGCTAATGCGTTCGAGACCGACGAAGGAGCGTTCCACTTCGGTGTAGAGCGCCGTGGCAGCGGCGGTCGGCACTAGTCCCGTGCCACGCCGCTCGAACAACGTCATCTTCAGGAGCGCCTGGAAGTCGCGCAGCAATCGGCTGACCGCCGGCTGCGTGACGGCGATCAGCTTCGCTGCCTCGGTCACGCTGCCCGTCAGCATCATAGCGCGAAAGGCCTCCACCTGCCGTGAATTAATCCGCGCCATCCAGAGTTCCATTCATAACATTTTGGTATGAAGTGCCTATCATTATTCATTGGACGACGAAAGCGTGCATTGCAATATTTTTCATCAACGCTGCGGACGGCTCGTTTTTTCGGCAGTTGGGCCAAAAGCCCTCTCACAGCCAATGAAACGCGGATGAGCTTCGGCGCCCGGATCCTCAGCCCCTCGCCTCGTCCCCTCGCCATTGGAGATCGGTTCACATGAAGCCTCTCAGCCTTCTGACTGCGGTCGGCATCTCGGCGCTCGCGGCGGTTCCGTCGGTCGCCTCGGCCGAGCAACAGACGCTCTACGTCGCCGGTTATGGCGGCTTGTTCGAGAAGACCATCCGCGACGAGGTGATCCCGGCCTTCGAGAAGGAGAATGGCGTCAAGGTCCAATACGTCGCCGGCAACTCGACGGATACGCTGGCCAGGCTCCAGGCCCAGAAGGGCAACCAGCAGATCGACGTCGCCATCGTCGATGACGGTCCGATGTACCAGGCGCTCCAGCTCGGCTTCTGCGGCAAGCTCGATGGCTTGCAAGCCGATCTCTACGACGTGGCCCGCATCAAGGACGATCGCGCCGTGGCGATCGGTATCGTCGCGACCGGCCTCATGTACAACACCAAGGTATTTGCGGAGAAGGGCTGGGCCCCGCCGACCTCCTGGAACGATCTGAAGGATCCGAAGTACCAGAAGCAGGTCGTCATTCCGCCGATCAACAACACCTACGGCCTCGAAGCGCTGATCATGCTCGCGAAGATGAACGGCGGCAGCGAAGCCAACGTCGACGCCGGCTTCAGGATCTTCAGGAACGACATCAATCCGAACGTGCTCGCCTACGAGCCCTCGCCGGGCAAGATGACCGAGCTGTTCCAGTCCGGCCAGGCCGTGATCGCGGTGTGGGGGACGGGGCGCGTGCAGAGTTTCGCCAATACCGGCTTCCCCGTCGACTTCGTCTACCCCAAGGAAGGCGCGGCAACGCTGCTGACGACCGCCTGTCCGGTCGCCAAGCCCAACGCCTCTCCGCTCGCCTCCAGCTTCATCAAGCTGCTGCTCGATCCGAAGATCCAGCTCCTGATGCTGAAGGATTATGGCGACAGCCCGGTGCTGAAATCGGTCGTGGTGCCGCCGGAGCTCGGCAGGATGGCGCCGATCGGCGAGCGCGCGGCGAAGCTCTATGCGCCCGACTGGACAGTCATCAACGACAAGCGCGAGGAGTGGACCAGGCGCTGGAACCGCGAAGTCGAGCGCTGAGCGGATCGGCAGCAGCGGAGACATTACGATGGCCTATCTCGAGCTCGATCGGGTCGGGAAGCAGTTCGGGGCGCAGACTGTGGTCGAGGACTTCAGCCTCGCGGTCGGCAAGGGGGAGTTCATCTCCTTTCTCGGGCCGTCCGGCTGCGGCAAGACCACAACCTTGCAGATGATCGCGGGCTTTCTCGATCCCTCACACGGGGCGATCCGGTTGGAGGGCAGGGACCTGACGGCGGTGCCCCCGGCCAGACGCGCGCTCGGCATCGTGTTCCAGAGCTATGCGCTGTTTCCGCACATGACCGCGGCGGAGAACGTCGCCTTCGGTCTCGAGATGCGGCGGGTGCCGCGGACCGAGCGGGCCGAGCGCGCCCGCGCCGCACTCGCAATGGTCGGCCTTGCCGGCTACGAGGACCGCCATCCGCGCCGCATGTCCGGTGGCCAGCAGCAGCGTGTGGCGCTCGCCCGCGCGCTGGTGATCCGGCCGAGCGTGCTCCTGCTCGACGAGCCGCTGTCGAACCTCGACGCCAAGCTGCGCGAGGACATGCAGATCGAGCTGCGCCAGATCCAGCGCACGCTCGGCACCACCACGATCCTCGTCACCCATGACCAGAGCGAGGCGATGTCGCTGTCAGACCGGATCGTGGTCATGAGTCAGGGACGCATCGAGCAGATCGGCACACCGCAGGAGACCTACGAGCGGCCGGCTTCGGCGTTCGTGTCGCGATTTCTCGGCAAGACAAATGATTTTGCCGCGACGGTCGATCGGACGACCGCTCCCGCGCGGCTGGTTGCCGGCTCCTGGAGCGCCGCGGCGCCGGCGGGGCTGAGCGGTTCGGTGACGGTCAGCATCCGTCCCGAGCGGATCGGTTTTGGCGATGCTGGGCTGGCCGCGAAGATCGTCACCCGGATCTTCCAGGGCAATCACTGGCTGTTCCAGTGCGACAGCGAATGCGGCCCGGCGATCGTGATCCGCCAGAACGACGGCCAGGCGCAGCCGGCCGAAGGCGACGCCGTTCGCCTTGCCTGGCGTCCCGATGACATGAGCCTGCGCGCCGGAGGCGCCGCATGAGCGCGGTCGTCGACACCGCTCCCGCGACAGCCGTCGCGGCCGGGCAGGCGCAGACGGCGAACGCGCCCTGGGCGCTCGCCGCTCCCGCGCTGATGCTGTTCGTCGGCGTGCTGGTGATCCCGCTCGCGATGACGGTGATGCTGTCGTTTCACGACTGGGGCCAGTATAAGGGCATCGAGCCGGTCTTCATCCTGAAGAACTGGCGCGAGATCGTTACCGATCCCTATTACGCCGAAATGTTCTGGCGGACGTTCCGCGTCGCGGCTCTGGCCACCCTGATCACCGCCGTGCTCGGCGCGCCGGAAGCCTACATCCTCAACCGCATGAGCGGGCGCTGGAAGAGCTTCTTCCTGCTCGTGATCCTCGGCCCTCTCCTGATCTCCGTGGTGGCTCGCACGCTCGGTTGGGCGCTCCTGTTCGGCGGCAGTAACGGGCTCGTCAACAAGCTCCTGATCTCGCTCGGGCTGATCGGAACGCCGTTGCGCTTCATGTTCACCGAGACCGGCATGGTGGTCGCGCTCGCGCATGTGATGATGCCGTTCATGGTGTTGTCGGTGTGGGCCGCGCTCCAGCGCCTCGATCCGCAGATCGAGAACGCCGCGCTCTCGCTCGGCGCCGGCTCTCTCACCATCGTCCGCCGCATCATCTTGCCGCAGATCATGCCGGGCGTGCTGTCGGGCGCGATCATCGTGTTCTCGCTTTCGGCCACCGCGTTCGCGACCCCTGCGATCATCGGCGGCCGCCGGCTCAAGGTCGCGGCGACGCTCGCCTACGACGAGTTTCTCAACACGCTGAACTGGCCGTTGGGCGCGGCCGTTGCCATACTGCTGCTGGTGGCGCTGGTGCTGATCGTGGTCGGCAGCAACGCGCTGATCGAGCGGCGCTATGCCGAGGTGTTCCGATGAGGCGGAACGGCCCGCTCGCGCTGATCTTCCATGCAATCTTCGTCGTCGTCATGCTGGCGCCGATCGTGGTGGTCTGCCTCGTCGCCTTCACGCCCGAGGGCTACCTGTCGCTGCCGACCAACGGCTTCTCGCTGCGCTGGTTCAGGGCGATCGCGAACTATCCCGAATTCATCCACGCGTTCTGGGTCAGTCTCGGCCTCGGCGCGCTGTCCTCTTTCGTGGCGCTGCTCTTCGCGGTGCCGGCGGCGCTGGCGATCGCCCGCTGCGCGTTTCGCGGCCGCGACGCGCTCGCGGCGCTGTTCCTGTCGCCCCTGATGATTCCGCATGTCGTGCTCGGCATCGCCTTCCTCCGCTTCTTCACGTCGATCGGAATGAGCGGCAGCTTTCCGGCGCTGCTGATCGCCCATGTGATCGTCGTGTTTCCGTTCGCGCTGCGGCTGACGTTGGCGGCGGCCACCGGCATCGACCGTTCGGTCGAAATGGCCGCGGTCTCGCTCGGCGCCGGCGGCTGGACCCTGTTCCGCCGGGTGACGCTGCCGCTGATCCTGCCGGGCGTCATCAGCGGCTGGGCGCTCGCCTTCATCCAGTCCTTCGACGATCTGACCATGACCGTCTTCCTGGCGGCGCCGGGCACCGAGACGCTGCCGGTCCGCATGTTCCTCTACATCCAGAACAACATCGATCCGCTGGTGACGTCGGTCTCGGCCTGTGTGATCGCGATCACCATGACCGCCCTCGTTCTGCTCGACCGCTTCTACGGGCTCGACCGCGTGCTCGCCGGCAAGAGTGATACGGGGCGATAGGAGAACTCATGCGCAGGGATTATGACGTCGCCGTCGTCGGCGGCGGGCTGCTCGGCTCCGCCATCGCCTGGGGGCTCGGCCGGCTCGGCAAAAAGACCGTCGTGCTCGACGAGGGCGACATCGCCAAGCGCGCCTCGCGCGCCAACTTCGCGCTGGTCTGGGTGCAGAGCAAGGGGTTGGGCATGCCGGCCTATTCGCACTGGACCATGCGGGCGTCGGCGACGTGGGGCCGGCTCGCCGCCGAATTGAAGGAGCAGACCGGTCTCGACGTCTGCCTCCAGCAGAATGGCGGCTTCCATCTGACTCTCGGCGATGACGAGTTCGAGCAGCGCGCCCGACTGGTCGCGCGGATGCACGACCAGGTCGGCACCGCTGACTACAAGATGGAGATGTTGCCGGCATCCAGGGTGAAGAAGATGCTGCCGCTGATCGGCCCGGAGGTTTCCGGCGGCAGCTTCTGTCCGCTCGACGGCCACGTCAATTCGCTGCGGACCTTCCGTGCCTTCCATACCGGCTTCACGACGTTCGGCATCGACTATTTCCCGGAATGCCCGGTGTCGGCGATCAGCCGGGACGGCGGCGAATTCCGTTTGACGACGCCGAACGGCGAGATCCGCGCTGGCAAGGTCGTGCTCGCCGCCGGGAACGCCAATCCGACGCTTGCGCCGATGGTTGGTCTGTCGGCGCCGATGGGCCCGACCCGCGGTCAGATCGTGGTGACCGAGCGCACGATGCCGTTCCTGCCGCACCCCCTGACCACGATCCGCCAGACCGACGAGGGCACGGTGATGATCGGCGACAGTAAGGAAGACGAGATCGACGATCGGGCGTTGAAACATGCGGTCAGCGCGGTGATGGCGGATCGCGCGCAACGGGTGTTTCCGCATCTGGCGCGGCTGAATGTCGTCAGGAGCTGGGCCGGCATCCGCGTCATGCCGCGGGACGGCTTCCCGATCTATGACCAGTCGGAAAGTCATCCCGGGGCATTCGTGGCCTGCTGCCATTCCGGCGTGACGCTTGCCTCCAACCACGCCTTCGAGGTTGCGCGCATGGTCGCCGCGGGCGCGCTCGAGCCTGAACTGGTCGGCGCCTTCTCGGCCCGCCGTTTCGAGGGCGGCGGCGCAGCGACCGGCAGCGGCTACTACTGACATCAGGGAAGAAGCCAGGAGGCATGCCAATGTTCAAACGATCGGATCAGGACAACAGGCCGTCGGTGCAGATCTTCGTGGATGGCGAAGCCGTCACGGCGCGTCAGGGCGACACCGTCTCTGCCGCGCTGCTGGCGTCGCGCCGCGACGTGCGCCGGGCAACCGCGGTGAGCGGCGCGCCGCGTCTGCCCTACTGCATGATGGGGGTGTGCTTCGATTGTCTCGTCACCATCGATGGCGTCGGCAACCGCCAGGGCTGTCTGGTGCCTGTAGCGGAGGGGATGCAGGTCGAGATCCAGAAGGGCAAGCGGGAGATCGGACGATGACCACCCCCAAGCGCGACAGCTACGACGTCGTGGTGATCGGCGCCGGGCCCGCGGGGCTCGCCGCCGCGGCGACAGCGGCCGAGGCCGGCTTGTCGGTCCTGCTGCTCGACGAGAATATGGGTCCCGGCGGCCAGGTCTGGCGCGCGATTGCGTCGACGCCGGTGACCGAACGCGATCGCCTCGGCGCCGAATACTGGGCGGGCGCCGAGCTCGTTCGAGCGGTGCGCGGAAGCGGCGCCGAGATCATCCAGCGCGCGACGGTCTGGAGTCTCGATCGCAATCTTGAGATCGGCGTCTCGGTCGGTGGCGCCTCGACCTTCGTCAAGGCGCGGCGCGTCATCCTGGCGACCGGCGCGCTGGAGCGGCCGTTTCCGATTCCCGGCTGGACGCTGCCCGGCGTGATGACCGCGGGGGCGGCGCAGACGATGCTGAAGTCCTCGGCGCTGGTGCCGGACGGGCGCACGGTGATCGCGGGGCAGGGGCCGTTGCTCTGGTTGCTCGCGGCGCAGATTCTGCGCCTCGGCGGCCGCATCGACCGGATCCTCGACACGACCGGGCGTCGCAACTACCTCGCCGCGCTGCCGCACGCCTTCGCCTTCCTGACCTCGCCCTATTTCGCCAAGGGGCTTGCCATGATGCGGGAAGTGCGGGCGAAGGTGCCGGTCGTGTCCGCCGTCACGGAGCTCGCGGCCGCCGGCGACGGCCAGCTCGCAACCGTGAGCTATGTGGCCGGAGGCCGGCGCGAGACGGTTTCTGCCGATCTGCTGCTGCTGCATCAGGGCGTGGTGCCCAACGTCAATCTGGCGATGGCGGCCGGCATCACCCATCGCTGGGACGAGCGGCAATTGTGCTGGTCGCCGGAGCTCGATCAGAACGGCAATTCATCCATCGACGGCATCGCAATCGCCGGCGACGGCGCCGGGATCGGAGGCGCTGGAGCCGCCGAGTTTCGTGGACGTATCGCCGCGCGCGCGGCGGTGGAAGCGCTGGCGCCCGCGGCGGCCGTGAAGCTCACGGCCATGGCGACGTTGCGCACAAGCCTGGTTCAGGCCGAGCGCGGGCGCGCCTTTCTCGATACGCTATTCCGTCCGGCGCCGCAGTTTCGCATTCCCTCGGGCGATACCATCGTCTGCCGCTGTGAGGAGGTGACCGCGAAGGATGTCCTCGATGCCGTCGCCATCGGCGCAACCGGGCCCAATCAGCTCAAGGCCTATCGCCGCACCGGCATGGGTCCATGTCAGGGGCGACTGTGCGGTCTGACCGTCACCGAACTGATGGCGCAAGCGCGCGGCAAGAGCCCGCAGGAGATCGGCTATTACCGGCTGCGGGCGCCGGTCAAGCCGATCACGCTGGCTGAGCTCGCCGCCCTTCCGAAGACCGAGGCCGACGTCAAGGCGGTGGCGCGCGGATGACGCAACGCGCAGATGCGATCGTCATCGGCGGCGGCATCCATGGATGCTCGACGGCGCTTCACCTGGCGCTCGCCGGCATGAAGCCGGTGCTGATCGAGAAGGACTATGCCGGCCGGCACGCCTCGGGCGTCAACGCCGGCGGCGTCCGCCAGCTCGCAAGGCACGTCGCCGAGATTCCGCTCTCGGTCCGCTCCATGGAAATCTGGGAGCGGATCGAAGACCTCGTCGACGACGACTGCAGTTTCGAAAGCCACGGCCAGGTTCTGGTCGCCGAGACCGACGCCGAGCTCGAGCAATGTCGCGCCCGCGTCGCGGAGCTGAACACGCTCGGCTTCAGCCATGAGGAGTTGATTGACGGAGCCGAGCTGCGGCGGCTGGTGCCCGCCGTGGCGGACACCTGTCCCGGGGGCGTGGTGTCGCGGCGCGATGGCGCGGCCGATCCCGCCCGGACGACGACGGCATTCCGGCGTAGGGCGGCCTCGCTCGGCGCGACGGTTCGTGAGGGCGTGGCCGCAAGCAATATCCGGCAGCGCGACCGGCTTTGGCAGGTCGACGTCGGCGCGGACAGCTATGCCGCGCCGGTGCTCGTCAACGCCGCCGGCGCCTGGGCGGGCCGGTTCGCGACCGCGCTTGGCGAGCCGGTCCCGGTCGAGACCGTGGCGCCGATGCTGATGATTACGTCGCCCGTGCCGCGTTTCATCGATCCCGTCGTGATCCTGGGCGGCCGCAAGCTGTCGTTCAAGCAATTCGCCAACGGCACCGTGCTGATCGGCGGCGGTCATCTGGCCACGCCGGACCAGGACCGCAACGAGACCGTGCTGGATTTCCGCAGCCTGGCGGTGAGTGCGCGCACGGTGCTGGAGCTGTTTCCGGTGATGCGGGGGGCCACGATCGTCCGCGCCTGGGCCGGCATCGAGGCCCGGATGCAGGACAATCTGCCGGTGTTCGGGCCGAGCGTCCGCCACAACGGCGTTTATCACCAGTTCGGGTTTTCGCTGCACGGCTTCCAGCTCGGTCCCGGCGCCGGTGCCGTGATGGCGGAGCTGATCGTCAATGGCGGCACCCCAACACGGATCGGCGATCTCAGCATCGGCCGTTTTCATCCTTCCACGCTCTAACAAGAGGACATCATGAGCATCATCCGTAACATCCGTACCCCGATCATGCACCGCGCCGTCGAAGCCAATGGTCTTGTGTTCGTCGGCGGCACGATCGCCGACGACACCAGCGCCTCCATGGCTGAGCAGACCCGCAACATCCTCGGCAAGATTGCCGGCTATCTGAAAGAGGCGGGAACGGATGCATCCCGCGTCGTCAGCGCCTCGATCTTCGTGACGGATCTGTCCAAGAAGAAGGAGATGGACGCGGCCTGGACCGAATTCTTCGGCGACAACCTGCCGACGCGAGCGACGGTCGAGGTGGCCGGTCTCGGTGGCGGCGCCTCGATTGAAGTCGTGGTCACCGCGCTTAAAGGCTGAGCATCCTGGCGGGCATGTTCAGCGCGTGGCGGTCGCGGCACTGGTATTCGGAGTGCGTGCGGTAAGTGGGCGGTCATTCGGGGGCCGGGCACTTGTCAGGCTTCGTTAGTTCGAACAGGCCCAGCGCCTGTCGCACCTCCGCCAGCGTCGTGGCCGTCACCCCGCGGGCTGCCATCGTCCCCGCATGCAGGATGTCGCGAATCGTATCGGGGTCGCGGGCGATGTCCGCCCGGCGCTGGCGGATCGGTCCGATGACGTCGCAGAGGACGCGCGCGAGCCGGCGCTTGAGTTCGACATCGCCGAGCCCGCCGCGACGATAGCGCGCCTTCAGATCGGCCACGGTGGCGCTGTCGTCATCGAACGCGTCGAGATAGGTGAAGACCACGTTGCCTTCGACACGACCGGGATCGGCGACGCGCAGATGATCCGGATCGGTGTACATGGCCTGAACCGCGGCGATGATGTCGGCGTCCGACGCCGACAGCGTGATGGCGTTGCCTTGCGATTTGCTCATCTTGGCGCGGCCGTCGATGCCGGGCAGGCGGCTGATCCTGGACAACAGCCCGCGTGCGTCCGGCAGGATGTCGCGCCTCGCCTGGCGATTGATGCGCCGGACGATCTCGTTGGTCTGCTCGATGAGCGGCAGCTGATCGTCGCCGACCGGGACGATGGTGGCCTTGAAAGCGGTGATGTCCGCCGCCTGGGCCACGGGATAGCACAGGAATCCCGCCGGGATGTCCCTGCCGAACTGCCGCGCCTTGATCTCGTCCTTGATCGTCGGATTGCGTTCGAGGCGGGCGACGCTGACGAAGTTCAGATAGAGCAGCGTCAGTTCGGCGAGCGCCGGCAGCGCGGATTGGACGCAGATCGTGCTCGCCGCCGGATCGATGCCCACAGCGAGATAATCCGCAGCGACTTCGAGGACGTTGCGCGAGACCTTGGCCGGATCATGGGCGTTGTCGGTCAGCGCCTGGGCGTCGGCCACCAGAATGAATTGACGGTGATCGCGCTGCAGCGCGACGCGATTACGCAGCGAGCCGACATAATGGCCGAGGTGAAGCGGCCCGGTGGGGCGATCGCCAGTGAGAACGGTTGGACGAACAGGCATGACGGAAGGCTCTCCTGGAGGGAGCCGCCGTATCGATCTTTGCGCGGATATCAACCTTGCCAGCCAATACGGCGGCAATATCGGTCGATGAAAGACGACACGCCGCTCCTTATGAGGAGCGCCACCACGAGATCGCGGGCCGGATCGGAGCGGATGTCATTCGGGCTTTATAGGTGGAGCGCCCGGTGAAGGCAACCTTGCCGTGCCGTGCCGTGCCGTGCCGCGCTGCGGCCGAGGTGCGGCCCATGCGCGACCCGCGTGTGGCGGATGCGGGCCGGCTGCCGTTTCAGACTGCATGGTGGAACCGGGTGGATGCCTCCGACCTCGTCAAGAGCCAGCCCTTGGGGTGTGCCGCCCGTCAGACAGGTGTCGGACGAAATGCACCTGAGGTCATTCGGTCGATATTCGTCGAGGCTTCACCGTTACCGATCAAGCCAGGCATCGGAAAAGTCTCCCGCGGTCAAGTCAACGCTGTTGTAGAGATCGTGCACGCGACGATTGCTCACGGTCCTTGTATTCAGCGCCACCAACGGCAGGGCGGGCAGCTCGTCGCTGACGATCCTCTGGATCGCGCGGAATTGCTCGGCGCGGCGGCTCTCGTCGCGCTCGGTGCCAGCCAGGCGGAATAGCTGGTCCACCTCAGGATTGTTGTAGTGTGCCGCGTTGACATAAGGCAGCGGGTGCTTGATCCCGTCAGACCAGTAGATTCGCTGGACGCCCACGGTCGGATCGAACAGAAGGCCGAGCCCATTGACGTTGAGGTCGAAATCCCGGTCGTAGTAGACTCGCTTGATGAAGGTGCCGAGGTCGCCCTCGACAACATCGACGCGGATGCCGGCGGAACCAAGGGCGGAGCGCAGGTAGCTGGCCGTCGACTTGAAAGCGGCTCCTGGAATGAACGTCAGCTTTAAGCCAAAACGGACGCCGCCGCTGCCACGCTTCAGGCCCGCTTCGTCGAGAAGGCGGTTGGCTTCGTCAAGGTTGAAAGGATAGTCGAAGGTCGTCGGGTCGGAGTACGCCGGCAGCACGTCCGGAATCGGAGTGCGTATGGGGCTGGCGTAGCCATAGTAGATCCACTGGCGAATGAAATCGCGGTCGATTGCGTGCGCGATCGCGTGTCGGACGGCGCGCTGGGCGAGATACTGGTTATCAAGATTGAACTCCAGCACCTCCGCATTGTTGAGATAGGCATCCCGCTGCGATGAAATGAGGAATTTCCCGCCTTGCTCCAGCCGCTGGAGATCGGACAGCGAGACGCTGTCGCTGACGTCCGCCTCTCGCGTTTCGAGCGCTGCCGACGCCGCCGCCGGATCGGCAATGAATTTAACGACCACCCGATCCAGATAGGGGCGGTCCGGACGCCAGTATTGGGGATTGCGGCGCAGGCTGACATGGCTGCCGCGTTTCCAGTCCTCGAAAATGAACGGTCCAGTTCCGATGGGCGCGTTGTTGTTTGGGCTGGCATCGAGATTTTCGAGATTGGCGGATTGGTAGGCATGATGCGGAATGATGGGGGACTCCGCAGAGGAAAGCGCCTTGAGAAAATAGGGAATGGGCTTCGACAGCTTCACCACGGCGGTCAATTTGTCGGGTGTTTCGACCCGCTCGATATTGGCAAAGCTGATCCGGCCGCGCGGCCCGACCTTCTGCAAGGCTCGAAGCGAAAATTGGACGTCGGTGGAGGTGAAGTCGGCATCGTCGTGCCATTTGACGCCCGGACGCAGCGTGAATGCATATTCGAGGCCGTCCGCGCTGACATTCCAGGCGATCGCCAGCAGCGGACGCGGCGTGAATTGGGCATCGTAGGTCAGCAGGCCTTCCACGACCTTGGTGCTGATGTTGCGGGTGAACGTGTTCGTGTCGAGCAGCGGGACGAGCGTTCGCGGCTCTCCCTGTGTGATGACGGTCAAGGTGCCGCCGCGGCGTATCTGGGCAAGGGCAGGAGAGCCGGCGAGCGGCAATGCCATCAACCCGGCGCCAGCCGTCAGGACCTGTCGCCGGTTGAGGAGACTGCGAATGCGATCGGGCTTCTTGACCATCCTGGATCACCTCTGGCGTCGCGGTGGGCGATATACGCGAAATCAGCGCACGAAAAGCTATGGCGCGCCGGCACAAACGGTCAATTTTGTATTTCGATCGAAGTGGAGGCGAAGTTTCGACGCGGCATGGGACGGACGGAAAACTCTGCTGCGATCGTGCGGTGTCGGCGCGGTCGAAGGGCTATTCTGGTCTCGGCACGGCTGTCATTGAACTTCGGGCACAAGCGCGATGATCCCGCATCTCGATGAAATGCGGGGGCTGCACTCTGCAGCACCATGCTGAACTGAGTGAGACCGGCTGATCTGCTCAGAGGACGAAGTTGAATCGTTCTCACCGCACGTCATTATTTGGAATGGACTACGGTAGATGTGTACGCCGAAATGGGCGTGGAGTTTTCGAGTGAGGGGCGATCCCGGGATCAAGCAGCTCTGGTGTGGCGTCTCGCAATTGCCTATGCCCTTTGCGGCGAGCCCCTGTAGGCAATTGCGAGACATAAGCCACACTAGCTTTTTGATTTTGCTAGTGTCCCGATGTCTCCGAATGACCGTGCGAGGGTGAGGCAAACGAAGCGGTAATTCGGAGACGGGACACTAGAAGATCGATCGGTTGACGAGCTTGTCGTTTTGGACGAATGGTCGCCATCGGAGGCATGCCTCACGCCCGAGGCTTCGGATGTGCCCCGACTGGAAGAAGCGTCGTTTTTGGGATCAGATGAGATGATGCACCGTTTAGTTTCCCTCCTCGTCGGTGTCGCGCTGTTCGCCGCACCGGCCTTCGCCGATCAGAAAATCAAGGTCGGAATCTCGAGCGGCAACGATGAGGCCGTCTGGGGCAAGGTCAAGGAGATCGCCGCCAGGGACGGCCTCGACATCACCGTCGTGGTCTTCAACGACTATCTGCTGCCGAACGCCGCGCTCGATGCCGGTGATCTCGACGCCAACGCCTTCCAGCACAAGCCCTTCCTCGACAACCAGATCAAGACGCGGGGTTACAAGATCACCCCGGTCGGAGAGACGATCGTCGCGCCGATTGGCCTCTATTCCAGGAAGGTCAAGTCTGTTGGCGAAATCAGGGACGGTGCCTCGATCGGCATCCCGAACGACCCGTCCAACGGCGGGCGTGCGCTCCTGCTCCTGCAGGCTCAGAAGCTGATCAAGGTCAAGGACGGTGTGGGCCTGTTGCCGACCGTGCTCGATGTCATCGACAATCCCAAGAAGCTGCGGATCCGCGAGATCGACGCGGCCCAGCTTCCGCGCAGCCTCGACGATGTCGACGCCGCTGTGATCAATACCAACTACGCCGTTCCGGCCGGGCTGATTCCAGAGAAAGACGCGATCGCGATCGAGTCGCCGGTCAACAACCCCTACAACAATTTCATAGCTGTCCGCGAGCGCGACAAGAATGCCCCTTGGGTAGCCAAGCTGGTGCACGCCTATCAGAATGACACCATCCGCCAGGTCATCAAGGACAAGTTGCCCGGCCAGATTCCGGCCTTTTGAGGAACAGGGCGATAGCTTCGTCTCCGGCGCCTCCATGGTCGCTTAGCCGAAGGTGGCGAGTGCGGGCTGCACCGTAACGTCTGCCTTGGCGAGCTTGTGGCCGAGCCGCCGGCAGCTATGATGCTCCGCGATTGCAGCGCGATGCGATCGCACCCACGCGCGAGGCCGCATCAGTCGGGCGTTGGATCATCGAAGCGTTTACGGACGGCTGCCGAGCGAAACCATTCTTCCGCTCTCGCGTCGAGATCGGAGCGTTTCTCAACTCGCTTGCGGGTTGATATGTCAGTCGCTTGCTCGCGGCGAGCAGTGCCGGTATTGATTTTCCATGAGCGAGCTGGGGTCGATGAAAGATATTTCCGATTTCGTGGTGAGGGCCGTTGATGGCGCGCGCGACGTGAGTGCGCCGTTTCACCACGTTACATTCGATCGGTTCTTTCCGCCTGATCTCTACCGGCAGATGACCGCGACCTTGCCCGATGCGGCGGACTATCGACCGATGTCGGGCCGCGCCAGGGAGAACGACCTCGCCGACGGCACACCGACGCGGGTGAAGATCGATCTGTTTCCCGAATACACGCGCGCCCTGCCGCCGGAGAAGCGCGCGGTGTGGGATCTGGTCGGCCGTGTCCTGTGCTCGAGCGAATTGCAGGCAGCCTTCGTTCGCCGGATGGCGCCCGGCCTGCGCGCGCGCTTCGGCGCCGGCTACGACAAGGTCGGCCTGTTTCCGATTCCGGTGTTGACCCGCGACATCGCCGGCTATCACATCGCGCCGCACACCGACACGCACTGGAAGGGCATCACCGTCCTGATCTACCTGCCGCGGGACGCGGCCACGGCGCATATCGGCACGGTGCTGCACAGGCGTGCGGCCGACGGCAGCCTCGAGCGCGCCGGCAAAGGCCAGTTCCTGCCCAATTCCGGCTTTGCCTTCGCCGTCGGCGACGAGAGCTGGCATTCGGTCGACCCGGTCGGCCCGGAGGTAACGACGCGCGACCTGATCATCCTGCAGTACTTCGTCGACAGCGGCCTGCAGCGCATTCTGCGCAACCGCGGCAAGCGCTTGGGGAACATGGTGCTGAACAGCGTCCGCCAGCTCGCCAGAAATTTTCAGTAGCGCGGCTTGCCGATGACGGTGCGCCAGGTCGATGAGCGCCGGCCTCGCCGCGTCATCGCGGGCTGTTCTGAATGACCAATTGCGAATTGATCGAGTTGAGCAGCTGCTGCTGCAGGAATTGATAGCCGGCGGCATTGTACCCATTGATCTGAGGCAGCCGTTTGCCGGCGAGACTGCCCTGGGCGAAAGCCAGGGTGATCCGGTCGGTGTTGATCTCGGACAGGTTGCCGAGCAGCGAAATGTTCCTGAAGCGCACCAGCGCCCACGCCGGCCCGGCGGCGGTGAGCGATTTCGTCACGACGAACTGGATGGTTCCGCCGAAGACGCCTTTTCGCCCGTCCTTCGTGGTTTCGCTCAGCTCGGGTGTGGAGGCGGCCATCGACACCAGATCCTTGACGCCGAGCGCCCCCGACAGATGGGTGTCCGCCGCCGGACAGTCGTAGGGTCTGAGGCCCGACTTCCAGTCCTGATAGATCTGTCGGATGGAGAGTTGCACATTCTCGCTGAAGGTGTGGTCGCGGGAGGCGTTGAGCGTTGCGTTGGCGCTCACCGTCAGCGAGGCGGCCGCCCCGAGCGGCGTCAGGTATGTGACGCTCGGAGCCAATCCGCCGGCGTCGTTGACTTCGAGGGAGAGCGAGGCGACGACCTCGTAGTCGCCATTGAGAAGAAACAGCCGGTGGAAGGCGGCCGGATCGCCCGGTCGGTCGTCGCGCACCATGTCGCGCAACTCGCATTGAATGCGTTCGATGATCGTTCGCACCGTTGGCTGTGCATATTCGTCGCGCGGCACGTCATAGGAGGGGACGGCGCAGCCGGTGCAGGCCATGGCGCCCAGCAGGGCGGCCATCGCGGGAAGCCGGCGGGCGGACTTCACCGCCGGCCCGACTCGGCACACAGACCGGCGATCCACTGGTAATTCTTGCCCTTGCGCATGGCGAGGCGCCGGCATTGCTCCTTGGTCAGGCCTTCGCGCTGCTCGTCGGGACCGCTCCCCGTCAACGTGCAGCAGCCGGTAGCCGCGGCAACGCGCTTGCCGATGGCCTTCGCCTTCCTGCTCGCGGTCTTCGTGGCCGCCGTCTTCTTGCGGGTGGTCTTCTTGACCGGCGACTTCTTGGCCGCGGCTTTCTTGCGCGATGTCTTCTTAAGGGATCGCTTCTTGGGGGATCTCTTCTTGGGCGCCGCCTTCGTCTTGCGCGCCGCTTTCCTGGCTTTCGATGGTTTTCTCATCGCCGTCGCCCTCTTGTCCTTGGCCGATCTAAAGTCCTGCCAGCCGGAATTGCAATATCTGAGCTTGTGGAAATGATTTGATTCTATCACGCATTGCGGCGCAATGCCCTGGGTGCAAACGGCGACATCGGCGCGCAAGTTGCGATTCGCCCGCTGCGCGATCCGCACGGTCGAATTTCCGCCCCAATCATTCAATCTTGCTCGTCTCGAAAGGCAAGGGGGACGCCCGGTGGAGCGGATCTCAGGCGCGGCCCGCGTTACAGCGGACATGCGAACGAGGCTCAGATCCAACGCTCCGCCAGACCATTAATGTTCTGGTGGTCCTTTTGATCCTACCATTTCACGCGGCGCGCCTGGCGCACCGCGATGCGAATGGCCGGGATAAGGACCATGCGGTGTGGCCCCTCTTGCGATTTCGATTTGCCTTCCGGCTGGGTGGAAATGCCCGCGCAGCCGCCAACTCTGCGAGCGGACACACATGATGCGGAAGCCGACCATTCTCATTTCCACCCTTTTCGCCGTCGCGCTGGCGGGCTGTGCGTCCAACGCAGGGCCAAAGGAGAACACCGGCACCGCCGGCGGTGCCATCGCCGGCGCGCTGATCGGATCGACGATCGGCGGTGGCACCGGCGAGCGCGTCGGCGCGGCTCTGGCCGGCGCGGCCATCGGTGGCCTGATCGGCAACCGGATCGGCGCCAGTCTCGACGAGCAGGACCGGCGGCTCGCCTACGAGGCGCAGATGCGGGCGCTCGATCAGGGACCGGCCGGAACGCCGGTCCAATGGCGCAATCCGCAGACCGGCCGCTACGGCGATGTCGTCCCCGGCGCCGCCTATCAGCGCCAGGGCATGCGGTGCCGGCCATTCACCCAGGTGATCTATATCGACGGCCAGCCGCAGACCGAGCGCGGCACCGCCTGCCGCAATCCCGACGGCACCTGGAGCGCGCTGTCGTAGAGCCTCGATCCGCGCGCAGGCTTCCCAATGCTTGCAGTCTCAAGTCCTTGCCGCCGGGGAGCCTGTTCGCAGGCCTGACGAGTTCCCCGGATGCCAGCCGCAGTGCGGGGAGAGGTGCGCTTGGCGCCGCTCCTCGCCGCCCGGCATCGACCGCGATCGCTCGGCGCAACGGTTGAGGCGAGCAATTGCGGTGGGCTCTATTTCCCGGCCCGGTTCTTCTTGCCCTTCTTCTTTGCCGTTTCCTTCACTGTTGCCGCCTGCGCCCGGTAGGCGGCGGCGAGATTGGCGAAGTCTTTCGACAATTCCGGGTCGTTCATCTCGATGGCGAGGCGTGCGGCCTTGTCGGCCTGCCTTTGAAGCTGCTTGACCAGTTTTGCC
This sequence comes from Bradyrhizobium sp. WD16, assembly GCF_024181725.1. Taxonomy (NCBI): domain Bacteria; kingdom Pseudomonadati; phylum Pseudomonadota; class Alphaproteobacteria; order Hyphomicrobiales; family Nitrobacteraceae; genus Bradyrhizobium; species Bradyrhizobium sp. WD16. Next base: position 299,482 of record NZ_CP028908.1, on the reverse strand, counting down.
ATGCGCGGATCCTCGGCCTGATCTCGCGCAATTCGCTCGGCCGCCAGGAGTTCCCTCGCTGTCCAGCCTGTTTGCGCTCGGCCCTCGCGGGGCGGAGGAAACTCCGTCAACGGAGAAGATCTGATCGAAAGGATCATGCTCGCGTTCTCGCGTGACGCGGACACCGGTTGGCGCATGGTGCGTCGCGGCGCCGCGCCTCGAGGCGGCTTTGACCTCGATCAATAAGCCGCCATCACTTTTGCGTTTTGTGGCAGTCGCTCCGATAGGAGGGAGCGATTCCATGTTCCTGGACGCGCACAGGCCCTTAACGCCGGAAGAAGTTTACGATGGGGAATATTGGCGTAAATGCGCGACGATGACGCGCGACGAGGCCAGGGCATCGCCGGACGCCGACCTGCAGGCGCGCCTGCTCAGGATTGCCAGTGGCTATGACCGGCTGGCCGGCTATGCCGACGCGATCGAACGGGCGGCGCAGGAGGACTGAGGCCGCCAGGCGCCACCGGTTGAGCTGACCATTACCCATCTTCGTTTCGTGACACGGGCGATGTCGCCAAGACAGGAGCAAGTCCATGGAAAGTGCGACGTTTCGAAAGTGGCTGGAAGATCACGGCTGTCGGTTCGACAAACACGAACATCACCAGCGGCACGAAGGTCCGGTGATGGTGACGGTGCATCGCGAGGGCCGCACGGCGCAGGTACCGCTCGGCGGCTCGCGCCAGGACCTCGACATGCGCGAAGTCCGCGAGGCCTGCGAACGGCTCGGGCTCGACTGGCAGCAGTTGCCGGGACCCGCCGGCCGGGTGTGAGCGGCGGGCTGCGCAGCGCGGGAGTATTCCGCGCTTTTGGCGCGCGCCGACAGAGGACGCCGATCGCGAAGCCGCGTCGGCTGCAGCATCGTGCGCGAGGAAGGTCCTCGCGCGGTGGCCGACACCAGAGCGCCTGCTGCATTTCGCAGGAAAACGCTCAAGTGTCCTGTCTCCGAATTACCGCTTCATTTGCCTCACCCTCGCACGGTCATTCGGAGACATCAGGACACTAGCAAAATCAAAAAGCTAGTGCGGCTTATGTCTCGCAATTGCCTACAGGGGCTGGCCGCGAAGGGCATAGGCAATTGCGAGACGCCACACTAGCCCGGTTAGGGCTTTCTTAATGGCTCGGGTTCCATTTTGCCCCGACTGCGACGTTTTGTCTCAATCGTGATTCGGGCATCTGCGAGGGCCTGCCATGGACATATCTGCAATCGCTTCCGCTGCCGGAGCGAACACGGTCTCGGGTGCGAGCTCGGGCGCACCGCCGCGCCAGAAGATGTCCAGCCTGTTCGACGCGATCGACACCGCCGGCACTGGCTCGATCACCAAGGCGCAATTCGAGCAGGCCTTCCAGACCAGGACTCCGCCCGCGGTCTTCCAGCAGCAGGGCGCGGACGCGATCTTTGCCCAGCTCGATTCATCGGGCACCGGCAGCGTCTCCAAGTCGGACTTTGTCACGACCATGTCGCAGCTGATGTCGTCGCTGCGCGCGCCCGCGGCGGGCTCCTCGGCGGCGGCGCCGGCCGACACTCTGGGCAGCAGCCAGCAGGCGCTCGACCGGCTCGGCGCGCCCGGTTCGCTCGTCAATCTGTCAGTCTAAGTTCTCGTCTCCCCGACATCGTCTGGTGTCCCGTTTCCAACGTTGGTATTTCTTTGAAGGCGCGGCTCCGTGCCCCAATAGCCGCCGTCGCCATCGATCGCGATATGGCGGACGCCGAGCGTTTGAAGCCACGCCCGGCCGTCCGATCCCATCGCCATCGCCGTCGTCGCGAGGCTGCCGGCGACGAGGCAGGTTTCGGCGATCACGCTGACCGATGACAGGCCTTGCGCCGGCCGGCCGCTGCGCGGATCGAGAATGTGGCCGACGCGCCGGCCATCACGCTCGATGAACCGTTGATAATCGCCGCTGGTCGCGATCGCGCCGGCCGCGAGTGAGACCCGCGCCACAATGCGATCCGGCGCGCGGGGATCGACGATGCCGATGATCCAGGGCCGGCCATCGGGAGTGGGGCCGACGACACGGATGTCGCCGGCGAGGTTGACATAGCCATGGGCGGCGCCGAGAGCGCGGCAGAGATCGGCGGCGCGGTCGGCGGCGTATTCCTTGCCGATGCCGCCAAAGTCGAGCGTCATGCCCGGCGCGGTGAAGCGCACCGTGCCGGGCGCCAGTTCGACCTTGTCCATGCCGACATGCCGCCGCGCCGCGTCGAGCTCGGCTTGCGTCGGCTCGGCGCTGGCTTCCCAGGCGAGCCGCAGCGGGCCGGCGGTGATATCGAAAGAACCGCCGCTCAGGGCGTGGCATCGCCTGGCGAAGGCGAGGAGGCCTGCCGTCTCATCGTCGGTCGCGGTCATCGAGCCGCTCCGGGCGGTGGTATTGAGCAGGGCGAGATCGCTGTCGGTGCGAAAGCGCGAGTAGCGCTGCTCGATCCTGTATACCTCAGCCTCGGCAGCGGCGAACACCGGCGCGAGGTCAAAGCCTTCGCCGGCGGCAAGACAGATGCCGCAATCCGATCCCATGGCGCTGAATTCGTACAGTGTCGTCTTCATCGCACAGGCATGGTGGCTGGGGGGCTCGAGAGGGTGTTACCGACAGTCGCCGGCGCCCGCCGTCGGTTGCTCGGGGATGATCCGGCTTGGAGCCGGCAGGCGTATAGGCCCGGACGAGGACTGCGCAAGCGCCATTTACGATCTGCGCTTCGGATGTCTGGGGGCGGCCGGTGCGGTCGCGGCGCCGCTGCGAGAGGACATCGCGCCGGGCTGCGCTCTCCGTGGTGCTCGCGCCCGACGTCACAAGGCCCGCGCACGCCGAGCAGAGGCGGGGCCCGGCCGAGGTCTGCCGAGCCCCTAGCAGGGCCGGAACTGCACCTCACCTCATGGCCGCTCGGCGATGCTGAATTGCACTCTCGGCAAATTACGACAGAGCGTGTTGATTTAGAGCAAGCAGGCGGCCGTCGGTGCGCCCGCGGATCCGCGTGCCTCATCCATTGCTTCGATAGCGCCGGCCGGCGGAGGAAAGTACCGGCATTTCCTGCACCCGATCGCTGCGCTTGATCCGGACTAAACTCGGGGTTGATAGTGGTCAAAATCAAGCCAGCCGATCCGACGCAGTTACCTTCGCTTAATATTGTGGGTTTAACGCTCGCGACGCGAAGCGCAGCAGGCGCACGCGGGACAGTCCTGAGGACACGACGATGGCGCGAGCGATAAGGCCGACCGGGGTCGAGCACATGCTCGGCGACGAGGAACTGATCGTCTCGAAGACCGATCTCAAGGGGCGAATTACTTATGCCAATGACGTCTTCATTCGGATGGCGGGGTATCCGGCGCGCGAGTTGATCGGCGCGCCGCACAGCCTGATCCGGCATCCCGACATGCCGCGCTGCGTCTTCAAGCTGCTGTGGGATACCATCGCGGCGGGGCAGGAGATCTTCGCCTATGTGGTCAACCTCGCCGCCGACGGCAGCCATTATTGGGTGTTCGCCCACGTCTCGCCGACCTTCGACGGTCACGGCAACATCACCGGCTATCACTCCAGCCGCCGCAAGCCGGACCGGGCACCGATCGAGCGCGTCAAGCCGATCTACGCCTTGCTTCGCGAGGAGGAGGCTCGCCATGCCAATGCCAAGGACGGCATGCGCGCCGGCCATGATCTCTTGACCGGCTACCTCAGGCAGCAGGGCGTCGGCTACGACGAATTGGTGCTGTCGCTGTAGCCCCGCACCATGACGGACGTGCTTGTCGGTCAGGTCGGCAGGATCCACTTGTCGCGATCGGCGCTGATCTCGCCGTAGACTCGCGGATGTTGCGCCTTGAAGTCCGGCATCGCCGCGCCACGGACGAAGCGGCCATTGTCGTTGCGCAGCCAGCGCGTCTCGGCCGACAGCCAGCGGCGGTGATCGATGCCGATATGCTTGAAATCGGCGCGGGTGACGAAGCCGCGATGATCGAGCGTGACGGCGATCTTGATCGCGGAGATCTTCCAATTGGTCAGGCGCAGCGGTGCCGAGGCGCCGGCGCGGACGTCGGGAACGTAGTCCGGCAGGTCGTGCCGCCTGACCGGGGCCCATTCGTGCCAGGTCTCCGAGGCCGCCGGCTTGGCCTTGAGGCCGGGCAGGCGGGGCCGAAAGCCGATCTCGCGCGGCGAGGTTCGCTCCGGCTTCACCTCGATGACGGTCAGGCCGATATATTTGCAGATCCGCTCGCAGCTGTTGCGTCCCCAGGGGATCAGCACGGCGCGACAATCCGGCCCGGGACCGTCGGCGCTCATGGCACCGCCGTCCTCGAGGGACTGGGCGATGACGTCGAGATTGAGCCGCAGCTTCGCCTGGATGCCGATCTGGAAGCCGTCCGCCCTGCGTGCCAGCAGGATGTCCCAGTTGCAGGTCTCCGGATAGGCGACCCACTGGCCATTGGCCTCGACCGCGGCGAGAAAGCTCGCGCACAGATCGGCTTCGCTGGCAAAGCTTGCCGCCGCCTTGGCGCGTCGGTGTCCGCTCACCCCGCTGGTCTCCTCAGATCCACCGCACTGATTCTGCCCCGCTGTCTTCATCGCCCGGCGCGCGGCCGGCGTCCAGCGCGATAGCTGACGTCGAAGTCCTGAAGAGACGGTGAAGATCGCCGCATATTCAGGGCTGCGTTCCGGAGAAGGAACTTCAGGTGCGCAACGGTGTTGGCTCGCGGCACTGGGCGAGGGTGAGGCAGATGGCCGGTCTGTGGGTGCGCAAGTCCATCGAGGGGCTTTGGGCCGAAGCCGCCATTCCGGTTTTTGGTGAGGTCGACGCGTGTGCTGCTGTTGGCCTCAAGCGCAGCCTCGGCGCCGTCCATCTGCTGGCGCTCGGCGTCGGCGGCATCATCGGCGCTGGCATCTTCGTCCTGACCGGCCATGCCGCCGCGGCCGATGCCGGGCCGGCCATCACCTTGTCATTCGTGCTCGCCGCGATCGCCTGCGGATTCGCCGGGCTATGCTATGCCGAGATGGCGTCGGCGGTGCCGATCGCCGGCAGCGCCTACACTTATGCCTATGCCACGCTCGGCGAGATCGTTGCCTGGGTCATCGGCTGGGACCTGGTGCTGGAATATACCGTCGGTGCGATCACCGTGGCGATCGGCTGGTCGGGCTATGCGGTCAGCCTGCTTAAGGATTTCGGTCTCGTCATCCCGGCGCGGCTGGTCTCGGCGCCCTTGACCTACGATGCCGCCGCCCATGTCTGGCACACCACCGACGCGCTGCTCAACGTTCCTGCCATGGGGATCGCAGCGGTGCTGAGCCTTCTGCTGGTGCTCGGCATCCACGAGACCGCCCGCATCAACAACGTCATCGTCCTGCTCAAGCTCGCCGTGGTGATCGCCTTCATCGCCGCCGCGGCACCTTTCTTCAGCCGCGCCAACTGGATCACGGCCGCCAATCCGCAAGGCGATTTCGTGCCGCCCAATCTCGGCCTCGGCCAGTATGGCTGGAGCGGCGTGCTGCGCGGCGCCGCCGTGGTGTTCTTCGCCTATATCGGGTTCGACGCCGTCTCCACCGCGGCGCAGGAGGCGCGCCATCCCGACCGCGACATGCCGATCGGCATTCTCGGCTCGCTCGCGGTCTGCGCGGTGCTCTATGTCGCCGTCGGTTTCGTGCTCACCGGCATCGTGCCCTATGACCGGCTCAACGTCCCCGATCCGATCGCGGTCGGCATCGACGCCATCGGCCTCCTTTGGCTGGCGCCCGTGATCAAGGCCGGGATCGTGCTCGGGCTGACCTCGGTCATCCTGGTGCTGCTGCTCGGCCAGTCGCGCATCCTGTTCGCCATGTCGCGTGATGGTTTGCTGCCGTCGCCGCTCGGCCTCATTCATGCGCGCTTCCGCACGCCCTATGTGGCGACGCTCGTCACCGGCGTGGTGGTGACCATCCTGGCGGGATTGCTGCCCATCGGCCTTGTCGGCGAACTCGTCAGCATCGGTACGCTGTTCGCCTTCGCGATGGTCTGCCTCGGCGTGCTGGTGCTGCGCCGGACCCGGCCGGAGCTGCCGCGGCCGTTCAGGACGCCGGCAGTCTACGCCATAGCGCCGGCAGGTGTCGCGGCGGCGCTCTTCCTCATGCTCGGCCTGCCGATCGATACCTGGGTGCGGCTCGCCGTCTGGCTGGTGCTCGGACTTGCGATCTATGCGTTCTACGGCGCCCACCGCAGCCGGGCGAGGGCCGAGGCGGCGGCGCTGCAACGGAAGATCTGACTTCCATGGGCGCCGACACAGCCGTTGTGAGCCATCCCATGACGGGAGGCAGACGCAGGATCCTAGTGTCCCGTCTCCGAATTACCGCTACGTTTGCCTCGCGCTCGCACGGTAATTCGGAGACATAGGGACACTAGCAAAATCAAAATGCTAGTGTGGCTTATGTCTCGCAATTGCCTACAGGGGCTTGCCGCAAAGGGCATAGGCAATTGCGAGACGCCACACTAGTGTCCCGTCTCCGAATTACCGCTACGTTTGCCTCGCGCTCGCACGGTAATTCGGAGACATAGGGACACTAGCAAAATCAAAATGCTAGTGTGGCTTATGTCTCGCAATTGCCTACAGGGGCTTGCCGCAAAGGGCATAGGCAATTGCGAGACGCCACACTAGTGTCCCGTCTCCGAATTACCGCTCCATTTGCCTCATGCTCGCACGGTCATTCGGAGACGGGACACTCGTGCTTCGAGCACGTCGGGTGGGGTCGGATTCGGCCATGGCCCCTCGAGGTCTTTCTCCGGTCGGTCCCTTCTGATTAAAGGCGGACGGACAATCTCCCGAGAGGTGAACCATGGTTGACCGTCTGAAGGACAAGGCCGCCCTCGTCGTCGGCGCCGGATCGATCGGACCCGGCTGGGGCAACGGCAAGGCGACCGCCGTCGCCTTCGCCCGCGAGGGTGCGCGGGTCGCCTGCGCTGACGTCAATCTCGAGGCCGCGCAGGAAACCGTGCGCCTGATCGAGGGTGAGGGCGGCGAGGCCTTCGCGATCCGCTGCGATGCGACACGCGCCGACGAGGTCGCGGCCATGGTGCAGGCGACCCGCGAGCGCTTCGGCCGGATCGACGTTCTCGACAACAATGTCGGCATTGCGGAGGCCGGCGGTGTGGTCGAGATCAGCGAGGCCGACTGGGACAAGGTCATGGCCGTCAACCTCAAGACCGCTTTCCTGACGATGAAGCACGTGCTGCCCCTGATGGTGGCGCAGGGCGGCGGCTCGATCGTCAACATCTCGTCGGTCGCTGCCATCCGATATACTGGCGTGGCCTATTCGGCCTATTACGCCAGCAAGGCGGCGCTCAGCCACCTGACGCGGACGACCGCGGTGGAATATGCCGCGCGCAAGGTGCGGGTGAACGCCGTTCTCCCCGGGCTGATGAAGACGCCGATGGTGGCGCACTCCGCCGGGCTCGTCCAATCCTATGCCGACGGCGACGTCGAGGAGATGTGGCGGCGGCGCGATGCCCAGGTGCCGATGGGGCAAATGGGGGACGCCTGGGACGTCGCCTGGGCGGCGGTCTTCCTCGCCAGCGACGAGGCGCGCTACGTCACCGGCATCGACCTCGTTGTCGATGGCGGTCTCACCGTCAAGATCAACTGATCGCGCGCGGCCTCCTTCGCAACGGGCTGTCACCCGGCGTCCAATCAGCGAACGTCTCCTCTGATCGTTGGCTTTCGACGAGCGATCACGCGGCCGCTCGCGGCCGCTCGCGGCTGCAGGTTTGATTCATCGCAATGGAACCCTGGGAATGGCGGCTATCAACATCGTTGATGGCCGGACGTCGCCGGGCCGTCGCGGAGTGGAATGTCCGCCGTCACACGGCGGAAACGGCAATCGAAGGAGGAAGATGTGCCCAAAGATCATTCAGGGATCGCGCACGATGTCGTCACCGGCGTCGGGTTGTTGCAGCGCGCCGCGCCCGAGACGATGAAGGCCTTCGGTGCCCTGTCAGCTGCGGCGACGATGTCCCGGGCCCTCGATAGCAAGACCAAGGAACTCATGGCGCTCGCGATCGGCATCGCGGTTCACTGCGATGGCTGCGTTGCTTATCACACCAAGATGGCCCACCAGCACGGCGCCACGCGGGAGGAGGTTGCCGAGACCGTTGCGCTGGCAATCTACATGGGCGGGGGGCCGGCAGCGGTTTACGGCGGCGATGCGCTGCGCGCCTTTGACCAGTTTGCCGAAGCCAAGGCGTGAGCAAACAGGACATGATCAGTATCCCGGCATTTCTGGCAACCGCCCCCCGGCATCTCTTCTTCACGGGCAAAGGCGGTGTCGGAAAGACCTCGATCGCCTGTGCCTGTGCCGCACTGCTGGTGGAGAGAAGGCGCCGGGTGTTGCTGGTCAGTACCGATCCGGCTTCGAATCTCGATGCGGTGCTTCAGACGCGGTTGGCAAGCCGGCCGACGCCCGTCGCCGGCTTGCCTTCTCTGCAGGCCATGAATATCGATCCCGAGCAGGCGGCGCGCGCGTACCGGGAAAGAACGATCGGGCCATACCGCAAGGTTCTGCCGCAGCCTGAGCTCGCCCTGCTCGAAGAGAGATTGTCCGGCGCCTGTACCGTCGAAGTCGCCGCATTCGACGAATTCGCGCTTCTGCTCGGCGATGACGACAGGACACAGCAATTCGATCACGTGATCTTCGACACCGCGCCGACGGGCCATACCCTTCGGCTGCTCGAACTGCCTGCGGCCTGGACGGGGTTTCTCGAGACCGCTCCCGGCGACGTATCCTGTCTCGGCCCGCTCTCCGGGTTGAGAACGCAGCATGACCGTTACGCCCGCACCGTGGCCGCGCTGGTCGATCCGGCCCGCACGGCGGTGATCCTGGTGGCGCGTCCGGACCGGGGCGCGCTGATGGAAGCGGCGCGCGCGAGCACGGAGCTGCGCGGCCAGGCGATGACGAACCAATTGCTGGTCGTCAATGGCGTGTTCCGTGCCGCAGACCGCAGTGACGGTCTCGCGGTCGCTCTCGAGCGCCGGGGAACGGAGGCTTTGGCGTGCATGCCTGCCGAAATCGCGCCGCTGCCGCGTGCCGAGGTTCCTCTCCTGGGCGTCAACATCGTCGGCCTCGACGCGCTGAGGTCGATGTTCGCACCGAAGGTGATCGCGCCCGGCAAGCCGATAGAAGCTGCCTTACCCAAAGGCATCGGCTCGCTGGGGCAACTCGCCCGCGAACTCGGCGGCTCGGACCATGGCCTGGTGATGGTGATGGGCAAGGGCGGCGTCGGCAAGACGACGGTCGCTGCGGCGCTGGCAATATCGCTGGCGAGGCGCGGCTTGGCGGTCCACCTCACCACCACGGACCCGGCGCAGCACCTGCGGGAGACTCTCCAGGCGGAGGTGGCGGGGCTGCGCGTCAGCTATATCGATCCGACGCGCGAGGCGCGGCAATATCGCGAGCGAATGCTCCAGGCGGCGCGCGCGACCTTGACCGCCGAAAAGCTCGCTCTCTACGAGGAGGAGTTGAAATCGCCGTGTTATGATGAGCTGGCGGTGTTTCTCGCCTTCTCCCACATCGTCATGGATGCAAGAAAGGAACTCGTCGTCGTCGATACCGCGCCGACCGGCCATACCCTGCTGTTGCTGGATACGGCCGGGGCGTACCACCGCCAGTTGACGCAGCAGGCATCGTCGGCTCCCGGGCGCATCAAGACGCCGCTGATGATGCTTCAGGACCCCGAATATACGAAGGTGGTGATCGTCGCCCTGCCCGAGACCACGCCGGTGCTGGAGGCAAGGGCGCTTCAGGATGACCTGCGCCGGGCCAAGATCGAGCCGTTTGCCTGGGTGGTCAATGGCAGCTTCGCGGCAGCCCAGCCGTGCGATCCGGTGCTGCGGGCACGGGCGGCCGCTGAGATTGAGCAGATCCGCAAGGTCGGTGATTTTGCCAGGCGCGTCGCCTTGATTCCGTTCCAGGCGGAAGAACCGGTCGGTGTCAGCCGCCTCGCGGCGCTGACAGAGACAGGGGATGCATAGTCTTTCTCATTCTTCCGGCGCGCCGTTTTGGTTGATCGCGCGAGTGCGATTTTCTGTCCGCCGCCGATACAAGGTGACGATCCCACAGCCGGCCCGTTCGAGCGCCGGTCTGACGCGGCGAGGATGCGGGCTTGATCCATCGCAAGCGTTTCACCGGTGTGTCGTTGCTTCATGACGGCGCCCGGAGTGCGTATTTCATCGAGGTCCGATCATGCTTGAATACAATGTGACGGCGAAGCGGCTGGATTCGCATGGCAGCGTCGCCAGCTGCAAGAATGCCCACGTCACGCTCGATACCGACGTCAACGGCCGGCTCGACGCGTTCAATCCGGCAGAGCTGTTCCTGGCTGCGATTGCGGCCTGCATGATCAAGGGGATCGAGCGGGTGGCGCCGATCATCCAGTTCGATTTCCGCAACGTGGAGGTGCGGCTCCATGGCCTGCGCCGGGACAGCCCGCCCTTCATGGCCTCGATTTCCTATGAGCTCATCGTCGACACCGACGAGACCGACCGCCGCCTCGACCTGCTGCACCAGAACGTGCGCAAGTACGGCACGATCTCGAACACGGTCGCGGCGGCCACCGAGCTGAAAGGGAGCATCCGCCGCGCCTCCGGCGCCGCTTGACTCTTCTAAGATATCCAATATTCTGGATATATGGATGAAACGCGAGCCATCGATGCCCTTGGGGCGCTGGCCCAGCCGACGCGGCTGGACACCTTTCGCCTGTTGGTGAAGCGCGAACCTGAAGGGGTCGCCGCGGGCGAACTGGCGCGCCTCGTCGGCGTGCCGCAGAATACCATGTCGGCCCATCTTTCGGTGCTGGCGAGGGCCGGTCTCGTCGTCGGCGAGCGGCACAGCCGCTCCATCATCTATCGCGTTGATCTGAGTGTGTTCCGCGAACTGACCACCTTCCTGGTTCAAGACTGTTGCGACGGCCGTCCCGACGTCTGCGCGCCTTTGATCGGCAGCATCAAGGCGTGCTGTGCGCCGGCGACGACGAGCGCCGCGAGGAAGAAGAGCCATGCCCGCCAGAAGTTATAACGTGCTGTTCCTGTGCACCGGCAATTCGGCACGCTCGATCCTCGCCGAAGCCATCCTCAACCGGGAGGGGCAGGGTGTGTTCCGCGCCTTCTCCGCCGGCAGCGCGCCGAAGGGCGAGGTCAATCCCTTTGCCCTCAAGGTGCTCGAAACTCTCGGCTATCCGACCGCCGGCCTGCGCTCGAAGAGCTGGTCCGAATTCGCCGCGCCGGACGCGCCGGTGATGGATTTCGTCTTCACCGTCTGCGACAATGCCGCCGGCGAGTCCTGCCCGGTCTGGCCGGGGCAGCCGATGACCGCTCATTGGGGCATCGAGGACCCGGCCGCGGTCGACGGCACGGATTTCGAAAAACATACGGCCTTCCTGACCGCGTACCGTTATCTGAAGAACCGCATCGACGCCTTCACCAGCCTGCCGCTCGCAAGCGTCGACGCGATCTCGCTCGGCGCCAGGCTGCGCAACATCGGTCGCAGCGACGGCGCAACCCGCCCACGTCCCGACGTGGCCTGATCCCCTAGGCGGTTTCATTCCAATGAGCACTTTCGAACGCTATCTGTCGTTGTGGGTCGCCCTGTGCATCGTTGCCGGGGTCGCGCTCGGCCACCTGATGCCGGGCCTGTTCGCCGTGGTGGCGTCGGCCGAGCTCGCCAAGGTCAACCTGCCGGTGGCGGCGCTGATCTGGCTGATGATCATCCCGATGCTGCTGAAGATCGATTTCGGCGCGCTCGGCGAGGTCCGACAGCACTGGCGCGGCGTCGGCGTGACGCTGTTCATCAACTGGGCGGTGAAGCCGTTCTCGATGGCGTTGCTCGGCACCTTCTTCATCGGCCACGTGTTCGCCGGGATGCTGCCGGCCGGGCAGATTTCATCCTACATCGCCGGGCTCATTCTGCTGGCGGCGGCGCCCTGCACCGCCATGGTCTTCGTCTGGTCGAACCTGTGCGAGGGCGAGCCGCATTATACCCTGAGCCAGGTGGCGCTGAACGACGTCATCATGGTGTTCCTGTTTGCGCCGCTGGTCGGTCTTCTGCTCGGCGTCGCCTCGATCTCGGTGCCCTGGGCGACGCTGCTGCTGTCCGTGCTGCTCTATATCGTCGTGCCGGTGGTGATCGCTCAAGCCTGGCGCAGCCGTCTCCTGTCGCTGGGGCGAGATGCCCTGGAGCGCACCCTCAATCGCCTGCAGCCCGCCTCGCTCGTCGCCCTGCTGGCGACGCTGGTGCTGCTGTTCGGCTTTCAGGGCGGCCAGATCCTCAGGCAGCCGCTGGTGATCGCGATTCTCGCGGTGCCGATCCTGATCCAGGTCTATTTCAATGCCGGGCTCGCCTATCTGCTCAGCCGTCGCTTCGGCGTCGCCTGGTGCGTCGCGGCTCCGGCGGCGTTGATCGGCGCCAGCAATTTCTTCGAGCTGGCGGTTGCCGCCGCCATCAGCCTGTTCGGTCTTGAGTCCGGCGCGGCGCTCGCCACCGTGGTCGGCGTGCTGGTCGAAGTGCCGGTGATGCTGTCGGTGGTCCAGATCGTCAAAGCGACCCGGTCCTGGTATGAAGCGGGATCGCAGACGACGAAGCCCGCGCAAGCCAAACCGCTGGGCTGAACGCGCGCGGCGGCACCCTGCAGCAAGACGAAGAAAGAGAGACCGGTCACCATGGACGTCGTGATTCATCACAATCCGGATTGCGGCACCTCCCGCAACGTCCTCGCCATCATCGAGGCGGCGGGCTACCGGCCGACGATCATCGAATACCTGAAGACCGGCTGGACCAGGCCGCAGCTGCTGGGGCTGTTCGCTGCGGCCGGCTTGACGCCGCGAACGGCGCTGCGCACCACCAAGTCGCCCGCCGCGGAACTCGGTCTTCTCGACGACAGCGTGCCCGACGAGCGCATTCTTGAGGCGATGATCGCGCATCCCGTCCTCGTGAACCGGCCGATCGTCTGTACGCGCCAAGGCGTTCGCCTCTGCCGGCCAAGCGATGTCGTTCTCGATCTGCTCGACACCCTTCCGCCCGGCCCCTTCCACAAGGAGGACGGATCGCTGCTGATCGATGCGGAGGGCCATCGCGTTGTCTGAGCCGCTGGACCATCTGCCCAATCTGAGCGAGAGCTGTTTTGAGCCGATCGATCGAGATCGGCTGGTAAATCCTCAGGTCTCGCTCCATCCGCCGCGTATTCTCCTGCTCTACGGCTCGGTCCGGGAGCGGTCCTACAGCCGCCTGGTGACCGAAGAAGCGGCACGGATCTTACGACGGTTCGGCGCCGAGACCCGGACCTTCAATCCGAGTGGCCTGCCGCTGCCCGATGACGGTTCGGCGGATCATCCGAAGGTTGCCGAGCTTCGCGAAGCCGTCACCTGGGCCGAGGGCATGGTGTGGTGCTCGCCCGAGCGCCACGGCGCCATGACCGGCATCATGAAGGCGCAGATCGACTGGATTCCGCTGTCCATCGGCGCCGTTCGCCCGACCCAAGGCAAGACCCTGGCGGTGATGCAGGTCAGTGGCGGCTCCCAGTCGTTCAACGCGGTGAACCAGCTGCGGGTGCTGGGGCGCTGGATGCGGCTGATCACGATTCCCAATCAGTCGTCCGTCGCCAAGGCGTTCGCCGAGTTCGACGATGCCGGACGGATGAAGCCGTCGCCCTATTACGATCGCATCGTCGACGTGATGGAGGAACTGATGAAATTCACGCTGCTGACCAGGGATCGCAAGGACTACCTGGTCGATCGCTACAGCGAACGCAAGGAGAGTGCGGCCGAACTCTCGGAGCGCGTGAACCAGCGGTCGATCTGAAAGCGCCGGTTACCGGCCGCGCAATCGCATCACGAACGAGCCGGATCGATTATCTGCCGCGACGCAAGCGATCCGGTGCTCGCGGCAGATCGAAACGGCCCCGGTCAGCTGCCGCAGGTCGGAGCGCAACAGGGAGCATCCTTGCCGGGCTTCACCGCACGGACGAAGGCGCCCATGAATTTGCCGTCCGCCGCCTTGGCGATCGCCTCGACATCGATGCCCTTGGCGGCGAGGAATTCGCGGGCATCCTCGACCCGGTAGATCCGGGTCGGCTCGATGCCGATCTGTTCGAAGCCTGCCGCCGCGAGTCTGCCGCGATAGTCGTTTTCCTCGAGAGCGCCGGCGATGCAGCCGACCCAGAGCAGCATGTCGTTGCGGATCGCCTCGGGCACCTCGCCGCGGGTCACCACGTCCGACACCGCGAAACGACCGCCCGGCTTGAGCACGCGAAAGGCCTCGCGCAGCACCTGGTCCTTGTCGGCGGACAGGTTGATCACGCAGTTGGAGATGATCACGTCGACCGAATTGTCGGGCAGGGGAATGTGCTCGATCTCGCCCTTGAGGAATTCGACGTTCTGCACGCCGGCCTTCTTCTGATTGTCGCGGGCGAGCGCCAGCATCTCGTCGGTCATGTCGAGGCCGTAGGCCTTGCCGGTGGGCCCGACCCTGCGGGCCGAGAGCAGCACGTCGATGCCGCCGCCCGATCCGAGGTCGAGCACCGTCTCACCCTGCTTCAGTTCGGCGAGCGCGGTCGGATTGCCGCAGCCGAGGGAGGCGAGCACCGCCGCTTCCGGCAGATCGCCGGTCTCCTGGTCGGAATAGAGATGGGACGTGATGGGGCTCGCCCGATCGAGGGCGGGGCCGCCGCAGCACGAGCCGGCGCGCAGCGCCGCCTGGCTGTATTTCTGTCGAACCGCTTCCTTGATGTCCGTCGTCATGTGATCCTCCTCAGCAGCAGGTGACGGCTTCGGGCTTGATGGCTTTGTTGCGCGTGCAGCATTCGGCGAACAGGAAGGCCAGGATTTCCTGCAGCCCATCGGCGTTGGCGGTGTAGCGAAGGAAGGTGCTCTCGCGCCGGACGAGGACCAGTCCCTCGTTCTTCAGCTTTTCGAGGTGGTGGGACAGGGTGGAGGCCGGGATGTCGAGGTCGGCGGCGATCTCGCCGACGACGAGGCCTTCCGGATGCGCCTTGAGCAGCAGCCGCACGATGCGCAGGCGCGATTCCGAACCGAGTGCGGCGAGCATGTCGGCGAAGCGGGCGTTCTGGTCGGGTCCGTGGGTCTGCACGGCAGCCTCCGTTTCCATAATTCTATAATTATAGAAATATGGAAACGCAAGGGCAAACACGCACCGGTCGGACACCGTCGAGTCCCGCAGTCATGCGCCGGCCAGCCTCCGCGACGACCGCGCGCTGCGGGGCATGCAATCCGAAGGGGCGTGCGGCGCGAACCGCACGCCCCTTCGGGGGCGCGTCAGCGCTTCAGCGCTTCGGCCACGGCGGTCTTGAGCGACGTCGTCGGGCGCCCGATCAGGCGGCTCAGGGTATGGCTGTCGTCGAACAGGCCGCCCCTTGAGGCGCCGACGTCCGACTCCGCGAGCATGGTGGCGACCGGCTCGGGCAGGCCGGCGCCGATCAGCGCGCCGCGAAACGCCGCTTCCGGAAGGTTCTGGTAGATGATCGGCTTGCCGGTCTGGAGCGCCACTTCGGCGGCGAGATCGGCGAGCGTGTAGGAGTCGTCGCCCGACAGCTCGTAGACCTTGCCGGACTGATCCGCCGCCGATGTCAGGACCGCGGCCGCTGCCTCGGCATAGTCGCGGCGGGGGGCCGAGGCGATCCGTCCTTCGCCGGCGCTGCCGATGAAGGCGCCATGCTGGAGCGCCGCCGGAATCGAAGCGAGATAATTCTCGGTGTACCAGCTGTTGCGCAGCAGGACGTAAGGCACGCCGCTCGCCTTTAGCAGAGCCTCTGTGGCCCGATGCTCGGCGGCGAGCCCCATGGGCGAGGTCTCGGCGTGAAGCAGGCTGGTATAGGCGATCAGGCCGACGCCGGCCTTCTTGGCTGCCCCGATGACGTTCTGGTGCTGGTGGACGCGCTGGCCGACGGCGCTGGACGAAATGAGAAGCAGCTTGTCGATGCCGGCGAGGGCCCGCTCCAGACCTGCTGCATCGTCGTAGTCGGCCTGACGGGTGACGACGCCCTTGGCCGCAAGGCCACCGGCTTTGCCGGGATCGCGGACGAGGGCGACGATTTGCGCCGCGGGTGTGGTCTTCAAGAGAGCGTCGATGACGAGCTGGCCGAGTTGGCCGGTGGCGCCGGTGACAGCAATCACGGGGTAATCCTCCTATGGATTGGATCGTTGACACCGGGCGATCTAGTCCATAAACGAACTTTTCGTAAGTACGCACAAAAATGTAAGTGTGATATTCTCAATGGACGAGGCCGGCGCGGCCCCGGAGGAGATGACCAATGACATCCCGAACGCCGCCCCGGACGTCGTTCTCGGAGATGATGCGCCGGGGACAGGTGTTTTCGCCAGATTGTCCCTCGCGCGAGGTCCTCAAGCACGTCACCAGCCGCTGGGGCGTGCTGGTGCTCGTGGCGCTCATTCCCGGCACCCAGCGCTTCAGCGATTTGCGGCGCCGGATCGGCGGCATCAGCGAACGCATGCTGGCCCAGACGCTGCAGTGGCTCGAGAATGATCGGCTGGTCGATCGCGTCGCCTATCCGGTCGTGCCGCCGCATGTCGAATACAGCCTCACGCCGTTGGGGCGCGAGGTGGCCCTCCGCGTCGAAGGTCTGGTCGAATGGATCGAGACCAACCTCGGCCAGATTCTCGCTGGTCGGACGACGGCGGCGGAATAACCAGGCGCGAGGCGTAACGCCGGTCCGTATGCGTGGCCGTCATCGGCACGCGACGTTCGCGGCATCCGAAATCGCCCCGACGCAGCGCTGCCGGCGCCCCTGGCGCGGGCCGCAGACACGATTTCGTCCCGGATGCCTTGGGCTGACGGCGAAGGGCGTCGTGATGCTGGCGTTCACGGCTTTGCGAAATCCATCACTCGCATTGCACGACCGGCCGGCGCTGCCGTTCGGCGTCATCAGGACGGCCGCCATCCCTTGGTCGCGGACAAGAGCTCCTGAAAAGCGATCTCGACCTCATTCACGAGGTGATAGTTCAAACGGCCTGCGCCGATCGCCCGGTCCGCCGGATCGATCAGCGGTACGATGCTGTTCTCCAGTTCGGGCTCATCGGTCTGGACCGGATTGAAGCGATGCTTGGGAAATCGCCTCTGGAGCGCGTCGTAGATCATCGAGGTCTCGGCATCGCAGGTCACCGGCGTGAGACTGAACATGAACATGGCCATTGCAGCGTTCTCCGATCCCGAAGTCTGGTCTGTCTGGTCCTGCCTCAGCTGCCCGACGTCCGGGGCGCGCAGGTGTTGGACCGGAAGCGGTTGGACAGGAAGCTGTTGTGCAGGAAGCGCCCGCCGGCCGGCAGTTCGCCGTCATCAACGTTTGCGTTTCCGGTGGTCGCGATCTTGATCGCCGGCATCGGTGGCCGACCGCGAGGGTAATATCATCCAAGTGATCGCGGATGGATTTGTTCCGTGCTGCTGAAAATGATTTGAGCCAGCGGGGCCGTGATGATCTTCCGTACCTTCCGCGGCAAGGCGCGCAGCTCAACGCAAGCGCGACGACAGCACTGGGCAAGCATCGTGCCCGACACAAACAAGACGCAATTGATTCGTTGTGCCTTGTAAAGAAAGAGAGTAAGGTGCCCGATATTCGATTTTACCGCCTTGCCTTGTTAGCGCGCCTGCGGGCTCCTTTCCAAAGACATCGCTGAGATTGGATGAAATCTGCGCGGAGGTCGCGCGGAATGCGCATGTGTGCGCTGTTGGAGATGTGTGATGGCGATTGGTACGGTGAAGTGGTTTAACGGCCAGAAGGGTTTCGGGTTCATTCAGCCGGAAAGTGGCGGGGCCGATGTGTTCGTTCACATCAGCGCTGTCGAGCGCGCCGGTCTTGCCGGTCTGGCTGAAGGCCAGAGGGTGAACTACGAAGTCAAGAAGGACCCGATGCGGGGCAAGGTGAGCGCTGAGAATCTCTCGCTCGCCTGATCCATCGGACAGTAACGTTCCACGGATGTACTGGAACGAGTGCTGAAGGCTAAGCCGCCATCTCTCAGGAGAGGGCGGCTTTTTCGTGTGCGCATTTCTGTTCGTCGCGCGTTGCGCGGTGTGACGACATGCGGGCATGCGCGGAGTTGATCCGGCGGTGTGCCCGAGCACGTCTCGCCTCGCGGGGGCATGAGCGGCAGGCTGGCGAGCGGCAGAAGACGTCTCCTCGACGGTAACCGGTGAGGGACCAGCCGCGTTGCCAAGCCGGGCGCCCAACAACGGCCTTTGCGCTTGGTCAAGCGCCCGCGCCCCCGGACCACTACCTTTCCGCCAGGAAGGCTCTCGTTTCCGACGTTCGTATTCCGTCGCAGTGGGCGCTGATACGAACCTTGGTGTCCTTTATGTCTCCGAATTACCGTGCGAGCGTGAGGCAAATGGAGCGGTAATTCGGAGACGGGACACTAGTGCGGTTTGGTCCGACGCTCGTACGAAGAACTCGCAGCAATACTGAAACGAGCGTCAGATCCACCGCGCGCCCTAGGAGGCCAGGCCATGAATGAACTGCAGCTGCGGGATGACGTGCTGGACGAGCTCGCCTATGAGCCGGTGGTCGATGCCGCCCGTGTCGGCGTGTCGGTCGACCGTAACGTCGTCACCTTGACCGGGCGGGTGACGAGTTACGCGCAGAAGCTCGCGGCGGTGGCTGCCGTGCGCCGCGTTAGGGGCGTCCAGGCGATTGCCGACGAGATCGAGGTCGCCGGCGCAGGCGATGAGACGACCAGCGACGCGGAGATCGCTCGGCGCGCGGCCGAGGTTCTGAGCTGGGACAGCGCCATTCCCGCCGGCGCGGTCCAGGTCACCGTGCGCGACGGTCGCGTGACGCTGACCGGTGAAGTCGAGTGGCACTATCAGAGGGCCGGCGCCGAGCAGGACGTCCGCAACCTCGCCGGCGTCCGCTCCGTCAGCAACGACATCACGATCATGCTGCGGCCGAATGTGGCGGACATCAAACGGATGATCGAGACGGCGCTGCGGCGGCATGCTGACATCGAGGCGCAGAACGTCCGCGTGACCGTGACCGGCAACACCGTCGAGCTCGACGGCATCGTCAACAGCTGGAGCGAGAAGGCGGCGATTGAAACCGCGGCATGGTCCGCTGCCGGCGTCGCGACGGTGAAAGATCGCATCGCGATCGCGCCGCAGTAGGTCCGGCGGTCGCAGCTCGGACGGTCTTGCCGGACCGAGGTCGTCGTTCCGGCAGAGTGGTCGCGCGATGGTCCCGGCATCGCAGTGTCAGGGACCGCGGCTGCTCTTGTACAGGCCCTTGGTCAGATGATGGTGAAGATCGGGGTCCTCGATCAGCGACCCCGTCACTGCATCGTCGCCAAGTCGTTCCGCGTCGCCAATTCCGCGGTCCCAGGTTTGCATCGCGAGATCGCCCTGGCCGGCGCGCATCAAGGCATAGAGTTCGGCGCGCGCCGCCGAAGACAGCGCGGCAACCGCCTCGCGCAGCGCGATGATCTGCGGGGCCTCAGGCGGGATCGGCTCGAAACCGAGTGCTGCCGTCGGATTATGTTCGCCGCGCGCCGCCTTGGAATCTGCCAGATCGGCCTCGGCCACATTGCCGAGGAATTGATCGCGCTGCGTGCGCGCCGCCTTGGCGAGAGTCACGATGGAATTCACCTGCTGTGTGGTCAGGTTCGTAAGCATCTGCCGACTCCGTTGAACAGGGATCGTGTGACCATCGGATCGGGTGCAGGCAAGGGTGTCCACCCGCTGCATCGGCGTCCGCTGATAGACGATTTTCACAGTTGCAGACAACTATGCGAGCGGAGCTCCGCATTTGATATGAGACGACCGGCCGCGACAAGCAAACGTTGCCGCAATGTCGCAGCAGCATCGTACCGGTGCTCTGCGCCCAAAAGGTCTGGCTCGAGATCGCGGCCTTGCCCCATCCTCGGATGACCACGTCGTGATCATGGGGACTTTCCGTCGATGGCGATGATGCCGGATGGGGGGGCGATTCGCCCGTCCGCCTGGTCGAACGAGCAAATCCAAGGGTGCACGCGCTGTTCCGCGGTGCCGGCGTCTGTCAATGGGGCTTGCCGAGCAGCGACGAGAAGGCGAGGACGAAGATCTCGTCGCCGAACTCGTCGTTGATGTGCATGGTCCAGTCGCGCCAGTCTTCCGGGCCGGGCGTGGCGATCAGCACGCGGGCGATGCCGGTGGCGCGCTCATGGGCTTCGACCAGGTCGGCCACCTCGGTTCCGTTGTGGTCCAGCAGCGCCCGTTGGGCGTTGGCACAGTGGAAATAGACCTGGGTCATCGTCAACCTCCCGCCGAACTGGAAGAGCGATGAAGCGATAGCAGGAAGTCGGCGGACGTCGAAAGCCGGATAGATACCGTAAGGAATTGTCCGGAGCCAAGGTCCGGAGCCAAGGTCCGGAGCCAAGGTTCGGAGCCAAGGTTCGGAGCCAAGGTTCGGAGCCAAGGTTCGGAGCCAAGGTTCGGAGCCAAGGTTCGGAGCCAAGGCAGCGAACGTCAAATCCAAAACCGCACTGGAACCATAACCACACTAGAATCATAATGATGCTAGTGTGGCGTCTCGCAATTGCCTGTGCCCTTTGCGGCAAGCCCCTGTAGGCAATTGCGAGACATAAGCCACACTAGAGCAGGCTCCGAGCGATGTGAATCGAATCAGGATTCCCGAATCGGCTGACATCTGATTCATGATTCCTGCCGCAGAATGGAGGCGGCTGGAATGGCGCTTTCCGACGATCTTCGCAAACGAGTGGTGGAGGCTGTCGTCTCGGGCGGGCTGTCGCGCAATGCGGCGGCGAAGCGTTTCGAAGTCAGCATTGCGAGCGCCGTGCGCTGGGTCAAGCAATTCGAGACGACGGGAGAAATGTCGCCGAAGCCGACTGGAGGCGATCGCCGCTCCGGCCGCATCGAAGCCCATCACGGCTACCTGATGGGTCTGATCCGGCGCACGCCGGACGTCACCCTGCTGGAGATCCAGGAACGTCTGATCAGGAATTGCGGCGAGCATTTTTCGAGTTCCGTGCTGTGGCGCTTCTTCGACCGTCATGGCGTCACGTTTAAAAAAAGACCGCACACGCCTCGGAGCAGCAGCGGCCGGACGTCCTGAAGCAACGCCTCGAATGGTTCGAGCGACAGCTCGATCTCGATCCCGAGAAGCTCGTCTTCATCGACGAAACGGGCGCCTCGACCAATTTGGCGCGCAAAGGCGGGCGTTGCCGGCGTGGGCGGCGGCTGCGCGTCGGCGTGCCGCACGGCCATTACAAGACGGTCACGCTCGTCGCCGGCATCCGCCTTCGCGGGCTCGTGGCGGCGAAGACCTATGATCGTCCGATCACCGCCGCCCTGTTCGAGGACTGGGTGGAACACTGCCTCGTTCCTACCCTCACGAAAGGCGACGTTGTCGTCATGGACAATCTGTCCGCCCACAAGGGGCCGCGGGTCAAGGAGTTGATCGAGGCCGCGGGCGCCGAGCTGCTCTACCTCCCGCCCTATAGCCCCGACATGAACCCGATCGAGAAGGCGTTTTCCAAGCTGAAAGCGCATTTGCGCAAAATCGCCGAGCGAACTGTCGCCGCCCTGATGCGCGCCCTCGAAACCTGCGCCGACATCTTCAAGCCCGCCCAATGCGCAAACTACTTCGCCGCATGCGGATATGATCCACCTTGATCGGAGTCTGCTCTAGTGTCCTGACTCTCAATTGCCTTGCAATAACTCACGCTGCCTCGATTTTGTCGAGGGCGGCGCGGGCGCGGTTGATTTTTTCGAGGATGGCCGCGCCCTCGGCCCTCCACGTGTAGGGCTTCGGGGCGGCATTGCGATCGGAGAGATAGGCTTCGATGTCGCGGACGAGTTCGCCGATGGAAGCGAAGCTGCCCGAGCGTATCACGTCGGCGGTTAAATCAGCGAAGAAGCGTTCGACGAGGTTCATCCAGGACGAAGATGTCGGCGTGAAGTGCGACTTGAAGCGCGGGTGACGGGCGAGCCAAGCCTTGACCTTTGGATGCTTATGCGTGGCATAGTTGTCCTGGATCAGATGGATGTCGAGTTCCTCGGGCGTTTCGCGATTGATCTGTTTCAGGAACCTGAGCCATTCGATGTGAGTGTGACGCGCCTCGGTGCGCGCGATCAACTTGCCTTTCATCGCATCGAGGGCAGCAAACAACGTAATCGTGCCATGCCGGGTGTAATCGTGAGTCATTGTCCGGGGACGCTTCGGGGCAAGCGGCAAGCCAAGTTGAGTGCGTTCCAGAGCCTGGCATTGGCTCTTCTCGTCGCAGCATAACACCAGCGCCTTCGCTGGCGGATCGAGGTAGAGCCCGATCACGTCCCAGAACTTTTTCTCAAACTCCGGATCATTCGAGAGCTTGAACGTCTTTACAATGTGGGGCTTCAAGTCATTCTTTGACCAGATCCGCTGCACAGTACTGTGCGATACTCCGGCATGGCGGCCCATGCTGCGCACGCTCCAACGCTTGCGGTTCTTCGGCGGACGCGTGGCATCGGTGATGACACGCTCGATTTTCTTCTCTGTAATCGAGGGCTTGCGTCCGCGTCCGCCCTTGTCGTCGAGGCCGTCGAGCCCGTGTGCCTCGAACCGGCTGGACCATGTCGACACCGTTGGCATCGATGTATCCATCTGCTCGGCGACGAGCTCGATTTTCACCCCCTCCAGACGCAGCAGAATAATTTTTGCTCGAAAACGATCGCGATGCGCACTGGTCGGAGCATTGGCCCTCCGTTGGAGTTCAGCCCGTGTCTCCGCATCGGCGGTAAGTACCTTGACGGGACGCGCCATCCTCTCAGCTCCTGCTTGCCCGAAGCAACCAAGATTATTTAAACTGATTTGCGAGACGGAACACTAGCTTTTTGATTTTGCTAGTGTCCCGATGTCTCCGAATGACCGTGCGAGTGCGAGGCAAACGATGCGGTAATTCGGAGACGGGGCACTAGCTCCGGGTGAAGGCGCCGAGCAGCATGTTGATGCGGCCATCGCCCCAGGTCGGCATCATGAGCCGCGCATAAGGACCATCATCGCGGCCGGAGTCCGGGCGGTGCCGGTAATAGGTCGGAGTGCGGCCTTCGACCGTCGCGCTCGACTGCGAATGCAGATAATCCAGCGGATATCGACCGGCGATTTCGTCAAGAAACGCACCGGCGAGGACGTCGCCACAGATCTTCCTGATCTCTGCGCCGGCCATCGCGACCCGAAAGCGCATCGGAGTTTCGCTGACCTCGATGAGTATCATGCCGTCCGGGTTCGGCAGCGCCGTCGGATCCACGTCGTCGGCGAAAGGCATCTCGGCATCGCCGCGCTTGAGGCCGTCCCAATAGCCGAGCAGCAGCGACAAGTCCGCTTCGAGTTTTGGCGGAAGGCAATAGGGATTTGAGGTCATCAGGTTCATCCTCGCCGGTGCATGACGTCGTCGTCTCTACGCGGGCCGTCATCACACTCCGTCGCGGTGGGGTGGCACGACCAATATCGAGATCGCAACATCTCCGCTGGGAAGCACACAAAAGGATATGAGCGCGCGTCCCCGACCTGTTGATCTCGATCAAGTCGGCCGGCGCCGTGCTTCAGTCATTCCGCTTCAGTGAAGCTTCTGGTTGTGGCGCGATTGGCCTTGAAGCCGCCGGCGGCGAGCGGGCGGAAACAGGTCGAACTTCGGAAACAGGTCCTGGTGTCCCTAGTGTGGCGTCTCGCAATTGCCTACCGCCTTTGCGGCAAGCCTCTCGTAGGCAATTGCGAGACATAAGCCACACTAGTGTGGTGGATCTGACGCTCGTTTCAGTATTGCAGCGAGCGGTCATCCGGGGCCGGGGCATTAGGGCGTCCCCATGGCCGAAAACACCAGGGATCGATCGTCCAGCGTTTGGACGGGAAGCCTGTCGGCGCCGGCTGCGGCTTCGAGCTCCTGCAGCGACAGCGTCATGTCGCCTCCGTTCGCGGGGCTCGTCGACGGATGCCGTGGCATGGCGATGACCGCCGCGAGGACGGCAAGCGCCGCCAGGACGGACTTCACGAGATTTTTCATGTGAGCCTCCTTTTCCCAGCTGTCGATTGGTCTGAGAGGCCGCGGCGAGGTTCAGCGTTTTGGGCGAATGGGATGTCATTCCTCATTTGACGGTGGTTGCGAACATGATTCCCCATCCTGTCGAGATTGTCGGCAAGACATCGGCAGCCGGCGATGGAACCGGAAAGCCTTCGCTCCGTGCTCTGTCTTGATCTCCGTCAAGTCTGCAGCGGTGCAGCTCCGGTACAGCTTCCGTCATCTCGCCGACCGTTCACATGCGGAGTGAGGGGCGAACCCGCGGGATCAGGGAGGACGTCATGCCATTGCCGCGACATTCGATCGCCTCATTGACGCTGACCGGATTGGCATTGAGCGCGTCGTTGGCGCTTGCAGGGCTTGCGACCGGCAGCGGTTCGGCAGGGGCCGTGGTCTACTGCCAATATGTTGATTATCCCCCGAGCTGCGTCGCACGGCCCGGCGTCGTGCTGAGGCCGCGCCCGGTCGCGCGCGCCGTCGTGCGGCCCGGAAGGCCGATGAATCGCGGCGGTCCCGTCAACCGCGTCGGCCGTCGCTGACCACGCCGGTCAGGACCGGAGCCGTGGCCGCCCGGTCGGGGTCGTCCTGGGCGCTCGTTCGCCGGCTTCGCGTCACCGGCACTGTCATCACGGATCCTGTTAGGAGAAGCGCTCGGGCGACTTGTCGTCGCGCCCCGGCGCGCAGGCCGCCCTGCGCTGCGGAGCATGAAAAGTCATGCACCTGCTCTGACTTGTCCCATCCGGTACGACACCGCGCCGTAGGTGGCGACGAGATAAGGCACGACGTAGGTCAGACCGATCTTCAACCAGTTGAGCGGCAGCGGGCCGACGAGGGCGTCACCCTGATTGATCAGGTTCAGGACCGTCCCGACGAGAACGGCGACAATGAATGATCGGCGCGGAACGCCGTCGGACAACGCGTAGCGGCAGGCGAGACTTAAGGTCGGCATCGACGTCCTTCAGTCAGGTCGACGGCGTCCCGGCGGGACAGACGAGGGGTGGCAGTTCGGCGAGCGACCTGATCTCGCGATCGGGGTGGCCCGGCAATCGCTCTTTGGGCTGCCGGTAACGATTGCACCAGACGACCTTCATTCCGAACGACGACGCTGCATAGGCGTCCCAGCCGTTGGATGATTGAAACGAGATCCCGGCCGCCGGCACCCCGAGCCGATCGACCGCGAGCTGATAGACACGGGGGTCCGGCTTGAAGACGCCGACCTCCTCGACCGACAGGACATGGTGGATCAGGCCGTCAATTCGCGCATTGCCGACGGCAGACGCGAGCATCTCGGGCGATCCATTGGAGAGGATCGCGATCTTCAGTCCCGCGGCATTCAATTGTCGGAGAACATTCGGCACCTCGGCAAAGGTATCGAGGGTCAGATAGAGCCGCATCAGTCGATCGCGCAGCCCCGGCCGATCGAGCCCAAGCGCATCCAGCGAGAAATCGAGCGCATCGCCGGTGACCTGCCAGAAATCGGCATGACGACCCTGTGCCGCGCGGAGCCAGGTATATTGCAGCTGTTTGTCCCGCCAGAGGGCCGTCAGCTTCTCGAGGGCATCCCCGAGCACATCACGGCAGCCGCGGGTGGCCGACGCGAAATCGAACAGCGTGCCATAGGCGTCGAAAACACAGGCGCGGACGCCAATGAACGGGCCAGTTGACATGGTCGCCCTCTCCGCGATCGGCCGAATGAACCCATGGCCTGATGCAAGCTTCTGGAGTCATGAAGCAGTTTTTGGCTGACACGGCATTGCTGTCCGCCTGGATTGAATGCCGGCAAACGGCGTCCGGCTGTCAGTTCGACCGTTCCTGGCCGAAGGTGATGCCTTGGTTGCCAAAATTCTATTTGGACCTTGTTGCGAATGCCAGCTGTCCCGGCCGACGACGCGTAACTTTTTTGCCGTCGCAGCGAATTTCCTGGCTGTGGAGGGCGACATGCCAAAGGCGGTGCATTCGATCCGAATTACTCACCGGCAGAGCGGGCTCGTCATTGCCGAGGGACCGCTCGGGTTCGGCGGCATCACGCCGTTCGAAGGCAATCTCTATATCAGTCGCAATTGCCTGCGGACGAAATCCCTGCGGCCGAACTGGGTGCCGGGCCTGTGCATCTACAAATTCCTCTATGTGTGGCTCGATTTGCGGCTCCCCGACGGATCGCGTGAACCGTCCCTCGGCTGGATGTACTGGCTGCCAAACCCGTTGCTGCCGTTCATCGCGTTCCGGCCGGCTGTTCCGCGCGTCTCGCCGATGTTGCAGGTGGACGACATTGTCGGCTGAGCCGGGCTGGCGCCGCCGTTGTATGCCCATCGACCTGCCGGATGCCAGGGCGGACCGTGCCGGCGGCAATCCGCCGTCGCGACGGCGTCTCATCCTGTCGGGATTGATCGGGGCCGCCGCAGTGGCCGTCAATCGCGCCGTGGCGGCGCCAGCCGGCTCACTACCGACCTTCGAATCGGGACATTATCAATTCACGATCATTCGGCCGTAGCCGGAGTTGCCGTCGGTCAGGCTGTTCGGCCTCGATGGAGGGACGATCGATCTCCAGTCCCTCTGCGGCAAGCTGGTCCTGCTGAACTTCTGGACCTCCTGGTGCGCGGCGTGCCGCACCGAACTGCCCGCCCTCGAACGTCTTCATGATGATGACCGGCGCGGCAGCCTTCACGTGCTGGCCGTTTCCGAGGATCGCGGCAGCCGGGCGAGTGTCGAGCGCTTCGTCAGGGACCTGAAGATCGCAACGCTGCCGGTCTATTGGGATCCCAACGGCTACGTCGGCTATTCGGATGGCGTCAACAGCAGAAGCGCACCGTTTGCGCTGTACGGGATGCCGATCACCAACCTCGTCGCGGGCTCCGGCCGGGTGATCGGCTACATTCTAGTGTTCCGTCTCGCAAATCAGTTTAAATAATCTTGGTTGCTTCGGGCAAGCAGGAGCTGAGAGGATGGCGCGTCCCGTCAAGGTACTTACCGCCGATGCGGAGACACGGGCTGAACTCCAACGGAGGGCCAATGCTCCGACCAGTGCGCATCGCGATCGTTTTCGAGCAAAAATTATTCTGCTGCGTCTGGAGGGGGTGAAAATCGAGCTCGTCGCCGAGCAGATGGATACATCGATGCCAACGGTGTCGACATGGTCCAGCCGGTTCGAGGCACACGGGCTCGACGGCCTCGACGACAAGGGCGGACGCGGACGCAAGCCCTCGATTACAGAGAAGAAAATCGAGCGTGTCATCACCGATGCCACGCGTCCGCCGAAGAACCGCAAGCGTTGGAGCGTGCGCAGCATGGGCCGCCATGCCGGAGTATCGCACAGTACTGTGCAGCGGATCTGGTCAAAGAATGACTTGAAGCCCCACATTGTAAAGACGTTCAAGCTCTCGAATGATCCGGAGTTTGAGAAAAAGTTCTGGGACGTGATCGGGCTCTACCTCGATCCGCCAGCGAAGGCGCTGGTGTTATGCTGCGACGAGAAGAGCCAATGCCAGGCTCTGGAACGCACTCAACTTGGCTTGCCGCTTGCCCCGAAGCGTCCCCGGACAATGACTCACGATTACACCCGGCATGGCACGATTACGTTGTTTGCTGCCCTCGATGCGATGAAAGGCAAGTTGATCGCGCGCACCGAGGCGCGTCACACTCACATCGAATGGCTCAGGTTCCTGAAACAGATCAATCGCGAAACGCCCGAGGAACTCGACATCCATCTGATCCAGGACAACTATGCCACGCATAAGCATCCAAAGGTCAAGGCTTGGCTCGCCCGTCACCCGCGCTTCAAGTCGCACTTCACGCCGACATCTTCGTCCTGGATGAACCTCGTCGAACGCTTCTTCGCTGATTTAACCGCCGACGTGATACGCTCGGGCAGCTTCGCTTCCATCGGCGAACTCGTCCGCGACATCGAAGCCTATCTCTCCGATCGCAATGCCGCCCCGAAGCCCTACACGTGGAGGGCCGAGGGCGCGGCCATCCTCGAAAAAATCAACCGCGCCCGCGCCGCCCTCGACAAAATCGAGGCAGCGTGAGTTATTGCAAGGCAATTGAGAGTCAGGACACTAGTGTGGTGGATCTGATGCTCGTTTCAGCATTGGAGCGAGTTCTTCAAACGCGCGTCAGATCCAAAACCACACTAGAATCAAAATGATGCTAGTGTCCCCTTGTTTCAACGTTCGTATGAGCGCCTGCTGCAATGGGATACGAACGTTGGAAACGGGACACTAGCAAAACCAAAGAGCTAGTGCGGCTTATGTCTCGCAATTGCCGACAGGGGCCTGCTGCAAAGGGGGGAGGCAATTGCGAGACGCCGCACTAGGTGCCGCGGACTGGACCTCACCGGCAGCTGTCGGCCTCATCAACTATCTCCGCGCAGCATAACAGCCGTTTCCGGTCGCCTTGGCAGCAGCAAAATCTTTCGCGGCAGCTGTAACCTTCTCTGTCACCCGATCGAACTGCAGTGGAGAGGATCTCGAGGGTCGCAAGCTCGTCGAGCCCGCCCAGACACGCGCCACGCCGGACCGGCTGGCGAACGTGACGACGTGGCGACAAGTCCCGTCGATGTCTAACGCCAAAGGAGAAGCTGACGTGACGAACCTCAAGAAGTCCCTGTTGACCCTCGGAACGATTGCCGCCGTCGGCGGAGCCATTGCCGCGACGCCGGTGCCGGCGCTCGCCCAGGGCGCCAATCCTTGCGCCCCGAAAGCCGGCAAGGTCGCCAATCCCTGCGCGCCGAAGGACAAGAAGATGGCCAATCCCTGCGCGCCGAAGGCTGCCAATCCCTGCGCTCCCAGGAAGTAAGGCCGCATTCGCAGTCGTCCGCCGTCTGACCGGCATGCGATCGGTCTCATGAACCACTTGTGGAGGCTGACGCGTGTCGTCGCCTCCGCATCCATGGTTGGCTTCGCCGAACCGTCGACAGAACAGAGGAATATGAATCCATGAAGCAGTTCGCCGCCCAATCCGCGCTCGTCATCGGCCTCGTCGCTGGCGGGATGTCGCTGGCCCACGCGGACCCGGTCAAGTTCGACGCGCTGGTCGCTCAAAAGGAAGCGCTGCGCCTCGATTTCGCCGACGGCAGCAAGCATTTCTTCCTGCTCGTGCATCGTGAAGGCAAATCCGCAGGCCAGGGGCCTCTGGCCGATGCCGCGGTCGACGAATATGGCGCGCACGACATCGTCCCGGGTATCGGCGGCGAGCCGCGCGGCTATCTCCAGTTCACCAAGGCCAATGGCGACAAGGCCTACATCAATTGGACGATCCAGGCGATCTTCGTCCCGGGATCCGGCGGCAAGCCGAAGCTGCTCGACAACGGCGTGTGGCAGGTCGTCAGCGGCACCGGCGCGCTCGACAAGCTCAAGGGGGCGGGGACGTTTCATCTGGTCGCGACCGGCCCGACCGAGCGCCGTTTTGTTCTCGAAGGCGAGTTGGTGTAATAGCGGGACGAGGTGATGCCGCAGCGTTCGCGAGCGCCCCGAGAGCCGGCGCGCCTGACACCGTCACCCGCCCTTTCGCGGCTGGCGCTGTCGCGGATGGCGGACGCTGCGGTCGAGGCGGTCGACTGCATTCAGGCTCTTCACCAGGCAGGAAGCAATCTCGTGCTCGAGGCGCTGCGTGGCGCGGAGTTCGCCGAGTGGGAGCACTATCCTCCTGACGACGTGATCGATCCGATATCGCATGCGCAGTACTATTTCCACGCCCATGCGCCGGACGACCGGGAGCGTCCGGATTACGGTCACTTCCACACCTTCATGAGGCCGATGGGGATGCCGGCCGGGGTTCGTCCAGCCGGTCTCGCTGGCGGTCCGCCGCCTGCGCCGGCCGAAGAGGGCGCGCTGTCGCATCTCGTCGCCGTTTCGATGACGCCGTCGGGAATGCCGGAACGGCTGTTCACGACCAACCGCTGGGTCACTGCGGAGACCTGGTACAGCGCGGCGGACGTCGTCGCCATGCTCGATGGCTTTGTCATCGACGTCGATCAGCCCTCCCGCCTGCTCAATCGATGGCTGAGCGCGACGTTCGTCCTGTTCAGGCCGCAGATCGAACGGCTCCTGATCGCGCGCGACCGCGTCGTCGAGGATTGGCGTCTGCGGCATTTCGACGGCGACGTTTTCGAGGATCGCGGCCTTCAGATCACGTCGTCGATCGACATCTCCCTCAGCCGGCAGATCGAGTGGGTCAACAGCGAACTCGAGAGCAGGGGATAGCCATGTTCCCTGGTGACGTAACCTCCCGGCCGATCGGAACGAACCTCCTGTCGAGGCGAGCGCAACCGCCCCGCCTGAACGGCAACTGCACTGATCGCAGAGCCAACCCGTCATCGGAGGAACAGAGTATGTCCAATTGCATGTTGTCCGCTCTTGTTGTGGGCGCCGTCGCCACCGCCATCGGATCGCTTGCCGCCACCTCGGCCATGGCCCAGATGAGCAAGGCCGACATGGAAAAGATGGTGAAGGAGAAGCAGGCGCAGACGATGCAGGCGCTGAAGTCCGGCAAGATGGAGAAGTGCTTCGGTCTCGCCCTCAAGGGGCAGAACGACTGTTATGCGGGGGCGGGGACCACCTGCGCCGGCACGAGCACGGTCGATTACCAGGGCAATGCGTTCAAGCTGGAGCCGAAGGGCACCTGCACGACGATGAAGACTCCTTCGGGAACCGGGAGCCTGACGCCCAAGGCCTGACAAGAGTTGGATCGGGCGGGCAGTGAAATTGTCCGCCCGCAGTTCTCGGGGAGATCGCCGTGCCGCTGCCATCGTCTTGCACGCCAGAGTCGTGCCGCCCAGAGGTTCGTCTCGACCGCATTCCGCCGCGTGGCGGCGTCGGCCTCAAGGCGCAGCATTGCCGGACGATCATCGAGACGTGGCCCGATGTCGGCTTCTTCGAGGTCCATGCGGAGAATTACATGGGTGCCGGCGGTCCGCCGCATCGCTACCTGTCGCATATCCGCGAGCACTATCCGCTGTCGCTCCACGGCGTCGGATTGTCGATTGGTGCCGCTCGTCCGCTCGACAAGGACCATCTTGGGCGGCTGGAGCGGCTCATCGAGCGTTATGCACCTGGGCTTTTTTCGGAACATCTCGCCTGGTCGTCGCACGAGCGCGGCTTTCTCAACGACCTGCTGCCGGTGCCCTATACCGCCGAGACGCTGGCCCGCGTCGCCGATCACGTCGATCAGGTCCAGGATATCCTCGGACGGCAGATGCTGCTGGAGAATCCGTCGACCTACATCGCCTTTGCCGAAAGCAGCTATATGGAGACCGACTTCGTCGCCGAAGTGGCGAGACGGACCGGGTGCGGCCTCCTCCTCGACGTCAACAATGTCTACGTCGCATCGACCAATCAGCAATGGGATCCGATCGCCTATATCGACGCCTATCCGCTCTCCAGCGTCCAGCAGATCCATCTGGCGGGCCATGGCAGGGAGTCCGATGACAACGGGCGCCCGCTGTTGATCGACACCCACGATTGCCTGGTCGACGATGTCGTCTGGGATCTCTTCGTCCACGCCGTCGAACGGATCGGCCCGGTGCCGACGCTGATCGAGTGGGACGCCGAGGTGCCGGACTGGGCGACGCTGCAGCAGCAGGCCCGGCGCGCCGAAGCGATCATGTTCACTGTGCCGTCGGAGGCCGAGCGTCATGCCGCGATTGGCTGAAAGGCAGCGGGGTTTTGCCGAGGCGCTGCTCGATCCGGCGCAGCCGGTCCCATCCGGTCTGGTTGGGCCGGATGGACAACCAAGTCCCAGGCGGTTCGCCGTCTACAGAAACAACGTGGTCGCCGGTCTGACGCAAGCGCTGCGGGACGCTTTCCCGGCGGTGCACCGCATCGTCGGCGCGGACTTCTTCCGGGCGATGGCGCACCCCTATGTCGTGATGGAGCCGCCGCGAACACCGATCCTGCTCGATTACGGGGAGGGCTTTCCGGGCTTCATCGCAGACTTCGCGCCGGCGGCGGTGCTGCCTTATCTGGCGGATGTTGCGCGGATCGAGCGTGCCTGGAGCGAGGCCTATCACGCGCCGGAGGCCATGCCGCTCGATCCGGCCACGATCATGTCGATCGCGCCGGACGCGCTTCCCGCCATGAGCCTTGTGCTTCACCCCTCGCTCCGCGTTGTCCGGTCGCGATTTCCGGCACTGACGATCTGGCAGATGAATGTCGGCGACGGCGTCGCTGGACCGATCGATTGGACCGCCGGCGGCGAGGACGTGCTGGTGGTCCGATCGTCCGCCGAGGTCGAGGCTTGCGTCATCGTGGCGGGCAGCGCGGAATTCATCCGGGCGCTGGGCGCCGGCGCCCCGGTTGTGGCCGCATTGGCGGCGGCATTGCAGGCCGACAGCAGCTTCGACCTCGCGGCCAGCCTTGCCGGCCTCATGCAGTCGCGTGCCGTGATCGGCTATCGCACGGCGCCGGACGATAACCTTCCTGACGGCAGGGGAGCGCAATGACCAGGCGCAACTCGGCCATGAGCATGGCCAGCATCCGCAATACAGTGCGCGACAGTATCGACCGGCTCGGCGACGCTGCGCGCGTCGCGGCGCCGCCGCTGCTGCGTATCGCGCTGGCGGTGCCGTTCTTCAGGTCGGGGCTGACCAAGTGGGACGGCTTGTCGCTGTCGCCGGCAGCCGTGTTCCTGTTCGAGGAGGAGTTCAAGCTGCACGTCTTCGGACAGGTCTATGACATCCCGATTCCTGCGCTCGTCGCCGCGCTCGACGCCGTCGCCGAAATCGCTCTTCCCGTGTTGCTGGTGATCGGTCTTGCAACTCGCCTCAGCGCGCTCGGGCTTCTGGTCATGACCGCCGTCATTCAGCTCGTGGTGCCGGAAGGGTGGGCCAATTTCCACTTGCCCTGGGCGGCGCTCGCGGTGGCCATCATCGCGCTCGGTCCGGGGACGTTGTCGCTCGATGACCTGCTCCGATGCGCGCAGCACTCCCGGACAGGGCAAGGAGGCGCTTGATGTTCGGTCCCGGTTGGAGGTATCCGGAAGGTGACGTGGGCATCCCGGTCGGTCCGGCATGCGGAGCGCGTCGCCGATGAGCCAGGCGCCACTCAACCGCGTGCGGTCGCTGAGGCTCGTCGCCAAAACCGGCAGCAGCGGAGCACGCCAGGTGGAGCCGGTCGTCCGGGACGTTGACTGGACCATCCTCATGGCCCGCGCGCAGGATGGCGACACAGCGGCCTATCGCCGGCTGCTGGAGGAGGTCACGCCTTATCTGCGGTCGCTCGCGGCGCGGCGGCACCGTGATCCGAACGACATCGAGGACGCGGTGCAGGACATCCTGCTGACCATCCATTCCATCCGGCAGACTTATGATCCTTCGAGACCGTTCGGACCATGGCTGGTCGCCATCGCCAATCGCCGTCTCGTGGATCGGCTGCGCCGCCAGGGCCGGACGAGCGCGCGCGAGACGGAACTGACGGCGGACCATGAAGCCATCGCCGGGCTGTCGGCGAATCTCGAAGAAGGCGCGGACCGCCACGAACTGGAGAGGGCCGTCGACAATCTCCCTCCCGTGCAACGGCAGGCTGTTCGCCTGCTCAAGCTCGAGGAGATGTCGTTGAAGGAGGCCGCCGCGGCGAGCGGGCTGTCGGTCGCGTCCCTCAAGACCAACACGCACCGTGCCCTGAAGAACCTTCGGAAAATGTTAAACGATCGGAGCGAGCCGTGATCAAGACACCCGATCTTATCGCATCGCTTGCGGCCAGTGCGAAGCCGGTGCGTCGGCTGCGACCACCTGCCGTCCGCGCCGCCTGCTGGCTGCTGCTCGCCGCGGTCGTTTTGGTGCTGCTGGCCGTCAGCCAGGGACTGCGGCCCGACTTCGCCCAGCGGCTGCATGATCCCGGCTTTGCGCTCGGCATTGCGGCGGCGGTCGTCACCGCAATCCTCGCGGCGGTTTCCGCATTCCTGATCAGCCTACCGGACCGCTCGCGGCTCTGGCTGTTGCTGCCGTTGCCGGCGCTCGTCGTCTGGCTCTCCAATACCGGCTACCAGTGCCTGGTCCGATGGATCGCCATCGGTCCGGAGGGCATGAGCCTAGGCGAGTCGGCGCGCTGTTTCGCGACACTGGTGCTGACCGGACTGCCGCTGTCGCTCACCATGCTGGTGATGTTGCGTTATGCCGCGCCGCTGCGCCCCACCGCGGTGACGCTCGTCGGCAGCCTCGCGGTCGCGGCGATCACCGCGGTGGCGCTCTCTCTGTTCCACAAGACAGATGCCACCGCGATGATCCTGATGTGGAATGTCGGCGTTCCGCTGCTGTTCATCGGCCTCGGCCGCCTGTTCGGCGGCCGGCTGTTTTGTTGGGTCGGGCCGAGCTGGGAGAACGGGGCGTCTCCGGTGTAGTGGGCCGATTCCAACATTCGCTAGTGTCCCGTCTCCGAATTACCGCTTCGTTTGCCTCACCCTCGCACGGTCATTCGGAGACATCGGGACACTAGCAAAATCAAAAAGCTAGTGTGGCTTATGTCTCGCAATTGCCTACAGGGGCTTGCCGCAAAGGGCAAAGGCAATTGCGAGACGCCACACTAGTGTGGTGGATCTGACGCTCGTTTCAGCATTGGAGCGAGTTCTTCAAACGCGCGTCAGATCCAAAACCACACTAGAATCATAATGATACTGGTGTCCCCTTGTTTCCAACGTTCGTATCGGCGCCTGCTGCAATGGGATACGAACGTTGGAAACCGGACACGAGCCTCGATCATTGCGTCGCAACGGGGATCGACATAAGGGGGAACAGGGACGTCGCGGACGGCGAGCAGAGGACGGCGGCCGCGGGCGAATTGGCGGAGCAGGGACGGTGCGGGCAGGGAAAGCGAAGATCGTGGCGAGCACCGGCAATGCCGTGACGGCGGACCTGATCGCGGTGCTGGTCGCCGTGACCGACGCGCAGCCACGGGTGATGACGATCCGCGACGCCGGCGCGCTGCCCTCCGGTCCGTTCGAACTCGCGCATCGCTCGCTCCAGTCCGGCCTGCGCGCCTGGGTCGAACAGCAGACCGGCCATCCTCTCGGCTATCTCGAACAGCTCTACACCTTTGCCGACCGCGACCGGGCAGGGGTTGGCGGTCAGCGGGTGATTTCGATCAGCTATCTCGGCCTGACGCGCGAGGAGCCCGCGCCCAAGGGCCGCGCCACCGGATGGCGGGGCTGGTACGACTATTTCCCCTGGGAGGACCATCGCAGCGGGCCGCCGCCCTTCATCGAGGAGATCGTGCTGCCGAGCCTGCGCGCCTGGGTGGAGCGCGCCAGCGCCGGCCGCGATCAGCGGCTGCAGCGGGCGGCCATCGCCTTCGGCTTCGACGGCGCGCCCTGGAACGAAGAATTGGTGCTGCAGCGCTACGAACTGCTCTACGAGGCGCGCCTGGTGCCCGAAGCCTTGCGGGATCACGGCTGCGCCAAGGCATCGACCATTCCGGGCCGGCCGATGGAAGCGGATCACCGCCGCATTCTGGCGACGGGCATGGCGCGGCTGCGCGCCAAGATCAAATACCGGCCGGTGGTGTTCGAGCTGATGCCGCCGAGCTTCACGCTGCTGCAATTGCAGCGCACGGTTGAGGCCCTTGCCGGCCGCCCATTGCACAAGCAGAATTTCCGCCGCCTGATCGAGCAGCAGGAACTGGTCGAGGAGACTGGAACCACAAGCTTCGAGACCGGCGGGCGGCCGGCGAAACTGTTCCGTTTCCGCCATGTCGTGTTCGCCGAGCGGGCGATCGCGGGGACGAAACTGCCGCTGTCGCGCAGCTGATCACGACCCAAAACGTTCGCCCCATCCGCTTCCCGCCTTCGTGATGTGAGGTCCGCTTGATTTATACTCGTAATAAGCATATCATACATATACTCAATAAGAGCATATAATGGGAGTGCAAACCATGGCGGCCACAGCCGAAGTCCTCCAGCGCACTGCTCCGCTCTACGACCGCGTCCGGCGGGTCATTCCACCGATCGAATGGCCGGTCTTCGCCGAGGATGTCGATGCCATCATCGCGCTGAAGCGCCGGCGCAATGCCGTCGTCCTCGCCCACAACTACCAGACGCCCGAGATCTTCCACTGCGTCGCCGATCTCGTCGGCGACAGCCTGGCGCTGGCGCGGATGGCCGCGCGGACCGATGCCGAGGTGATCGTGCTGGCCGGCGTCCATTTCATGGCCGAGACGGCCAAGCTGCTCAACCCCGACAAGACCGTGCTGATCCCGGATCTCGAAGCCGGCTGCTCGCTCGCCGAGTCGATCACGGCCGCCGACGTCCGCCTGATGCGGCAGCGCTATCCCGGCGTGCCGATCGTCACCTACGTGAATACGTCGGCGGCGGTGAAGGCTGAATCCGACATCTGCTGCACGTCGGGCAATGCCCGCGCGGTCGTCGAGTCGCTCGGGGCCGAGCGCGTGATCATGCTGCCCGACGCCTATCTCGCCCGCAACGTCGCCGCCGAGACCGATGTCGAGATCATCGCCTGGAGCGGCCACTGCGAGGTTCATGAGCGCTTCACGCCGGCCGAGATCCGGCAGTTGCGCGAGGATCATCCGGGAATCGTGGTGCTGGCCCATCCGGAATGTCCGCCCGAGGTCGTCGCCGAGGCGGATTATTCCGGCTCGACCGCCGGCATGACGGACTATGTCGGCGCCCATAAGCCGCCGCGCGTGGTTCTCCTGACCGAATGCTCGATGAGCGACAACGTCGCCGTCGCCCATCCCGACGTCGACTTCATCCGTCCCTGCAATCTCTGTCCGCACATGAAGCGGATCACGCTCGGCAACATCCGGCAGGCGCTCGCCGACAACCGCCACGTCGTGACGATCGATCCGGCGGTGACGCCGCGCGCGCGGCAGGCCGTCGAGCGGATGCTCGCGGTATGAGCGCGGATCTGCACCGTCTCGCCGGCCTGCCGGTCATCATCGGCGGCGGTCTCGCCGGACTGATGACGGCGCTGCGTCTTGCGCCGATGCCGGTCGTGCTCCTGTCCAAGGGGCCGATCGGTACGGAAGCCTCGAGCGCATGGGCCCAGGGTGGTCTCGCCGCCAGCCTCGGCGACGACGACGATCCCGCGCTGCACCTCGCCGACACGCTCGCGGCCGGCGATGGGCTGTGCGATGCCGCGGTGGTCGAGCGGATCCTGCGCGCCGCGCCCGCGGCCATCGAGACGCTGATGCGGCTCGGCTGCGCCTTCGACCGAACGGGCGACGGCCGTCTCGGTCTCGGTCTCGAGGCCGCCCACAGCCGGCGGCGCATCGTCCACGCCGATGGCGACGGGACCGGTCGCGAGTTGATGCGCGCCCTCGGCGCAATGGTGCTGCGGACGCCGTCGATCACGGTGGTCCAGGGTGTCGAGGCACGACGGCTCCTGCTCGACGACGGCGCTGTCGCCGGGCTCGTTGCCGCTGGTCCCGCCGGGCCGCTGATGGTGCCGACGAGCCGCGTCGTCGTCGCAACCGGCGGGCTTGGCGGACTGTTCCTCGACACCACCAATCCGCTCGGCTGCTTCGGGCAGGGGCTGGCCCTTGCCGCGCGCGCCGGCGCCGAGCTCGCCGATCTCGAATTCATCCAGTTTCACCCGACGGCGTTCGATACGGCCGCGCGTCCGATGAAATTGATCAGTGAAGCCGTGCGCGGCGAGGGCGCGGTCCTGGTCGACGAGACCGGCCGGCGCTTCCTCGCCGGCGTCCCGGGCGAAGACCTGGCGCCGCGCGATGTCGTCGCCCGCGCCATCTGGCGCCACGTCGGACGGGGCCACCGCGTCTTTCTCGACGCGCGGCAGCGTCCCGGCGCAGGATTCGCGCGGCGCTTTCCCGCCATCGCGGCCTGGTGTCGCGAGGCCGGCATCGATCCGGCGCGGCAGCCGATTCCGGTGCGGCCGGCGGCCCACTACCACATGGGCGGCGTTGCGGTGGACGCGGATGGCCGCAGCTCAGTCGCGGGGCTATGGGCCTGCGGCGAGGTGGCGTCCACCGGCCTGCACGGTGCCAACCGCCTCGCCAGCAACTCGCTGACCGAAGCGGTCGTCTGCGCGGGCTGCGTGGCCGATAGTGTCGGCGGCACCTCTGCCGGCCGGGCAGGGCGGGCTGTGGCGAGCAGTGCATTGCCGCCGGCGGCGGACCCGTCCGCGATCAGGTCGATCCTGTCGCGCGGCCTCGGCGTCGAGCGGGATGACGCGGGATTGCGCGCCGCGATCGGCATGCTGCGGCCGCTGGCCGCCGATTCCGGCGCGGCGTCCGATCCGGCTGCGGTGGGACTGATGATCGCGGTCATGGCGATGCGCCGCACCGAAAGTCGCGGCGGCCATCATCGCACCGACTTCCCGCAACGCGATGCGCTCGCGCGAAGGGCGCGGATCCGCCTCGACGAGGCTCTTGCCGCCGCGGCCGAACTGGTTTCGCCGGCGGCGATGCGAAGCGCCGCCCACGTCAACACCACAGCCAGGAGCGCCCGACCATGTCGCTGACGCCATTGTCGCCCCTGCTGCTCGAGCCGCTGGTTCGCGCCGCGCTGCTCGAAGATCTCGGCCGCGCCGGCGACATCACCACCGATGCGATCGTGCCGGCCGGGCTGCGTGCGACATGCGTGCTGGCGGCGCGGCAGCCGGGCGTCGTCGCCGGGCTCGACCTCGCCGCGCTCGCCTTTCGCCTCGTCGATCCGGCAACCGAGATGCGCGTGGCGCGGGAGGACGGCGGCGCCGTCGCGCCGGGAGCGATCATCGCCTCGGTCACGGGACCGGGGCGGGGGCTGCTGACGGCCGAGCGCACGGCGCTCAATTTCCTCTGCCACCTCAGCGGAATTGCGTCGGCGACGGCCGCCATCGTTGCCGCCGTCGGTGACCAGAAGGCGCGCATCGTCTGCACCCGCAAGACGACGCCGGGGCTGCGGGCGGTCGAGAAATATGCGGTCCGCGCCGGCGGCGGCGCCAATCACCGTTTCGGCCTCGATGACGCGGTGCTGATCAAGGACAACCACATCGCCATCGCCGGGAGCGTCAAGGCGGCGATCGAGCGGGCGCGCGCCGCGGTGGGGCATCTGGTCAAGATCGAGGTCGAGGTCGACAGGCTCGATCAGCTCGAGGAGGCGCTCGGGATCGGTATCGATGCGGTGCTGCTCGACAACATGAGCGTCGAGACGCTGCGCCAGGCGGTGTCGATGGTCGCGGGCAGGGCGGTGACGGAAGCGTCCGGCCGGGTGACGGCGGCGAGCGCTCCCGAGATCGCGGCGACCGGTGTCGATCTCATCTCCATCGGCTGGCTGACCCACAGCGCTCCGGCGCTTGATATTGGCCTCGACTGGCAGGCCTGACGCCTCCGGCATCGGCCATGCTGTTCGGCAATCCGCCCTCCGCGACCTCTCGCGGGCGCGCCGTTGAACGACCACAGCGTCCGATCGAGATCGGGGGGCGACATTCGGAATGTGGCGCCGACGGCCCCTAGTGTGGCGTCTCGCAATTGCCTACCGCCTTCGCGGCAACCCTCTCGTAGGCAATTGCGAGACATAAGCCACACTAGTGTGGCGTCTCGCAATTGCCTATGCCCTTTGCGGCAAGCCCCTGTAGGCAATTGCGAGACATAAGCCACACTAGCTTTTTGATTTTGCTAGTGTCCCGATGTCTCCGAATTACCGTGCGAGGGTGAGGCAAATGAAGCGGTAATTCGGAGACAGGACACTAGAATCATAATGATGCTAGTGTCTCTTTGTTTCCAACGTTCGTAGAAGCGCCTGCTGCAAAGGAATACGAACGTTGGAAACGGGACACTAGAGTGGATTGTGGAAGCTCTTAAGCATCGGTTTTTGGCCCCCGCGAGCGTCCGAATTCCTGGAGCGCAAGCAGGAAGGTGATGACGTCGTCCCGGCTCAACATGCCGACGACCTGTTGAGCCCGAACAACCGGCATCTGGTTCACGCCATTGCGGTCCATCTTCTCGAGGGCCGGCCACAGTTCGGTATCGGCATCGACGCAGGTCAGCTGTTCGAAGGGAATCATCACCGCTGCGGCGGTTGTCGTCACCCAATTGGCCTGCGGCACCTCCTTGATCCGATGCAAGGTGACCATGCCGATGGTCAGATCGCCCCGCTTGACGAGAAAACTACGTTGCCCGCTGCCGAGAATCTGCTCGTCGACAAGTTGCTGAAGCGTCAGCTCCTCCGGGATGATCGCGTAGTGCCTGTTCATGGCTTGCGAGACGCGATGGCCCGACAATAGGCCACGAAGCCGGACCTGCTGGACCTGGACGGTTGCGGCGCTGTCGAGGAACCAGCCGATGAGCACGATCCAAAGCCCTCCGCCGAGATCGCCGTGGAACATCTGCCAGGTGCCGGCGAAGATGAGCAGGAAGGCAAACAGCCGGCCGACATTGGCTGCGATGAAGGTCGACCGGCCCAGGTTTCCCGTCATCGCCCAAACGATGGCTCGGAAGACCCGGCCTCCGTCGAGCGGATACCCGGGGATCAGATTGAACACGACCAAGGCCATGTTGATGTAGGCGAGATATCTGACCAGACCCACGAGAGGCTCCGTGCCGGACAGCAATGGCTCCACCGCGTAGAAAAGGACTGCCAGGGCGACGCTGACGAGCGGTCCCGCAACTGCAATCAAGAACTCGGCGATGGCGCTGGGCGGCTCGTCCTCGATCTCGGCCAGCCCTCCGAAGATGAAAAGGGTAATGCTGCGCACCGGAATCTTGCAGCGCAGCGCGACGAGCGAATGCCCAAGCTCGTGGAGGAGCACGCTTGCAAAGAACAGGATCGCGGTTGCCGCCCCCGTCAGCCAGTAGGTCTGCGGAGACCAGTGCTTGTATTCCCCGGGATAGTAGCTCGTCGCCAGCATCCAGGTGAGCAGGGCGAAGATCACGAACCAGGAATAGTCCAAACCGATCTGGATGCCGAAGAGCCTGCCTAACGGGATGCTATGTTGCGGCATGAGAGGCGTTCCTCGCTCGTGGTCGGCAAGCCAATACTGGCCGCAGCGTCCGCTCCTGGTCGAGGTGATTGTCTGGAATTGATCAGTGTCTGGAATTGATCAGTATCAATATGTCCGTGGAGTTCGGAGCTGAGAAATTCCGGTCGAGTCGGGCAATCCGCGAAATCTGGGAACGACGTAAACGATAGGATGGTTCAAAGAGGTTCACAACGGCAAGGGCCGACATGACCGACGATCGGGATCCGCACGCGCGAGTTCGTGACGAGAAAATCGCCGGGACGCTCGGCGACCGCACGGCGCTGCGGTTTCTCGTGCGGGCTCAGCGGGCGACCAACTGCACCGACCGGGAGCGAGGCGGATTTGGCGCTTCGCTCGCGAGCCGCGAGCAGCGGATCGACGTGACCGGCCATGTGGCTCGCGGATTCATCAAGAGCGTCGAGAACGGGATGCGCCCCATGAGGGATGCTGGCCATCGCTGAAGGCCTCGCGGCCGTCGCGTTGACACTGAAGACGTTCGATTGTCGGGATGTCCGGGCAAGTCCGTACGAGGCGGCAACTTGCTGGAAAGGGCGCGCCGTCTCGCCCCGGGCAAGCGGGGCGAGACGGCGGCGCTGCGCTCCGCACGCGGCGAACGGTGCGGCAGGTGAACGCCGCTCCCGCAGCGGCGTCGCTATCGTGCGCTGAGCCCGACGGCTTGGCCTGCGTCAATCATGTTCCTCAGGTTCGGCAGCCATGCCGTGAATGGGGCAATTGGGGTCGGGCGCGTCCAGCATCCCGGCGGGCTCCAGTTCCTCCGTATTCGACACGTGACCGATGAGCCGGCACGTGCAACCGAGCTCGATCGCTTCCGTCGTTCCCGGTCGTGGCACCGCGTATTCTTGATCATGAGATGCACGTGGTCGCATGGAGCCTCTCCGCCTGTTGCGACGCCACGAGTTTTTCATACGAGCGTCAGATCCAACTAGTGTGGCGTCTCGCAATCGCCTACCGCCCTTGCAGCCAGTCTCTCGTAGGCAATTGCGAGACATAAGCCACACTAGCACTTTGATTTTGCTAGTGTGGTGGATCTGACGCTCGTTTCAGTATTGCAGCGAGTTCTTCGAACGAGCATCAGATCCAAAACCACACTAGAATCATAAATGCTAGTGTCCCCTTGTTTCCAACGTTCGTATGAGCAGCCTGCTGCAATGGGATACGAACGTTGGAAACAGGACACTAGTGTCCTTATGTCTCCGAATGACCGTGCGAGCATGAGGCAAACGGAGCGGTAATTCGGAGACAGGACACTAGGCGTCGCTATCGTTCAAAGCATTGAGCTTCATCAAAGGTTTCATCTGCGTGCCAGGCAAGGCGATGATTTCCTCGTTAACGGAGGCTTCAGGAAAAGCGCCTCTGTTCCGTCTGGCGACTTGCGTCAAATCGGCCGGTGCTGTCTTTAAGGCCGGGACTCCAACATCTGATTTTAGTGCGGTTTTGGATCTGACGCTCGTACGAAGAACTCGCTGCAATGCTGATAAGTGCGTTACGGCGGGGATTGTGGCTACCGGAACCGCGCCGGGAGAGGTATGAATGACAATGACCAATGCTCGTGAAAATGCCCAGCCGGGCCGGCAGGCCGGCGCCTTCGATTCGAACCGTGTTCCCGTCACTCTGGCCGACATCAGGGGCGCCGCCGCGACCATCAGCGGGTCGGTGAATGTCACGGACTTCAATCGCAGCATCACCCTGAGCGAGATGTGCGGCTGCGATATCTGGCTCAAGTTCGAGAACCACCAGTTCACCTCCTCTTTCAAGGAGCGCGGCGCGCTGAACCGCCTCCAGGCGCTGACGGCCGATCAGCGGCGGCATGGTGTCATCGCCATGTCCGCCGGCAATCACGCCCAGGGCGTCGCCCATCACGCGAGGCGATTGGGCATTCCCGCCTGCATCGTGATGCCGATCGGCACGCCGATGGTGAAGATCGAGAACACGAAGCGGCTCGGCGCCGAAGTCATCATTTCGGGGGGGACGCTGGAGGAGGCCGGTGCGTTTGCCCGCGACCACGGCAAGACTCACGGCATGACCTTGATCCATCCCTACGACGATCCGCTGGTCATCGCGGGTCAGGGCACCATCGCGCTCGAAATGCTCGAGGCCGTGCCGTCGCTGGATACCTTGATGATTCCGATCGGCGGCGGCGGACTGATCTCCGGCATGGCGATCGCGGCAAGGTCGATGAAGCCGGACCTGCGCATCGTCGGCGCCCAGGCCCGGCTCTATCCCTCGATGTACAATGTCATCAAGGGCGAGCAGCTGCCGATGCGCGGCGACACGCTGGCCGAGGGCATCGCCGTCAAGGAGCCGGGCCGGATCACCACGCAGATCATCCGCCAGCTGGTCGATGACATCGTTCTCGTGACGGAGGACGAGATCGAGCGCGCCGTCGCCACCTTGATCGCGATCGAAAAGACGGTCGTCGAAGGCGCAGGCGCTGTAGGCCTCGCGGCCGTGCTGGCCGATCCTGACGCCTTTCGCGGCCGCCATGTCGGACTGGTTCTGACCGGAGGGAATATCGATACGAGGCTGATCGCATCGGTTCTGACCCGCGAACTCGCCCGCGAGGGGCGGCTGACACAGCTTGCGATCGACATCGTGGACCGCCCCGGCCAGCTGGCCGTCGTCTCGAACCTGCTGGCGGAAGCAGGCGCCAACATCATCGAAGTCTCGCATCAGAGGACGTTTTCCGACCTGCCGGTGAAGGCGACCCTGCTGCAGCTGGTGGTCGAGACGCGCGATCGGGCGCATCGCGACGAAGTCCTGGCGCGGCTCGGCGCCGCCGGCCTGAGAGTGCGCTGCGGGGCGGATCCTGCAATGCCATCTCACGGTCAGCCGGACGGAGCGCGCTAGTGTCCTGTTTCCAACGTTCGTATGCCATTGTAGCAGGCGCTCATACGAACGTTGGAAACAAGGGGACACTAGCATCATTATGATTCTAGTGTGGTTTTGGATCTGACGCTCGTTCGAAGAACTCGCTGCAATACTGAAACGAGCGTCAGATCCACCACACTAGTGTGGCGTCTCGCAATTGCCTATGCCCTTCGCGGCAAGCCCCTGTAGGCAATTGCGAGACATAAGCCGCACTAGCTTTTTGATTTTGCTAGTGTCCTGATGTCTCCGAATGACCGTGCGAGCGCGAGGCAAATGAAGCGGTAATTCGGAGACAGGACACTAGTGCGGTTTTGGATCTGACGCGCGTATGAAGAACTCGCTGCAACGCTGAAACGAGCGTCAGATCCACGGCACTAGCTCGGAGCCCAGGTGCCGCCCTGCCGCTCGGTGAGCGAACGGCAGGCATCCTGCAGCTTGTGCAGGATGCCGTCGTCTTCGCTGCGCGGAAACGCCGGCGTCGCCATCATCGTCGCGACCAGGACCGGGCGCCCCTGAATGTCGAGGATCGGCACTGCGGTCGCCCGCAGCCCCGGGATCAGCAGTTCGTCGACGCTCGCGCACATCCGGCTGCGCACCT
This sequence comes from Bradyrhizobium sp. WD16, assembly GCF_024181725.1. Classification (NCBI taxonomy): domain Bacteria; kingdom Pseudomonadati; phylum Pseudomonadota; class Alphaproteobacteria; order Hyphomicrobiales; family Nitrobacteraceae; genus Bradyrhizobium; species Bradyrhizobium sp. WD16. The sequence goes on along the minus strand of NZ_CP028908.1, from coordinate 255,060 downwards.
TCCGTCGTAACGCCGCGACCGCCGCCGGCTGCGGCGGCGAAGGCTCCTCGGCCAGCAGGCCCTCGACCTCCTCGTCGGTCATCAGGCCGAGGAAGGCATGGCCGGTCGCCGAATTGAAGTACGGCAGCACGGATCCGATGGCGAGCGACGTGACGATCGGCCGTCGTCCGGCATGCCAGCGCACGATGGTCGGGCCGAGCGGACCGCGCGCCGCGATCAAGGTGGTCCGGCCGGTCTCGCGGGTGAAGGCGGCAATGGCGGGATCCGCCGCGGCGAAGACATCGACGCGCGCCAGCGCGGCAAGGCCGATCTGGATGGCCTGGGGACCAAGCTCGTAGCGCCCGGACGCGGCGTGCTGGTGCGCCATGCCGGCGTCGATGAGGCTGGCGAGATAGCGGTGCGCCTGCGAGGGCGACAGCCCGGACCGTCTTGCCACCGTGCCGAGGGCCGAGGGCTCGGCTTCGGCGGCGAGCGCCGACAGCACGCGAAAACCGATGCCGACCGACTGAATGCCGCGTCGCGCAGAGCCGGCCGTCTCCTGCAGGTCCGCATCCGCACCGATGTCGTCGAGCATCATCACGGGCTCATCCGGCGGGGGAGGCGGTGGGGTGTGCTTTCGCGCCATTTCAACAACCGTCAGCCATTGCCGGTGTCAGCCTGACGCAAGCAGCGCCAGGAATTGCGGATCGACCGGACCGCCGCGGAGAGTGCCATCCGCGGCAATGCGCGCGAAGGCACGCAGCTCGTAACCCACAGCAATCGTCGTATCGTTGCTGCGCAGATGGTAGCCGGCCCGAAAGCGCCGCTCGCCCTCCGCGCTGATCGCGACCTCGATCTCCAGTTCGTCGTCGTAGCGCGCCGGTGCCTTGAATTCGGCATCGGCTTTCACGATCGGCGTCACCGCGTGAAAGCGGCGGCGCAGCTCGCGCTGGCTCAGCCCCCGCGACCTCAGCAGCCGCTGAAAGGCGCAATCAAACCAATAGAAGTAGTTGGGATAGAATACGATTCCGGCTTCGTCGCAGTCCCCCCACTCGATCGTCAGCGATGTCTTGAACATTTCCTTCTCCGGTGCTATTTTTCACATCATAAAATAGATTGCACAATGTGCAAATACATAGGGAGGGCAACATGCGCATCGCGGTGCTCGGCGGCGGACCGGGCGGTCTCTATTTCGCTTACCTTTGGAAGCGGCGGCATCCCCAATCCCACGTCGAACTGTTCGAGCAGAATGCTGCCGATGCGACCTGGGGCTTCGGCGTGGTGTTCTCCGAGCAGGCGCTCGAATTTCTCCGTGAGGACGACCCCGAGACGGTGGCCGCCGTCGCGCCGCAGATGGAGAGCTGGAGCAACATCACCCTCAATCTGCGCGGCGAAAGCGTCGAGATCGACGGTGTCGGATTCTCCGCGATCGGCCGGTTGGCGTTGCTGCGCCTGCTGCAGGCGCGCGCCGAGGCGGTGGGCGTCGAATGCCACTATCAGACCGCGATCGACAGCCTCGACCAGCTGCAGGGCTATGACCTCATCGTCGCCGCGGACGGTCTCAACTCTCTCGTCCGGCGCAGCTTCGAAGGCGACTTCGGCACCTCGCTGTCCTATCTGGGCAACAAGTTCGCATGGTACGGCACGACCAGGCGGTTCGAGACGTTGTCGCAGACCTTCGTCTCGACCGAGCTCGGCAGCTTCAACGCCCACCACTATCGCTACTCGCAGGCCATGAGCACCTTCCTGGTCGAATGCGATCGCGAGACCTGGGCGCGCTATGGCTTCGCCGACAAATCAATCGAGGAGTCCAAGGCGATCTGCGAGCGCATCTTCGCCGCGACGCTCGACGGTCATCCACTGATTTCGAACAAGTCGGTGTGGCGCAATTTTCCCTGGCTGTGGAACGAGCACTGGCATCATCGCAACATGGTGCTGATCGGCGACGCGCTGCACACCGCGCATTTCTCCATCGGATCGGGCACGCGCCTTGCGATGGAAGATGCCATTGCGCTGGCGAAGGCGCTGGATGCCGCTCCCGACGATCTCGAGGCGGGGCTCGAAGCTTACGAGGCCGCCCGCAAGCCCGTGGTCGAGAAGCTGGTGGCGGCGGCGCGGCGCAGCGCCGACTGGTACGAGCAGTTTCCGCGTCACATGGATCGCGACCTGATGGACTTCGCCTACAGCTACATCACCCGCTCCGGCCGCATCGATCGCCAGCGCCTCGCCGCCATGGCGCCGCGTTTCATCACGCGCTACGAAAGCACGCGTGGCGCTGCCGAATCTGCCGCCAGCCTCCTGGGGGCCCGGCCATGACGGGGAGCAAGTCATTGGCTGCGCCGCTGGTCGATCAGGTGCCGGCGGACAGCGCCGGCGCGCGCGAAATCGGCTTCGTCATCCCCGAGCGCTACAATGCCAGCCGGATTCTGTTCGACAATCTCGCGACGCGGCCGGGCAAGTCGGCGGTGATCGGGCCCGCCGGCGAGCGGACCTATGCCGAACTCTGCGCCGAGGCGGCGCAATGGGGGCATGGCTTCCGAGAGCTCGGGCTGTCGCGCGGCGACCGCATTCTGATGTTCATGGACGACACCCCGGCCTATCCGGCGGCCTTTTTCGGCGCGGTGCGGGCTGGCTTTGTGCCGCTGCTGATCAACACCCTGACGCCGCCGGATCTGCTGCAATTCTATCTCGCCGATTCCGGTGCCAAGGTCGCGGTGACCGACGCGGGCTTCTCCGGGCGTTTCGATGCGATCGCCTGCGCGCAAACGGCGCTGCGGACGCTGATCGTGGCCAACGGCGCACCGCAAGCCCATGCGGTGAGGGAAACCTTGTACGCCGAGATCTGGTTGCCGCAATTTCCGGAAGACCTCGCCGAGGCCGATACCCGCCGCAACGACATGGCGTTCTGGATGTATTCGTCGGGCTCGACCGGACGGCCGAAGGGGATCGTCCATCTGCAGCACGACATGCTCTACACCAACGCCGCCTTCGCCGAGAGCGTGCTCGAGCTGAAAGCCGACGACATCTGCTTTTCCGTGCCGAAGATGTTCTTCGCCTACGGCTTCGGCAATTCCGTCACCTTCCCGTTCTGTGCCGGGGCGACCACGCTGCTGATGCCCGGACAGCCGAAGCCCGCCGCCGTCTTTGCGGCGATCGACAGGTTTCGGCCGACGGTGTTCTTCGGGCTGCCGACGCTCTACACCGCGATGGCCAAGGCGCCCGAGGCCAGGTCATGCAGCTTCTCGTCGCTGCGGCTTGCGCTCTCGGCGGCCGAGGTGCTGTCGGCCGAAGTGTTCAACGCCTGGCAGGCGCTGACCGGGCTCGAGATCGTCGAGGGGCTCGGCTCGACCGAGGTTCTGCACATCTATCTGTCCAACCGTGCCGACGGCAAGAAGCTCGGCGCCGCCGGATTGCGCGTGCCGGGCTACGAACTCGCGCTCAAGGACAAGGAGGGGCGGCCGGTCGGCGAGGGCGAGGAGGGCATCCTGTGGGTGCGCGGCGATTCCAATGCGCCGCTGTACTGGAACCGGCCCGACAAGACGGCGGAGACGATGCGCGGTGACGGCTGGATCTTCACAGGCGATCGATTCCAGAAGGATGCCGACGGCTTCTATTTCTTCCGTGGCCGCGCCGACGACCTCGTCAAGATCTCCGGCCAGTGGGTCTATCCGCTCGAGGTCGAGCTCTGCCTCGCCGAACACCCGGACGTGCTCGAATGCGCGGTGTTCGCCACCGAACTGCCGGACCGGCGCATGACCTTGAAGGCCTCCGTGGTGATGAAGCAGGCGGTCTTCGATCAGGCACAGGCCCGCCGCGCGCTGCAGGACTTCGTCAAGGCGAAGCTCTTGCCCTACAAATATCCGCGCGAGATCCAGTTCCTCGCGGAGTTGCCCAAGACAGGCACCGGCAAGATCGACCGGCAGGCGCTGCTCAGGGCACACGCGACGCCGCAGGCGGCGGAATGAGCGATGCGGCGCGGCGGCTCACGCCGCCGCTAGTGTCCCGTCTCCGAATTACCGCTTCGTTTGCCTCACCCTCGCACGGTCATTCGGAGACATCGGGACACTAGCAAAATCAAAAAGCTAGTGTGGCTTATGTCTCGCAATTGCCTACAGGGGCTTGCCGCAAAGGGCATAGGCAATTGCGAGACGCCACACTAGTGTGGTGGATCTGACGCTCGTAGGGATCGCGGAAGCGGGCGCGGAAGGCCTCGCCGAGATCGATCTGCGCGCCGCCTCGCCGACGCCAAGATGATCGAAGGCGTCGCCCTATCCCGACTTCTTGAAATGCTCGATTGCATCCTCGGCGCGCAGCGGCACGCGGGAGACTTCGTTGTTGAGATCGACCAGCTGGCCGAGCAGCGCCATCAGCGTCTTGCGGTCGGCCGGCTTGAGGGGGGCGAGAATCCGGTCCTGGGCGCGGTCGACGGCCGCCATGATCCGCTGCAACAGCGCCGCGCCGCCCGCGGTGAGGAACAGCAACTTCACGCGCTTGTCCTCGGCGCCGGCGCTGCGCTCGATCAGGCCCTTGGCTTCGAGGCGCTCGAGGACGCTGCCGAGCGTCGAGCGGTCGAAGGCGATCACCGCCGATAGCCGCGTCGCATCGATGCCGGGATGGGTGCGGATCGCGACCAGGGCGGCGTACTGCACCGGTGTCAGGTCGAAGTCCTTGCACTCTTCCACGAAAATCGACACCGCGATCTGCTGCATGCGCCGAAAGAGGTAGCCGGGCTTGGTGTAGACATCGTCCATGGTGGCGGGACGTCGCTTACTCGGCATCGGTCTGGCGCTCCGGCGCGGCGTTGGCGAAGGCGGGCAGGGCGCGGGCCGCGGTTTCGCAGGCCAGCAGCCGCGGAAAGGCCTCGACCTCGACGCCGAACCGCCTCGCATTGGCAAGCTGCGGCACGAGGCATAGATCGGCGAGCGATGGCCTTGCACCGAAGCAGAACGGCCCCGGCATGCCGCGGATCAGCGCCTCGCAGGCGGCGAGGCCCTCCCGGTTGGTGGCGGCCGCCCAGGCGGTGACGTCGGCTTCTTCGACGTGGAGCTGGCGAAGGCGCGCCAGCACCTTGAGATTCTGCACCGGATGAATGTCGCAGGCGATCGCCTGGGCGAAGGCGCGGACGCGGGCACGCGCCAGCGGATCGTCCGGCAGCAGCGGCGGCTGCGGCCAGACCTCGTCGAGCCACTCGATGATGGCGAGCGACTGGGTCAGGATGTCGCCGGCGTCGTCGACCAGAGCGGGCACCAGACCCTGTGGATTGATCGCGAGATAGTCGGCGGCGCGCTGCTCGCCCTTGCGTAGATGATGGGGCAGGTGCTCGACGGCCAGTCCCTTGAGATTGAGCGCGATGCGGACCCGATAGCTGGCGCTGCTGCGGAAATAGCCATGGAGTTTCACGTTCGCGGCCCCTCCGCACGATAATGCACAATGTCGATTGACAGTATACGGTTGATCAGTATGCTGTCAAACAAGGCTGCCGGCCGGCGAGATAAGATCGGCGCGGCCGGCGCACGAGGCGGGAGGCCTGATGGATCACGTTGCGAAGACGCCGGAGCGCGAGGCGTTCTATGGCCAGATCGACAGCGAGAACATGTCGGCGCTGTGGACCGTGCTCGGCGATCTGATCACCCGTGAGCCGAAGAGCCCGTGTCGGGCGCATCTGTGGCGCTATGAGGCGATCCGCCGCTACATGATGGAAGCGGGCAAGCTGATCACCGCCAGGGAGGCGGAGCGGCGGGTGCTGATCCTGGAGAATCCGGGGCTGCGGGGACAATCGAAGATCACCACGTCGCTCTATGCCGGCGTGCAGATGGTGATGCCTGGCGAGGTGGCGCCGGCTCATCGCCACAGCCAGTCGGCGCTACGGTTCATTCTCGAAGGCCGCGGTGCCCACACCGCGGTCGACGGCGAAAGGACAATCATGGCGCCGGGCGACTTCGTCATCACGCCCGCCCGCGCCTGGCATGATCACGGCAACGAGACCTCCGAGCCGATGCTCTGGCTCGACGGTCTCGACATTCCCATGGTGCAGTTCTTCGACGCCTCCTTCATCGAGGGGCATGCCGAAGACGCGCAGCCGCTGACGCGCCCGGACGGCGACAGCTTCGCGCGCTACGGCCATAACCTGCTGCCGGTCGACTTTCAGCCGAAGTCCAAGGCCTCGCCGGTGTTCAACTATCCCTATGAGCACACCCGCGAGGCGCTCGAGACCGCCAGAAGAACCAGTGAATGGGATCCGTGCCACGGCCTGAAGCTGCGTTACGTCAATCCGGTCAGCGGTGAATCCCCGATGCCCACCATTGGCGCCTTCATGCAGCTGTTGCCGAACGGCTTCCGTACGGCGCGCTATCGCTCCACCGACGCGACCGTCTTCACGGCGGTCGAGGGGCGCGGCCGGTCGCGGATCGGCGACCGTGTGGTGGAATGGGGGCCGCGCGACATCTTCGTGGTGCCGAGCTGGCACTGGGTGACCCATGAGGCCGACGAGGAAGCGGTGGTGTTCAGCTTCTCGGACCGGCCGGTGCAGCAGAAGCTCGATCTTTTCCGCGAAGACCGCGGCAACGCCTGATCAGGAAAGCAGAGAGTAGAGTGATGACGGATTTCGTATTCACGCCGCCGCCGCAGGCTTCGGTCGCCATGGCCGGGGAGGCCGCGCGCTTTCCGGTCCGCCGGATCTTCTGCGTCGGTCGCAACTATGCGGCCCACGCCCGCGAGATGGGCAAGGATCCGGATCGCGAGCCGCCGTTCTTCTTCACCAAGCCGGCGGACGCGGTGGTGGATTCCGGCGCGACCATTCCTTATCCGCCCGAGACAGCCAACTTTCACTACGAGATCGAGCTGATCGTGGCGATCGGAGGCGGCGGCGCCGATATTCGCCCCGAAGCCGCGCTCGATCACGTCTTCGCCTACGGTGTCGGCATCGATCTCACCCGCCGCGACCTGCAGTTCGAGGCCCGCGACAAGGGCCGGCCGTGGGACTGGGGCAAGGCCTTCGACCGGTCGGCGCCGATCGCGCCGCTGCATCGCGTCGCCAACGTCGGTCATCCGGCCAAGGGGCGGATCTGGCTTGCCGTGAACGGGGCGGTGAAGCAAGACGCCGATCTTGCCGAGCTGATCTGGCCGGTACCGGACATCATCTCCATCCTGTCGCGTTCGATGACGATCAGGCCGGGCGACCTGATCATGACCGGCACGCCGGCCGGCGTCGGCGCCATCGTGCCCGGAGACAAGGTCACCGGCGGCATCGAGGGCCTCGGTGAAATCGCGATCGCGATCGCGCCGCGCTAAGACGCGCGGCGCCTTCTCCGAGACCACAGCATCTCAACCGAAAAGGCCTCGCAGAAGGCCGCATCACTGGAGGGAAACATGAAGACCAGGACAATTCTCGCTGCCAGCTGCCTGTTCGCCGCCTTCGGCATTGCCCATGCGGAGGAGCCGGTGAAGATCGGCTTCATCTCGACCTTTTCCGGACCCACGGGCCAGCTCGGCCAGGAACTGCTCGACGGCTTCAATCTCGGCCTCAAGAGTGTCGGCGGCACGCTCGGCGGCCGTCCCGTGCAGGTGATCCAGGCCGACGACCAGGCCAAGCCCGATGTCGGGCGGCAGCTCGCGGACAAGATGATCGAGAGCGATCACGTCCAGATCATCACCGGCGTCAACTTCTCCAATGTCATGCTCGCGATCGCCAAGCCGGTGCTCGATTCCGGGGCCTTCATCGTCAGCATCAACGCCGGTCCGTCGCAATATGCCGGCAAGCTCTGCCATCCGCACTACTTCAACGAGTCGTTCCAGAACGACACGTTGCCGGAGGCGATGGGAATCTATCTGCGTGAGAACGGGGTGAAGCGCGTCTATCTGATGGCGCCCAACTACCCCGCCGGCAAGGATTTCCTCGCCGGCTTCAAGCGCACCTTCAAGGGCGATATCGCCGGGGAGGTCTATACCGCCTTCGGCCAGCTCGACTACGCCGCCGAGATCGCGCAGCTGCGCGCAGCCAAGCCCGACGCCGTGTTCTTCTTCTATCCGGGCGGCATGGGCATCAACTTCGTCAAGCAATATGCCCAGGCCGGGCTGAAGGACCAGATCCGGCTCTACGGGCCATCCTTCTCGATGGATCAGACGGTGCTGCCGGGCATGGGCGATGCGGCGGTCGGCGGCTTCGTCTCGACCTTCTGGAGCGAGGACTTCGAGAACGCCGCCAGCAGGAAGTTCACCGCCGATTTCGAGGCGGCCTACGGGCGCATTCCCTCGCCCTATGCGGCCAACGCCTATGACGGCGCAAGGATGCTCGACGCCGCGCTCAAGGCCTCCGGCGGCAAGATCGAGGACAAGGCCGCCTTCCAGAAGGCGCTGGAGAGCGTGAAGTTCGAATCGGTGCGCGGCAATTTCAAGTTCAACGCCAACCACCATCCGATCCAGGATTCCTATCTCGCCCAGATCGTGAAGGACGCCAAGGGCCGGCCGGCGATGAAGCGCCTCGAGCTCATCAAGGCGGACCAGGCGGATTCCTACGCGTCCGACTGCGTCATGAAGCCGGCGAAATAGGCCGGCGGGGCGCCCTGTCGCGAAAAGGGGAGTGCGATGAATTCGCTATTGCTCATCGAGCAGTCGCTCAACGGCCTGCAGCTCGGTGTCCAGCTGTTCCTGATGGCCGCCGGCTTGACGCTGGTATTCGGCATCATGAACCTCATCAACCTGACCCACGGCTCGCTGTTCATGATCGGCGCGTTCGTCGCCGCGGCGGTGCTGGCGCGCAGCGGCAGCTTCGTCCTCGCGCTGGTGGTCGCGGTGCCCGCCACCGCGCTCGCCGGGGCGCTGCTCGAGGCGGTGGTGCTGCGCCGCTTCTATCATCGCGGCCACCTCGACCAGGTTCTGGTCACCTTCGGCCTGATCCTGGTGATCAACGAGCTGGTGCGCATGGTCTGGGGCGCGGTCCCCGTGCCGATGGCGTTGCCTCCGCTGCTGTCCGGTGCGGTGAATGTGCTTGGCGTTTCCTACCCGAGCTTCCGCCTTGCCATTCTCGTCGTCGGCGTCATCGTCGCGCTGGCGCTCTATTTTGTCGTCGCCCATACCCGGATCGGGATGTGGGTGCGCGCCGGCGCCAGCAATCGCGCCATGGCCTCGGCCATGGGCGTCAACGTCGAACTGATCTTCCTGCTGGTGTTCGCGGCAGGTGCCGCATTGGCGGGCCTCGCCGGCATCATGGCCGGGCCGATCAGCGCGGTGCAGGTCGGCATGGGCGAGCCCATCCTGATCCTGGCGCTGGTGGTCACGGTGATCGGCGGCATCGGCTCGATCAAGGGCGCCTTCATCGCCTCGCTCCTGATCGGCGTGGTCGACACTTTCGGCCGCGTCCTGCTGCCGCCGGCGCTCGGTAGCATGATCATCTTCATGATGATGGCGGCGATCCTCGCCTTCAGGCCGCGCGGTCTGTTCCCGGTTCACGGTTGAGGTCGACAGGATGAGCGCAATGTCCACTTCCGACATCGGTCTCGCCGCCGCGCCCAAAGCCGGCCATTGGCATCACGGCGTTGCCGGCATCGCCGCGGCGACGCTGCTGCTCATGCTGGTGCCGACGCTGGCCGCGGCGACCGGCAATCCCTTCCTGATCAAGATCGCGACGCGCGTCGTGGTGTTTTCGATCGCCGCGCTGGCGCTCAATCTGGTGCTCGGTTTCGGCGGTCTCGTCAGTCTGCTGCATGCCGGCCTGTTCGGGATCGGCGGCTACGTGGTCGGAATTGCCGCGTTCCATGTCGACGAAGGGGCCTTTCTCGGCGTGTTGCCGGGCACCGGCGAACTCGCCCTGGTGCTGCCGCTGGCGATGGTCGTCACCGGGCTGGCATCGGCGCTGATGGGCGTGATCGCGCTGCGCACCGGCGGCGCCTATTTCATCATGATCACGCTCGCCTTCAACCAGATGATCTACTACTTCTTCATCGCCCTGCAGCAATATGGCGGCGAGGACGGCCTGCAGATCACGACCGAGCTGACGCTGTTCGGTCATGGCGCCACGGCGCGGGTGCCGTTCTATTACGGCTGCGTCGCCGCCCTGGCGCTGACCTTGCTGGGCCTGCGCCGGCTGATCGACAGCCGCTTCGGCGTCGTGCTGCGCGCCTCGGCCCAGAACGAGCGCCGTCTCACCGCGCTGGGCATTCCGCCGCTGCGCTACAAGCTCGCCGCGTTCGCCGTCTCGGGCGCCATCGCCGGGCTCGCCGGTGCGTTGATGGCGGCAAGCCAGCAGTTCATCAGCCCCTCCGACATGTCCTGGGTGCGGTCGGGCGATCTCGTCGTGATGTGCGTGCTCGGCGGCCTCGGCACGATGCTCGGGCCGGTGATCGGCGCCGCCACCTTCCTGGTGCTGGAGATCGTCTTGTCCGGCTGGTCGAGCCATTGGCAGCTCGCATTCGGCGGCTTCATCATCATCGTCGTGGTGGCGCTGCGCGGCGGGCTGATCGAACTGTTCGGCCATCTGGTGCCGCGCAGGAGCGTGCCATGACCGAGGCGCTGCTGCAGGTACGAGGTCTCGTCAAGCGGTTCGGCGGCCTGATCGCCACCAACCAGCTCGATCTCGATGTCCGCCCCGGCGAGACCCTGGCGCTGATCGGCCCCAACGGCGCCGGCAAGACCTCGCTGATCGCCCAGCTGCAGGGCGATCTCACGCCCGACGCCGGCACCATCCGCTTCGCCGGGCGCGACATCACGCGCGAAGCGGCGCACCGGCGGGCGCACCTCGGCCTTGCGCGCTCATTCCAGATCACCTCGGTGTTTCCGGAGTTCAACCTGCTCGGCAACGTCGCCGTCGCGGTGCAGGCCTGCCGCGGCCACAGCTTCCGCTTCTGGCGCGATGCGCGCCGCGATCCGGAACTGACCATGCCCGCTCGCGAGGCGCTCGACGCCGTCGGCCTGGGTGAGCCGGAGCGGCGCGCGGCCGACGTCTCCCACGGCGAGCGGCGCCAGCTCGAACTCGCCATGGCGCTGGCGATGCAGCCCAAGCTGCTGCTGCTCGACGAACCGATGGCCGGCATGGGGCGGGAGGACAGCGCTCGCATGACGCAGCTGCTCGAGCAGCTCAAGCGTCGCTACGCCATCCTGCTGGTCGAGCACGACATGAACGCCGTGTTCGCCCTGGCCGACCGCGTCGCGGTGCTGGTGGCCGGGCGAGCGATCGCCAGCGGCGCGCCGGACGAGGTCCGCCGCGACCCTGACGTGCGCGCCGCCTATCTCGGTCACAGGTGACGATGATGCTGCTCGAAGTCCAGAAGCTCGCGGCGGGCTACGGCACCAGCCAGGTGTTGTTCGGGGTGTCGCTGGCGATCGGCGAAGGCGAGGTGGTGACGCTGCTCGGCCGCAACGGCATGGGCAAGACGTCGACCGTGCGCTGCCTGTCCGGATTGCTGCCGGCGCAGTCCGGCACCATCACCTTTGCCGGCGAACGCATCGACAACCAGCGTTCGCATCGGATCGCACGGCTCGGGCTTGGTCTGGTGCCGGAAGGACGTCACATCTTTCCCAACCTCACGGTGCGGGAAAATCTCCTGATGGCGCAGGCCAATCCGCGGGCCGCGCGCGATCCCTGGAGCCTGGAGCGCGTTCTCGACTTCTTCCCCAGGCTCGGGGCGCGGTTGACCAATGGCGGCGCCCAGCTCTCCGGCGGTGAGCAGCAGATGCTGGCGATCGGCCGCGCGCTGATGACCAATCCGCGCCTGCTGGTGCTGGATGAGGCGACCGAGGGGCTGGCGCCGGTGATCCGCGACGAAATCTGGGCGCGGCTGAAGGCGCTGAAGGCCCAGGGCCTGGCGATGCTGATCGTCGACAAGGAGATCGACGTGCTGGTCGAATTCGCCGACCGGCACTACGCCATCGAGAAAGGCGAGGTTGCCTGGAGCGGCGGCAGTGCCGACCTGCTGGCGAACGAGGACATCAGGTCGAAGTATCTCGGACTTTAACACGCGAACACGCGGCAGGTTTCGCCTGAACATCAAGGGAGGGTTACATGGCTGAGCTCGGGCGTCTCGACGAGTTGCCGATCGAGTTCCGTAACGGCCTGACCGCGCAGAACCTGGTTCCGCTGTGGCCGAGCCTGCGCGCCGCCTTGCCTTACGAAATTCCCTCGCGCCGGACCCGGCCGATGGTGTGGCGCTACGCCGATATCCGGCCGCGCCTGCTCGAAGCCGGTGAGCTGACGCCGATCGAGAAGGCGGAGCGCCGGGTTCTGGTGCTCGCCAATCCGGGGCTTGGCCTCGAGAATATGCAGGCGACGCCGTCGATCTACATCGGCATGCAGCTGATCCTGCCGCGCGAGACCGCGCCCAATCATCGTCACAGTCCGAGCGCCGTCCGCTTTGTCGTCGAGGGCGAGGGCGGCTTCACCGTGGTCGACGGCGAGAAGCTGCCGATGGAGAGGGGCGACCTGATCCTGACGCCGTCGGGCCTGTGGCACGAGCACGGCCACGAAGGCGAGGGGCCGGTGGTCTGGCTCGACGCCCTCGATCTGCCGGTCGTCTATTCGCTCGAAGCGTCGTATTGCCTGGAGGGCGACCCCCAGGCGGTCCGCAATCAGCCCGACGCTTCCCAGACCCGCTACCGCCGGGCCGGGTTGTTGCCTTACAGCGCCCTGAACCGGCCGCGCGCCGACTATCCGCTGCGGCGGTTTCCGTGGCGCGAGACCCAGGCCGCGCTCCATGATCTCGCCGGTGTCACCGACGCCAACGAGATCGTGCAACTGGCCTATGTCAATCCGGAAACCGGCCACGAATGTCTGCCGATCCTCGGCTTCTCCGCCATCATGCTGCGCCCCGGTGAAACCATCCGGCCGCCGCGCCGGTCGGCTTCGGCGGTCCTCCATGTCGTCGAGGGCGACGGCCAGGCTGCAATCGACGGCGCAAAGCTCGACTGGAGCGATCAGGACACGCTGGCGATCCCGACCCACGCGAGCGTCGAGATCGTCAATCGATCGGCGACGAAGACGGCCTATCTGTTCCAGGTCGACGACGCGCCGATGCAGCGCAAGCTCGGCTTCTACGAGGAGTTCGCCGATCGGCGATCGGGGTCGATGCGTTGACCGGTTGCTGATCGGACGCAATCCGGGCGTGCGAAACGCCGCCGCGATCGCGCATGCTTCGCGGGGGTACCTTGATCGGCCGCGGGGTGATAGCATCGGCATGCCATGAGCGATCGCATCCTGGTGTTCTACGGCTCCTATCGCGCCGACCGCATGGGCATCCGGCTCGCACAATTCGTCGTCGATGGTCTGCGCGGCCGCGGCGAGGATGTCGAGTTGATTGACGCCAAGGCGGTCGGTCTGCCGATGCTGGACCGCATGTACAAGGAATATCCGAAGGGCTCGGCGCCGGCGGCGATGGAAAAGCTCGCCGGCCAGATCCGTGACGCCGACGGCTTCGTCTTCATCGCCGGCGAATACAATTGGGGAATTCAGCCGGGACTGAAGAATCTCACCGACCATTTCCTCGAGGAATGGTTCTGGCGCCCTGCTGCGATCGCGAGTTATTCAGGTGGCCGTTTCGCCGGAGCGCGCGCCGCGACCGCCTGGCACGGCACGCTCTCCGAAATGGGCATGGTCGTGGTTTCGAGCACCATCGCGGTCGGGCCGATCGCGCAAACCCTGTCGGCGGAAGGCAGGCCGATCGGCGATGGAGGCGCGGCGCTGGAGCGGGCGTTTCCGCGGTTCGCCGACGACTTGATGTGGTGGGTCGAAGCGGCGAAGACGCAGCGCGCGAAGAAGAATCCGCCCTATTGAGGCCGTTGATCCGGCTGACGTCCGCTGACGCGACGTTCCTGCTGGCGCTCGCCGGTCCCATGGCCGATCTCGCCATCGCCACCGTCGTTGCCGGAACCGGCGGTCGGCGCCGCAGTGGCCCCGGATCCTGCGCGATCCCTCGAGCGATCCCCTGAGCTCACGTGTCGTCAATGCCGGTCTGGTCCTGATCCTGCCGGCCGCGCCGCCGCCGCCGCGCTGAGGTCCGTCTGACGGCGGTTTCGCTCTGCCGCTTCATTTGGTTGTAAAGAGGCGAATTGTCGCGGGAAAATTCCTGCCTGTTCATCCCTTGATCTCAAGGAAAACATAACCAGGGGATGTAAACGATCAAAGCCACCCGTTTTAATCGTTTGTTTCGGACTCGCCGATCAAATGCGCATCCGGAAACGAACAATCAAAAATGGAAATCAGGGTGTGCCGCGCCGCCGCGTTTGGCGCGTCGCAGCGAGTCCAGCCGATGAACAAGATTGCCGCGCTGATTGCGCTTGGAGCGGGCGGAGCCTTCTTCGCTGTCGAGCTCGCCATTCCCTACAGGCCTGCGCTGCCGTTCGCCGACCTCGCGCTGACATCGTTGCTGGCGCCGCGTCAAGCCAAGGCTAGGGAGGCGGTGATGAGGCTGATGTTCAATCCCGCCTCGGCGGAGTTCAGCGAACTGCGCTCGGTCGATATCGGTGTCGAGGGCTATGTCTGCGGCAGGGTCAAGGGCCGCGACCGGCAGGGTGCCTATGCCGGCGATCGCGCCTTCGTCTACACGGTCGCGAACGACTTCGCGCGGATCGATGACGATGGCCGGATCGCCATGCCCCACGTCGCCTACCAGCCCTGTCCGGTGCCGCAGGACGGCAGCCCGGCGCCCAAGCCGGCGGTCTCGCCGCAGACGATCGCGCTGGCGAAGGGTGTCGTCGCGAGCCTGCCGAAGGCCGACCCGCAGGATCTCACGACCTTGCAGCAGACGCTGCTGCCCGGCGGACCGGGCGCTGCCTCGCCGGCGCCGTCATCGGGCGGGCGGCCGACCCCGCCGTCGGAAGCAGCCGCCGCGCCGCGCGCCGGATCGGGCGTCGAGACCGGGGACGACGAGCAGGCCTGGCGCAGCGATCAGCCGCCCGCGGCCTGGCCGCGCTTTCCGCTGGACCATCCCCTGGCGAAGCCGGCGGCCAAGCGGAGCGCCGCCGATGCGATTGCCTTCGCGGCCGATGTCGAGGCGCGCTGGACGAAGGCCAAGGCGGGACAGGGCAGAACCGGAGAAGCTGGCGCGCGGCCCACGGCGGCGGAGATCGAGGAGGCGCTGCGCGCTCTGCTCGCGACCGATCCGAACGGGCCGGACTTTCCCAGGGCGTGGGCGCTGTTCGTCGAGCTGCGGCAGATCGACCGCGAGGCGACGGCAGGGTGACAAGGCCGGGTGCCGCGCTGAGCGAGGCGAGGCGCGAGAGGCGCGTTCTCGCGCGTCCGCGCTGGCGTCAGCGATGTGCGGCGAGGGAAGGGGGCTGACGCCCCGCTGCGGAAGGAAACAGCCCGGCCTGGAAGCAGGCGCTCATGTGTTCGACCTTGGCGATGGCGCGATCCGCCGCCGGGCCGGACAATTCCCGGCGGGCCGTGGCGCGGAAGATCTCCAGCCAGCGATCGAAGAAGGCGGGCTTCAGATCGAGGCCGAGATGCGCCGCGAACGGCATGCCATTGTAGCGCGTGGTGCCGAGCAAGCTCTTGGACCAGAAGTCGCGGACGATGCGGAAATGATGCTCCCAGTCGCCGATGGCGCGGCGGAATACCGGTCCGATCAGCTCGTCCTCCATGGCGGTTGCATAGAAGCGCCTGACCAGGCGGTCGAGATCGGCCTCGGTGTCGGTGAGCGCCGCCAGAAGGTCGGTCGGCTGCGCCAGGGCGGGGTCATCGTCGGCGCGATCGGGCACCAGCGCCGCGATCTCCGGGGCGGCACGGCGGGTGCGATGCTCGATGTTGAGAGGCGGATTGTAGCTGCGCACGAGGTCTCGAAGAATTTCGATGCGCTGCCGTGCCTGCGGCCGCTCCATCCACAACGCGCCATCGATGAGCTTCGCAGCAGCGCCCTCGCGCCGCGCAAAGCCCGCTGCATCCTCGGCCATATCCTGTGCCGAGGCGATGACGACGGGGTGGAGGAAATCGCCGATGCGGCGCGTCAACACATAAAGGCCGGCGGCGTGCGGCGGCTCTCCGGGCGTGAAGCGGAAGCCGCCCAGCCCGGGTTGCGGATCCGCGGCGCGCGGCAGCAACGGCCCTTTGGCTGCGGGGCTGGTCTCGATCGTCATGAGCGTCCTTTCGAGTCTGAACGAGCCCTCGAGTCCGGAGGAGCTCTTCGGGGCCGGATGAGCAGGCCTGCCAGTGCGGTGGATCTGACGCGCGTACGGCGAATTCGCTGCAATGCTGATACGAGCGTCAGATCCACCGCACGGGAGCTTCGGAGAGCCTGCACGATGTTGCAGGCCCGCCGGGCGGCGGCCCCGCGCCGTGGCCACCTGCGGGGAGGTGACGAGCAAGCGGCGTGCCAGCTATATTTCCGCGGGAATAGCATGACGGTGCGGCGGGCCTGTCGGATTCTCGACAGCCGCGTTGAATTGCCTACGCGCCCGCCATGCGGCACAATCCCGCCATGACCCTCATCCGCGCCGGAGATGCATCGTGACGAGCCTTTCGCGGCCGCAATCCGGCGCGGTCTCGCTCACGACATCGCTGCCGGCGCGCGTGCTGCGTCACGATCCGCATTACGGCCTGTCCACGCTGTTCTTCGCCGACGGCGAATTGCGCGTTCCGATGGTCGATGCGCCGGTCGATGGCGGCGTCGCGGTGACGATCGAGGCGCGCGACGTCTCGATCGCGCTGTCGCGGCCGATGGATGTCTCGATCACCAACCGCCTGCCCGGGCGCATCGTCGAGATCCTGCCGCTCGCGGCGCCCTATGTGCGCGTGACCCTCGATCTCGGCAAGGTCGCGCTGCATGCGCTGGTCACCACCGAGTCGGTGGAGCGGCTGGCGCTGGAGACCGGGCTGAACGCCTGGGCGATGATCAAGACCGTCGCGATCGGGCCCGGCGCGGTTCGGGCTTCGGAGTTGCCTCGGCCGCGGCGCTGGCCCGCCGCTGGAAGTCCGGATCGGTAGCCTGTTGGAGCTCGTCGAGCGCCGCGGCCGCGGCGCCACGCATGCGCCGCTCCATCGATCGGTACAGCGCGACCAGCCGTTCGCCGAATGCCGTGATCTCGGCGCCGCCGCCGCGCCGTCCCGGATGGGTCTCGAAGACCGGCACTTCGAAGGTGCGGTTGAGCGCGTCCACCATCAGCCAGCATTTGCGATAGGAGATGCCGGTGACCCGGCCGGCGCCGAGGATGGAGCGCTCCTTGCGGATCGCCTCGATCAGCATCAGGTCTTCCGGCGACAGCCGGCCGCCGTTGGCAAAACACACCGTGAGTTCGATGCGCGCGGCGGGCTCGGTCATCAGGCGGTGATCCGCGCTTTCGGTTCGCGCTTCGCCGCTCGCGCCGCGGCTTCTAGTCCCCAGGCGTCGAGCCAGCCGTCGAGACTGCGCTCGAGCCAGGCCTGATCGCTCGCCTGCGCCGGATCGACCGTCACGCACGCGGCGAGATCGCCGGCGAAAGCCTGCCACTCGGCCATGATCGTCGGCGACACCGAGGTGAACACGACAAGGCCGCGTTCGATGGCCGTGCCGAAGGCGTCGACGAGACCTTCGCCTGCCGCTTCCAGCTTGCCGAACTTGCTGAGCACGACGATGTCGGCGCCCTGCGCGATCGCGCTCTGCACCGCCGCGCAGGCGAGGGCGAGGCCTTCCGGCGACAGGTTGCAGGCCGTCGAACCCGGACCGAGATCCTGGGAGATGGAAAAGCGCTGCCCGTTCTCGAGACTGCGCAATTCCATCGACTTGCACGGGATCTCCCCGACGGGCGGGTTCTCGACCACGCCGACGACGCGCAGGCCGCGCCGCGAAAGCCGCTCGGCGATGGCCGCCAGCAGCGGCTGCATCGACGTCGCGCCGGAGCCCTGCAGGGCGATGACCGGGCGCATGTCCTTCTCTGCGATCCTCATGGCGGTCTCCTGGTGGAGTGAACTTGACATTCGCTGCCTGCCTGAAGGCGGCTCCTGTGCCGGAGCGGGATGCGGATGCCGGAACTGGACCACTTCGATCAGGTTATGCGAAATTGCGGGGCGGCAACAGCTGCGTCAGGTCGTCGCCGGCACCAGCGACAATGTGCGTTTTTCGTTCAGCATGCGGGCCACCGCGACGGCGACGCCCGCGGCGATGGCGCGGCCGCGCGCATCCATGCCGGTCCAGCTGGCGCCGCGACCGCGTGGATCGATCTCCAGCAGCTTGACCCCGGCGGGCACCCGCGCACCGTCGCGGACGATGCCGCGCAGCGTGCCGTCGAGCGGCGCCAGCACCGGCTGGCCACCGAGCGAGCCGAGCTGGAAGCCCTTGTAGATGCGGGCGCCGATGTCGACCGGCGTGTGCCAGACCGCGTCGTGCCCGGCATAGACGAAGCGCTCGCGCCCGGCGCCGCCGAGGTCGCGTGCCTCGCCGTCCGCCGGCCGCGTGGCGCCGGCGGTGACGAGGGCGCCGGTCTCGCAGGGATGGGTCTCGATGGCGATGTCGCAATTGACGCCGACGTCGAAATGCGGGCCGAGGCCGACGGTGACGCGGGCGATGCCGCGCAGGTCCGGCGTCACGCGATGTTTCTGCATCCGCGCGTCGACGATCACCGCCGGCGTGCGCAGTGCGATGACGTCGGTCAGGTGCAGCTCGGTCACCACCACCTTGCCGGCATCGGCATGGATGCGCGCGATCTCGGCCATGGTGTCGGCGCGTTCGCCCCCGACGCCTTCCACCTCGCGGGCCTCGCCGAACAGGACGTCGTGGAAGGCCATGCCGCGGCGGATCACCGGCGGATAAGGATCATGGCTCATGACCACGGCGCAGCCGGCGCCGGTGAGGGTGACGGCGACCGCCGAGGCGATCTCGCTGGTGCCGAGCACCAGGGCGAATGGCCGAGGCGGGCGGATCGGCCAGCGGACGGAAGCGGATCTCATGAAGGCTCCTCTTGGGACGAGGTCTCCCTAGCAGGTGCCGTGCCAGATCCGGCGCTTGAGTATAAAGCGCTGATTTATCGGTTGAATTAAAGTTTCTGCGGCGGGACGTAAGGTCTGGGTAGCTGTATTGTCACGGATATAACAGATCCCGACATGCTGTATTGTCGCGGATATAACAAGCCGCCGGTCCGACGCCGCCTCACGCCGCGCCGGACTAGAGCCTGTCCTCAATTAGAGGATTCCCAAGCAGATTATCGCATGATTCATAGGCGGTCAGCTGATTCGGAGCTGACCAAATGCGCCGCTACGCCCTTCGGGACGATCAATGGGATAGGATCAAGGATATTTTGCCCGGACGTGAAGGGCATGTAGGGGTCACGGCCAAAGACAATCGGCTGTTTGTAGAAGCGGTGATCTACCGCTATCGAGCCGGGATCCCTTGGCGAGATTTGCCCGAACGCTTCGGCGATCCGATCAAGATACATACGCGTTTTTCGCGCTGGACGAAGAGCGGGGTGTGGAAGAAGCTGTTTAAGATGCTGGCGAGCGATGCCGACAATGAGTACGCGATGATCGACAGCACGATCGTGCGGGCGCATCAGCACAGTGCCGGCGCACAAAAAAAGACGGCGAAAACCAAGCTATCGGGCGCAGCAAAGGCGGGCTGAGCACCAAGATCCATGCGCTTGTCGATGCCCTGGGCAATCCGCTGGACTTCATCCTGACGCCCGGCCAAGCCCATGATCTGGAGGGCGCCGATGCACTGCTGCCCGACATGGCGGCCGACGCCTTATTGGCAGACAAGGCCTTCGACGCCGACGAACGGGTGATTGCCCCGTTGCTGGCACGGGGAAAGTCGGTCGTGATCCCGCCCAGGCGCCACCGGCAGCTCCAGCGCGATTTCGACAAGCACGCCTATAAGGCACGCCATCTCATCGAGAATTTCTTCTGCAAGCTCAAGCAATACCGCGCCATCGCTACCCGCTACGACAAAACCGCCAGAAATTTCCTCGCCGCAATCCACCTCGCGGCGGTTATCATCTGGCTCAATTGAGGACAGGCCTTAGTGTCCCGTCTCCGAATTACCGCTACGTTTGCCTCGCGCTCGCACGGTCATTCGGAGACATAGGGACACTATGATCTTCCCCCGAAAAAATGGACAGGGTTAAGCAGCTTTTAGTTCCATCGCGATCGGGCTGATGTAGCCGATGGCCGAATGGCGACGGATACGATTATAGAAGCCCTCGATATAGGCAAAGATATCCCGTCTGGCTTCCTCGCGTGTCGCATAGTGGCGGTGATGGACGAGCTCGGTTTTGAGCGTGTGGAAGAAGCTCTCCATCGGAGCGTTGTCGTAGCAGTTGCCCTTGCGGCTCATCGAGGCTCTGAGTCCGGCGGACTGGATCATCTTTCGGTAATCGGCCGAGGCATATTGAACGCCGCGATCGGAATGGTGGATCAGGCCTGGACCAGGCCGCTGCACCGCGATGGCCATCTTCAATGCGGCCAACGGCAGGTCGGTGCGTAGATGATCCTCCATCGCCCAGCCGACGATTTTGCGGCTGTAGAGATCCATAACGGTGGCCAGATAGAGCCAGCCCTGATCGGTCTCTACATAGGTGATGTCGGCCAGCCAAATCCGGTTCGGCGCGGCGGCGATGAAGTTGCGGTCGAGCAGATTTGGAGCGATCGGGAGATCGTGCCGGCTGTCGGTGGTCCGCACCCGGCGCGGCCGCGCCATAATGGCCCTGATCCCGTGATGGCGCATCAATCGCTCGATACGGCCACGGCTCGCCCCATGGCCCTGAGCCTTCAGTTCTTCATGGATGCGCGGGCTGCCGTAGCGTCCGTGGTTGTCGCGATGGACCTGTTGGATGTCGTCCAGGAGCTCACGATTGGCAGCGGTCCGCCGGCTCGGCGGGCGCGAGCGCCAAGCATAATAGCCGGCCGGCGATACCTCGAGCACGTCGCACATGAGTCTTACCGGATAGTCGGCGCGGCGATCTTCGATGAAGCGAAATCTCATTTCGGAACTCCAGCAAAGATCGCGATCGACTTTTTTAAAATGTCACGCTCCATGCGCAGCCGCTCGTTCTCTCGCTGCAAACGGGCGATCTCTGCCGCGTGATCCGCCGACGGCAGCGTCGCCTGCGTTGTGGGGCGCCGCGCCGCCGCCGTCGGTTCTCGCCCAGCCCCACGAAGTTCAACCCAGCGCCGCAACACGGAATCGCGCAGGCCAAGTTCCTTGGCCACCGACCCGATCGAGCGGCCGCTCGAAGCAACCAGATCGACCGCTTGCCGCTTGTAGTCGTCCGTAAACGACCGACGTTGACGTGTTTCCATCCGACACCTCCTGGCTCTCTGAGCCTACTACAGGTGTCCATCAATTCGGAGGAGGTTCACTAGCAAAATCAAAGTGCTAGTGTGGCTTATGTCTCGCAATTGCCTACGAGAGGGTTGCCGCGAAGGTGGTAGGCAATTGCGAGACGCCACACTAGGCGCGGTCGAAAAATGCCTTGACGCTGCTGACGGTGCCGCTGTCGCTGGCGGCGTAGCCCGGCAGGGCGTCGATGGCGTCGCGGAATTCGGCGCTGCGGATGATGGCGAGGAGGCGCTGCATCGGCGCGCCGTCGAGGACGCTCTTGCGGCAGACGAAGACATGGTCCTCGGTCAGCAGCCGGATGAAATCGAGCCCGAACTGGCGGGCCGCGGCCTCGACCCCGAAAGCGGCATCGGCCATGCCGCTCGCCGCGGGCATGGTACCGAGGCGATCGAGAATTTTACCGAGCCCAAGGCGGTGTGGACGCAGATCAGCCGATCGGTCCGAAGGCACTTCTGAGCAAGCGGCGACGATCGCTGTGTTGGCGGCGGTCGGCTGCGATCGGCAGCGTGGCCTGCGGTTGAGATTTCAGGGGGGGGCTGCTGGTGCCGAAGCTGCGGCTGACGCCTGCGGGTCTTGCGGCCTATTCCCGGACTGCATCGCAGTCCGGGATCGGGTATTTCGATCGCCTGATCTCGAATCCGGATCGCGAAGGCGTTGATCAGCGCTTCAGCGCGAAGCGTAGTTCGGTGCGAGGGCGCCGACCTTCACCTTATGCTGCGCCAGCACGCTCACCTGATGGGGCGAGGCCGGCATGCCGTCGCGCGTGAGCGTTGCGACCGGCGGCGCTTCCTGAGCCTGGGCAGGGCTGAGCACCTGGACCTGGACCTGCGACACCGGAAAGCCGGTCGCTTCGTAGGTAGGCAGCTCGGCGGCAAATGCGCCCACGCTGCCGGCGATCAGTATTGCGGTGACTGCGACCGACAAACGAATCGTCATGTTTTTTTTCTCCTGAGTGGTTCTTCGAAGACGTGATGTGTGTACGCGTGATGTAGTCATTTGTCTCGCAAGTGCGAGATCAGGTTCTGCACATAATGCGCGCTTCGAATGCTCATCGTTTAACAACGCGAGTCGCTCGTCGCGTTGATCGCACGCAGACCTGCTCGCTGAATCATTCCGCGCAGATTGCTGGAGGCGTTAAGACTTGCGGGGCGAAGTAACGGAGCGTCTGTCGAACGCGTGATCGAATGCGTTTTGTTGCTGGAGAAGCGCGCTGCGTTGTGCTTTGTTGCGCGAACGCATGCACGATGCGCCAGGCGCAGGCCAGCCCTGACGTTCACGGCGCCGTCAGAATCAACGCACCGTTAACCTCTGCGGCGTCGCCGGCAATGCTCGGCATAATACGCATGGCTGGCTTGCGTCGGGCCCCTCATGCGCAATGAAATAGGCGCTATGAACAGCTGGACGCCGCGGCTGCCCTGTTCGGCCATGGCGTTTATCTGCCGGGGAAGGTTGTCGATACTCTGAGAGGCGCGAACGGCGATCACCAGCAGGATCGCAACTCCGCGCAGCGCGTCGAGGAAGTCGAGGCGCTTCGGATCGGTCGCTGTCATCGGTCGCGGCCCAGCCGTCTGAGAAAAACGGACGGCAAGGATACGAAACGGCCGGCAAGGAAGATCTGCAATATTTCGCAGCGGTTGAATCAATGAGGCCGGAAAATATTGATCCTGGTTTGCACCTCCGCCTACCTCAGTTCGGCTCCAGCCCGATCGTCTTGATGATGGTGCCCCATTTCTCGACCTCGGAGGCGACATAGCTCTCGGCCTCCGTCCTCGAGCCTCCGACGGGCATGAACCCGATCTTGTCGAGCTGGTCGACCGTGGCCTTGTCGGTCAGCACGGCGTTGACGTCGGCATTGATCCTGTCGATCACTGCCTCGGGCGTTTTCGCCGGGACGAAGAAGGCGACCCAGGTCGAATCCTCGGTATCGCCGAGGCCGAGTTCGCGCGTGGTCGGCACGTCCGGCAGGGCCGGCACGCGTTCTCGGCTGGTGACGGCGAGGCCCTTGACCTGGCCGGCTTTGACATTGCCGACGCCGGCCGACATGGCGATGCTGGCGAGTGCGATATGCGAGCCGGCAACCGCCTGCATCGCGGGACCGGCGCCGGTGAAGGGCGCATGGGGAATGTCGACCTTGGCTTCCAGGCGGAAGATCCGTTCCGCGGACAGATGCGGCGTCGTGCCGACACCCGCGGTGCCGTAGATCATCGGCTCCTTCCTCGCCGCCGCGATGACCTCCTTGAGCGTCTTCGCCTTGAGCGTCGGCGCGCCGATGATGAGGTTCGGGGTGGTGGCGACGATGACGGCGGCGCGCAGGTCGTTCGGTGCATAGCCCGGCGTCTTCGACAGGGTCTCGTTGACCGCATAGGCCGAGGTGCTCACCAGCATGGTGTATCCGTTGGGTTCGGCCTTGGCGACCGCCGCCGCGGCGATGTTGCCGCCTGCACCGCCGCGATTTTCGACCACGACGGGTTCACGCCAGCGTTCGTTGAGCTTCTGGCCGACGATCCGCGCGATGATGTCGGCCGGCCCGCCGGGCGCGAAGGCGACCTGGAGGTGGACGGCCTGCCTGGGGAAATCCTGGGCGGCGAGGGGGCTCGCCGCCATCAGCACGGTCGTCGCGACGCCTGCGCAGAATGCACGTGTGAGATTCGTCATCATCGTCCTCCCTGGCCCGTCGTTTGGCTGATCGGGCTCTGTTCTATGAGGCGAGCATTTCGCTCACCGCGACGTCTTTGCAGCGTCCATCGTTCAACCGGCTCCGGCCTCGATGCCGCCGTCGAGAACGGTGCCGGTTCGCTGGTAATGGGCCTCGAGCAGGTGGACGGCCTCGTCCGGCCGGCGTTCGAGCGCGGCCTTTGCCAGCGCCGCGTGCTCGCTGGCGACATCGCGCTCGCGCCAGCCGACCGCGTTCGACAAGTTGCGAAACCGCGTCGCTCGCTGGTGCAGCGTCTTGCAGATGTCGAGCAGGGTTGCGGCGCCGCAGGCCGAGATCAGCGCGAGATGGAAGGCCTGGTGCGCCTCGTCCCAGTCGGGGTTCGGCGCGTAATGCGCGCTGGAGAGCGAGCGCGGCAGGCGGCTGACGCGATGGAGCGCGACGACGATGCGCTCCTCCCAGGCGAGGTCGCCACCGGCGATGGCGGCCCGCAGCGCCGCGCCCTCGATCAGGCAGCGCGTCCTGATCAGGTCGGCGAGCTCGGCGCGATCGGCCCGGGCGACGCGGAAGCCGCGCTGGTCGATGCGCTGCACGAGGCCTTCGGCGACCAGCAGGTTCAGTGCCTCGCGGAGCGGCGAGGCTCCCATGCCGAGGCGTCGCTTCAGCTCGTCGATGCCGAGCCGCGTACCCGGCGCATCCGCGCCGCCCAGGATGCTGGCGCGCAGGACATCCGCGGCCTTCGTGGCCAACGTCTTGGCGGAGGACCCCACCAGCTCCATGGACGCTCCAAATTTTTTGTCGATAAAATTGTTGATGTCTGCAGAATTATCGATATTCATACTGAAATCAAGAAGGTTCGACAGTGGAGGCGCCAAGTGAAGCTCGTTTCGTTTCTCGAGGAGGGCGAGTGGCGCCCCGGGGTGCTGCGGGACGACAGCGTCGTCGCCATCGACACGCCACACCGGACGACGGCCGAGGCGATCGCCGCCTTCATGCGCGACGGCCGCCTCGCCGAAGGCCGGCCCCGTCCGGCGGCAAGCCTGACCCTGGGGCTGCCGGTGCCGAACCCGGGCAAGATCATCTGCATCGGGCTCAATTATCGCGAGCACGCCAGGGAGGGCGGCAATCCGATCCCGGATTATCCGGCGATCTTCCTGCGCGCCCTGACGTCCCTCATTCCGCACGGCGCGCCGCTGATCGTGCCGGACGCATCCGACAAGCTCGATTACGAAGCGGAGCTTGCCGTCATCATCGGCGCGCGGGCGCGCAAGGTCGCGGAGGGCGACGCGCTGTCCCGCGTCTTCGGCTACTCCTGTTTCAACGACGGCTCGGTGCGCGACTATCAGCGCAAGTCCTCGCAGTGGACCGTCGGCAAGAATTTCGACGGCACCGGCGCCTTCGGCCCGCATGTCACGACCGCGGACGAACTGCCGCCGGGGGCGACGGACCTCGGCATCCGGACACGTCTGAACGGCGCCGTGATGCAGAACGGCAATACCTCGGACATGATCTTTTCCATCGCCCGGCTGATCGCGATCGCCTCCGAGGCGATGACGCTGGAGCCCGGCGACATCATCATCACCGGCACGCCTTCGGGCGTCGGCTACGCCCGCAAGCCGCCGGTCTTCCTCAAGGCCGGGGACGTCTGCGAGATCGAGATCGACGGCATCGGTACCTTGCGCAATCCCGTGGCGCGGGCCTGACCACATCCTCTGGAATTCTCACATGCAGCTTTCCCCGACTTCCGTCAGCCGTCTCGATCAATCCTTCCGCTGGCCGGGCGGCGCCCGCGTCGGCATCATCTTCAATGTCGCCTATGAGGGCTGGTCCGAAGGACAGACCCCGGGGCTCGGGCCGATGGGCAATCCGCTGCGGCCGGGTCACGTCGACGTCAATGCTTTGTCCTGGGGTCTTTACGGCCCGACCCGGGGAATCTGGCGGGCGCTCGAAATCGCCGAGCGCAACGCCGTCCCGCTCAGCGTGATGGTCAACGGCGTGCTCGCCGAGAAATGGCCCGACACCGTCAAGGCCATCCATGCGGCGAAGCACGAGATCGTGGCGCATTCCTACGGCATGGATGTGATCCCGGTCTATCTCGACGAAGCCGGCCAGCGGGAGAACATCAAGCGGACCACCGCGCTGATCGCCGATCTGACCGGCGAGACGCCGAGGGGCTGGATCAGCCCGCGCGGCACCGGCAGCCTCGTCCACAATGCGCTGCTCGCGGAGGCGGGGTATCTCCATCAGGGCGATTGCAACGACGACGATCTGCCCTACCGCTTGAACTATGGCGAGCGCTCGATCGTCGGCGTCCCGCTGACCATGGACGTCAATGACCTGCCGAGCGCGATCCGCTACGGCAACAATGCACGCAGCCTCGTCGAGCAGTTCGACGACCTGCTCGAAGCGAGCCTCGAGCGCGAAACCTCGCCCCTGTTCTTCGATGTCACCATCCACGCCCATGTCTACGGCCGGCCAGCCGGAGCCTGGACCTTCGATGTGATGATGCAGAAGGCCAAGGCGGCGCGCGGGGTGTGGATCGGAACGCGACAGCAGGCGGCGGAGCACGCGCTCAATTACTGGACGTAGCTGCAGCCGGTAGTTCGGCCGGGGTTGAGGTCGCCCGCGCAGCATGCCGAGCGGGCGACCTCACAACTCAGCGTCTGAAGTCGCCATTCATCGGGACGGCGTTGACGTCTCCTGCACGCGGCGCCGGCGCTCGCGCGTGCCCCGCCGCGGCAGAGGCTGCCGGGGCCGGCCTGCCGCGCAACGGAACCCGGGAGGCGAGTTCTGCGGGAGACGGTCGTCAGCCGACGACGACTTCGCTGATCTGGATCACCGGGCTCTGGTCGGTGTAGTTCGCGATGTCGGCCAGGATCTCCTGGGCGTGCGGCCCGAAGCCGGCCTGGAAGGCCTCGACCGAGTCGCAGAAAATGTGACACATGCCGACATAGGTCGCGGGGGCGTCGGGGGCGCCGCCCGCAAGCCCCTTGTCCACGGTGTAGTATGTGCAGGTGTCGCCCATCCGCGCCTTGACCAGCGGCATATGCTTGTCGCGGTAGTAGTCGTGGTCGAAGCGGGCGCCCGGCGTGTTCGGATACATGACGCTGATCTTGATCATGGCGTTCTCCCTGGGATCGATGCTCGCCGGTTGAGCTCCGGCGCTGGTCGCAACTCTGCTTCAGTTTTGCCGATGCCGCAATATCGAACAGGGTGAGGCCGCGCGCGCGATGGCGCCCGACCTCAAAATGTCGGATCGATCGGAGTGAGCCGCGGCGTGTGCTGCTCGATGACCTCGGCGGCGTCGAGGACGAGGTCTTCGCGGAAGCGCCGCGAGACGATCTGCACGCCGGTGGGCAAGCCGTCGTGAACGCCGGTCGGCACCGAGATGGCGGGCAGGCCGAGCAGCGGCACCGCGAAGCACGGCGCCTGGCTGCGCGCGATGGCGTTGAAGCTGTCCTCGCTGGCGACATCGGCGCCGTGCGTGAACGGCGGCGCCAGCGACACCGGACACAGCACCAGCGGATAGCGCTCCAGGAACACATTCCAGCGGCGCAGCCAGGTCGCCCGGCGCGTCAGCGCATCCATGTACTGGTCCGGCGTCGGGTGCGGCGGCTTCTCCAAATGCCAGTGAATCGCCCTCTTCACGCCCGCGTCGCCATAGGCGTGGACGCTGTCGAGCATGTAACGCGGCACTTCGGCGCGCGACAGCACGTGCCAGTCTTCGGTGATCGCCGCCATCTCCGGCGGATCGACCGCCTCGACCGCATAGCCCGCCGCGGCCAGCGCCTTGGCCGCCGCGAGCAGCGCGGTTTCGACATGGGGATGGACGCCGGTGCCGGTCGGATCGATCGAGAGCGCAACGCGCAGCGGACGCGGCAGCGGATCGCCCGTCAGCGGCGCCGGCACCCACCACGGATCGCGGTGGTCGCCCTTCGCCATCACCGCCAGCGCGAGGCGGGTATCGGCGACGGAGCGCGCCAGCGGCCCTTGCACCGACATCCATTGCAGCGACAGCGAGCGCTCGGCCTTGGCCGACGGATTGAAGGCGGGGACGCGGCCGAAGCTCGGCCGCAGCCCGACGAGCCCGGTGCACCAGGCCGGATAGCGGATCGAGCCGGCCAGATCGTTGCCATGGGCGATCGGCGTGATCCCGGCCGCGACGCTGGCGGAAGCGCCGCCGCTCGAACCGCCGGGAGTGTGAGCCGCCGACCACGGATTGAGGGTGCGGCCATAAAGGTCGTTCTCGGTCGACCAGCGGAAGGAGAAGGCCGGGGCATTGGTGCGGCCGACGAACACGGCGCCGGCGGCGCGCAGGTTGGCGACCACCGGGCTGTCCTCCTCGGCCACGGCATTGGCGAAGGCGACGACGCCGTTGCTGGTCGCCTGTCCGTTCTGGTCGGCGTTGCACTTGACGGTGACCGGCACGCCGTGAAGCGGACCCAGCACCTCGCCGCGGGCCACCGCGCGGTCGGCGGCGTCGGCGGCGGCGAGGGCCTCCTCCCGCAATTCCACCACGACGGCGTTGAGCCTGGGATTGACCGCCGCCATGCGATCGAGACTGGCCTTCACCGCCTCGCGGCTCGACAGCGCGCCGCTGCGGATGCCGCGGGCGAGATCGACGGCATCCCACCGCCAGAGTTCGGACGAAGAGGGGGGCATGTCGGCGCTCTCTCGAAATGGATGACCGGCGTGAGCGATCGATCGCGACGGGGCGATGCCGCGATCTGCGTATATTCCATATGCGAAATCCGGCCTAGTGTCCCGTCTCCGAATTACCGCTTCGTTTGCCTCGCGCTGGCACGGTAATTCGGAGACATAGGGACACTAGCAAAATCAAAGTGCTAGTGTGGCTTACGTCTCGCAATTGCCTACGAGAGGGTTGCCGCGAAGGCGGTAGGCAATTGCGAGACGCCACACTAGTGCGGTGGATCTGACGCTCGTATCAGTATTGCAGCGAGCTCTTCATACGAGCGTCAGATCCCAAACCACACTAGTTCTTGGCGCGAACGAAGCCGGCGAGGCGGGTCTTCTGGGTATCGCACCAGCTCTGCATGCCAAGGCGGCGCTGATCGAGGTCGGTGGCTGTCGTCGCCACCGCGACTTCCGTCATCAGCTCGTCGGACTGGCGTTCGCCCATCTTGCCGCCGGTGTGCATGAAGGCGATGGCCTTGCGCACCTGCTCGGTGGTGCCGTCCGGCAGGTTCATCTCCTTGGCTTTCGTCACCAGGTCCTGATAGGCGACATCCATCCCGGGACATTCCACCTTGGCGGCGAAGGCCTGCAGCACCATGGTCACATAGACCGAGCGCGGATCGGCATGACCGGTCTCCGCCTGCGCCGGTGCCGCAAGCGCAACCAATCCTGCCAGTAACAGACCATAGCGCATCTCTTTCCTCCCGTGATTTTGGGGAAGGCTAGCGCCAAGTGGTGGGCCGGCGCAAGCACGGCGAGCGCGCTGTGGCTCCGCGCCGGCCCGTGCCTTGTTGCGGTGCGTGCTGGGATCGGCGGAGCGTGAGCAGAAGCCGGCAAGGCCCGCCGAAACGTCAAGGCGAAAGATCGTCCGTCATGCGCACCAACGACGACGCGCATGACGGACGCCCATCACTTCCAAGCATCACGCTCAAGCATCGCACCCCAAGGACCGTCCCCTGGGCCTTTCCCCGACTTCAGGTCGGATCATGCCTCGAGCTGCTTGCCGATCGGCAGGCTGCGGATGCGCTTGCCGGTGGCGGCGAAGATGGCGTTGACGAGGGCAGGGGCGAACGGCGGCACGCCGGGCTCGCCGACGCCGCTCGGCGGCGTATCGCCGTTCGTCGGCACGATGTGGACGTTCGTCACCAGCGGCGCTTCGTCGATCCTCACCACCGGGAAGTCGTCGAAGTTCTTCTGCTGGACGCGGCCGTTCCTGAAGGTGACCTCGCCATGTTTGGCGAGGCTCAGCCCCATGATGGCGGCGCCCTCGAGCTGCGACTGGATCCGCTCCGGATTGACGAAGGTGCCGCAATCGATCGCGGTATCGACCCGCGGCACGCTGAGCTTGCCCTTGTCGTCGACCGCGACCTCGATCACGGTGGCGATGTAGCTGACGAAGCTGCGATGCACCGCGATGCCGAGGCCGTGTCCCTTGGGCACGGAGCGGCCCCAACCGGCCTTGTCGGCGACGAATTCCACCACCCGCCGCAGCCGGGCGGTGTCGATCGGATAGCTGTCGAGCGGCTCGCCGTAGTTCCACGGGTCCTTGACCGAGCCGTTCATGGTGACGATACGCGGCGTGCCGATCAATTCCAGCAGCATGTCCTTCTGGTCGCGGCCGCTGGCATGGGCGAGTTCGCCAACCATCGACTGCACGGCGAAGGCGTGGGGGATGTTCGACACCGAGCGGAACCAGCCGATGCGGGTATGAGCCACGGCTTGCGGATTCTCGCAGCGGATATTGGCGATCTCGAACGGCATGTCGACGAGACCCATGCCGAGTTCGAACGGCGCCTGGTTCCTGGCCCCGGCGGCGAAGGTCGAGGCGATGGTGGGCGCCGCGCTGCGATGGCGCCAGGCAATCACCTTGCCGCTGCTGTCGAGACCGGCTTCGATCCGCTCCGCCGACACCGTGTGCAGGAAGTCGTGGCGGATGTCGTCCTCGCGCGTCCACTGCAGCTTGACCGGCGCGCCGATCTCCCGCGACAGCCACGCCGCTTCCAGGGCGAAGTCGCATTTGGACTTGCGGCCGAAGCCGCCGCCCAGCAGCGTGACGTTCACCGTGACATTTTCGATCGGAATGCCGAGCATCTTGGCGACATCCTCGCGGGTGCCGCCGGGGCTTTGCACCGGCGCCCAGATTTCCGCCTTGCCGTCGGCGACGTGGGCGGTGGCGACCGGCGGCTCCATGCTGACATGGGCGAGGTGCGGCACGTAATATTCGCCGACGACCACCTTGTCGGCGCGCTTGAGCGCGGCGTCGACATCGCCGTTATTGCGCACCACCTTGCCGGGCTTGCGGACGGCGTCCTCGAGCCCGGCGCGGTAGGCGATCGAGTCGTAAGACGCATTGGGGCCGTCGTCCCAGTCGACCTTCAGGGCGTCCCGGCCCTTGATCGCGGCGCCGGTGTTGCGCGCGATCACCGCGACGCCGCCGAGCGGCATGAATTTCGAGGGCCACGGCCAGCCCTGCACTTTCATGACCTTCTCGACGCCGGGCACGCGCAGCGCCGCGTCCGGCTCGAACGAGGTCGCCTTGCCGCCGACCACCGGAGGCCGGGCGATCACGGCGTATTTCATTCCGGGCAGGCGGACATCGGCGCCGTACTGCGCCGTGCCGGTGGTGATGCCGTGGAGATCGACGATGCTGACCTTGCCGGTGCCGATATAGCGGAACTGCTTGGGGTCCTTGAGCTGCAGGCCGTCGATCGCCGGCACCGGCTGGGCCGCGGCATCGGCGGCGAGATCGCCGAAGCCGAGCCGGCGGCCGCTTGCGGCATGGATGACTTCATGATTCTCGGCCCTGACCGCGGAGACCGATACGCCCCAGCGCTTCGCCGCCGCCGCTTCGAGCATGGTGCGCGCCGCGGCGCCGATCTGGCGCATCGGCATGAGATAATGACGTGTGCTGCGCGAGCCGTCGGTGTCCTGGTTGCCGTATTTGACCTCGTCGCCCGGGGCCTGCTTCACATGGACGCGGCTCCAGTCGGCCTCCATCTCGTCGGCGACGATCATCGGCAGGCTGGTGCGCACGCCGGTGCCCATCTCGGCGCGGTGCGCCAGGATGGTGACGATGCCATCCGGCGCGATGGCGACGAAGACCCGCGGGTCCGCCACGGTGCCGTGGGGCATCTTGTCCGCGCCGGTCGTATAGGCGGCGAGCGCCTGGCGCGACATCACCGGCGCGGCGAGCACGAAGCTGCCGACGAGGCCGAGAGTCTTGAGCACGCCGCGGCGGGAGATTTTCTCGATCGGGGGAGAAACGATGTCCAGCATCATCAGGCTCCCGTCGAGGCGAGGTGGACCGCGGCCTCGATCCGCTGATAGCAGCCGCAGCGGCAGATGTTGCCCGCCATGGCGTCGCGGATCTGATCGTGGCTGGGTTTGGGGTTTTCCTTGAGCAGCGCGGCGGCCTGCATGATCTGGCCGGCCTGGCAATAGCCGCATTGCGGCACGTTGACCTGGCGCCAGGCCTTCTGCACCGGATGATCCCCGGTCGGATGCAGGCCTTCGATGGTGGTGATCTCCCGGCCGGCGACGTCCGCGACCGCGGTGATGCAGGAGCGCACCGCCGCGCCGTCGACCATGACGGTGCAGGCGCCGCACAGCGCCTCGCCACAGCCGAACTTGGTTCCGGTCAATCCGGCTTCGTCGCGCAGGTACCACAGCAGCGACAGCGCCGGATCGCCGTCCCAGTCTTGGGCGGTGCCGTTGATCTTGAGGGTGATCGTCATGAGGCATCTCCTCGTTGGCGAAAATAGAAGTACCTGGCGTCCCGCCGGATGCCAGGTACAAGAGAAGGAACAATAGATCATCGATTACGCTGCGGCGCGATGGCAACCAAGGCACATGGGCGTGATCGCGCCACCCTTTTTCGCCGTGGCGCTATGAGGGTGTGGCCGGGCACACGGCCCGGCCGCCAATGCAGCGTCCGCCTTCGATTTTCCGCTAAGCTCAACGCGCGGACCGTTGTCAGTTTTCGTGTCCGGAGCCCAGACGCCGCAAGCGTTTGACGCGATGTTTCTGGTACGCGGCGATCTGGCGAGCGATCGGTTCCGCGGGGCCGAATTTCAGATGCGTGATTGAAGCAAACAGAGCCCTGTCGCCGTTCTCCGGACCGAGCTCAACTTTGCAGACGATCCCGCCCTCGTCACCGGCGTAGTCGACCTGAGTGATAGAGTACCGACGCAGCGGATCAGTTGCTGGAGATTGCTCGCGGATGACGGCGGCCACTTCAGGATTGACGGTCGCGAAAAGCGGCAAGGATTGTCTCAGCCTGGCCACAAGGCGCTCAACCTGGTCTGGATTGTCGATCATGGCATCTCGGCGAGTTTCACTGGCGAATCGCAGGCGGCGCAATATTGCCACGACAGCAGCGCCAAGAATACAGGCGCGCCATCAGGGCACGAGGCGGCGACGGTTCGGCGCTGTTGGGCGGGGCAATGGCGGCGACATCGTGCCGCATCGTGCAATCGTACTGTGGCGCGCGTGGGTAGTCTTGGCGCGTCGAAATCCTGAACGAGATTGTCATGGCCGAGATTGCGCCCCTCCCGGTCGCATCTATCGCATTCACACATCTGATCCGCAGCCGGCGCGCAGATTTCGTCAGATGCTGAAAACCGCCGTCACCGCCGCATTCGTCGCAACCGATCATATCGTAGAAATCAAGAAGGCCAAATGATCCCCACGGCAAAACAAGTCCGACAGCACATGCCACCCGGAACGAGTAGAGCTGACCGCGCCGCGCTCACCGCTCCTGTTCTCAGTTGACCTACCCCTGAAGTTTTATCCAGCGGTGATTGGAGTTTCGATGGATGTTCCGCCGTTTGGCGCGGGGTCAGCAACGTGCGATCGGCGGCGCCCTGAATGCGTGCGTTCAATAGCAAGTTGTCATGCGTGAGTTGTAAGGTCCAGTTGTTGTGCAATTGACGGAGCGCGGCGGCCGATTGGCTGCCTGAAACGCCGCCAAGCCCTGTAACATTGCGCCATTGCCTTGGGCGGTTGCTGCCTGAGCCTGTGTCTGCGCTATCTGCGTATTGGCAACCGCAAGCCCGCGCCGTTGCTCCTCGGCAGCTATTCGCGTCTGAAGCTCGGCCAGCTGAAAATTGTACTCGGCGACGGTTATCTGGCCCTTGTCGACTTTTTCAGCGCCGACAAGGCGTGCCGCTTCGTATAAATCTACCAGGTCCATGTACGGATAATTGCGCTCCCTGCGAGCTGCCACGATTCTTTGGGTCGAGCACTCAACAGATGCCTTATAGCCGTGGATTTCCTTTTTCAGCCGCTTCTCGTTGCACTCCGCCATTATTGAATCGATTTTCGTTGGGTCAACGCATGCGAATTGAACCTCAGCCCTCGGAAAATCCCCGGGCCCAGAGGATTGCCTCGCGTCCTTGATGTTGATCATCACCGCGGATTGGCGCTGATTCGCGCAATACTGATTTGCTTCGTTGATCGCCTCGGGCCGAAGCTCACTGTAGTTGCTAAACCCGCTCGCCGCTTGCCGGGAAACCGTGAATGTATTTTGTCCGGTTTGAACGACACCAGAGTTAACGGCGCAACCGCCCATAATCAGCAGAGCGAATACAGTGAATGCACACTCACGAATGCATTCTTGAGCTCTGCGAGGAAGCGCCGCGAACCGCTCAAGGGTCGGTTGGTCGATTTTCATGTGACGCCCCGGAAGAATAACAGCCGGAGTAATTTTAGCGCCCTATCGGGCTATCGCGCCAGTGCCACAGCGCGGACAAACGCCATCCATAACCACCCAATCGATCAAGACCTTTGCCAGAACGGCACGCATGCGCATGCGGACCGAGTCGGACGGCTACCGCCGCGACCACCTCCGCGCCCTGGCCCAGCGCACCGAGGTAAACGAAAGAAGTTCGCATCATGGGGTCGAAAGGCGTGCTGCTGCGCGCGCTGGTCACTGCCTCAAGCGCAGGAACGGCAGCTTTTGGTGTGTCCAGTTCTTTACCGAAGTGGCGCGCCGGCTGCGATTTGAACCGGGAGGGCTTGGCGCCGGGTGGTGGCCGGTGCAAGAGCATCCCTTGGCGCTGCGGCGATCTGCTTCGCCTTCGTCTTGATCGCGCCGCGTTCCGGCGCGACACTCCGCGCCAAGCTCCCGGCGCAGGCACGGGGCAGACCGACCGGGAGGACGCCGTTATGAGGCATGAGCAAGCCGCCCATATCGACGAGGTCGTGCGGGTCGCGGTGGGCGAGCGGACCGCGCGCGACGCGGTGATCCACAATTCCTGGCGACGCTGCGTCGACGAGCACAAGCTCGATCCGGTGGTGCTGCGCGACGCCCAGATCCTGCCCCATGCGCAGCTGCGCGAACATCGCGACGCCATGGACGAGTTCCTGCACACCGCGCGCGTCGGCCTCGAGACACTCTACAGACAGGTGTCTGGCCTCGGCTATGTGCTGCTGCTGACCGACGCCAAGGGCGTCACGGTCGATTTCATCGGCGATCCGACCTTCGACAACCAGTTGCGGCGGGCGGGGCTTTATCTCGGCGCCGGTTGGGCGGAACAGCAGATGGGAACCTGCGCTGTGGGCACCTGCATCGCCACCGGCGAGGCGCTCACCGTCCACCAGAGCGATCATTTCGACGCGACGCACATCCCGCTGACCTGCACCGCCTCGCCGGTGTTCGATTCCGGCGGCGCGCTCGCGGCCGTGCTCGACATCTCGGCGCTGCGCTCGCCCGCGCCGAAGCAGAGCCAGTACCTGGCGCGGCAGCTCGTGACGTCCTGCGCCCACAAGATCGAGAACGCCAATCTCATCAACAATTTCCGCCGGCACTGGATCGTCAAGCTGGGCGCCAGCCCGGAATTCGCCGACGTCGATCCCGATTTCGTGCTGGCGGTCGACAGCGGCGGGCGGATCATCGGCTTCAACGATCGCGCGCGGCGGCTGTTGCGGCGCGAAGACGGACTGAAGGGGCCGAGCGGTCAGGGGCCGCTCGGCCGGCTGATCGGCGACTATCTCGATTGCCGCGTCGACGACCTGCCGCTGTTCGCCCATTCGCGGCCGATCCGCCAGCGGGCGGTGCGCCTGATTGCGAGCGGCACGGCGCTGTTCGCCCAGACGCTGCCGCCGCCGGCCCCCCGGCGGTCCGCTCCGGCACCCGACACGGCGCTCGCCGGTCCGCTGCAGCGGCTCCATGGCGGCGACCCGATGATGGCCGAGGTGGTGCAGCGGGCGGCGCGGCTCGTCAACACCCAGTTGAGCATCCTCATCCACGGCGAGACCGGGACCGGCAAGGAGCATCTCGCCAAGGCGATCCATGGCGCCAGCGCCCGGGCGGGCAAGCCGTTCGTCGCGGTCAATTGCGCGGCGTTGCCGGAGGCGCTGATCGAGAGCGAATTGTTCGGTCACGAGGCGGGCGCCTTTACCGGCGCGGCTGCCAAAGGCAAGAAGGGTCTCGTGCTCGAGGCCGATGGCGGCACCCTGTTCCTCGACGAGATCGGCGACATGCCGCTGGCGCTGCAGACGAGGCTGCTTCGCGTGCTGGCGGAGCGCGAGGTGACGCCGGTCGGGCGCACCCGGCCGGTGCCGGTCAACATCCGCGTCATCGCCGCGACCCATCGCGATCTCGTCGATCTCGTCCGGGCCGGACAGTTCCGCGACGATCTCTACTTCCGCCTCAACGGCGCCGTGCTGACATTGCCGGCGCTGCGCCAGCGCGCCGATCTCGACTGGCTGATCGAGCGGCTCCTTGCCGCCCGCAGCGATGGCGCGGCGCGGCGCCTGACGCCGGCGGCGCGCGATGCGCTGAAGGCCTATTCGTGGCCCGGCAACATCCGCGAACTCCTCAATGCCCTCGACTATGCCTGCGCGGTCGGCGGTGGCGGCATTGTCGATAGCGGCGATCTGCCGGAGCGGGTGTGCGGACAGGCCGCGGAGTTCGGCGGCATGGCCGGAGTGGCGCCGCGGCGTCCAGGTCCAGGTTCAGGTCCAGGGCCAGGGCCAGGTCCAGGCCCGCTGGCGGCGATCGACGGCGCCGACAACCTGATCGCGGTGCTCCGCGCCCGGCACTGGAACGTCTCCGCCGTGGCGCGCGACTGGGGCGTCGACCGTTCGACCGTCCATCGCCGCATGCGCCGCCACGGCATCGTGCCGCCGCACAAGCTGGGCTGAAGCCGATGCTCGCGCCACAGGTGTTGCAGCCGGAGCGCCACACCCGTGGCGCCGTCGCGTGCCCCATCATGCGCTGCGGCAACGACCACGACCTTTAGCTTTCAACGACTTGGTCGTGCTCCGGCCGAGGCCGTGGAGTTGGCATCGTCCTTGCGAAGTCCCTTTCAAAGAAGCGTGTCGCAACAGACATCGCAACGGGGAGGGCGGCCGTGGGGCCCGTCGTCGGCGTCATCGCCAATCCGGTTTCCGCGCGGGACATTCGCCGGGTGATCGCCAATGCCGCGAGCCTGCAGATCGCCGATCGCGCCAATATCGTGCTGCGCGTGCTGGCGGCGCTCGCCGCCTGCGGCGTCCGGAACGTGGTGATGATGCCGGAGCATGG
Organism: Bradyrhizobium sp. WD16; assembly: GCF_024181725.1. Classification (NCBI taxonomy): domain Bacteria; kingdom Pseudomonadati; phylum Pseudomonadota; class Alphaproteobacteria; order Hyphomicrobiales; family Nitrobacteraceae; genus Bradyrhizobium; species Bradyrhizobium sp. WD16. Next base: position 217,979 of record NZ_CP028908.1, on the reverse strand, counting down.
CGGCATCCGCGGCCACGTGATGCGCGGCATCGAGCGCTCGCGCAACCAGGGCGAAAGCCGGTTTCCGCAGGTCAACCACCTCGACATGCCGGTCACCGGCACGGCCGAGGACAGCGCCGGTGCGGCGCGCCTGATGCGTCGCGCCGGGGTTGCCGCCATCGTCGTGCTCGGCGGCGACGGCACCCATCGCGCCGTGGTCAAGGAATGCGGCCAGACCCCGATCGCCGGGATCTCGACCGGCACCAACAACGCCTTTCCGGAGCATCGCGAGCCGACCATCACCGGCCTCGCCGCCGGCCTCGCGGCAACCGGGCGGATTCCGCTGAAGCTCGCCTTCACCGCCAACAAGCGCCTCGACGTCCATGTCGGCGACCGGCCGGCGGAGATCGCCCTGGTCGATGTCGCCTTCGTCACCGATGGCTATATCGGCGCGCGGGCGCTGTGGCGCACCGAGACCTTCCGCGAACTCTTCGTCACCTTCGCCGATCCCGAAGTCATCGGCATGGCGGCGATCGCGGGACTGATCGAGCCGGTGGCGCGCGGCGAGGAGGGCGGCATGATGGTGTCGCTCGCCCCGGCGGCGACGGCGCGCAGCGTCCTTCAGGCCCCGATCGCGCCCGGTCTCATCGCCCCGATCGGCATCGACGACTGGCGCCGCATGCCCGCGGGCATCGCCTTTCATCCGCGCCTCAAAGCCGGGGCCGTCGCCCTCGATGGCGAGCGCGAGATCTTCTTCGACGCGCGCGATGCCGTTTCGGTGACGCTGACGGCCGACGCCTTCCGCACCGTCAACGTTCCCGCCGTGATGCATTACGCCGCGACCGCCGGCCTGTTGCGCGGCGGCGCACCGCTGTTCGCGACCGCCTACGCCTGATCGACCACACGCCCATCGAGGAGAAAGCATCCATGCCAGGCAATCCCTTCCCGCTCGACAAGCCCGACCTGCTCAAGGCCTACCGCATCATGCGCACGATCCGCGAATTCGAGGAGCGGCTGCATGTGGAGTTCGCCAAGGGCGACATCCCGGGCTTCGTCCATCTCTATGCCGGCGAGGAGGCCTGCGCGACCGGGATCATGATGCATCTGACCGACGTCGACCGCATTGCCTCGACCCATCGCGGCCACGGCCACTGCATCGCCAAGGGTGTCGACGTCCACGAGATGATGGCCGAGATCTACGGCAAGGTGACCGGCGCCTGCCGTGGCAAGGGCGGCTCGATGCATATCGCCGATCTCGCCAAGGGCATGATGGGCGCCAACGGCATTCTCGGCGCCGGCGCGCCGCTCGCCTGCGGCGCCGGCCTCGCCGCCAAGTTCCGCGGCGACGGCGGCGTCGGCGTCACCTTCTTCGGCGACGGCGCCTCCAACCAGGGCATGGTGCTCGAGAGCATGAATCTCGCGGCGGTGTGGAATCTGCCGGTGATCTTCGTCGTCGAGAACAACGGTTATGCGGAATCGACCTCCGTCGAGTACGCCACCGCGGTCGATTCCTATGTCGACCGCGCCTCGGGCTTCGGGCTTCCGGGGGTGACCGTCGACGGCACCGACTTCTTCGCCGTGCACGAGGCCGCCGGCGAGATGATCCGCCGGGCGCGCGAGGGCGGTGGCCCGGCGCTGCTCGAATGCAGGATGATCCGATTCTTCGGCCATTTCGAGGGCGACGCCCAGACCTACAAGGCTGCGGGCGAGAATGAACTCAACCGGCGGAACCGCGACTGCCTGAAGATGTTCGCCGCGCGCCTGCGCGAGGCCGGCGTCGTGTCAGCGGTCGAACTGGAGATGATCGACAAGGACGTCGAGAGCCTGATCGAGGATGCCGTGGTCTCGGCCAAGGCGGCGCCGTTGCCCACCGCGCACGACCTCACCACCGACGTCTACGTCGCCTATTGAACCGCAGTCACCGAAAGCAATCAGGACCATCGGGAGGAGCCATCATGGCCCGCAAGATCAGCATGAAACAGGCGATCAACGAGGCGCTCGACCTTGAAATGCGCCGCGATCCCACCGTCATCGTCATGGGCGAGGACATCGTCGGCGGCGCCGGCAGCCCCGGCGAGGAGGATGCCTGGGGCGGCGTGCTCGGCGTCACCAAGGGGCTGCATGCCAAATATCCCGGACGGCTGCTCGATACGCCGCTGTCGGAATCCGCCTATATCGGCGCGGCGATCGGCGCCGCGGCCTGCGGCATGCGCCCAGTCGCCGAACTGATGTTCCTCGACTTCATGGGGGTGTGCTTCGACCAGATCCTGAACCAGGCGGCGAAGTTCAAATACATGTTCGGCGGCAAGGCCAGGACACCGGTCGTCATCCGCGCCATGGTCGGCGCCGGTTTCCGCGCCGCCGCCCAGCACTCGCAGATGCTGACCCCGGTCTTCACCCATGTGCCGGGGCTCAAGGTGATCTGCCCGTCGAATGCCTATGACGCCAAGGGCCTGCTGATCCAGGCGATCCGCGACGACGATCCGGTGATCTTCTGCGAGCACAAGAACCTCTACGGGCTCGAGACCGACGTGCCGGCGGAGGCCTATGCCATTCCCTTCGGCGAGGCCAACGTGGTGCGCGAGGGCAAGGACGTCACCATCGTCAGCTACGGGCTCACCGTCCATCGCGCCTTCGAAGCCGCCGAGAAGCTCGCCAGGGACAGGATCGAGGCCGAGATCGTCGATCTGCGGACCTTGTCGCCGATCGACTGGGACACGGTGATCGAGAGCGTGGAGAACACCGGCCGGCTCGTCGTGGTCGACGAAGCCAATCCGCGCTGCTCGATCGCCAGCGACGTTGCCGCCTATGTGGCGGAGCACGCTTTCGGCGCGCTCAAGGCGGCGCCGCAGATGGTGACGGCGCCGCACACCCCGGTGCCGTTCACCCCGGTGCTGGAGGATCTCTATGTCCCGACGGCGGATGCCATCGCCGCCGCCGTCTCCAGGATCGCGCCGCGCGCGATGGCTGCGTGAGGTCTTCGATGATGACAGATCAGCGGATCAAGCCGGTGGTGATGCCGAAGTGGGGACTCTCGATGGCCGAGGGCCGCATCACCGGCTGGCTCAAGCAGCCGGGCGACCGCATCGCCGTCGGCGACGAGATCGTGGAGGTGGAAACCGACAAGTTCGCCGGGGTGGTGGAGGCGGGCGACGCAGGGATCCTGCGTCGCGTCGTCGGCGAGAAGGATGCCATCTATCCGGTCAAGGCGCTGCTCGGCGTCATCGCCGATCCGGAAGTGCCGGAGACCGACGTCGAGGCCTATGTGGCGGGCTATGTCACACCGGCCGCGGACGACGACGATGACGAGGTCGCCGGCCCGGCTTACGAGTTTCTCGACACCGCGGCCGGGCGGCTGCGCTATGCCCGGCGCGGCGAGGGTGGCGAGGCCGTCGTCCTGGTGCACGGCTTCGGCGGCGATCTCGACAACTGGCTGTTCAACATCGACGCGCTGGCGGCGAAGGCGAGCGTCTATGCGCTCGACCTGCCGGGCCACGGCCAGTCCACCAAGACGATGCCGGCGGGCGGCGTGGCCGCGCTGGCCGGCACGGTCATCGCCTTCATGGACGCTCTTTGCATCGGGCCGGCCCATCTCGTCGGCCATTCCCTGGGCGGGGCGATCGCGATGCAGGTGGCGATCGAGGCGCCGGGCCGGGTGAAGTCGCTGACGCTGATCGGCTCGGCCGGGCTCGGGACGGAGATCAATGCCGGCTATCTCGCCGGCTTCGTCGCCGCCGCGTCGCGGCGCGACCTCAAGCCTGTGGTCGAGCAGCTTTTCGCCGATCCGAAGCTCGTCACCAGGCAGCTGCTCGAAGATGTTCTCAGATACAAGCGTCTCGACGGCGTTGAGGATGCATTGAGAAGCCTGTCGTCGCAATTCCTCGACGATGGACGCCAGGGCGGGGTGCTGGCGCCGCGCCTCGAAGGTGTCGAGGCGCCGGTGCTGGTGGTCTGGGGGGAGGAGGATCGCATCATCCCCGCCGCCCATGCGACGGCGCTCGATGGCCGGGCGCGGGCGGAGGTCATTCCCGGCGCCGGCCACATGGTCCAGATGGAAAAGGCCAGCCGGGTGAACGAATTGATCCTCGGCCACATCGGCGGCTGAGCAACTGCCGCACGCGCCGCGCGGCATCGGGTCCGCGCGACGCGTCCCGCCATCGAACCTGCAGGACTGGCGTCTTCCTGTCAGCGGCGTCCTCACCGTCGTCATGTTCGGGCGAACGCGGTTGACCTAGTGTGGCGTCTCGCAATTGCCTACCGCCTTCGCGGCAACCCTCTCGTAGGCAATTGCGAGACATAAGCCACACTAGCACTTTGATTTTGCTAGTGTCCCTATGTCTCCGAATTACCGTGCGAGTGCGAGGCAAACGTAGCGGTAATTCGGAGACGGGACACTAGGTCAACCGCCGCCCCCTGTGTCATGGCATCGTGGCTGGAGGCGGAGGTTCGCATGATCCGATTTGCCCTGGTCCTGGCGGCCGGCACGCTGTCGTTCGGCGTTGTCCATGCGGCGGCATTGCTGTCGGAGGCGCAGGCGCGCGCCGGGGCGGTCAAGATCTTGCAAGGTGATCCCTATGGCGCCACCCCCGAGGCGGTTGCCGCAACCATCAAGCAGGTGAATTACCTCAAGGACGGAAACACCAGGGCATGTGGCGCCCGGAAACGTCCCGTCTGGGAATTCCATGTCGTCGTCGTCACCCCGAACAAGGATCAGTTCAGCAACGGGGTCATCGACGGCTTCCTGGCGCTCGACGCGCGCAGCGGCCGGATTGTCTGCGCCAACCTGCCCATGCTGGAGTAAACGGATGAGGAGGAGCCGATGCTGTCCCGACGCGGGTTCATGATTGGAGGCGGGAGTCTGCTGTTAGGAGCTTTCAGCCCGGCTCACGGTCAGGAGACCTGGACGAGCTATCAGAATGCCAGATTCGGCACGTCCATTTCCTATCAGGAATTCTTCGAGCCCGATCCGCCGCCGGCCAATGGCGACGGCCAATCATTTACAGGGCCTGAAGGCGCGAACTTCCGTGTCTATGCCCGCCACAATTCCGGCGAGACACCGGCATCGAAGCTCGCCGAATTGGTCGCCGACGGCTCGCATCCGAATGTGACTTACCGCCATGTCGCGGATCATCGTCTCGTCATCAGCGGCGTGCGCGGCAAGTTGATCTATTACGAGGTCTACATCTTCTCCGGACGCGGTCTCATTCATGCATTCGAGATGGAATATCCGGCAAGGTTCAAGGCGGATTACGATCCGACCGTCCGGCGGATGGCGCATTCATTCACGGGACCCTGAGGGCGTGCTCGATACGTGCGCCATTGATGCGCACATCGATGCGCACGAAGTGGCGCGGCCGGTTCATTGCGATCGCGGTCGCGCGGCTTTCGCCGGGCGCATTCGCCGGGATGGCGCCGCTCCCTGCGGATCGGTCAAATGGTCGTCCGACAACGCGTCAGACGTCAGATGAGGTCGGCTATTTCTGTTTGCTGGCGGCGAAGGTCGGCTGCCATGCCGCGTCCTTCCTGCTTGGCGCAGCGGCAATGACCTTGATCTTCTCCTTTTTGGGCTTCTTGGCTTCCCGATTGCCCTTTTGCTGGCCTTTGGCCATGTGGATCTCCTTCGGTTTGAGGATTACGCAGACTGAAACAAGCGTGCAAAACAAGCGTGCAGGTGACATCGACAGCTGTCATCGACAGGTGGCATGGAAATGATCTGCCTCTGAAACAGCTGATGCTCGCGGTCCACCCATCGGTATCGTCTACGACGGTATCATCAACGACGGCATCATCAACTATGAACCGCGTCATTCCCGCAGGCGGCGGACCGTGGCCTTCTCCGCAAAGCTGCAACGATAGGTAGCCTAGGCTTCCGTCTTGGGAATAGCGAGCGCTAAAACGCGGTGGAACAGTTTCGGAAAATGGCCCGGCGGCGGCGCGCGGCCCTTTCGAGCTCCGCATCGGCTGGGGGAAACAGATGGCCAATCGAGCCGAAAGGGCGCATGGTGGCTTGATGCAAGAAGTCAGCGCCGGCACAGCACTGTTTGCAGAAAGCAGGCGGGCATGAATATCCGTTCGCGGCGGGAAGTCGTTACCTTCAAACATCCGTTCCAGATCAGGGGCGTCGATCGCGAGCTGCCTGCGGGGGACTACGAGGTCATCACGGACGAGGAGATGATCGAAGGACTTTCGTTCGCGTCGTTTCGCCGCGTCGCGACGATGATCGTCGTGCCTGCGGCGGCCTCGCGCGGTTCCACGATGGAGATGATCTCCATCGGCTCGGTCGATCTGGCGGATGCGCAGCGGATCGACGCTAGCAAGCCCGATCATTGACGAACCGCTCGATCTCGACCGCCGGGCTGCCGGATCATGCCCTGCGGTCGTTGGAGCTGAGTATTTCACGCTGCTCGGTACGAGCGTCAGATCCAAAACCGCTCTAGAATCATGATCAATCGCTAGTGTCCCTTTGGTTCCAACGTTCGTATGAGCGCCTGCTGCATACGAACGTTGGAAACGGGACACTAGTGTCCCGTCTCCGAATTACCGCTACGTTTGCCTCGCGCTCGCACGGTCATTCGGAGACATAGGGACACTAGCAAAATCAAAGTGCTAGTGTGGCTTATGTCTCGCAATTGCCTACGAGAGGGTTGCCGCGAAGGCGGTAGGCAATTGCGAGACGCCACACTAGAGTCGGTCCGCCGCCGCCAGGGCGTCGGCGAGCATGCCTGCCGACCGCGTCTCCTCCTGCGCGATCAGATAGCCGACGGCGAACGCCGCCTGGGTCGCGGTGGTGGCCCGGGACAGAGGCTGCGCCAGGCGGGAATGCACGGTCATGTCGTTGAGGCTGCCGAGCGATTTCTGCAAGCGCCCGAGGGCGCCATCGATCCGGCGCCGCTGCTTCTTGTCGCTGTCGAGACTTAATGACGCAAAGAATTCGCGGCCGTATCTCGCCTTCTTGACCGCGATCCTGAGCTTGTGTCGCCGCCGCGCGTCGAGGCGCTCGAGCCTGCCGGCCGCTTTCGCGATCTTGCGTATCCGTCGCCGGATCTCGTCTTTGGCGAATGACCTGGCGGGCCGATTTCGCAGCGACGACTCGAGCGGATCGCTCGTTCTCAACCAGTCGCCGTCGAACAGCCATAGCGCGACATCGAGCAGGAGCTTTCGATAGCGCGGGGTCGTCACCGCGGTTTTCGCCTGTGACAGGCCGGCTCTGTAGCGCAGCACAAGCTCGTTGCCGAGCACCTCAATCTCGCGATGATCATGGGGCCTGGACCGGAGCGGGTCCAATGTCGTCGAAATGAAGACGTCGTAGTCGCGCGCCGGCCCAAGCTGCTCGGTCAGCCATCCAAGCTCGGCCTTGAGGTGGCGCAGCGAGGGGCCTTGCAGCATGTCCTTGAACAGGGACATGGCGGCCCGCATCCGTCTCAGGCCGACACGCATCTGGTGGATGCCCTCGGCGTCGCCTCGGCGAACGGCGGGCTCGTTGGCGGCGATGTGCCGGAGGCATTCGAAGCCGATGACGATGAACGCATCGGCGGCGCCCGAGGCGGCGGATATCGAGACCGGCCTGGCGCGCACCGGTCCGTCGAGCGCGCCGTCGAGCAGCGCGTATCCTCGTTCGGATTTGGCGATGGCGCCGTAACTGACCGGTATGCTCCGCGCGAGTTGTCTCACCAGGACGGCGAGGTCACGACGCTCGCCATGCTTCAGTTCGACCTCGATCTCGGCGATCTCGCAGTGCCTCCGGGCGGTCTCGATCCGGCCCTCATCGATCGCAAGCCCGATTTCACTGCTGCCGAGGCGCAGCGGCACGACGGTGCGGCTCACCCTGGTCTCGAACACGGGGCGGAGTCGACGCTTGATCCTGCCGGTCAGCAGTGGCGCCAGAGGGGTTTTTCGGGCCAGGCGCAAGTTGGGCCGCTCTGCCGTGATCTCCTGCTCCCATTCATCCCGCTCGACGAGCGTTCCGCAGCTCCGTTTGATGGTCTGCAGCCGTTTGGCGCCGATCGTCCGCACCCGCAAGGTCACACCGTGGTCGCGCAAGGCGAATTTGCGCGTGTCGAAATAGACGGAGGTGACGTCCTCGGTCCTGGCGCGATCCGCTGCCAATCTCTTCAGCCAGGGCAGTTGTCTCGCCTTGTTCAGCGCCGCGCGCGGCACGGTGAGCTTCAGTTCGACTTCGGTCCCCACGGCCGCCTCCAGTGCTGGCCACCAAAGGATCAGCGCGACAAGCGCTGGTGACGGCGCTTATTTCATCAAGCATAGCGCGCTTTTGCCACGGGTTCTTTGCGATAGCTCATGCCGCCGCTCCGGGCGGCCCGATGGTCGATGCGATCGGATTCCGTCCGGACAGCCTGAGCGAGGTCGGGCGAAGCAGTCTGATGGTGAAGAGCGGGTTCATGCATCATGCTGGACGACGCGAGCGGCCGCAGGTTGCGGCCGCGCCCCTCACTGGCACCGCGCTGATGATCAGGCTGGCAACCGCACTGCGCCCCTCATCGGGGTGGCCGGGACCAGCCCGGCCACACGAAAAAGAGGTTGCGACGAATGCGGTGGTGATGGCGGTTTTCCGCCTCTGACGAAACCTGCGCCGGCTGCGGATCAGATGTGTGAATTCGATAGCCGCAAATGCGGGGAGAGGTGAAGAGAGCCGATGAATCGCAGGGCCTTCACCTCTCCTCGCGCAAGCGGGGAGAGGTCGGGCCGCGTCAGCGGTCCGGGTGAGCGGCGGCGGGATTGAAAATGCGTCAGTGAGATATAGTGCCGGGCTCCGGCCGGCGGATCAGCCGGTCTTCTTTTTGACCTTTGTCTTGGCGCTCTTCTTCGCCGGCTTTGCTGCGGGGACGGTGGTCATCGCGTTGCGCATCGACCTTGCATAACTGTCGGCGGCGTTGTCGGCGGCGAGCTGCAATCGCTTCGCCGCAGCAGTCCCCTGCAGCATCGCGTTCTTGGCGATGTGCCGGTATCGCGTCTTGGCCTCGGCGTCCTTCGCACTGCCGGCCAGCTTGAGGTATTTGTCCCGTCGCTTCTTGGCGGCCGCAACGAGGTTCTTGTACTGCTGTCTTGCATTCTGCCGGATGACGACATCCAGATCGGCTTCCGCCATCTTCCCGTCCTTGCGCGCAACTTGGTTCATCGATCGGGGCAATATGCAATTGTCGCGAATTCTTTGCAATCATTGCTCATGCACAGCCAGTTTCGGTGGGCGCGACGGCATCATTGCCGCGACCTGCTCGACTCACCTAAGAGGATGCACTCGATCTACCATTCTGGAAATCTGCGATGCTCGGAAGCTCCGTCGAATTACCCACGGCCGGCTATGCTCTTGAAGTGGACGGCCGCATGAAGACCCTCTTCCAGACGCTGGAAGGCGCCCGACGCGGCGCCGAGGAGCTGAAGCGCCGCTTTCCGGTTCTCCAGATCAAGATCTACGACGCGGCGGCGAGGACGCGAAGCGAAGTCGTTGCTTTCTGAGAGTTCAGGCTTGAGGGCTCGGACCTGGGAGCCGAGCGGCCGCAGGACGCAACTCTCGCGGCGCTGACCGAGCGGCTGCACGGGGAACGTGCGGCGTCGCCGCGGCGCCGGAATTAGCCACCGTCGCCGCGGCGCCGGAATTAGCCACCGTCGCCCGTTTCACTCACCACGTTGATTTACCGAAGCAATCACCTGGTGAGACCACGGTCATCGAGGCGCCGCGGGCGGCCATGCACGATCCTGCTTCTCAACGCCTTGGCGGTATAGTATTGATCCCCGCTTGTTGCCGCGCTGGCGTTGAGTTGAGTGATTGGTATGGTGCGTCGTCTTGCTTGTTTGTCGCTGCTGCTGGCGCTGACCATCCCGCTCGGCGCCTGTTCGAAATGCGGCTGGATCTGGGAAGACTGGCAGTCGTCGTCCTGCCACGGTGGTCCGCCGCGGCATTGATCGTCGCGGGATCACGCCGCAGGGCGGAAGCGGCCCGCCTGTTGCCCCGCCGCGTCTGTGCGGACATTCCCCTCGATGAGCGAAACCCGGATCGGACGCCATATCAAAGCAGCCCGCCCCGCGGTCTATCGTGCGCTGCTCGATCTTGTTCTCGGCTTTGTCGAGCCACGTCAGGCCGGCATGGCTTCCGGCGTGATCTCCACACTCCAGCAGGTCGGCGCGGCGCTGGGCGTCGCCGCAGTCAGCATCCTGTTCAGCTCAGTCCTGACGAACGCGACAGCCGCTGCCGATCAGGCCGGCCTCTATGCCAGCGCTTTCGTGCGCGCCATGCTCTACAATCTCGCCGCCGCCGTTCTCGCCGCCATCCTTTTGATGCGAATGATCAAGCATCGGACCGGCGATCGGTGAACAGCTGAGCGCCCCGCCCGAAGGCGGTCGACCTCCGCTATAGATGTCCGCAAGCCTGCTTGATCTGCATCAACCGGGACCTCGGGCATTTCTGGGATCGTATCGCGGCGCCGCGCCCTGATGCGCCGCCGACGGCGAGGTGCACTGCACATCGCATCAAGATGCAGGAGCGTGCCATGATGGACATGCGGGATGTTCTGGGTGTCGCCGTGCTGGCGATCGGCCTTGCCGCATCGGTGGTGGTGCCGGTCGCCGCCGCGGATGACGGACCGCAGGAGACGCTCGCCGCGCAGGTGCGCATCCAGGGGCTCGCCTGCGGCAAGCCGCAGAAGGCGGAGCGCGATGCGGCGCTGTCGAAGCCGGACGAGGCGGTCTGGATCCTGACCTGCGACAACGCGACCTATCGGCTCCGCCTCATTCCCCACATGGCCGCCAGGATCGAGCAGATCCGGCAATGAATGGACCGGCGCGCCGGCCGTCGCCGTCACCGGCAGCCGCCGTGGGCCGATGCGTTTCCAATCGCAGGCATTTGCGGCATAATTGACGGCATCCTCGATCAGGGTGCGCTATCGCGTGCGAGGCTCAACATGCCAGCCAGCCTGCCGTGTCGGTCGATCGGAGCAATGCGCCGGATGCTCGGCGCCGCCGGCCTCGGCCTCGGCCTTCTCGCCGCGACGGCGGCGGCGCAGGACATGATGCGCGACGTCGACCTGTCGTCGCCGGACATGGTCTCGGCGGAAATGACCCGCGCCGAGGTCGAGGCGGCGCTCGCGGCGGCGCGGCCGGCCGGGGCGGCCGATTTCAGCGGCAAGCGGTTATCCGGCCTCGACCTGTCCGGGCTCGATCTGTCCGGCGCGATCTTTCGCGGCGCCCGGCTCAACAAGACGAGGCTGGCCGGCGCCCGGCTCGACCGCGCCGTGCTCGACCAGGCATGGCTGCTCGAAGCCGATCTGACCGGCGCCAGCCTGAAGGGGGCGAACCTGTTCGCGGCGCAAATGCGGCGGGCCCGGCTCGACCGCGCCGATCTCTCGCAAGCGCGCATCGCCGCCGACCTGACCGGTGCGAGCCTGGTCGGCGCCTCGATCGCAGGGGCGAACCTGGGCGCGGACATGCGCAACCAGTCGATGGGCCTGATGCGCACGGTGCTGAAGTCCGCGAGGCTGGAGCGACTGAACGCGCGCGGCGCCGACCTGTCGCGGGTCGATCTCGAATTCGCGTCGCTGAAGGGCGCCGACCTCAGCAATGCGTCTCTCAAGGGCGCCGAACTCGGCGGCGCCGACCTGACCGGCGTCACCCTGGTCGGCACCGATTTCGATGGCGCCGATCTCGCTTCCGTCAGGCTCAGCGCGCCGATCGGCCTCGACCAGGCCAGGAACTTCGACAAGGCAAAGAACCGCGACCGGCTGATCAGGGAGTGAGGGCCGGCTGACGCGTGGCGAGATTGCGCCGCGCCGTGCGGCGCGTGAAATCTGGAACCGGGACGCCGGGAGCGGGCGCCGATATCGGTTCATCGCGTGCCGTGGATGAATTGCACGAGCTGTTCGATGACGAAGGTCTGGTCGCTGATGGTGTCTTTCACCAGATCGCCGATCGAAACGATGCCGGCCAGCTCTCCCTGGTCGATGACGGGCAGGTGGCGTACCAGGCGTTCGGTCATGATGGCCATGCATTCTTCCACGCTCTGATCGGGCCGGACGAAGACGACGTTCGTCTCCATGATGTCGCGGACGCGGGTCGTGGGCGAGGCGCGGCCCTTGAGGATCACGTTCCGGGCATAGTGACGTTCGGTGATGATGCCGACGAGCTTGTTGCCGTCCATCACGACCAGCGAACCGACGTTCTTGTCGGCCATCTTCCGGATGGAGTCGTAGACCGTGTCGTCGGGGCTGACCGAAAAGACCTCATGCCCCTTCTTGTCGAGCAACTGGCGGATGGTTGTCATGGGACACCCATGCTGTCGGACGGAACGACCAAGACATGATATTTCCTGGACGAAATCTCGTCGAGGAACGTTGATTTGGATCAGTGTTTCTCGCGGCGATGTGATAGGATTTCGATCGTCATTGAAACTGAACTCAGCCGTGCATCCCTGCGAGCCGGCGTGAGGGCCTGCACGGAAGCCCGGGTTGCATGCTGCAACGGAGGTCCGTCATGCCCATCGCTCCCGCCCTCCAGAAATACCTCGTCGCCAAGAACATCGCCTACGACGTGATCCCGCACGAACCGACCCTGTCGTCCGAGCGGACGGCGGAGGCCTGCCGGATCTCGCAGGATCGGCTGGCCAAGGGCATCGTGCTGCGCCGCCGCAATGGCGGTTACGTGCTCGCCGTGCTGCCGGCGTCCCATCACATGCGGCTGTCCGACCTGAAGAACGAACTCGGCGAAAGCGTCGAGATGGCCAAGGAAGCCGAAGTCGACAAGCTGTTCTGGGACTGCGCCCATGGCGCGGTGCCGCCGGTCGGCTCATGCTATGGACTGCCGCTGCTGGTCGACGACAGTATCGAGGCGCAGCCGGACGTCTACATGGAGGCAGGCGACCACAAGACGCTGCTCCACATGGATCACGCCCAGTTCGCGCTGCTGATGGCCGCCGCCCACCACGCCCGCTTCAGCGAGCGGCTGTCGAAAGGGGCGATGAAGTCCGTCGTGTGGTGGTAAGCCACGGCGCAACGCTGCCCGCCGCGCCGGTGACGACAAGCACGGTTCCGGATCGGGCCGGCGGCGGCGTCGCGGCGGTCAGGCCTCCAGCGTGAAGCCGATCTTGAGGACGACCTGATAGTGATGGACGCTGCCGTTCTCGATGTGCCCCCGGGTCTGAACGACTTCAAACCACCGCATGTCGCGCACCGTCTTCTTGGCGCGCGAGACGGCGTTCTGAATGGCGTCCTCGATGCTCTTCTCCGAAGAACCGACAAGTTCCAGAATCTTGTAGACGTGGTCTGTCATCTCGGGCTCCCGCGCTCTCGAACAGCCGCAAGCATATCACGCCCGTGGGCGTCGTCGGGTGCGTTTGGCCTGCGGCAGATGCGCGGCGGTCCGGTCGGCAGTTACGTCAGCAAGGATGTCCGGTCGCCCCGGGGCGCTGCCGCGACCTCACGGCGCCCCGGTCGCCGGCCGGCGCGGCGACGTCTGCGGCGGTAGCGGTGAAGACTGCGCCCCCGGTCCCGGATGGACCGTGACTTCCCTGGCGCGCAACGGCTCGCCGCATTCGGAACAGACCATGACGGGATCGAAGAACTTGCCGCAGCCGTCGTGCTGGTGGAGCAGCGGCCGGCCGCGCTCATCGGCCATGTGGACGTCGCCCCAATGCACGATCGCCATCAGGACGGGATAGAGATCGAGGCCCTTGTGGGTGAGAAGATATTCATGCCGCCTGGGGCTGTCCTGATAGGGCACGCGACGCAGCACGCCGAAGTCGACGAGCTTCCTGAGGCGGTCGGCGAGCAGGTGGCGCGTGATCCCGAGCCGCGCCTGGAAGGCCTCGAAGCGGCGCACCCGCAGGAAACAGTCGCGCAGGATCAGGAGCGTCCAGCGATCGCCGATCACCGCCAGCGTGCGGGCGACCGAGCAGTTTTCCTCCTCCAGCGCATCCCACTTCATCGCAAGGCTCTCCGGCTGCGGCGTCGTCGCCCGGCGATCAATAGCAGGTCAGGCCGCCTCTTTCATTCCAAAATGGAACTTGAAATCTGCCATCGCAACGAGCTTGCCGAGGTTTACAGTTCTTTTTTAGAACTATAGGATCGCGAGCGACGACACAAGCACGACAAGCGTGCCGCCGCGGCGCGCGACGAGGGAGGGCAGAGGTGAATCCGAAGGTGGAATTCCTGTTCGATTTCGGCAGTCCCAACGCCTATCTGGCGCATCGGGTCATTCCCCAGGTCGAGCAGCGCGCCGGCGTCAGCTTCGCCTACGTGCCGGTGCTGCTCGGTGGCATCTTCAAGCTGACCAACAATCGCTCGCCGGTCGAAACCCTGGCCGGCATCAGGAACAAGCCGGACTACATCCAGCGCGAGACCGAGCGCTTCATCCGCCGTCACGGCGTCACCGGGTTCAGGCCCAATCCGTTCTTTCCGGTGATCACCCTGATGCTGATGCGCGGCGCCGTCGCCGCCGAGATCGATGGCACACTGGCGGCCTATGTGCGCGCTGGCTTCCATCACATGTGGGAAGAGCCGAAGAAGATGGACGATCCGGCGGTCTTCAGGCAGGCGCTGGCCTCGTCCGGCATCGACGCCGACCGCATCATCGCCCGTGCCGGCGAGGCCGACGTCAAGGCGCGGCTGGTCGAACTCACCGGGCGCGCGGTGGCGCGCGGGGCGTTCGGCGCGCCGACCTTCTTCGTCGGCGACGAGATGTTCTACGGCAAGGATCAGCTTCGCGACGTCGAGGAGGAAATCCTGGCCCAGCAGAAGAGGGTGGCATGACAGCGCGCAACGCCACCGTGGCCGTGGTCGGCGCCGGCGATTTCATCGGCGCGGAGATCGCCAGGAAATTCGCCGCCGAGGGCTTCACCGTGTTCGCGGGCCGGCGCAACGGCGACAAGCTGGCGCCGCTGGTCGCGCAGATCGAAGCTGCCGGCGGCGCGATCGTCGCCCGCTCGCTCGATGCGCGCAACGAAGCGGAGGTCGCGGCCTTCCTGAGCGAGGCCGATGCGAGGGCGCCGCTCGAGGTGTGCATCTTCAATGTCGGCGCCAACGTCAACTTCCCGCTGCTGGAGACCACCGAACGGGTATTCCGCAAGGTGTGGGAAATGGCGTGTTACGGCGGCTTCCTCACCGGGCGCGAGGCGGCGCGCCTGATGCTGCCCCGTGGCAAGGGCCACATCTTCTTCACCGGCGCGACCGCCAGCCGGCGCGGCGGCCTCGGCTATGCCGCCTTCGCCAGCGCCAAGTTCGGGCTGCGCGCCGTCGCCGAGTCCGCGGCGCGGGAATTATGGCCGCAGAACATCCATGTCGCCCACCTGATCATCGATTCCGGCGTCGATACCGCGTGGGTGCGCGAGCGGCTGCGCCAGCGCGAGGGGCTGGCGGCGCTCGATGCTCTGCCGCCCGACCGTCTGATGCCGCCGAGCGCGGTGGCCGATGCCTACTGGCAGCTCTACAACCAGCCGCGCGGCGCCTGGGTGTTCGAGCAGGAGATCCGCCCTTACGGCGAGAAATGGTAAGGGCGCGGTCGTTCGCGGCGCATGGGCCACCGGTTTCGCCCGCGGCGCGGCGGCGACAGCTGATCTTTATTTGCACGCCGCCGCCCGGTTCCAGGAACCTTTCGATACCTGCGCCATTTTCTCGCTGCTCACGCGCGTTGCGCAGGGAGGCACCGCAACATGGATCGATTGAATCTGCCCCGTCACATTGTCAACGGCATCGAGCGGCGGTGGGCCGCGAGGTTGGAACAGCAGGCGCGCGTCTGCAACCAGGATCCGGCGCCGCGCCGGCCGCCGCTGGCCGTCCGCACGGCGGTGGCGCCGCGACCCGGGGCGACCGATGTCGATCAGGGAGAGATCCCCGATCTGGCATAGCCGAGGGGCGGGCTGGCGCCGCGGGATGTGACGGCGCGACGCAGGCGTGACAATTTCGGCGTGCCCGCTCCGGCTTCGCTTAATCCGGCTTCACTTGTCCAGCTTCACTTATCCAGCTTCGCTTATCATCGTCTCGTCGTCGTGCTTGGCCCTCGTCGGCGGCGGCGCCGGAGATTTGCGCGAGCGCGGCGGTCAGCCCTTCGCCGCGTAGTCCATCGCGAAGCTCCTGAAGCGCTTGCGGGTCTCGGTGCCGACGGGGCCGCCGACGACGATCTTGCCGAAGGCCTCGAGGCCGGCGAAGAAGGCGGGCTTGAGGCTGCCGAGCTTGCTTTCGTCGACCACCAGAATGCTTTCCACCGCGGTGGCGATCGCCGTCTGCTTGACCGCGATCTCGTGGAAGTTGGAGCAGCTGGCGCCGCGCGAGGGATGGACGCCGCCGGCTGAAATGAAGGCCTTGTTGATGCCGAGCTTGCGCATATAGGCCAGCGACTCCTCGGAGGAAAAGGATTGCGACGAGGGATGGTAGAGGCCGCCGAGCAGGATCACCTGGGTCGCCGGCCGCCTGGTGACGAGGGCGGCGACATTCATCGAGAAGCAGATCACCGACAGCGACAGTCCGGCCGGCAGGCAGTCGGCCAGCAGCTGCATCGTCGACCCGCAATCGACGAACAGCGTATCGCCCTCGCGGATCAGTCCGGCGGCGCGGCGGCACGCCAGACGCTTGTTCTGGGCGTGGTGATCGAGTTCCTGCTCGATGGTGTATTTCGCGCCGGTCGGCTGCGCGGCGTCGACCACATGGCCGCCGAGCAGGGCGAGCGAGGTCTCCGCCGCGGCGAGGTCGCGGCGGATCGTCATCTCGGAGACGTCGAGCAACTGCGCGGCGGCCTTCAGATGCAGGCTGCCGTTGTCGTCGACGGCGCGGCGCAGGCGCTGCAGGCGTTCGGTGCGCGCATCGACCCGTGCCGCAGGCAATGAGGTTCCAGCCGCCATGATGTCTCTTGTGCTCCTTCGACGTCCCGACTTTCGCCGTTGACAACGGTCTCCCGCGATGTGACTATTGAAACACAAAATGTTACAAAAGTAACATGTTGGCGCTGAGACCTGACATTAGGTCGCAGGCGAGGGGTTTGCGAGCGCGGCTCGGCCTTCGTCCACCAGGCGTCGACCGGCGCTGACGAGCGGGAGGACGGCATGGCGAAATCACCTCTGGCGTCGGCATCCGTGCGGCGACCGGCCGGCCGGGCGCCGCGCTGGGTGGCGCGGCCTGCCGCGATCCGCGACGCGATCATCGCCTGATGTCGAGCCTCCAGCCGTCCAGTCGTCACGTCGATACGGCTCGCTTGCCGGCGGGCGGCGAGCGCCACCGTGTGGCGAACGCGCCGCCGCGGCGCAATGAGGGCTGCGCCTTCCAGGCCGACTGGATCGACGAGATCAGGGTCAACCTCTCCGCCGCCGAGCGCCGCGTCGCGACGCTGTCCGGGCGTCGCACCGTGAAGAACGCCGCCCAGGCGGCCTGGCTGCTCAAGGCGGTGACCTGCATCGATCTGACGACGCTCAGCGGCGATGACACCGCCGGGCGGGTGAAGCGGCTCTGCGCCAAGGCGAAGACGCCGATCCGTGCCGATCTCGTCGAGGCGCTGGGGTTCGCCGGGCGACCGCTGCACGCCGCCGCGGTCTGCGTCTATCACCGCTTCGTCGCCACCGCGGTGGAGGCGCTGGAGGGCTCGGAGATTCCCGTCGCCGCTGTGTCCACCGGCTTCCCCGCCGGGCTGGTGCCCCACGACGTCAAGCTCCGCGAGATCGAGGCCTCGGTCCGGGACGGGGCCAGGGAGATCGACATCGTCATCACCCGCGAGCATGTCCTCACCGGCAACTGGGGCGCGCTGTACGACGAGGTGCGGGACTTCCGCGCCGCCTGCGGCGATGCCCATATCAAGACGATCCTGGCCACCGGCGATCTCAAGACCCTGGGCAATGTCGCCAGGGCGGCGACGGTCTGCATGATGGCGGGAGCGGATTTCATCAAGACCTCGACCGGCAAGGAAGGCGTCAATGCGACGCTGCTGGTGACGCTGGCGATGCTGCGGATGATCCGCGCCTATGCCGAGCGCACCGGATTTCAGGTCGGCTTCAAGCCGGCCGGCGGCATTTCCACCGCCAAGGACGTGTTGTCGTACCAGTTCCTGATGAAGGAGGAGCTCGGGCGCGAATGGCTCGAACCGGATCTCTTCCGCGTTGGTGCCTCCAGCCTGCTCGCCGACATCGAGCGCCAGCTCGAGCATCACGTCACCGGCCGCTACTCGGCCTTCAACCGGCACGCCGCGGGATGAGCGCATGACCGTCGTGGACTATTTCGAAACGATGGATTACGGCACGGCGCCCGAGGCCGATGGCGAGGCGCGGCGCTGGCTCGCCGGCCACGCCGGCGGTTTCGGTCATTTCATCGCCGGCGCGTTCACGCCACCGGCGTCCGGCGAGCACTTCACCACCTTCGAGCCGGCAACCGGCCAGCCGCTGGCGAGGCTCGCCCAAGGCTCGGCGGCCGACGTCGACGCGGCGGTGCGCGCCGCCCGCAACGCGCAGGCGGCGTGGGCGAAGCTCGGCGGCCACGGCCGCGCGCGCCATCTCTATGCGCTGGCGCGGCTGCTGCAGCGCCATGCCAGGCTGTTCGCCGTGCTCGAGGCGCTCGACAACGGCAAGCCGCTGCGCGAGACCCGCGACCTCGACGTGCCGCTCGCCGCGCGACACTTCCTCCACCATGCCGGCTGGGCCCAGCTGCAGGAGCGCGAGTTTGCCGATTATGTTCCGCTCGGCGTGGTCGGGCAGATCATTCCGTGGAATTTCCCGCTGCTGATGCTGGCCTGGAAGGTCGCGCCGGCGCTGGCTCTCGGCAACGCGGTGGTGCTCAAGCCGGCGGAATTCACCTCGCTCACCGCGCTGCTGTTCGTCGAACTCGCGGCCGAGGCCGGGCTGCCGCCGGGCGTCCTCAACATCGTCACCGGCGATGGCGAGGCCGGCGCGGCGCTGGTCGCCCATGGCGATGTCGACAAGATCGCCTTCACCGGCTCCACCGAGGTCGGTCGCCTGATCCGCCAGGCGACCGCGGGCAGCGGCAAGTCGCTGACCCTCGAACTCGGCGGCAAGTCGCCCTTCATCGTCTTCGAGGACGCCGATCTCGACGGCGCCGTTGAAGGCGTCGTCGATGCCATCTGGTTCAACCAGGGCGAGGTCTGCTGCGCCGGCTCGCGGCTGCTGGTGCAGGAGGGGATCGCCGAGACCTTCCGCAAGCGCCTCGTCCGCCGCATGGAGACGCTGCGCCTCGGCCATCCGCTCGACAAGACCATCGACATGGGAGCGGTGGTCGCGCCGGTGCAGCTCGCGCGCATCAAGGCGCTGGTCGCGGCCGGAGTGAAGGAGGGCGCGCGGTGCTATCAGGCCGGCGCGGCGCTGCCGCAGGCCGGCTGCTATTACCCGCCGACGCTGCTGTGGGATGTGCAGCCGACCTCGACGGTGGCCATGGAGGAGATCTTCGGCCCGGTGTTGGTGGCGATGACCTTCCGCACCCCTGACGAGGCCGTGATGCTTGCCAACAACAGCCGCTATGGCCTCGCCGCCAGCGTCTGGAGCGAGACCATCGGTCGCGCCCTCGACATCGCGCCCAAGCTCGCGGCGGGGGTCGTCTGGATCAACGCCACCAATCTGTTCGATGCCGGAGTCGGTTTCGGCGGCACCCGCGAATCCGGCTTCGGCCGCGAGGGCGGACGTGAGGGAGTGTTCGAATATCTCAAGCCGAAGGCCTGGGCCGCGCGGCGGCCGCGGCCGCAGCTCGCCGCGCTGGCCGGCGGCGCCGAGACCGCCGTCAGCGACACCGCCGGCTTCGATCTGCCGCGGCTCGACCGCACCGCCAAGCTCTTCATCGGCGGCAAGCAGGTCAGGCCCGACGGCAATTACGTTCGCCGCGTGCTCTCGGCCAAGGGCGGGCCGCTCGGCGAGGTCGGCGACGGCAGCCGCAAGGATATCCGCAACGCGGTGGCGGCGGCGCGGGGCGCCGGTGCGTGGTCGCGGGCGAGCGGCCATAACCGCGGCCAGATCCTCTATTACCTCGCCGAGAATCTCTCGGCGCGCGCCGGCGAATTCGCCGGCAGGATCGCGGCCATGACCGGGGTGTCCGGCGCCATCGGCAGGCGCGAGGTCGAAGCCAGCATTGCCCGGCTGTTCAGCTACGGCGCCTGGGCCGACAAATATGAGGGCGCGGTGCACACGCCGCCGCTGCGCGGCGTCGCGCTCGCCATGCACGAGCCGATCGGCGTCGTCGGTGTCGCCTGTCCGGATGAAGCGCCGCTGCTTGCCTTCGTCAGCCTCGTGGCGCCGCTGATCGCGCTGGGCAACCGCGTCGTCGTTGTGCCGAGCGAGCGCCACCCGCTCAGCGCCACCGATCTCTATCAGGTGCTGGAGACCTCGGATGTGCCGCCGGGCGTGCTCAACATCGTCACCGGCGCGCGCGACGGCCTCGTCAGGACGCTGGCCGAGCACGACGACGTCGATGCGCTATGGGTGTTCGGCTCGAAAGCGGCTTCGGCGCTGGCGGAGGAACTGTCCGCCGGCAATCTCAAGCGCACGCTGGTCGACCATGGCCTGGCGCTCGACTGGTTCGATGCCGCCGCCGCCGAAGGGCCGATCCTGCTGCGTCACGCCGTGCAGGTGAAGAATGTCTGGATTCCATATGGCGAATGACCAGGCGGGGAGCGCAGCGGGCGAGGGGCCAGGCTGAGCGCAGCCGGCCGCGACGCCTTCAACAACAGGACACGAGGGGAGAGAGATGCTCAAGACGATCGATCCGGCGCTCAATGCCGACGTGCTCCATGCCCTGCGGGCCATGGGCCATGGCGACCGGCTGGTGATCTGCGACACCAATTTTCCGGCCGATTCCATCGCCCGCCAGACCCGGCTCGGCCATCTGCTGCGCATCGACAATGTGACGGCGGCGCGGGCCGCGCGGGCGGTGCTGTCGCTGCTGCCGCTCGACACCTTCGTCGACGACGCGGCGGTGCGGATGGAGATCGTCGGCGCGCCGGACGAGGTGCCAGACGTGCAGCAGGAGGTTCAGGGCGAGATCGACCGCGCCGAAGGCCGGCGCTGGCCGCTGGTCGGGGTCGAGCGCCACGCCTTCTATGCCCGCGCCAAGGAGGCCTATTGCGTCATCGCCACCGGCGAGCGCCGCTTCTACGGCTGCTTCCTGTTCACCAAGGGCGTGATCGCGCCCGATGCGGAGTGACGGTCATGACGCGTCGCGGGGTCACGATCCTCGGGATCTTCGTCGCCGATCTCGCCTTCCGCGCCGGCCGGCTGCCGGCGATCGGCGAGACCATCGCCGGATCCGGCTTCGCCGTCGGGCCCGGCGGCAAGGGCTCCAACCAGGCGGTGGCGGCGGCGCGGGCCGGCGGCGAGACCACCTTCATCACCCGCATCGGCAACGATACCTTCGGCGAACTGGCGCTGAAGACCTGGGAGGCGGACGGCATCACGCCGCGCGCGAGGCGGTGCGATGACGCCGAGACCGGGGCCGCCTTCATTTATGTCCACCACACCACCGGTGCCAACGCGATCATCGTGGTGCCGGGCGCGGCGGCCGGGCTGTGCGCCGCCGATCTCGACGCTGCCGCCGACGTCATCCGCGACAGCGCCGTCTTCGTCACCCAGCTCGAACAGCCGGTCGCTGCGGCACGGCGCGGTCTCGAACTGGCGAGGGCGGCCGGGGTGACGACGGTGTTCAATCCGGCGCCGGCGACCGAATGCGACGCGGCGCTGTTTCCGCTCTGCGACTATGTGGTGCCCAACGAGGTCGAGGCGCAGACCCTGACCGGCATCGAGGTCGGTGATCTCGACGCCGCGCGTCGCGCCGGCGACGCGCTCCTCGCCAAGGGCGCCGGTACCGCGCTGATTACCCTGGGCGAGCGCGGTGCGCTGTTTCATGACCGCGAACGCTCGATCCACATCCCGCCCTTCGCGGCGGGGCCGGTGGTGGAGACCACCGGCGCGGGCGACGCCTTCGTCGGTGCCTTCGCCGCGGCGCTCGCCCGCGGCAGCGACCCGGTGGCGGCGGCGCGCTTCGGTTCGGCGGCGGCGGGACTGTCGGTCACGCGCCGCGGCACCGCGCCGGCGATGCCGGCCCTTGCGGAGATCGAGCAACTCCTGTCGGAGCACGACGCGCGATGATGCGCAACGACCCGATCAAGCATGTCTTCATCTGGCCGGCCGTCGTGGTCGTGCTGGCGATCTCGATCTTTCCGCTGATCTATTCCCTGACCACCAGCTTCCTGAGCTACCGCCTGATTCCGCCGCTGCCGCCGCGCGTCGTCTGGCTCGGCAATTACGCGACGCTGCTGCAGGAGCCGCGGTTCTGGAACGCGCTGGCCAAGACCAGCCTGATCGCCTTCGTCGCCGTCGGCCTGCAATATGTCATCGGTTTTGCGGTCGCGCTGGCGCTGAATGCGCGGGTGCCGGGCGAGCGGCTGTTCCGCGTCGGCTTCCTGCTGCCGATGCTGCTCGCCCCGGTGGCGGTGGCGCTCGTCGCCCGCATGATGTTCAACCCGACCATGGGGCCGCTGAACCAGCTGTTCACCGCCTTCGGCTTTCCCAATCTGCCCTTCCTCACCAGCGGGCCCTGGGCGCTCGGCTGCATCATCGCCGTCGAAGTCTGGCAGTGGACGCCCTTCATGATCCTGATGCTGCTGGCGGGGCTGCAGACCCTGCCGGAGGACGTTTATGAGGCCGCCGAGCTCGAGAATGCCAGCCACTGGCAGCAGTTCTGGGGCATCACCTTCCCGATGCTGCTGCCGATCTCGGCGGCGGTGGTCTTCATCCGCCTGATCGAGAGCTACAAGATCATGGACACCGTCTTCGTCATGACCGGCGGCGGTCCCGGCGTCGACACCGAGACCTTGACGCTGTTCGCCTATCAGGAGGGCTTCAAGAAGTTCAATCTCGGCTACACCTCGGCGCTGAGCTTCCTGTTCCTGATCGCCATCACGGTGATCGGCACGACCTATCTGGCGCTGCTCAAGCCGCATCTGGAGAAGCGGCGATGAAGGGCCGTCCGCTCATCGGCCTGTCGCCGGCGGCGCGCCGCCTTGCCGCGATCGGCTGCCTCGTCTGGTGCCTGCTCACCCTGTTTCCGCTCTACTGGGTGGTGATCACCGCCTTCAAGACGCCGCCCGGCGTGGTCGGCGGCCCGACCTATCTGCCCTTCGTCGACTTTACTCCGACGATCCAGGCCTTCGCCGATCTCTATCACGGCATTCGCGGCGAATTCTTTCGCACCTTCCTCAACTCGACGATCGTCGGCCTGACCTCGGCGGTGGTCGCGACGCTGATCGGCGCCATGGCCGCCTATGCGCTGGTGCGCTTCGAGTTCAAGGTGAAGCTCCTGTCCGGGCTCGCCTTCCTCGTCCTGGCGCTGGGCGGCTATCTCGCCTTCGCCTCCTTCGGGCTGACGCGGCCGCAGGCCCTGCTGCTCGCCTTTCCGGTGGCTCTGTTCGCCGCGCTCGCCGTCGATCTGCTGCCGCTGCCGGGACCGGTGCTCGCCAACCAGGACATCCTCTTCTGGTTCGTCAGCCAGCGCATGTTTCCGCCGATCGTCACCGCCTTCGCGCTCTACCTGCTCTATTCCGAAATCGGCCGGCTCGGTTTTCCGCTGGTCGACAGTTTTCTCGGATTGACGCTGTGCTACGTCGCCTTCTCGCTGCCGATCGTGGTCTGGTTGATGCGCGACTTCTTCGAGGCGCTGCCGGTCGAGGTCGAGGAGGCGGCGCTGGTCGACAACGTGCCGAGCTGGCGCATCTTCGTCGGCATCGTGGTGCCGATGTCGATGAACGGCCTGCTTGCGACCTTCATGATCACGCTGGCCTTCGTCTGGAACGAGTTCCTGTTCGCGCTGTTCCTGACCAATTCCAGGTGGCAGACGCTGCCGATCCTCGTCGCCGGCCAGAACAGCCAGCGCGGCGACGAATGGTGGGCGATTTCCGCCGCGGCGCTCGTCGCCATCGTGCCGATGATGATCATGGCGGCCATTCTCGGGCGCATGATGCGCTCAGGCATGCTGCTCGGCGCAATCAAATAACAAGTCGTCTACCAGGGAGAGGAAACATGCTGAGAAAGTCACTCGTCGCCCTTGCCGCGTCCGTGGCGGCGGTCTGCGCCGTCGGCCGCGCCGAGGCGGCCTGCAATCCCGACTATTCCAACGTGACGCTGACGGTGGCGAGCCAGACCGGCCCCTATATCGCCTCCGCGCTCAAGCTCGGCGCCGACGCCTGGGCGAAGCAGACCTGCGGCAAGGTCAATGTGGTCGAGTTTCCCTGGTCCGAGCTCTACCCCAAGATCGCGACCTCGCTGACCTCCGGCGACGCTGCCTTCGATCTCGTCAGCTTCGCGCCGGCCTGGCTGCCGGATCTCGTGCCCTATCTCGGCGAGATGCCCAAGGAGATGCAGTCCGGCGCCGACTGGGACGATATCGAGCCGGCTTATCGCGAGCGGCTGATGGTGTGGGACGGCAAGATCTATTCCCAGTCGATGGACGGCGACGTCCACACCTATACCTATCGCAAGGACCTGTTCGACGATCCCAGGGAGAAGGACGCCTTCAAGGCGAAATACGGCTACGATCTCGCGCCGCCGACGACCTGGAAACAGTATCTCGATATCGCCGAATTCTTCCAGCGACCGGACAAGGGGCTGTGGGGCACCGCCGAAGCCTTCCGCCGCGGCGGCCAGCAGTTCTGGTTCTTCTTCAGCCACGCGGCGGCCTATACCAACAACCCGAACTATCCCGGCGCCATGTTCTTCGATCCGGAAACCATGGACGCGCAGATCAACAACCCGGGCTGGGTGAAGGGCCTCGAGGAATATATCCGCGCCTCCAAGCTCGGGCCGCCCAATGCGCTGAATTTCTCCTTCGGCGAGGTCAATGCCGCGGTGGCCGGCGGCCAGGTCGCCGAATCGATCGGCTGGGGTGACACCGGCGTGATTGCCGCCGATCCCAAGCAGTCGAAGATCTCGGGCAAGGTCGGGTCCGCGGTGCTGCCCGGATCGAACGAGATCTGGAACGCCAGGACCAGGAGCTGGGATAAATTCCCCGAGGTGCTGCCCGGGCCTTTCATGGCCTTCGGCGGCTGGCAGATCGCGGTGCCGAAATCCGGCAAGAACCAGCAGGCGGCCTGGAACTTCGTCAAGACGCTGACGAGCCCGGAGGTCTCCGGCCAGGCGGCGATCACCGGCGGCACGGGCGTCAACCCGTATCGCAAGTCGCACACCGCCAACCATGCGCTGTGGGGCAAGATCTTCACGCCCGACGAAGCCAGGGAATATCTCGGCGCCCAGCACGATTCGATCAACGGCAAGAATGTCGCGTTCGACATGCGGCTGCCCGGTTACTTCTCCTACACCGAGGTGGTCGAAATCGAACTCGGCAAGGCGCTGGCCGGTCAGGTGACGCCCAAGCAGGCGTTGGACACCGTGGCCAAGGAGTGGAACCGTCTGACCGACGAGTTCGGGCGCGACAAGCAGCTCGCGGCCTATCGTGCGGCGATGGGACTGCCGCCGAAGAAATAGGGCGAACGGCAAGGCGCATGGGCCGGGACGGCGGCGGCCCATGTTGCCTTACCCCCGCCATATCAGGCGATCGCAGTTGCTTCGCACAGATCGCCGGGACAAGCGCTAGTGTCCCGTCTCCGAATTACCGCTACGTTTGCCTCGCACTCGCACGGTAATTCGGAGACAGGACACTAGTCTTACTGAGTCAGAAAGCCGCAGGCAAAAACATGTTGTGGGCCGGTATTTTAGGCGATTCGTTTTCAGCGGGAGGGAGCTGGAATGGCGCGCCTTGGGGATGCCGGTGAAGCGCGATTTGCGAGTTACGTCGAGGGCCTGGCGAGCGTCCTTGGCCATGCGGACCGGGTGGGACCTTTTCGGGATTACTGCCTGGGACTTGTGATGGCGGGTGATCGCAAGAGTGTTGAGCCGATGGCGGCGGTGACCGCGCCGGCCCGGGTCGGGGCCCAGCATCAATCGCTGCTGCACTTTATCGGCAATGGGGCCTGGTCTGACGAAAAGGTCCTGGCCAAGGTCCGCGAGAAGGTGCTGCCAGAGATGGAACGCCACGGGCCGATCGAGGGCTGGATCATCGACGACACGGGCTTTCCGAAGAAGGGCAAGCATTCGGTGGGCGTGGCGCGGCAATATTGCGGGCAACTGGGCAAGCAGGACAATTGCCAGGTGGCGGTATCGCTGTCGATTGCCCATCGGCATGCGAGCTTGCCGGTTCGCTATCAACTTTATCTGCCGCAGGAATGGGCGGACGATGCCGCGCGGCGGAAGAAGGCAGGGGTGCCGGAGGAGATCGACTTCAAGAGCAAGCCCGAAATCGCGCTCGATCAGCTTCGCTGGGCATGCGAGGCAGGACTTCCGCGCGGCGTCGTATTGCTCGATGCCGGCTACGGCAATCACACGAGCCTCCGCACGGAAATTACTGCGCTGGGGCTGCGCTATGCTGCCGGCATTCTGTCGAGCACCTCGGTGTGGGGGCCGGGTACGGCGCCGCTGCTGCCGAAGTGCTGGTCGGGCCAGGGGCGGCCGCCGACGCGCGTGTGCCGCGACGCCAAACACAAGCCCGTCTCGGTCAAAGCACTCGCATTGGCTTTGCCTAAGCCCGCTTGGCGCACGATCGGCTGGCGCGAAGGCTCGAATGATCGACTGTCCTCGCGCTTTGCGCGGGTGCGTGTGCGCGCCGCTCATCGCAACAGGCTGCGGGACGAAGAATGGCTGCTGATCGAATGGCCCAAAGGCGAGAAAGAGCCTACCAAATACTGGCTCTCGACGCTGGCGCCAGACATCACCTGCGAACGCCTCGTCGATCTTGCCAAGCTGCGCTGGCGCATCGAGCGCGACTATCAGGATCTCAAGCAGGAAGTTGGGCTCGGCCACTTCGAAGGCCGCAGTTGGCGAGGCTTTCATCATCACGCCACCTTGTGCATCGCAGCCTACGGGTTCCTGATTTCCGAAAGGGAATCGATTCCCCCCTCAGGACCTCGTACCGCCCGGTGCCTCCAAAAACCTGAGATTCCCCCAAGTTGCCGACCCAGAGGTGCCGCCCCTCAGGCCCCAGCGTCACATCCCTAATTCCATTGCAACAATGCGCCACAAGCTCGCCGTCGCACTCGCAAGATCGTTGTCCCGATGTCCATGCTGCGCACGAACAAACAATCGAAAAAAGCCACGCAACTTATGACACAGTAAGACTAGCAAGCCCGGCCATCGCGAGACATGCCAGTGCCCTGGGGCGACGGCGATCTGACCCGTTTCAGCATTGCCGGTCAGCCTCCAGGCCCGGCCAACCTACGGACGAAACAGACTTATGGCCCACGTCGAGATCGAGAATGTCTGCAAGGCCTATGGCTCCTACAAGGTGATCGAGGGACTCGGGCTCGAGATCGCCGACGAGGAGTTCGTCGTTCTGGTCGGACCATCGGGATGCGGCAAGACCACCACCTTGCGGATGATCGCCGGGCTGGAGACGGTGACGAGCGGCACCATCCGCATCGGCGCGCGCGACGTCACGCATCTGCGGCCCGGGCTGCGCAATTGTGCCATGGTGTTCCAGAATTACGCGCTCTATCCGCACATGACCGTCGCCGATAATATCGGCTACGGCATGAAGGTACGCGGCGAGTCCAGGCTCGAGATCCGCAAGGCGGTGGAGAATGTCGCCCGCATCCTCGAGCTCGACCGCTATCTCGACCGCCGGCCGAAGCAGCTGTCGGGCGGCCAGCGCCAGCGCGTCGCCATCGGCCGGGCCATCGTGCGCAGTCCGGACGTCTTCCTGTTCGACGAGCCGCTGTCGAATCTCGACGCCAAGCTGCGGATCGAGATGCGCAGCGAGATCAAGGCGCTGCACCGGCGGCTGGCCAAGACCATCGTCTATGTCACCCACGACCAGGTCGAGGCCATGACCATGGCCGACCGCGTCGTGGTGATGAACGGCGGCCGCATCGAGCAGGCCGCCGATCCGATCACGCTCTATGAGAGGCCGCGCAACCTGTTCGTCGCCGCTTTCATCGGCGCGCCCAGCATGAACCTGATCGAGGGGGAGCTGGTGGCCCGCGACGGCCGGCTGGTCTTCACCGAGCCGTCGGGAGCGGAGCTGATGCTGCCGAAGTCCCGCGATAACGCCTACGCCGGACACCTCGGCAAGCCGGTGGTGCTCGGGGTGCGGCCGGATCATGTCGCGCGCGACAACGGTCGCGACGGCGCGCCGCAGGATTCGGTGATCCGCCTGATGGTCAAGGATGTCGAGCCGCTCGGTCCGCATACGCTGGTGATCGGCAGCGTCGGGCGCTGTCCGTTCACGGCCCAGATGCCGGTCGGCGTCGCCGCCGAGCCGGACCGCCCCTTCGAGGTGGCGCTCGATCTCGACAAGGCCCATCTGTTCGATCGCGCCAGCGGCGAGGTCATTCCGGCCTGAGGCGGGCGACGCCGGGCGGCCGGGCGAGAGTTAGCCACCGCCGGGCGCGGAGGCGGTTGCGCCGTGACGGACAATTGCGGACAATGATCAGGATCGCCCCCGCTCCGGCCACGCCGGGGCGGGGTTTCGTTTGCGCGGCGGCGCACCGCCGCCCGCGACGTCTGCCGCAGCACGAAAACGGGCCGCCCCATGCAACGACTCTATGTTCCCTACAGCGACGCCGTCGCCGCGCGAATCTGCGAGGAGCTCGACCGTGGACGCACTCTCCAGGAGATCTGCCGAAGCGAGGGCATGCCGGCGTCCGCCACCGTGCAGCGCTGGGCACGCGAGAATATCGGCGGCTTTCGTGATCGCTACCGAAAATCCGCCCACCCCATCGGCAGGCAGTCGGAGTACAGCCGCGCCATCGCCGACCGGGTCTGCGACGGGCTGTACGAGGGCCGCACGCTGCGCGATATCTGCGCCGGGGAGGGCATGCCGGCGGCGGCAACCATTCTCAACTGGATGAAGGCCGATCTCGACGGCTTCGGCGCGCGTTACCGGGAGGCGCGTGATGCGGGCTACATGCTGATCGCCGACGACATTCTCGACATCGCCGACGACGGACGCAACGACTGGGTGGCGCGTCGCGGCGCCGGCGGCAAGGACATGCCCGTCCTCGATCGCGAGGCGGTGAGGCGCTCGCGCCTGCGCGTCATGGCCCGCTGCTGGCTGTTGTCGCGCATGCTGCCGCGGATGTTCGGCCATCGCGTCAGCCACGAGGCGAGCGTCGATCCGAACCAGTCCCTGCGCGAGGTCATGAGGCAGATCGACGGTCGCACCAGTCACTGGAACTCGAGCGGCGCCGGTGAAGCCTCTGCCAAGGAAGGCGCATGCTGCCCGCATTGCGGCGGGAAGCTGAGCTGACGGAGGGCGTGGCCTCAAATGCCCCGCAGCGTTTCAGCGGATCGGGGTTCTGCCGGCCGCGAGATCTTCGCAACGACGAGTGATCGTTCAGGCCCTTCCGCCCTGAAACAGCCGGCCGAAGCCCTGGACCGCCGGATCGAGACCAACACGCCTTCGCGGTCGCGGCAACGCCCATTCTCGCCGGGTGGGAGTGCGCGCGGCGCCGGCACGCGGCTGCCTTCCTGATCGGGATGGCAGCGACAAGCGCGGCCATGACCGCCTGAAGAAGATACGTCGGATGCGGGCCAAGATTGCCCCGTCGAAGCCGGTCGACGACAACGGCGAGTGGAGCGGTCGGCAGCCTGACATTTTTCCCCCAATTGCCGCCAGTTTGGTTCGTGGCGCTGGCCAAGGATGCCGCCGGCCACTGACGCTGACTCATCCATTCAATCCCGGTATCGATCGATGCAGAATTGAGCCTGCTCCGACGGGCCCAATGGTGTATCAGTCTCTGACATCGAAGGAATTCGACCGGACAAGGGCAGAAGTCCGGCGCCAGTTTCGGGAGGACGTCCATGCGCCTGCCGGCAACTCTCGCGGCGGAGATGGATCCATGACACAGCAATCTATTCGCGACGGCATCGCCGGCGCCCCGGTGGTCACCGCCATGGAGGTGATCCCGGTCGCCGGCCGCGACAGCATGCTGCTCAATCTGAGCGGCGCCCATGGGCCGTTCTTCACCCGCAACGTCGTCATCCTCTCCGACAATGCCGGTCATACCGGCGTCGGCGAGGTGCCCGGCGGCGAGGCCATCCGCAAGACCCTGGAAGACGCGCGCGAGCTCGTCGTCGGCCAGACCATCGGCGCCTGCAACAATGTCCTCGCGGCGATGCGGGCCCGCTTCGCCGATCGCGACGCCGGCGGCCGCGGCAAGCAGACCTTCGATCTGCGGGTGACGATCCACGCGCTCACCGCGGTGGAATCGGCGCTGCTCGACCTGCTCGGCCAGCACCTCGGCCTTCCGGTCGCCGCGCTGCTCGGCGAGGGCGTCCAGCGCCGGCGGGTCGAGACGCTGGGCTATCTGTTCTACATCGGCGACCGCCGCAAGACCGACTTGCCTTACGCCGGCGGCGAGGCCGAGCGGATCGAATGGTTCAGGCTGCGGCAGGAGGAGGCGATGACGCCGGACGCCGTGGTCCGCCTCGCCGAGGCGGCGCACGATCATTACGGCTTTGCCGATTTCAAGTTGAAAGGCGGCGTGCTGCGCGGCGAGCAGGAGATCGAGGCGGTGACCGCCCTGGCCCGGCGTTTCCCCAAGGCCCGCGTCACCCTCGATCCGAACGGCGCCTGGTCGCTGGAGGAGGCGATCTCGCTGTGCAAGGACATGCACGGCGTGCTCGCCTATGCGGAGGATCCCTGCGGCGCCGAAGGCGGCTTCTCCGGCCGCGAGATCATGGCCGAGTTCCGCCGCGCCACCGGCCTGCCGACGGCCACCAACATGATCGCCACCGACTGGCGCCAGCTCACCCATGCGCTGCGGCTCGGCGCCGTCGATATTCCGCTGGCCGATCCGCATTTCTGGACGATGCAGGGCTCGGTCCGCGTCGCCCAGACCTGTCGAGACCACGGCCTGACCTGGGGCTCGCATTCCAACAACCACTTCGACATCTCGCTGGCGATGTTCAGCCACGTCGCCGCGGCGGCGCCGGGCAAGGTGACGGCGATCGACACCCACTGGATCTGGCAGGACGGTCAGTTCCTGACGAAGGAGCCGCTGCGGATCGAAGGTGGCGCCATCACGCTTCCCGACCGGCCGGGGCTCGGCATCGAGATCGACCGGGCGGCGCTGGAGGCGGCGCACGACCTCTACAAGAAGCGCGGTCTCGGCGCGCGCGACGACGCGGTGGCGATGCAGTTCCTGATTCCGGGCTGGCGCTTCGACGACAAGCGGCCGTGCCTCGTGCGTTGATCATCGGCGGAACGCGGCGATGACAGCGGAAAATGGTGCAGGCGCGCGACGCGGCCGAGGGACCGGCGTCGATTTCGTGCCCGGGGCTCGGCTTTGATATGTGTCAATGTGCCAGGATGCATTCAGTGATCGCCTCAACCAGGGCGAACAGGGGTAAGAGCAATGACGACGCCATATCAAGCTGCAATTGCCATCGTGATTGCTTTGATGGCGACAAGCCCTGCCAATGCTTATTCGTGCAGTCAGCTCTGGCATGCTCGCAATCGTATCTTCAAGGACGCCGGTTACTGTTTCCATACCCAGCGCGGTATCCGAGCATTTGGTAATGCGGGCTGTCAGTATGACAATCAGTCCGACGTCCCGCTTTCAGATCGCGATCGTGATAGGATTAATACCATTCAGCGCTTGGAAAGGCTGCAAGGCTGCAGCGACTGACAGTCTATCGCCGAGGAAGCCGAGCCTCATCCTGGCGCGCGCCTGGGATCTGCTTCGCGCAGAATTCGTCAAAGGCTGAATACCGCCGTCCACCACCGCATTCGTCGCACCCTTTCTTTCGTCGTGGCCGGGCTTGTCCCGGCCACCCCGATGAGGGGCGCAGTGCCTCCCTAAGCGAGGTCCATAGCAACTCGGCGCAGCCGAGTTGCGTCCTGATTGAATGTTGCAAGTCGGATAGATCCGACTTGCGATGACAGGCCCGGTGACGACGAGGTGGGAGCCGAAGCGCGTCCTGAAGACCGCTAGTGTCCCGTCTCCGAATTACCGCTTCGTTTGCCTCACCCTCGCACGGTCATTCGGAGACATCGGGACACTAGCAAAATCAAAAAAGCTAGTGTGGCTTATGTCTCGCAATTGAGCTATCGCCAAATTTTGGTGACGGCCGGGGCGGTCAGGCGGCGGCGGTTATGGGCTGACGGTCGGTCGGCTTGGCGATGACCTCGATCCCGTCGTTGAATGTCACACCGAGAACGAGTTTTGGCAACTGGTTGTGGCCATCGAGGCGACGCCAGCTTTTCTGTGCGCCTTCGAGCAATTTGAAGACCATCGCGAGCGCGGTCCTGTTCGACAGGCAACCCTTCGACCGGATCGTGCGGTGGCGCACGGTCGCGAAGGTGCTTTCAATCGGATTGGTCGTCCGCAGGTGTTTCCAGTGTTCGGCCGGGAAGTCGTAGAACGCCAGTAGAGCGTCCCGATCCTTGCTCAGGCAGTCGGCCGCTTTCTCGTATTTGGGCGTGTAGCTCTCGATGAAGGCGTCGAACGCCAGCTCGGCGGCGGCCCTGGTTTCAGCCATCCAGATCTCCTGCAATGCGCGCTTGGCCTTCGGCTGCTGGCTCTTCGGCAGCTTGGCGAGCACGTTCGCAGTCTTGTGCACCCAGCAGCGCTGCTCGCGTGTTTTCGGCCAGACCTCACCGGCGGCTTTCCAGAACCCGAGCGCGCCATCGGCGATGACGAGCCGCGGCGACACCTCGAGCCCGCGCCGCTTGAGGTCGAGCAGCAGATCGCGCCAGTCCTGCGCGCTCTCGCGGGCGCCATCGGTGAAGCCGACCAGTTCCTTGCGGCCCTCCGGCGTCGCCCCGATCAGCACCAGGATGCACTGCTTTTCGTCTTCGAGGCGCGCCTGGAGATGGATGCCATCGGCCCAGATGTAGACGTAGCGTTTCGCCGACAGATCGCGCTTCTGCCACCCGGCGTGCTCGTCGAGCCAGCCGTCCTTCAGACGGCCGATGGCGGATGCCGACAACCCGGCCGCGTCCTTGCCGAGCAGCGCCGCCAGCGCCTCGGAGAAGTCGCCGGTCGAAATCCCCTTCAGGTAAAGGATCGGCAGCAGCGTTTCGATCGACTTCGACCGGCGCATATAGGGCGGCAGGATCGACGGCGAGAACCGGATGCGATCGGGATCGGCGGCGGCCGCCTCGCGATCGCGCACACGCGGCTGGCGGACGGCGACCGGACCTATACCGGTCATTACCTCTCGCTCCGGCAGGTGACCGTGGCGGACCACGCGCTGGCGGCCGTCCCCGGTCTTCAAATCGGCATGCTTGCCGACAAAGTCCGCGACTTCGGCCTCGACCGCCTGGGCCAACAGGGCACGCGCCCCGTTGCGCAAGATTTCAGTGAGTTGGTCGTCGACGTTTCCTGGCTGAATCAGCTTGAGAATGTTATCTTTGGACACGGCATATCGCTCCTTCGGTGGAGAAGTGGAGGCGTCAAGCACCCCCACGATATGCCGCCTTTCCGATTCCGGCCGTCACCAACTTTCGGCGATAGCTCCTCGCAATTGCCTACAGGGGCTTGCCGTAAAGGGCAAAGGCAATTGCGAGACACCACACTAGTGTGGTGGATCTGGCGCGCGTATGGAGAACTCGCTGCAATCCTGAAACGAGCGTCAGATCCACCGCACTGGTGTTCCGGTTCTAACGTTCGTATGAGTGCTCGCTGTAAGGGATGCGAACGTTGGAACCGGGGCACTATGAGCCACGCCCCAAGCCGAATAGGAACATCGATTTCCATGTTTCTCCATGCAGATTCTCAGCTCACATCCCCATATGCCATGTCGGCCTTCGTTGCGCTGACAGAGAAGAAGCTCTCGTTTGAACTCAGAACCCTGGACCTTTCGGTTGGGGAAAACAAAGCCCCAGAGTATGCAAAGACATCGCTCACGCAGCGGGTGCCGACTTTGATCGATGGCGATTTCGCTCTTTCGGAGTCATCTGCAATTGCGGAGTATCTGGAAGACGCCTATCCAAATCCGCCGATTTTCCCGACCGACCCAAAAAAGCGCGCGCGAGCCCGTCAGCTTCAGGCCTGGCTGCGAAGCGATTTCATGCCGATCCGCGAGGAACGTTCGATGATGACCATCTTCTATCAGTCCACCTCCGCGCCTCTATCCTCCGCCGCTCTCGGCTCGGCGCAAAAACTCTTTGCGGCCGCCTCCGAATTACTCAGCCATGGAGGGAAAAACCTATTTGACCACTGGTCAATCGCCGACGTCGATCTCGCAGTCATGCTCAATCGGTTGGTCCTGAATGGCGATGACGTTCCGATTCACCTGAGCCGGTACGCGAAGTCGCAGTGGGAGCGTCCATCAGTTCAACTGTGGATCAGGAAAGAACGTCCACCGCTTTGAAATTTGTGCTAGTGTCCCGTTTCCAACGTTCGTATCCCATTGCAGCAGGCGCTCATACGAACGTTGGAAACAAGGGGACACTAGCAATGATCATGATTCTAGTGTGGTTTTGGATCTGACGCTCGTTCGAAGAACTCGCTGCAATACTGAAACGAGCGTCAGATCCACCACACTAGGCACAACCCGAAGGTGGCTGCTTGATGCGAACGTTGGAACCGGGACACCAGGCTTGATCACTGCCCACTGCGCAACTGGTCGAACAACGGCTTGAGCAGCGGTCGGGCAGGGCGTCCGTCGTCACGCGCCCAGGTCGCACCCTGGCAGACTGCGAGTGCCAGCAGGATAAAGATCAATCTCACGTCTCAAATCCTCTTCCAGTCGTGGCTGACTTTCAGGGATTCCAAGCAATATGTGTGCCACTGGAGGCGGTGTCAAAATACAGAGCAAAATGGGGATAGGCAGTCCTATCTACCCGTGCAGCCGGCGGCGGGCGCCAGCGCGGGCACCGCGAACAGGGGATCGAGCCCTGGAGCGAGGCCGAAGTCGAGGAGTTGAGGTGTCGGCCGGCGTCGTTGGCGCCCTGCACATTGGGTCCTGTTGAGTTTGCTGATAGCGGCATTCATTGTCGAAACGTCTTGGTACGTCGTCGTTGCTACGGTGTTGTCCAGCGCCGCGCCTCACGCATTCTACTCGCGCCTAAAATCGGTCATCGACCGTGTCGCTGCTGCAATCCGCACAAGATTGCGACTGCGACTTACGATGGGTGGCTTCCTCCAACTGCTCTAACGCCCACGGGGCTTGTCCAAGAGTCTTGCGCCACGGCATCGCTCCAGTTTGATCCCATTGGCCGGAAGACCACCCAAGTCTCGGCAAGCTTACCCTCTTCAATGCGATACGACTGAAGTCCCGCACGGGTACAGACGCCGCCAGTCGCCTGATCGGTCCATCGCATTGTAAAGCGATACCAAGCGCTGTTTTCGGTTAAGCAGTGTTCATACACGATGATCCTGACGTCCGGCCGGCCCTGCTTCAGTTCAGCCAGCTCTGCCGCATAGACCTCCCGGGCGACCGTACGATCACCAGTCTCGTCATGACGGATATAGACCGGGCGAACACAACTTGGGACCAGCTCAAATTCCCCGCGATGCCACACCCGCTCCCATCGATCAAAGAGCGCTCGTACCTCTGATATGTTAGGCATCGGCATAATTCCTGTTGGTGATCCCGCCGTGACCAAGGACGACATCATCAAGCGGATTCAGCCAGGAAACGTCGAGGATCAACTCACTGGAATTGTGCGCCATGGGCGGGTGCCCTGTTGGCCCAGGCGGTGGAGGCCGAGGTCGCTGACTTTCTCGGCAAGCATGCCGATTTGAAGACCACGAATGGCCGCCAGCGGGTTATGCGCCGCGCCGGCAGCGCACGTGCGAGCCGCGCATTCTGCTGTCGCCCGCCGGCTTGACCGAGGGGATTCACACAACTCGCGGAAGCAAATCAGGTATTATTGTATGCGTGGGGATCCGGACGTCGTTCGCTCGTCCGGCGATGGCGCTCGACGGCGCGCACTGCTGTGATTGCGGCAAGACGATCGTGGAGCCACCCTGCGGATGACGATCGCGGCGGGTTCGAGCAGGCCGACCAAATGATTGATGGACGTCAAGGTCGCAATCCCATTTCTTGCTAATTAGTCCCGATCGTCTCTGCGGCTTTCCGAACGGTTGATTTCGTCGCCGGCAACCGGGCAAGCGATGCGTTGTGCGGGGGTGGCTCATGAAAATGGCGCGGATTATCCTGGGTTTTCTCCTGCTGGTCGGCGGGCGGCTGGCTGGTCAATCTCGGACCGGGCGTGCGTGAGCGGTCCGACCGGCCTTGACGTCGGCACGGCCGGCATTGCCGGTGATCGGCGGCGTCGAAGCCTTCATCGTGGCGCCGACCCGCGGCGGCTCCCGTCTCAAATTCACGCCGACGCCGGCCAGTGCGCCGAGATCATCGAGCGGCTGCACACGGCGCGCGGCCTGCCCGGGGGCCGATCGCGGCGATCTTGGCCGGATGCTGCGCGAAATCGCGCGCGCGATGGCGGATTAAGGAGGACGCGATGAGAAGGCGAAGGTGGCGCCGGCGAGGAGCTCGTTGTCGAGCGGCTGAAGATGCGCGCCATCCCGACCGTGGGCGAGGCTGCGTGACGCCCTGGTCAGGCTGCAGTCGAAGCCGATGGCCAAGGCCGAGGCGCCGAGCGGATATCCAAGGGGACAGCCGATGAGCGGCGACGGCGAGAGGATCAGACGGTGGCGGTTGACGCCGACGGTGGCGGCCTTCGTCGCGCTGTCCTGTATCGCCATCGTCGCGCTCAGCGGCTGGCGGGAGTGGTCGGCGCGGCAGTTCGAGCTGCAGAATGCCGAGACCGACATGGCGAACCTGGCACGCTCGCTGTCGCAGCATGCCGAGGACACATTCGAGCTCGCCGATACGGTGCTCAGCATCCTCGTCAGCCAGCTCGAACTCGACGGCATCACCGCTTCGTCGGTGGCGAAGGTTCAAGCCGTTCTGGACCGGCGCAGGCCGGACAACCGGATTCGCGGGGTCTTCGTCTTTGGCGAGGATGGCCGCTGGCTCGCCACCAGCGAGGCGGTGGCGCTGGCCGGGCGCAACAGCAGCGACCGCGCCTATTTTCAGCACCATCGCGCATCGGCCGATCGCGGCATCTTCATCGGTCCGCCGGTCGAGAGCGGCGCCGGCGGTCAGCTGGTCATCACCGTGTCGCGACGCGTCGATCGTCCGGATGGCGGCTTCGCCGGTGTCGCGCTGGTCACCATCGACGTCGACTACTTCGTAAGGTTCTACGACAAATTCGATGTCGGACCCAATGGTGCCATCTCGCTGGTCAGCAAGGTGGGCATCGTGCTCGCCCGCAGCCGCGACAACAGCAGGTATGTCGGCCGGGACCTTTCGGCGACGCCGCTGTTGAGGGGGCTCGACCAGCGGCCGACGCACGGGGTGTATTACTTCAAGTCGCCGCTCGATGGCCTGCCGCGGCTGAGCTTCTACCAGCTCGGCAGCCGTTATCCCGTCATGGTGCTGGCGACGGAATCGAAGGACGACCTTCTGGCGCCATGGCGGCGCGCGGCGCTGATCCGGATATCGATGGTCGTCGGACTGACAGGCGCGATCGCGGCCGGCGGCGTCATCGTCGTGCGCCAGTTGCGCCAGCGCGAGCAGATGGCGGGGGCGTTGGCGGCCAGGGAGGCCGATTTCCGCCTGCTCGCCGAACATTCCGTCGACATGGTCATGCGCATCGGGTTCGACGGCACCATCCGCTATGTCTCGCCGTCCAGCACACAGGTTGTCGGTTGGCGGCCCGATCAATTGCTGGGAACGTCGGCGCTCGCCGGCATCAATGCCGAGGATCTGCCGCGGGTGCAGGAGCTGGAAGCGGCGTTGCGGAACGGCGAAACCGACGAGGCGAGGATCGTCTATCGCACCCGCACCCGCGAGAAAGGCGAGATCTGGATGGAGACCGCGCTCGGCGTCACCAGGAACCGGATCGGTCGCATCGACGGCGTGGTGGCGATCTGCCGCGACGTCACCGAGCACAAGAATGCCGCGGATAAGTTGGCGGCGCTGGCGCTGGCGGACGGGCTGACGGGCCTTGCCAACCGCCGGCATTTCGATGAGCACCTGCAGGACGAATGGAGCCGGGCGCAGCGCGAGGGTGGCCCGGTGTCGCTGCTGCTGATCGACGTCGACCAGTTCAAGAAATACAACGACCACTATGGTCATCAGGCGGGCGACGAATGCCTGCGCCGTGTGGCTCGTCTTCTCGCCGAACAGGCGCGGCGCCCCGCCGATGTCGCCGCGCGTTACGGCGGCGAGGAGTTCGCAGTGCTGCTGCCCAATACCGACGCCGCTGGCTGCGCCAGGGTCGGCGAACGGGTCAGGAAGGAGGTCGGTGCCCTCGGCATTCCTCATGTCCTCAACCAGCCGGCGCTCCATATCACGGTCAGCGTCGGCGGCGCCACGCAGGTGCCGGCCGGGGATATCCAACCGGTTGTCCTGATCGATGCGGCGGACAAAGCGCTCTACACCGCCAAGAAGAACGGGCGCGATCGCCTGGCGATGTCGGAGACGTGATGCGGCTGCCCGGCGCGGGCCTGAAGGTACAACTGTCGACGTCCGCGCCACCGCGAGGCATCAAGGACCTGAATTCGCAGCCGATTCAGTGTTCTTCCAGGAGGGGAACCCGCCCCGGGTGCGGCCTCCGGAAATGTCCTTAGGCGAATCTGCTTAAGGCGTCGGCCCAAAATGCCATGCGATCTCAACTGGGGTAAGTCTTGGCCACACGCAGCAAGGAGCAAGGCCATGCAGCTTCAAGCGCCCCTGATGACCGACGGCATTCCCGCATCAATCGATCTCGCAGTTCCGATGGCTGGTTTCGGCCCCTTCGCCATCGCCGGAATCATCGCCACCGAGTTCTCCTACGGCAAGGACGAGGAGATCTATGGCGAGGAGGAGCAAGCCGAATATGTCTACCAGGTGATCAAGGGCGCCGTGCGCAGCTACAAGCTGCTCAGCG
The DNA here is from genome assembly GCF_024181725.1 of Bradyrhizobium sp. WD16. NCBI lineage: Bacteria > Pseudomonadati > Pseudomonadota > Alphaproteobacteria > Hyphomicrobiales > Nitrobacteraceae > Bradyrhizobium > Bradyrhizobium sp. WD16. The sequence continues at coordinate 179,094 of NZ_CP028908.1, read as the reverse complement.
ACGGCCGTCGCCAGATCCATGCCTTCTATATGCCGGGCGATGTCTTCGGCATGGAGTCGGGCGGAGCACGCCATCGGATGACGGCGGAAGCCGTGGTCGCTACCGATGTCCGCCTGGTGAAGAGGCGCAGTCTGATGACGGTCGCGGGCAAGAACATGGAGGTCGCGCGCCGGCTGTTGGGCCTGATGTCCGACGGTCTGCGCCATGCGGAAGATCACATGCTGCTGCTCGGGCGCAAGACCGCTCTGGAGCGCGTGGCGGCCTTCCTCCTCGAAATGGATCGCCGGCTCTGTCGCGCGCAGGCGCGGGGATTGCCGATGAGTCGGCGCGATATCGGCGACTATCTCGGTCTGACGCTCGAGACGGTGTCGCGATCGCTGTCGCAGCTCAGCGACGAGGGCGTGGTGGAATTCACGAGCGCCCGGCAGATCGCAATCCGGGATCGTGTGCGGTTGTCCCGTCTCGACAGCTAGTGTGGCGTCTCGCAATTGCCTACCGCCTTCGCGGCAACCCTCTCGTAGGCAATTGCGAGACATAAGCCACACTAGCACTTTGATTTTGCTAGTGCCCTGTCGCAAACCTTCGTATTCCATTGCAGCATACGAGCGCCAGATCCACCGCACATTGCTCAGGAGATCGTCATGTCGCAGACCTTCGCCTTCCTGCTGGCCATTGCCGTTCCCGCATCGCTGATGTGGCTCGCCACCAACCCGCAGGCCGCTCCGCGCCCGATCGAAGTCAGGGTGCGGCGGCATCGGGGCAACACGGGAAAGGACGTCTGAGTGCGAAGGGCAGGACCGGCTCGAAACCGCCTTGCCTGCCGCCGCTCAAGATCGTCCCTGCCGCCGCTCAAGATCGTCGCCTGAGGTCTCTGGCGCTCCGTGGCGCGCATCCGGCATCGAGGCCTTCAAGCCGGCGGCCGTGCATCGGTCAGTTTGCCGATCTCGACCCGCCACACGGTCGGCCCGCTCTCGATTTAAGTCCATGAGAACTGGCGGTTCGGCCTGCGTCGACCTCGGCCGCTGCAGCCGGCTGGAACGAGTGCGGGAAGGCGAGCGCCGCAACCGGGAGCGCGACCATGGCGGTCCGCCATATGCGATCGAACATCGTGAACCAAAATCTGTGCCGATGAAATGCGGCGATGCTCGCAATTTGGCTTGGTGACAGGTCCTGGCACCGCAGAGCTTTGCAGTGAATCCGCCATCCTCTATTGTGAGCCGGGTGAGGCTCAACTGACGTGCAACGGTGAGGCAGGTCGAATGTCCGGGCAAGCTGACGGGCAGATTTCTCGTTTCGGCTATCTCGCCGGAGTTCCGGCACCGATTCTCTGCGCCGTCACCTTCCTGGTCGGGCTTGGACTGGACCAGCTTTATCCGTGGTCGTTCGATGCGGACTCCGAAGGGCTGCGCTGGGGCGGCTGGCTCCTCGCCGTCGCCGGCGTTGTCCTCGCCGCTTCGAGCGCCGTGCTGTTCGGGCTCAGACGCACCACCCTCAATCCAGTTGGCCGGCCCTCGCACCTTGTCACCGCTGGTGCTTTCAGGTGGACGCGGAACCCGATGTATCTGGGCGTCAGCCTCGTCTATGTCGGCCTGGCGCTCGTCCTCGATCTGGTATGGGCGCTGCTGCTGTTGCCCGTTCCCTTGCTGGTGCTGAATGCAATCACGATCCCCATGGAGGAAGCCGCATTGCGGGACCGTTTCGGCCAGCCTTATGTCGATTATTGCGAACGCGTGCGACGCTGGCTGTAATCCGGCTGCCGCGGCGACAGGCTTGGGCGAGATTGCGATCGGTACCTCACTGGCGGCTCGGCTGCAGGTTCAGCCGTCGCCGGCGTGCCGCCAGCGACGGGAATGATCCCTCAAAGATATTTTCGCCGGGCCAAACTCGTCATCAGCGCCGTGATGCCGAACTGCCATGGCTCGCATTCGTCGCTCGGCCGCATGCGGTTGATCAGCCTGCCGAGCTTCGGCGCGGCGATGGTGACGATGTCGTTGCGCTTGTGGGTGAAGCCCTGGCCGTGGGCGTCGCGATCCTTGACCGGCGCGAACATGGTGCCGAGGAAGAGTACGAAGCCGTCGGGATATTGGTGGACCGGACCGACTGTCTGGGCAACGAGATCCTCGGGATCGCGGCTGATCCTGGCGATCGAAGAATGGCCTTCGAGGGTGAAGCCGTCGTCACCGGTCACGGTGAGGGCGACCTCCATCCGGCGCACGTCGTCGAGACCGAAGCTATGGTCGAACAGTCGCAGCAGCGGCCCGATCGCGCAGGAGGCATTGTTGTCCTTGGCCTTGGATAGCAGCAGTGCCGAGCGCCCCTCGAAATCCCGCAGGTTGACGTCGTTGCCGAGCGTCGCGCCGACGATCTTGCCGCGGCTCGACACCGCGAGCACGACCTCCGGCTCCGGGTTGTTCCAGGTCGATTTTGGATGCAGGCCCGCATCTATGCCGGTGCCGACCGACGAGAGCACCGGCGCCTTGGTGAAGACTTCGGCATCGGGGCCGATACCGACTTCGAGATACTGGCTCCAGGCCTGCTGGGCGATCAGCACCTCTTTGAGATGCATCGCCGCGGCGGATCCTGGTTTGAGCTTTGACAGGTCGTCGCCGACCAGGCGCACGACCTCGGCGCGGATCGCTTCCGCCGCCGACGGATTGCCGCGGGCTCGCTCCTCGATCACCCGCTCCAGCATGGAGACAGCGAAGGTTACGCCAGCGGCCTTGAGCACTTGAAGATCAATCGGCGCGAGCAGCCATGGCCTCGCGGCATCGCGCGTGTCGGGCGGGGTATTGGCCGCAATGGCCTCGAGATCGCCGATCCGCTCGCCGTCCGTGCTGTTCAGCGCCGCGGCCGGATCGACCTCCTCGGCCAGCGCGCTCACGGTCGGAAACCGGGCGGTGACGTCGAATACGCCGCCGCGGCGGATGGCGACCACGGAAGGACCCGCGGCGGCAGGCAAGAAGACGCGGCCGACCAGGGTGCCGGCAGTGCCATCGTCCGGCAGGACGGACGTTGCATTCAACGAAACCATGTGTGCTCCACTTCAGGCGTTTCCCCGGATCTTCATATTTGGGGTTGGCCCGAAAGAGAAGCGGCGCGGGACGATTTTGCCAGGCGCACGGCGCGTGATGGCACTTGACGCGCTCATCACGGAGCGCTGGATCTGACGCTCGTATCGGCATTGCAGCGAATTCGTCGTACGAGCGTCAGATCCACCGCACTAGAATCATCACGATGCTAGTGTCCCTTTGGTTCTAACGTTCGTACGAGCGCTCGCAGCAAAGTGATAGGAACGTTAGAACCGGGACACTAGTGGGGAGATCGCAATCCCCATCGGAGAAGTACAGCCAAGGCGGCGCGGTCTGTCAATTTGGAACTTGCGACACGGTCCGTCTCATGCGCCAGGGGCGCTTCACTTGCCGGTGACCTGCTCACAGGCGCTTTCCACGGGGGCGCGCGCTGCGGCGGTCGATCCTGCCGAGGCGGATCAGGGTGTTGCCGTTCCGGCCCCTCGGCCGCAAGTCAGCGGACCTCGTCGGCATCGGCGCGCCGCGATTCGGCCAAGGCCTTTTCGATCCGCCGGTCAGGTATGACCCACATCAGCGCAACCAGCGCGTAGAGCGCACCGGCAAGCCACGGCATGAAGAGCGCGACGATCATGCCAGCGGCGTAGAAGGCCGCCGAGAGCTTGCCCTTGTGGTCGGCGCCGATGGCCCTGGCGATGACGCTCTGCCTGCCGTGGTGTCTGATGATCGTGTGCTGGAGGATGAAATAAGCGACGGCAGGCATCAGCAGCGCAGCGCCGTAGAGCGAAGTGGGAATGCTGGCGAAGTGGTTTTCGCCCATCCATCCGGTGGCGAACGGAATCAGCGACAGCCAGAACAACAGATGCATGTTGGCCCAGAGGATGCCGCCGTCGACATGAACGCAGGCCTGCATCAGATGGTGGTGATTATTCCAGTAGATGGCGACATAGACGAAGCTCAGCACATAACTGAGAAAGACCGGCAGCATGGCCGCGACGGCGGTCAGGTCCGCGCCATGGGGAACCTTGAGTTCCAGCACCATGATGGTGATCACGATCGCGATCACACCGTCGCTGAAGGCGGTCAGGCGTTCTGGCTTCATCGTCGTTCCTCGAAGATTCACCCGAAAAAATCGAGACAATTGCCGGTCTGGATGTCGCTGAACATCCTATCCCATGACACTCCCGCGGCAAGCTTATTGGAACCATGCACCTCGGAAGGCGCTCAGCAGCCGTTTTTGTTTCGCTTCGTTTTACAATTGTCGGCCGACCGGGACCGTCGCGCGCGACGATTGTGAGCGCCGCCGGAGTGCGGCGTTGCGGGACTGTTCCGACCGTCTGCGTTGTTCATGTCTTTTCGTCGAGCTGTCGGGCCCCGCAATGCAGCGACATGCGGCTTAACGATTTGCGAAACGGCCTATTCGCCGGGCACCGCAGCCATCGCTGCGCGGTTCGCTGCATTTTTCCCAGGTGCGGGGCTCAAGCCGAAGAGGAAGCGCATCGCCGGCCACGGTCGGATGAGCCAGTGATAGCCGGCGAGCGCAACAGCTGTTCCGCCCAGTGCGACCAGGGGGATCTTGAGCCAGACCGCCATCGGCACTGTCAATACGGCCCAGCCGATCAGCAATAGCGGGGCGTGATGGATGATGAAGACCGGCAGCATCGCGTCGTTGAGATAGGTCAGCAGTCGCGACTCTCCCGGGCGGAAACGGAATGCCAGGGCGGTAAAGGTCGCGAATGCGCTCCATCCGAGGAGGCCGACGCAGATGCGCCCGGCCGTGGTGTCCTCCCATGCACGAACGCCGGCAAACGCGACCAGCATCACGATGGCAAGCCAGAGCGCTTCAGAGCGCAGCCGCGCCTCGAATCCCGGCCACCAGGCGACAAGGGCGCCCAGGGCGAAACACAAGGTGAAGAAGAAGAAGTTGGCCCAGTCGTGAATGAGATTGGGCAAATACGGCCAATAGCCATGGGTGACAGCCAAATACGCGCCCATGACCAGCGCCGGCCCATGCACGGTCCAACGCGGCGCCATGCCGGCGGGCGGGGCTCGGCGAACCAGCCACGACAGCAGCGGCAGCATCAGCAGCGACATCAGGAAGAGATAGGCCAGGAAGTAGAGATGAGACCAGCTCACCCGATTGAGATAGGCGAGGTTGTGGGGAAAGAACGTGAAGAAGGGAGTATCGATCGGGTCGACCAGTCGGAATCCGTGCAGGCCGATGTCGATACCGTGCCGCAGTTCGATGTATTTGATCGCCGAGCCGAACGTGATGGTCCCCACCGCGAGCGGCACGAGCAGGCGCGTCATCCGCTCGCGGGCGAACTGTGCAGGGCCGCGGCTGCGGAACGACTTCAGCGCCGCCCAGCCGCCAAGAATGAACCAGCTCGTCATCAGGGTCGGCCGCAGGAAGGCATAGATCAGCGATGCCATGGCATCGGGTACGGCGCTTTTGAGGTGGTATCGCGGTTCGTCGGCGAAGATCAGCAGGGCATGGGCGAAGATGACGCCACCACACAACAGGACGCGCAACAGGTCGATATCGGTACGTCGCATTCAACCACACTACCATTTGAAGGAAAACGGAGGGCACTCCGTGCGCACCCGGAGCCTGTGAAAGGCGTTCGATTGTGCGCCATTTCACAGCGCCGCCATGACTCGGCGGTCGAGGAGAATGGCGCCGTCGCCGATGTAGGCTTTCGTTTCCTGGAGCACAACCGAACAGCCGTTGCAGACGGCGACGGCTGCGCTCATGCCTTGTCCCCCATACGCCCCTTATAAAACCGACCGGATGGTTTTCAAGTGCTCTTTTTGAGGCGCCGCGACCGTTCGCTGGCGCGAGCCGTGGGTTTGGCCTTTCCAGCGCGACCGGGCGAGGCCGGCCGCCGCGCCGGCCTCTTGGCGAGTGTGGTCCATTGCGCATCGTCGAGCAGGCGCTCGAACAATTCGTTGCGGTCCCTGTCGGCGAGCGGACACAGACCGAACAGGGCGCTCAATGCCAGCCCTCTTGCCGCGGACCAGCGCAGCAGGGCGAGCTGCGGGTCAGCGGCCTCGGCCTTCAGGGTCTTGACCTTCCGGGCATCGATATCCCGGGAGCCGGCGAGCAGGCCGGGATCGTCGGCCAGGGCCGCGAGAATGGCGAAAGCCTCTGAACGCGGCCTGGCGATGACCTCGCGCAAGGTAGCGATCTGTGCAGCGAGTTCAGGCTGCGAGGAGGTCGTCTTGGCGATGTATTGGCGGGAGAAGTCTTCGAAATAGGCCGTCTGATGTTCGAGCAGCGCCTTGAGGACCGCCTGCTTGGTCCGAAATTGATGCATCACGCCGCCCTTGCTCAAACCGCTTTCGCGTGCGATCGCGTCGAGCGTCAGCCGGCCGGGGCCGTCGCGTGCGACGATCGTAAGCGCCGCCTGGAGCGCGGCATTGCGGGATCGTTCCGAGCGGCTGGGGTTGTCCATCGTCTCTCTCATGAGGCGCAGGCCCCGTCGGGCCGGCGACGGCTAGTGCGGTGGATCTGACGCTCGTATCAGCATTGCAGCGAATTCGCCGTACGAGCGTCAGATCCACCGCACTAGAATCATAACTATGCTAGTGTCCCTTTGGTTCTAACGTTCGTATGAGCGCTCGCCGCAAAGGGATGCGAACGTTAGAACCGGGACACTAGCAATGTCAATTTGCTAGGGGAGTTAGGGATTTAATACTCGGATGCCGCCGCCATGGAGATCTACCAGATTCGAACCTTCCTCACGGTTGCGCGCTGCGGCCATCTCACGCGGGCGTCCGAGCAGTTGCACCTGAGCCAGCCGGCGGTTTCCAAGCAGATCAGGTCGCTGGAGGACGAACTCGGCGTCAGCCTGTTCGAGCGCACGCCATTCGGCGTCGTGCTCAGCCAGGCCGGCAAGCTGCTGCTGCCATACGCCGAGAAGACGTTCTCGGATGCGTCGGAGCTCGTGACGGCGGCCCAGCACCTCAAGGGCAAGGTCGCGGGCACTGTCCGAATCGGCACGATCATCGATCCGGAATCCTTGAAGCTCGGCGAGTTCCTCACAAGCATGGTCGACGCCCATCCGCTGATCGAGATCAAGCTGGTCCATGGCATTTCCGGACGCATTCTTGACATGGTCGGCGCTGGCGAACTCGATGCCGGCTTCTATCTCGGCCCCTGTAATGACCCAGGGATCGTCGCGCTGGAATTACGCAAAGTCGCCTATGTGGTCGTTGCGCCGGTGCAGTGGGCCGAGCGGATCCGCGATGCAGACTGGCCGGCGCTGGCGTCCTTGCCCTGGGTCGGCACGCCCGAGCACAGCTCGCAATATCGGATCCAGGCGTCGCTGTTCGAGGGGCGTGGCTTGAAGCAGAACACGGTGATCGAGGCGGATCAGGAATCCTCGATGATCAGTCTGGTCAAAACCGGCGTCGGCCTGTGCCTGATGCGCGAGGAGCTGGCGAGCCCCGCGGCGGCGCGCTGCGAGGTGGTGATCGTCGAAGGCGCACCGATCCCGTGCCTGCTTTCCTTCCTTTACAGCGAGACGCGAAGCACTGACCCGCTGATCGAGGCGATGGTGGCGGTGCTGAAGGCCACCCATGGCCTTGTGGAGCCGGCCACGGCCGGCGCCTGACCCTGCTTGCCGCGGGGCTCATTCCGCTGCGGCATGATCGCGATGAAATATCGTCATTGGCGCGGTGGTTGCCGTTGCCTGTAGAGTCCTTCGAACAAGCGGCCCCTTTGGACTAGTGTCCTGTCTCCGAATGACCGCTCCATTTGCCTCACGCTCGCACGGTCATTCGGAGACACAAGGACACTAGCAAAATCAAAGCGCTAGTGTGGCTTATGTCTCGCAATTGCCTACGAGAGATTGGCCGCAAAGGCGGTAGGCAATTGCAAGACGCCACACTAGGTCGCTCATCGACGGGGGAAGGGCCGCATGACCGATGCCGATGCACTCTCGCAGGACGAGCAGGCGAGGGCCACGCTGCGCGCCATCTTCGATGCGGCGGTCGCCAGCGCAGCTCCCGGCCCCGCAGTGCTGCGACATCTTCCCGGCAAGCCGAAGGGCCGCTGTGTCGTCGTCGGCGCCGGCAAGGCCTCGGCGGCCATGGCCGCGGCGGTCGATGCCGCCTGGCCTGATGTCGACCTGGGCGGCGTCGTCGTCACGCGCCACGGCCATGCGGTCGACGCCGGCCGGATCGAGATTCGGGAAGCGGCTCATCCGGTGCCCGACCAGAGCAGCGTCGAAGCGGCGCGCCGCATCCTTGATGCGGTCAAGGGGCTCTCGCCTGAAGATCTGGTGCTTGTCCTGATCTCCGGCGGCGGATCGTCGCTGATGGTGGCGCCAGCCGACGGGCTGACGCTGGCCGACAAACAGGCCGTGAATGCGGCCCTGTTGCGCAGCGGCGCCACGATTGGCGAGATGAACACGGTCCGCAAGCACCTCTCGGCGATCAAGGGCGGCCGCCTCGCTTACGCGGCGTATCCGGCGCGTGTCATCACGCTGGTGATCAGTGATGTTCCGGGGGACGATCCCGGTGCGATCGCCTCGGGGCCGACGGTGCCCGACATCAGCAAGAGCAAGGATGCTCTGGACATTCTCGACCGATACGGGATGGTGGTGCCGCGGGCGGTGCGCGACCATCTCTTGAAAACCGAGGACAAGACGCCGGAGAGTCCGCCGCCGGATGTTCGGATCGTGGCGGCGCCCGGGGCCGCCCTTGCGGCCGCTGCGGCGCGTGCCCGCGATTTTGGCGTGATGCCGCTCGTGCTGGGCGATGCGCTCGAAGGCGAGGCGCGCGAGATGGCGATCGTGCTGTTCGGGATCGCACGCTCCGTGTGCCAGCACGGCCTTCCGGTTGCAGCTCCCGCGGTGCTGTTGTCGGGCGGCGAGGGGACGGTGACCATCGGCAGCAAAGGTGCCGGAGCCGGCGGTCGGAACACAGAGTTTCTGCTCAGCCTCGCTATCGCGGCGCGTGGGCATCCGCGGATCTGGGCCATCGCGGGCGACAGCGACGGCATCGACGGCACCGAAGATGCCGCTGGAGCCATCGTCACGCCGACGACGTTGGCAAGGGGGGCGGCGGCGGCACTGTCGGCCCGGGACTTCCTGGAACGGCACGACAGTTATACGTTCTTCAAGGGAATCGGCGACCTTGTGAAGACCGGGCCGACACTTACGAACGTCAACGATATCCGCGCGATCCTGATCACGTGACCATCCATCAAACGGATCCTGATTGCCTTTACCTTGGGAGTTCCTCATGCATCGCCAGCGCCGAGCCAAGATCATCGCGACCGTCGGTCCGGCAAGTTCGTCCCCGGACACGCTGAAATCACTGTTTCTTGCTGGGGTCGATACGTTCCGGCTGAACTTCAGCCACGGCGCGCAGGCCGATCATGCCAAGGTCTTTGCGGCGATCCGCGAACTCGAGGAGGCGGTCGCCCGGCCGATTGGCATCCTGCAGGACCTTCAGGGTCCCAAGATCCGCATCGGCGCGGTCCGCGACGGTCGCATCCAGGTCGAAGCCGGGGAGGAATTGCGCTTTGTGCGAACCGAGGCCGAGGGCGACGCCTCGGCGATTCCGCTCAACCACCCCGAAGTCTTCGCCGCCATTGCGCCCGGCCACGACCTGTTGATCGATGATGGCAAGGTGCGCGTGCGCGTCATCTCTCCCGGAACTGATGAATTCACGGCCAAGGTCGTGGTGGGTGGCCCGATCACCAACCGCAAGGGCGTTAATCTGCCGGGAACGGTGCTCGCTCTTTCGCCACTTACGGCGAAGGATCGCGCCGACCTCGAGTTCGGCCTGAAGCTCGGCGTCGACTGGGTGGCGTTGTCCTTCGTTCAGCGGGCATCGGACATCATCGAGGCGCGCGGGCTGATCGGAAGCCGTGCCGGGGTGATGTCCAAGATCGAAAAGCCGGCGGCGCTCGACGAGATCGACGACATTATCCGCCTGTCGGACGCCGTGATGGTCGCGCGCGGCGATCTTGGTGTCGAGATCCCGCAGGAGGACGTTCCCGGACGCCAGAAGGAGTTGGTGCGGGCCTGCCGCCTCGCGGCCAAGCCGGTGGTCGTGGCGACGCAGATGCTGGAATCGATGACCAACGCGCCGACGCCGACGAGGGCCGAGGCCTCGGATGTCGCCACCGCGATCTATGACGGAGCTGACGCCGTCATGCTTTCAGCCGAGACGGCGAGCGGCAAATATCCCGTCGAAGCCGTCGAGATCATGGATCGCATCATCCGCAGCACTGAGAGTCACGCGCTCTATCAGTCGCTCGTCCGCGCCACACATCCCGAGGTCGAGGACTCGCCGCCGCATGCCGTGGCCGCTGCCGCGGCCGAGCTCGCCCGCGCAATCGGTGCCAAATGCATCGTCGGCTTCACCTCGAGCGGCACGACGGCGGCGCGGATCGCGCGCAAGCGTCCGGGGCTGCCGATCCTTGCGATCACGCCGGATCTTGCCGTCGCCCGTCGCATGGGCCTGCTCTGGGGAGCGCATTGCGTGCACTCGGCCGACGTCACCTCCTACGAAGAAATGGTGGCGACGGCGGTCGGGACTGCCGCGCGCGAAGGGCTTGCCCGCCAAGGCCAGTACATCGTGATCGTCTCGGGCATTCCGTTCGGCCAGGCGGGCACGACCAACAACCTTCGTGTGGCGCAGATCACGGCGTAACCGTGGGTGGTCGTCCGGCTCGATCGGGCATGCCAAACGCCGGAGGCCATTCTGATGGCGCGCGATGTACCCCGGAGAAGTCAGTTCAATTCGGGTGAAAGGCGGCGCGCGCCTCGGACCGCTGCAGCGAACCGGTGTAGCGGACGCGCTGGTCGGGAACGGCGGCTAAAAGTGCTGCCAAAGCCGTCGAGACCCCGCCCTGTCATCCCTCTCCCCCGTTATCCCGTCTAATTGAGCACCGCACTGGAACCAGGACGCCCGTTGCTGGTTTGGTTCCCGATCGCCAAGCCGAACGGGTGCTCCGTGACCTCTCGCGCCAACCTTTCCTTAAGTAACCTGCGCGCAGTGGTCATTGTTATCGTGGTGGCGTTTCATTCAGTGCTATCCTACCTCGTATCGCAGCCACGAGAACCATTTCCTTTCGACCTCGCGCCCTACCGCTGGGTGGCATTTCCAATTCTCGATCATCAGCGCTGGTTTGGCTTCGACCTGTTCTGCGCGTGGCAGGACGTCAGCCTCATGTCACTGATGTTCTTCCTTGCGGGGGTGTTCGCGCCAGCAAGTCTCAACCGAAGGGGAAGCCTCAACTATCTGTCGGATCGCTGGCGACGGATCGGTTTGCCATTTCTGTTCGCCGTCGCCGTCCTTAGCCCGATTGCCTATTACGCTTCCTATCTCGCGACCGCAGTCGATCCTGCACCACTCACCTTCTCGCAACAGTGGCTGGCGCTGCCGATGTGGCCATCGGGGCCGGCATGGTTCTTGTGGCAGCTCTTCGTCCTGAGCGCGCTCGCGGCCGGGCTTCACGCGCTGGCGCCGCATTGGGAAAGGGCCATGTCGGACCTTGCCGCGCGGTTCAGCGACCGTCCGCTCGCCTTCGTCATCGGCGTCGTTGTGCTGTCGATGCTCGCCTACGTGCCGCTGGCGATGATCTTCAGCCCTTGGGACTGGACCACAATCGGACCATTTTCGGTCCAGCTGAGCCGGCCGTTGCACTATGTTGTCTACTTCTTGGCGGGCGTCGCCATCGGCAGCAATGGCGCCGATGGCGGTCTGCTGCGCCCTGGAGGCCCGCTCGCACAGCATTGGCTCGCCTGGCTTGCGGCGGCCGTCGCCGGCTTCGCGGCCTGGGGCGGGTTGACCTCGCTGACGATGCCGGACTGGTCGGCGAGCCCGATGGTCTACCGCCTGGCCGCGGCGTTCGCCTTTCCGCTCGCCTGTGCGACCGGCGTCTTCTTCCTGCTCGCGTTCTGTCTGCGGCTGATGCAGTGGCGCCACCCGGTGCTCGACAGCCTGTCGTCCAATGCCTACGGCATCTATCTCGTGCACTACATCTTCGTGGTCTGGCTGCAATATGCCATGCTCGGCATTGCGCTCGGCGCCGTCGCCAAAGCAGCCATCGTCTTCGCTGGCGCGCTGGCGCTGAGCTGGCTCTTGTGTGTCGGTTCAACAGCGCTCGCCTCGCGCCGTGCCCTGGGGCCCGGCAAGCGGGCGGTGGCGGAGCAACGGCGATAGGGCGAGAGGCGATAGAGGATGGCACCATGTCGCTGCAACTGACGCTCGCGTCGCGCAACCTGTTTCACGACCGGCTGCGCTTCATTGCCACCATGGTCGGGATCGTCTTCGCGGCGGTGCTGGTCCTTGTCCAGATGGGATTGTTCCTCGGCTTCGGTCACATGGTCACGACCATGATCGACCACGCCTCGACGGAGCTGTGGGTGGTGCCGAAAAATGCAAAATGTTTCGAGGATCCCTCCCTGCTCGATATCAAACTGCGCGAGCGTGTCGCCTCGACCGACGGCGTTGCGACGGTGATTCCGCTCGTCATCGGCTTCTCGGACTGGCGACTCGAAAGTGGCGAGATGACACCCGTCTTCATCGTCGGGGCCGACTTGCGCGACGGTGGTCTGCAGCCCTGGAACCTGGTCGAAGGCAGCACGCAGGCGCTGGCCGAACGGGGCGCCGTTGCGGTTGACCGGTCGTATTTCGAACGGCTCGGCGCCGCCGGTATCGGGTCGGTGGCGGAGGTCCGCGGCCGCCGCGTGCGCGTCGCCGCGGTCACCGACGGCATCCGCTCCTTCACCACCACGCCCTACGTCTTCGTCGACCTCAAGGCCGCCCGTACCTACACCGGGACGCCGACGGATCGGGCCAGCAGTCTTTTGGTGCGCCTGAAGGACGGTGCCGATCGCGATGCGGTGCTGCAGGCGATCCGCGGCCGGATCGGTGACGCCGAGGTTCTCACGCCCAGGGAATTTCGCAGCCGCAGCCGCTCCTTCTGGCTGTTCGGAACGGGTGCCGGTGCGGCGCTGTTTGCCGGTGCCCTGCTCGGCGTTGTCGTCGGCACTGTCATCGTCGCGCAGACCCTCTATTCCAGCACCAAGGATCATCTGAGCGAATTCGCCACCTTGCGCGCCATGGGCTCGTCCAATGGCTATATCTACAAGGTCATCATCTATCAGGCGCTGATCAATGCGGTGATCGGGTTCTGCCTCGCCGCCGGCATCGGTGCAGTGGTCGTCGAGATGACCGAGAAGAGTGCGTTGCCGATCGTCATCACGCCCTGGCTGGTGGTCGGCCTCGGCGTTCTGACCCTGGTGATGTGCGTGGTTTCGGCAATCGGCGCCATCTTCCGCGTCGTGCGCATCGATCCGGCGAGGGTATTCATGCGATGAGCGAAGTGGTCATCGAAGCAATGGCGGTGAGCAAGACGCTGGGGAGCGGCGCCGGCGAGGTGCAGGCGCTGCGCGGTGTCGACCTCTCGCTCAGGCGCGGCGAGCTGACGCTGCTGATGGGCCCCTCCGGCAGCGGCAAGACGACGCTGCTGCTGATCCTGGGCTGTATGCTGGCGCCGACTGCGGGCAGCGTTACCGTGGGCGGTATCCTGACTGCCGACGCAGACACCGAGAGGCTGGCTGGAATTCGTCGCGATCATATCGGCTTCGTCTTCCAGTCCTATCACCTCTTTCCGACGCTCACCGCCACGCAAAACGTCCAGCTCGCCCTCGATATCCGCGGCGAGCGCGGCGGCAAGGCTGCGGAGAAGGCGCGCGAGGCGCTGAAGACCGTCGGGCTCGAGCACAAGGTGAAATCGCTGCCGCGCGCGCTCAGCGGCGGCGAGCAGCAACGGGTCGCGATCGCGCGCGCCATCGTCGCCGATCTTTCCGTTATTCTCGCTGACGAGCCGACCTCGGCGCTCGATGCCCGCAACGGACAGGCGATCATGGGAATCCTGGGCGCAATGGCGCATGACCGGGGGCGGGCGGTCCTCGTCGTGACCCATGATCCGCGGATCGTGCCATTCGCTGATCGCATCATCGAAATCGAGGACGGCCGCCTGATCGACGAGCGGCCGGGCGGGCCCGAGCGGGCGCCGATGCCGAGGACGGCCGCCTTAGGACGCTGAGCGGAGACGAACGCCATGAGCCTGCGCGCCGAACTGCTGCGCCTCGGCATTCGCCTGTTCATCAAACGGCGCAGTCATCAGCTGGATGTCGAGGGCTGGCGGCGCGACATGCGCGAGATGGAGCGGCTGGTGCCGCCGCCACCGGCCCGCTGCAAGACGGTTGAGATCCAAGCCGGCCGGCTCAGCTTCGTTCAGGTGACGATGCCGGCGTCGCGGCCGTTTCGAAACCTGCTTTATCTGCATGGCGGGGGCTATATCTCCGGCGCGCCGGCTCATTACCGGCACTTCACCTGGCGGATTGCCGATGCGGCACGTGCCGTGGTTTGGGTGCTCGATTATCGTCTGGCGCCGGAGCATCCCTTTCCCGCGGCGCTCGAAGACGCGGTCGAGGCCCATCGTCATCTGGCCGACAGGACGCCGCAGACGGGGGCGCTTCTGATGATGGGAGATTCGGCTGGAGGTGGGCTGGCGCTCGCCCTGCTGTTGAAACTGCGCGACGATGGCGCACGGTCGCCGACCGCCGCCGTGGCGCTGTCGCCCTGGACGGACCTCACGCTGACTGGGCGGTCGCTGACCGATAACGCTGCGGCCGATCCGATGATGAACGTCGACGACTTGCCGGAGTTCGCGCAGTATTACCTTGCCGGGGCCGACCCGCGCACGCCTTATGCCTCGCCGCTTTACGGTGATCCGGCCGGCCTGCCGCCGGTGCTGATCCAGGTCGGCAGCGATGAAATCCTCAGGGACGATGCTGTCCGCATGGCGAAGAGATTGCAGGCGGCCAATCCGTGCAGCCGGCTCGAGGTCTGGCCGCGGATGCCCCATGTCTGGCAGCTGTTCGTGCCGGTGATACCAGAGGCCCATCAGGCGATCGCACGTATCGGGGAGTTTCTCACCGGCGTGTCGACTGAGGTTTGACGCATGCCGCTGCGTCTTCGGCACTGCAGCGCAGTGGAACCTGTCGGCCTGATTGAGCTTACGGCAGGCTTGATGGGCGGAACAAACAGGGGCAGTCTCTGGCCGGAACCGACAATCTGTTCGACGGAAAGAGTCCGCCATGATTGCCGCATCGATGAGCCGCATCGCTCTGCCTTACCTCGCGGTTGTCGCCGTCGCAGGCGCCGGCCTCGTCGTCGCCTTCCAGCAGGTCCGCCGCGAACCGCCGGTCCCGCAAACGACCGTGACCGCCGCACCGAAGGCCGCGAGCGAAAGCGGCGGGGGAGCGGCTGCGCTCAAATCAGCAAAGGCGCAGGCCGATGCACTGGCCTCCGCCCTGGACGGATCGCCGGCGCCGGCAAAATCCGACGACGGCGTCCCCGCCTTCGACGTCGCCCGTATCGAGCCGACGGGGGAAGCCGTGATCGCAGGCAGGGCTGCGCCGGGCGCGACGATCGAACTGCTGCGCAATGGTGAGCCGCATGATCGGGTGGTCGCGGATCGATCCGGGCAGTTCGCCATGGTGCCGCGACCGCTGCCGCCCGGTAATTACGAATTGACGCTGCGATCGACGCGGCGGGACGGCAGCCAGGTGACGTCCAAACAAAGCGTTGCGGTGGCGCTCGAGGCCAAGGGGCAGGACAAGCCTGTTGTTGCGCTGATGACGCCGGACAAGCCCAGCGTGGTGCTGTCGCAGCTGGCCACTGCAACGCCGATGCGAGGTGCGGTGGTGGTGGAGGCAGTCGAGACCGAGGCGGGCGGCAAGCTACATGTCAGTGGGCACTCGTCGGCGGGGGCCGCCGTCCGGCTCTATCTTAACGACAGTTTCCTCGCCGCGGCGACGGCCGATGCCGAAGGGCACTTCGCCTTCACGATCAAGGAAGGCGTCGCGCCCGGCAAATATCGCGTGCGTCTCGATGACGTGGAGCCCAAGTCCGGCGCTGTCCGCTCGCGCGCCGAAGTGTCGTTCAACGCACCGGACACAGTCGCCGTCACCAGTTCGGTGCCCGCGCAGTCCGCTGCCGCGAAGCGCCAGGACAACGCTGCCTCGCAGCAGCCGAAGATCGCGGCGGCGATCGACACCGCGCCCGCGGCACCGCCATCGCCATCCGCCGTGGTCGTACCGAAGATCACCACCACGACCGTCACCCGCGGCGACAGCCTCTGGCGCATCAGCCGGCTCACTTACGGCGAGGGCGCGCGATACGCGGTCATCTACAAGGCCAATCGCGACCAGATCCGCAACCCCGATCGGATCTATCCGGGCCAGGTCTTCGTCCTGCCGGCGAACGAGCGCTGATCTGCGGCTGCTTTGGGGGGCGTCGATCAGACGAACAGGAAATCGGCCGCGTGGAGCTGGCTCACGGTCATGTTCTTGATTTCGATGCTGTTGCTGGCATCGAGCGTGATGACGACGCTGCTGCCGACCTGGGCCATGTGGGACTGCACGGCGTTGAAATCGGCAAAGACGGTATGGTCCAACTGGACGATATCCTGCGTCCCGCCGCTGTTCTGGAAATCGGCAATCACGTCCTTGCCGAAATTCGGTCCGAACACGAAAGTGTCGTTGCCATTACCGCCTGAAAGGTAATCATTGCCGGAGCCGCCGATCAGCCGGTCGTTGCCTGCGTCGCCGTACAGCTGGCTCGCGGCAGTGCCGGCCTTCAGCGTGTCGTCGCCTGCTCCGCCATGCATGACGTCATGGCCGCCGCCGCCGGACAGATAATCGTTGCCGTCGCCGCCATTCATCACGTTGGCAGCGAGACCGCCATAGAGCTGGTCGTTGCCGGCACCGCCGTCGAGCATCGCGCCGGTATCGCCGGGGCCAGCCTTGATGATGTCGTTGCCGGCGTCGCCGTAGAGCTGGTCGGTGGCGGTCGCGATGCCGGGGCCACCATTGATGATATCGTCGCCGCTGCCGCCATGGATCACGTCCGCGCCCGCCCCGCCGTAGATCACGTCGTTGCCCGGACCGCCGTCGATCGTATCGTTGTCGGTAGCCGCGCCGTAGAAGAGGTCCTGATGGCTGGTCATGTCGTAATGGATCGCGCCGTTCTGGTACAGGTTCCACGTTCCCGGTGAGCTTGGGTTGACAGCGTCGGCCGCGGCGAGATGCTCGCCATTGACGGTAATGTCCTTGACATAGAGATTACGGTCGCCCCCGGCACCGGAAACGTCGTTGAGAAAGGCGACGTCGAGGCTCGTCACGCTCGCCGGGTTATGGAAGCTGAAGGTGTAGGTCTGGTAGCCCGACGCGTCGCTGGCGCCGTGGAATTCCACCGTATCGCCGACCTGCTGGCCATTGATCAGAAGCGCCATCTTGGCGCCGATGCCGCCCACCACCGAGCTGTAGCCGGTGACGGTGACGGTGGTGTCCGTCAGCTTCGGAATGGTGTCGGGGCCGCCGATGATGATGTCGTTTCCGGCGCCGGCCTTGATGACATCGTTGCCAATCCCGCCGGACAGAGTGTCGTTGCCGCTGCCGACATCGATCAGGTCCGCGGATGGCGATCCCTGGATCGCGAGACCGGGGGGCTGGTGCTGGCCGCCGTACCACTCGGTGATCAGCTGCTGCGCCGGCTTGCCCATGGGCGAATAGCCGGTCGGCGAATAGACATTGTTCGCGTCCCAGTTCCAGATCTCGGCGCCCTTGAACCAGCTGCCACCTTCCGCCCCCCACACCTGAAAGAAGGCGTTGAAGGCGTCATACTGCTCCTGCACGTCCGGCGTCGTGCTCCCGTTCCAGCCGCCGGGGCTGATATTGGTGCCGTCGAGGCTGCGGTAGCCGGCCTCGGTGAACAGCACCTGTTTGCCGTATTCCGTCGCCAGCGAATGAAAGAAGTTGACCGGCGACATGTGGTTCATCACCCCTGCCCAGTAGTTGTCGGTCGGCATCGTGGTCCAGGCCGTGACCATTTCCTGGACCGTGGGATCGAGTTTGGATGTCAGCGGTGGATAGGCGTTGATGCCGATTTCGTCCACCTGATCCCAAAAGCTCACATGGCTGGCTTCGTCCGTCGCCGCCGAATAAGTGATGGTGCCGTGGTAGACCGAGCGAACAGCGTCGATGAGGTCAACCCAGTAGCTGCGATATTCCGTCCCCGACAGCGCGCTCAGCTCGTTGCCGATCGACAGCGATTCGGCGCCGGATTGGGAAGCGACCCGGGCGAGGTCGAGCATCTCGGCTTTGTAGGAGGCGAAGAAGGCGGCGGGGTCACTCGGCGTGATCTGCGCCTGGTTGGTGCCGTCAAGCCCGGTGAGCATCGGCTTGAGCATCACCGACAGTCCGAGCGCGTGGGCATTGGCGATGGCCGTGGCGATATTGGCATCGCTCTCGGTCTTGGCCGGATCGGCGATGACATCGTTAGAGGTCTTGCTTTGTGTGAAGATGCGAGGCGCGAGCGAGATTGAATTGGCGTTGGTTCCTGCGATCTCCTGCATGGCTGCGAGCGCCGCGCTGGTGGTGAAGGCGCCGTTGTAGTTCGACAGAAATCCGAATCCCTGGGTGTCGAAGATGCCGGCCATGGTGAGCTCCTGTTTCACGTCACGTGCCCCGCGTGATCGCACACGACGTGCAATCAGGTTCCTGGTTCAAGAATCGCGCAGTCAGGCGAGGACAAGTGTAATGATTGAACTGGTGCAAATGTGTGGTCGCTCAATCATGCGAATGATGCCTGTTTCGTGCGTCATCGGGTGCTCATCTGACGTTTCATCGCCGGTGTGAACGAGGTCCGATCGAAGTGCCACTTGAATAGGCATCGCCTGTTATATTCCGCCGGAGCTGCGTGACAGCCGTCCGCGACCAAGCTTGCCGACGGTCATGTCCTCGTCACTTGCGCGTCAGATGAGGGGATCGTCATCGCCGCCGACGTGAGCGCCGGGCGCTCTGTCCTCCGATGGAAGGAGACGTGATTGGCCGCGAAAGCGCAGGCATGCCGATCGCCTCGAAGGCGAGCGATGCGCAGTGCGTGGGTGAGGGCCTCGTTCGGGCGTGTTCCGCCTGTCGGGGAGATTGCCGGTCCCCCGTCGCCACGTCGTGAGTCAGCCTGCGGCTCTTCGCAAGCCACAGCAGAGCCGTGCGCGACGTCGTGACAGGGCCCGAGCGTCAGTCGTGCGAACCCTCTCCTTCACTTGGCGGTCGGCAATTGCGATCCCGGTTGCGCACTTCCTCCGGTGGCCGCAGATGCCGGAACGATCGCAGCAGCGTCATGTCGTAGACAATCTTCAGGCCGCCACAGATGACAAGCGGCAGTCCGGAGAAAGGCATGGCGAGCAGGGCCCCGGCCAGTGCCGGGCTGATGGCCGAGGCGAGGCTGCGCGGCACGGCGGTGACGCTGGCCGCCGCTGGCCGTTCGGGCGGTGTGACGACGGCCATCACATAGGACGAGCGGGTGGGAACATCCATCTGGGATAGCGCGGAGCGGATCAGAAGCAGCGCCATGACCAGCATCAGATTGGGCAGCAGCGCCGCCAGGATCAGGCAGAGGCTCGACGGGATGTGCGTGAAAACCATCGTGTTGACGAGGCCGAACCGTTTCGACAGCCGCGCCGCCACGGGATAGGAGAATGCCGAGAGGGTGTTCGACCAGAAGAAGAACAGGCTGGCTGCGGTGAGCGACAGGTCGAAACGTTCGAATAGCCACAGAGCGACCAGGGACTGGACGGCGAAGCCGCCGGCGAAGGCATCGAGGCTGAACAGCGCGGCAAGGCGATAGACGATTCGGCGCGAGGGGCCGAGCGCCGAGTTCTGCGGTCGCAGCGCGTCGCTGTCGCGAAGGTGCGGGAGTCGCCGGTAGAGCCCGGCGGCCATGAGCCCCAACGCGGCGTAGACATAGAACATCGCCTGAAGCGCGCGGATTGTGTCGAATCCGGCCGACACCAGCAGGTCCGGCGCCGTGGCGGCCAATGCGCCTGCGGCCGTGGACAGGCCGCCGATCAGACTGTAAGCGGCAAACGAGCGGGTGCGGTCATGGTCGGGTACGTCGCGAGCCAGCATGGCATGCTCGAGCGGCACGAAAACCCCAATGTCGCCCGACGAGGGATTGGTTGTCCCAGCAAACGCCGCGAGAATGATGAGCGGGAACCATTCGATGTTGGCGAAGGCGAGGCCGGTCGCCACCATGGCCAATGCGCTGGCGAGAAGCAGCTTGCGCAGGTCGTGGCGGGCGCCGATGAGGCCGACCGAGAGGGTGACGACTGCCGTCCCAAGCAGGGCAGCTGACGCGACAAGTCCGATCTCCGAGGCTGTGAAACCGAGTTCAGCGAGATAGGACGGCAGAATGATAACGGCAAAGCCGTCGCCGAATCCTCTCGCGGCGCGCGCCGCATATAGCAGGGCGACGTTCAATGGTCCGGCGTCGCTCGGGCTTGTGGTTCTTCCGCTTTCTGTTTCCGTCGACATGGCGCGGCACCTGGCCGGTCAGAGTTGCGGCACGCCGGGCGGATCGGCAAGATCGGCCAACGCGTGAACGCTGATTTCAGGTGCGGAGACAGATCGGTCGACGACAGGGAAGACAGGCATGCAGCGTCCTTGCAGAGAGCTGGACGCGATTCTCGAGCATGGCGCCTGATGGGGAGATCGCAATCCCCAGAACGACACTAAAATCAAGGCCAGGCGAGTTGTCAATCCGGAACCCGGCGAACCGCGTTGAAGAGAGCTTTAGAAAACGTCCTGTGAAGATTAACCTCGCCTGAAGCACGCTGTGCTGTGCTCTGATCACGCCACTATCATTCCGCAACGTGTCTCGTCGCAATCCGTGAGGGCCCATGTGGCAACCGACGCCGTCCTATCCCGATCCTTCGGTGAAGAGTCTCCGTCCGAGTTTCGACAAGTACCGGTTGACGCTTGCCGCGGTGGAGCGGCTGGCCACTGGCCTGCGCTGGGCGGAGGGGCCGGTGTGGTTCGGCGACGGGCGATTTCTGCTGGTCAGCGACATTCCCAACAACAGGATTGTGCGCTGGGACGAGGAAACCGGCCAGTTGAGCAATTATCGTGCGCCGAGCAACTATGCGAATGGTCATATCCGCGACCGCCAGGGGCGGCTGGTGAGCTGCGAGCACGGTGGTCGGCGTGTCACCCGTACCGAGCACGACGGATCGATCACGGTGCTGGTGGACGGTTACGATGGCAAGCGCCTGAATTCGCCCAATGACCTGGTGGTCAAGTCGGACGACACGGTCTGGTTCACCGATCCGCCCTTCGGCCTGCTCGGGGACTACGAGGGAAATCGTGCGCCGCAGGAACTGCCGAGCAATCTCTACCGGTTCGACCCCGCCACCGGGCGCACCACCGTGGTCGAGGACAGCATCGAGGGGCCGAACGGGCTCGCCTTTTCGCCCGATGAGCAGATCCTTTATGTGGTCGAGAGCCGGTCGGCGCCGCGGCGGATCCTTGCCTATGACGTCGTCGACGGTATGCGCCTCATCCGGCGCCGGGTCCTGATCGATGCCGGCCCCCAGGGCACACCCGACGGGTTTCGCATCGACGAGGACGGTAACCTGTGGTGCGGCTGGGGGATGGGATCGCCTGAACTCGATGGCGTGCTGGTGCACAATCCGGCAGGTGAGCCGATTGGGCGCATCGCTCTGCCCGAACGTTGCGCCAATCTGTGCTTCGGCGGGCGCCGCCGCAACCGCCTGTTCATGGCGGCGAGCCAGTCGATCTATGCCCTCTACGTCAATACGCGTGGGGCCACCTGGCCATAGCGGCAAGGGCTTTGGCGGCCGCGCCGTTCAGTCCGCGCAGTAGCGTTCCTGGACGGCCCTGTCGGCGTGCAGCGCGGCGGCCGAGCTCTCGTGCACGACTGCGCCCTGGTCGATGATCACAGCGCGGCGTTCGGGAAAGGCGCCAACGTTAATTAACCCGTGGTGACGTGCACCTGCGCCTTTTGACCGGCATTCCACCGGCCGTCGAGCGCGCGCTCGATCTCGGCGGCGAGCTGCAGCAGCAGGCCGTCATTGCCCTGTTTCGCCTGGGCCTGGATGCCGAGTGGCAGCTCGTGCTCGTGGAAGGCCAGCGGCATCGACATGGCGGGAATGCCGCAGAGATTGGCGAGCGGCGTATAGGCGAAATTGCGCCACAGATTGCCGAACCAGTCGAGCACGGAGGGATTGTCGCTGATCGTCAGGTATTCTTTGGTACCGACCTTCGGCGTCGGCAGCGCGGTCACCGGGGTGAGAATGATGTCCCATTCCTCGAAGAACGCGCCGAACGCCCGCGAGGTGGTGTTGAACACTGCCTGCATGCGCGCTCGCTCGGCGAAGGTGGTGTGGCGGCCGGCCTCCCAGATGCGAATGTTCATCGGCTCGATGAGATCGGCCGGCGGTGTATCGAGCCCACGCGCGGCGAGCAGGTTTTCGATCACCTGGGCGAAATTGCTGATGTAGCAGGTGGTCTGGGCGGCGAAGGCAGCGCGATAGTCGAGCGCGGGCAGTGCCCAATCGACCTGGTGTCCGAGGCTTTCGAGGAAGCGGCCAGCCTTTGCGAGCTCGGCCGCGATATGCGGGGTTGCGCGATAATCGCCCCACTCGTGCGACAGGGCGATCCTGAGCCGGGGAGGATCGCGCTCGATCAACGAGGAGTAGGGCTCCGGTGTGGTCCAGAACGGCATGAATTCGCCGGAGGCGGGGCCGCGGCAGGCGTCGACGAAGGCCGCGGTGTCGCGCACGGTGCGCGACTGGCAGCCCTGGATCGAAACGAGCCCGCTCAGGTCGGACAGATGCGGCGCCAGTGAGAAGACCCCGCGCGACACCTTCAGGCCGATATTGCCGTTGACCCCGGCGGGAATGCGGATCGAGCCGCCACCGTCGGTGGCATGGGCGATCGGCACGACGCCGGCGGCGACCATGGCGGCGCTGCCGGCCGAGGACCCGCAGGTGGTGTAGTCGGTATTCCAGGGATTGCGGGTGACATAGACTGCAGGATTGTCCGCCGAGCTGCAGACGCCGAATTCCGGCGTCGTCGTGCGGCCGATGAGGTTGAGCCCGGCCGTGCGCATCTTGGAGGTCAGGAAGGTGTCGGCCGCCGGGCGATTGCCGCGCATCAGCAGGGATCCCATTTCCTGCAGGCGGCCCTTCATGGTCGGGCCGAGATCCTTCATCAGGAAGGGCAGGCCGGCGAACGGCCCCTCGAGATTGGCGCCGTCCTTCGCGGGATCGTCGATCACGTCTTCAAAGATTTCGACGACGCCGGAGAGTGCCGGATCGACCTTGGCGACGGCGGCAGCAGCCTGAGCCGACAATTCCGCTGCGGTCAGTTCGCCCCTCTTCACTCGTGCGGCGAGCGCCAGCCCGTCATGCTGCGCCCACTCATCCCAGCTCATCGGCAACGCCATCTTGAGTCCATCCTTCTTCAGAAGGGCCGGACTTTAGTTCGGCAAAACGGCAGGTCAAGAACCGCTGAGCCGAACTCGTATGCCAATTGTGATGTCGATATAGTCACTTGGTGATGCAAGAGGCAGCAGTTTCACTGTTCGTCGGCCGACACGGGCTCTCAGCCCGTCATTGCGCGTTCAAGACACCGCGGGCCTTGTCGTTGAAGTCGTCGCAGAACTCGTAACGCCCATGCTCAACGGCCGGATGTTGATGATGCCCTCGCTCTTCGCC
The DNA here is from genome assembly GCF_024181725.1 of Bradyrhizobium sp. WD16. Taxonomy (NCBI): domain Bacteria; kingdom Pseudomonadati; phylum Pseudomonadota; class Alphaproteobacteria; order Hyphomicrobiales; family Nitrobacteraceae; genus Bradyrhizobium; species Bradyrhizobium sp. WD16. The sequence goes on along the minus strand of NZ_CP028908.1, from coordinate 155,454 downwards.
AGCGCCACTTTCGCGACGCGCAGCGAGGTGCTCTCGAATTCCATCGCCTTGGCGTCGAGATTCGTCACCCGAATGACGAGCGGCTTGCGGGGGGCTAGCCTTCTATGACCGGTGCCTGCTCTGCCTGAAAACGCTCTACGGTCTCACTGGTGCCTCCCAGCGAAACAGGCCGCGGCCGAACAGGCGTCCGAGGCCGACGAACAGCATCGTTTCAATTCACGCTTCGATCACAAGTTTGAGCGCGGCACCGATTCAATTTTAAGCGGTAAGTGGCCCGTTTCCCGTCGGTTTTCCACGCGGTGCCGCCAGCCGGCCGGGAACATCACCCCGGTCAGCGCCGGTGTCTGTGATTTCTGAAAGTTTATATAATTGGGATACAGCCGAGACCTTCCCATCTTCCTGGCGGGAGCGACACAGCGAAACAGGAGTTGGAGAATGTCCTTCATCAAGAGCACCATCGCTGCCGCAGCGATTTCTGCGGTAGCGCTTATGGTTCAAGGCGAGGCCCGCGCCGCCCAGTCGATGCATCGGCCGCAGGGATCTTGTGTGGCCGGCAAGACGCATTCGGTGGCCTGCCGGCGCCAGGCTCGCCTTGACCCGAGGCGTGCCGCGAGGGCACGGGGCAGTTACGCTGCGATGATCGGCCGTTCGACGGCCCCTGGTTTTGCAGTTGCTCCGCCGTACGCCGATTTCGGTTACGGAATTGGAGATAATTCCCGCAACATGACCTGGTCGCAATAAAGCCTGGCGATCGACCGTCGTCGCGCCTCGAACCTCCTGGGGGGCGGCGACGGCCGCTCGCCCGGCAACGATGCGAGCCTCAACCGCTATCGATCCGGATCGAGTCGTCATGACCGTCTGGCTTGTTGATCGGGGCACGGCACTAGCCGCGCGGCGCGGTCAGTGCTCGAACCAATTCGGCAACACGCCAGTCAACAAGATGGGACAGCACGTGAGAGTGGCCGACCAGCGAGGCCATCACCGGGGCGAAGCTGCCGAGTATAAGGAAGATCAGGAGGATCTTGGCAACCGGTGCACGGACCGATCGTAGGCGAACGCTCATTGTCGACTCTATTGGTGTGGTGGAGGCGATGTCAGCGGCTGCCGTGGCGCGATCGGTGATCGGCCTCCAGACCACGAGGGGACGACGTCGTCTCCCAGGTCGCCGCCTCAAGTCTTGCTTCAAGTCACGTTCGGAGGGCTTAGCCCAAGGGCGTGACGATCGCGCTGGCAAGATTGATATCCGGCCGCGGACCATCGATCCATTAAATTCGATTTCACAACGCCCCTGCGCTGCGAGGATCGTCGCGCGTGTCTCGAACGTTCAAGCTTTCGCCCGTCGGCCGGCGATTTCCGCCACACAGCCGGGCCCCTGCGAGATGGCGAAGCGAAAGCCATGTAGCTTGACGATGGCAGACACCAGGCTGAGGCCGAGACCGAGACCTGGTTCGCTGCGACTCTTGTCAGAGCGGTAAAATCGTCTCGTGACGAGATTGCGGTCGGAGGCGGCAATGCCGGGTCCGGTGTCGCCGACGCGGACGATGCCGTCCTCGCCAGAGCGGAGAAGCCGGAGTTCGACCCGGCCGCCTTCGGGCGTAAATTTGATCGCGTTGTCGACGAGGTTGACGATCGCCTCGAACATGAGATCGCGGTCGCCGTGGACTGTGACTTCCTCCGTTACGCCAACCGTGAAGGCGATGCACTTGTCCTCGGCGATGGGCTCGTAGAGGTCGCCGATTTCCCGCACCAGTTCGGACAGCACGACGTCGCGAAATCCGGCGCGGCGGCGGCTCTGTTCGATTTCGGCGATACGCAGCAGGGAGGTGATGATGGCGAGCGACTGATCGAGGCCGACGATAGCCTGGTCGGCAACGGCCCGCAGCTCTTCGACTGTCTTCGCATGCTGGCGTCCGCGCTCGAGGCCGACTCGAACGCGGGTCAGCGGCGTGCGCAGGTCGTGGGCGATATCGTCGCCGACCCCCGCGATGCCGCGCACGAGCTCCTCGATTTCGTCGAGCATCCCGTTGACGAGAGACGCCAGCTTGTCGAACGGGTCGTTGCTCGCGCGGGTCGGCAGTCGCTGTCGCAGTTCGCCGGCGATAATGCGACGAATCTTGCGGTTGACGGCTTCAATCCGCCGCTGTGCACGGATGCTGAGGAAAGCTCCGACGGCAACGCCGAGGATCAATGCGGAAAGAAGCCCGAGCATGAGCGCCCGTTCGACGACGCGGGTCATCGCCGCCAGTTCGTCGATATTGCGGCCGATCACGAGGGTGCCGCCGTCCGGCAATCGGCGCCCGATGGCGCGCACGACCTGCCGTTCGCTGCCGAGCGCATCGCTGCGGATGACCGGCACGCTCTGCGCGCCGGCGTCGAGCCGCAGTGCGGGCGGCAGGTTCGCGACGTTGCCGGAGATGCGGGTGCTGCTGGCGTCGAACAGACCGCCGAGCTTGACGCGACGGGGGTCCGCTTTGAGGTGCTCGTCGAGCTCCCGCTGCCGTTGGATCGGCGGCTCGCCGGCGATGGCGTTGACATGATCGCTGATCAGCTGGTCGACGTTGGTTATCAGGTAGTCGGCGGTTCGCCAGTAGACGAACCCGAACATCAGGAGAATGCACAGCGCATAGGCGCCGGAGACGAGAATGGTCCAGCGGAAGGTGGTCGATCGGATGAATTCAGGCAGGCGCACGCAGAATGAATCCTTCGCCGCGGACGCTTTGGATCAGCGGCTCTTCGTCCGCGCCGTCGACCTTGCGTCGCAGCCGGCCGATGTGAACGTCGACGAGATTGCTCTTGGGCACGAACTTGTAGTTCCAGACTTCCTCGAACAGCATCGCCCGCGTCAGCAGCTGGTCCTTGCGGCGCATCATGTATTCGAGCAGGCGGAACTCGCGCGGCAGCAAGTCGATCGCGCGATCTTCGCGCCGCGCGTTGCGCGCCAACAGGTCGAGATCGAGGGGGCCGACACGCAGGACGGTGTCCCTGGTCTCCGCCGGCCGGCGCAGAAGAGCTTCGATGCGTGCGACCAGCTCGAGAAGCGCGAAGGGTTTGGTCAGATAGTCGTCGCCACCGGCGCGCAGGCCTCGTACCCGGTCGTCGACCGCGCCGAGCGCGCTCAATACCAGCACCGGAATACGCACCTGGTCCTGCCGGACTGTCTCAATGATGCTGAGGCCATCGATTCCGGGCAGCAGGCGGTCCACCACCATGACGTCAGCCTCACCGGCGCGGGCCATCGCCAGTCCCTCGGTCCCGGTGGCGGCGCGATCGACCTCGAAGCCGCGGTCGACCAGTTCGGCGATGATTTCGCCCGCGGTCTCGTGGTCGTCCTCGATCAGCAGCACTCTCGCCATGAGGTGTTCCTCGCCCGGACGTCCGCCGGTACGCCCCAATTATGCCCTGGCCAAGGTCGCAACCACTAAATTCATTGTTAGTTTGGCCCTGGCCGAGGCTCCGCGGGCCGGTTCAGTGCCGCAATCCGGGCGCCTCCTGGCCGGTGCGCGCCACATATTCGGTGTAGCCGCCGCCATATTGGTGGATGCCGTCCTGCGTCAGTTCGAGCACGCGATTGGAGAGCGCCGCGAGGAAATGCCGGTCGTGGGAGACGAATAGCATGGTGCCTTCGTATTGCGCCAAGGCCGCGATCAGCATCTCCTTGGTTGTCATGTCGAGGTGGTTGGTCGGCTCGTCGAGCACCAGAAAGTTCGGCGGATCGTAGAGCATCTTCGCCATCACCAGGCGCGCCTTTTCGCCGCCGGACAGCACGCGGCATTTCTTCTCGACGTCGTCGCCGGAGAAGCCGAAGCAGCCAGCCAGCGTGCGCAGCGAGCCCTGGCCCGCCTGCGGGAAGGTGTCTTCCAGCGCCTCGAACACCGTCCGTTCGCCCTCGAGCAGGTCCATGGCGTGCTGGGCGAAATAGCCCATCTTGACGCTGCCACCGATCGCCACGGTGCCCTCGTCCGGGTTGGCTGCGCCGGCTACCAGTTTCAGCAGCGTCGACTTGCCGGCGCCGTTGACGCCCATGACGCACCAGCGCTCCTTGCGGCGGACGGTGAAGTCGAGCCCTTGGTAGATGCAGCGGCTGCCATAGCCCTTGTGAACGTTCTTGAGGGTGGCGACGTCCTCGCCGGAGCGCGGCGCCGGCGGGAAATCGAACGCTACCGCCTGGCGGCGGCGCGGTGGCTCGACGCGGTCGATCTTCTCCAGCTTCTTCACCCGGCTCTGCACCTGGGCGGCATGGGAGGCACGCGCCTTGAAGCGTTCGATGAACTTGATTTCCTTGGCGAGCATTGCCTGTTGGCGCTCGAACTGGGCCTGCTGCTGGCGCTCGTTGAGCGCGCGCTGCTGCTCGTAGAAATCATAGTCGCCGGAATAGGTGGTCAGCGTGCCGCCGTCGATCTCGACCACCTTGTTGACGATACGGTTCATGAAGGCGCGGTCGTGCGAGGTCATCAACAGCGCGCCGTCGAACCCCTTGAGGAATTCCTCCAGCCAGATCAGGCTCTCGATGTCGAGATGGTTGCTCGGCTCGTCGAGCAGCATGACATCGGGCCGCATCAAGAGGATGCGCGCCAGTGCGACCCGCATTTTCCAGCCGCCCGACAGCGCGCCGACATCGCCGTCCATCATCTCCTCGGTGAAGCTGAGCCCGGCGAGGACTTCGCGTGCCCGGCCCTCGAGAGCGTAGCCATCGAGCTCCTCGAAGCGAGCCTGGACCTCACCATAGCGCCCGATGATCTGGTCCATGTCGTCGGCGCGGTCGGGGTCGGCCATGGCGGCCTCGAGCTCCCTGAGCTCGGCGGCGACGATGCTCACCGGGCCGGCGCCGTCCATCACCTCGGCGATGGCGCTGCGGCCGGCCATTTCGCCGACATCCTGGCTGAAATAGCCGATGGTGACGCCGCGGTCGATTGCGACCTGGCCTTCGTCGGGCTGGTCCTCGCCGGTGATCATCCGGAATAGCGTCGACTTGCCGGCGCCGTTGGGGCCGACAAGGCCGATTTTTTCACCTTTCAGAAGTGCCGCGGAGGCTTCGATGAAGAGAATCTGGTGGCCGTTCTGCTTGCCGATATTTTCGAGGCGGATCATGGGCTTTCGAAGTCAGGGAGGCGAGGCCTCCCTTTAGGCCATGACGGGCGCAATCGGAAGCGAATTCCGGGCCGCAGAACCGCGGATTTTGCTCGAAGATGTGGCTCGCGCCGAACTACATGGTCGGCGCCTGCCGCCGCTGCCGAGCAAGTTGGTGACCGGCACGGCGAGCGCGGTGGCGACACTCAGGCCCGCGGTTACCACGGCGAGGGCGCGGCCGGAGCGCGGCGGAGCAAGGTTCACAGCGACCCGCTGAGGACTGAGCCGACCAGCATGACGGCAAAGCTGCCGAGAATGACGCTGGCACCACGCAGGATACGATGGGGCACCACGACCTGGCGCGCCGCGCCGGCGAGCAGGCAGCCGAGCCAGATCCAGTGGCTGCCGACGATGACGACCAGCACTGCGAAGATCGCAACGCGGCCGAGAAGCACGTCGGGTGGCCCGGGCGGCAGCAGCGCAAAGGCGACGACCATCGCCTTCGGATTGAACAGGGTGGTGAGATAGACGCGCGCCGGCCCGATCGGCCGGTCGGCCCCGGCGACGCCGTCGCCCCCGCGCCGCCACAGGCCGACGGCGGAGATCGCCAGCCAGACGGCTGCGATGAGCTTGAGACCGGCCGTCGCGGCCGGATCGCCTCCGATCATCGGTCCGATGGCGCCGACCAGGACGGTGATGGCGGTGAGATAGCCGCCGAGTTCGGCCGGGACGAGGCGAAGCGAGCGCGAAAAGCCAGCGGTGGCGCCCGACGCCGCGAGCAGGGTGTTGGTGGGGCCGGGGACCCCGAGCAGCACGATGACGGCGACGACGAAGGCCAGGATCTCTTGCGTCGTCATGAGTGAAACCTGCGCCACGGCCTTCAGGACTGCGAGCGGAGCTGCGACCCGTTCAGCCGAGTAGGCGGGGGCGCGGCTCCGGAATACGCAAGCTCTAGAAGGAGCGGGGGAGGGTTCCTTGCGCCAGATCAAAGCGGCCCCTGCGCCGAGGCAGACGAGCGTGCGCCGAAGGCGAGCACCGTCCAGGTCACGCCGGCGTCGCGATTGGCCGTCTGCGTGGACGGTGCGCTGGTATTGACAAGAACTCTGAGCCCCTGCCGGCGCGCCAGCGCGATGGTCTCTTCGGAGGAGACCTCGAACATCCGGCGGCCCGGCGGCACCGGGCCGTGGCGCAAGGTGATCGCGAGCCGTCCATCGTCGTCGATCAGTCCGGCCAGATTGGGCATCGCACGCCGGCGTTCGTCGGCGTCGAGATGCATGAAGACTGCGGTCATCATCACCAGGGCAAAGCGTCTGTCTTGGCGACGCACCACCGCGAGTTCGGGCAGGCTGTCGTCGATGAAGGCGATCGCGGACGAGCGGTGAAGCTGCTGCGCGCGCAGCCGTAGTGCCGCCGTCGGTTCGATCGCGACGACCCGATGGCCCCTGGCCGCGAGCCAGGCGGCATCGCGGCCACTCCCGGCGCCGATGTCGAGAATGTCGGACGGCGCCGGCGGCAGCAGGTGCAGGATCGCTGCGTGGATGTCTTCAGGCGCAATGCTCTCGTAACGGGCGACCAGGGCGTCGGCGTCTTCGGCATAGCCCGCGGTGCCTCTGATCTCGGCCGCTGTCACCAGATGGTCCTGTGTTGGATTGTTCTCCACCATCGATCCGTTCACTACAGTTCGGTCCGCACCTCCCACAATTCGGGGAAGAAGGCGCGGTCGAGTGCGCCCTTGAGGAATCCGACGCCGGATGAGCCGCCGGAGCCGCGCTTGAAGCCGATGACGCGCTCCACGGTTTTCATGTGGCGGAAGCGCCATTGCTGGAAGCGGTCTTCGACATCGACGAGCTTCTCGGCGAGTTCGTAGAGTTCGAAATGGAGCTCGGAATGGCGATAGATATCGAGCCAGATCGCGCGGACGTCCGGATTCGACTGATGCGGCTGGCTGACGTCGCGTGTCAGCACCTCCTGCGGAATTAAGAAGCCGCGCCGCGCCACAAGACGCAGCGTCTCGTCATAGATGCTCGGCGACTTCAAGGTGGCCTCGAGTTCGGCGTGGACCGCGGCATCATGGCGATGCGGCAGCAGCATGCGCGCGTCCTTGGCGCCGAGGCGGAATTCGAGCTTGCGGTAACCGTAGGACTGGAAGCCCGAGGCTTCGCCGAACGCGCCGCGGAACACCAGATAATCCGCCGGCGTCATGGTCGAGAGCACGTCCCAGGCGGAGATGAGCTGCTCCTGGATGCGGCCGACCCGCGCCAGCGCCTTCAGCGCCGGGCGGGTGTCGTCGGCGCGGATGCCCTCGATCGCCAGCGCGATCTCGCAGTCGAGTTGCCTGATCCACAATTCCTGGATGTGGTGGATGGTGATGAAGAGATGCTCGTCGTGCGCGCCGGTGAGCGGCCGGTGCGCAGAGAACAGAGTGGTAAGGTCGAGATAGGAGCCATAGGTGGTGCGCCCCTCAAGATCGACGTGAAGATCGTCGCCGACGCGGCTTGGCGGCGCGTTCAGTGTTGACTTGCTCATGTCCGACCTCTCGGTTATCTCGGCGGCAGAACGTCAGGCCGGCAATCTCGGCAGGAAATTCATCTGCAGCCGTGCCAGCAGCGCGTCGATGTCCTCCGCCGTGTGCTGCAGGCCGAAGCCGACCCGCAGCCGTGTGCCGCGCACGTCGGTGACGATGCCGGCCTCATGCAGACGACGGGAGCAGTCGGCCGCTTCAGGGTGATCGAAGGTGAGGAAATTGCCGCGCGCGCTCTCGCTGAGCGGCACCACCAGGTTCTGTTCGGCCAGGGGCCCGACCGGCGCTTGGCGGAGGCCGGCCATGAAGCGCTCCTGCAGTGAGAGCACGTGGGCATGGATGGTGGCGGCGTCGAGACCTTCGGTTGCGAGCCAGCGCAGGCTGGCGCGCAGTCGGTAGAGCCCGGATGGATCGAAGGTCGCGCCCATGAAACGACTGCCGTCTTCGCTGTAGGGGACCTGGTCTTGATGCGTGCTCAAAGCGCCGAAGCCGGCGAACCAGCCGGTGTTGCGCGGACGCGGGGCGAAGGCGGGCGGACAATGCATGAAGCAGGCGCCTTCGCCGGCCATCGCGTATTTGTAGCCGCCGGCAATGTAGAAGGCGCGCGAGGAGATGCGCGAGAGATCGGTCGGGCGGGCCAGGAAGCCATGATAGCCATCGATGACGACGAGCCGGCCGTTGGCGGTGAGCCCGTCGACCAGCGCATCGAGATCGGCGAGCGCGAAGCCGGAACCGAATAGCACCTGGCTGACGAAGGCGAGATCGAAATCGTTGGCGCGACCGGCCGTGACGAGGCGCTCGGATAGCGAAGCGAAGGGTTCTGCGGCGACCGTGGTCCATTCGATGAGGTGGTCCTCTGAAAGGCGCATCATCTGGCGGCGAAAGGAATGAAATTCGCCGTCGGTGGAGAGCACGCGCACCGGCCGTCCGGTGGGGCAGGCGGACAGCAGCCGCAGTATGAACTCATGGGTGTTGGCGCCGCTCACCAAAGTTGCCGGATCGGGCAGGCGCAGATGATCGGCGACGGCCTGGCTCACCTCGCCCCACACTGCGCCGAGCACCCTCTCCCATTTGTCGTCGACGAAGCGCGCGGCGTCGTCCCAGGCCTCGATCTGGGCGTCGCGGGTGACGTCCGGCCAGAAGTGATGGCTGTGGGCAGTGAAATGCAGCTGGCCCTGCTTCTCGGCGCGGAAGCGCGAGAAGGCGGCGCGCAGATCGAGCGGGACGGGTGGGGGCATGACGGCTTCCTTATGGCTCGTTCTGTGATCCATATCCGAAGGAGCCCGCGTCGTGGGCCTCGAAAGATGGACGGTCGATGTGACAGCGCTGATGGGCCACGTCGCCCGTCGAGGCGCGGACTTGAGCAGCCCCACGATCAGCTTACCCCGAGATAGCGTCCTGGCTTGTGGTTGATGGCGATGACGAGATTGACCACGGCGGCGCCGACGACCGAGAGCACGATGTTCTGCGGTGCCAGCACGAAGAACGAGGCGGCCAGGATGGCGAGGTCCACCGCGAGCTGGAAATAGCCGGCGCGGATTGCGTAGTTGTCCTGGAGATAGACGGCGAGGATGTTGACGCCGCCGAGGCTGGCGCGATGGCGGAACAGCATCAGCATTCCGGTGCCAATCAGTGCGCCACCGACCACGGTGGCGTAGAGCGGATCGAGGTGGGCAAAGGCGATCAGCGAGGGCATCACGCGGCTCAGGAGCGAGACGAGGCTGACCGCGATGAACGAGCGCAGGGCGAAACGCCAGCCGAGCCGGCGCAGCGCCAGCAGGTAGAACGGCAGGTTGATCAGTGAGAAAACGGGGCCGAAAGATAGGCCGGTGCTGTAGTGTGCCAGCAGCGCCAGTCCGGCGGTGCCGCCCACGAGCAGGAGAGCCTTTGCGTACATGGCGACGCCGAGCGAGACGAACAGCGAACCGGCGACCAGCGCCAGCACGTCTTCGTAGAGCCGGTGCCGTTCCTGTACGACGCGCTCCTGAACGACGCTCTCTCGCGCCAGTTCGGCCATAGCTTCGACCCCGCCATTCCCAATTCTGACACTGTCGCCTTTTCAAGACGCAATTGGCAGGCGCAGATTGCAGGTAATTGCCAAGATTCAGCAAAACATTTCATTTCGTGGCGATTTTTAGCTATTTATTTGCCGATCAGACGAGCTTGGCATCATCCTACCTGCGGGAATAGTACCCTATGCCTGTTACCCCAGAGCCGCTGGATTCCACCGACCGCCGTATCCTGCGGCTGCTGATCGAGGATGGCGACTTGAGCAACAACGAGCTTGCGGCGCGCGCGGGGCTGACGGCGGCGCCGCTGTCGCGGCGGCTGGCGCGGCTGGTTGCCGCTGGCGCGCTGCGGCGGACGGTGATCGTCGATCCCAAGGTCGTCGGCCTCGGCCTGCAGGTGTTTCTCGAGGTGACGCTGGAACGGACCGCGCCCCAGGTCGGCGACCGTTTTGTCGAACGGGTTCTGCGGATGCCGGAGGTGCTGGAATGCCACGCCGTCGCCGGCGAGTTCGACTTCCTCCTGAAGATATCCGTGCGGGATGTCGCCGACTACAAGCGCCTGTTGTGGTCCGAGTTCGAGAGCATTCCCGAGATCAAGACGTTGCGCTCCATGGTGCTGCTCGACACGCCGAAGTTTCAGACCAGCGCGGTGCCGTAAGGGTGACGGGGCGCTTTCGGTCGCGCCGTCCTCCCGAGGTACGAGCCGCGCCCGAGCGGGATACGCTTCGCCGCAAGGATTATGTCGGCCTTCGAGGGGCGTGCGCGTCGCGCCCCTCGGGTCTCCCGTCGCGGCAAACCTTGGGTTCGCCGGGCCGGTCCTTGGGGAGTTAGGGTGATTCGGGAGAGTAGCGTCGGCAGTGCCCATGCGTCCGCCGCAGGCGGTGCCGTGGCGCCGGCAGTTGCGCGACCTTATATCCTGGGCCATAGGACAATCCCTGTTCCCGAGCGAGACCTGCGAGAAACGATGCCGCATACCATTCCCGAGGTTCTGAAGGCCTTCGCCGCCGGCGAAATCGTGGTCGTGACCGACGACGAGGACCGCGAGGGCGAGGGCGACCTGATCGTTGCCGCTTCGCTCTGCACCGCCGAGAAGATGGCCTTCATCGTCCGCCATACCTCCGGCATCGTCTGCGCGCCGCTCACCAGCGAGGATGCGCGGCGGCTGCGGCTCGACCCCATGGTCGCCCACAACGATTCCAACCATTCCACCGCCTTCACTGTCTCGATCGACTACAAGCCGGGCATGACCACCGGCATCTCGGCTGAGGAGCGCACCGCCTGCTGCCGCGCGCTCGCCAATCCCAATGTCGGTGCCAACGACTTCGCCCGGCCGGGACATATCTTTCCGCTGATCGCGCGTGACGGCGGCGTGCTCCTGCGCTCGGGCCATACCGAAGCGGCCGTTGACCTCTGCAAACTCTCCGGCCTGCCGCCGGTCGGCGTCATCAGCGAGTTGATGAACGACGATGGCACGGTGATGAAGGGCGCCCAGGTCGCCGAATTCGCCCGCAAACACGATCTCAAACATGTCACCATCGCCGACATGATCGCGTACCGGCAGGCGCGTGAGAAGCTGATTGAGCGGGTGTCGACCTTCACCGTCGAAAGCTCGATCGGCCAGCTCGACGGCTATGCCTATCGTTCGCCGTTCGATCCGATCTATCACGCCGCATTCGTTTACAAGGGCGTCGGCGACGGCAGGAACGTGCTGACCCGCTTTCACAAGCCGAATATCATCAAGGATATTTTCATGGGGTCGCAGGGCGTGCTGCGCGCCCTCGATCACTTCAAGAAGAATGGCAGTGGCGTGCTGGTCTATCTTCGTGACGGTGCCGCCGGCGTTCCGGTTGAGCCGCTCGAAGGAGTGAGCTCGGCCGAGGCCGACCGCAACCGGCAATGGCGCGAGGTCGGTGTCGGTGCCCAGATCCTGCGCGATCTCGGCGTTACCTCGATCCGCCATCTGACCTCGTCGAGCCACGACTATAAGGGCCTGTCCGGCTTCGGCATCGAGATCGTCGGCAACGAGCCGTTCGATTATTGAGGATGTGGAGGCGCGCCGACGTGCGCGGCCAAGGCCACCCGGAACCCGGACTGCATGGGGGTCTGCATCGGGAGGTCTTGCAGTTTGCCGGCGAGACCTTAACCTGCCGCGCGTTTTCGTCCCGCCGCAGTCCCCCTCGAAGGGTGTGTGCTGGAGGCCGATCGTTCACACAATCCGGATCATTCCGAACCGGTGGACGATCGAAACCGTAAGAAGCAACCCCGCCACGGAGAAAGGCAAGCGATGACCGCGCGCGCGCAGACCAAGGACAAGCCGGCCCAGGCGGCCTTCCAGTGGGACGATCCGTTCCTGCTGGAGACGCAGCTCACTGAAGATGAACGCATGATCCGCGACACTGCGCGTCAATATGCCCAGGAGAAGCTGCTGCCGCGTGTCACGGAGGCTTATCTCGAGGAGAAGACCGATCGCGAGATTTTCCGCGAGATGGGCGAACTCGGCCTGATCGGCGTCACCTTCCCCGAGGAGTATGGCTGCGCCAATGCCGGTTATGTCGCCTATGGACTCGTGGCGCGCGAGGTCGAGCGGGTCGATTCCGGCTACCGCTCGATGAACAGCGTGCAGTCATCCCTGGTGATGTATCCGATCTACGCCTATGGCGACGAGAGCCAGCGTAAGAAATATCTACCGAAGCTGGCGAGCGGGGAGTGGGTCGGCTGCTTCGGCCTGACTGAGCCCGATGCCGGCTCTGATCCGGCCGGCATGAAGACCCGCGCCGAGAAGGTCGCCGACGGCTATCGCCTGACCGGCTCGAAGATGTGGATATCCAACGCGCCGATCGCCGACGTCTTCGTGGTCTGGGCCAAGTCTGCGGCCCATGACAATCAGATCCGCGGCTTCATCCTCGAAAAGGGCATGAAGGGCCTGTCGGCGCCGAAGATCCAGGGCAAACTGTCGTTGCGCGCGTCGATCACCGGCGAGATCGTGATGGACGGCGTGGTGGTGCCGGAGAGCGCGCTGCTGCCCAACGTCAGCGGTCTCAAGGGGCCATTCGGCTGCCTCAACCGTGCGCGCTACGGCATTTCCTGGGGGGCGATCGGCGCCGCCGAGGACTGCTTCCATCGCGCCCGGCAGTATGTCCTCGACCGCAAGCAGTTCGGCCGGCCGCTCGCCGCGACCCAGCTCGTGCAGAAGAAGCTCGCTGACATGCAGACCGAGATTGCGCTCGGTCTGCAGGGCTCGCTCCAGGTCGGTCGCCTGATGGATGCCGGCAAGATGGCGCCTGAGATGATCTCGATCGTCAAGCGCAACAATTGCGGCAAGGCCCTCGACATCGCTCGCGTGGCCCGCGACATGCACGGCGGCAACGGCATCTCGAGCGAGTTCCACGTCATGCGCCATGCCCAGAACCTTGAGACCGTGAATACCTATGAGGGCACGCACGACATCCACGCCCTGATCCTCGGCCGGGCCATCACCGGCATTCAGGCGTTTTTCTAAAGACGAGGGGCGAGCGTGATGAACGCTTGCCCCATCATCCTGATGGTGGGGTAACATCGATCTACGCGAAGCGGCTGCAAGCCGCGCCGTCGAAGGATGAACGGCCAAGACGAGAAGCAAGATCGAGAAAACAAAAGCTCAGGCCATATCGACCTTTTGGGGCTCGCCCCACGGGCGCCTCAGGACGACGTGGTATGAAGAGGAAGCACCGTGAGCGACGACAACCAGGACGACGTCCCGTTCAACAAGGAATTTCCGCTTCGGCCCGGCGTGGCCGAGGAGGTGGTGCCCGGCGTTCGTCGTGTCTTGTGCAACAATCCCTCGCCGTTCACCTTCACCGGCACGGTGAGCTACATCGTCGGCTGCGGCAAGGTCGCGATCATCGATCCGGGGCCCGACAATGAAGCCCATGCGCGGGCGCTGCTCGATGCCGTGCGAGGCGAGACGGTCACCCACATCTTCGTCACCCATACCCACCGCGATCATTCGCCCAATACGCCGCGCATCAAGGCGGCGACCGGGGCTGCGGTCTATGCCGAGGGGCCGCACCGCGCTTCGCGCCCGCGCCACGAGAGCGAGAAGACGACGACGGAGTCCGGTGCCGATCGCGACTTCGTCCCGGACGTCGCCCTTGCCGGCGGCGATGTGGTCGAGGGCGATGGCTGGCGGCTCGAGGCTCTGGCGACGCCGGGACACACCGCGAACCACCTCGCCTTTGCATGGCCCGAACGCGACCTGACCTTCGTCGGCGATCACATCATGGGCTGGTCGACCTCGATTGTGGCGCCGCCGGACGGCTCCATGGTCGATTACATGGATTCGCTTGATTGCCTCGCGGCGCGGCCCGAGAATCTCTATCTGTCGGGCCACGGGCCGGAAATTCGCGACGCGCGGCGCTTTACGCGTTTCCTTGCGCGTCATCGCAAGGCGCGTGAGGCCTCGATCCTGCATCGCCTGTCGAAGGGCGAGGCCGATATTCCGACCATGGTGCGCGCGATTTATATCGGCATCGATCCACGCCTTGCCGCCGCCGCCGGCTATTCGGTCCTCGCTCATCTGGAGGATCTCGTGGCGCGAGGCATCGTCGCTACCGACGGCGACGCGGTGATCGAGGGCCGCTACCGCTTGGCAGGGCCCTTGGAGGTTTGAATCTTCGCCGGCATCACCGGCTTGCGCGCCGGCTTGGCGGCGGCGTCGGCCATGTCGTTGAGGTCGTCGATCAATTTCGCCACCCTCGCCGCGTTGGTGCCGAGGTCGTGCTCGAAATAGCGCGACGCGGAGCGGATATCGACCCTGGCGCCTTCGGCGTCAGGCACGACGCGGATGGCGACGTCCTCGCGGAAGCCCATGATCGGCGTCCGCGCCACCGCCTCGATCCGACCGATATTGCGCGGCGGCTGCGGCGGCCGTTCATCGATGATGGTCCATTTGCGTCGCTGCACCAGTTTGAGCACCTCGTCGAACGCCTTCGCGGGCGGTACGTCCATGCTCACCGGCTCGATGTCGGGATAGGCGGACTGCTGCAGTTCGGCCGAATAGAGTCCGGCATAGGTGGCCGGATTGACACCGTCGCCGGTGCGCAACTTGGCCAGCTGCTCGAAGCGCGGCGGGTCGATGGGATTGGTCGTGATGTCGTGAATGGCCGGCAGGGTGCGATACTGCCATGCGAGATAGCCGGGATAGGCGAGGATGGCGGCGTCGATCAGCAGCGCGAGCAGGATGCGGGCGGTGCCGCGGGTGCCGTAGTGCCAGATCGCGGCGAAGCCGGCCAGCGCAGCCAGGATGGAAAGCCCGGCGAGGCCGAGGGCCCCCAGGAAGGTGGCGAGCGCCGGCCTGATTTCGAGGAAGCCGAAACGGATGATGACCACCGATCCGACGGTGGCCACCAGTGAGAACAGGGCGAGCGCACGCGCCCAGTTGGCGAGGGCCGAGACGGGTTCGTCCTGGTAGGACGCATGAAATCTGCGGGCCATCGCTTGCGTCTTTGGTCCGTCCTGGGTCCGCTCGGAAAGTCAGGGGCCGGTCGGCCCGCGCTTGCGGTCTCGCGACGTTGAGACCATGGACGGGTGGCAAATTCAAGCCGTTCGTGAGGCGGCGACCGCCCTCGCCGCTGTCTTCGCCGGCGAGGGGCAGGACCTGATCGGCCGGTCCGGCAGGCCGGATCTGCCATCGCCGGCACTGCGGCGGTGGAGGCAGGTGGCGAGCCTTGGTGGACGCCTCTGCCATCGCTGCCCCGGGGCTCGACTGGTGATTCGGTCACCCTCGGCCGTAGCGAAAGAAATCATGGGCAAAGACAGCGGTCGGTCGCCGGCAGACTTTTCGTTCAGCCGTCGGGCTGAATTGTCGTCAACAAGGGCAGGAGCCAAGATCAACCCGTGTTCGCCGGGACGTCCGCCGCCGCGCTCTCACTGAGGCCGATGCGCCACTGGTAAGGAGTCGGCGTGCCGTTCACGGCATAGTCTCCGACGATACGGTCCTTGTAGATCCGCGGGTTGTGCGAGCTGAGCGTTCTGGCGTTTCGCCAGAAGCGGTCCAGCCCCTTGTCGCGGATCGTCGCAGACGCTCCGAGCGCATCGAACGCGACTGTGGTGGCGTTCAGGATGAGGTCGGAGATGACCGTCTGGGCCTGGGCCGCTTCGATCTCGGCAATGGCGTTTGCCGCTTCTTCGACCGCGGGGTCGCCCTGGAACCGCGTATCGAATGCCCTCTGGAGCGACTCGGCAACCTTGAGGACGATCGCGCCGGCGGAATAGGCTGCGCCCCGTATGCGGCCAACGACCTGCAGGACCTGAGGATCCTGGCTTGCACGAGGCGCGGCGCCATTGGTGTAGCTGCGGCGACGGGTCGCGACCGCGGCCGCCAGTTCCTTGGTCGCGGCGCGGCCGATTCCGGCAAGCGTCGCCAGATGGACCAGTTGATAAAAGGCTGGGGAATATTTGAAGCGATCTTCGTCGACGATCACGTCGCCTGCCTCGACCGGAACGTCGGTGAAGCGGGTAGTGCCGCTGGCGGTGAGGGGCTGGCCGAAGCTGCTCCAGTCGTCCACGACATCGACGCCGGGTGCATCGCGTCGGACGAACACGCCCACCGTCCGGCCTTCCTGATCTTGCGCGCCAGCGTCGATCCAGTCCGCAAACAGGGAGCCGGTAGTGTAGAATTTCTCGCCGGCCAAACGCCATCCGTCGTCGCGACGAACGATCCGTGTCGAGAATTCTGCCTGCTTGGCCTCGCCGATCTCGGTCCAGGCATTTCCGATGATGTCGCCACCCGCCAGCCGGGCGAACCAGCGTTCCTGCCGCGCTCTGTCTCTCCAATTGACGGTATCTTCCGCGAAGCCGAAGTGCCCCCGCAGTGATTGCGTGATATTCGAATCGGCGGCCGAGAGCTCGATCAGAAGGTTGAACAGCTCGGGCAAGGTCGCGCCGAACCCTCCTTTGTCGCGGGGGAGGCGCAGGGCGCCGAAGCGGGCCTCCTTCAGCCCCCCGATCTGATCATAAGGCAGGATTCTGTTCAGTTCGCGTGCGACGGCGTCGTGCTCGATCTTCCGAAAGACCGGTCGGAATCTCTCCGCCAGGGTCTCGTATCGCGGGCTGGGGCCTGAGCCCCAGCCTTGATCTATCTGCGTCATGGCGCCGCTCAGCTCCAGGGATGGTTCGGGAGATGCACGCCGTTCAGCGCGTAGTTGCCGACGTGGAAATATTTCCAGCGGACAGGATCGTGCAGGGTGTGGGTCCGTGCGTTGCGCCAATGGCGATCCAGGTTGTATTGCGCAAGCGTCGAGCGCGTACCGCCTAGCTCGTGCAGCTTGTTGGTCGCGAGGATCGCGATTTCGGTCGTGAGAATTTTCGCCTGCGCCACCGCAAATGCCGCTTTGGCGACGTCGTCCAATGTCGGGCGGTCGAGAATGGCGTCCACGGCCTGTCCGGCCCGCTCGAGCAGCGCTTCCGCAGCATGCAGCCGGACTTGAAGATCGCCGATCTGCGAAATGGTGAACACGTCCTCGTAGCCGTTCTCCTGGCCGCTATCGATCCAGGGACGCGTATGGTTGCGGACGAAGTCGATGGTGGTCTCGACAGCCGCGCGCGCGATGCCGGCATCGATCGCTGCCTGGATGATCTGCGATATCGAACCGTTGGAGGATGGCGATTCGCCGCCGAGATAGGCGGGAATGATGGCGTCGGCACCGAGGCGCACCTTGTCGAGCCGGACGGTGCCGCTCGCCGTCGTTCGCTGGCCAAACCCCGACCAGTTGTCGACGATGGTCAGGCCGTCGGCATCGCGCGGCGCAATGGCGAGGTTGACCTTGCCGTCGTCATCGACCGCCCCGACCGGAACGAAATGCGCGAAGAGTGCGCCGGTCGCGTAGAATTTTTCGCCATCGACGACATAGTCGTCGCCATCCCGCGTCAGCCGCGTCTCGAAGGCGCCAACATTCTTGCTCCGGGCCTCGGAGAAAGCATTGCCGAGCCGATAGCCCCGCAGCACGCGATCGGACCACAGCCGCTGCTGCGCCTCCGGCGCCACCACGCGGATCACATCGTAGGTGGCGAAATGATTCTGCGGTAACTGCCCGAGTGACGGATCCGCCGCCGAAATGACTTTGATGACGTCCGTCAGCGTGACCGTGGAAACGCCGGCGCCGCCATACGTCTTCGGGACCGTAATGGCCCAGAGGCCGCTGCCCGAAAACCGGTCGATCTCCGCGACCGGCAGTCGCCGGTCGCGATCGCGCTGCGCAGCCTCCCGGGCGAAGTCGGCAGCGAGCGTCCTGGCAATGTCGATCGCCTCCGCGTCGGAGCGGATGCGATGCGCGTCGGGATGTCGCTCGAAGGCGGGGACCACCGGCTCGCCAGTCCGCGCGGCAACTGCGGCGTTCATGTTAGCTCCTAGGAGTGGTTGGTCCTGCAACTAGAGCCTTCTCCGCTCCGATGGAATCGGGGCGGGGGCTATAGGTTTTTGTTTTGATGCGTTTTCTTCGCGCGAACCGGTATCCACTTCGCGGGAAAATACTCTAGTGGTGACTAGTGTCCTGTCTCCGAATGACTGCGTCATTTGCCGCACGCTCGGACGATCATTCGTAGACAAAGGGATACAAGCAAAATCAATTGCGAGACGCCGCACTAGGTGGTTCCGTGACTGAAAACCCGGATGAGCCATCACGACTTGCTCGGTGCGATCGCGTGGCGCCGACCAGCCGCAGCCGAATACGTGCCGACGGCGAAAATGGCGGGCAGCGGTCATCTATGACCGAGGTTGGAGGCCAGCTGCTGGCCAATTTGGCGGAGCCTGGCGTCGAATGGTCAGATGTCATGATTCCTTGCCGGGAAGCGCTCGATGAATTCAATGATGCGGCCCGACGTCGTTCATGTCGAGACGTCCGATCAAATAGCAATGCACGCGCTGCGACGACGGCGGGCGAAGCAATATTTGTTTTGAAAACGTAGGTTGTGCCAGCTGCTTTCTTGCTGGAACGGACGTCGCCATCGCGATTCGATCAACAGGCGCGCACCGACTGTGACGTCGAAACCCGTCGCTGATGGCTCACAATGGAGGCGACGTAACCTGGAATTGCAGCATATCGCGGTTTGTAGGAAAGGACTTCTCGCAGAGATGATCTATAAAGAAGTTGGACTTTAAAATGGACACGGCGTTGCCTCGGAAATAGCTTCGCGGCCACAGGATCGTATCGAGAGTCTCGGGGTTCGCCGATGTCGCGTCAGATCAGGTTCAACGCCTTCGACATGAATTGTGTCGGCCATCAGTCGCCTGGGCTGTGGGCTCATCCGCGGGACCGTTCGTGGAAGTACAAGGACCTCGATTACTGGCAGGACCTCGCGCGCACGCTGGAGAGGGGTTTCTTCGATGGCATCTTCATCGCTGACGTGATCGGATACTACGACGTCTACAAGGGGGCGAATTATCACGCGATCCAGCAGGCGGCGCAGATTCCGGTGAATGATCCGCTGCAGCTCGCGGCTCCGATCGCGCTGGCCACCGAACATCTCGGTATCGGCATCACCGCCTCAACCTCGTTCGAGCATCCGTATACTTTTGCGCGGCGGCTTTCGACCGCCGACCACCACACCAAGGGCCGCGTCGGCTGGAACATCGTGACCTCCTATTTGGAGAGCGGGGCGAAGAACATCGGGCAAGGCGGCCTGCGCCGGCACGACAACCGCTACGAGGTCGCGGCCGAATATGTCGAGGTGCTCTACAAGCTTCTGGAAGGAAGCTGGGAGGATGACGCGGTGCTGCGGGACGGCGAGCGCCGTATCTTCAGCGATCCCGGCAAGGTTCACGAAATCGGTCATAAGGGCAAATTCTTCGAGGTTCCCGGCTATCATCTCTCGGAGCCGTCGCCCCAGCGCACGCCGGTGCTGTATCAGGCCGGAGCGTCGGGTGCCGGTCGGGAATTCGCCGCGGGGCATGCGGAATGCGTCTTCGTAGCGGCGCCGACCAAATCGGTGCTGAAGGGATACGTGGCCGACATCCGGGCGCGCGCAGCAAGAGCCGGCCGAGATCCGAGGAAGCTCTATGTCTATACCCTCGTCACGCTGATCGTCGAGGAGACTGATGCCAAAGCGCAGGCGAGGTTCGAGGAATACAAGAGATACGTCTCCTATGACGGTTCGCTCGTCTTCATGTCGGGGTGGAGCGGCATCGATTTCGGTCAGTATGCGCCGACCGATCTCGTCAAGAGGGTCGAGACCAATGCGATCGCTTCGGTGGTGGAGCATCTGGCCGGCGGCGACAAGTCATGGACGATCGAGGAGCTGGCGCAATTCGGCGGGATCGGCGGCCTCGGTCCGGTTTTTGTCGGCTCACCGTCGACCATAGCCGACATCCTGCAGAGCTGGGTCAAGGAGACGGATGTGGATGGGTTCAATCTCGCCTACGCCGTGACGCCGGAGACCTTCGAAAGCATCGTCGGCTATCTCGTTCCCGAATTGCAGCGTCGCGGCGTCTACCCCACGGCATACAAGCCCGGCACGTTGCGCGAGAAGCTTTTCGGCGAAGGGCCGCGGTTGGCTGCGCCGCATCCGGCGGCCCGCTACCGCGATATCGAGGCCGTCAAACGAGCTGAAGCGACGGCAGGAGGGTCGTTGGCCGTGCCATTGACTGTTTCGGAAGCCGTGTGACTTTGCGCTCCTTGGTGAGCGTCGCCGCGCTGGCGATCGACGGAGTGTCGGCAGATCAGGCGCCGGCGTCGATACGACTAGCGAGAGCTTCCGCTGCGGTCCGTAGGCAGATCGCAGGGTATCCCACGTCCTGCAGCAGGGCAGCAAATAAGACGTAGCCAGAAGATGTGACCGAGAGGACCTGAAGGCCAGCGCAACCCGGCTGTCGCCGGGGTGCGGTCTGTCCGAAGAGCCGCAAGTCGGATAATTCCGACTTGCGGCATTCAGCCGTCACGCCGCCGCGGTGGGCAGATTGTATTCCTTGAACTGGTCGCGTAGCGCCGTTTTCAGGATCTTGCCGGTGGCGGTGTGGGGGATGGCGGAAACGAACGCTACGTCGTCGGGCATCCACCACTTGGCGATCTTGCCCTCCATGAACTGCAGGATCTCTTCCCGCGTCGCGGTCTGGCCTTCCTTGAGCTGGACGATGAGCAGCGGCCGCTCGTCCCACTTGGGATGGGTGACGCCGATCACTGCGGCTTCGGCCACCTTGGGATGGCCGACCGCGAGATTCTCCAGGTCGATGGAGGAAATCCACTCGCCGCCCGACTTGATCACATCCTTGGAGCGGTCGGTGATCCGCATGTAGCCATGGGCGTCGATGGTGGCGACGTCCCCGGTGTCGAAATATCCCTCGTCGTCGAGGATGTTGGTATCGAGCCGATAATAGGCGCCGGCGACCGAGGGGCCGCGCACCTTGAGGCGGCCGAAGGTCTTGCCGTCCCAGGGCAGCTCCTTGCCGGCGTCGTCGGTGATCTTCATCTGGACGCCGAACGGCGGATAGCCCTGGGTCTGCAGCACGTCCAAGCGTTCTTCGTCGGCGAGTTCCATGAAGGGTGGCTTCAGCGCCGAGACCGTGCCGAGCGGGCTCATCTCGGTCATGCCCCAGGCATGGCGCGGCTGGATGCCCATGTCGCTGAACGCCTTGATCATCGAGCGCGGCATCGCCGAACCGCCGCAGACCACCATCTTCAGGTGCGGCAGCTTGAGGTTATTGGCGGCCATGTGATTGAGAAGCATCAGCCACACGGTCGGAACGCCGGCGGTATGGCTGACCTTCTCGGTCGACATCAGTTCATAGACCGAGGCGCCGTCCAGCTTGGCGCCGGGCATCACCAGCTTGGTGCCCATCGAGGGGGCGGAGAAGGCGATGCCCCAGCTGTTGGCGTGGAACAGCGGGACGACCGGCAGCATTGTATCTTCCGCGCGAGTGCCCAGCGCGTCGCCATTGTTGGCCATCATGGCATGAAGAACGTTGGAGCGATGGGAGTAGAGCACGCCCTTGGGATCGCCTGTGGTGCCGGAGGTGTAGCACATCGCTGCCGCGGTATTCTCGTCGAACTCCTTCCACTTGAATTCGCCGTCAACCTCTGCGATCCACTCCTCATAGGCGATCGCGTTCTTCAGCGGCGTCGGCGGCATGTGTGCCTTGTCGGTGAGCACGACATAGCGCTCGACGCTCGGCAGGTTGGCGGCGAGCTTCTCCAGGATCGGGACGAAGGTAAGGTCAGTGATGACGATCCGGTCCTGGGCGTGATTGATGATCCAGCCGATCTGGTCCGGAAACAGGCGCGGATTGACGGTATGGCAGATCGCGCCGATTCCCATGATGCCGTACCAGCATTCCAGGTGGCGGGCGGTGTTCCAGGCGATCGTGGCGATACGGTCGCCGAGGCGGACGCCTTGACGATCGAGGCGTTGCGCCACCCTGAGGGCGCGGCTGCGGATTTCGGCGTATGTGGTGCGGACGATGGGACCTTCAATCGAGCGTGTCACCACCTCCTGGGAGCCATGGATTCTGGCCGCATGGTCGATTATTCGGTGGCACAGCAAGGGCCAGTCCTGCATCAAACCCAACATTCGAGGTCTCCTCCTGAAAAAATATTCACTTTTATCCCCGGCGGGTCGGTTCTCGTCCTTGAAGCCGGTCAATGCCTGCCTGCGACAGAGGCGGGAGGCGTGCGGAAGGCTCGAAAGCTGGGCCGCGACACCCCACCGCCGTGCTATGCGCACCCGAGGGAATTGCCATGAAGTTTAGCGTGGCGCGGGACCGCAGCAAATGGGCATCTCGCCTAAGGTCCTGCGGCCAAAGGGCATTGGCACAGTTTTCGGTAGCACTGCTGCTGGCGGCCATCATTCCCGCGGCGTTTGCCGCGGTGCCGCTGCCGCGCCCGCGTCCCGCAGGAGCACCGGCGGCCGTGCCGCAGTACAACGAGGGGGAGGAGGCGAATACGGCGCCGGCTGGCGCCGAGGCGGACAAGGCTGCGCCCGAAGTGTCGGCCTGCCGCAAGGCCCTCAACCCTGACGTCGCGGTGGCGCCGAGTATTCTACCGATACGCGGCCCCGGCGCTTGTGGTGGTGAGGACCTAGTCCGCCTCGAGGCGGTGGTGCTGCCGGACGGGCGCCAGGTGGCGGTCAAGCCTGCGGCGATCCTGCGCTGTGAAATGGCGGCCGCGGTCACCGACTGGATCCGCAGCGATATAACAAAGGTCGCGGGCGAACTCGGTTCGCCACTTAGCGAACTCGATAACTTCGATTCATTCGAATGTCGGGGCCGCAATCGGGTCAGTGGCGCGAAATTGTCCGAGCATGGTCGGGCCAATGCGCTTGACGTCCGCGGGCTGAAGCTGGCCGATGGCCGCTTCGTCGCACTGACTGACCGCAATGAGCCGCGGGCGGTGCGCGAGGAAGTGCTGCATTCGGTCTGCGCCCGCTTTGATACCGTGCTCGGCCCTGGCTCCGATTGGTATCACGAGGATCACATCCATCTCGACCTCGCCGCGCGGCGGGGCGGTTATCGGATCTGCCAGTGGGGCGTCTACGACCCGCTGCCGACCGTGGTGGCGCTGTTGCCGATGCCGCGCCCCGACGAGGCGCCGCCGCGCCAGGAGGCGGGCAACCAGGGCGCCGGTGAAGCCGACAACAGGCAAGGCGGCGAAGGAGAGGCAGATGTCAACGACGGCGAGGCCGCGCCCGCCGAAGCGGCGCCGGAGGCGAAGAAGCCAGCGCTCGAGCCGCGACGCCGGGCCAGGACTGCGCATCGGCAGGCGCGGTGATGGGGAAGTGGCCCCCCGGAAGCCGCCGGGCGTCTCGCAATTACCTGCCGCCTCTGCGCCAGGTCCTCGCGGGCAATGGCGAGACGTAACCCGCCTAGTGCGGTGGATCTGACGCTCGTATCAGCATTGCAGCGAATTCATTCGCAGCACTCTCGCGCTGCCAAAAAACGCCGGCGAGCCCGGCGTTTTTCAACTCGATCTATCGCGGCGCAATCAGTAGGCCGCTCCACCGCTGCCCTGCAGCGCCATCTTGGAATTGTAGGGCGAGTCGCCCTGCTTGGGCTCCAGCACCACGACCACGGTCCCGACCTTGACGCGGTTGTAGAGATCGATCGCGTCCTCGTTGGTCAGGCGGATGCAGCCCGACGAGATCGATGCGCCAATATATTCCGGCTGATTGGTGCCGTGGATCCGGAACAGCGTGTCCTTGCCGCCGGAATAGAGATACATCGCCCGCGAGCCCATCGGATTGTCGGGACCGGCAGCCACAAAGGTCGGCACGCCGAGACGCTCGATCTCGCTCTTGGTCGGATGCCAGGCCGGCCACTCGGCCATGGAGCCGATCTTGGCGACACCCGACCACGCCATGGCCTCTTCGCCGACGGTGATGCCGTAGCGGATCGCCCTGCCGCTATCGAGCACGTAATAGAGGTAATGATTGTCGGAATCGACAACGATCGAGCCCGGAGCTTCCTTGCGATGGTACTCGACGATGGCGCGGCGGAACGGTTCGGCTACCGGGGTTTTCTGGTAGCTGACCTTGGCTAGGTATTCCTTATCGCGTGGCTTGAAATTGGCCTCCGAGGTTTTTTCGTAGGTCGTGGCCTGCATGCATCCAGCCAGCATGAGACCGGCGGCGAGTATCCCGAATTTAGAGGCGCGCGACATCGATAAAATTCCCAACCAATCTCAAAGGCATACCAACAATCCGCGGACCCGCCCTCAAGCGGGCCGCGCCGATTCCAACGTCAGGATTATCGCAAATTAGTGCCACAATTCCAGCGGTTCCGCCGCTTTGTTGCCATGCAGCGGTCGACCTGTGGCATTTCTGCCTCGCTTGCTCCGGCCGGCGGACAAGAACCGCGACGATCGAGAAGCCCTGTCATGCTGTCGTCGCAGGTTCCGGTCAAGAACCGCGTCCGGGGGCCGCCGCCCCGCGGGCGCGGCGCTTGCACGAATCGCGGCGTTTTGCGTTCTGGCCTCTTCGGGACCCGGGGCTGGAGGAGCCGCTTGATGTTGAATGCCTTCGTGCCGACAGGTGCTACGCTCACCAAACTCGACAATCCGAGCCTCGATGCTTTGCCGAGCGAGGCCGTCTGGATTGACCTCAAGTCCCCGAGCTCCGTCGAGGACAAGGCCGTGGAGCACCTTGTCGGCATCGAGATTCCGACCCGCGAGGACATGCAGGAGATCGAGATCTCAAGCCGGCTCTATGTCGAGAATGGCGCCCGCTACATGACCGCGACGCTGATGTGCGCGGCCGATTCCGCCGTGCCGCGCACCACGCCGGTGTCCTTCATCCTCGCCGCCCACCGTCTCGTGACTGTCCGCTATGACGAGCCCAAGCCCTTCCTGCTGGTGCCGGCCAAGCTCGCCCGCGGCTGCCCGGCCAACATCACCGGCGAAGCCATCCTGATCGACCTGCTCGACGCTGTGGTCGATCGCACCGCCGACATTCTCGAGCGCGCCGGCGCGGACGTCGACAGTGTCAGCAGCACGATCTTCGAGCCTGCCGCCGATCGTGGCCATGCCCGCAGCTATTCGCAGATCCTGCGGATCATCGGCAAGAAGGGCGATCTTGTCTCGAAGGTGCGCGAGAGCCTGGTGTCGATCGGCCGCCTGATCTCCTTCGTCGCGGTGGAAACCGCCGAAAGCGGTCGCTGGAGCAAGGAGCAAAAGGCCGCGTTCAAGACGCTGCAGCGCGACGTCCAGTCTCTGACCGACCACGCCTCCTATCTGGCGAATAAGATCCAGTTCGTGCTCGATGCCATGCTCGGCGTCGTCAACCTCGAGCAGAACAATATCATCAAGCTGTTCTCGGTGATGGCGGTGGTGTTGATGCCGCCGACTCTGATCGCCTCGATCTACGGCATGAACTTCAAGGTGATGCCCGAACTCGAGTGGCAGCACGGCTATCCCGTGGCGCTGATCGCCATGGTGCTCGCGGCGGTGCTGCCTTATGTCTTCTTCAAGTGGAAGAGATGGCTCTAGTGTCCTGTCTCCGAATTACCGCCCCATTTGCCTCACCCTCGCACGGTAATTCGGAGACATAGGGACACTAGTAAAATCAAAGTGCTAGTGTGGCTTATGTCTCGCAATTGCCTACGAGAGGCTTGCCGCAAAGGCAGTAGGCAATTGCGAGACGCCACACTAGGTTTTTGTTTTGACGCGTTTTCTTCGAGCGAGGCGGTATCCGGTCGCGGGAAAACGGCACTAGAATCATAACTATGCCAGTGTCCCTTTGGTTCTGACGTTCGTATGAGTACTCGCTGCAAGGGATACGAACGTTGGAACCGGGACGATCGGGCGACGGGCGTTTCATTCGTCCTGAGATGCAGATCTAAAGCCGCTGGCAAAAACTCCGAGCTTGTCGCGGGCATCCACCAATTGGCAGCATTTCAGCGAAGAGAAGGCATGAACGGCCGGGAATAGAGCCCGGCCTCGGCGAACGCCCGCGCAATCTGCGGCAGGCAGTTCGCTTCACACGTGCTGGCCACCGTTGATGTGAATTTCCGCGCCATTCACGTAGGACGAGGTCTCGGTGCACAGCACATAGATGATCTTGGCGACCTCGTCCGGTGTGCCGAGGCGCTGCATCGGGATCTGGCTCTCGACGATTTTTTCGGTGCCCGGCGACAGGATCGAGGTGTCGATCTCCCCCGGCGCGATGGCATTGACCCGCACGCCCTGGCGGGCGAAGTCATGCGCCATTTCCCGCGTCAGCGACGCAAGCGCCGCCTTCGACGTGGCGTAGGCCGAGCCGGCGAAGGGATGGACGCGCGAGCCGGCGATCGAGGTGACATTCACCACGGAGCCCTTGGCCCGTTTCAATTCGTTGATCAGGCCGCGCGCCAGCATGATCGGCGCCATGAAGTTGACGCGAAACACCTTGGCCCAGGTCTCCATATCGGTATCCATGGTGCCGAGCCGGCCGCCGCCCTCGGCTTTGGGCGAGATCGCCGCGTTGTTGACGAGGGCATGCAACTCGCCGGTGTCGAGGCGCGAGCGGATCTCGCGGATCGCCTCGATGGTGTTGTCGGGATCGGCGAGATCGACCTGGATGTGGTCCTCGGGGCCGGCATCCCAGGGGCACTGCTCCGGGAAGGGATGGCGCGAACAGGTGATGACGCGCCAGCCGGCGCTGGAGAAGCGGATTACCGTGGCATGGCCAATGCCGCGGCTCGCGCCGGTCAGGAGCAGCGTACGGCGCTGCTGGTTGGTGGCGGAATGGGGCATTGGCGCGTCCTTATCTCGTTCGGCGGTCAGGGGTAGAGCCGCGTCTTGGCCCAGGCGGCGCCGGTATTCTCGCGCTGGAAGACGACTCGGTCGTGCAGCCGGAAAGGCCGATCATGCCAGAATTCGATAGCGAGGGGCGCAATCCGATAACCGCTCCAGCCCGGCGGCCGCGGCACCTCGCCGATCAGATGACGGGCGGCCTCACGGGCGATGGCCTGCTCGAAAGCGAAGCGGCTCTCCAGCGGCTGGGACTGTCTGCTTGCCCAGGCGCCGATCTGGGCCTGGCGCGGCCTTGTGGCGAAATAGACGTCGGCCTCGGCATCGCTGACCTGCGTCACGGTGCCGCGAAGGCGGACCTGGCGGCGCAACGACTTCCAGTGAAAGACCGCGGCCGCCTTGGGAGTGGCCGCCAGTTCGCGCCCTTTCTGGCTCGCCAGGTGGGTATAGAAGACGAAACCCGCGGCGTCGAACCCCTTGAGCAGCACCATGCGCACGTCCGGCAAGCCGTCGGCATCGACTGTTGCCAGCGCCATGGCGTTCGGGTCGTTCGGCTCGGAGGCTCCAGCCTCTTTCAGCCACTCCGCGAAAAGCGCCAGTGGTTCATCCGCAGCCGTAAAATCACCGGACGTTAACCGGGCCTGGTGTTCCATGTTCGCAGAGTCTGGCATTGTCAGGAGTACCTGTGTTGCATCGGCCACCGACGAGCGGAGCTGTTCCGGCCCTATATAGGCGATGGCGAGGCGCTAGCCTATCGACCGCGACGGGTGTGCTGCTGATCGCGCTCGGCTGTGCCGGCTGCTCCTTCAGGATGGGCGAGACCTATGCGGCGATGAAGGACGACGACGTCACCGGCTCGATCACCCCGGTGGCGCAGAGGGAGGACGTCCCGACCGAGAGCGATCTCGCCTTCGCCCGCACGGCAGCCTCCGACGTGCTCACCCGCGGCGGCAGGGATGCGAGCCAGCCGTGGGAAAACCCGAAGACCGGCGCCCGCGGCTCGGTGACCCCGCTGGCCAGCGCCTACACCTCCGAGGGCCGAATCTGCCGCGATTTCCTGGCGAGCTATGTTCGAGGTCAGTCTGAGACCTGGTTGCAGGGGGAGGCCTGTCGCGGCGAGAAGGGCCGGTGGGAAATCCGCGCGTTGCGGCCGTGGAAACGAAGCTGACCGGCGGGATGTCTGTCGGGCGCCGTAGCCATAGTTGCAAAAATGCCACGGACCTCCCAGATAACCCAGAGCAATGACCCTGATTCCAGGGGCAATGCAGTGTCCTCGATTCTAGAGTATGACACTGCTTTCCGAAAAGGAGATGACGACGGATGCGCGACCCCTACGAGGTCCTGGGGGTGAAGCGGAACGCCAGCGCTGCCGAGATCAAGGGCGCGTTTCGCAAGCTCGCCAAGAAGCATCACCCCGATGCCAACAAGGATGACCCCAAAGCCGCCGCGCGTTTTGCCGAGGTCAATTCGGCTAACGAGATCCTGGGCGATGAGGAGAAGCGCAGGCAGTTCGACCGCGGCGAGATCGACGCCGAGGGCAAGCCGCGTTTCCAGGGCTTTCCGGGCGGTCGGGCAGGCCGTCCGGGGGCCGCGCCAGGTGGCTTCGATTACAGTTTCCGCAATTCAGGCGGTGGTGCCGGCGCTGGTGCCTTCGAGGACGTTCTCGCCAGCATGTTTGGCGGCGCGGCCCGTGGTGGCGCAGGGGGGCCGCGGGGTTTCGACTATGAGACCCCGTTCGGCGGCGTCGACCTCGACCTCAACGTGTCGATGAATGTCTCTCTCGAGGAGAGCGTCCACGGCGGCGAAAAGCGGGTGCGCTTGCCCACCGGCAAGGAACTCGACGTCCGGATCCCCAAAGGGGTCACCTCCGGGCAGCAGATCCGGCTCAAGGGGCAGGGCGAAAACGCTCCGGGCCATCCGCCTGGCGACGTGCTGATTACCCTCAACATCGCCCCGCATCCGCTGTTCAAGATCGATGGCCAGGACATCAGGCTGGACCTGCCGATCACGCTTTATGAGGCGGTCCTCGGCGGCAAGGTCCGGGTTCCGACGCTGGGAGGGGTCGTGGAGCTGTCGATTCCGAAGAACACCACCAGCGGTCGCACCTTCCGACTCAAGGGCAAGGGGCTGCAGAAGCCGCGCTCCGTCGCTGGTGACCTCTACGTCACCGTGCGGATCGCGCTGCCCGACGGCGCCAATGCGGAGCTCGAGGCTCTGATGGAGAAGTGGCGCAGCCAGCACCCGTATAATCCGCGCAGCGGCATGGAATAACGACGTCGCGCAATCAGCCGGTCGCGCTGTCCGCCCCGTTTCGACTTAACCCGGAATGGGCGCAAGTCGCGCCGGCGGGTAGAAAACAGCCAGGAAATGTCTATATATAACAAATGAGCAGTAAAACCGTCAGCCCCGCCCATCTCGCCCGTCTCGAAAAACGTAAGATCGCGTCCGAAGAGGGCGCCCAGGCGATTGCTGAGCAGGAAGCTCGCGCCATCGCCGTCCGCCAGAACATGGAACGATTGCGGGCGCTGCGCCTCGCCAAGGAGGCGCAAGAGGCCGCGCATCCACCAGAACCGTCGCCCAAGCGGGCGAAGGCGAAGAGTGTGGGCATGTCTGCGAAGTCTCCCGCGGGAAAGTCTAACGGCGGCAAGTCCGCTGCCGGCAAGAAGGGCGGCGGCAAGGGGCAGTCGCAGCCGCTCTCGGCCTGGCTCGCCGCCCAGCGAGACACCGGCCGGCTGCGCTGAGGCCAGCCTGCGCGGTGTGTTTCAATTGATCAGCTGATCGCCGATTCCCGACCGGGCACTGTCTGATGTAGCCCCGGGCGCCGGGCCGGCGTCGTGCTTCGCAATTTCGGTGTGCTCGACTGTGCTACGCCCGGTTGCGCGTTTGCGTTGATGCCGCTCGAGCCGCGTCGCGAGGTCGGCCATGATCTCCACCGCGATGCTGTCGGCGACGCGGGCTGAGGGGCCCTTCGGCCCGGTGATCCTTCGCGGCGACTGGAACCATGACGGTGTTGTCTCTAGTGCGGCGTCTCGCAATTGCCTATGCCCTTTGCGGCAAGCCCCTGTAGGCAATTGCGAGACATAAGCCACACTAGCTTTTTGATTTTGCTAGTGTCCTTTATGTCTCCGAATTACCGTGCGAGCGTGAGGCAAATGGGGCGGTAATTCGAGACAGGACACTAGTGCGGTGGATCTGACGCTCGTATCAGCATTGCAGCGAATTCGTCGTACGAGCGTCAGTGCCCGCTTTTCGAAGTTCATGCAACATCGCGGCGACCTCTTACACGAACTTCGGAAACAGGGTGGAACGGGTCTTGCCACGATAATGGAGGCGGTCGCGGAATCGTTCCGCGCGTGCTGGTCGCGCCATGCAGGTGTGGGCCGAATGATCGCCGCCGCTCGCGCCGTTCACCGCGTCTCGATCTGCGAATAGGCCGCCTTTGCCACCATCTTCAATTGTTCCCGGTCGGACGGGCCGCTGACCACCCAGCCGTAATCGTCCTGCGTCCATTCCACCGAACCGGTGGCACCGGCGTTCTTGTAGCTCGGCGACGTCGACGTCGTCTTCAGCGGCGTGCAATAGAGCGTCACCCGCTCGCCCGAAGCGCTCTCGTACATGAACAGCGCCGCCGGCGCGCTCGGGCCCGGCAGCAGCCGGCCGCCGAGGAGCCTGAATCCGAAGGCCGTGAGGTCCGGCGGGCGCAGCGTGGTGCCGACGCGTTTGGACAGCCACGGCAACAGGTGATCCTCATGTCCGCCGACCTCGATCGGATGCCGTGCCTCGCCAGTATAGAGATTATGGGCGGTGACGGCCTCCTCGCGCAGCATCTCCAAGGGACGGATGCTGCCGGCGACTGCGTTACGCGCCATCCACCCGGCGCCGCTGCCGACCACGAAGGCGAGGGCCGCTGCGGCGACCGCAGCCCACAGCCGGCGTCGCGAGCGCCATACCAGCCGCTCTGGATCGAGCCGCCGCGGCACCACCTCATCGGCGACGGCATCGAAACGCCGGTGCAACTCCTCGCCTATCACGCGCCAGGCGCGGACCCGATCGGCATCCTCGGCATGGTTCGAAAGCCAGGCCTCGACGGCGGTTCTGCGCTCTGCGGGCAATTCGCCGTCGACGAAGGCGTGCAATTCGTCCTCGGTGACGGGGATGTCGCGTTCGCTCATCGCCGGTCTCCTTGCTGTCTCATGCTCGTATCCATCTTCGTGTCATTTCACCCGCCGCAATGCCGGACGCTCGCCGTCGAGGCAGGATCTGACATGGGCGCGGGCGCGGGCGAGGCGCGACATCACCGTGCCGATGGGCACGCCCTGGATGTCGGCGACCTCGCGGTAGCTCAGCCCTTCCAGCACCACCAGCAGCAACACCGCGCGCTGGTCTTCGGCGAGCGACGCCAGCGCGGCAGCGATGTCGCGGCTCTCGGCCTCGGTGCCGCTGGCCTCCGCGGGGCCGTCGCCGAGCACGGTGAAGACCGGGCGACGGGCCAGCGAGCGGCGCCGGTTGCGATTGAGATTGGTCAGGATGGTATAGAGCCAGCTCCGCAGGTCGCCGCCGATGAACAGGCGCTCGGAGCGCAGTGCGCGCACCAGTGTGTCCTGGACCAGGTCGTCGGCGAGATCGCGGTCGCGGGCGAGCGCCCGCGCATAGCGCCGCAGCGAGGGGATCAGGCTTTCGATGCTCTGTCGAAACGCGTTCATGGCGGTCCTGCGGATACTCGCTCACCAACCTGGTACCCTGTTTCCGAAGTTCGTGAGTCAGTTGCGGCATCTTCCGGACACGAACTTCGGAAAGCAAAGGGCACTAGAGCGTTTCCCGCGAAGTGGATACCGGTTCGCGCGAGGAAAACGCGTCAAAACAAAAACCTAGTGTCCCGTCTCCGAATTACCGCTTCGTTTGCCTCACGCTCGCACGGTCATTCGGAGACATAGGGACACTAGCAAAATCAAAGTGCTTGAACCTCCTCCGAATTGATGGACACCTGTAGTAGGCTCAGAGAGCCAGGAGGTGTCGGATGGAAACACGTCAACGTCGGTCGTTTACGGACGACTACAAGCGGCAAGCGGTCGATCTGGTTGCTTCGAGCGGCCGCTCGATCGGGTCGGTGGCCAAGGAACTTGGCCTGCGCGATTCCGTGTTGCGGCGCTGGGTTGAACTTCGTGGGGCTGGGCGAGAACCGACGGCGGCGGCGCGGCGCCCCACAACGCAGGCGACGCTGCCGTCGGCGGATCACGCGGCAGAGATCGCCCGTTTGCAGCGAGAGAACGAGCGGCTGCGCATGGAGCGTGACATTTTAAAAAAGTCGATCGCGATCTTTGCTGGAGTTCCGAAATGAGATTTCGCTTCATCGAAGATCGCCGCGCCGACTATCCGGTAAGACTCATGTGCGACGTGCTCGAGGTATCGCCGGCCGGCTATTATGCTTGGCGCTCGCGCCCGCCGAGCCGGCGGACCGCTGCCAATCGTGAGCTCCTGGACGACATCCAACAGGTCCATCGCGACAACCACGGACGCTACGGCAGCCCGCGCATCCATGAAGAACTGAAGGCTCAGGGCCATGGGGCGAGCCGTGGCCGTATCGAGCGATTGATGCGCCATCACGGGATCAGGGCCATTATGGCGCGGCCGCGCCGGGTGCGGACCACCGACAGCCGGCACGATCTCCCGATCGCTCCAAATCTGCTCGACCGCAACTTCATCGCCGCCGCGCCGAACCGGATTTGGCTGGCCGACATCACCTATGTAGAGACCGATCAGGGCTGGCTCTATCTGGCCACCGTTATGGATCTCTACAGCCGCAAAATCGTCGGCTGGGCGATGGAGGATCATCTACGCACCGACCTGCCGTTGGCCGCATTGAAGATGGCCATCGCGGTGCAGCGGCCTGGTCCAGGCCTGATCCACCATTCCGATCGCGGCGTTCAATATGCCTCGGCCGATTACCGAAAGATGATCCAGTCCGCCGGACTCAGAGCCTCGATGAGCCGCAAGGGCAACTGCTACGACAACGCTCCGATGGAGAGCTTCTTCCACACGCTCAAAACCGAGCTCGTCCATCACCGCCACTATGCGACACGCGAGGAAGCCAGACGGGATATCTTTGCCTATATCGAGGGCTTCTATAATCGTATCCGTCGCCATTCGGCCATCGGCTACATCAGCCCGATCGCGATGGAACTAAAAGCTGCTTAACCCTGTCCATTTTTTCGGGGGAAGATCAGCTAGTGTGGCTTATGTCTCGCAATTGCCTACGAGAGGGTTGCCGCGAAGGCGGTAGGCAATTGCGAGACGCCACACTAGTGTCCTGTCTCCGAATTACCGCTTCGTTTGCCTCACCCTCGCACGGTAATTCGGAGACATCAGGACACTAGCAAAATCAAAAAGCTAGTGTGGCTTATGTCTCGCAATTGCCTACGAGAGGCTTGCCGCAAAGGCGGTAGGCAATTGCGAGACGCCACACTAGAGCCTCCGCTCCGATGCCATCGGAGCGGAGAGGGCTCCAGTGTGAAAACACCGGAAATCCCTGTCTATTCCGCAGCCTGTCGCGCTTGAAGCAGGGGGGCGGCTGTGCCATGGAGGGGCCCATTTTGCAAACCGGTCGGGAGTTCGAGTGCAATGGCTGACTATGCCGGGCTGATGAAGGGAAAGCGGGGTATCGTCCTCGGGGTGGCGAACAACCGCTCGATCGCCTACGGGATCGCGCGGGCCTGCCGCAACGCCGGAGCCGAAGTGGGCCTGACCTGGCAGGGCGAGGCGCTGAAGAAACGCGTCGAGCCGCTCGCGACCGAACTCGGCGCCACGCTGTTTGGCCATTGCGATGTTACCGACGAGGCCTCGATCGATGCTGTGTTCGCCGCGGTCAAGGAGGCGTGGGGCAGGCTCGATTTCATCGTCCATGCCATCGCCTTCTCGGACAAGGACCAGCTCGACGGCCGTTACGTCGACACCACGGCGGACAATTTCAGCAAGACCATGATGATCAGCTGCTTTTCGCTGACCGCCATCGCCCAGCGTGCCGAGCACTTGATGACCGATGGCGGCTCGATCGTGACGCTGACCTACTACGGTGCCGAGAAGTGGATGCCGCGCTACAATGTCATGGGTGTCGCCAAGGCCGCGCTCGAAGCCTCGGTGCGCTATCTAGCCGCCGATCTCGGCGGCAAGAGCATTCGCGTCAATGCGATTTCCGCCGGCGTCATCAAGACGCTGGCCGCCTCGGGCATCAGCGATCTGCGCCAGATGCTGAAATGGACAGAGGCCAATGCGCCGCTGCGTCGAAACGTGACCATCGACGAGGTCGGCGATAGCGCACTCTACCTGCTCTCCGACCTTTCGCGCGGCGTCACCGGCGAGGTCCATCATGTCGACAGCGGCTATCACGTGGTCGGCATGAAGCATCCCGACGCGCCGGACATCGCCCTCGGCGGCGACTGAGGCGTGCCATGGCGGTGCCGGTGATCTATTACGTCCGTCACGGCCAGACCGAATGGAACGCGGCCGGCCGCCTGCAGGGGCACCGCGACATTCCGCTCAACGAGCGCGGCCGGCAGCAGGCGCTGGCGGCGGCGCTCGTTCTGCGCGACCTGCTGACCAAGCGGCAGCTCCAGGCGCAGCGCCTGCCTTTCGTCGCCAGCCCGCTCGGCCGGGCGCGCCAGACCATGGAACTTCTGCGCGGCGGCCTTGACCTCGCCCCCGGCGATTACGGCCTCGATGATCGCTTGCGCGAGGTCGCCTATGGCGACTGGGAGGGTTCGACGCTGACCGAGGCGCGGGCGATCTCACCCGAGATCTTCGCAGCGCGCGAACGTGACAAGTGGAGCGTGGCGCCCCCTGGCGGCGAAAGCTACGCCGATCTCACCAAACGGGTTCGCGGCTGGCTGGCAACGCTGACCGGCGACACCGTGGTGGTCGCCCATGGTGGTACCATGCGGGCGGTGATGGTCGAGCTCGGGCTGATCGAGCCTCGCGCCGCGGTCGACCTCTTCATCGAGCAGGGCGTTGTCTATCTCTTTGCCGGCGGCACCTGGAGCAGGCACGGCTAGTGCCCGCTTTCCGAAGTTCGTGTCCGGAAGGTGCCGCAACTGGCTCACGAACTTCGGAAACGGGGTGCCAGTGTCGGTGCCTTGGGCGGGCGTTGGCTCTCGATGATGCGAATTGACCCGTCAGGGCCTTGCGCGTTACGACACACCTCTCAGGTTCTGGCGGTTTGCGATGTCGTTCAACACCTTCGGCCATCTCTTCAGAGTGACGACCTTCGGCGAGAGCCACGGGCCGGCGATCGGCTGCGTCGTCGACGGTTGCCCGCCGCGGCTGCCGCTCACCGTCGAGGAGATCCAGCGCGATCTCGACCGCCGCCGGCCCGGCCAGTCGCGCTTTACCACCCAGCGCCAGGAAGCGGACGTGGTCAAGATCCTGTCCGGGGTGATGGTCGACGAAGCGAACGGCCTTCAGGTCACCACCGGCACGCCGATCGCGCTGCTGATCGAGAATACCGACCAGCGCTCCAAGGACTATTCCGACATCAAGGACAAATTCCGCCCTGGCCACGCCGACTTCACCTACGAGGCGAAGTACGGCATCCGCGATTATCGCGGCGGCGGCCGTTCCTCGGCGCGCGAGACCGCGACGCGGGTCGCCGCCGGTGCCGTGGCCCGCAAGGTCGTGCCGGGTCTGAAGGTGCGCGGCGCGCTGGTTCAGATCGGACCGCACAAGATCGACCGCGCCAAATGGGATTGGGACGAGGTCGACCGCAACCCATTCTTCTGTCCTGACCAGGAGGCGGCGGCGCGCTTCGCCGATTACCTCGACGGCATCCGCAAGAATGGCTCCTCCATTGGCGCGGTGCTGGAAGTGGTCGCCGATGGCGTGCCGGCGGGGCTCGGCGCGCCGATCTATGGCAAGCTCGACAGCGATCTTGCCGCCGCGCTGATGAGCATCAATGCGGTTAAGGGCGTCGAGATCGGCGCCGGCTTCGGTGCCGCCGAACTCACCGGCGAGGAGAATGCCGATGAGATGAGGATGGGCAATCACGGCCCGGTCTTCACCTCCAACCGCGCCGGCGGCATCCTTGGTGGCATTTCCACCGGCCAGGCGGTCGTCGCGCGCTTCGCGGTCAAGCCGACCTCGTCAATCCTGACGCCGCGCCGCACCGTCGACCGCAAGGGCCACGACACCGACATCCTCACCAAGGGCCGTCACGATCCTTGCGTCGGCATTCGTGCGGTGCCGGTCGGTGAGGCCATGGTCGCCTGCGTGATCGCCGACCATTTCCTGCGCCATCGCGGCCAGGTGGGCTGATCTGTCTGCAGGCGCGGGTATCTGACGGGCCACTAATCTCGACAAAAAACAAAGGGCGCCTCGCGGCGCCCTTTTGGATTCCTGGGGGAGAAGACGGGCTTACGCGGCCCGGACCGCGTCAAGGAATTTCTGCACTTCGGTTTTGAGCCGCGTGCTTTCCACCGATAGCGATTTCGCTGCCGTGAGCACTTCGCCGGAGGCGGCGCCGGTCTCGCCGGTGCCGCGGCTGACTTCGGTGACGTCATTGGCGACGCGCATGCTCAGATGAGCCGAATTCTGCACATTGCGCGCGATTTCCTGGGTGGCTGCGCCCTGCTCTTCGACCGCGGCGGCGATCGCCGAGGAGATTTCCGAGATCAGCGAGATGGTGTGACCGATCTCCTTGATGTTGCTCACCGACTGTTCAGTGGCCGACTGCATCCCGGCGATCTGCGCGGTAATCTCGTCGGTGGCCTTGGCGGTCTGCGTCGCCAGCGCCTTGACCTCGCTTGCGACCACCGCGAAGCCGCGACCGGCCTCGCCCGCCCGGGCCGCCTCGATGGTGGCGTTCAGCGCCAGCAAGTTGGTCTGTTCGGCCACGGCGGTGATTAGCCGAATCACGTCACCGATCCGCGACGCCGCCTGGGATAGCGCGGCGATGCTGCCGTCGGTCTGCTCGGCCTGGCGCACGGCCTCGCCGGCGACGCGGCTTGCCTCCTGCACCTGCCGGCTGATCTCTCGCACCGAAGAGGTGATCTCTTCGGTGGCGCCGGCCACCGACTGGACGTTCTCCGACACTTCCTGCGAGGCGGAGGCGGCCGAGCCGGAAAGTCGTTGGGTGACTTCCGAGGTCTGCGTCAGGGTCGCGGCGGAGGCTTCCAACTCGGTCGACGACGATGACAGCGACTGGACCATCTCGCCGATCATGGACTCGAAGTTGCGGGTGAGCTGGTCGACCTTCTGGGCGCGGGCGACCTTGTGCGCCGCGTCCGCGGCTGCGGCGGTATCCGCTGCCTGCTTGGCGATGAGCGCTTCCTTGAAGACCTGCAGATTTCCGGCGATCTGGCCGATCTCGGTGTGTCCGCCCTGCTGCGGCACCTCGGCGGTGAGATCGCCGCCGGCCAGCGCGCGCATCGGCTTGATCACGGAATCGATGCCGCGGCCGATATCGCTCACCAGATAGATGGCCGCGCCGAGGCTGAGCGCAATGGCGGCGGCGAGCGTGCCGAGCAGTACGGCGATGGCCAAGGCGTAGTCGGAATTGGCCTTGGCGCCGGCGACTTCCGCGCCCTTGTCATTCAGCGCTACCAGCTTGGACAGCACGTCGTCCATGGCGCGGCCGGGCGGCGTCGCCTTGTCGGTGTTCACGATCACCGCCTGGGCGAAGTCGCCCTTGGTGGACAGCGCGATGACTTCGTCGGCCGCCTGGCGGTACTGCGCCCACAGCTTGCGCAGTTCGTCGAACTGCGCGCGTTCCTCCGGCGAACTGATCAGCGGCAGATACATGGTCACCGCCTTGTCGAACTCGCGAACGCGGACTTCGAGATTCTTGTCGATCGAGGCTTTGGCCTTGGGCTCGGTGATGAGCATGTGGTCGCGCAGAATGGCGCGGTAGCGGGCCGACTGGATCCGCAATTCGCTCAGCCAACGCACGCTCGGCATCCAGTTGGTCTGGATTTCCTGCGCGGAGGCATTGATGGCGCGCATCTGCACGAAGGCGAAGACGCCCATGAAGGTCATCGCCACGAACAGCAAGGAGAGGGCGGCAATGATCTTGGTGCGGATCGACATATTGGCAAACATGAAAATGCTTCCTTGGCTTGCGCCTTCTTCGACGCTCGAAGGTCGGTAGCTGAAGCGCAACCGGCGCTGCACGAGAGTAAGTTCCAGTCGAATGGCCGCACGCCGACCGGGCGGGGCCGCCCCGACAGATGGTCCGGATCGGCGACTCGGGGCCAGGCACGTTCGCACCAGCATTCGCCGTGCAATCATGACCGTTTTCTATAAATGCATAGTAAATCAGCGGGAAAAACTGGTATAATGGTAATTTAGTAAGCAGATTCTGCTGTCTGCGATGGCAGGCGGCGTCCCGACGGTTCGCAATATTGTTGCTTTGCGCATCGAGCGGGCTCGTGCCAGCATCGCTCCGGGTAGTCGAAGCGGAGGGCCGCATGCGCCAATGGCTCGCAATTGCCGCGGCTGTCGCCATCGGCATGATGACCAGCGCCGACGTCTCGAGCGTCGCCGCACCAACGAGCAAGCTTGCCGCCGGGGAGACGGCGCAGCCTGCGGTCGACGTCGAATTGGTGCTCGCGGTCGACGTCTCCTACTCCATGGATATCGACGAACTCGCGTTGCAGCGCGAGGGCTATGCGGAAGCGATCACGTCCAGGGAGTTTCTCCAGGCCCTCAAGCAGGGGCCGAACGGCCGTATCGTCGTCACCTATTTCGAATGGGCGGCCGCGGGCGATCAGAAGATTATCGTGCCCTGGCGCGTCGTCGACGGTCCGGAAGCGGCGGACGCGCTCTCTGCCGAGATCCACAACGCGCCGCTGCGCCGCGCCTCGCGCACCTCGATCTCGGGGGCGATCAACTTCGCCGTGCCGCTGTTCGATGACAGCGGTCATCGCGGCTTGCGCCGGGTCATCGACATCTCGGGCGACGGGCCGAACAACTCGGGGCCGCCGGTGACGGAGGCACGCGACGCGGCTTTGGCTCGCGGCATCACCATCAACGGCCTGCCGATTATGCTCAAGGCGCCGACCTATTCGACCATGGATATCGATCACCTCGACTACTACTACGAGGATTGCGTGACTGGTGGCATCGGCTCCTTCGTCGTGCCAATCCAGACCCGCGAGACCTTCAAGGAGGCGATCCGCACCAAGCTGGTGCAGGAGGTCGCCGGGCTCAGGCCGGAGCCGCCGCGCGTCGTCCCGGCCGCGGCTGCCGGCGAGCCGCGAGTGCTGTGCTCGATCGGCGAGAGGATATGGCAGGACCGCTGGGGGAGGTGAGCGGGCGTTTCGGTTCTACAAAGGCGCCCCGATACTCTGCGGTCAATGGCCGCCTTGTCCCGGCCACCCCGCCTTCCATCCTGAACTACAACAAAGAGGGGATACCCGGCACATGGCAGCGCAACCTGGAGCACGACAGCTCGCTGTGTTGGCGCCTTCCCCCTCTCCGCCAGCAACGTCGGCAGCGCGTCACCGCACGAACTGCGCGACCAGTTCGACATGGGGACTGTGGCGGAACTGGTCGACCGGGGTGACACCGTTGCAGCGATAGCCGCCGTCGAGCAGCAAGCGCGCATCGCGGGCGAAGCTCGCCGGATTGCATGACACCGCGATAACAAGCGGCACCTTGCTCGCCGCGAGTTGGCTCGCCTGGGTCTGCGCCCCCTGGCGCGGCGGATCAAACACCACCGCGTCGACCTCGCGTAGTTCGGCCGCGACCAGCGGGCGCCGGAACAGGTCGCGCGCGGTTGCCGTGATCGGTTTGAGCCCGCGAACGGTCGCCGCCGCCTTTGCGAGCGCTGCGATCGCGCCGGCATCGCTGTCGAAGGCGGTGACGCGGGCGCGTTCGGCAAGGCGCAGCGCGAAGGGGCCGACGCCGCAGAACAGATCCATGACGTGCCGGGCCTTGCCGATCGCCTCGCCGACGAGGCGCGCCAACGTCTCCTCGCCGGCGTCCGTCGCCTGCAGGAACGAGCCCGGCGGCAGCGTCACGACGGCCTTGCCCATGCGGATCTGTGGCGGGGCATGCTGCACCACGAGTTCGCCGTGGCGCGTCAGCCGCGCGATGCGGTGCGTCGTGGCGAGGCGCGTCAGGGCCAGCGCCGTATTGGGCGGCAGCGGTCCGGAGCCGCGGATGTCGATGTCGAGACCGTTGAGCGTGGCGGTGACCTGGATGTCGAGCGGCTTGCCGCCCGCGGCGAGCGCCTGCGCAATGGCGTTGGCGGCGGCGAAGGCGTCGTTGAGCGCACCCTCGAGCACCGGGCAATGATCGATGGCGACGATGTCGTGGCTCGCGGCGGCGGCAAAACCGGAGCGCCAGACGCCGTCGCGGCCGCGACGGGCATGGGCAGTGATGCGGCGCCGGCCACTGCCGTGAGCGTCGATCAGCTCGTTGACCGCGCAGTCGATGCTGGCCTGGCGCAGCGCGGTGACGACGATGTCGCGCTTCCAGGCGCGATAGGCCCCCATCTGCCAGTGCTGGATGGCGCAGCCGCCGCAGGCGCCGAAATGGGGACAGAACGGGGCGATGCGCTCGGTGCTGGCGCGTTCCACGACGACGAGGCGCAGCCGCTCGGGATGGCCGGGGATGGCTTCGACCACCACCTCTTCGCCAGCGAGCGCGCCCGGCACATAGACGGTGCGCTCCTCGATCATTGCGACACCGTCGCCGCGGTGACCGACATGGTCGATGACGAGGCGTTCAGTCACGGCGCGCTCCCAGAAAAAACTCGCGGTTGCCGTCGCCACCGGTGATCGAGGAGGAAAATACCTCGATCTCGCCGCAGCCGAGCGCCTGCGCCAGCGCCACGATGTCCCGGCACACCTGGTCGTGCACTGCGGCGTCGCGGACGATACCCTTCTTCAGATGCCGGCGCTCGGCCTCGAATTGCGGCTTGATCAGCGCCAAAAGGAAAGTCGGTCGCGCGGCGCAGCCGAGCGCCGCCGGCAGTACGTGCTTGAGCGAGATGAAGCTGACGTCGATCACGACGATATCGGGCCGTTCGGACAGGTTGTCTGGCGCGAGCTTGCGGATGTCCGTGTGCTCCAGCACGCGGACGCGCGGATCGGACCGCAGCCGCTCGTGCATCTGGCTGTGGCCGACATCCACCGCATCAACATGCCGGGCGCCGTGCGCCAGCAGGACGTCGGTGAAGCCGCCGGTGGAGGCGCCGACATCGAGGCAGGCGTGGCCGGCGACCGGCAGGGGGTAGCGTGCCAGCGCGCCGTCGAGCTTGACGCCGCCGCGCGACGCCCAGGGATGAGCCGCCGCCGCGATGACGGCCGCGTCGGGCGCCAGGAGTTCGGAGGGTTTTCCGATCTTGCG
This sequence comes from Bradyrhizobium sp. WD16, assembly GCF_024181725.1. Classification (NCBI taxonomy): domain Bacteria; kingdom Pseudomonadati; phylum Pseudomonadota; class Alphaproteobacteria; order Hyphomicrobiales; family Nitrobacteraceae; genus Bradyrhizobium; species Bradyrhizobium sp. WD16. The sequence continues at coordinate 114,334 of NZ_CP028908.1, read as the reverse complement.
GCCGTTGGCGCTGACCATCCCTGCCTCGATCGCGGCGCGGGCCTGGGCCCGGCTGTCGAACAGGCCGCGCGCGACCAGGAGCAGATCGGCGCGCTGGCGCTCGGTCATCGCTGCGGTCAGGCGAGGCGGCCGGTTTCGGCCTTCATCTCGCGGCCCAGCGCCTCGAAGGCCTTGACGACGATCGCCTTGGCATCGAGGCCGGCCTTGGCATACATCGCCGCCGGCGTGTCATGGTCGAGGAACGCGTCGGGTAGCACCATGGCGCGTACCCGCAGGCCGTTGTCGAGCATGCCGTGATCGGCCAGCGTCTGCAGCACATGGGAGCCGAAGCCGCCGATCGAGCCTTCCTCGATGGTGATCAGGATCTGGTGCTCGCGCGCGAGCCGCGTCACGAGATCGATGTCGAGCGGCTTCATGAAGCGCGCATCGGCGACCGTGGCGGACAGGCCGTGGGCATCGAGCTCGTCGGCGGCCTTGAGGCATTCGCCGAGTCGGGTGCCGAAGGACAGCAGCGCCACCTTGGAGCCCTGACGCAGCACGCGGCCCTTGCCGATCTCGAGCGGCACGCCGAATTCCGGCATTTCGACGCCGCGGCCTTCGCCGCGCGGATAGCGCAGCGCGCTTGGCGCGTCGTTGATCGCGACCTGGGTCGCCACCATGTGGACCAGTTCGGCCTCGTCGGCAGCCGCCATGATGACGAAGCCGGGCAGGCAGCCGAGATAGGCGTTGTCGAAGGCGCCGGCATGGGTCGCGCCGTCGGCGCCGACGAGGCCGGCGCGATCGATGGCGAAGCGCACCGGAAGGTGCTGGATGGCGACGTCGTGCACCACCTGGTCGTAGCCGCGCTGCAGGAAGGTGGAATAGATCGCGCAGAACGGCTTGAAGCCCTCGGTGGCGAGGCCGGCGGCGAAGGTCACCGCGTGCTGCTCGGCGATGCCGACGTCGAAGGTGCGTGTCGGGAACACCTTGCCGAACATGTCGACGCCGGTGCCGCCGGGCATCGCCGCCGTGATGGCGACGATCTTGTCGTCCTTGTGCGCCTCCTTGATCAGGCTCTGGCCGAACACGCGGGTGTAGGACGGCGCGTTCGACTTGGCCTTGGCCTGGGTGCCGGTGGCGACATCGAACTTGACGACGCCGTGATACTTGTCGGCGGAAGCCTCGGCGGGCGCATAGCCCTTGCCCTTCTGGGTGACGACATGGACGAGGATGGGCCCGTTCTTGGCGTCGCGCACATTGGCGAGGACCGGTAGCAGGTGGTCGAGATTGTGGCCGTCGATCGGCCCGACGTAGAAGAAGCCGAGTTCCTCGAACAGCGTTCCGCCGGTGACCATGCCGCGGGCGTATTCCTCGGCGCGCATGGCACGCTCCTCGAAGAATTTCGGCAGCTTGTGGGCGATGTTCTTGGCGACCTCTCGGATCGACTGGTAGGTGTGTCCTGACATCAGTCGCGCGAGATAGGCCGACATGGCGCCGACCGGTGGCGCGATCGACATGTCGTTGTCGTTGAGGATGACGATGAGGCGCGAGTCCATGGCGCCGGCATTGTTCATGGCCTCGTAGGCCATGCCCGCCGACATCGAGCCGTCGCCGATCACCGCGACCACGTTGTTCTTCTTCTGCGCGAGGTCGCGCGCCACTGCCATGCCGAGGCCGGCGGAGATCGACGTCGAGGAGTGCGCCGCGCCGAACGGGTCGTATTCGCTCTCCGAGCGCTTGGTGAAGCCGGACAGGCCGCCGCCCTGGCGCAGAGTGCGGATGCGGCTGCGCCGGCCGGTGAGGATCTTGTGCGGATAGGCCTGGTGGCCGACGTCCCAGATCAGCCGGTCGGCCGGCGTGTTGAAGACGTAATGCAGCGCCACCGTGAGCTCGACGACGCCGAGGCCGGCGCCGAGATGGCCGCCTGTCACCGAAACCGCGCTGATGGTCTCTTGGCGCAGCTCGTCGGCGAGCTGGCGGAGCTGCTCGGGCTTGAGCATGCGCAATTCGTGCGGGGTGGGGCAGGTGTCGAGGAGGGGCGTGGAGCTGGATGCCGACAAAATGGTCTTCCTTCGGGTCGTTGGCAGCCCCGGAACAAGAGCGGAGCGTTGCCCGTGGATGCGGCCGTCGGCCGCCGGACGTGACGCCATCTCATGGTCTCTGCGCGCGAGCCGTTCCCCGAGCGTCGCCGAACCGCGCAATGCACAAAATGGCAAGATGGTGCAGAGACTTACACCAAAGCGGCAAGCAAGCCAATGCATTCACAAGGGGAAGGAGCGCGCCGGGTTCCCTCCGGGCTCGGTTCCATTTGTCGGTTTGGTAAGCAAAGGGTTCAATTCGTGGCGGGATCAGGGTCCCGGCGGGCGGCGCGATCAGCTCGCGCTGACGGCCTTCTCCGCCTTCCTGGCCGCGAGGTGCGCGCCGAGCCGTTCCAGGACGACGAAAAACGGCGGTACGAACAGCACGGCGAGGAAGGTGGAGGCGAGCATGCCGCTGACCACCGCGACGCCGATCGACACCCGGGCGCCGGCACCGGCGCCGGTGGCGAAGACGAGCGGCAGCATGCCGAAGATGAACGCGAACGAGGTCATCAGGATGGGCCGGAAGCGCAGGCGCGCCGCCTCGATTGCCGCCGCTGCGATCTCCATGCCTTCGGCGCGCTTCTCGCGTGCATACTCCACCACCAGGATGGCGTTCTTGGCCGCGAGCGCGATCAGCAGCACGATACCGATCTGGGTATAGAGGTTGTTCGGCAGGCCGCTCGCCTGGAGGGCCGCGACCGTGCCGAGCAGCGTCAGCGGCACGGCGAGGATCACCGCCAGCGGCTGCAGCCAGCTCTCGTACTGCCCGGCGAGGACGAAATAGACGAGCAGCAGCGCGATGGCGAAGACGCGGTAGATCTGGTTGCCGACCACCTGCTCCTGATAGGACATGCCGGTCCAGGCCGTGCCCATGCCGGACGGCAGCGATTGGGCCGCGACCTCGTTCATCAGCGTCATGGCTTCGCCGGAGCTGAAGCCCGCCCCGGCGCTGCCGGTGATGGTTGCCGCGGGATAGAGATTGTAGAGCGTGATCAGCGGCGGGCCGACCTCGTCCCTGATCGAGGCGACCGTGCCGAGCGGCACCATGGCGCCGCCGGCGCCCTTGACCTTGAGCTTGAGGATGTCGTCGGGCTTGAGGCGGAAGGCGGCGTCGGCCTGGACATAGACCTTGAAGACGTTGTTGTATTTGTTGAACTGGTTGACGTAGCTCGAGCCGACATAGCTCTCGAGCGCCGCGAACACCTGGCCGACCGTGAGGCCGAGGGTTTCCGCCTTGACCCGGTCGACCACCAGCCGCAGCTGCTTCACATTCCCCTTGAAGCCAGAGGCGACATGGCCGAGCCCCGACTGGGTCGAGGCGTTCGCCGCCAGCTGGTCCGCGGCATTCTGCAGCGCGACGAAGTCGGTGCTGCCGTCCTTTCCCTCCAGCATCATCGTAAAACCGCTGCTGTTGCCCACGCCCTGGATCGGCGGCGGCAGCATGATCTGGGCGACGGCGGTCTCCATGCCCGCCAGCGCCTTGCGCGCCTTGGCGGTGATGCCGGCGATGCTCAGCTCGGCGCCCCGGCGCGCGTCCCAGTCCTTGAGCACGACGTAGAGCATGCCGGCATTGTAGAGCGTTGCGTTGTTGTCGAGCGGCGAGATGCCCGAGACGCCGATGACGTTGTCGACGCCGTCGATCGCCTGCACCAGCTTGACCGCCGCCGCCACCGCGGTCTCGCTGCGCTGCGCCGAGGCGGCATCGGGCAGGTTGAGGCTGACGATGAAATAGCCCTGGTCCTCGTCGGGCAGAAATCCCGTCGGCACGGTCGACAGGCTGTAGAAGGCGAGGCCGATCAGGCCGAGCCCGGCCACCGCGACCGGCAGACTGAAGGCGACGAGCCGGCCGATCAGCGCCGTATAGAGCGCCTCGGTGCGGCCGTAGCCGGCGTTGAAGGCGCGATAGACGATGTTGCGCTCGCCCGGCGGCACCGTCTTCTTCAGCCACAGCGCGCACTGGGTGGGCTTCAGCGTCACCGCATTGACCGCCGAGATCACCGCGGTGGCGGCGATGACGAGGGCGAACTGCTGGTACATCTTGCCGGTCAGGCCGGCGAGGGTGGCCGCGGGGAGGAACACCGCCATCAGGACGAGGGTGATGCCGATGACGGGACCGAACAGTTCGGACATCGCCTTGACCGCGGCCTCGCGGCTCGACATCCCGGCGTCGAGGTGACGGGACACGCCCTCGACGATGACGATGGCGTCGTCGACGACGATGCCGATGGCGAGCACCAGGGCGAACAGGCTCGTGGTGTTGACGGTGAAGCCGAGCAGCGCCATGACGGCGAACGCGCCGATGATGGTCACCGGCACCGTGGTCGCCGGCACCAGCATCGCCCGCCAGTCCTGCAGGAAGAGCAGGATCACGATCAGCACCAGCGCCGCGGCGATGATCAGCGTCTCGTAGACCTCGCGGATCGAGGCGGTGACGAATTTGGTGCTGTCGAACGACACCTTGTAGCCGAGGCCGGCCGGGAAGGCCCTTGCCAGCTCCGCCATCTTGGCGTCGACGCCTTCGGCCACGGTCAGGGCGTTGGCGCCGGTGAGCTGGGAGATCGCGATCGCGGCCGACGGCTTGCCGTCCAGCGTCGCGGTCTGGCCGTAGGACGCCGCGCCGAGCTCGACCCGGCCGAGGTCGCGGATGCGGACGATGCGGCCGCCGCCGGCGCTCGCCGCCTTGACGACGATGTTCTCGAAGTCGGTGGTGTCGCTGAACCGCCCGGTGACGTTGAGGACGTACTGGAAGTTGACCATGGCCGGGGTCGGCGGTGCGCCGACGAGGCCGGCGGTCACCTCGTTGTTCTGCTGCTGGATCGCCGTGGTGACGTCGCTCGGGGTCAGGCCATAGCTCTGCAGCCGGTCCGGGTCGAGCCAGATCCGCATGGCGTAGGAGCCGGCTCCGAGCACGGTGACGCTGCCGACGCCGGGCACGCGCGCCAGCTCGTTCTCGAGATAGATCTTGGCGTAGTTGGCGAGGAACAGGTTGTCGTAGCGGCCGTCCGATGCCTGGAGATTGATGAACTTGAGGATCGAGGTCGACTTCTTCTGGACAGTGAGGCCCTGCGCCGCGACCGCCGTCGGCAGCTGGGCGGTCGCCAGCGAGACGCGGTTCTGCACCAGCACCTGGGCCATGTCCGGATCGGTGCCGATGTCGAAGCTGACGACGAGGCTGTAGCTGCCGTCGCTGGCGCTGGTCGACTGCATGTAGATCATGTGGTCGACGCCGTTGACCTGCTGCTCGACGGGCAGGGCGATGGTGTCCATCACGGTGCGGGCGCTGGCGCCGGGATAGGTCGCGGTCACCGACACGGTCGGCGGCACCACGTTGGGATACTGCGACACCGGCAGGCTGGTCATCGCCAGCGCGCCCACCAGCACGATGAGAAACGCCAGGGTGTTGGACAGCACCGGCCGTTCGATGAAGAACCGCGAGAACATGATGAGCCGCCTCGTGCGCCGGTGAACTTAAGGGTTGGTCGGCCTGGACGTCGCGCCCGGGATCAGCGCCGCGGGGGCGGGCTTCGCCCCGTCGCGGGCCGCGGCCATGGCGCCCGCCACCGGATCGACGGTGTTGCCGGCGACGGCGCGCTGGACCGAGCCGATCACCACCTTGTCGCCGGCGTCGAGCCCGCCGGTGATGACGCGCAGCTGACCTTCGACCGGGCCGGTCGTCACCGGTTTCTGCGCCACCACGTTGTCCTTGCCGACCACCATGACGTAGCTGCCGGTCTGGTTGGACATCACCGCGGTGTCGTTGACGAGCAGGGCCTTGTCGATCTTGCCGATGGGCACGCGCACCCGCACGAACAGGCCCGGCACCAGCGCGACGTCCTTGTTGTCGAAGATGCCGCGCAGTTGCAGCGTGCCGGTGCCGGCGTCGAGCTGCGGGGCGATGTAGTCGATCCTGCCCTTGTATTGAAACGCCGCGTCGGCCGCGAGCGCGACCTCGACCGCCTGGTCCTCGCGCTTCTCGCGCAGGTCCTTCAGCGTCCTGCCTTGCTTTGCCAGGGCGTCGCGCATGTCGATCTGCTGCTGCTCGGACATGGTGAAATAGACGTAGATCGGATCGACCTGGAGGATGGTGGCGAGCTTGGTCGCGCCGGACTGGCCGACGAGCGAGCCGACCTCGGCGAGATGGCGGGTCACGACGCCGTTGAACGGCGCGCGCACCGTGGTGTAGCCGAGCGAGGTCTGCGCCAGCTTGAGGCTGGCCTCGCCGGCGGCCAGCGTCGCATTGGCCATGTCGAGCTTGGTCCTGGCGTCGTCCACCGAACGCTGGCTCGACACTTCCTTCTGGCCGAGCGTCGCCTGCCGCTCATATTCGCGCTGGGCGTTGGCCTGCTGGGCCCTGGCGCTGTCGACCTGCGCCTGCTGCAGGTCGACCTGGGCCTGGTACTGGTCCTTCTCGATCTCGAACAGGACGCGGTCCTGCTTGACGGCCTCGCCGTCGCGGAAGCCGATCGTCGTCAGGAAGCCCTGGACGCGCGCCTCGAGGTCGACCGCGGCGAGCGGCGCGGTATTGCCGGTGAATTCCGCATAGAGGGTGACCGGCATCTGCGTCGGGGAGGCGACGGTCACCCTGGCGGGCGGCGGCGCCGCATACTGGTTCTTGTCGTTGCAGCCGGCGAGCAGCAGCGCGGTGCCGACAACGCCCGCCAGCACCGATGTCCGTTCCACCACCCTGACGCCCCCGGTCATTCTCTTCATCTCCATCAGCGTGCATCGGCCGGCAGGATCGGGTTTCGACAGGCCGCCGCAGCCGGGAATCACCGCTGGCGGATGCTATACCACAGCAGGGAACCCGGTCTGTCGCTGATGGGGTGCGGGGGCCTCGGTTCGCGAACGAAGCGTTCGTAACCCGATCGCCGCCGTCATCGTCCGGCTCGACCGGACGGATGTTGGTTGGCGCGGACAGTGGTGACGGTACGCTCCCTCAAAATGCTCTGGGATACTGGATCCCCCGCTTAAAGCGGGGGACGACAGCGGTAAATGACGCGCCGCGCTGCCCCATACGAACGTTAGAACCAATGGGACACTAGCAATGATCATAATTCTAGTGTGGCGTCTCGCAATTGCCTACCGCCTTCGCGGCAAGCCTCTCGTAGGCAATTGCGAGACATAAGCCACACTAGCACTTTGATTTTGCTCGTGTCCCTATGTCTCCGAATGACCGTGCGAGTGCGAGGCAAACGTAGCGGTAATTCGGAGACGGGACACTAGTGCGGTTTTGGATCTGACGCTCGTATGAAGAGCTCGCTGCAACACTGATACGAGCGTCAGATCCACCGCACCAGCTGCGCCGGCTGCGCGGAGGCGGCGGCGGCGATCGGGCCGGGGCCGCACATCATGTCGAAGTAGTCGTAGGCGGCCTTGCGCTCATTGGCCATGACGAACTGGAAGTGCACCCGGAAGAAGTCGCGGCGGAAGGCGGCATAGTGCTCCGGCGCGATGACGTCGCGAAAGCGCACGCCGACGATCTTCGGGTTGCAGCGCGGCGCGTCGAGCGAAAGGCCGTGGCCGGCCACCGGATCGAACGGATAGAAGTTCATCACGTCCTTGCGCGACTGGAAGTCGATCCAGGTCAGCGACGGCTCGGTGGCGAGGCGCGCCAGCCGCGCCCGGAACGGCTTGGCCTGGCGGTGGAAGCCGACGATCGGCAGGTTGCCGCCGAGGGTGAGGAAGGCGAGGCGCGGCCCGCGGCGGCCGAGCGCGGGATCGATCTCGAAGGCGCGCGCCAGCACCTCCAGCCCGAGAAACGATCCCGAACTGTGGCCGACGACGACGAATTCGTCGGCGTCGCTTGCCGCCACCGCGTCGACGATGGCGCGGGCGAACTGATCGATGCGGGCGTCCCAGTCGGGCCGCCGGCCACGGGCGAATTCGAAGGTGAAGATCCAGTCCGCCATCAGATAGAGGACGTAAGTCGTCTTCTCGAGGCGCTCGAGCAGGAGGGCGAGCACCGCCACGAACAGCGCGGCGGCGCCGAGAACGGCGAGCGGCCGCGGCGCGCCGACATGAGCGAGGCCGGCGAAGCCCAGCCAGCCGGCCAGCAGCGCCAGCGCCGCCTCGAGCGTCAGCATGATGTAGGGGTAGCTGGCAAAGATCGCGAAGCGCCAATGGGCGCGGGCGAAGCGGGCGATGACGCCGTTGAAGACGAGGCGCAGGAAACAGGTGGTGGCGACCGCGACGGTGCGGGCCATGGGGCGTTCGAGGTCGCGCTTGATCAGCTCTTCCCAGCGCAGGAAGTCGTAGCGCGTCGTGGTCTGCCAGCCGTCGCCGGCGGTCTCGATGGTCCAGGAGGCCATCGCCTTGGCGTCGTCGACGACCGGCCGGCCGGCGCTGGCGGCGACGCCGTTCAGCGCGGCGTATTTGCGCAGCTCGGTGCGGAACATGCGATAGTACTGCGCGAGGCCGCGCGGATCGTAGCCCTGCACATAGACGATATGGCGCCGCCGCACGGCGGCGCCTTCGCGCGCGGTCGCCGCCCCGGCCTCGACCATCACTGAACGTCGAGCGGCTCGGTTCCGGTCACCTGGCCCGAGGCGTCGGTGGTGATCTTGTCGACCCGGGCCTCGGCCTGGCGCAAGAGTTCGTCGCAGCGCCGCTTGAGGGCCTCGCCGCGCTCATAGATCGCGACCGATTCCTCCAGCGGCACCTTGCCCTCTTCGAGGCGCTTGACGATCGATTCGAGTTCCTCGATGGCGCGCTCGAAGCTCAGGCGCTTGACGTCGGCATTGGTGTTGTCGGCCATGGCGGATCCCCGGCGGGCGGCGGTGCCGCTCTGCTAGTCTGTATGGTGTCGTCAACGGATGACGGCGAAGCCCGAAGCGGCGCACCCGAGGCGGAACGACCTCAGGTGCCCATGAGCGCCGCGACATGGGCGCCGACAGAATCCTTCAGGGCCTGGAGATCATAACCGCCCTCCAGCACCGATACAATTCGTCCCGCCGCCGACGAAGCGGCAAGTTCCATGACCTGCTGGGTCACCCAGGTGTAGTCGCTTTCCTGGAGCTGGATATTGGCCAGCGGGTCGCGCCAATGGGCGTCGAAGCCGGCCGAGATCACGATCATTTCCGGGGCGAATTTGCGCAGCTGGGGCAGGATGACGTTGGTGAAGGCCGCGCGGAACTGGCTGCCGCCGTCGCCCGGCCGCAGCGGCGCGTTGACGATGGTGTCGTGCTCGCCGCGCTCGGAGGCGGCGCCGGTGCCGGGAAACAGCGGCATCTCGTGGGTGGAACAATACATCACCGAGGCGTCCGCCCAGAAGATGTCCTGGCTGCCGTTGCCGTGATGGACGTCGAAATCGACGATTGCGGCTCGGGAGATGCCGTACTGGCGCTGGGCATAGCGCGCGGCGATCGCCGCGTTGTCGAAGAAGCAGAAGCCCATGGGCTTGGCGGCCTCGGCATGGTGGCCTGGCGGGCGGGTGCAGACGAAGGCGTTGTCGACCTCGCCCTTCATCACCGCGTCCACCGCCATGGTGGCGCCGCCGACGCAGCGCAGCGCCGCCTCCCAGGTGCCGGGCGACATCGAGGTGTCGCCGTCGATGAAGGCGAGGCCTTCCTTCGGCGCCATCAGCTCGAGTTCGCTGACGTAATGCTCGCTGTGGCACAGCGCGATGTGATCGAGATTGCCGATCGCGGCCTCGACCCGGCGCAGCGGCTTGAAGCGGTCGGCGCCGAGGCCGAGCTCGATGGCGCGCAGGCGGTCGGGGCGCTCGGGATGACCGTGCGGCACGACATGTTCGAGGCAGGCGGAATGGGTCACCAGGAGCGTCGTCATCAGCGTTCGTGTTCCCTCGGCTCTTCCGCCGTCAGCCGTCGTGTCCGGTTCGGAATGCCGGATCGGACGATGGCCCGGCGCGCCGCTGAATTATCCTGCCGGACGGCAGGGGCGGTCAATGTGGTTCTCAAGTCAATGTTTTTCGCGGGCGAGAAAGGCGTCGAAGGCGGCGATGGCCTCGGGCGAGCGCATCCGCTCGCCGAACAGGTGGCCCTCCAGTTCGATGCGCCGCATCATCTCGTCGGGCGGCAGGCGCAGCAGCTTGCGGGTGATCGCCACCGCTTCCGGCGACAGCGCGCAGATCTCGCGCGCCGCCTTGCGGGCCTCGACCTCGGCGTGGCCCGCCGCCACCACCTCGTTGACGAAGCCGGCGGTGCGGGCCTCTTCGGCGTCGAGGCTGCGGCCCATGGCGAGCATGGCGAAGGCCCGCTGATAGCCCATGTTGAGCGGCATCAGCAGGCTCGAGGCGCCTTCGGGCACCACGGCGAAATTGATGAACGGGGTGGAGAAGCGCGCGCTGGTGCTGGCGAGGACATAGTCGCAGTGGAGCAGCATCACCGTGCCCATGCCCACCGCGATGCCGTCGACCGCGGCGATGATCGGCTTGATGTTCTGCACCAGCGAATGCAGGAACTTTAATGCATTGCTCGGCCGCTCGGTCTTGTCGGGCGTCGCTGCCACGTAATCATGGACGTCGTTGCCGGCGGTGAAGACGCCCGATCCGCCGGTGATGATCAGGCAGCGGATATCCGGATTGTTCTGGGCGGTGTCGATGGCATGGCTCATGGCGCCATACATCGCCTGGGTCAGGGCATTTTTCTTCTGCGGACGCCGCAACCTGATGGTGCGGACCATTTCCTCGTCCGAAACGATCACATGCTCGGTCATTGTCTCGTCATGTCCCCACCGGCGGCATCCCGGCGCATTGCCCAGCGTCTTGTTACGCCAGGCGTCTTTGTTGCACCAAGGCTAGAGCATTTGGCGCCGCGGCGAAACCGCGCCGAAGGGATGATCGTTGCAGGGCAGGGACGAGGGGGATGCGGGTGGGAGCGCAATGCGGCTGAGCTTCGTCGGCCGGCGACGGCGCCTCGCTCTCCTTCGTCATCGCCCGGCTCGTCGGGGCGACCCAGCACGCCGTGTCGGTGCAATGGCGCGAGGCGGTTGACGTTGTGCCCTCCCTCGCCCACACGGTGTACTGGGTCCGCCGCCTTCGCGGCGGACGACGGCAGAATGTGCAGTGGCGCCGTGCGCGCCACCCACCCACTCGGTCGTCATGCCGGCGCTTGCCCGCCTTCGCTAAGAAGCGTCGGCGCGCCCGGCCATTGGGCCGGGTCGAAGCCGAAGGCGAAGACCGGTGTGCCGGGTCGAAGCCGAAGGCGAAGACCGGTCGCGGGCATCCCGACTTTACAGAGCCTCCGCAAGGGAAGACGCGGAGGCCCAGCTCGTTCTGCTCACGCCACCAGCACGGCGTCGGCGCCGTTGACCGCCTCGGCGCCGTCGGTGACGCTGCGCGCGAGCGCGCCGGCCTGCACCGTGACATTCTCGGCGAAGAACCGCGCCAGCGTCGCATAGCGGCCGTCGAGCCCTTGCGAGCCGGCGGCCAGCGCCTCCTTCGCGAGCAGGCAGCCGCCGAGCGTCGAGCCGAACAATCGCAGATAGGGCGTGGCGCCGGCCAGCGCCTCGGCGGGAGCCGAGGCGAGGCGATCCAGCAGCCAGCGGCTGGTGCGCTCCAGCGCCGCGATGGCCTCGCGCAGCCTGGGCGCGGTGGTGCCGAAGGCGGGATTGTTGGAGCGCTCGACCTCGCCGGCGATCCCGCTCATCTCCTCGATCAGCGCGAACACCGCGGCGCCGCCCTGCGCCGCGAGCTTGCGGGTGACGAGATCGATCGATTGGATGCCGTTGGTGCCCTCGTAGATCGCGGTGATGCGGGCGTCGCGATAGTGCTGGGCCGCGCCGGTCTCCTCGATGAAGCCCATGCCGCCATGGATCTGGACGCCGAGCGAGGTGACCTCGTTGCCGATGTCGGTGGAGAAGGCCTTGGCGATCGGGGTGAGCAGCGCGGCGCGGGCGGCCGCGGTGGCGCGCACCAATGGGTCCTCGGCGCGGTGGGAGATGTCGAGGGCGACGGCGGTGCAATAGCAGATGGTGCGGGCCGCGGCGGTCAGCGAGCGCATCTGCATCAGCATGCGCTTGATGTCCGGATGGCGGATGATCGGGTCGAGGCCCTCGCTCTTGCTGCCCGGCGCCTTGCCCTGGCGCCGCTCCTGCGCATAGGCCAGCGCCTGCTGATAGGCGCGGTCGGCGATGCCGACCCCCTGCAGGCCGACGCCGAGGCGGGCCTGATTCATCATGGTGAACATGCAGGCCATGCCGCGATTTTCCTCGCCGATCAGGAAGCCGATGGCGCCGCCCTTGTCGCCCATGGTCATGGTGCAGGTCGGCGAGGCGTGGATGCCGAGCTTGTGCTCGACGCCGCTCGCATGGATGTCGTTGCGCGCGCCCAGCGAGCCGTCGGCGTTGACCAGGAATTTCGGCACCAGGAACAGCGAGATGCCCTTGGTGCCGGCGGGCGCGTCGGGCAGGCGGGCGAGGACGAAATGAACGATGTTGTCGCTCATGTCGTGCTCGCCATAGGTGATGAAGATCTTGGTGCCGGAGAGGCGATAGGTGCCGTCGCCGGCGCGCTCGGCGCGGCTGCGCAGCGCGCCGACGTCGGAGCCGGCGTGCGGCTCGGTGAGTTGCATGGTGCCCGGCCATTCGCCGGAGACGAGCTTTGCCAGATAGAGCTTCTTGAGCGCCTCGCTGCCGTGGGCCTCCAGGGCCTCGATGGCGCTGGCGGTGAGCAGCGGGCACAGGCCGAAGGCCATGTTCGAGGCGCTCCAGATCTCGGTGCAGGCGGCGTTGATGGCGGTGGGCAGGCCCTGGCCGCCCCATGCCTCGCTGGCGGCGACCGCGTTCCAGCCGCCTTCCGTCCAGCGCTTGTAGGCGTCGGGCCAGCCCGGCGCGGTGGTGACCTCGCCGGCCTCGAGCTTGACGCCGTTCTGGTCGCCGACCTTGTTGAGCGGCGCCAGCACATCGGAGGCGAAGCGGCCGGCCTCCTCGATGATCGCCGCGCTCATCTCGGCGTCATAATCGCCGAGATGGCCCGCCTTGACCGCGTCCAGCAGGCCGGCGCCATGGTTGAGCGCGAGCAGCATGTCCTGGATGGGCGCGCGATAGGTCATGGGGGTGTCCTCCTCGAATTCATTGAAGCGTCGGCGTCGTTGCGGCGCCGGCCCGGCGGCGATCGGGTCCGGACCTTGTCCGGTCCGGCCGGGCCACGGCCGGGCGAGCCCGTGATGGCGCCTGCTATATAGAGGTCAGGCGGCGAAATCATCCGCCAGGGTGACACAAAGCGCCCGGCCCTTGGTCGCGGGGCGGCGGGCGCGGGGAAGGCGGCAGGAGCGTGGACCGGATGGGGGCGCGGGCGGCGACGGGGCGGCGGAGCCGGGTGGCCCGCCGGACTTCTGCTCCGGCCCTCGAACAATGGCAGCCGGATCGGCGGGCCCGCTCCCGGCCGAGCCGATCTTCAGGGGCGGGAGCCCTCCACGGCGGGGAATGGCGGGGGAGCGCGCGGGATGCCGATCCCCGATGCCAAATCCGCCGGTTTTTCCGCCCCTTGGCTGGCCCAGGGGGCATAACAGCCAAGGGCCTTGCCGGGCCGGCGCGCTTGAAATCGCCCACCTTGCACGATACACCGGCGCAGCCTGAGAGACCCCGCGCGGCACTGCCCCGCCGCCTCCGGGCCATTGGGGCGTCGCCAAGTGGTAAGGCAGTGGATTTTGATTCCACCATGCGGAGGTTCGAACCCTCCCGCCCCAGCCAGCAAATACCTAACTCATTGAGAAGATTCGACCTCCCGGCATTAAGGCCTGTCCTCAATTGAGCCAGATGATAACCGCCGCGAGGTGGATTGCGGCGAGGAAATTTCTGGCGGTTTTGTCGTAGCGGGTAGCGATGGCGCGGTATTGCTTGAGCTTGCAGAAGAAATTCTCGATGAGATGGCGTGCCTTATAGGCGTGCTTGTCGAAATCGCGCTGGAGCTGCCGGTGGCGCCTGGGCGGGATCACGACCGACTTTCCCCGTGCCAGCAACGGGGCAATCACCCGTTCGTCGGCGTCGAAGGCCTTGTCTGCCAATAAGGCGTCGGCCGCCATGTCGGGCAGCAGTGCATCGGCGCCCTCCAGATCATGGGCTTGGCCGGGCGTCAGGATGAAGTCCAGCGGATTGCCCAGGGCATCGACAAGCGCATGGATCTTGGTGCTCAGCCCGCCTTTGCTGCGCCCGATAGCTTGGTTTTCGCCGTCTTTTTTTGTGCGCCGGCACTGTGCTGATGCGCCCGCACGATCGTGCTGTCGATCATCGCGTACTCATTGTCGGCATCGCTCGCCAGCATCTTAAACAGCTTCTTCCACACCCCGCTCTTCGTCCAGCGCGAAAAACGCGTATGTATCTTGATCGGATCGCCGAAGCGTTCGGGCAAATCTCGCCAAGGGATCCCGGCTCGATAGCGGTAGATCACCGCTTCTACAAACAGCCGATTGTCTTTGGCCGTGACCCCTACATGCCCTTCACGTCCGGGCAAAATATCCTTGATCCTATCCCATTGATCGTCCCGAAGGGCGTAGCGGCGCATTTGGTCAGCTCCGAATCAGCTGACCGCCTATGAATCATGCGATAATCTGCTTGGGAATCCTCTAATTGAGGACAGGCTCTAGCTCGGGAGTCGGGGTGTGCTGCTGAAGTTCATGCTGGACGCCGGTGCCGACGCGATCGGCGACCCGACGCAGGCTCATTGCGTCGCGATCGATGCCCGCGCGCCGCTCTACGACGGCGGCATCTGCACCCGCATCGACTGTGTTTCGCTCGGGGTTGTGGTGAACCGGGAGGCGCAGCGCTTCTACGACGAGGGCGAAGGTTTCTGGCCCAAGCGCTACGCCATCTGGGGACGGCTCGTGGCGCAACAGCCTATGCCGACACTTTAAGAACGAGTCGATCACGCTATAAGAACGAGTCGGTTGGTGACCGCGGCGATTTGCAGCCATTGCGAGTGGCTGCATCCATCTGGATCGTCAGGCTCATAATCTGAAGGTCGTAGGTTCAAATCCTATCCCCGCAACCAGGTAAATTTAAGCCCTTGAAATCGTGAAGATTTCAGGGGCTTTTTATTTCAGGAACCTTTTGAACCCGCAACCAAATGAATATTGGTGCTATTGAGTGCAATGTCACCGTAATGGCATCGGATCGCTCCTACCACGCGGGACGAATCCGGATAGCCCGCCTCCCGTTCCGGCGGGCTACCACAAGGCAGGGATTCGCAAATGGAGGAGCTTCGGCTTGTCCACCTGTTCCCAGCGTCTGTGGACGATGCGGCTACTTTTCCAGACCGGCTTCTTCGCGGAGCCGGTCGATCAGCTCGGATGCCTCGGCCTTGGTGAGTTTCTTCCCCGTCGGATCGGGCTTATGGGCCTGTTCGCTGAGGGTCTTCAGGTATGAGGCTTGTGCCCCGGTCATCGGATCATCCCCGGAAACCCAGTCCTCGGGGTCTTTCTCGGTGTTGTTGTTGGCCATTTCTGCCTCCGCTGCTTCTCCCAACGTTTAACTTGATTTTATGTTCCGTTTTTGTTCTCATGACTTTATTCCAGGTTTGAGAAGCGGGACATGCCGGACATTGACTTCATCCGGGGTGAAATCGAGCGCATGCGCTCGCAGGTCGGTCGGCAGCGCAGGGAGATCCTTCTGCTTCAGCGGGCCGGTGTTGCCACGGCGTCAGCCGAGGCGCTGCTCGCGCGCATGCAGGCCAAAATCGAAAATCTCTGCGCTCAACGCGACGCCCTGAAGAAGCTTCAGCCGGGGCCGGTCAAGGGCAAGGTGCTGGGTGGTCGGAGATGGTGATGCGTGAACTGAAGTATTTCACCGACAGCACCGACCAGCCTCCATTTCTCAAAGTACTGGCGGAAGTCAGGCGCATCGGCGTCCATGAGGGATGGTGCTACCATCATGTGCAGGCCATCATCATTGCCATCGATCAGTACGCCGAAGCCGCTACCGGCAATCGCGAATTTTTCTGGAATAGGCCGCAGTCGATTGGCGGAAATCGCAAGCATGGCGATATTCCGCGAGTCCGCTTGTTGCTAAGGTAGCGCATGAGCAAACGAAATCGGCGGCACAAGGCAGGCAAACGCAAGGAAGAACGTTCCAAAATCAGGTTCGACACATTTTCTGTACCCGAGGAACATTATCCGAAGCTCAAAGCCGCCATGACGGAAGCGGCCTTGGCTGCGGTGGCCGAGTTTCCCAAGACACTCGAGCTCGTCAAAGACCAGCTTTGCCACCATGACCCTGTTGGAATCCTCGCCTGCTACGCCGGGTACGGGCTTCTGACATTTGGGTCTGAGGACAGCTCCAGGGGCAAGCCCGTCGCCGACGTCCTGCAACACCACGCCGAGCTTCTTCAGGCAATTGTTCTGTCCATTCCCCTGGACCAGTGGGGACCGGCTCCCGTGCGCCCGCACGTCATGCAGACCGTCTTCGACAGCATGCCGAAGCTGTCAGATACTTTCTTTTTGGAGCGAACGCTCGACGGCCAGAAAATATCCGACCCGCAAGAGCTGGCTGTTCTCGAATTACAGGAGCGCATTCGCCTTCACACGATGGCGGTGCGCAACTGGGCGCACTTTCTCTCCGTCATCCAGATTTCGAAAGAGCTCTATGGGGCGCTCGATGCCTCTTTTGTCGCGCATCATGGGTTCAGTTGTACGGACCTGATCGAGGTGATGCATTGCGCCCTGCGTGAGTACGAACGGCGGCAAACGGAACATTGGGGACGGTTTCGCCGGGTTCTTCGAGGACGAAATCCCCGGCAGATCTTCCGGCTCTACTTTCAAAATGTGCCGGGTCTCGTTGGAGATCCGGAGAAGATGCTTGCGGCCATGCCGGGGATTGACCTGGACAGCGCCAAGGCGTTCGTGATGTCTCACTACGACCTGCGGATCGCCGAATTCGGCACATTTACACCCGACGGCCTCGCACAATTGTCTGGCCGCTCGCCGCAAGTGGTCGAAAAAATCTTGCGGGCCATTTCGCTTAAACCGGGTTCTCTTTCGGAAGCCAAGACCGAGTATCTGTTTCTCGGAAATCCTGTCTGGGAAACACCGGCAATTGATCTCGAAGATCGCTTCTTCCTGCCGATTCCCATGGCCGTGTTCAGCCATATCCATCGCATCATGGAGCGGCTCGCACGCGCTGCGGGGCTCAAGAAGGCCGTGGAAAAAACACGCTCCTCATATCTCCAGGAGAAACTCGAAACGACCTTGCGATCTGCGCTTCCGGGCGCGAAGATAACGCCCGGCGCCACCTGGAAACTTGGCGATCAGGGCTTCGAGACGGACGTCCTGGTCGTTATCGATCGGACCGTGATTGCCGCAGAGGCGAAGGCAAACCGGCTAACACCAGAAGGCCTGCGTGGAGCACCCGCCCGCGTCAAACGTCATATCCAGGAGATGGTTCTCGATCCTTCGATACAGTCGGAGCGACTTGCCAACGTGATTGCTAGGGCGCAAGCGGGAGATCAAGAGTCAGTCGCCATTACAGCGGGATTAGGGATTGATCCGGCGTCAGTCGACCGGGTTATACGGCTGTCCGTTACGCTCGACGATCTTTCGGTGCTCAGCTCGGCTGAAGCCGAATTCAAAAAGGTCGGCTGGGTGCCGGAGGATCACGAGCTCGCACCGACGCTGCTGATTGCCGATCTTCTCTGCATCGTCGACATTCTCGATAAGCCGCTCCTGCTGTTGCACTACTTGAACGAGCGTAACTATTTCCAGAAGGCCCATCATCTGCTCGGCGACGAGCTGGACTATCTCGGTATCTATCTTGATAACGGCTTCAACTTCGTTCTTCCGGACAAAGACCTGCTTTTCAATGTTGCAGGCCTGTCCGGCCCTATCGACCGCTACTACAACGCCCTGAATGCCGGGATTACCGCACCAAAGCCTAAGGCAATGCTGAGTCCTCTCTTCACGCAGATCATCGATCGGCTGAATGAGAAGCGGCCCATGGGTTGGACAACCGTCGGCATTCACTTGCTCGGCGCGGCAAATCCTTCGGAGCAGCGCCGCATAGAGCGCTCACTCGACAAATTGCGCACCATGGTCCGGAAGAACTATCGCGACCCGGAATATGTCAGTTCCATGCAGATCCAGCCGTCACAAGAGCACAAAGCACGTGTCGGGTTTTATGTCTTTCCTGAGCAGCTCCGACCCCAACTTAAGCAATCACTGGAGCAACTTGCCAATCAGGCTCTCGATGCCAGTGGAGGCCGGGCTGTTGTTCTTTTCGCGCGGTGTACGGAAAGGTGGGACCTTCCTTACGAAGCGGCTGTCTGCGTTCAGAAACGCAAGCCTCTGGTCGCCTCGCTGGGCATCTAACCGCTCTTATTCATGAGGCGAGTGTTTTGAGGCTGGCGAGCGTGGCGTAGAGGCCTGATACAGCGTAGGATTTGGTTGCTTACGCCAATCCATTTCGACGCATCGAGCCAGCCACGCCCGCCATGACCGACACTACGATTCTGCCGTTCTCGTTTCCAGCCGTCTCGCGCAAGAAAGTCACAGCCGATTTCGACGGCGGTCGCCTGACCTCGGATGGCGGCGTCATGCTGCTGGCGATGGCCGAGCGTCGTCTGGGGATTGCCGATCGACTTGCCCGTGCTTTTCCGGACCGGCGCAACCCCTCCAGGATTACGCATACACTCGCCGACATGATCCGGGCCCGCACCTTCGCGATCGCCTGCGGCTACGAGGACGCCGACGATCTGGATTGCCTGCGCACCGATCCCGCGTTCAAGCTGGCGTGCGGGCGGCTTGCCGATAGCGGCGCGGACCTGTGTTTGCAGCCGACCCTGTCGCGGCTGGAGAACGCGCCTTCGCTGAAGGACGCCATCCGGCTGACCTACGCGCTCGTGGATCAATGGATGGCCTCCTACGAACGCGAGCCGGCGTCGGTCATTCTGGACATCGACGACACCTGCGATGTCGTGCACGGCCATCAGCAACTGTCGCTGTTCAACGCCCATTATGACGAGCGCTGTTTCCTGCCGATCCATGTCTACGACACCGAACGCAGCCGACCCGTCGCGGTCGTGCTGCGGCCCGGCAAGACGCCGTCCGGCGTCGAGGTGCGCGCTCATCTGCGCCGCCTCGTCCGGCGCATTCGCCGGTGCTGGACCAGGACCCGCATCACCTTCCGCGGCGACGGCCATTACGCACGACCGGAGGCGATGGCGTGGTGCGAGGACAATGGCGTCGATTACGTCTTCGGTCTTCCCGGCTCGAAGCCGTTGTCGAAGAAGGTGGACGAGGTCGCCGACGCCGTCCGCACCGAACGCGCCGTATCCGACAAGCCGGTCGTGCGCGATTATGCGCAGACGCGCCACAAGGCCAAATCATGGAACCGCGAGCGGCGCGCCGTCGCCCGCATCGAGGCGACGAAGCTCGGTCTCGACATCCGCTTCGTCGTCACCAATCTCGAATACGGCTCGCCCGAGTGGCTATACGACAGCCTGTATTGCGCGCGCGGACAGGCCGAGAACCTGATCAAGCTGCACAAGACGCAGTTGGCGTCCGATCGCACGTCCTGCCGTTCCGCCATTGCCAATCAAGTGCGTCTCGTGCTGCACACGACGGCATACTGGCTGATGCTCGCTGTGCGCGACGCCATTCCCAAGGTCCGGGATCTGGCGAAAGCGGAGTTCGCGACGCTGCGGCTCCGGCTGATCAAGGTCGCCGCCCGGGTCGTCGAGACGGCCAGTCGCGTGCGTCTCGCCTTCGCCGCCTGTTGTCCGGAAGCCGATTTGTTCCGCGGATTGCCCGCCGCGCTGATGCCTCGCGGCCCGTAAAAGGCGGGGCGTGAGCCCCAACGATCCCACCCCCCCCGTTTCCTCCAGCGCGTTCGCCAAGGTAAGGTTCGTCATGACGGTGAAATATCCGAATGACGGCGCGCGCTTGAAATCCGAAATGCGCCGAAACGACCTACAGACGTTGGTCGTCGTGAATAGATCGGGCTAGAAATGGTCATCCGGGAGCGCATGCGTATCGACAAAGACGAGGAGAGCCGTTTTTTTGGCGGCGCTCAGAACGGCTTTTTGGCCACGGCATCGGCCAAAATAACTCTCGCCTATGCCGTCCGGCTTATCGAGAAGCCTTCTCGCGATGATCTTAGGATTGTAAACCGCGTCCGAAATATTTTCGCCCACAGCATGCATCAAATAGACTTCAAGCACCCGGAAGTCGCTGCCATGTGCAGAAAACTCAGCTTGGTTCAACGCCGAAGCGACATGTTTCCCGACGCGGCGACGGCAGACCCTCGCTCGCTTTATTGGAATACGTGCCTCGACTTCTTCGCTGCGTGGCAGTTTCAGCGCCGCGGCATTCAAGAGGACGGCACCATTCAGCACGTCGCTCCGCTCGACTGACCTGCTCCAGCCTTCTGATGATGGCGGGATCCTTCTCTTCGGCAAGATTACGTAGGTAGCCGCGCGTTTCGAAGTCGCCGAACGGATCAAATGTCACAGCTTGGCTTCGTGTAGATAGCGGGCCTGAAGTTGGATCATTTCCACGCGTGTGATCCGGTTTGCGCGCTGCAAGCCGATCAATAGCCGCTCGATCTCATCGAGTTCAACCATATCCCCGGCCAGACGTGACATGTGGTGAGCAAGGAGGTCGTTTGGACCCTCGGAGTAGGAGACGTGATACGTCCGGGCAAGAGTCCGGATGTGCTCAGCGGTCGAGGGGGCGGTCAGCTTTTCCATGCGCATAATATAGCATTTTTTGACTGGAATTCCATTAACGAAACGCGCCTGGAAATCAGCAGCTTGCAGGCGAATTTCCCAGCCTCGCGCATGAATTGAAACGGGGCGATCCGAGGGATTAGACGAGTGCGGTGGATCCGACGCTCGTTTCGGCATTGGAGCGAATTCTTCGAACGAGCGTCAGATCCACCGCACTAGGATTGAATCGACGCATCGGGCGCGATATCGGGCTCACAGCCTTCAAGCGGAAGTGTGATCTCGAAGACGGCGCCCCCGCGCGAGGATCTTCGGTACGCGGCGTGTCCGCCATGCGCCTCGGCAATTGCGCGAACGACGGATAGTCCCAGGCCCGATCCGCCGAGGCGGTGGGCGCGCGATGGTTCGCTCCGCGCGAACGGCTTGAAGGCGCGCTTGGCGAATTCCGGCGACAACCCGGGCCCCTCATCCTCGACCCGGATGATTGCCGAGTTGCCCGATTTCAGAGTCGAGAGTTCGATGGAGCCGGGTCGAGCATAACGCTGTGCGTTGTCGAGAAGGGCGAGCAGCGCCTGGCGAATACGAACGCCATCGCCGCGAACGACCAGATCGATCAGCGTGACGTCGAGCGAAAAGCCGGCTTTCACGAGTGACGGCTCCAGCAGGTCGGCGACGCTACGGATTTCTGCGGCGAGTTCAATCGTCTCTATCCTGAGGTCCAGGTGACCGCCGTCGGCCAGCGTGACGGTCCGCAAGTCGCCGACGAGCCGCGAGAGCCCGTCGACATGCAGCAGGAGATTGCGGATCAATGCCTCGTCGGGAGCGAAAATACCGTCGGCGATACCTTGAAGGCGCCCCTTCAAGACGGTCAGGGGGGTCCTGAGCTCGTGCGCGATCGTTGCGTTCCATGCAATCATGTCTTCGGCGATATCCTGGAGCCTCTGCGCCATCGCATTGAAATCGTCCACCAGCTGGGCGGTCTCGCCGAGCGAGCGGTCGCCGGGAGACGCACGCGCCGACAGGTCGCCCGCAGCTATCTTGCGTGCAGTTTCCGCCAGGGAATTCAGCGGAGCCAGAATCCGCTTCGCCAGCCGAAGCGCGACCATGATGGCAAGAGCCAATCCGATAAGAAGGAAGAATGCGATCAGCATCAGGTCGGGCGCCTCCGGAAGAAGCGAAGGCGATCCGGGAGGCGGGGGAAAATAGCTAAGGTATATTCCGTAGAAAATGAACGAGCCGACGAAGACGATCAGCATCGCGATGGTCGCCACGACGCTCATCGAGACCATGATCTGCCTGCTCAGGCGATGCCGCTTCATATCGCGGCCAATCGATAGCCGATGCCGCGGACACCGGATAGCATGCCGGGCGCGCCGGCCTCGCCCAGTTTTTTGCGAAGATTGCTGATATGGCTGTCCACCGTCCGCTCGAGGGCGTCGCTGCCGGGAAGGCAGGCGTCGACGAGTTCGCTTCGCGTGAAGGCCTTGGTCGGTGTTCGCGCCATATGAGCCAACAGGCGGAATTCGGTGAGCGTGAGCGGCAGCGGCTGCGCCGTTCCATCCACCACGGTGTTTACAAGGTGACTGTCGAGATCGATTGTGACGCCGTTGACACGAAGCACGCCGCCAGCGCCTGACTGACCAACCCGCCGCAGCACCGCCTTGGTGCGGGCGACCACCTCGACAGGATTGAACGGCTTGACGACATAGTCATCGGCCCCGATGCGTAGTCCCTGCAGGCGGTCAATATCCTGGTCAAGAGCGGTGATCATGATGACCGCCGTATCGCCACGGCGGCGGACTTCGGCCAACACGTCCCAACCATCGAGGCGCGGCATCGTGACGTCGAGAAGGATGAGATCCGGTTTCAGCGCGAGATGCAGGTCGAGTGCGGTTCGACCGTCGCCGGCGCAGACCGTGCGGAAGCCCTCGCGCGTCAGATAAGCGTCGAGGATTTCGCTGATTTGCGGTTCATCTTCGGCAATGAGAACGAGGGCGTTCATCGGAACACTTCAAAAATCCATCGGATGCGGTCTCTTGGCACGGGCGAGCGCTTCCCGTCGACCTAATATGGCCCTTCTCCACCAAATCTCCATACATTCTCGATGGTCGATTGATCGTCGCCGACGATGAGGCGGCGAACCGGCATAGATGCTCTCGGCGAAATCTTCATGCAGTCTCGACGCGGCGCCGACATTTGCGGGGCAAATGCAGGGGGCGAGGCGTGGTGCCGGCCGCAACCCCACCCGGCGCGTCAGTTCGATGCCCTTCAGTTGGATAACTATGAAAAATCATCGCGCTATTTGTGCAATCGCCTTGGCTCTCCTCGTCGCCTTTGCCGGCGAGGGCCACGCTGGAACTCACGAGGGATATTCCGTCGTGAATCTCAACATCCGCTCCGGGCCAAGTATTCGGTTTCCGGCAGTCCGGAGGTTGGCGGCCGGATCGTCTCTGACGATTTACGGCTGTCTGGCAAATTATAGATGGTGCGACGTGAGCGCATCCGGGGTTCGTGGCTGGGTGTCGGGGGCGCACGTTCAGTTCGTTCACGAGGCGCGCCGGGTGTATGTTCCTGCCTATGCGGCGCAGTCGGAGATCCCGATCGTGACGTTCAACGTCGTCAGTTACTGGCACGACAACTATCGTGACTATGGCTTCTACGGGGAAATCGACCACTGGGATGGATATCACTGGGGGGACGACGGCGATCCACCCGGCTGGCGCGACAATTGGGACGATGACCACGCCGCTCCCGAAAGCGAGCCTTCGCCGGACAACGACTAGTGTCCCGTTTCCAACGTTCGTATTCCTTTGCAGCAGGCGCTTCTACGAACGTTGGAAACAAAGGGACACTAGTGTCCTGTCTCCGAATTACCGCTCCATTTGCCTCATGCTCGCACGGTCATTCGGAGACGTCACACTAGAACTCGGCGTCGCGCAGCAGTCTTTCCGCGCTGACCCACATGAAGATCTCCGGTCGGCGCCGGCGACATGTCGGTGATGATCGACACATCGGTAGCATCGGCGTGCAACCGATCTCGTCATTGCTCCAGGAGAGCCAGTCCATGAGTGACCTCCTCGTCCGTCTCTATGATCTTCCCGACGTTCGCACGGAGGAGAAGATCGCGTCCCACGGGATTACGGTTCGTCGCGCAATGGCGGCGGAGGCGCATGTCGTGCTTCCCTGGATCGAAAAGCATTTCGACAGCCCCTGGGTGAGCGAAGCCACACGCGCTTTCACGCGCTCCCCGGTGATGATCTGGATCGCAGCGCGGAAGAACGAGTTGCTGGGCTTCGCCTGCGCGGACTGCTCGATGCGCGGCTTCTTCGGTCCTACGGGAGTGGCGAAGGCTGCTCGCGGCCAGGGCATCGGCGAGGCGCTCCTCTTCGCCACCCTGCGGGGCATGCGGGAAGCGGAATATGCCTATGCGATCATCGGCGGCGTAGGGCCCATAGCATTTTACCGGAAACACCTCGACGCGATCGATATCCCGGGTTCGGAAGAAAGCATCTACGGTGCGATGCTGCACGACGACAATGGGCACGATTTCGACGACTGGTAGAGCGGTCGGCGCCGAGCCGTCGCGGATCGAAAGCGCCATCGATCGCCGGGACGCGGCTTCCGACGAGGTCGACGGGCGTTCGGTGTGCCTGCAATTGGGCTGCGATCTCTCTAGTGTCCTGTCTCCGAATTACCGCTTCGTTTGCCTCACCCTCGCACGGTCATTCGGAGACATCAGGACACTAGCAAAATCAAAGTGCTAGTGTCCTGTTTCCAACGTTCGTATCCCATTGCAGCAGGCGCTCATACGAACGTTGGAAACAAGGGGACACTAGCATCATTATGATTCTAGTGTGGTTTTGGATCTGACGCTCGTTCGAAGAACTCGCTGCAATACTGAAACGAGCGTCAGATCCACCACACTAGTGTGGCTTATGTCTCGCAATTGCCTACAGGGGCTTGCCGCAAAGGGCATAGGCAATTGCGAGACGCCACACTAGGCCGCTGCGCGCCTGTCCGACATGCGCTTTCGCCGCCTGCCGGGCCGCAGCAGGATCGCCGGCCTCGAGCATTGCGGCGATGTGGCGCATCTCCTGTGAGCTTTGAAGCGCCCGTCCCCGGCCGTCGGCGCGGGGACGGCACCCGATTCACATCATGCGCGGCAGAACGTCGGTGCGCCGGTCCTTGTCGAAAAAACGGTGCTTCAACGCGCCGATGACATGCAATGCGATCAGCGCCAGCAGGCTGTAGGCGAGCGTCTTGTGCAGCAACTGGAACACTCTGAACCGGTCGTCGTTCTTCGGCAGAAGCTCAGGAACGTGAATGCCGAAGAAAAATACCCCGTCGCTATGGGTGTAGGAACTGGACATCGCATAGCCCATGAGCGGGACGATCAGCAGCAGCGCATACATCGTGACGTGCACGGCCTGCGACAGCATCTTCTCGTGGGCAGGGAGCGGCGCCGGTCCGGGCAAGCGCGACAGCCCGCGGATCGCAAGCTGCGCAAGGACGATCAGGAACACCAGCACGCCGAAGGATTTGTGCCAAGGATAGAGAAAGTCGTATTTCGACGCAACGGCGTCGTTCAGCACGGTCATGGTCCAGCCAGCGGCGATCAGGCCGATGATCAACACGGCCCGCACACAATGCAGGATCCGCAGCGTTGCCGGATATCTATCGATCGTTGGTTGAACGTCGTGGATCATGCTTTGCATTCCCTGCTTGGACGGGCGAAATGCCATCGAACAACACGCATCCCACCAATCCGCAGCTGTGTGGTTCCTTAGTGTCGATTGTTGGGCAGCGTATCCCGCGACCGATGATGAAATCTGCGCGCGCCGCGGCATGGGGCGGCAACGTTTCAAGGACCACGACCGGTTCGAACCACTCCCGTTTCAATCATCGGGAGGTGCGTCCGCCAAATCTCCACACAATCTCGACGAGACGCCAACGGTCGCGCGGCAATCGGCGGTGACGGGGCCGTGCGTTGGTCGCACTGCCGCCGATGCGGATCCATGAATGACGTCTCAACTTCGTTCTCCCGGCAGCTTGCTCGCTATCCTGGCGGCGCTTGGCCTGGCGGGCTGCGGCCAGCCGCAATCCGACGAAACCAGCGCGCAGGTTGGAGCGCCGCCGGCGCGCGTCACCGTCTTGTCGGTCAAACCGGAAACAGTGATCCTTGTCGACGAGTTGCCGGGGCGGGTCGCGGCGTTCCGAACCGCGGAGATCAGGCCGCAGGTTGGTGGAATCCTCGAAAAGCGGCTGTTCGAGCAGGGCGCCGAGGTCGAGGCCGGCCAGGCGATGTTTCAAATCAATTCCGACGCCTTCAAGGCAGAGGTCGGCAGCGCGGTTGCGGCGCTTCAGCGCGTCGAAGCGGGGCTGGTCCGCGCCCAAGGCAGGTTCGACCGCGCAAAGCAACTGGTGCCAACCAATGCGATCAGCCGCGAGGCCTATGACGACGCCGCGGCGGATGTCGCTCAGGCGAAGGCAAATGTCGCGGAAGCCCAGGCAGCGCTCCAGCGCAAGAACCTCGATCTGGCGTTTGCAACGGTTCGGGCGCCGATCTCGGGACGAACCGGGCAGGCCCTGGTCAGCGAAGGCGCGCTCGCATCGGTGTCCTCGACGACTCCTCTGGCGACCATCCAGCAGATCGACCAGGTCTATGTCGATGTCCGCCAGCCGGCCTCCCGGATCGACGCGATCCGGGAGGCCGGCCGGTCGGGGCAACTCGACGACGCCTCCAAGCTGCCGGTGGCGATTGTCGCCGCCAGCGGCAAGGCGTATCCGGTCACGGGCCGCGCATTGTTCTCAGATATCAGCGTCGATCCCGGCACGGGAAGTGTCACGGTCCGTGTCGAGGTTCAAAATCCGGATCGGATCCTGCTTCCGGGCATGTACGTCCGCGCCCGAATGCCGCGCGGCGTCAGACACAATGCGTTGTTGGTGCCGCAGGAGGCGGTGGTCCGAGATCCGGCCGGAACGCCGCAACTCGTCGTCGTCGACGATCGCAAGCGGGCCGCGCTGCGCGTGGTCGGTCTCGGCGAGATTGTGGACCGGCGCTACATCGTGACGTCCGGCCTGCAAGCCGGCGAGACGGTGGTGGTGCAAGGACAGGAACGCGCGAAGAACGACGCGGTCGTCGATGCCGTGCCCTTCAGCGCGACCGCCGCGCAGGCCGCCGACTGACAGTACAGCCTCAGCATCATGTCCCAGTTCTTCATCGATCGCCCCGTGTTCGCCTGGGTCATCGCGATCTTCATCGCGCTGGTCGGCGCAATCGCCGTGACGCAGCTTCCGGTGTCGCGCTTTCCGACGATCGCTCCCCCCAGTGTGAGCATCTATGCGACGTATACGGGGGCGACACCGCAGACGATCAACGACAGCGTCGTCATGCTGATCGAAAGGGAATTGTCGAGCGTCAAGAACCTGCTCTATTTCGAATCGACCGTCGATACATCCGGCACCGCAAGCATCACCGCGACGTTCAAGCCGGGCACCGCTGCCGACCTGGCCCAGGTCGACGTCCAGAACCGTCTCAAGGCGATTGAACCGCGCCTTCCCGAGGCGGTTCGTCGCATGGGCGTCACCGTCGAATCGGCCGCCTCCGACTTCCTGATGATCGTGACGCTCAGCTCGCGCAACGGCGAGTACGACGAACTCGCGCTCGGCGATTATATGGCGCGGCGCATCGTGCAGGAGCTGAAGCGCGTGGAAGGCGTCGGCCGCGTCCAGACCTTCGGTTCCGAAACGGCGATGCGCGTATGGGTCGACCCCGCCAAGCTGGTTTCCCATTCGCTGTCGCCTGCCCAGATCACGGGTGCGATCCAGGCGCAGAACGCCCAGATCGCGCCGGGCAGGGTGGGCGCGGAGCCGACGGTCTCCGGACAGAAAGTCAGTATTCCGCTGACCGTGCACGGACAGCTGCAGACGCCCGAGGAGTTCAGGGCGATCGTTCTGCGCGCCGAAAGTGACGGCTCCAAGCTGGTTTTGGGCGATGTCGCCCGCGTCGAACTCGGCGCGCAGAGCACGGGCTTTGCGACCCGTGAAAATGGCAAGCCGGCCACGGCCGCAGGCATCCAGTTGGCGCCGGGCGCCAATGCCGTCCGCGCCGCCGCGGCCGTCTATGCGCGCCTTGCCGAACTCGCGCCGGCCATGCCGGAAGGGATGAGCTATGCCATCGCCTTCGATACCGCCCCCTTCGTGAAGATCTCGATCGAGAAGGTCGTCCATACGCTGATCGAGGCCATGGCGCTCGTCTTTCTGGTGATGCTGCTGTTCCTCCAGAACATCCGATACACGCTGATCCCGGCCATCGTTGCGCCGATCGCGCTGCTCGGAACCTTCTCGGTGATGTGGATGGCCGGATATTCGATCAACGTGCTGACGATGTTCGGCATGGTCCTCGCGATCGGTATCGTCGTCGACGACGCGATCGTCGTGGTCGAGAACGTCGAACGGATCATGGCGGCCGAGGGCCTGCCGCCGAAAGAAGCCGCCCGGAAGGCAATGAAGGAGATTATCGGCGCGATCATCGGAATTACCCTCGTTCTGTCCGCAGTGTTCATTCCGATGGGACTGGCGAGCGGCTCGGTCGGCGCGATCTATCGGCAGTTCACCCTGTCGATGGCGGTGTCGATCCTGTTTTCAGCGTTCCTGGCGCTGACGCTGACTCCCGCGCTCTGCGCCACGCTGCTCAAGCCGATCGGCGCCGGCCATCACGAGAAGAAAGGCTTCTTCGGCTGGTTCAACCGGACTTTCAACCGGATGACGGAAGGTTACGCCGGCTGGGTCGCGGCGCTGGTCCGCAGGACGGGGCGCATGATGGTTCTTTATGCCGTCATCGTCGCCGTGCTCGCCTACGGCTACATGCGGTTGCCGTCATCGTTCGTCCCGGTGGAGGATCAGGGCAACTTCATGACGAGCTTCACGCTGCCGGCCGACGCGACGGCCGAACGAACCCTGGACATCGTCAAGCAATACGATGCTTACGTCGCCACGCGGCCGGCCGTTGCCGGCAACACGTCCATCATCGGCTTTGGCTTCTCCGGCTCCGGATCGAACGCGGCGATGTCGTTCACGAGCCTCAAGGATTGGAGCGAACGGGAGGCGAGCGTCGGCGACGAGGTCGCCGCCGCCACCGCGGCGATGGCCAAGGTTCCCGAGGGCACGGTCATGAGCATGAAACCGCCGGCGATCGAGGCCCTGGGCACCTCCAGCGGGTTCTCGCTGCGGCTTGAAGACCGCGCCGGTCGCGACCATTCCGCACTGATGGCGGCTCAAGCCAAACTGCTGCAGCTTGCCGCGCAAAGCACACTCGTCAGCGGCGTCTATCCCGAAGGTCTGCCGAACGGACCGAGCGTGAGGCTGAAGATCGACCGCCAGAAGGCCGAAGCCCTCGGCGTGTCTTTCGCCATGATCAGCGACACCCTGACCGCGGCGATGGGGTCGACCTATGTGAACGATTTTCCGAATGCCGGACGGCTGCAGCAGGTGATCGTGCAGGCGGATGCGCCAAACCGCATGCAGATCGACGATGTTCTGAAGCTCCATGTCCGCAACAACGCCGGGGGCATGGTGTCGTTGTCGGAGGTGATCACACCGGTGTGGGGCGAGGAGCCGCTTCAACTCGTGCGTTACAACGGCTATCCCGCGGCGCGCGTTGCCGGCAACGCCGCGCCAGGCGTCTCCAGCGGCGACGCCATGGCGGAGATGGAGCGGCTCGCCGCCCGGCTTCCGGCCGGCTTCGTGGTCGAATGGACCGGACAGTCGCTGCAGGAGAAGGATTCCGCGTCGCAGGCGCCGATCCTGCTCGCGCTGTCGATGCTGGTGGTGTTTCTGGTCTTGGCGGCTCTGTATGAAAGCTGGTCGATCCCGCTTTCGGTCATGCTGGTCGTGCCTCTCGGCATTGTCGGCGCCGTCCTCGCCGTTCAGATTCGCGGGCTTGAAAACGATGTGTTCTTCAAGGTCGGGCTGATCACCGTCATCGGGCTGTCGGCCAAGAACGCGATCCTCATCATCGAGTTCGCCAGGAGCCTGGTTGCGGAGGGGCGGGAATTCGGGGACGCCGTCGTCGAGGCTGCCCGGCTCCGGCTGCGGCCGATCCTGATGACGTCGCTTGCCTTCGCCCTCGGCGTCGTCCCGCTGATGCTCGCGCGGGGCGCCAGCGCCGAGACCCAGCATGCGATCGGAACCGGGGTGTTCGGCGGCATGCTCTCCGCCACCGTCCTCGCGGTCCTGTTCGTGCCGGTCTTCTACGTCGTCGTGATGAAACGGTTCGGCTCGCGCAACAGGAAGGTCGCGGCTGGCGCGAACGAGGCGGCCGAATGAGGCGTGCGGGAGAGGCATTTGCGAATTTGCGCGGGCGGCGCCGGGGCAAGCGGCCGCCGATGCTCCGCAGCGCCTTGACCGCGATTGCCGTTTTCGCGCAATCAGCGGCTTGTCGCAGATGTCGCGGTCCGGGGGTGGTATGACCAGTCGTGTCGAGACTTCCAAATTCGCGCCGGGCTCGGCGATCGACCGTCCTTCGGCAACCGGTCCGGGACCCGGCTGGCAGCCGCGCTATTGGGCGATCTTTATCGGACAGGCGCTTTCCCTGGTCGGGTCGGCGCTGACACAGTTCGTCCTGCTGTGGTGGATTGCCGATACGACCGGCAGCGTCGCCGCGTTGGCCTCGGCCGGCTTCGCCGCACTGCTGCCCCAAGCACTCCTCGGTCCGCTCGGGGGAACGTTCGCCGATCGCTATAGCCGCCGCCTGTTGATGATCGGCGCCGATGCCATCAGCGCGCTCTGCATGTCGGCGCTGATCGCGCTGTTTCTCACCGGTCGGATCGAGCTCTGGCACGTCTATGCGATGATGTTCATCCGCAGCGCCATGCAGGCCTTCCAGACCCCGGCGGCCGGGTCCAGCACGGCCATGCTGGTGCCGTCGAACTTCCTTCCGCGCGCAGCGGGACTGAACCAGACACTGCTGGCCCTGATGACGATTGCCGCCGCCCCTTTGGGTGCGACTGCGATCAGCGTGCTGCCGCTCGGTCTGGCGCTTGGCATCGACGTCGGGACTGCCGTGCTTGGAATTATTCCGCTGTTGATCTATCGCATCCCGCAGCCGGTCACACGCCCGGCGGGGAAGACCAGCCTGTGGGCCGAATTCAGGGAGGGCGTGCATCTGGTCCGGGATGACCCGGGCCTGCGTCGGCTCTACGGGTTGCTTGGCGGGGTCGTGCTCGTCATCATGCCGTCGGCGACCCTCGTGCCGCTTCTCGTCAAGGAGCACTTCGGCGGCGGCGTCGGCGAGGTGGCCCTGATGGAAGGCCTGGGCGGCGTCGGCATGCTGGCCGGCGGCATCGCGATGACGATGCTCGCTCGTCGGCCACAGATGCGATGGATCTTGTGGGGGCTCGCCGTCTCGTGTTTCAGCCTTGCGCTTGCCGGGCTGATGCCCGGCCATCTGTTTTGGCTGGCGCTGATATGGTGGGCCGTGAGCGGCATCACCTTCGTCATGGGTGACGCCCCCCTCACCGCCCTGCTGCAGATGACGGTGCCCAATCATTTGCAGGGCCGCGTCCTTTCGCTCCTGAGCACGATCATGGGCCTGGCGGCGCCCGTCGGCCTGGCGATCGCCACGCCGCTCGGCGAGTTGATCGGGATTCGCTGGCTGTTCGTCGTCATGGGGCTGGCCGGCGGATGCGTCAGTCTCCTCGGTTTCTTTTCCCGGCCGCTTCTCGAAATCAATCAGATCGTCGCTGTCGTCGAATGCGCCCCGCATCCGCTTCGCGATCCGGCGAGGGTGGAATGAACCGTAGCCCGGGTCCGCGTCCCATCGGCGCGCCGACGGGAAAACCGGCGATCAGACGCCGAGAGCGATGACGCCGCGCCGGCGACGGCGACGGAAGCCGATCAAGCGTTGCCGCCCTTCAGCCGTTCGTTGCGCCGGCGCAAGCCTTCCATGGTGGCGAGCAGGATGACCGACACCGTCGTCAGGATCACCGCCGCCGCCGTGATGGTCGGGCTGATGTTCTCGCGGATGCCGCTGAACATCTCGCGGGGCAAGGTGCGCTGCTCCGGCCCGGCCATGAACAGCACGATCACCACCTCATCGAAGCTGGTCGCGAAGGCGAACAGCGCGCCCGACGCCAGGCCGGGCAGGATCAGCGGCAGGATCACCCGGCGGAAAGCGTAGAGCGGCGAGGCGCCGAGCGAGGCCGCGGCGCGCGCCAGGTTCATATCGAAGCTCTGCAGCGTTGCGCTGACCGTGATCACGACAAAGGGCGTCGCCAACGCGGTGTGGGCCAGGATCAACCCCAGGTAACTGCCGGTAAGCCCGATCGGGGCGAAGAAGAAGTACAGGCCGACCGCGGTGATGACGCCGGGCACGACGACCGGCGCCAGCACCACCGCCAGCACCAGCGGCTTGAACTTGCTCTTCCACTGCGCGAGACCCAGCGCGGCCAGGGTGCCGAGCACCATGGACAGCAGGGCCGAGGCGACGCCGATGATCATGCTGTTCTTCAGCGACGTCATCCAGCGTGGGGAACTGATGAAGTCCTGGTACCAGCGCAACGAGAGGCCCGGCAGCGGATAGGTCAGGTAGGAGCCGGAGCTGAACGACAGCGGCATGATCGCCAGGATCGGCGCCATCAGGAAGATGAACACCAGCGTGGATGCGACAATGGTCGTGGTCCACGCGATGCGCTGGCTGGGCGTGCGGGGGGAAGGGTTGCCGCTCAATTCTTCATTCCTCCCGTGACTTGCTGCCCATGGACCAGCTTTCCGTAGACGGCGGCCAGCACCAGGGTGGCGAGCAGCAGCACCGCACCCAGCGCCGAGGCCAGGCCCCAGTTGGCCGTTTCGGTTGTGTTGAGGGCGATGAAGTAGCTGATCATTTGATCGGCGGCGCCGCCGACGAGCGCCGGCGTGATGTAGTAGCCGAGCGCCAGGATGAAGACGAGCAGGCTTCCCGCCCCGATGCCGGGCAGCGTCTGCGGCAGGTAGACCCGCAGGAAGGCGGTGACCGGCGACGCGCCGAGCGATGCGGCGGCACGCATATAGGCCGGCGAGATCGCCCTCATGCTGCTGTAGAGCGGCAGGATCATGAAGGGCAGCAAAACGTGGGTCATCGCCACATAGACGCCGAAGCGGTTGTAGATCAGGCGCAGCGGCTCGTCGACGATGCCCAGCCAGCGCAAGCCGTCGTTGACCACGCCCTCGCGCTGCAACAGCACGATCCAGGCGCAGGTCCGGACCAGGAGCGAAGTCCAGAAAGGCAGCAGAACGAAGATCATAAGCACGTTCGACCGGCCGGGCGGCAGCGTCGCCAGCAGGTAGGCGACCGGGAAGCCCAGGATCAGGCAGAGCGCCGCGACGCCGAAGCTGATGGCGAAGGTGCGGGCGAACACGTCGCGGTAGATGGCCTGATCCGGCGAGGCCGCGACGATCGCGCCGTCCACGTTCCGGGTCAGGTCGAGCGCCGCCAGCAGGTAGAAGCCGGTCATTGGGCCACTGGCGCCCTTGATCGCAGCCCAGGTGGCGCGTTCGCCCCAGGCCGGATTGATCCTGCGCAGCGTCTCCGTGGCCGTGCCGGGCGCCGGCACAGCCTTCAGGTTGCGCGCGGTGCCGGCCAGGATGGTGCGGAAGCCGTTCAGTGCGTAGTTCAGCCGCTTGGATGCGATGGCGACGGTCGCGGCGGCGCGCGCCGCCTGGATGTCGCCCGCCAGCGCCGCGAAGGCCTGTTCGTCCGGGACGTCCTTGCCGTCCCAGTCGGCCAGCGCCGCCACCGTGTGCGGCAGGATCCGACGCACCTCCCAGTCGTCGGCCGAGCGCCGGAGCATGCCGGCGAGGGGACCGAGGAAGGTGAAGAGCAGGAACAGGAGAAGTGGCAGGATCAGCGCCAATGCCTTGAACTGGCGCCCCCGCTCCGCCCGTTTCAGGCGGCGCTTCAGCGGCACCTCGGTCGGTTTGTCGGCGCCGGTCAAGAGCGCAGCCGTCATCGGTCGAGCCTTTTCATCAATATCTCTCGCACCCGCTCCAGGGCATGCCGCGAGGAGGGGAAGAGACGGTCACGGTGTCGGTCCTTTGCCTGTCCCCCTTCGCGCCGACCGCCCTCGGGTCACCTGGGAGCGGGCTATTTCGCCGCCCACTTGTTGAAGCGCTCGGTCAGACGGTCGATATTTTCCAGCCAGAAGGTCACGTTGATCTCCACGGCGTTCTTCATGTTGTCCGGCGCGGTCGGCAGGTCCGTCAGCACGGTCGGCGGCAGGAGGGCCACAGCGTCCTTGTTCGAGGTGCCGTAGGCAATGTTCTCCGACAGCCTGGCCTGGTTCTCCGCCTTGCCGACGAAGTCCAGGAACTTGTAGGCGGCGTCCCTGTTCGGGCTGCCCTTCAGGATGACCCAGCTGTCGAGGGTGTAGAGCGCCCCATCCCATACCATGCCGAAGTTCTTCTTCTCGCTCTTGTTCGCGGCGTCGATGCGGCCGTTGTAGACCGAAGCCATCGCCACTTCGCCGGACGCGAGCAGCTGCGGCGGCTGGGCGCCGGCCTTCCACCAGACAATGTCGTTCTTGATGGTATCGAGCTTCTTGAAGGCGCGCTCGATGCCCTCGTCGGTGGCCAGCACCTTGTAGACGTCCCTCGGCGCGACGCCGTCGGCGATGAGGGCAATCTCCAGCGTGGTCTTCGGGCCCTGACGCAGGCTGCGCTTGCCCGGATAGGTCCTGGTGTCGAAGAAGTCGGCCCAGCTCTTCGGCGCGTCCTTCAGCTTGTCCTTGTCGTAGCCGAGAACGAAGTCGTAGACGATGGCGCCGACGCCGCAGGGGTCGACCGCCGGCGGCAGATAGGCGGCCTCGCCACCGATCCTCGCGTAATCGATCTTCTCGAACAGGCCTTCCTCGCAGCCGGCGGCCAGTTCCTCGCTCTCGACCTGGACGACATCCCAGGTGGCGGCGCCACCCTGCACCTTGGCGCGCAGCACGCCGATGCCGCCGTCCCAGGACTCGTCGTTCATCGGCTCGCCGGTCAGCTTCTTGAACGGCTCGAAATAAACCTTCTTCTGGGCATCCTGGTACGCGCCGCCCCACGACACGACGGTCAGGTCACGCGCATGGGCGGCGGTGGCCAGCGCAATGCCGGCGCTGAACGTCACGACGAATCCCAGCGCTACCTCGAGCTTCGACATCGTCTTCGTTCCTTCTCGTGCAGGGTTGCGTCCTGGAGGTGATGCGTCGAGGCCCGATCGCCCGGGAGCCGACGGCTGCGTTCGATCATGCGGGATCAAGGGCCAGGCAGTCCTCGGGGCGGAAGGTGATGGACACGCATTGGCCATGGCTCAGGCCTCCGTGGGCGCCCGGCTGAAGCTTGACCATGAACTCGCCGTTGCCGGCGACCTGGAGCACGGCCAGCGCGTGGTCGCCGAGGTAGATGGTGTTCTGCACCGTTGCCGGCAGGCGGTTCGGCCCCTCGGTGGCGGCCCTGTCCGCGAGGATGGAGATCCGCTCCGGCCGCACCGACAGCGAGGTGGCGGCGCCGGCGCCGGCCACGTTGACCGCCCGGGCCACGACGGAGCCGCCGGCGGCCAGGGCGACGCGGCAATATCCCCGTTCGATATTTTCGACGGTGCCGGCCAGCACGTTGTTCTCGCCGATGAAGTTGGCGACGAAGCTGTTCACCGGGCGCTCGTACAGTGCGTCGGGCTTGTCGATCTGCTGCACGATCCCGTCGTTGAACACGGCGATGCGGTCCGACATGGTGAGCGCCTCGCCCTGGTCGTGGGTGACGTAGACGACGGTGATGCCCGTCGTCTCGTGCAGTTGCTTGATCTCAAGCTGCATTTGCTCGCGCAGGCGCTTGTCCAGGGCGCCCAGCGGCTCGTCCATCAGCACAAGACGCGGGTTGAAAACCAGCGCGCGGGCCAGCGCGACGCGCTGCTGCTGGCCGCCGGACAGCTGCCCCGGCCGCCGGTGCGCCAGGTTTTCCAGCCTGATCATGCGCAGCGCCGTCCGCACGCGCTCCCGCGCCTCCCCCTTGTCGATCTTGCGGACGGACAGCGGGAAGGCGACGTTTTCCTCGATCGTCAGGTGCGGAAACAGGGCGTAGTTCTGGAAGACCATGCCGATGTCGCGCTTGTGCGGCGGCATGTTCTTGATGGGCCGGTCGGCAAGGTAGATCTCGCCATGGGTCGGAACCTCGAAGCCCGCCAGCATCATCAGCGTCGTCGTCTTGCCCGAACCCGAAGGGCCGAGCAGGGTGACGAACTCGCCCTTCCTGATGTCGAGGTCGAGGTTCTTCACCACGAGGTGCTCGCCGTCGTAGGTCTTCTGGATGCCGCTAAAGCGCACCAAAGCTGGCGCGGGCGTGATCACGCCGCCTTCCATGCGTCCTCCTGTGCCGTTGATGAGCTGGTCGGGCCTCCGCTCCGATGGAATCGGAGCGGAGGCTCCAGGTTTTGTTCTGACGCGTTTTCTTCGCGCGAACCGGTATCCACTTCGCGGGAAAACGCTCCGGCATCAGCGAGGATTTCCAGACGATGCGGCGTCGACTTTACGACGCCGGACGGGGGCAACGTCCAGTCCGTGATCGACCCGCAAAGACCATCGGCGACAGTCGAGATCGGATTCGGCAACCAAAACTTCCCTGCCACTGGCCATGGGCGATGTATTCTCCCGGAAGCGTGCGCCCGCGCGTCCGCGCTGGCAGGCTGCAGGCGGGGTCCGCTACAGCGCCGTCAGCACCTCGTCGAGGGCGGCGACGAGCAGCTTAGCATCGTCGGACGAGAATACCAGCGGCGGGTGCATCTTCAGGATGTGCCCTTCATGCATCGTCGCGCTGACGAGTCCCCGGGCGCTGGCGCATGCCATTGACCACGCCGGCGGCGGACAGTGACGAGCCGTGCCGGAAATGCGTAATATAGCGATGGTGATGCCGGCCTGGCCCGAAGGCAGACGGGAGCGCGGGTCCGCCATGAACGAGCCGAAGAAGCACCATTACATTCCGCAGTTCTATCTGTCGGGGTGGTGCGCCAGCGACGGGCGCGTCGTGTATTACCGGCGCGTTCCCGGCCGCGTCGTCGAGGGCCGCATCGCGCCACGATCAACCGGCTTCGAGGAGAACCTCTATACGCTGGCGCATCTGCACGAGAGCGTGCGGCAGGCGGTCGAAACGGAAGTGACCGCCGATGTCGACAACCGGGCGTCTGTCGCGCTTCGGAAAATGACGGCGGCAAGGAGCGCGCTGACCCTGACGCCGGACGAGCGGCGCGCATGGTCGCAGTTCATCGTCTCGCTGCCGATCCGCAATCCGGAAGCCGTCGCGGACATCAAGCAAACCCCGACCCGAAGCGTGATGGAGAGGGCCTTCGCGACGGCGAAGCAGCAATGTCCCGAATGGGCCGGGGAGGGCGATGTTCACGCCGCGTTCGAGGGCGGCGTCGATGACGATCATCTGTCGCGGTTTGTATCCGCCAATTACGGCCTGATGATCATCAGCGAGCTGATGCGCAATCCCGACTATCACCGGATCATTCTCGACATGCATTGGTGGGTGGCGGACCTCGCGGCGGCCGGCATCAGCCTGATCACCGCCGACCGACCGTACAAGACATTCCGGTCGATCCGGCACCCGCGTTGCCTGATCTATGTTCCGATCGGGCCGAAGCTTGCCTTCTATGCGTCCCCTGACCCCAACAAGAAGAAACAGCTGCTCGGCCTGCCGCCGAAGTTCATCGTGAAGACCATGAACCGTGCCCTCGCCATGCTCGCGGCAAAGTTCATTTATGCCGCCGACGCGCAGCACGGCCCGCTTGCCGCGAAGTGGCTTTCGACCCGCTAGTGTCCTGTCTCCGAATTGCCGCCCCATTTGCCTCACGCTCGCACGGTAATTCGGAGACATAAGGACACTAGCAAAATCAAAATGCTAGTGTGGTGGATCTGACGCTCGTCTCAGTATTGCAGCGAGTTCTTCGAACGCGCGTCAGATCCAAAACCACACTAGAATCATAATGATGCTAGTGTCCCCTTGTTTCCAACGTTCGTATGAGCGCCTGCTGCAATGGGATACGAACGTTGGAAACAGGACACTAGTGTGGCTTATGTCTCGCAATTGCCTGCGAGAGGCTTGCCGCAAAGGCGGTAGGCAATTGCGAGACGCCACACTAGCGCGGTGGATCTGGCGCTCGTATCAGCATTGCAGTGAATTCGTCGTACGCGCGTCAGATCCCAAACGCGCGGCCTTCACCGGCGTCATCGGAGCCGCCGGAACATTTGATGTAGATCAACTCCGCCGGTTCGTCACGCGGTTGAATGAAACTCATCTGCGGTTCCGATCGCTCGCCACATCGTGAGGTAGCGAAGTACGTAATTCCGTGCAGCCCATTCGCGGGGAGGTGCGATGATTACATTCTGCGTTGTCAAAGAGCAGTACGGCTGGGCCATCCGGATGGATAAACGCATGATGACGCCGTTCTGGTCGAGAGATATGGCGATCCGCGAGGCAAACTGTCTGGCCCGCGCCATCCGCTGCCATGGCGAGTGCGCCGAAGTCATTGTCGAGGGGGCCGTCCCGAGCGAGCCGCTGGCGGACACAGCGGACACGGGTATGTTGTTTCCCAGGTTCGTGAGTCAGCCGCAGCATCTTCCGGACACGAACGTCGGAAAGCGGCCATGAGATCCGTCCCGGCTTGAGGCCGCTCCCGACGAATGGTGGGAGTGTGGGACGCTGACTGGCCGGCGGCCAGGTCCACGTTGAAGGGGCCGCACGACCATGCGTGTCGAGATCGATGACTTCGCGGGCCGGCGCAGACCTCGCCTCAAGCGTGCGCTGAGCTTGCGGTTTCGACGATGGCTGGGGACACGTGGATCGTCCCCGCCGTGGGACGACGGAGCTCCCATCCGGTCCGAGCTCTTCAGCGTCGAGCGGCTTGAAGAACACGCCCGCAGCCTTGCCTCCGCACAAGCGGTGGTGCCCTACCACGTCAAGGGCCCGTCATTGACGGCAAGGCTTGCCGACAACGAGGCTGTGCTTCTGGCGGCCTACCGCGACGTCGCCAAGGCTGTCGATGCGGGGGCGGCCATCACCCCGACGGCCGAGTGGCTGATCGACAACTTTCACGTGGTGGAGAAGCAGATCCGCGAGGTGCGGGTGGATCTGCCGGCCGGCTACTATCGGCAGCTGCCGAAGCTCGCCGGCGGACCCTTCGCGGGGTATCCGCGGGTGCTCGGCGTGGCGTGGGCGTACGTGGCCCACACCGACAGCCTCTTCGACCCGGAGGTGCTACGCCGCTACCTGCGCGCCTATCAGGACGTGCAGCCGCTGAGTATCGGCGAACTGTGGGCGGTGGCGACCACCCTGCGCATCGTGCTCGTCGAGAACCTCAGGCGGATCGCCGAGCGCATCGTCGACAGCCGGGCCGGGCGCGGCGCCGCGGATATCGTGGCGGACCGGTTGCTGGGGGCTGGCGGCCGCGTCGTCGAACCAGCCGGCGCCGTGCTTCCGCCGCATCCGGAGACAACGTTCCCAGACAGTTTTCTCATGCAGCTGGTCCATCGCTTGCGCGACCAGGATCCCGGCATCGCGCCGGCGTTGGAGTGGCTCGACGCGCAACTGGCCCGGCAGGGAACGACCGCCGAAGCCGTCGTCCGCGGCGAGCACCAGAGGCAGGTCGCCGGCACCGTCACGGTGCGAAACATCATCACCAGCATGCGCCTCATCACCGATGTCGATTGGACGGAGCTGTTCGAGCGCGTCAGCCTGGTCGATGACGTCTTCAAGGCCGGCAGCGCCTTCGAACACATGGATTTCCCGTCGCGCAATCTCTATCGCGACGCGGTCGAACACCTCGCTCGCGGCTGTGAGCTCACCGAATTGGAGATTGCCCACGCGGCGGTGGACAAGGCGAGGCACGCGTCCGAGGCGCGTGCCGATGACGGCGACCTCCGCCTGACAGATCCCGGTTACTATCTTTTCGCGGGCGGGCGGGCCGGGTTCGAAGTGGCGATCGGTTTCAGGCCCTCTCCGCTGAGCTGGCCGCGGCGAGCCTATCGCGCGCTGGGAATCGGCGGCTATGTCGGCTCCGGCGCGATGGTCGCAGCCGGCCTGCTGGCCGTCCCGTTGTCCGTCGCCGCATCGGGCGGCCTGGGGTGGAAATGGCTGCTGTTGCTCGGGATTCTCGGAATCGTCCCGGCGATCGACCTGGCCGTTGCGTTCGTCAACTACCTCGTCACCCGAGGCTTCCGCGCCACCTTGCTGCCGGCGCTCGAACTGCGTGGCGGTGTCACCGCGGACCTGCGCACTCTTGTCGCCGTGCCGACGTTGCTGACCTCGCTCAAGGAAATCGAGGAACAGATCGGCAGGCTCGAGATCCACTACCTGGCAAGCGCTCAGGGTGATCTTCATTTCGCACTGCTGTCCGATTGGCGCGATGCGCCAAGCGAGCGCGAGGACGGTGACGATGAGCTGCTGACTGCCGCGAAACAGCGCATCGCGAGGCTGAACCAACGCTACGGACCCGCCCCGGGGGGCGAGCGCTTCCTGCTGCTGCATCGGCGGCGCGTGTGGAGCGAGAGCGAAGGCTGCTGTATGGGGTGGGAGCGAAAGCGCGGGAAGCTGTGCGAGCTCAATCGGCTGCTGCGAGGCGCCAAGGACACCACATTCGTGGCGCCCTCGACCGTGCCCGATAACGTGCGCTACGTCATTACGCTCGATGCGGACACGCGGCTGCCGCGCGAGACGGTCGGACGGCTCATCGGCAAGATGGCGCATCCTCTCAACCGGCCGCGCTTCGACGCAGATCTGGGGCGAGTCGTCGAAGGCTACGGTATCCTGCAGCCGAGGGTTACGCCGGCCCTGCCGGTGGGACGCGAAGGTTCGCTCTTCCTGCGCGTGTTCTCCCGCGCAACCGGCATAGATCCCTACGCCGCAGCGGTCTCGGACGTGTACCAGGACCTCTTCGGTGAAGGCTCCTATACGGGCAAGGGCATCTACGACGTAGACGCCTTCGAAGCGGCGCTGCACGGACGCGTGCCCGAGTCGACGCTCCTCAGCCATGATCTGTTCGAGGGGATATTCGCCCGCGCCGGCCTGGCCTCCGATGTCGAGGTGGTGGAGGATTTTCCGCCTCGCTACGACGTTGCCGCTGTTCGTCACCACCGCTGGGCGCGTGGCGATTGGCAGCTGCTGCCCTGGCTCTTCGGACGTGGGCCCAGTCGGCCCGATCATCGGCCGATGTCGGCGGTTCCCGCGATCGGCCGCTGGAAGATGCTCGATAACCTGCGGCGGTCGCTGGCTGCACCGGCGACTGTCGCGGCGCTGATCGCAGGATGGGCGATGCCGCTTGAAGAAGCGGCGGTCTGGACGGTCTTCGTTCTGTCGACGATGGTGCTGCCGCCGCTTATTCCCGTGATCGCGGAGATCGCGCCGCGCCGTCCCGGCGTGACGCTGCGCAGCCATGTCCAGGCGCTGGGCGAGGACCTGCGCCTCGCGCTTGTCCAGTCCGGCCTGATGGTCGTCTTCCTGGCGCACCAGGCCTGGCTGATGGGGGACGCAATCGTTCGCACCCTGGTACGGCTCGCGGTTACGCGCCGCAACCTTCTCGAATGGGTCCCCGCGGCCCACGCCGCGTCCGGGCCGCGTCCACGCATGCCGGGCTTCTACCGGCGAATGTCGGGGGCCCTGGTCATCGGCGCCGTGGCCATGGGCGTGGCCCTGTTCTGGGGACGACAAACCTGGCCCTTGGCCGCCGTGTTCGCCGGCGCCTGGTTCGCCTCTCCGATCGTCGCCCTTTGGGCGAGCCTGTCGCCCCGGGTCTTGGGCCGGCGCCCGCTGGCCGTGGCCGACGCGGCCAGTCTACGCCGGATAGCCCGAAGGACATGGCGCTTCTTCCAAGCCTCGGTCACACCGACCGACAACATGCTTCCGCCGGACAATTTGCAGGAAGCTCCGGCGTTCGTGCTGGCCCATCGCACATCGCCGACCAACATCGGCCTCTATCTGTTGTCGGTCGCGTGCGCGCGGGACTTCGGATGGATCGGGACCATCGAGGCCGTGGAGCGGCTCGAGGCGACGCTCGCGACCATGGATCGGCTGGCGAAGCACCGGGGCCACTTCTTCAATTGGTACGATACCCGTGACCTGCGCCCGCTCGATCCGCAATACGTGTCCTCGGTCGACAGCGGGAACCTCGCCGGACACCTGATCGCGCTCGCCAACGCCTGCCGTGAATGGCGCACCTCGGCCGTGGCGGAGCAGCAGCGCCTCCAGGGCGTGGCGGATGCCCTCGACCTCGTTCGGGACGAGGCGCGCCGGTTGCGCGACCTGCGCAAGTCCCAGGCGGTGTCATGGCGGCGGCTCGATGACGAGATCGGACGGCTGGCTTGCGGCCTGCTTCAGGCGAGCGCCGACGGCATCGATATCGAACGGCGGTTTGCGGACCTTTCCGAACAGGCCGCGACCCTGGCCGACGTCGTCCATCAGACCGTTCTCGAAGAAAGCGACCAGGCGGGCGCGGACCTGCAGTTCTGGGCGGATGCAGCCGGTGCCTGCATAGAAAGTCACCGGCGCGATCTTCGCGCGACCAGCGCAGCCGCGCTGGAGCCGCGGCTGAAGGCGCTGGAGGAGGCGGCGCGGTCGACGGCGCTGTCGATGGAGTTCGACTTTCTGCTCGACCCCGACCGGCTGCTGCTGTCGATCGGATATCGGGCATCCGAGGGAGAGCTCGATCCGCGTTGTTATGACCTTCTCGCCTCGGAGGCGAGGCTCGCAAGCTTCTTCGCCATCGCCAAGCGGGACGCACCGGCGCGGCATTGGTTCCGGCTGGGCCGAGCGGTGACCGCGGTCGCAAACGGCGCGGCACTGATCTCGTGGTCGGGTTCGATGTTCGAGTACCTGATGCCTTCCATCGTCATGAGGGCGCCGGCCGAGAGCCTGATCGAGCAGACCAATCGGCTGATCGTCCGCCGCCAGATCGAGTATGGAACGACGATGCGGGCGCCCTGGGGCGTGTCGGAGTCCGCCTACAACGCGCAAGATCTGGAGTTCACGTACCAATACTCCAACTTCGGCATTCCGGGTCTCGGCCTGAAGAGAGGGCTGGCGGACAATGCGGTGGTCGCTCCCTACGCCACCGCTCTGGCGTGCATGGTCGATCCTCAGGCCGCAGTAAGGAACTTCGAGCGGCTCGAGTCCCTCGGCGCCCGCGGCCGTTACGGTTTCTACGAGGCGCTGGACTTCACGCGAGCCCGGATCCCGGACGGAGATCGCGTCGCCATTGTGCGCGCTTTCATGGCCCACCACCAAGGCATGACGATCACCGCGATCGCCGATGCCCTGCTGGACGGCTTGATGCGAAACCGTTTCCATGCCGAGCCGATCGTGGAAGCGACCGAGTTGCTTCTGCAGGAGCGCGTGCCGCGCGAGGTCACGGCCACTCCGCCGTTGGTCTCGGATGTGATGTCGGCGGCCAGGATCCGCGAGATCGAAGGACCCGGCACCTGGCGAAAGGCCAGCCCGTACAGCGCTGCGCCGGCCACGCAGCTGTTGTCGAACGGCCGCTACTCCGTGATGC
The DNA here is from genome assembly GCF_024181725.1 of Bradyrhizobium sp. WD16. NCBI lineage: Bacteria > Pseudomonadati > Pseudomonadota > Alphaproteobacteria > Hyphomicrobiales > Nitrobacteraceae > Bradyrhizobium > Bradyrhizobium sp. WD16. The sequence continues at coordinate 71,121 of NZ_CP028908.1, read as the reverse complement.
TTACGGCGGCCGGGTCCGGCTACAGCGCCTGGCGCGACCTGGCTGTGACGCGCTGGCGAGAGGACGCCACCTGCGACGACTGGGGCTCGTACATCTTCTTGAGGGACATCGCGAGCGACGAGGTCTGGTCGGCGACCTACCAGCCGATCGGGATCGAGCCTGAAGCGTACGAGGTCACCTACAACGAGGATCGCGCCGCGTACACGCGTCGGGACGGGGCGCTGGTGACCAATCTGGAGGTGCTGGTTTCCGCCGAAGACGATGCGGAAGTGCGCCGCGTGACCATCGCCAACCTCGGCGACCAACCGCGCGAGATCGAGGTGACGTCCTATGTCGAACTGGTTCTGGCGTCACAGGCCGCAGACGCGGCACACCCGGCATTCTCGAAACTGTTCATCGAGACCGAGCATCTCGCCGGCCTCGGCGCCGTATTGGCGACGAGGCGGCGGCGGGCGCCCACGGAACCGCAGGTATGGGCTGCGCACCTGGCGGTTGTCGACGGCATGGCGGCGGGCCAGCGCGAGTTCGAGACCGATCGTGCGCGGTTCCTGGGGCGCGGCGGCAGCATTCGCGCACCGGGCGCAGTGATGGGCGGCCGGCCTCTCTCCGGCTCGACCGGTGCGGTGCTCGATCCGATCTTTGCCCTGCGCCGCCGGGTGCGGATCGCGCCGGGCGCGACGGCCCGAATCGACTTCTGGACGATGGTCGCCTCCTCACGCCAGGAGATCCTCGATCTTGCCGACAAGCACCACGATGTCGGCGCCTTCGAGCGCGCCGCCGCGCTCGCCTGGACGCAAGCCCAAGTGCAATTGCACCACCTCGGCGTGACGCGCGGCGAGGCCGGGCATTACCAGCGTCTGGCGGGGCACCTGATCTATGCGGCGCCCGGGCTCCGCGCGCCGTCGGAAGCCATCGAAAGCGGGAGTGGTGGGCAGCCGGGTCTGTGGGGCATGGGCATATCCGGCGATCTGCCGATCATCCTCGTCCGCATCTCCGACCTCGACCAACTCGACGTGGCGCGCGAGGCGCTCCAGGCGGTGGAATATTGGCGGATGAAACGGCTCGCGGTGGACCTCGTGATCATCAACGAGCTCGCTTCCTCCTACGTTCAGGATCTCCAGAGCGCGCTGGAAACCATGGTGAGGGCCAGCCAGTCCCGGGCCCGGATTGGAGAAGACGGGCCACCCGGGCACACCTTCATGCTGCGCTCGGACCTGACCTCGCCGTCGGCCGTCGGCCTTCTTGCGTCGGTCGCGCGGATTATCCTGGTCGGAGCGCGCGGACGGCTCGCCGATCAGCTTCAACGCGCGCCCGAGGCGAGGCCGTTGCCCCGGGTCACGGCACCGCGTGCTCTGCCCGCTTCCGAGCTCCAGATCTCGCGACGGCCCCCTGGCGTGGAGTACTTCAACAGCCTCGGCGGCTTCGCCGAGGGCGGCCGCGAATACGTCACGGTCCTCGGCCCGGGCCAATCGACGCCGGTGCCGTGGATCAACGTGATCGCCAATCCCGACTTCGGTTTCCTGGTGTCCGCGGAAGGCGGCGGTTACGCCTGGTCCGTGAACAGCCGCGAGCATCAGCTGACGCCTTGGTCCAACGACCCGGTCACAGATCAGCCGGGCCAGGCCTTCTATCTCCGGGACGAGGAGACCGGACGTCTGTGGAGCCCCACGGCGTTGCCGATCCGGGACGAAGCGGCGACCTATTCGGCGCGCCATGGCTGGGGTTACAGCCGTTTCGAGCACACCTCGCAGGGCATCGACGCCGAGCTCCTGGAATATGTGCCGCTCGCCGATCCGGTGAAGATCTCGCGCTTGAGAATGCGCAATCTTTCGAGCCGCACCAGACGGCTGTCGGTGACGGCATATGTGGAATGGGTTCTCGGCGCGTCCCGCGGCGCGGCGGCGCCATCGATCACCACCCGCATCGATCCGGACAGCGGGGCGATGCTTGCAAACAACCTGTGGAACCCGGCCTTCGCGAGGCGCTGTGCCTTCGCGGACCTGGCCGGGCGCCAGACGAGCTGGACGGGCGATCGCCGGGAGTTCATCGGCCGCAACGGCGCGCTCGCCTGGCCGGCGGCGCTGATCAACGGGACTTCGCTATCGGGGCGGGTCGGCTCCGGGGTGGATCCCTGCGCCGCTCTCCAGACCACGGTCGAGATCGCGCCGAACGGTGTTGCCGAAATCGTCTTCTTCCTCGGCGATGCCCAGGACGAGGCGGAGGCGCGGTCGCTGATCGCGCGCTACCGTCGGTCGGACCTCGACGCCGTGCTCACCGAGGTCCGCGGATTTTGGGATGAGATCGCCGGCGCAGTCCAGGTCAAGACACCGGACCGGTCGATGGACATCATGCTCAACGGCTGGCTCGCCTACCAGACGCTCGCCTGCCGTGTCTGGGCGCGATCGGGTTTCTATCAAGCCAGCGGCGCCTATGGCTTCCGGGACCAGCTGCAGGACTGCATGGCGCTCGCCACGATCCGCCCGTCGATCACCCGCGAACATCTCCTCAGGACCGCGAGCCGCCAGTTCGTCGAGGGCGACGTCCAGCACTGGTGGCTCCCGCACTCGGGCCAGGGCGTGCGCACGCGCATATCGGATGACCGCGTGTGGCTCGCCTACGCCGTCGCACACTATGTGAGAGTTGCCGCCGACCCCCTCGTGCTCGATGAAGTCGTCCCGTTCCTGACGGGCCAGACGCTGGAGCCGGGCGAGAGCGACAGCTTCTTCCAGCCGACCGTCTCGAACGAGAGCGGCAGCCTCTACGAGCATTGTGCCCGGGCGCTGGACGCGAGCCTGGCGGTCGGCAGCCATGGCCTGCCGCTGATCGGCGGCGGCGATTGGAACGACGGCATGAACCGTGTCGGCGAAGGTGGCCGGGGCGAGAGCGTCTGGCTCGGCTGGCTGTTGCACGCCACTCTCGACGTCTTCGCAACCATCGCCGATGGGCGCGGCGACGCAGCGCGGGCGGCGAACTGGCGCAAGCACATGCAGGCGCTGACGACTGGCCTGGAAAGCGAAGCCTGGGACGGCGACTGGTATCGGCGCGGCTGGTTCGACGACGGCACTCCGCTGGGCTCGGCAACGAACGATGAGTGCCGCATCGATTCGATTTCCCAATCCTGGGCCGTGATCTCCGGCGCGGCGCAGCCCGACCGCGCGGCCCAAGGCATGAGGGCGCTCGACCGCGAGCTGATTCTGCACCACCACGGCCTGGCGTTGCTGTTCACGCCGCCGTTCGACCGCTCGGCGCTCGACCCTGGTTACATCAAGGGCTATCCGCCGGGCGTGCGCGAGAATGGCGGCCAGTATACCCATGCCGCTCTGTGGTCCGTGATGGCCTTTGCAGGCCTCGGCGATGGCGACAAGGCGGCGGCGCTGTTCTGGATACTCAATCCGATCAACCACGCCCGCACGCGCATCGACATGCACCGCTACAAGGTGGAGCCCTATGTCGTCGCCGCCGACGTCTACGCCGCACCCGGTCATGTCGGGCGCGGCGGCTGGACCTGGTACACGGGCTCGGCCGGCTGGATGCAGCGCGCCGGCATCGAGTGCATCCTCGGACTTCGCATCGAGGGCAGTGTTCTGCGTCTCGATCCCTGCATTCCCAAGTCCTGGCCGCGTTTCGAGATCAGGCTCCGCCACGGTTCGTCACGGTACGAGATCCTGGTCGAGAACCCGCAAAGCGTGCAGCGAGGCGTCGCGGCGGCGGAGCTCGATGGCGCGAGGATCGCCGCGCGGCCGCTCGCCGTCCCCCTCGAGGATGACGGCGCCATCCATCGGCTGCGAGTCCGGCTGGGGTAGGTTTTTGTTTTGACGCGGTTTCTTCGCGCGAACCGGTATCCACCTCGCGGGAAAACGCTGTCATCGTCGCCGGACGAAAGTTGGGTGGCAGGTCAGCGAACGCCGAGCAAGCTTGCGTTTTGGGCCTCGATAGGTTTTAAGCGCCCTGACTTCATGACCACAGGCATGAACGAGGAGCGAGCTGCGTGGCGCTGCCGCGCTTCAAACCGGGCGAGGCGCTTCGCGTCGTTCATGCGCTTCAAATTATTCTGAGAGTCCACAAGGGTATCGACCATGGCCAAGATGACCAAGAATCAGTTGATTGACGCAATTGCAGAGGGGACGCAGCTTTCCAAGGCAGACGTCAAGCTCGTTATCGAGCAGATGGCGACCGTCGGCTACAAGGAGCTGAACGAATCCGGCGAGTTCGTCATTCCCGGCTTCGTCAAGATGTCGGTCGTGAACAAGCCGGCGACCGAAGCCCGCAGCGGGATAAATCCTTTCACGAAAGCGCCGATGGAGTTCGCGGCCAAGCCAGCCAGCAAGTCGGTCAAGGCGTCGCCCCTGAAGGTTGTCAAAGACGCTGTCTGAAGCGGGCGGGCCGGTCGAGGCGTGTTCGTTTGTCTGACCGTGGGTTATTCTATCCCACCGTTGGCAGACACCCCCCGGGCACGATGCAGAAAAAAAACGCCCGCGACTTCTGGCGAAGTCGCGGGCACGGTCGTGACGACCGCGACCAGTCTTGGAAGGAAACTGTTGGGTAGAAACTCTTGGGAGGAAACGTCCCATTAGGGACGTCGGCGTGCGCCACCTCTCTGGGGTCGCGCCACAATCTGAGGTCACAGGCCTGCCAACCCTGGGCGGCCATTTCATCGAATAGTCCGGCCAACCCCAGCATGGGGATTTCCAGGCGGGCGATATCCGTTCTGTATCGACCGGAAAGCGGGGGAATTGGCGAGAAGGCGGCGGGCTGCTCCAAAGACACGCTCGATCGTCCCAAGACGTCAGACGATGCAGTATGGCACGTTTTCACCTAGTGTGGCGTCTCGCAATTGCCTATGCCCTTTGCGGCAAGCCCTTGTAGGCAATTGCGAGACAGAAGCCACACTAGCTTTTTGATTTTGCTAGTGTCCCGATGTCTCCGAATGACCGTGCGAGGGTGAGGCAAACGAAGCGGTAATTCGGAGACGGGACACTAGAGGACGTTTTTCCAACGGTAAGATCTCGGCTTGCAGCCGACGACGCTCTGGTGCCGCGCGAATTGGTGGATGCTTTCGTCGGAGAAAGTCGGGCCAGCTTCGCTCGCCTGTTTGGCAACGATGTGGCGGGCAACCCCGATTACACCTCTGTCGTCAATGACCGCCATTTGGCGCGCATTCACGAGTTGCTGGCGGATGCCAAGAGCAAGGGAGGCAGGGTGATTCCCTGCGCCACATACGAGGCATCTCGTCACCGGCGCATGCCGATGCATATCGTGACCGGATGCACGGCCGATATGCGGGTCATGCGGGAGGAATTGTTCGGGTCGATTCTACCGGTGGTTGCCTGCGACACGCTTGACGATGCCATCGCTTTCATCAACCGTGGTGAGCGTTCCCTGGCAAAGGCATGACCGCCGATATCCGCAATCGCGCCGATACTCAATATCACCCCGTCGGGACATGCAAAATGGGCCACCGGACGATCCGATGTCCATCGTCGATGCTCGTTTGCGGGTCAAAGGAATCGCCGGCCTGCGCGTTGCGGACGCGTCCATCGTGCCGACGACGGCCGGGGGCAATACCAATGCTCCGGTGATCATGATCGGTGAAAAGGCTGCGGCTATGATCCGCGAAGATGCACGGCGCGGCTGAACGGCCGCGACGGCAACGGAAGGAACATCGGAATGTCGCTCATAACGGATTTGAGGGAAGTTCCCAAGCAGCTGTCGGTCGCTTCGAAGTGCACGATCGTCGACGGCATCGTCTATTTTGCGATGGGGGGCTGTTTGTCGCGTGATACCCTTGGCATGATGGGCGATGCGTCGGAGGCCTGAGAAAACATCAGAATATCATTCGTCTGGGAGGGGAGAACATGAAGCAATCCATTCGCCTCACCGCCGCATTCGCCGCGCTCTTCGCCTGCGCGACCATGGCGGGCGAGGCCAGGGCGATCGACATTTCGCCAGGCGACTACACCTACCTGCCGGCGGGTACCAATATCGGCCTGGCTTATCTGACCTACCAGTCCGCCAGTTCGTTTCGCGACAAGGCTGGAAATTCATTTCCCGATTCGAAGAGTGAGGCCGCAATCGGCATCGCTCGATTGGTCCACTACGGCGAGACCGCAGGCGTCGGCTGGGGCCTGCAGGCGTTCGTTCCGTTCGGCGCGATCTCGCAGGCGCGGATCGGCGGCGCGGACCTAGCGAAGGCCGACGGACTGGGCGACCTTGTTCTCGGCGCCACCCTTTTTCCGATTCACTCGGCCGATCCCACCGGCACGACGATCGGGATCACCGGCTATCTCGGCCTGCCGATCGGAAACTACAGCCCGACCAAGGCGTCGGTCGGATCAGGGGCGTTCACGTTCACGCCGCAGCTCGGCATCAATCAGGGCCTCGGCAACGGCTTTTTCCTGGATGTCGCGCTTGACGGGTCCTTCTACGGCGATCACACGAACGACGGGATCAGCGTCAAGCAGGATCCCACGCTGCAAACGCAGGCCTATCTTCGATACGCCGTCTCCAAGGCAACGTCGGTGTCCTTTGGCTATTCAGGAACGTTCGGCGGCCAGATTTATTTCAATGGCATCGCGGGACTGACGAAGACCCGCGAAGACCAGTTGAGGCTCTTCGCCAATACGTTCGTTACCCAGACGCTGCAGGTCCAGGGCATGATCGGAACGGATGTAAGCGCAACGGGCGGCTTCAAGAATGCCATTGTGACTCAAATTCGCATTCTGAAAATTTTCTGAATGCATTCCCCAAGACGGCCGACCATGCCCGCGCCGATCGCGACCACCGCGCCTCAAATCGATTGTCGATCGTCCGGCTGCAGCAGTTGCGGTTTTGGATCTGACGCTCGTACGAGGAACTCGCTGCAATGCTGATACGAGCGTCAGATCCACCGCGCTAGCTGACGAAATGGTAGATGCCGTTGAGTCCGATCAAGCCGACCACGATGAGGTAGATGGCGACGATGAAGTTCAACAGCCTCGGCACGATCAGGATCAAGACGCCGGCGAGGAGGGCGACGATCGGCGCAATGTGATTGGCGGCGACAACCATTGCAAATCTCCCGGAAGTTATCGCGATTGCAGCAATTTGACGCGCCGCGCCTGTTCTAAAGCACCGACGGGTATCCGAGCAGCGGAAGCACCCGAGCCACGATCGCTCCCAAACACACCAGCACAACCAGCAACTTCAAGAGATATCCCAGGCGTTGATCCGGAGAGAATTTGTCGATGACCCAGAACAAGATCGCGCCGATGACGACAATAATCAAAATGCCGATGATCAATGAAAGCACGACGATCTCCATCAGGATGGTTGAACGATGCGGTACTATAGTCCGAAGCTTTCCGTGGGCGCAAACAAATGCGATTGGCGGCTGTGATCTATTCGGAGCGGAGGCGCTAGTGTCCCGTCGCCGAATGATCGCCCCATTTGCCTCACCCTCGCACGGTCATTCGGAGACGTCGGGACGCTAGCAAAATCAAAGTGTGGCTTAGGTCTCGCAATTGCCTACGAGACAGGACACTAGGTTTTTGTTTTAACGCGTTTTCTTCGCGGGAAAACGCTTCCAAGTTCCCACGACGCCTCTCCTCACGGAGACGAGTAGCGGTTGAATTCTCGTATCGGCCGGCTCGTGCGGGGTTGATATAAATCGAACCAGTCACCGTCAGGTTATTGGAACAGACCCTCGGCGTCGCCGGCCTGGTCATCGAGCCCCGATCGAACGCGGTTGGAAAGGTCCGCGAAGAAGCCGGCCCAGCGGGCGGGAAAGCCGAGGCCGTGGGCCGGCAGCATGTTCCGCTTGTCTCGCGTCAAGACGGTCGGCTCAGGTGCGAGGCTCATCGGCCGATGGCTGTGAAGAGGTGCGGCGAAGTAATATCCCGCATTCGGAGTCGGAGTTGTCGCCGTCCTCATTGAAGAGCGCTCGCAGCAAACGCCATAGTTCGCGGTGACCAGCGGTTTGACCGCCTTGGGTTAGATAGTCCGCAATATCCATCGTCGCTGTTTGATATTCGACCGAGCCCCCAAGGCCCGTCTCCAGATGCGCCACCTCTCGCAAGACATACAGGCTTTTGCTGTCGGTATCGAAGACAAGGGAACAGCGATCCTCGTGGGTGATCTCGGGGCCGCTTACCTGACGATGCAGTTCTCTTTTCAAGAAGGCCATTTTCCGCTCCCGATGACGACGGCGCGATCGCTAGTGCGGTGGATCTGACGCTCGGTTCAGCATTGGAGCGAGTTCGTCATACGCGCGTCAGATCCCAAACCACACTAGTGTGGCGTCTCGCAATTGCCTTTGTCCTTTGCGGCAAGCCCCTGTAGGCAATTGCGAGACCTAAGCCGCACTAGCAGGGTTCGCGCTCGGTGGAGCGCCCGTCTTGACATCGATCGTCTTGGTGGTCTTCACGGCCTTGGCGGGCTTCTTGATGGCGAGATGCAGCACGCCCTTGTCGAAATGAGCTTCGACGGCTCCCTCGTCCGGCTCGAACGGCAGCGAGATCGATCGATAGAACGAGCCGTAGCTGCGCTCCTCGACGTGCCAATCCTTTTCATCCTTGGTGCTCTCCGCCTTCTTCTCGCCGGAGATGACCAGCTGGTTTCCGTCCAGGCTGACCTTGATATCTTTTTCGTCGACGCCGGGAAGTTCGGCCGTGACTTCGAAGGCATCCCTGGTTTCCGCCACATTGATTGCCGGCGCACCGGCCCCGATACTGGGAGAAGGCAACCCCTGATCGAAAGCGCGAAGCGCGTTTTCCATTTCACGGCGCATCGCCCTGAATGGGTTGGATGCAAGTTCCTGGCTGGTGGTCCACAATCTCGGAAGGCTCATCTGGTCTCTCCATGGATAAAAAGAAATATCCGAAAGGCAGCGTGCTCCTCGCGGCCTTGACGGCCTTGATTTAGCGCAAAATGGCCGGGCGATTTCGCGGCGGAGCCGGCATCGACGAAGGGGCCCGTGAGACGAATTGAACCTGCCTCCCGCCCCGAAAGCAGTTAATCGCCTGCTGCCGGCGGCGCGGGAAACCACACGGTAAATCGCGCGCCCTTGCCGCGGTTGCCAAAGCCGAACCGCAGCTCACCGCCGATCTGGCTGGTGAAGGATTGAATAATTCTCATCCCCAGGCCTTTGCTCGCGCCGGGGTCGAACCCCTCGGGCAAGGCCGGGCCATCATTGGCAACCGAAAGCGCGTAGCCTTGTTTCGGATCCGATTCGAGGCTGATGGCGATCCGGCGTCGGCCGTGCTTCGCCGCGTTCGTGATCAATTCGCTGGCGATGAAGCCGAGCGGAACGGCGGTGCCGGCCGGCAAATCGATTTCACAACCTTCGACGTCGATCTTCCCCGGCGACCCGTCGGAGGACGACATCGCCGAGAAATCGTGGCAGAAGTCCTCGAGGAATTTCCTGAACTCGAATGTTCTCACGCCGTCGTTGGAATTAAGACGATGGTGCATTCGCGCAATCATGGAAACGCGCGTGGCCGCTATGGCCAGTTGCGAGGCCGCTTCGGGATTGGCTGAATTTCGGCTCTGCAGCGAAAGAAGGCTGATGGTCATCTGGAGATCGTTCAACAACCGATGATCGGATTCCGCCTTCAGTAATGCTTGTCTGTGGAGCTGTTCGTCTTTTCGAAGAAGCAGCGCCTCGCTTTCCGCAAGCGCGTTTCGCAATTGGATCTCGATGAGCCGGTACCCTCTCGGCTCCGCAGCGGGCAAAGATTGATCCGGTTCTCGAAAAATCACGCCCGTAGGTAGGCCAGAACCGTCTGACGAACCTTCATCGATCATGATCCGGGCCCCCGTGAGAGATTCGCACTCAAAACAACTGGAGGGTGAAACTAGTGTGGCGTCTCGCAATTGCCTGCCGCCTTTGCGGCAAGCCTCTCCTAGGCAATTGCGAGACATAAGCCACACTAGCACTTTGATTTTGCTAGTGTCCTTATGTCTCCGAATGACCGTGCGAGGGTGAGGCAAACGAAGCGGTAATTCGGAGACAGGACACTAGTGTGGCGTCTCGCAATTGCCTACCGCCTTTGCGGCAAGCCTCTCCTAGGCAATCGCGAGACATGAGCCACACTAGCACTTTGATTTTTCTAGTGTCCTTATGTCTCCGAATGACCGTGCGAGGGTGAGGCAAACGAAGCGGTAATTCGGAGACAGGACACTAGAGCAGCAAAAAGAGGGCCGGATTGATGCAAATCAACCTTGGCCGACGCCCGGTCGCGGCCCCGAGCGGCGGGGGCCGAAACGCCGATGGAGGCGACCGCATGAGAAGCGCGGCCTGATCGCCGTCACGACAGATCCGCTGGCCTACCGTATTGGCACCGCCCGGCAGGCCGCCTCGGCTTGCTTGATGAAATCGACGAACATGTCATTCATCAACTTGCGTGTTTTGGTTGATGCAAGGGCGGGGGTGCCGGATTGGTACGGCGGCTCGGGGGCATATTCGGCGAGCAGTTGCACGGCCTCGGCGTATTGGCGGTCGCGCAGGTCGCCCACCAGCGACAGCCCGAAATCGAGGCCCGCGGTGACCCCGCCGCCCGTGATCCGGTTTCGATCGCGGACGACACGGCCCTCGGCGGGGATCGCGCCGAAGATGTGCAGCAGATCCCGCGTCAGCCAGTGCGATGTCGCCTTGTAGCCGTCGAGCAGGCCGGCGGCGCCAAGCAGGAGCGAGCCGGTGCAGACCGAGGTGACGTAGCGCGCTCTGCTGCCGCGGTCGGCCAGGAAACGCAGCGTCGCCTCATCCCGGATCGCCGAGAGCGTTCCGGACGTTCCGCCCGGCACACAGATGACGTCGAGGTCCCTCGGGCAGTCGTCGAACGACTTCGTGGGGATGATGACGAGGCCGGTGTCGCTGGTGACGGGGGCCGTCGACTTCGCCACGATGTGCGTCGTCGCCCCCATCAGACTGGTGAACATGTAATGCGGCCCGACCATGTCGAGCGCGGTGAAGGATGGGTAGATCAGGAATGCGATCTGTTCCCGACCTATCCGGCTTGCCGCCGTCGCCGACGTGTCGTGCGTCAGCGCCTGCTGATTGGCGCCGTCGGCCGCCCTGGCGGCCGAGCCGAACAGGGCGAACGCGATCAGACCGGCCAAATCTCTTCGTGTCGGTGACATGGCGTGGCTCTCTCGTTCGGTTGCTAATACAACCAGCTGATTTGACCATAGACCGCGCGAGGGGCACCGGGCGCGACCTGTCCGCCAAGCCATGTGTAGGGGACGAAGTACTTCTCCCCGGTCAGGTTCTTGACGGTCAGGAAGGCACGAACGTGATCCGTCTCATAACCAATCTTGCCATCAACCGTGTAATAGCCGGCGGTCTGCCAGAGGTTGGCATTGTCGACATACTGGCTCGACGCGAACGTGATCCCTGCTCCGAGGCTCACGCCGGGCAGCGCCCCCGGATCGAACTTGTAGTTGGCCCACAGCCGGCCGGTGTGTTGCGGGACGAATGGCAGCTTGGTTCCGGCTGGAATGACCGCCCCGGTGAAGTCAAGAAACGGCTCGGCAAATACGGCATCCGTGAAGCCATAGCTGCCCAGAAAGCTCCAGTTGGTGTCGGGTTGCCAGATCGCGTCAGCTTCGAAACCTTTCGATTTTTGCATCGTCAACCCGGCGACGCCGATCGCCAGGGTGACGGGAACGTTGGTGCGATGGATTTCGAAGACCGATAGATTTCCGGAAAACTGCTTGTTGATGTTGAACTTCAGTCCGGCCTCGACCTGGTCCGACAGTTCCGGGGCGGGTCGGGTGACCGCCGTCGTGAACCCCGCCCATTTCATGCCTTCGCTGTAGCTTGCATAGGCCGACAAGCCCTGAACCAGGTCGACGACGAGGCCGGCGCGTGGCAGCGCTCTGGTCGTATCGGTAACGAATGTCGTGGGAACGGGCCGGGCGCTTTCGGTATAGGAGATGTCGAGATTTGCCAGTCTCACGCCGGCGAGAAGATGCACGCGGTCATAGAATGACGATTGCAGTTGGGTATAGGCGCCCTTGGTCTCGTACGAGTTCTGGAAGTCGAAATATTTCGCGAACTCGATACCCGCTGCCGGGGAAGGCCGCGTGTATGGCACGGTGAAGGAAGGGTTGGCCAGGTCGACCGTCACCGGGAAGAGACAAAGCCCCAACAGGAAGCAGTTGTTTCCCAGGCTGTCCGCCGTCATCGCCCCGCGATCGCTGACGCGGCTGTAGTCGCCGCCGACGAGCAGCGTATGGGTCGAGGGCCCGATCGCGAATTTCGCCTGAAGACTCGGATTGATCGTGAATTCCTTCTGCTCCTGATACATCTCCATGTTCTGGAGCAGCCATGTCGACGGGGGAAAGGCAGGTACCGCGCCGGTGAAGTCGCCTCCCCAGATGTTCTGGGACATCTGATCGAAGCTGGACTGGCTCCATCGCGCCTTGACGTTGGCGGAGAGGATCGGGTTGAACTGGTGGTCAAGCGTCGCCGTAACGCTTTCGGTCTTCGAATAGCTCGGCTCAATCGATGACGGACCGATGAAGAGGTCCTGCCGAACCCTGAAATCCCCCAGCAAAGTGCCGTAGACAGGCAAGCCCTGATAGGCCTGTTGCTGTTGCTTTGAAACCTGTCCCTGAATGGTGAGCCTGGTGTCTTCGTGATTGGTCAGCGTCAGGGTCGGGTTGATGTTGTAGCGCTTCGATTCGATGACGTCGATGAAGCTCTTGTTGCCGGTGTACTCTCCAGTGATGCGGAACAATGCTGTCTTGTCGGCGTTCAGAGGCTGATTGATGTCGAAGAACGGATTCCAGTACTGGCGACTGCCGAGCCTGACCCCGAACTCGCCGCTCGCCTTGTCCGTCGGAAGCTTGGAGACGACGTTGAGCGTTCCGCCGATCGGCGCACCTGCTCCGCCTCCATACAGGATTGCGTTGGGGCCTTTGAGGATCTCGATGCGTTCGACATTCACCAGGCCGTCGCGGTCGCCGGCGTCGTACGGGACGACCAGGCCATCCCGCCATTGTTCGGCGCTGAACCCCCTGATCTTGATCGGATACATCTCGGCATTGCCGACGATCAAGGGATACACCGGTTGTACGTTGCTGGCATTCAACGCGGCTTCGCTGACCGATATCGCGCCCTGATCGTCGATCAGCTGTCGAGGAATGACCTGGATGTTCTGCGCGATCCGCTCGATCGCCGTATCCGTCTTCGTCGCCGACTGCGCCGACAATGCGCGATAACCCTGCACCGGCCCGGCCGTGGTCCAGGTCACCGGAAGATTCGGATTGACGATGGCGCCCGCGGGAAGCGGCGGCCCGGCCAGGGGCGGCGCCGCGGGCTGGGTCCGCTGCGGTGAGGCGGTTCGCCGCGCGGCCGACGATGCGCGCCGGGCGGGCCTTGCTCCCTTCTTGCCGTCCGGCGGATTGACCACGACCGGCGGAAGAGTGGGATCGGGCCGGGCCTGAGAGTGCGCGGATTGGGATGCGGCGACAGCAACTGCTGCCACCACACAAAGTGTGGGCAGATGACGTGACACGGTGATGCTCTCCTGGAACGCAAAGACGTTGAATTCGTCTCAAGCGTTCGAAGGTGGGCCTCGTGTCAGGCGCGGATCATGGGTTTGATAGGTTGGGGGGCTGACCGGCCGCCGGCCGGATTTTCCGGTCGCGAACCGCACCCCCGCCAGCAGCGCCACGGCTTGTCCGGGCGCCAGGCCCGACTGGGCAGCAAACGCGCAGATGTCGCAAGGTGTCTTGTGGAGCGCCGCGGGCCGGGGATCAGTGCGGTCGGTATGACCTCCGTCTGCGGCGCAGATCGATTGATCGGCCCCGCCGAAGATCAAGCCGGACGCTTCCATGCGGGAAGCGATGGCCGACGACACGATGATCTGCGACACCAACAGAAATGCCGCCGCGAGAACCGCCGCAGCGAAACCTCTTGCCTGTCGTGTCCACGTGATCACGCCCTGTCCCCCGGTAAACCATAGCGGCTCAAGGAGGGGCGAGTCCAGTGCAGTGGAGGCATGCCGCGGCAACGGACTGTTGTGGGACGCGCCTCCGCCGGCGAATGTCGCGGACGACATTCCTCCGCCAGCCGATGGCTGCGCTGCAGACCTCTTTGACAGACGGCCTCGGCCCCTTATACCTGCGCGAACGGTGCCGGGATTTTTCGAAAGCGGAGCAGTCGATGGGCGTCAAGGTCTCAGGGATTTCGTCGATGGCGACGAAGCAAATTCTCGCCGAGCTCAGCGAGGCCTATGCCAGGGCGACCGGCGAGGCGGTGGCGATCGAATCGGTCGGCGGCGTCGATGCCGCGAGGCGCATCCGCTCCGGCGAGAGTTTCGATTTCGCGGTGCTGGCGTCCGATGCGCTGGACAAGCTCGAGGCCGAGGGCCATCTGGTGGCGGGCTCGATCCGCGCCTTCGCCGCCTCGCCGATGGCGATGGCGGTGCGCAGTGGAGCGGCACGGCCCGAGGTGCTGGACGAGGCGGCGGTGCGCGAGGCGATGGCGACGGCAAGGGCGATCGGCATCTCGACCGGGCCGAGCGGCGCCCATGTCCGCAAGCTGGCGCAGGCCTGGGGCATGGAGCAGAGCGTTGCCGAGCGGATCGTCCAGGCGCCGCCGGGCGTTCCCGTCGCGGCTCTGCTGGCTCGCGGCGAGGTCGAGGTCGGGTTTCAGCAGCTCAGCGAACTCGTCGGCGCGGGCGGCATCGAGGTCGTCGGCTTGCTGCCGCCATCGATCCAGCCGGGGACGGTGTTTGCCGCGGCGATCTGCCAGAAGGCGCGAGATGCCGACCGGGCGCGCGCCTTCATCGCCTATCTCGCCTCCGCCGAGACGGCGCCGACAAAAGAGCGCCACGGCATGGCGCAGCCCTGAGCGCGGCTATCGTATTCACACGTCAGATCCGCAGCCGGCTCGCAGGTTTCGGGAATTATGGTGACGAATTATGAATTATGGTGACAGTGCACTTAATTGACGCCAGCGAACGACACGGGCAGGATGAGCCATGGCCCGTCTTGCCCGCGTCGTCGTTCCCGGTCTGCCCCACCATGTGACCCAGCGTGGTAACGGGCGGGCGCGGACGTTCTTCAGCGACGACGATTACATCCTCTACCGCGATCTGCTCGCCACTCATTGTCGCGCCGCGGAGGTCGAGGTGTGGGCATGGTGCCTGATGCCGAACCATGTGCACCTGATCCTGGTGCCGTCGGATGCGGACGGCCTGCGTCGGGCGCTGTCGCGCGTGCATCGCATCTATGCGGGGATCGTGCAGGCGCGCCGCAAGCGCAGTGGGCATTTCTGGCAGGGCCGGTTCGGCGCGGTGGCGATGGACGAGGCGCATCTCGCCGCCGCGTTGCGTTATGTCAGCCTCAACCCGGTGCGGGCGCGGCTGGTCGCGCGCGCCCAGGATTGGAGCTGGTCGAGCACGCGTGCGCATCTGCGCGGCAGGGACGACGGTGTGACCGCACGCGGGGCGGTGCGGGAGATTTTTCCTGACATCGCCGGGCTGCTGACGACGACGCCGGACGATGAGGATGATCTGTTCGCGAAGCTGCGCGCCGCCGAGAGCATCGGCCGGCCGCTTGGAAGCGACCGCTTCCTGACCCGGATCGAGAAGCTGACGGGGCGGGTGCTCAAGCCGGGCAAGCGCGGGCCGAAGCCGGCGGAATGGGAGGAGCGATGAGAGCGGCGGCGCCCGGCGCATTGCGTCGGAATTAAGTGCACTGTCACCGAAATCACTGTCACCGAAATTGGAATTAAGTGCACTGTCACCGAAATCGAAATTACGAAATTCGAAATTCGTTACCATGCGAGCGTGAGGCAAACAACGCGGTAATTCGGAGACGGGACACTAGCGAAACGGCTACTTTCCGGGTTTCTGGCAAACGCGCTTCTGTGTGCATTGCTGCTTGGTCACCGTTTGCGGCACCTTCTTGCACTTCTTGACCTTGATCACGATCGGTTTGGCGGGCGGCGCTCCGGTGGTGGACGGCGCCGGCTGCTGCGTCGGCGCCGGCTGCGCGACCTCTTCGCACACCTCCCGGAGGACGGTGACCGTGACGGGAACGCAGATATTCTTGAAAACCCACAAGATACATTCTTCCGCGGTCGGCGGCGATGGCACCACGACGTCGATGGCGAGCCGCAGGCGATCGATTCCGTCCGGATTTGGCGGCCTGACGATGCCGGCTGTGCCGATGTCGTCGATCAGGCCGGTGCTGGCTGTCCCAGGGCCGGGGCTGGACACGCTCCCGCCGAGCAGGGACGGTTCCTTCGCGGACACCGCGGTGGCCGCGAGTGCAACGGCGGCGATTACCGCAACAAGCGAACTCGATGTCTTCGCCATGATCGGCCTCCGCCGCCTTCCAATCACGTCTGTGCGCTGGCCGGTTGACATGGGTCAAGCTGTCGCGAAACGCGGCGCAGGAACGTTCCGACCCTGGCCCATTCCGCGTTTCCCGCTGACGGTTTGTCCGGGGATAATGAACCTGCCCCGCCGCGTAATACGCCGATCGACGCCTTTCGACGGCGCCGGGCGGGAACGTGATACCGCCCACCGGTTGTGGAGTATTGCGGATGCGCGCGAAAACATGGAGGATCGCGTCGGGTCTCAGGGCGGAGAGACTCGGGGGACGATCGGCTGACCATCAGCCGTTCGGTATCAGCTCGTTTCGGTATCAGCTCGTTCAAGATGCGATGGTCGGCATGCTGCAGGGATCTTCCTCGAGGAGGATTGCAAGGCGCGCGGTGATCGCGCTGTCGCTCGTGCTGGCCGCCGGCCATGTCGACGGCGCGCGGGCGCAGTCGGTTTCGTCGCTGCCCCTGCCGCCGGGCCAGATCGTCAGCGGCGTCGTCTACAAGCCGTCGTCGGCCTGTCAGCCGCCGTCGTTCGTGCCGTCGATCACCACCGGCGCGGATGCCAATCTCTATATTCTGCCGTCGTCCTGCACGGCGGTGCCGTCGTTCGTGGCGAGCGCCGCGGCCGCCATGGTCGTCACCAGCGTGCCGACCCAGTATGTGCGCTTCTACTGCCCGACCTGCTCGCCGTCGAGCGATCCCAACCGCGCCTTCATCGCCGATCCCAGCACCGTGCGCGGCCTGACGCCGGCGCAGATCAAGGACGTGCTGGCGCTGCCGGCGGTGCCGACGATGCAGACCATCGTGCTGGTGCCGGCGGGCAGCTGCGTTCTCGTCGGCATGGGCGCTCCCGCCTTCGGCGGCAGCGGCGGTCCGGCCCAGGAGTGGATCGCCGGCACGCCCAGCGGGGCGAATTGCTTCGGCCTGCAATATCTGCCGGCGACCGACTACATCAACCGGCAGGCGATCGGCGCCTATGCGCTGCTGTACGGCCCGAATGCCGGCGGCGGCAATGCCGGGGCGGTGGCCGCGGCGCTCGACCGCGGTCCCTATCCGGTGCCGTTCACCGGCATGGACGGATTGTACAAGAGCCTCGACCTGTTGAACTACGGCGATCCGGCGCCGCTGCGCGCCGCGCTGGTGCAGCTCGGCGGCGAGGTGCATGCCAGCGTCAAGACGGTGATGTTCGGCGACAGCCTGTTCCTGCGCGAGGCCGTGCTCGGCCGGCTGCGGCAGGGGCTCGTCGCCGGTGGCGGCTCGCCGATGGCGGCGCTCGCCTATGCGGGCGATCGCGAGGCGGCGTCCGCGGTGGGGGCGGCGGACGCGGCGGTTGCCGCGCCGCAGACCATGGTCTGGGCGCAGGGTGTCGGAGCCTGGGGCCGCATCGCGGGCGACGGCGATGCCGCCGGCGTCAGCCGCAATCTCGGCGGGCTGTTCGCCGGCCTCGATCACCGGTTCGGAGGCAATGGCCTCGCCGGCATCGCCGGTGGCTACACCAATTCGTCGTTGAGCATCAGCGACCGGACGAGCAGCGCCGGTATCGCGACCGCGCATGTCGCCACCTATGCCGGCGCGAGCGTCGGTCCCTGGAGCTTGCGCGGCGCGGGCTCGGCGAGCTTCAGCGCGGTCGACGCCAGCCGCAGCATCGCCTTTACCGGCTTCGTCGACGCCGCCGCGGCGAACTATCGCGCGACGACGACGCAGGCGTTCGGCGAAATCGGCTACGCCACCACGTTCGGCGGGGTCGCGGTCGAGCCGTTCGCCGGCGCCGCCTTCGTGCACCTGCAGACCGGCGGCTTCACCGAGAGCGGCGGCACCGGCTTCGCCGCGCTGTCGGCTTCCGGCGGCAGCGACGATATCGGCTATACGACGCTTGGAAGCCGCGCCGCCACGACCTGCGACCTGGCCTATGGCATGCTGCTGACGCTGCGCGCCTCCGCCGCCTGGCAGCATACCGTCGGCGGCCTCGTCCCGACCGCCGCGCTCGCCTTCGCCGCCAACGGCGCGCCTTTCACGGTCGCGGGCGTGCCGCTGGCCCGCGACGCCGCGCTGGTCCAGGCCGGCTTCGATCTGCAGGTCGGCCGGCAGGTGATCGTCAGCGTTGCTTATTCCGGCAACCTGTCCGATCGCGCCCAGGACAATTCCGTCAGAGGCCAGCTGAGCTGGCGGTTCTGATTCCAGGGTATGCCGGGCCATGATCTCGTCGCCTTTTCAGGCGGGTTCCCTCGCGCGCCCGGTCGTCGGGTCAATCCATGCCGACCTCTGCTTGATCCACCTCAATCCGGCGCCCGGTTCGGCGGGGCAACGTTATCAGGCTTCTGCCGACAGGTGCGGCCGAACCCGCCGATGCCTCGCCGGATCGGACCGAAACGATACCGTACGCAAGGCACCGTCGATGCCTTCCACTAGTGTGGCGTCTCGCAATTGCCTACCGCCTTCGCGGCAACCCTCTCGTAGGCAATTGCGAGACATACGCCACACTAGCACTTTGATTTTGCTAGTGTCCCTATGTCTCCGAATGACCGTGCGAGCGTGAGGCAAACGAAGCGGTAATTCGGAGACGGGACACTAGTGTGGTGGATCTGACGCTCGTTTCAATATTGCAGCGAGTTCTTCGAACGAGCGTCAGATCCAAAACCACACTAGAATCATAATGATGCTAGTGTCCCTTTGTTTCCAACGTTCGTATGAGCGCCTGCTGCAAAGGAATACGAACGTTGGAAACGGGACACTAGGAGGCAGGCGAACAGTCGTTGGTGTTTCGATGATGGTGACGAAGCTGCCCTTGCCGATCCGGCACCGCGGAGGCGATCGTTCCGGCGAGGAGCGGGCGCTGGTCGCGTTTGATCTTGTGCCCGGGGCGTTGTCCAAAGGTCGGCCGAAATGACAAGGCGTTCTTCCCGGCCTCCGGACCCACAGACACGACGGCGGAATAGATCCTCCGCATCGCAGCACCCGCTGCGGGAGGCCGAGGAGGCGCTGCGCGTGCCCAGGACAGGCAAGGCCGAGGCCGTTGCCGTCAGCGCTCCCGCCGCCGAGCCGGCGTCCGCGCTCAAGGGCGCCGGGCAGCGCGATCGGGCGATCGTCGACACGATGGGCGAAGGCGCGGTCACGCTCGCCGCCGACGGCGTCATCCTTTACGCCAGCCGCCGGTTCGCCGAAATGGTCGGGTGCGATCTGGCCAAGGTCATCGGCGCGACGCTGGACCGGTTCGTCGCTCGTGGCGATGCCGGAAAGGTGCAGCATCTGCTGAATCAGGCTGCCGGGGGCTTCGCCAAAAGCCGGGTCTTATTGCAGCGACCGGACAGCACGGTTTTCCCCTGCCGCCTGACGATGCGCGCGCTCGACGTCGAAGCGAAGACGATCGTCGCCGTCGCCACCGACCTGAGCGATCTGGAGATGGTGGAGGCCGAACGGGAGCGGCTGGCACGCCTCGTGGAAACCACTGAGGACGCCGTCCTCGGCAACGACCTCGACGGGAATGTCACGGATTGGAATCGAGGTGCCGAGAGGCTTTACGGCTACGCTGCGTCGGAGATGATCGGGCGCAATGTCGCCATTCTCGTTCCGCGGGAGCATCAGGACGAAGTCGCGTCGCTGGTTGAAAAGCTGGTCCGCGGCGAAACGGTCGAACGCCTCGATACCGAACGCATCACCAAAGCCGGTAAGCGGATCCAGGTTTCCCTGTCGCTGTCGGCGATCAAGGACGCCTCCGGCAAGATCGTCGGGGTCTCCACCGCTGTCCGGGATATCACCGGGCGCACGCGGGTGGAATCGGACGCGAGAGAAGCGGCGCGGTACGCCCGCAGCCTGGTCGAGGCGAGCCTCGACCCGCTGGTGACGATCAGTCCCGATGGCAAGATCACCGACGTCAACAGGGCGACGGAGGAGGCGACGGGCTACGGGCGCGAGCAGATCATCGGCCGCGATTTTGCCGATTTCTTTGTCGAGCCGGACAGTGCCCGGGCCGGTTACCGGCTTGCTCTCGCCCGAGGCCAGGTCGTCGACTATCCGCTGGCCTTGCAGCACAGATCCGGCGCCGTCATGGACGTGCTTTACAATGCCAGCGTCTACCGCGACCAGTCGGGTGCGGTGGCTGGGGTGTTCGCCGCCGCCCGCAATGTCACGGCGCGACGGCGGGCCGAAGAGTCCCGTTTCCGCGCGGTGCGGGCACTTCGGATGATCAACGCCTGCAACAACGTGGTGATCCGCGCCGTCTCCGAGGATGCCCTGCTGGCGGATGTCTGTCGGACGATGGTGGAGGTCGGCGGCTACAGGCTGGCATGGGTCGGCTACGCGCAGCAGGATGTGGGAAAATCCGTGCGTCCGGTGGCCATTGGCGGCGATGACGAGGATTACGTCCGGCAGGCCGATATTTCCTGGGCCGACGTCGAACGGGGACAGGGGCCGACCGGCACGGCCATTCGGACGGGGCGGGTCGTCGTCGCCAGGGACATTCCGAGCGACCCCAGTTTCGGGCCGTGGCGGCAATACGCCACCCGCAAGGGGTATCGTTCGTCCGCCACATTGCCGCTCGGCGCGGACGGCAAGACCTATGGCGCGCTCATGGTCTATTCGGGGGACTCCGATGCGTTCGACGCCGACGAGGTCCGGCTGCTGACCGAGCTTGCCGAGGACCTCGCCTACGGAACGGCGGCGATACGAGCCAAGGCCGCGGAGCAACGGGCCAAGCAGGAGGCGCTGCGGGCCTCGCTTTATGCCCGCGGCCTGATCGAGGCGGGCCTCGATCCGATGATCGCGATCGGCCGTGACGGACGGATCCTGGATGTCAACAAGGCGGCGGAGGAGGCTACCGGCAGGTCCCGCGCCCAGCTCATCGGGACGGACGCTTCCAGCGTCTTTACCGAGCCGGAACGGGCCCGGGCGGCCTATCTCGATGCCTTCGCCAAGGGCTTCGTGACGGATCATGCGCTGGCGATGCTCAGCTCCACGGGCAAGGTCATGGAGGTTCTCTTCAATGCGGCGATCTATCGCGACGAGAACGGCGACGTCGCCGGTGTCCTCGCCGCCGCACGGGACGTGACCGCGCTGCGCGACAACGAGCGCCGGTTCCGGACGCTTTTCGAGCAGGCCGCGGTCGGCAACTCGATCACCGCCATGACCGGGGAGATCACGGCGAATGCCGCATTCTGCAGGATGCTCGGCTATGCCGACGAGGAGCTCAAGGGCCGGAGATGGCAGGACATCACCCACCCCGACGACATTGACGCAACCCGCAAGGAGATCGATGCGCTGGTGTCGGGCACGCGAGATTCGATACGCTTCATCAAGCGCTACCTCCACAAGAACGGCTCGGTGGTCTGGGCCGACGAGAGTTCGCGGATCGGGGGCCGGGACGTGGACGGACGGCCGACCTACCTCGTCACCAGCGTGGTGGACATCAGCGGGCGAAAGCGGGTCGACGAGGAACTCGCCAGGCACCGCGAGCATCTCGAAGAACTCGTGAAGGTTCGCACCGCCGAGCTCACGAAGGCCAATCAGGATCTGCAAGCCGCCAACGTCGAGCTCGAGGCGTTTTCGTACTCGGTCTCGCACGATCTTCGGCCGCCGCTCCGGGCGATCGACGGCTTTTCCCGCCTCCTGGTCGAGGACTACGGCGACAAGCTCGACGATGAGGGCAAGCGCATCATCGGCGTCGTCCACGACGGCACCGTCAAGATGTCGCGCCTGATCGACGACATTCTCGCATTCTCGCACGCCAGCCGCCAGCAGATGACCCCGGTCGCGGTCGATATGGAGACATCGGCGCGTTCCGCGTTGGACGAATTGAGGCCGGTCACCGCCGGTCGGAACCTGAAGATCGACATCAAGCCGCTGCCGCAAGCGCGCGGCGATGCGGCCATGCTGCAGCGCGTCTGGATCGGTCTCCTCGACAACAGCATCAAGTTCACCGCACCCAAGCCCGAGGCCGTCATCGAAATCGGCGGCAAGGTCGAGGCCGGCGAAGCCATCTACTGGGTGAAGGACAACGGCATCGGCTTCGACATGCAATACGCCGGCAAGCTGTTCGGCGTGTTCCAGCGGCTTCTCGGGCCTGACGAATACCCCGGCACCGGAATCGGGCTTGCCATCGTCAAGCAGATCGTGACCCGGCACGGGGGGCGGGTCTGGGCGGAGGGCAGGCCGGGCGAAGGAGCCAGCTTCTATTTCGCCCTGCCTTCAAGGGAGGCTGAAGATGCCTGATCCGAATGCAGACTTTGACATCGTTTTGATCGAGGACAATGCGACAGATGCCGAGCTCTTCATCCGCGTCCTGAAGAAGCGTGGTCTCGCCGATCGCCTGATCTGGCTGAAGGACGGCCGCGAAGCGCTGGATTTCTTTTTCCGTCAAGGCGCTTATGCCGGGCGCGATGCGACCAGCAGGCCCACGGTGATCTTCCTGGATATGAGGCTGCCCAAGGTGGACGGCCTGGACGTCCTGCGGACCATAAAGACCGAAGAGCGATTGAAGTCCGTGCCGGTCGTGGTCCTGACCTCGTCCACGGTGAACGGGGACAAGGAGGAGGCGTACAAGCTGGGCGCCAACAGCTACGTCAACAAACCGGTCGATTTCGAATCGTTCGCTTCCGTGATCGAGGTGGTCGCGCGGTACTGGCTGGAGGTGAACAGTCCGCCGGCCAAGCCGCGGTGAGGTCGCACTGGGCGCCGATGTTGCCTTGGCCGCAGGGTCCGGTTGCAATTCAACGGTACTCGGTAATACTACCGCGCGTTGACGATGAATAACTAATCGATCACAAAGAGAGCTGAGCCGGCCCGTACGGAACCCGGCACGCCACATTTCCTGCGCCGGGTCAATTCTTGCGCTGGGTCAATGTCGCGGAGGCAAGCCGGCCTACCTATACACCGAATGATCGACCATCGCGGAGGCGGGCAATGCCAAGCTCAGATGGACATCAGATACACCATACCGATGTCAAAGTGTTGATCCTCGAGGATTCTCCCGCCGATGCCGAGCTGATGGAGCGGACGCTTCGAAAGGATGGCCTCGCGATCGCGACCCGGCGGGTGGAAACCAGGGAAACCTTTACGGCCGCGCTCGACGAGTTCAAGCCGGATATCGTGCTGGCCGATTTCAAGCTCCCGAACTTCGATGGCTTCTCGGCGCTCATCCTCGCGCACGAGAAGTCGCCGGATTTGCCGCTGATCATCGTCACCGGCGTGCTGAACGACGAGGCGGCTGTGGACCTGATCAAGTCCGGTGCCAACGATTATGTCCTGAAGGACCGGCTGTCGCGTCTCTCATCGGCGGTGAGCCGGGCGTTGTCGGAGGCGGCGAATGCCGCCGCTCTCCGCAAGCAGAAGGAGGCGACGCGCGCGGCGGAAGCGCGGCTCGGGGCCATCGCCAATTACGCGCACGACGCCATCATCACGATGGATTCGGAAGGCGTGGTGACGTTCTGGAACCCGGCCGCCGAACGGATATTCGGCTATTCGAGCGCCGAAGCGGTCGGCAGCCATCTGCACCGGCTGGTGGCCGCCCCGGGGGATCTGCCGTATGTCGTCCATGGGCTCGCCGATTTTGCGAAGACCGGGACAGGCCCGATGGTCGGGACGCCGCGCGAGGTCACGGCGCTGAAGAAGGGCGGCACGCCATTCCGGGTCGAGTTGTCGATTTCCGCAGTCAAGCTCGATGGAAAATGGAGTTCGATCGGGGTGGTGCGCGACCTTCAGGAGCGGCCGAAACTCATCCAGTTGTGATCGCCGTTTCGCTTGACGCAGATCAACAGGCCGCCGGCACAGTGAAATAGCATTAATGCCGTCGGATGGACATCTGTCTCAGCCGATGGAAACCGAGACGCGCGACAGGCGGCGACAGCGGGATGTTTCGTGGCGTTGACTGGATATCATTCCTGGCTCGGCAGTTTCGGCAGTCCCGCGATGGCGCCGTTGCCATCCAGGTCGCGATCCTCGCGGTCGTCCTGATCGGCGCGAGCGCGCTGGCCGTTGAAATCGGCTTCGTCTATTACAAGCAGCGTCAGATGCAAGCGGTCGCGGACGCTGCGGCAACCGGCGGTGCCGTCGCGCTCTCCGATCCGACGCCCGACCCGGTCGGCGAAGCGCGCTCGATTGCCGGCCGCCTGAATTTCGTCAATGGCGTCGACGGCGTCGCGGTCACAGTCAACCATCCGCCGCTGCATGGCGCGCTCGTCGGCGATACGAGCGCGGTCGAGGTGATCGTCCAGCAGCCCCAGACATTGGCGATGGCGAACCTGGTGACCGGCACGTACGGCGGGGGACCTCACGTCTGGACGGTGTCGGCGACGGCGGTGGCGAGCGCAAACCGCGCGGGCAGCTCCTGCATCATCGCGCTGGACAGCGGCGTGTGCACCAGTACGCCGGCGATCACGATCAGGAATAATGCCATCATCCAGCCGCCGCCGTGCGGTCAACACTGCGGCATCGCCGTCAATTCGAGCTGCAACAATGCGCTGGTCGTCTACGAGAACGCCGAGATCAACGCACCGGTCTGGGTGAACGGGCGCTGGCAATTGAAGAGTAATGCCAAGCTGAACTGCACGCCCAGGACGCAAGGCGCGCCGCGCGTCCCGGATCCCTACGCCGGCGTGGTGTTTTCGACGGCCGGGCTGGTGACGCGAACCCAGCCGGGCAATTGCAGCACCTGCAATCTCCTGCCGGGCTATTATCCGGCGGGACTGAGTTACAGCAACCGCCAGACCCTCAATCTGGCGCCGGGCACCTATTACATCGGCACCCAGCTCATCCTGCAGAACAACGTCACGGTCAACGCCACCGGGGGGGTCACGCTGGTGATCGATGGCAACTATGCCATCTCGATCGGCAACAATGCGCGGCTGAACGTCACGGCGCCGACCAGCGGGGCGACCAAGGGCATCGCCATCGCCAGCATCCGGACCGCGAGCCCGACGGTGACGCAGACCTTCAGCAACAACGCCATCCTGAACGTCGACGGCGCCATCTATTTTCCGAACCAGACCGCCTATTTCAGCAATAACGCGACCATCAACCTGACCGCCTGCAATCAATTGATCGCAAAGCGGATCGACTACCAGAACAACGCCACCCTCAGCGATACGGGGTGTCCTTCGGTGGGCGGCACCCCGGTGGCCGGCGGCAGCGGCGTCGTCCAGCTGATGGAGTAGGTCATGCGTCCCGCCACGCCCAGATCGGCACACCGGTCGCGACGCGGCAGAGCGGGAGCGGTCGCGATCGAATTCGCGTTTGCCTCGCTTCTGCTGGTTCCGCTGGTCGTTGGCACGGTCGAACTCGGCATGGCGGTGTATCAGAGCATGCAGGTGCATGCGGCCGTCGAGGCGGGCGCGCTCTACGCCCTGTCGAACGGCTGGGACGAGACGGGAATTGCCGCGGCGGTGGAGCAGGCCTTCGGCAGCACGCCGTCAAATCAGGTCACGGGCGTGACCGCCACGCCGCCCCCCGCCCATTTCTGCGGCTGTCCGACCGGAAGCAACGTCGCGGATACGGGCATGGTGCCGCCCTGCACAGGCTACCCGAATTGCGCCAACGGCAATCCGCAGCACGAATATATCGAGATCAGCGCCTCACTGACCAGGACGTCGGTGATTCCGAACTCGGGCCTGGTGCTGCCCGCGACATTTTCGGCCAAATCGATCGTCAGATTGAATTGAACAATGATGCGCAGATCTCGACGTCGATCGATCGTTCGCCGCCGCGGGGCCGCCGCGATCGAGTACGCGATCGTGCTGCCCGTGCTCCTGATGTTTGTGCTCGGCATCATCGATACCGGGCGGTTGCTCTGGACCTACGCGACGATTTCCAGGGCGGCCGAAGCCGCCGCGCGCTGCGCGGCGATCAGCGCCGCCGTTCCGACCGCCGTGACCTGCGCGACCGTCGCGGCAACCCAGAATTACGCCGTGGCCGCATCGTGGGGACTGAACGTCGCGGTGTCCGCGTTTTCGGTCAGCAATCCGGCGTGCGGGATGCAGGTTCAGGCGAGCTATGCCTTCGACAGCATCATGTTCCGAATGGTCGCGCCGCCCTGGAAGACCATCCAGCTCAGGGCGACCTCATGCTATCCGTTTAAGCCGCCGGCCTGAGCGGCAAGTGCCTCAGCGCCGCGAGAACGCGTCGATGAGCTGCAGGGCGGCGGGGCCGCCGACGACCAGAAATATGGTCGGCATGATGAACAACATCATCGGCACGGTCAGAAGGGCAGGGAGCTGATTGGCGCGTTCTTCCAGCTGGATCAAGGCGTCCGCGCGCATTTCCGCGGCGATCACGCGGAGCGCCTGGGCAAGTGGCGTACCGTAGCGCAGCGACTGGCCCAGCGTCGTGACGACCGATCTGATGCTCGGCAGCTCGACGCGGTCCGCCAGGCGCGTCAGCGCCTCGTCCCGGCTCGGCAGAATCTGCATGTCCGCCGACGTGATCGCCAGCTCCTCCGCCAATGCCGGCCGGGAATGCCTGAGTTCGTTCACCACACGAACCAGCGCATTCTCGAGCGAAAGACCGGCATCCACGCACACCACCATCAGATCCAGAGCTTCGGGCATCGAGGCGGCGACGGCTTTGGCCCGCCGCGTCGCACTCATCTGGATCAGGATGGCCGGAAGCAGCCACCCCACGGCGAGGCCGATCACGACGGCAACGAACGCGCCGACTGCGAAATACGATGACGAGCCGAAATGTCTCACCGCAAGAAACAAAAGCAGAGCGAGACCGATCGCGGTGGCGATCCTGCTCACGATGAAGGCCGATGCCGCGTAAGTCGCGGGAATGCCGAGCATGGCCGCTCGTCGGATCACCTCGATCTGATCGCGCTCGGAGAGGCCGAGCCGGCGCAAGCTGGCCGGTCGTTTCTCCTTCTCCAGAGAGCCAGCTTTTGGCGCTGGCGCGACCGTCTCGGGGATTTTGACCAGATCGATGCGCCGCGCGATCGCTTCGCGGCCGATGCGAATGCTCGATGCGATCAGGATCGCGCCGCTGACGGCGAGCGCGATCGCCGCGAAGATCGCCAGCAGCGCCGGCGCCAGGGTGAACGATGTCGACATCTGATCTCACACCTTGGTTCGGCCAGAGCGGCCCAGAGCGAGACTGTTCGCAGGAGGGAGCGCGTCAAAGCCAGATGAACTTCGGAAAGCGGGCACTAGTGTGGCGTCTCGCAATTGCCTACCACCTTTGCGGCAAGCCTCTCGTAGGCAATTGCGAGACATAAGCCACACTAGAACTTTCATTTAGCTAGTGTGGCGTCTCGCAATTGCCTATGCCCTTTGCGGCAAGCCCCTGTAGGCAATTGCGAGACATAAGCCACACTAGCATTTTGATTTTGCTAGTGTCCCTATGTCTCCGAATTACCGTGCGAGCGCGAGGCAAACGTAGCGGTAATTCGGAGACGGGACACTAGTGTGGTGGATCTGACGCTCGTTTCAGTATTGCAGCGAGTTCTTCGAACGAGCGTCAGATCCAAAACCACACTAGAATCATAATGATGCTAGTGTCCCCTTGTTTCCAACGTTCGTATGAGCGCCTGCTGCAATGGCATACGAACGTTGGAAACAGGACACTAAGCCTCCGTCACCCTGCGCATCAGTCTGCGCATGATAAAGATCCCGGTCGAGAGCAGCCCCACGGCCGCGCCGACGACGAACTTTCCGCGAGGATCGTACAGCAGCGGCGCGACATAGGAGGGATTAAGGACCATGAGGGCTACGATTGTCAGAATCGGCATCCCACCGAGGACGTAAGTCGAGATCCGCACTTCCGCCGTCGCCGCAATCGCCTTGAGGCGCACGGCGCGTCGCTTGCGGATGACATCGGCGAGAATGTCCAGCGTCGCCGCGAGATTGCCGCCCGTCGTATACTGCAGCGTCACCGCGACCGAAAAGAACCGCAATTCCTGAATGCCGAGCCGCTCGCTCACCATGTCGAGTGCCTTTTCGAAGGGCACGCCGACGTCGACCTGTTCGGCGATCAGGGCAAAGACCGTGCTGAACGGCGGCGGCGATTCGGTGGCGACCACACGCATCGCCGAGACGATCGGCAGGCCCGATCGCAGCATGCGGACGATCATGTCGATGGCGTTGGGAAACAGATCCATGAACTGACGCTCGGCCTGCGCCTGCTCGCGCTTCAGGATCTGGCGGGGAACCAGCGCAAAGGCCAGCGCTGCGAGCGCAATTGCCAGCGGGGAGGAATGGCCGAGGGCGCGGTAAGCCAGCAGTCCGACGACGGCGGCGGCGACCGTCGCCAACGCCAATATCTTGCCCCCGCCGCTCCGCATGCCCCAGCGATAGGGCAGGCCGACGCAAAATAATCGCCGCGTCGCCTCGTCGATCCACCCCGGTGGCCTGGTCCGCGGCGGCGCGGTGACAGTCTCGGCGGCGGCGACCGGAGCCGTGATGGCGATCAGGTCGACGCGATGGGCCAGGCTCGACCGGTCCGACCGCCCCATTCTGTAGGCGACGATCAGAAGGCAGCTGCTCACGATCAATAGCAGAACAAAGCCAATCTGAAGCTGGAGCATGCGATCAGCGTTCCCGTTCCTCTAGGTTTTCGCTACGGGTACCGAGCGTATCCAGGAAGGCCTGAGCCAGGCCGAAATATTCCATCCGCCCCAGGAAACGCGGCCGCGCCGGTGACGCCTTGAATGTGCCGCGAAGAGTGCCGTCGGGGTTCTCGCCAAGGAATTTGAACTGGAACAGGGTCCCCAGGGAGATCGTCTCCGCCTCCAGCCCGGCCACATAGGCGACCTCAACGACCCGGCGAACGCCGTCGCGCATGCGTTCGGTGTGAACCAGGAGGTCGATGGCGCTGACGATCTGTCCGCGGATCGCACGTAACGGAAGATTGGCGTTGGCCATCAGGATCATGTTCTCGATGCGCGCCAGCGCGTCGCGGGCCGAGTTGGCGTGGATCGTCGACATCGAGCCGCTGTGGCCGGTGTTCATGGCCTGCATCATGTCGAACGCCTCGCCGCCTCGGACCTCGCCGAGGATGATGCGGTCGGGCCGCATGCGCAGGCAATTCTTCATCAGGTCGCGCTGGGTGACTTCACCGTGGCCCTCGATGTTGGGCGGACGTGTCTCGAGTTGGATGACGTGAGGCTGCTGCAGTTGCAGCTCGACCGCGTCCTCGATGGTGATGATGCGCTCGCCCGGATCGATCATGCCCGACAGCGCGTTGAGCACCGTGGTCTTGCCCGAGCCGGTGCCGCCGGAGATGATGATGTTGAGGCGGCAGCGAGAGCAGATCTCGAGCGCGCGGGCGAGTTCGCTCGACACGGTCCCGAGTTCGGTGAATTTCGAGAATTCGACGATGTTGCGCGAAAATTTGCGGATCGACACGCAGGTTCCCCTGAGGCTCAACGGTGCGATGATGACGTTGACCCGGCTGCCGTCGGCGAGGCGCGCGTCAAGCATCGGACTCGATCCATCGACGCGCCGCCCGATGGACGACGCGATGCGCTGCGCGACATGCAGGACGTGGGCGTCGTTGCGAAATTGCAGCTTGACCAGCTCCAGCTTGCCCCGGCGCTCGACGTAGATCATGAAGGGGCCGTTGACGAGGATGTCGGAGACCGATGTGTCCCGGAGAAGCGGTTCGAGCGGCCCGAGCCCGACCATCTCGTCGACGATATGGACCGCGAGGGTGTCCTGCTCTTGCTGGTTCAGCGTCAAGCGCTGCTCGCTGGCGATTTGCGCGACCATGTGTTGAACACGGGTCGTCAGCTCCTCGCGGGTGAGTTGCACTGCGACGCCGGGTTCGATTTTCTGCAGGACTTGCTCGTGAATGGCATCGCTGGTGGTCGTTCCCGGTCGAAGGGTCTCCGGTTCGGGGCGGGCCCGCGCAGGCGGTTGCGGCACCAGCAAGGACGGGGGAGGAACGGTGTCTTCCTCGGTCAGCGGCAGCTCACCTTTTTTTCCGAATGAGGACATGGGTTATCCAAACAGGCGGCTGAGGAATGAACGGGTCGGGACGGCGACGTCCCCGGTCAACTGGCTCACGAGCGGCGCCAGGGCGCTCTTGAGCGCAGCGCAGTTCTTGAGGCCCTTGATGCCGAGAAGCGAAGCTGCGCCGATCTCCCGGTCGTAGGGAATGACGATATCGGGAGGCTTGCCGACCGCCCGGACGAATTCCGCTTCCGGCAGGCTGCCGGCGGATCCACTCCGGTTGAGGACGTGGATCGTCGAGCGCTCGGGAGTATTGGGTCCAATTTGCTGTCGCCAGCGCGCGACGTCGCGCGCGGAGGTCAGGCTTCCGTTGCTGACCAGGACGCACAGGCTCGGCAAGTGCAGCACCTGACTGAGTTTGCGCGCCGAAATGGCCGGGACGTCGATGAACAGGAAACGATAACGGCGCAGCAACATATCGACGAGCGAGAGCATGGCGGTTTCCTGAACCGCGACCATGCTTTCAAGCGGTTCCAGCGATGCAAGCAGGTCGAGCCGGGGAGCGATGTGGACGACGCCCCGTTCGAGAAACAACTGGTCGACGCGTTCGGGGCGCTCGAAGGATTCGGCCAATGCGCGGCCGGGCGTTGCATCGAACTGCAGGGCGGCATCCCCGGCGCTGAGGTCGAGGTCGAGCAGCATCGTCCATCGCTTGTGCTGTTCGGCGAGATGCCAGGCGGTCGAGACCGCAATCGTCGTCGCCCCGACACCGCCGCGTACGCCCAGCACGAAGACGAGCCGTCCGCCGCGGGGGCCGGGCGACTTTTCGGCGCCGCTGAGAACGACATTGCAGGCGTGGGTCATGACGTTTCGGACGAGCGGCTTGTAGAAATATTCGCTGACGCCGGCGGTCCTCAATTCGCGGTAGAGCCTGATGTCGTTGGCCTCGCCGATGACGATCACGGCAGTTTCCGGCTCGCATACCTGAGCGAGTTCACTGATGCGCGACCCCGGGTCGTCGATGTCGCTGATATCGACGATGAGCAGCCGCGGAGAGGACTGCCGGGCCATCTCGGTCGTGGCCGTCCGGATGTTGCCCAATGTGAATTTGGCATTGGTCAGCCCGAGATCATTGAAGGCCTGACGTATCACGCCCACGGAATTCTCGTCGGATACGTAGACCGCCGCGGTCGTGGTGGCGGCAATGTCGGCGCCGCGGGAGGCAACGTCGCTCACTGGGTATCTCCGTCGGTTTGGTCGGGAGCTCCGATATTGCCGCTTGGCTGGGCCGCGACGGGAGCACTGCCGCTCGGCTCGGTCGTGGCGGGGGCCCTCAATATCGCTCCGGGCGGTGGCACGGTTCGGATCGATTTCTCGATGCTGCTTCCCGTGGTAAAGGAGCGCGGCGGTCCGCCCGGACGGGCACCCGATTGCCTGAGCGCCGTCGATACATCTGTTCCCCAGGTCGGTGTGGTCGGGCCGGCCGGCGCGGCGGCGGCGGGACCTTCAAGGGCGCGTACGGCCAGGCCGAGCTGGCCAAGTTGAGCGGCAACGAGCAGCACCTCGGCCTGCCGCGGGGTCACCTCGAGCGTTACCGTCTTGGGCAGTCGTGATTCCACGATACTTGGCGCGACGCCGGGGCGCCGCTCTGCCTGCGCGCCTCGTGCCTCGGCAGTGAGCGACTGATCGACGGCGATGGCTCGCACGTCGACCAGCACCGTTTCCGCCACCACATCCTTGCGGGCGGCGGTCCCCGCGGTCTGCGCCGGGCTCTGAACGAGGATGACATCGACGCGGTCGCCCGGCTGGATCAGGCCGGACGAGCTCTGCGGCGCGTCGACCGTGATCGAAATGGCCCGGGTTCCAGGCTTCAGCACGGCAGCCAGGAAACCGCGCTCGCTGGGTTTGACGAAATCGCTGGCGATGAGCGGGTCGCCGGCGCCAAGATCGCGCCGGGCGATGGCCCCCACGAATTCCGCTTCCTGGCCACGCATGAGACTGCCGGGCCGAAGCTCGGTGGGGCGCGTGTCGCGCGAGGTCATGTCCTCGGCTCGCAGCAACGTGCCGGTGCGGATTGGCTGCGCCGCAACCAGGATGGCTTGCCGGACGGGCGGCGGCGCTTTGACTTCCGTGGCCGGACGGGGCGCCGACTGGGTGAACCAGATCGCGGCGAGCGCGATTCCGGCGATCAGCGCCAGGACGCCTAGAGCAAGCAGGAGGTTGCGGACAAGCATTGGATAGCCTCGCTGACGAGACGAATGACGACTCCCCCCAGCACGGCCACCGTGTATGGCATCGGCCCGCGTGCCGCGATGCGCAGTCGCTCACGGTCGAAAAGATGGCCGCGCCACCTGATGACATGTTGTCGGGCGGAGTTCTTTGTCACATCCGCGGTGGGATCTGGCGTCGTCGCCAGGTGCAGGCGAGGCTTGCGGACAATCGCCGGCCGCACCGCCAGGTAAGCAAGCGCCATCAATCCTCCAGCGACAGCGATATTCAGCAGCAAGGCGCCGATGTCGGACGATGGGAAAAGCAGGCTCACGGCGCCGATCAGCTTGACGTCCCCGCCCCCGATCCACCCCAGACGGGCGACAAGACCGAGTGCGACGACAATGATTGCGGCCGTCAGCAGCGCCAGCCAGATCGCGCCGGGCTCGGACCAGAGACGGAGGCCGACACCGCACAGCGCGACCACAAGCACGATCCGATTGGGCACGATGCGATGTCGAAAGTCGACGATCGCGGCGGCAATGAGCGCGGCCATGCTGATGATCCAGAGGATTGCAGGCAAAATCGCCGCACTCATGACTGCCCCGAAAGGCTTGCGGGTCGCGCACATCGGTTCCGTCGCAAACCCAGGAGCTGCCCCGCGCGATGCGACCGAGCTGCGATCACCCGCACTAGGCGGGAGGAGTCAGCTTTCCCGCGATGTAGTTGAAAATCGCGGCCAGGTTCGTGCCGACGAGCGCGACGGCAACGATGATCGCGACCGCGATCAACGATGCGATCAACCCATACTCGATGGCGGTGACGCCCCTCTCCGATTCGATCGACAGGTATCCCGCAACCTTTGATGCCAGCCTACGCATGTGAATTCTCCCAATGACTCGACGCGAGCGATGAAGGAACTTGAGGTAGCGTGTGCTCGATAACTCTATCTATACAGTAATCGGCCCCACGGATGCGGGTTTGACTTGTATCAATGGAACTCGACGTGCCCTCGGCACCGGTGCGCGAGGTGCGCCGCTGCGGCTGCCGGTCGGGCTGTGCGGGCGAGTTGCCGTGCAGTCTAAGCCCGCAACGTCCACCAGCCGTGGCTTTGACGCAGGTCAACGCAGGTGCGAGCGGCCGCTGTCATCAATCCAGACCTGCCTGCCTCCTGAAGATCAAGTCGTCGAACGAGGTCCGCGGATGGCGCGCGCCTGCTCATCGGTGCAAGCTGGCAACATTCATCGCATCGTCCCTGCGATCGCCGGTCGTCGCGGAGTCCGCCGGGCGTTGCCGCGATGAGCGGTTCGGCGCTGATCGTCGTGGCGATTGCGTTCGGCGCGGCGCTTGCCGCTCTGCTGTTTCTGGCGGTGCGCCGAGACGCGGCGCCATCGAAAGCCGCAGCCGGTCCGGGCGCCGCGAATGCGGGGGCGGACCTCGGCGACATCGCCGTCGCCGCGCGCATCATCGAGAATGTCGCGGCTATCCTCTACCGCCTGGAGCCGTTGCCACCCCACGGGGTGATCTATGTCTCGCGCAACGTCACACGCTACGGTTACGATCCGGACGAGCTCCTGGACGCGCCTGAGCTGTATCTCGAGAGTGTCCATCCCCGCGATCGGCCGCGCCTGTTGTCCGATATCGCGATAGTCTCCAGTGGTAATTCCCATCAGATGGGAGGCGAATACCGCATTCGTACGAGCGATGGCCGCTATCTCTGGTTCGAGAACCGCATGCATGGCGTCTATGACACGGACGAGCGGCTGCTCGCGATCGAGGGCATCCTCATCGACATCGACGACCGAAAGAGAGCGGAATTGGCGCTCGCGCATCAGGCGCACACGGATCCACTCACCGAGCTGCCGAACCGGGAGGCCTTCATGGGGCTCGCGGCGCAGGCATTTGCCGTTGGCAAGCGCACCGCCGAGCCGTTTGCCATCTTTTATCTGGATATCGACCGCTTCAAGGACGTCAACGACACGCTCGGTCATTCAAAAGGCGATGAACTGCTCAAGGCATTGGCACTGCGCCTGACGGGTGTCGTCCGGAAAAGCGATTCCGTTGCGCGCTTCAGCGGCGACGAGTTCGCAATTCTCCTGCCTGGGCTCACCGATCCAGCCGAAGCCGCGCTTCTCGCCACCAGGATCATGTCCAGCGTGGCCGGGCCGTATTCGATCCTCGGCAGCGAGGTCCACGTGACGGTCAGCATCGGCATCACGATCTATCGTCCCGGCGTCCCAAATGCCGAAGAGCTGTTCAGGGAAGCCGACCTCGCGCTTCGCCAGGCCAAGGATGGCGGTCGCAACCAGTATCGGTTCCATTCCGCCGAATTGGATCTGATGGTGCGCGAACGTGTCACGTTGGTTGGAGAATTGCGGAGCGCGCTCGAACGCAACGAGTTCGAGCTCCATTATCAACCGCAGGTCGATATTCCGTCCGGCCGCATCGCTGGCCTCGAGGCGCTGGTACGCTGGAACCATCCGCGGCGTGGACTTCTGCTGCCGGGTCAGTTCATCGCCGCCGCGGAAAAGAGCGGG
This sequence comes from Bradyrhizobium sp. WD16, assembly GCF_024181725.1. NCBI lineage: Bacteria > Pseudomonadati > Pseudomonadota > Alphaproteobacteria > Hyphomicrobiales > Nitrobacteraceae > Bradyrhizobium > Bradyrhizobium sp. WD16. Next base: position 36,190 of record NZ_CP028908.1, on the reverse strand, counting down.
CTGATCGTACCGCTCGGACGCTGGGTGCTCGGCGAGGTCTGCCGACAGGTTCGGACGTGGCGATCGATGGCCATCATGCCGCCGATCACCTCCTTCAATCTGTCGGCGGTCCAACTCGCCCCGCCGTTCGAATTCGAGCGCGACCTCGCCGCGGCGCTCCGCGAAAACGGTATCGATCCTGGAGCGATCGAGCTCGAGCTGACCGAATCAATCCTGATGGAGACGAGTCAGGCGGGCGGCGATACGATTGAACGGCTGCGCGCCCTTGGCGTGCGGGTCGCCATTGACGACTTCGGAACTGGATACTCCTCCTTGGAGTATCTGCTTGCCTTTCATGTGCACCGCCTCAAGATCGCCCAGCAGTTCGTCAGAGGCCTGCCCGACGACGGGGGCAGCGCCGCGATTGTCCGCGCGACGATCGGACTGGCGCGCGAGTTCAATATCGAGACGGTCGCCGAAGGCGTCGAGACCGCGGCGCAGCTCGAGTTCCTGGTCAAGGCCGGCTGCCGCTGCATCCAGGGGCATTATTTCGGCAAAGCGATTCCATCGCAACAGACGGAAATGGTGCTGCGGCGTGGGAGCCTCAACCGTGTTTGAGCGGAATGGCCTGCAAATGCCGGCTCTTAGACGTGAGCTTGACAACCAATGGACAGGTGGTCAGGTTGAAAAAGTGGCGGTCTCGGGAAAATGAAATCTACGGGAGCAGGGGGTGGGGAATGCCCGGTTCCGTGCGTCGGTTGTTGTCTTCGCCTTCATACTGCGTTCGAGGTCGTGACTCGCGAGCGATCCAGTTCGCCCGGCGCGCCTTGATCGCGTCGCTTGTTTTCGCGACAGCTTTCGTCTTCGTTGAGTATTGCAGCGCGACGAAAGCGTCAGCCGGTCCGCCATCGCAGAGCAGCATTCAGGATGAAGGTACGGTGGTGCGGCGTATCGTCGTGACCCGCAACAAATCGCGGACCTTCCGGGTGGATGCTGCGTTCGATTCGGCCGTCGTCGGGGCGCCGGATATTGCCGACGTCCTGCCGATGTCCGACCGGATCATCTATGTTCAGGGGAAGAAGTCGGGCACCACCAACATTTCGCTGTTTGATCGCAGCAAGCATGTGGTCGCCATCATCGACGTGCAGGTGACGATCGACACAAATATCATTGCGGACAAGATTCGGACCGGCACCAACAGTCCGGGCATTCGGGTCTCCGCCGACAACGACCAGATCGTCTTGAGCGGCGAAGCACGCAATGCGGCGGACGCCGACAAGGCGATGACGATCGCCAAGGGCATGGTCACGCCGCCGGAGGGCAAAGAGCCCGACAGATATGTCGTGAACGCGATGCGGATCGCTGCGTCGCAGCAGGTGCTTCTCCGGGTTCGTTTCATCGAAATCAGCCGTCAGGCGGAACGCGACCTCGGCGTCAAGTGGTTTGCCGGCGATGGCGGCAGCCGCGGCGTCAATGTCGGGACGGGCAGCGTCACCCAGGCCGGCCGAACCATTCAGGGCACGGGGACGTCGACGGCGGGCGGTTTACCCGTCTTAAGTACGGTCAGCACCTTCGCCGGCAGCACGCTGTCGCAGCCGTTCGGCGTCGGGTTGCTCAATCTCGCCAACAAGGGGATCAGCGTCGACGTCCTGCTCACCGCGCTCGAGTCGAAGGGCCTGGCCCGCCGGCTGGCGGAGCCGGACCTCGTCGCCTTGTCCGGCGACACCGCAAGTTTTCTCGCCGGCGGCGAATACCCGGTGCCGACCGTGCAACCGTCGGCGGGGGCGACGCCGCTGATCACGACGGAATATCATCCGTTCGGCGTTCAGCTCAGCTTCGTGCCGACGGTCCTGGCGAGCGGCGTCATCAACTTGAGGCTGACGCCGTCGGTGAGCGAACTGGATTACACCAACGCCGTCTCGATCTCCGGCACCACGGTTCCGTCCCTGACCAAGCGCGAGGCGCGAACGACGATCGAAATGCGCGACGGCCAGAGCTTCGCGATCGCCGGCCTGCTTCAGTCGGATAACCTTCGCGACGTGTCGCAGCTGCCGTGGATCGGCTCGGTGCCCGTGCTCGGAGCCTTGTTCCGAAGCACGGCCTATCACCAGAACGAGACCGAACTCGTCGTCATCGTCACGCCGCATCTGGCGGCGCCGGCCGTTCCCGGACAGGCTCTGGCGACGCCGTTCGACAAGCAGCTGCCGGGCAACGATGTCGATCTCTTCCTGATGGGGCGGCCGGAAGTCCGTAAGCGCTATAACGACTACGTCACCTCGGGAGGCGAAGTGCAGGGGCCTTACGGCTATATCATGCCGCTGCCGCCGAAATGAGCATGAGGGCCGGGATATGGAGCTCAACATGAGGACAATGGTCGGATTGGCGTTGCTGACGATCCTCGTGAACGGCGGCGCGGCGCGCGCCGACGAGCCGTTCCTGGACGAGATGGCACGCTATTTTCAACGGCTCGACACGATCTCGGTCAGCGCCGGCGATGCGCGGGACGTGAACGCGGTCACCCACATCATCGATCCGTGGCCGCGCTATGTCGGCAACCGGCGTATCCCGGCCAACGGCGAGCGTATGGTCAGCGCGATCCAGCGCTATCGGAATCCGCGCAGAGCGGGCGCGGCCCAGCCGACCCTCGCTCCGGTCATTCTGCCGACCGCGGGTGCGTCCGGCTCCACGTCCGGTGGTGGCGGGGGCGGAATGGGCGGCTATGGCGGGCAATAGCAGGTGCGGCAAGCGACCGGGATTTAAGTTGTGTGACGGGCATCGTCACGGGCCTGGACGGCTGTTGGGAATCTGATGTCGCGTGTCCTTCTCTTCTTGGCACTTGGGCCGCTGGCGGTCGCGCTGGCGGGCTGCGAAACGCTCGGCGAAGCGGTGCCCGTGCAAGTCGTCGAGCCGGCGCCGAGAACGACCGCGGTGGTGCAGGACCCCGAGGACGTCAAATACTATCCCTCCGACGAGCCGTTGCGGCTGGGGACGGAGTTTCTCAATCGCGGCAATTACGGGCTCGCGGAGCGCTACTTTCAGGACGCGGTCGAGAAGGCGCCGAAAGACGCCGCCGCATGGATCGGTCTTGCCGCGAGCTATGATCGGACCCGGCGATTCGACCTCGCCGATCGGGCCTATCGGCAAGCGATCCGGCTCGGTGGAGAGACCACCCAGGTCCTCAATAACCTGGGCTATTCCTATATGCTGCGCGGCAATCTCGCCGCGGCGCGGGCGAAATTCGAACAGGCCCTTCGGCGCGACCCGGACAATCCGACCATCAACAACAACCTCGGCTTGCTGAATTCGAGCTATCGCATCATCCAGCGCGAGCCATAGCCGCCATCGGACGCGGCGCATGCAGCCGCTTCGAGGAAACTTCCGGGCGGCGAGCTGTGGAAACAGGGTGTCAGTGCGTCGTGCCGACGTTGCCTGGCGGAACCGGGGCGATGGCGTTTTGCATGTCGGCAGCGTAGGTCTCGACGCGATTTCGTCCGTTCCGCTTGGCGGCATAGAGCGCATCGTCGGCGGCTGCAATCAGCATGTCGGGAGATGAAAGATCTTCGCTCAGCTCGGCGAGGCCGGCGGAGATCGTCACGCGCGGCAGATCCTGGCTGTGGAACACGACCGTCTTTCGACTGATATCGAGACAGATCTGCTGAAGACGCCTGCGGGCGTCGTCGATGCCGCACTCGGGCAGCACCAGCAGGAATTCCTCGCCGCCGTAGCGGCAGGCGATGTCGCCGGCGCGCAGAGACGCGCGCAGATACGTGCCGAGTTCTCTCAAGAGCGCGTCGCCGGCATCGTGGCCATGCGTGTCGTTGAAGGTCTTGAAGTAATCGATGTCCAGCATTGCGATACAGAGCGAGCTGTTGTCCCGCTCGGCGCGACGGATCTCGCGCGGCAGGGTTTCCACGAGGTAGTGGCGATTGAACAGGGTGGTGAGCTGATCGCGGATCGCCTGCTCGCTCAGCGTTTCCCGCAGCCTCGAGTTGGACAACGACAGTTTGGCGACGTCGCCGAAGCTGGCCATCCGGACGAACATGTCCTCATCGAACGATTGCCCGGCCGGCAGATTGACATGCAGCAGTCCGGTCGTGTCGCCGCGGACGGTGAGCGGCAGGCAGACATAGGGTCCGCAGGGCGGCGACTTGAAATGGCTGCAGACCGTGGAGCCGGCCTCCCTGACTTCGTATCGTTGTCCCGTTCGCAGCGCCCAGCAATCGTCGAACGTGAAATGGGCCAATATCGCCTGATCGGTGCCCCATTGGGTGACTGCTTCCAGCTCGTTGGTGTCCTCGATGACGATGGCCAGCGCGCCGCTGGTGTCGCGAAACAGTCGGTTCGCCGTCGCCGCGATGATCGGATACGCCTCCCCGGTGGTGCGGCACGACTGCAGGATATCGCTCAGCTTCGCGATCGTCGTCATGTCCTGCTCGTGCTGCTTGAGCACAGCGACGTTGGCGGTCATCTGCTGGTGCAATTTTGCGATGCTTTGCTCGGCAAGCTTGCGCGCAGTAATGTCCTGGACCGTGCCGTAGATCCGCGAGACCCGTCCGGAAGCGTCGTGGTCGGCCCGCCCGCGAACCGTGATCCACATCGTCGTGCCGTCGGCCCTCGACGCCTCCAGGTCGATTTCGAAGGGGGCGCCGGTCTTTTTACAGAGTACAAACGCGTCATCTTGCCGCTTGAAGCCTTCCGGCGAGAGGATGTTTGCGAATTCCGCGATCGTCGGCAGCGGCACGTCCGGATCTAGCCCGAACATCCGGTAGAGCTCGTTCGACCATTTGAAGATGTCTTCGTCCCGCGACCAGCTCCAGCTGCCGAAGCGCGCCAGGGCCTGCGCCTCCCGGAGCTCGGTCTCCCGCTCACGCAGTTCCGCTTCGGCGCGGCGCCGGTCGGTGGTATCGCGCACGACCCCGAGGCTGTGCCAGGCATCGCCGAGCCGCATTGCCGAAATGGAAATGTCGGCGGGAAATTCCGTCCCATCCTTGCGCAGCGCGGACAAGGCCATGGTCTTTCCGACCACCTCGCCCGTTCCGGTGGAGGCGAAGCGCTTCTGGCCGTCGAGCGCCTTGGCATGATAACGCTGCGGCGCCAGCACGGTGTGGACATCGCGCCCGATGATCTCTGCGGCCTCGTAGCCGAACATGCGCTCCGCCGCCGGATTCCAGTACGTGATGCTTCCATTTGGGCCGGCGATGACGAAGGCGTCCTGGGCGCTCTCGCCGATCGCGGCGAGGCGCTGGTTGCTCACCATGAGTGCCGCGGCAGCCTGCTCGTGGTCGGCGATCATCAGCTGCAATTCCGCCGCCGTGTGCGCCAGATCCGCGTTCGTTTTCGTCTGGTCAAGCTGGAGGCGGATATAGCGCATGATGAATTGATTGTAGTCGTATCCGAGAATTAACAGGACGACGGCCAGAACACAGAGCATAATGGCCATCACATTCGACAGGGGGGCATTCCTGACGAACAATGTGACGACGAGCGGCAGCAGCGTTGGTGCGGCGAATCCGTAAAATGCGGGCAGAAAGGCCGAGTTGCGCAAGACGGCCCCGGCCGTCATGCCGCCGACGACGAATGACGCGAAGACATGATAGACGGGGGCATCCGTCCTGAGCACCACCGTCGCGAGCAGGCCCCACAAGCAGCCGGTCGCGAACGAGCCGAGCGTGAAGCCGTATGCCCAGCGCCTGGCGCTGTCGATCGCCGTGACGGAGCGCGTGAACCGGCGCCAGAGCAACAATCTCGCCGCGACGACGATCGCGACGAGAGACAGCCAGGTCAGCAGCGCCCAGCTCGGGAAGATCGGACGGAAAAACGTGGCGGTGACCGGCGCGCTTGCGAGGTTGGCGAGGATCACCGCGGGAAAGCCGAACAGAATCCGTATCTGTTCGAATTGCACATCCTGCTCGGTGGACTGCCGGGACGTCGAATCCATGCTGGCGGGCACACGCAACAAGAGATCCTCATTCAATCATGGAACGGCCGTCGGACGAGACCGGCCTGCATCGAGGCGCTATCGGCCTGTGTTTTGGCATTGACCATATGACCGCCGATCAAGTCCGGACTTGATCTGGCTCAACCTGGAATTGACCACGGCGCTCAAAAAGAGCGTGAAAGTTCAATGCCGTAGGGCGCGACGAGAGCCGTGCGGGAAAGGTCCTCGCCGGGCGCGGTCTGGGCGCGGTCAGACCGCCTGCAGGTCGCTCGCCCGCGCGCCGGGCGCAATCGTCGGCGCGGCCTTGTTGAGCTGGTCGATGGCAAAGCCGGCGGCGGCCTTGTAGCCGGCCATGAATTCGGCGCGCTCCTGCGGCGCAATCACGTCGTCGATGTTGTCGAAGGTTCCGCCGCAACGCTCGTCGACGATGTTGAGCAGGCCGAACGGCCCGGCGCCGCGATTGCGCAGGATCAGCTGCGAGACCGGGCCGCAGAGCTTCGCATCGTAGGCGGCGAGGGCTTCCGGCGTCGCGCCATGGTCGACCATGGCGGCGCCGAGCACGCGCGCATCGACGATCGCCTGGCTCGCGCCATTCGATCCGGTCGGATACATCGCATGGGCGGCATCGCCGAGCAGCGCCACCGGCCCGTCCTGCCAGGTCGGCACCGGATCGCGGTCGATCATCGGGTTTTCATAGGCGCTGTCCGCCTGCCGGATCAGCGCCGGGACGTCGAGCCAGTCCCAGGTCCAGTTGTCGAAGTGGTGGATGAAGTCGTCGATGCCGACCTGCCTGAACCAGCCGCGCTGCTTCCAGCCCTCGGCGTTGTCCATGGTCACTTCGGCGATCCAGTTGATCATCGCAAGGCCGGTCGCCGGATCGGGACGGGAGATCGGATAGATGACCATGCGCTGGCGATGGGTGCCGAGGCCGACGAAGGAGGCGCCGGTGCGGATCGGCTTTGCCAGCGTCGTGCCGCGCCACATCACCGCGCCGCCCCAGTGGATCGGCGGCTGAGCGGGATGCATCTGCGCCCGGACCGCCGAGTGGATGCCGTCGGCGCCGATCAGCAGCGCGCCGTGCGCCTCGGAGGACGCGCCGTCGGCGTGTTCGATCAGCGCGGTCACGCCGCCGTCGGCGTTCTTCCGGTAACCGGTCACCCGGCTGCCCAGCCGGACTGCGGCAGGTCCGATGCGCTCCACCACCTTGTCATGCAGCATCATGTGGAATTGGCCACGATGCACCGCATATTGCGGCCAGTCGTAGCCGGCGAGGCGCCCGCGCGGCTCGGAATAGATGTCGTTGCCGTTGAGCCCGACCAGCGCCCATTCCCTGGCGGGCACGCCGACCCGGTCGAGATCGGCCTCGGAGATGCCGAGATCACCGAGCTCGCGCACGGCGTTGGGCTGCAGGTTGATGCCGACACCGAGCGGGCGCATCTCCTGGACCGCCTCGACGACGAGGCAGGGCACGCCGATCTGGTGGAGCGTCAGGGCTGTCGCCAGCCCGCCGATGCCGCCGCCGGCGATGATCACAGCATGATGCGTCATATCTTCGGGATCCAGTCTGCAAGTTGATGAGGCTCCTTATCTTTTGGAGCCCGCCGGGGCAAGCCGGCGGCATCCGGCGCGCGGCTTTTACCGCCGCAACGGTCCGGCGCCTTACGCCTGCGTCTGCGCCGGGGTCACGGTCTTGTCCTGGGCGATCGCCGCGCGGCGATAGAGATGCGCCGAGATCACCCCGCCGATCCAGAACACGATGAAGCCGACGATGATGCAGACGATCGACAGCGGCAGCGCCAGCAGCCAGTCATAAAGCTGCTGCAGGCCGGCCCAGCCGGCGCCGGCATGGCGGATGAAGCCGACGGCGCGCTCCAGCGGCACCGGCGGCCAGGCGCTGCTCTGCAGCCAGCCGACGACCTGAGCGCCGAGGATCGCGACGCCGCTCGCCACCGCGACGATGAGAAACAGCAGCGCCAGGCAGGAGACGATGCGGTCCATATGGGCCTCCTTCAACAGCGTGACCAGCCGGTCCCGCAGCGGATGGTCGCAATGGGCGTGGCGCCAGGCCTTGCGCGACGCCTTGATGCGCTGCCAGCAGGTCTGATGCGGCAAGGGAATATTGTCGTAGGCGGGGGAAAAGAGGTGGTGGCCGCGCAGCGCCTCCGGCCGATAGGGCGCGACGACGTCGTATTGCAGCACGCCCGGCAGATCAAAGCGCGTGACCACGGTGGGGTGCAGCGGCGCCTCGGGCACCGGATCGCGGTCCGAGGTGCCGGCGAGACGGAACAGCAGGCTGCGCGTCTCGTCGTGCTGCATGCCGTCGGCGGCGCTATGGAGCTGCAGGACCGACGGGTCGACCAGCAGGCCCTCGCGCCCGAGCTTCGTCGCGGCGGCGTCGACCATCCATTGCAGCGCGATGTCGGACAGGCGCGCTTCGTTCTCCGGATAGCCGCCGCCGATATCGGCGTGATTGCCGGCGAACCAGACCTGCTCGAAGCGCTCCATCCCGGCCCGGAAGATCTCGTAGGGCTCGTTCCAGCGCACGCGCTTGAAGTCGGCCCGCCGCTCGTCGATCGAGATGGCGTGGCGGGCATAGCCGACGCGGTCGTCGAGCGACTGATCGTAGAATGTCTGCCGGAAAGTCGTCAGATGCACGGTCTCCCACCAGTGATGCCCCGGCAGGCCGAACGCGAATTTGAGGTGGGTGTAGACATAGGCCGCGCCCGCGATGCACAGGCTGGCGAAGATGAGCCCCAGCGCCCAGCTCGCCCGGTCGTGGCCGAGCAGGCCGACGCCGTAGGTGATCGCCGCGACCAGGGCGGCATAGAGACCGGCGAGCACCGCCAGCGAGCCGTAATTCGACAGCGCGGCCACGGTGTCGAAGACGCCGATGAAGAACGGGAAGCTGTCGGGCCCCTCGGCGCAGGCGTGGCGCTCGCGATAGCGCGCGGCAAGGGCCTGGCGCTGGCCGAAGAACTGCACGTCGCGCGGCGAGGAGACATGCTGATAGACGCGCTTGACCGCCTCGCTGGCGAGTTCATGGCTCGAGGCCTCGTCGCGCTTCAATTCCCCGCCGGGGCCGTTTCGCGTCGGGATGCCGCAATAGCACAGCGCGGCGGCGAGGCAGCGCACGGTATAGGCGCCGCGGCTGAAGCCGAACAGGAAGATGCGGTCGCCCGGCCGCCACAGCCGGATGATGGCGGCGTAGCAGTCGATGATGTTGTGGGTGAGGCCGAGCCCGGTCGCCTGGCTGAGGTAGTTGTAGACCATGCGCCAGGGGCCGGTGAAGGAGCCGCCTTCCGGCTGGGTGCCGAGGCCGGGGTCGTAGAAGGCGAGCTGCCTGTCCGGCGGAATGGCGGTGTCCGGCGCCGAGCGCGCCGCGCGATAGAGCTTGTAGATATTGGTGCGGGTCTCGTCGAAGAACACCCCGCCGCGCTGGCCGGTGCCGTCGGAGAAGACGACGATGTTGCGGCCGGCGACTGCCGGGCCGGTGGGGCTCTCGCCGGCGGCGGCCGCGTCGATGGCTGGTGCTGCCGGTTCCATGCGAGCCTCGCTCGGTTGGCCGATGGTACTGCAACCGGGAGTTTTCGCTAGTGCCCTGTCTCCGAATGACCGCTCCATTTGCCTCACGCGTGCACGGTCATTCGGAGACATCAGGACACTAGCAAAATCAAAAAGCTAGTGCGGCTTATGTCTCGCAATTGCCTACAGGGACTTGCCGCAAAGGCGGTAGGCAATTGCGAGACGCCACACTAGCCGTCTTTGCACGCCGTTCACAGGGGGTGCGCCGCAGGGTTCGGATGTCTTCGACCTCGCCCCGCGGATGCTCCGAGAGGCGACGAGGTCGATCAGCACGGCAGCCGGTGTGGCGGCGCCGCCGCGGCCAGAGCCGCATGCACGAGGGGCGACGATTGCGGGACGGCGTCGCCGCGATCGCCCGACGACGGCGAGGTCAGCGACACCAGATCGATGAGCGTTCCGTGCAGCGGCCCCGGACGGGTGGCGAGGTCCTCGGCGAGGCACCAGAACAGATAGGCAAGGCGCGGATAGCTGAGCGGGGTGTGCTTGCCCGGGTCGAACGCGACATCATGCGGGACGAGGCGGGCATAGGCGAGGGCGCTGCCGTCCGCGGCGGCAGCGAAGGCGTAGGCGCCGTGACCGAGCGCGGCGATGACGGCGGCGGGCACCGCGACGGTCGCGTTGAAGGCGATCAGGCGGGCGTCGGCGAGATCGCCCTCCGTGATGTCGCCGAGTTCGTCCGCAGTCGTGGCGCCGCGCAGGATCAACCCCGGATGGTGCTCCGACAGAAGGGCGGAGAGCACGGCCTGTTCGCTGCTGTTGCCGGTGACGAGGAGGATGGTCCTGAGCATGGGGGCGATGTCCTCATGACGTGCGCCGGGCGCCGGTCCGCGGCAGCGCGATGACGGCGGCGGGCCGGGTTTGCGCGCGCGCGCTGAACAGGTCGCTCGCGACCGCATGCGGCGGCGTGATCTCGATCAGCCGATGGCCGCCGGCTGCGGCGGCCGCGGCGGTCGCGGCCGCGTCGTCATCCCACGGGCACAGCGCGATCTCGAGCCGGTCGAACTCGCCGGGATCGTTGGCGAAGGTCTGCGCCACGGCCTCGATGCTGGCGGCGAGGTGGCGCGCGGCGACGGAGGCGATGCCGCGCACGATCACGGTGACGCCGGCTGCCGTTTCCGCCGGCGCGCGCAGCGCGATCAGCGTTTCGCGGCCTGCGACGCGGCTGGCGCGCCGCGCGCCGCGCAGGATCGGGGCAAGATCGCTCGCGGGACCGAGATCGGCGTTTGTGTCCGGCAGATCATGAACGATCACCGCGCCGTGCGGCATCGTCCTGCCCGGCCATTCGCCACCGGGCGCGTGATAGGCGCGGGGCAGCCACACCGTGTCGAGCGGCTGCTGCGAGGAGGTGAGGCTCCAGGCCTGGTCGAGGGCGTAGCCGTCCCAGATCGCCGGAAAGGCGGCGGCAAGATGCCGCCAGTTGCGCAGGAAAGCGCCGGCGGTTTCGGTCGCGCCGACATAGAGCGTCCGCGCCGACATCTCCCAGCGGTTCCACTTGTGGAGCGCGAGGTCGCAGTCGAGGCGGGAGGGCAGCAGCGGCGGCTCGATCAAGGTGGCGTCGGTGTCGACGAACAACAGCGGCCGGCGCTGCGCCTGCCAGACGCCGAGGATGAAGTCGGCCTTCTCATAGGCGAGGAGGCGATCGCCGAGCACGGCATCGACCGGCGCGATCATCGCCGGCAGGTCGAGCCGCGCCGCCGCGCGTTCGAGGTGCTGCGCCGCGGCCTCGCCGGTCTCGCGGGGATAGCAGGAGACGATTAGCGGCGGCGGCGTCGCGCCGGGCAGCCGGCCGGCGAGCGAGGGCCAGCCGAGGCCGCCCCACCACAGCGCATGCGGGGCCTCCGGTCCGCACGGCGCCACCGTGCCGAAGTCGGTCAGCTTGGACTTGAGAAAGTCGAAGGCCGGATTTTCGCCGAAGGGGATGGCGACAGCCATGCCGGAGGAGAGCGAGCGGTAGAAGCGTTCGGCGGCGGGACCGGTCGGCGGCTCGACCACGATGACGACGCCACCTTTTGCCGCGAAGCCGCCGCGGTCGACCAGCACGGCCGGTCCGAAGATCCGCGTCAAGGCGGCCAGCCGGTCGCGCTGGCGCGCGCCGAGGCGCAGTTCACCCGCTGCCAGCAATCGATCGATTGCGTCGCGCGCCGCGGTGGCGGCGTTGTCGTGCGATGTGGAGATGGTCATCGGCCATTGAACGATCCACGCGCCAGGATCAGGCGGCCGATCTGAAGCGGCGCACAACGCATTGGCGAGCGTCGCCGGCACTGCACTCGTCGGGCGAGTTTCGTTGCGGTATATGTCCAAGTGTTGCCTGACGATGTCGGGACCGAATGAGATGACGTGCAAGCTGTCGCTCGCCTCGTTATGCGCCGACACGCGGTTTGGAAATCTTCAGACGCAATTAGAAACGCGATGACGCAGAGTGATGGCGCGCGGCGGCAACGTCTTGAAAAAAGCAGGCGCGCGCGATTCAAATTCCCGCCCATGCGCCTGACAGATTCAAAAAATGCGCTAACGTCGAAACGGTGATTCGGAAAATTTTGCCGGGCGAATATTTCGTAATTTCGCTCTCAGGTTGTTATTCCAATCATCGTTCATGGTGCGCATCGCGCGCCGCGCGTTCTGTCCTTCCGCGTGTCGCATCAGGGCCTTGGGTAGCGCCGGGCCATCCCTTCGAGATCGATGATCGCCGTGCTTCGTCCACGCCCCGCAGCTTCGCAGATCCCGGCGCCGTCTGGCGCAAGACGGCATTTTTTGCCGGGTGCTGGGCAAAAAACTCCATCTAAGCATTTGAAAAATAACGAAAAATCAGCGCCTGGAAGTCCGCCTGCGGCCGTTGAAGCCCTGGAAGCCCTCGTCTCGCGCGGGGGCGGAGCTAAGGGGTTGGAGAGTGAGGGCATGAGCTGCACGCTGGATATCCTGGTTCCCGCCGAAATCGGGATCACCCCGTCGGCGCCGCCATGGGCCGAGGCTGCGCCGCAGTGCGCCGATGCCGTCACCACCGTTCCCGACGCGGTGGCGTTCGATGCCGGAATCGTCGACGAAGATCGCGAGCTGCTCGATCGCCTCGCCGCCGATGACGAAGCCGCCTTCCGCCTCCTGGTCGCGCGTCATATCGACCGCGCCTATGCGATCGCGCTGCGCATCGTCGGCAACGGCGCCGATGCCGAGGACGTGGTGCAGGACACCATGCTCAAGGTCTGGACCCATCGCGGCCGCTGGCAGCATGGCCGCGCCAAATTCTCGACCTGGCTCTATCGCGTGGTGAGCAACCGTTGCATCGATCTGCGGCGCAAGCCGCGCACCGAAAATGTCGATGCCGTTCCGGAGATGGCCGACGGCCAGCCGGACGCCAGCCGCGTGATCGAGCGCAACGAAGTGACGGACCTGCTGGAAGCGGCGATGCAGCGGCTGCCCGAGCAGCAGCGCATCGCCGTCATCCTGTCCTATCACGAGAGCATGAGCAACGCCGAGATCGCCGAGGTGATGGACACCACGGTGTCGGCGGTGGAGTCGCTGCTCAAGCGCGGGCGCCAGCAGCTTCGCGACATGCTGCGTCGGCACGAGCGCGACATCCGCGGCGCGTTTACCGACCGCTAACCATAAGTCCCGGCTCCGCGACGAACGCCGCCTGATCCGCGGCCGTGCCCCCGTTTGAGTTCACAGACGGGGCTGGATCCGCGTCGTCTCCATTTCTTCGATGCGGCAGCGACTGCCGATCACGCCAGGAGGTCTCCAAATGCCTGCCATTTCCACCAACACCGCCGCCAATTCCGCGGTGCGTTACCTCAACATCAACTCCGCCCAGGAAACGAGCTCGCTGTCCAAGCTCTCAAGCGGCTCGCGCATCACCTCGGCCTCCGACGATGCCGCCGGCCTCGCCATCTCGACCCGCATCTCCTCCGACGTGACGACGCTGCAGCAGGCCGCCACCAACGCCTCGCAGGCGACCGCCATCCTGCAGACCGCCGACGGCGGCGCCTCCAACATCTCCGACATCCTCGCCCGCATGAAGTCGCTGGCCTCCGAGTCGGCCTCCGGCACGGTGACGGACGCCAGCCGCGCCTATATCAATTCGGAATTCACCCAGCTCGTCAGCCAGATCGACTCGATCTCCACCGGCACCCGCTACAGCGGCCAGAGCCTGCTCGACGGCACCAGCACCTTCGCCACCGGCTCCAACGTCCTCGTCGGCTCGAGCGCCACCGACACCATCCAGATCAAGCTCGACACCCTGACCTCCACGGCGCTCGGCGTCGGCACCCTCGACGTCAGCACCCAGGCCGGCGCCACCACCGCGCTGACGACGCTCGATACCGCGATCGATACCGTGTCCAAGGCGCGCGCCAATATTGGCGCCCAGGAGTCGCGGTTCAACTTCTCCTCGGATTCGATCTCGACCCAGACCCAGAACCTGCAGTCGGCCAACTCCGCGATCAAGGACGTCGACATCGCTGCCGAGCAGTCGAAGCTGTCGTCGGCCGAGGTCAAGATGCAGGCATCGGTCTCGGCGGAATCGGCCGCCAACCAGATGCCGCAGTATCTGCTCAAGCTGCTGGGCTAAGCGCTCTCCCAAGGCGGGCCGGCCGCGCGCCGGCCCGCGTCCCATCGCGACGGATAGCCGATCATGGCCGTGAGCAGCGTTACCTCGACATCGACCGGCACCACGACGTCATCGACGTCGTCGACCAGCGTCACGACCTCGGGCACCACGACGTCGTCCAGCGTCGACTGGACCGCGCTGATCGATACCCAGGTCAATGCCAGGCTCGACCGCGCGACCTCGATCCAGACGACGATCACCAGCAACGAGGCCAAGATCACGGCCTATCAGACGCTGCAGACCCAGCTCGGCACGCTGTCGTCGGGGCTCGCCTCGCTCTCGACCGCGATCGTCAATTCGCTCTCGACCAGCGTGTTCGCGACCCGGGCGGCGACCATCGGCTCGACCGGCGACGTCAGCGCAGCCTCGGCGCTGTCGATGTCGGTGAGCAACGGCGCGGCCACCGGCGACCACACGTTGCAGATCAGCCAGCTCGCCCAGGCGCAGAAGGTGGTCGGCGCGTCGCAATCGAGCCAGACCAGCGCGCTCGGCTACGCCGGCACCTTCTCCATCGGCCTCGCCGGCGGCACCTCCGCCGACATCACCGTGACCAGCAGCATGACGCTGCAGGACATGGTCGACGCCGTCAACGCCCAGACCGCGACCACCAGCGTCCAGGCCTCGATCGTGCAGGTCTCGAATGGCAGCTACGAGATGGTGCTGACCGGCACCAGGGATGCCGCCGACATCACCACCTCGAGCGTGTCGGGCGACGACATCCTCAACAAGCTCGGCGTCACCGATTCCTCTGGGGCCTTCGCCAGCGTCCTGCAGACGGCGCAGTCGGCAAGCTTCACGCTCGACGGCATCTCGATGACCCGCGACACCAACGACATCGCCGATGTGCTGAGCGGTGTCACCTTCAACCTGCTGCAGGCGACCCCGAGCGGCACGACGCTCAATATCAGCATCGGCACCGACACCAGCCAGATCTCGACCGCGCTGCAGACCTTCGTCACCAACTACAACAGCTTCCGCGACACCGTTCTCAGCAATCAGTCGACCAACTCCGACGGCACCGCGTCGTCGAGCGCCGTCCTGTTCGGCGACGGCACCATGCGCGACATCATGGACCAGCTCCAGGGCGTGCTGAGTTCGCAGGTCGGCGGCATGAGCATGAGCGACCTCGGCCTGTCGTTCAATGCCAAGAACGAACTCGAGCTCGATACCGGCGCGCTCTCGACGATGCTGACCAACAATCTGAGCGGGGCGACAACGCTGCTTGCGGCCCAGACCACGACGTCGTCGAGCCAGCTCTCGGTGATCAATAGCGGCACGGCGCCGCAGTCCTTCACCCTCGACGTCGCCGTCGACAGCTCCGGCAACCTGACCTCGGCCTCGATCGGCGGCGACAGCTCGATGTTCACCGTCAGCGGCACCAGCATCATCGGCAAGTCGGGCACGGTCTATGCCGGCATGGCCTTCACCTATTCCGGCTCGAGCTCGCAGTCGATCACGGTGAGCTCGACCACAGGGCTCGCCGCCCAGATCTCCGCGCTCGCCAAGAACTACGGCTCAACCACCAGCGGTTCGCTGCAGACCCTGATCGAAAGTCTGCAAACCCGCGACACCGAACTGCAGAGCAAGGTCGACGACATCCAGGCCGACGCCTCGAGCTACAAGACCATGCTGCAGACCCAGTACGCCAAGTATCAGGCGGCGATCCAGAGCGCCAACAATACCCTGACCTATCTCAAGGCCCTGCTGAACACGAGCAACAACTGATGAACCAGAATGCAATGGCGTTCCGCGCCAACCAGGCTTACCGCGGCGCAGCGGTCGCGGTGCCGCCGCTCAAGGCGGTGGTGATGTTGTGCGACGGCGCGATCACCTTCCTGCAGAAGGCGCTGGAGTGCCAGGAGGCGCGGCGCCTCGAGGAGGGGCACGACTACCTGACGCGGGCCACCGCCATCCTGCGGGGCTTGAGCCATCATCTCGACTGCAACCGGGGTGGGGCGGTGGCCGAGCGCCTGTTCACCACCTACAACGCCCTGATCCTGGCGGCGCACCGGGCGTATGGCCGGCCGCAGGCCAGGGAGAACTACCGGCGCATCATCGCCGCGATCGCCGAACTGCGCGACGCCTGGAAGGCGGTGGCGGCGGCCACCAGCGTGCCGCCGCCGGGCGCTGCCGTCGGCGCCCGGCGCTGAGGGAGCCTGCTTCTCCCGCGCCGAGCGCAGAGGCGCTGTTTCCGGCCTGCCGCCGGGGCTTCTCCACAGATCGCCGAACCGGGTCGACCGACCGGGCAACCAATTGCCACGGTTTGAGGCGAAAACGTTTCTCGCTGTGTCCGGAATCCTCTATGACGGACCGCACGGCAGCGGAGCGGCCCGGACCCATGGACCTCGCGCGACTTTCGGACCTGATCGACCGGCTCGGGGAGGATCTCTCCCGATGGCCGCAGCCCGACCTCGCCGCCGCGACGGAGCTGCTGGCGCGCTCGGCCGAGGCGCGCGGGCTCCTCGACGAGGCCGTGGTGTTGCGGCGGGCGCTGTCCCGGCCGGCGGTCCGCGCCCCCAAGGGGCTCGCCGACAGGATCGCCGCCGCCGCGCGTGAGCTGAAGGAGCCGGCCGACGACGCCGGCAATCCCGGCTATCCGTTGAAGGCCGAGCCGGCAGACCGCTGAGCCGCGCCGGCCGGCCGCGGCCGCTCATCCCACCATTGATCAGGTGATCCCGGCGCTGTGCTCGAGAGTCGTTCTGCGCATGGCGCAGTCGGCAAAATCTGCCGAGCGATCAAATACTTCCGCAGCGAAAAACAGCGCCTGATCCGGCCGCGCCGGCCGTTTGATCTGCGAACGACCTTCACGACCACATCTTTCGCATCAACAACGTGCTTCGCCGAAACGCCCGGCGGAAGACGCGAGGATCCGCCATGAGCGTTGCTGCCGTCACCTCCAGCGCGACCACGTCGACATCGTCCACGAGTTCGACGTCATCGAGCACCACCCTGAGTTCGAGCGATTTTCTCAATCTGCTGATCAGCGAGTTGAAGAACCAGAACCCGCTCGATGCCACCAGCACGACCGATTTCATCAACCAGCTGACGTCGTATGCGACCTACGACCAGCAGTCGTCGCTCAATTCGAGCATGACCTCGCTGGCGAGCTCGTTCAGCAGCCTCGTGACGCTGAACTCGGTCAACTATATCGGCCACACCGTCGAGGCGAAGACCGATACGGCGACGCTGACCGACAGTTCCGCCACCTACGGCTACTCGCTGTCCTCGGCGGCGTCCGACGTCGCGATCTCGATCAAGGATTCGTCGGGCAACACGGTGTGGAGCGGCAGCGGCACCGGGAACGCCGGCTCCAACACCTTCATCTGGGACGGCAAGACCACCGGCGGCACCCAGCTCGCCGACGGCGGCCAGTACACCATGTCGGTGACCGCGACCGACAGCGCCGGCAACTCCGTCTACCAGTACAGCACCGTGACCGGGAAGGTGACCGGGATCGACGCGTCGAGCAGCACGCCGGCGCTGATCGTCAACGGCGTCTCGGTGAGCGCCAGCAACATCATCGGCGTTTCATCCTGAGCACGGGAGCACAGTCATGAGTCTCACAGGTGCACTCTCCTCCGCGATCTCGGCGCTCAGCGCCCAGAGCACGGCGCTGTCGATGATCAGCGACAACATCGCGAACGCGGACACCACGGCCTACAAGACGACGTCGGCGATGTTCGAGGACATGGTGACGGCGTCGAGCACCTCGTCGTCCTATTCGTCCGGCGGCGTCAACGTGTCGGGCCGGGCGAATATCAACCAGCAGGGACTGCTGTCGGCGACCAGCAATGCGACCGACGTCGCGATCCAGGGCAGCGGCTTCTTCACGGTCAGCGATGCCGCCTCCGGCGGGGCGGCCTACTATACCCGCAACGGCGCCTTCACCATCGACAAGAACGGCTATCTCCAGAACGGCGGCTATTATCTCGAAGGCTGGCGCACCGATGCGTCCGGCAATGTGATCGGCGACGCCGGGGCCGGCAGTCTCGAGACCATCAACACGGAGGCGGCGGCGACCAGCGGCAGCGCGACGACCAAGACGACGATCGTGGGCAATCTGCCGGCCGACGCGGCGACGAGCGACACCTTCACCAGCTCGATCACGGCGTTCGATTCGCTCGGCACCTCGAATACGATCCAGGTCACCTGGACCAAGACCGGCACCAACACCTGGTCGGCGAGCTTCGCCAATCCGACGTCGGCCTCGGACAGCACCGTCGCCACCGGCACGACCAGCGGCTCCATCGCCGTCACCTTCAACAGCGACGGTTCGCTCGCCAGCACCAGCCCGAGCCCGGCGACGATCTCGGTGACCGGCTGGACCGACGGCGCGGCCGACAGCACCATCACCATCGGCCTCGGCACCGCCGGCAAGACCGACGGCCTGACGCAATATGCCTCGGGCTCGACGACACCGAGCGTCAATGCCACCAGCACGTCCGACGGTCTCGCCTACGGCAAGCTGAGCAGCGTGGCGATCGGCAAGAACGGCACGGTGGAGGCGACCTATTCCAACGGCGAGACCATCGCGATCTACAAGATCGCGGTGGCGACCTTCACCAACCCCAACGGCCTGTCGGCGCACAGCGCCGGGATGTACACCGCGACCAGCGATTCCGGCAACGCCAGCCTGCAGGCCTCCGGCACCAACGGCGCCGGCACGATCTACGGCGGTGAACTCGAAGGCAGCAAGACCGACACCAGCGGCCAGTTCAGCGACATGATCTCGGCGCAGCAGGCCTATTCGGCGGCGTCCCAGGTGATCTCGACGGTCAACAAGATGTTCGACACCCTGATCTCGGCGGTGAGGTGACCATGGCGGACAATCATGAACGCGGCGAGGCGCTGCTGGTGCGGATCAGGCGTCTGACGACGCTTGCCGCCGCGCCGGAGCTGGCTACCGATCCGGCAAGGGTGCTGGCGCTGCTCGACGATATCGAGACGGTGCGGCAAGGACTGCTGCGCGAATGCGGGCATCTCGACGACCAGATGCGTCAGGCCATGACGACCATGACCGCGCTGACCGCCTACGCACGCAGCGCCTCGGCCGCCGGCGGCCGTCCGCGCCACAGACATTGAGACAGGAGCAAGGAACATGTTGCAGGCTCGCCGACATCTGAACCCAATCGCATCATCCGCCGACGACACGCGCGTCCGTTCGGTCATCGCGCTGATCGACAGCCTGATCGCGGTGGTCGCCGAGGAGAATGCCGAGCTCGCCAAGGGCCTGCCGGCGTCGCGGCTCAAGCAGGTCGAGGAGAAGACACGGCTGGCCGATCTGTTCGAGAAACAGGTCGCCGACTGCGCCGGGGGCCGGATCTCGCTCCACGTGCGGGACCGGGCGTTGCGCGAGGAATTGATGGCGCGGATCGTCGCGCTGCGCGACGCCATGGACGAGAACGTGCTGCGCCTGCGGGCGGCGATGGAGGCCAGCAACCGCCGCATCGAGGCGGTGATGCAGGCGATCCGCGACCAGATCACCAGCGTCTCGCCCTATGCGGCCTCCGGCCGGCAGGCGGCGCGCGGCGCGATCTCCTGCGGCACCAGCGTGCGGATCTGACATCTTCATCGAGCCGGTCACGGAGGCGGCGATGTCGCTCGAAATCGCCCAGAGCATTGCATTCAGCGGCCTTGCCGCCACCCAGGTCCGGCTCAGCGTCGCGTCGTCGAACATTTCCAATGCCGACACGACCGGCTACACCGAAAAGACCGCCACCCAGCAGGCCAGCGTCACGGGCGGGGTCGGCACCGGGGTGACGGTGACCGGGATTTCCGGCGCGGTCGACAAGCTGCTGCTGAAATCCCTGATCGGCGCCACCTCGGACCTCGGCTCGGCAGACACCGCGAACAGCTATCTGACGCAGCTGCAGAAGCTCTACGGCAGCACGACCAGCAGTACGAGCTCCGGCGGAACGACGCTCGCCGATGCCATCGCGACGCTGGAGACGGCGCTGACATCGCTCGCGGCGACGCCCTCCAGCACTTCGCTGCAGAGCAACGTCGTCAGCGCGCTCGACAATATCGCGACACAGCTGCGCGACACCTCCGGCAGCATCCAGAAGCTGCGCGGCAATGCCGACAAGGACATCGCCTCGCAGGTCGGCAGCGTCAACACCGACCTGCAGCAGATCGCCGATCTCAACGCCGCGATCAAGCAGCAGGCGGCATCCGGCCAGTCGACCGCCGATCTCGAGGACCAGCGCAACACCGCGCTGCAGGACATCGCCTCGAAGATGAATATCAACTACTACACCGCGTCCAACGGCGATCTCCAGGTCTATACCACTTCGGGGCAGGTGCTGGTCGACGGCAATAATGCCCACAAGATCAGCTACGCGGCGGCGGCCAACGTCACCGCGGCGACGACCTATTCGGCCGGGTCTTCGTCGAGCGGGTTCAGCGCGATCACGGTGAACGGGGTCGACGTCACCGGCCAGATCACCTCCGGCAGCATCGGCGCGTTGATCACCTTGCGCGATACGACGCTGCCGGCGGCGCAGACGCAGCTCGACCAGCTTGCGACCCAGCTCGAAGCCGCGGTCAATGCCGTCAGCAACCAGGGCACGTCGGTGCCGCCGCCGACGGCGCTGACCGGAACGGCGAGCGTTGGCAGCTCGGCGGCGCTGTCGGCGAGCGGCACGGTCCGCATCGCCGTCGCCGACCAGAAGGGCAACCTCGTTTCCTACCAGGACCTCGATCTCTCCGGCTATGCCACCGCGGGCGATCTGGTGACCGCACTCAACGGCATCTCCGGCGTTTCCGCCGCGATCGATGCCGCCGGCCACCTCTCGATCAAGGCGACGGCATCGGGCACCGGGATCTCGATCAACCAGATGTCGAGCGCGGTCGGCAGCGGCGGCGAGGGCTTCTCGGACTATTTCGGCCTCAACGATCTGCTGACCGGCAGCGGCGCCGGCTCTCTCGCCGTGCGCAGCGATATCCTCAGTGGAGGCGCTTCCTTGCCGACGGCGATGCTCGACGCCTCGACGAGCCTCACCGCTGGCAGCCAGGTGCTGAGCGCCGGTTCGGCGACGCTGACCAATGCGCTCCATGGCGCGTTGACCGGCTCGACCGACTTCGCCGCGGCCGGCGGTCTCGGCGCCACCACCGGCTCCTTCACCGACTACGCCTCGTCGATCGTCGCCAATGTGGCGACCAAGGCCTCGGCGGCGTCGAGCGCCTACGACATCAAGCAGACGACCCAGTCGACCTATGCCAATTCCCTTTCATCGGAAACCGGGGTCAATCTCGACGAAGAATCGGCGCGGCTCAGCGCGCTGCAGAACAAGTATTCGGCGGCGACCCAGCTCATCACCACGATCAATGCGATGTACCAGGCGCTGTTGACCGCCGTGCAGTCGGCGGGCTGAGGAGGTCTGCCATGGCGATGCGGGTGGCCACCTTTGCCCAGTCCGAGCAGATGATCGCGGGCGCGCTCCGCACCCAGGCGGTGATGGCGGAGAAGCAGGTGCAGGAATCCTCCGGCGTCAAGTCGGAGGATTACGGCAGCTTCGGCGCGACGTCCCAGCAGATCGTCAATCTGCAGGTCTCGGTCACCCGGGCGCAGTCCTATATCGACGCCGCACAGGTGGCGGACAGCAAGGTCCAGGTGATGTATTCGGCGGTCGGCTCGATGACCGACATCATCACCAGTCTGCGCAGCCAGCTCAGCGCCGCCACCGTCGGCAGCACCACCGGATCCGCCTCGGCGATCAACTCGGCCGGCCAGATGCTGGACGAGATGGCCTCCCTGCTCAACACCCAGTACAACGGCCAATATGTCTTCAGCGGCGCGCGGACGACGACGGCGCCGGTCGACCTGTCATCCTATGCCTCGAGCACCGGGTCGGCGACGACGGCCGACACCAGCTACTACCAGGGCGATGGCGAGATCGCCTCGGTCCGCGTTTCCGACCAGCAGACGGTGTCCTATGGCGTCACCGCCGACAATGCCGCCTTCGAGCAGGTGATGCGGGTGCTGCGCCTGGTGGCGAACAGCTCCTCGCCGTTGTCGTCGAGCACCATCACCGACGCGCTCGGTGTCGCCGAGACCGCGCTGGACGCCACCTCGGCGGTACAGACGAAGCTCTCCAACGCGGCGTCGCAGATCGAGACGGCGAGTTCGCGCCAGAGCGATTACAAGAGCTACGCCGAGACGCTGTCGAGCGATCTGACCGGGGTCGACGTCGCCGCGGTCACGGCGGAGCTGTCGACCTACCAGGCCCAGCTCACCGCGTCCTATTCGGCGATTTCGAAGATCCAGGGTCTCAACCTCGCCAGCTATTTGAAGTAGCGGTGGCGGGCGTCTCGCCCGGTCAGCGTCGGCTCAATCGGCATCGCAAGCGGCACGACGCGGCCCGCGGCCGGCCACCGCGAGCTGCGAAAAGGCGCGGCGATACTGCATCGGCGAGGTCTTGAGCTTTGCGGCGAAATGCAGGCGCAGCGACGTCGCCGTGCCGAAGCCGGATCGGAACGCGACGGTGTCGATCGGATCATCGGTCGTTTCCAGCAGGCGTTGCGCGTGGTCGAGTCGCTGGTGCGCCAGCCAGTCGAGCATATCGCCCTGGTCGGGCTGAAGGGCTTCGAGCAGGCCTATCCCCACCAGCTGTCCGGCGGCATGGCCCAACGCGCTGCGATCGCCCGCGGCCTGGTGGGACGCCCGGAAATTCTGCTGCTGGACGAGCCGCTCGGGGCGCTGGACGCGCTGACGCGGGTTCATCTCCAGACCGAGCTGCAGCGGATCTGGCGGGTCGAGCAGGTGACCATGATCCTCGTCACCCATGATGTCGACGAAGCGATCTATCTCAGCGACAAGGTGGTGGTGATGGGCAGCAATCCCGGCCGGATCGTCGAGGAGGTCGCCATCGCGCTACCGCGCCCGGGTGACCGCGCGTCGCTGGAATTTGTCAATTACAAGCGGCAGATCCTCGCTGCCATGGGCGAAGATGCCGGCGCATCGGCAGCGGCGTGACGCGGCGTCAGGGCCGGTGACGTCGGGCCGCCGCTGCGTGGAAGGGCTGCTTTGCAAGGGGGGGACGGCGCCGGGCGGTGCGTGGCGTTGTGCAGGCGCTGCTGCTGTCGGCATCTCTCGTCGATTTGGGGGGGCGGACGATGGCGATGGATACGGCGCCGTCGACCGATCTGCCGGATCTCTCCGTCATCCGGGCGCAGATCTATTCCGGGGACTACGACAAGGCGGCCACGGACCTGCTGGCGCTGACGGCCACGGTGCGTCACGCGGATCTCTACAATCTGCTGGGCTATTCGCTGCGCAAGCTCAGGCGATATGACGAGGCGGCGCGGTGGTACAAGGAGGCAATCTACTACGATCCGAGCCACCGCCCGGCGCTCGAATATCAGGGCGAACTCTACGTCGACACCGGCGATTTCGCCCGGGCGGAGAAGAATCTCGAGTTGCTGCGGCTGCTTTGCTATCCGAACGGTTGCGAGGAATACGACCGGCTGAAGCAGGCGCTGGCGCGGGCGGGACGCAATCCTTGATTGCTTCGCGAAGGCGCGCCCGGCTCCGATGCTGATACGAGCGTCAGATCCAACGCCTGCGGCCTCGGCGTCGTGCCGCATATGCTGGTGTTGAGCGAGATCCAGTCGGGGCGTATCGTCGCGCCATTCGGCTTCGTGCCCGGCGAGCGCTATCTGATGCTGTGGATCGCCTCGCATCTCGCCGATCGCGCCGACCTGCGCATTCTCGAGAAGTGGCTGGTCGACGAGATGAGATCGGTCATCCCGGACAAGGCATGAGCTACGCTGCCGCGGCGACGTCCAGCGGCCCGGCAACGGCCGCGCGGCGCGGGATCGAGACATAGACGACGGTGCCGCGGTCGATGCACGACCTCAGCCGCATCGAGCCGCCGTGCAGGCGGGCCAGCGACTTGGCGATGGCAAGGCCGAGGCCGGAGCCCGGATAGATCCTGGTGAGCTGGCTCTCGACCTGCTCGAACGGCCGGCCGAGGCGGGACAGCGACTGGCTCGGAATGCCGATGCCGGTGTCGGCGATCATCAGGACGACGCGGTCCTCGAGCGCGCGGCCGCGGACATGGACGCGGCCGCCGTCGGGGGTGAACTTGACCGCGTTGGACAACAGGTTGATGGCGATCTGCTTCATGGCGCGGCGGTCGGCGCTGACGGTGATGTCGCCTTCGATCTCGGAGGTGAGGGCGAGCTGCTTGGCCTGGGCGCGGCCCGACACCACCCGCAGCGATTCCGTCAAGGTCTGGCCGAGGTCGACCGGCTCGAGGTCGAGGGTCATGCGGCCGGCCTCGATCTTGGACATGTCGAGGATGTCGTTGATGACGTCGAGCAGGTAGCGGCCGCTGGTGAGGATGTCGCGGCAGTATTCCTGGTACTTGTCCGAGCCCAGCGTGCCGAACATGCCGGACCCCATGATCTCGGAGAAGCCGATGATGGCGTTGAGCGGCGTGCGCAGCTCGTGGCTCATATTGGCGAGGAACTTGGACTTGCTCTGGCTCGCTTCCTCGGCCCGGGTCTTTTCGTCGGCATAGTTGCGGGCGAGCTCGGCGAGCTCGCTGGCCTGGCGCTCCAGCGCCGACTGGGTGCGCTTGAGGTCGTCGACGGTGGCGCGCAGCCGCAGGTCGTTCTCCACCAGCTTCTGCTCGTGCTGCTTGATCTGGGAGATGTCGGTGCCGATCGAGACCGTGCCGCCGTCCTTGGTGCGGCGCTCGGAGATGTTGAACCAGCGGCCGTCGTCGAGCTGGGCCTCGAAGGTGCGGGCGCCCGGCGCCAGCCCGTCGGTGTCGCGCAGCCGGCTGCGCACCTGCGGCATGCGGCCGACCTCGCTCACCGTCTCGACCGGCGTGCCCGGCACCACCGCCGAATCCGGCAGCTGGTGCAGGCGCTGGAAGTAGCTGTTGCACAGCACCAGGCGGTTGTCGGCGTCCCACAGCACGAAGGATTCCGGAATGGTCTCGATGGCGTCGCGCAGCCGCAGGTCGGCCTCGATGGTCCGTTCGGCGAGGCTCTTCTGCTCGGTGATGTCGACGGCGATGCCGATCAAATGGAGGTCGCCGTCGGCGCCGCTGGCGACCTCGCAGCGCACCCGCAGCCAGATCCAGTGGCCGTCGGCATGGCGCATGCGGAAGGCGTGGTCGATATGATCGGTCTCGCCGGCGGCCAGCGCCTTGGCGGTGGCGAACAGGTCGATGTCGTCGGCATTGACCAGGGCGTTGACCTCGCCGAAGGCGAGCAGGTCGCTGCGGCTGTCGAGGCCGAGCAGGGTGAACATCGACTGCGACCAGAAGATCCGGCCGCGGGAGAGATCCCAGTCCCACAGGCCGCAGCGGCCGCGGTTGAGGGCGGTGTCGATGCGGCTGCGGACCGCGTCGTTGATGATGTCGCCCTCGCGGGCGCGGGTCGACTGCCAGTGGAAGGCGAAGCCGAGGATCAGGACGACGAAGCCGGTGGTCGCCGACAGCGTGATGCTGAGCGCCGCGTCCGAGCGCCACGGCGCCTCGTTCTGCTCCTGCAGCACCAGCACCTCGCCGCCCAGGCTGTGGACCGGGTGCCGGGCGGCGAGCGCGCTGGCGCCGCCGAACAGCGTCAGTTCGGTGACCGGCGCGGCGTCGCCGTCGGCCGCGGCCGGCTTGATCGCCGCCATGGTCTGAAGGATGCCGGCGACGTCCTCGACACCGACGTTGATCGGCAGGTCGGCAAGCAGGCGGCGATCCTCGCCGATGACGATGACGCGGCGGCCGCTGGCGATGCCCCAGGCCGGGACCAGTTCGGGCAACAGGCTGTTCAGGCGTTCGGCGGGCTGATCGAGCGCGGCGCGATCGGTGCGGGCGACGGCCTGGCGGTCGAGCCGCTCGGCCAACAGCTCGGCGAGGGCGGCGAGATCATGCCTGATGGCGCTGCGCTTCTGCCTCGACTGGTCGACGACCTGAACCACGGCGCCGATGCAGATGGTGACGAGGAAGGCGATGATCAGGGTCGGAACCGCGCGCCGCAGCGCCGGTTCGGCGATCAGCAGGCGGTGATAGGCCGGCTTTGCGATCGACTGCGCCAATCCCTTGATCGAATCGGATTGGACGCACGCGCTCGTCGCGTGTGCGTGCCCCATGCTTGTCCCCCGGAATGCTCAGCCCAAGCTCGACGTCGAAGATCGACGTCGAAGACCGAAGCGAGCCCTCGCTTCGAATCAGTTCCATTCGAATCGGTTTTGATCCCCGTGTCGAGAGTCAACGAATCGTTAATAGGGATTTTTTTTAGCTGTGGAGGCCGTGCGGGATCGGGCAAGCGCGCCAAGATCCGGCATGGCGAAAGTTGCTGCGCGATCCGCGGGTTCGGTCCAGGCTGCAGCGAAATCAATCACCTGAGGATAGGGCCGGAGGTCGCCGCCGATCCGGTCCGTCTGTCCGGCGCACGGCTCCCGATGACGGATATTTCGGAAATGGCAGCGGGACCTTCCTGTTGGTCAAAGGCGCGCGAGAGGCGGGCCGGCGACGGCGCGAACAGCGGCCGAGCTGAGGCGCGGTGCCAACAGAGAAGCGGCAATGCGTGATGCCGCGCGGCGCAACGTCGGGCGGTGCGCTTGCAAGCGTAGGCGAGAAGTTTCGTGTCGGCGGCGATCGGCGGCAGATTCGCCCTTTCAGTTACAGGTTGGGTGAAGAAGCATTGTCATTTTGCCGATTCAGCGCGGCGATAATTGACGCGATCGCCGAACCTATAGTTCTATGATCGCAACGCGGTTGGTCAATTCGCTCGTGCAATCGAGCAGCGGCCAGCGAAGCTTCACAGCGCCGGATGTCTCCTTCACCGGGCGGGCCGAGCCGGCTCGATCGAACGATGCGGCTTGCGCCGATGGCGGACGCAGAGGCAGCTACGGGAGCCTGCGCGTGCAACGTGATCATGAGGAGCAGGCCGATGACCGAGCGAACTGAACGACCGGCGACCGGCTTGAACCGCCGCACCCTGCTGGCGGCCTCGGCCGCTGCCCTGGGCGCCGGCCCGCTGCTGCTGTCGCCGCTGCTGCGGTCGGGCGCCTTCGCCGGCCAGGAGCTCAACCTCACGATCATCCAGCCGCATGCCGTCGCCGGCGAAGTGCTGAAGAAGCTGTTCCAGGAGCAGGCCGGCGTCACCCTGAACTTCACGGTCATTCCCTATGACCAGGTGCATGCCCAGGCCACCCTCGACGTGCAGTCGGGGGCCAATCATTTCGATGTCCACGACTATCTCTATACGAGCATCGGCGCCCTGGTCGACGACAAGGTGGTGATCGACGTCACGGATCGGATCGAGAAGGACAAGGAGACGATCCGTCCCGACGATTTCATCGGCTCGATCTACGACGCCTACACGCTGGTCAACGGGCGCCGCTGGGGCCTGCCCTACGACGGCGACGCCCACGTGCTGTTCTACAACACCGAGATTCTCAAGCGCCACGGCCTCGAGGCTCCGGCGACGTGGGAGGCCTATTATCAGGCGGTGAAGACCGTCACCGAGAAGGAGAAGGGCAACGGGATCTACGGCACAGCGCTGCTCGGCTTCAAGGTCCCGGTGATCATCGTCTCGAGCTACGCCAATCGCCTGGCGGGCTTCGGCGGGCGTTTCCTCAAGGGCGGCCAGCCCGATCTGTTGTCCGAAGAGTCGATCGCGGCGGCCGAGGAGCTGGTGCGGGTCGCGCCGTATGCCTTGCCGACGCCGTCGGAGACCGCCTTCGATCAGGCGCTACCCGCCTTCCTGTCCGGCAAGGTGGCTTTTCTCGAATTCTGGACCGATCTCGGCGTCCGCTCGCAGGACCCGCAGAATTCGAAGATCATCGACAAATGGGACGTGACCCAGCTGCCGGTGGGCGGCAGGAACAAGACGTCGGTGGCGGCCCTCGACGCCGGCTATGGCTGGGCGATCTCGGCCGGCTCGAAGAAGAAGGACCTCGCATGGGAATTCGTCCGCTGGGCTTCCTCGCGCGAGACCGGCCTGAAGCTGCTGACGACCTCCAATTCGGGGATCGACCCGACGCGCAACTCGACGCTGAACGCGCCGGAGTACAAATCCTTCGCGCCCAAGGTCCAGCGCGCGGCGGCCGCGGCCTTCGGCAGCGCGCTGGTGTGGCCGACGGTCCCGCAGGCACCGCGGCTGCTCGACGCGTTGACCGAGCAGCTTGCCTTGATCCTGGCCGGTCAGCGCAAGCCGAAGGCGGGGCTCGAAGCCGCGCAGCGCGCCTGGGAACGCCTGCTCGTCTGACATGGCCCTCCGATCGTTCACGCTGCGGGCCGCAGGCGCGGGCACGAGCCGGTCGCGGGCCGCGTGGCTGATGCTGCTGCCGCTGGCCCTCGGGCTCGCGGCCTTCGCCGTCTATCCCGCGGTCTATGTGGCCGGGCTTTCATTCACCAAGTCGACCCTCGGCCAGCCGTTCAAGGCCTGGACTGGCTTGAGCAACTATCGCTGGCTGTTGCTCGGCGGCGACGAGATGTTTGTGCCGTCGCTGTTTCGGGCGGCGCTGTTCTCCTTCGGTGTCGCGCTTGTCGAACTGTGGCTCGGCTTGTGGCTCGCCTTGCTGCTGTCGACCATGCGCCGCGCCGGCCGGCTGGTGCGCTCGGTCATGCTGCTGCCGCTGATCACGCCGCCGGTGCTGGTCGGCGTGGCATGGAAGCTTCTGCTGGCACCCGGCGGCGGTCTGGTCAACGGCAAGCTGATGGCCTTCGGTCTCGTCGACGCGCCGGTGTCCTTCCTCGGCACCGAGCATCTCGCCTTGCTGTCGATCATGGTTGCAGACGCGTGGCAGTGGACGCCGTTCGTGGCGATCCTCGCCTATGCCGCGCTGCGCCAGGTCCCCGACGATGTGGTCGAGGCGGCCCGGCTCGACGGTGCGAGCGAGGGCGCGGTGTTCCGGAAGATTCAGCTGCCGCTGGCGGCGCCGCTGCTGCTGGCGATCTTCGTCCTGCGCCTGATCATGGCATTCAAGACCTTCGACCTCCTTTACATCCTGACCTTCGGCGGGCCGGGCGACGCGACCGACATGGCCGGCTTTGCCATCTGGCGCAAGGCGCTGCGCGAGTTCGACGTCGGGGCCGCCGCCGCCGAGACGGTGCTGTTCGCTGCGTTCGTCTCCATCGCGATCCTGCCCGCGCTCTGGCTTCACCGTCGCATCGAGGGCAATGTGATATGACGACCGTGACCGTCCTGGACATCGATCGCTCGCGCGGGAGCGATGCGCGCGACGCCGCGCCGACGAATATTGCCGCCCGGGTGGGGACGGTGCGGCGGGCGGCGGCGCGGGTCCTGTGGTGGCTCGGCGTCAGCCTTTATGTCGGCTTCTTCCTGCTGCCGGTCGCGTTCCTGATCAGCCTCACCTTCAAGACGCGGGACGAGGTGCTGCTCGGTCAGTTCTTCACCAGCAAACCGACCCTGGAGAACTGGTGGAAGGCGTTCGAATTCATCAATCTCGCCGGGTTCATCGGTCATTCCCTGGTGATCGCGAGCCTGTCGGCGGTGCTGACGCTCGTGGTCGCCGCGCCGGCGACCTATGCGGTGGTCCGGCTGCGGAGCGGCGAATGGCTCGGTTCGCTGACGCTGTCGAGCTATATCGCGCCGCCGGTGGTGGCGCTGTTGCCGTTGTTCTTTCTGATGCGATGGCTGGGCCTGCTCAACAGCTTCGCCGGCATGATCCTGGTCTACGGCTTCATGAATGTGCCGGTCGCCTACTGGCTGTTGCGCGGTTTCGTCCGCCGGATTCCGCCGGCACTCGACGAGGCGGCCTGGGTCGACGGCGCGGGGTTCCTCAAGACCTTCCTTGTCATCCATCTGCCGCTGCTCGCGCCTGGCCTCGTGGCCACCGGTCTCGTCAGTCTGATTCTTGCCTACAACGAATTCCTGTTCGCCTCGGTGTTCGCCCACGACGACAGCGTTCGCGGCCTGACGGTGGCGATCTCGCTGTTTCAGGGGGATCGCTTCGTGAATTTCGGACAGATGGCGGTGGCCTCGCTCGCCGGCATCGTGCCGGTCTACCTGATTGCGCTGTTCTTTCAGAACCGCCTGGTCGGCGGTCTGACCGCGGGTGGCGTGAAATAGCCGCCCTCACTCACTTTTCATTATTACACGCGCCACCGGACGGACCTTCATGGCCAGCATCGATATCGTCGACCTCAACAAGGACTTCGCCGGCCATCGCATTCTCAGGGACGTCAACCTGTCGATCGGCGAGGGCGAATTCCTGGCGCTGGTCGGGCCCTCCGGCTGCGGCAAGTCCACGCTGCTGCGGATCATCGCGGGCCTCGAGCCGGTGTCCTCCGGCGTCGTCGCCTTCGACGGTGAGCCCGTCAATGCGAGGCCGCCGCAGGCGCGCAATGTCGCCATGGTGTTCCAGTCCTATGCGCTCTATCCGCATATGCGGGTGCGCGACAATCTGGCCTTTGGTCTGCGACAGCAGAAGCTGCCGCCACCGGAGATCGCGCGCCGTGTCGCCGAGGCGGTGAGGGCGCTCGAACTCGAGCGTTATCTCGACCGCTATCCGCGCGAGTTGTCGGGCGGCCAGCGCCAGCGGGTCGCCATGGGCCGGGCGATCGTGCGCGAGCCGGTCGCCTTCCTGCTCGATGAGCCGCTGTCCAACCTCGATGCCCAGCTTCGTGCCTCGATGCGGGTCGAGATCAGGGCCCTGCAGGAGCGCCTCGGGGTCACGACCATCTATGTCACCCACGATCAGATCGAGGCGATCAGCCTCGCGGACCGCATCGCCCTGCTCAACGGCGGCGAGATCATGCAGGTCGACACCCCGCTCGGTCTTTATGATCGTCCGGCCAATCGCTTCGTCGCCGGCTTCATCGGCTCTCCGGCCATGAATTTCATCGCCGGAACGCGCAGCGGGGACGGCGTCCGTGTCGCGGACGGCGGCATGATCGCGCTGCCACCCGGCTACGCCGACGCCCCCAATGAGGTGGTCGTCGGGCTGCGGCCCGAGCACCTGGCGCTCTATCGCGCCGAGGGCGGCGACGGGGCGTCGACGGTCGGGGGGATCGTGCGCCATGTCGAGCATCTCGGCGCCGAGACCGAACTCCATGTCGAGAGCTGCGGCACGCGCCTGTGTCTGCGGCATTTCGGTCGCGACGCGCCGGCGAGCGGGACGCCCGTTCGGATTCGCTACGATCAGGCCTATTTGCACCTGTTCGACGCCGCGACCGACCGGCGCATTCCGCAGCAGCTGGCGCACTAGTGTCCTGTCTCCGAATTACCGCTTCATTTGCCTCACCCTCGCACGGTAATTCGGAGACGGGACACTAGTTTACATCGAGACGTTCCGACTTGATGCGGTCTGTCCAGAGGTTCATCTCGTCCCTTACAAATCCGGTCAGTGCTTCCGGGCCGCGCTGTTTGCGGTCAGGAACAGTGCCCCCAAGCTCGATCAGCCGGTTGCGCACCGTTTCGTCGTCCAGCGTCCTGGACAGCGCATCATTGAGCTTTTCCACGATGATATTTGAGACCCCCTTCGGGGCGAACATCGCGTACCACACGGACAACTCATATTCCGGCAACCCACCTTCCTTTGTAGTCGCGACATCCGGCAGGGTCATGCTGCGCGACGGCGCGGCGATCGCGTAGGCCTTGACCTTGCCGGCATGGACTTGAGGCGCTGCAATTATGGTCGAATCGCACGTGTAATCGATGCGGCCGCGGGCCACCGCATCCATCAAGGCCGTGGCGCTTTCGTACGGGACAAGGCGCGGAGTCGCGTGGAGCACATGATTGAGCCAACCGCATGCGATAAACGGAACGGAACCGACGCCCGCATGTCCTTCATCGAGCTTGTGAGAGTTCGTCTTCACGTAATTGATGAACCCGTTGAGGTCCGCGGCAGGGAAATCCCCTCGCCCAAGGATGATGATCGGCGAGGTCGCCACCAGCCCGATCGGTTGGAAATCGATTTGAGGATCGTATGCAAGGTTAGGGTACAACGCCGATGCAGCCGCATGGGTGCCAGTGTTTCCCATCAACAATGTATATCCATCCGGCGCAGCCTGCTTTACACGCAGCGAAGCGGTCAAGCCGGCCGCCCCCACGATGTTCTCCACCGCCACTTCCTGTCGCAATAGGAGAGACATGTGGCTGGCAATGACGCGCGCGACCGCATCGCGCGGACCGCTCGGGATCCAGGGCACCACGAGGGTAATCCTGCGGGCGGGATAGTCGCTGTCCTCGCTGCGAGGCTCAGTAGCCCAAAGCGCTCCACCCAGAATGGTCACAAAAGCCAGCAGAAGCCGTGCTGTCGAAATCATGTGACTTCCCGTCGCTCGGTTCGGACCAACTATTCAAAATTAGCACCATCAGACGTTGATCAAAATCAATTGAACCACTCTAAATCAGTCGATAATGAATTATGGCTTTATGGAACCGGCGGTCCGTTCGTATCACAGTCGGCATTTTGTTGTTGGGAGGCGCCGTCGTTGCGATCCTGCCGACACTGACCGGCTATACGAGTCTTGATGGAACCGTGAACGCACTTATCACGGTGATCTCAGCTCCCATTGACGGCACTGTAACGGTTACTCCGCCCAAAATCGGGACCGCCCTGACGGGAGGAACTGAACTGCTGGGCATCCGAAACGATCAGATCGTCCGCACGGCTGAAGTCCAGATGAGCGCAGAGCTCGAGGCGGCACGGCAGCGGCTCCAGGCCATGGACGCCCGGCGCACCCAACTAATGGCGCTGCGTGAGGAGCTTCATACACGTTGGCTGGAATATCAGCAGGCCAGCATTCAGAATCTGACCCAGCAAATCGACATACGACGTCAACAAATAACCACGGCGATGGCGCAGCGAGTGGCGGCCGCGTCCGACCTCACCAGAAAGCAGCGGCTGGGGGTGACAGGTATCGTGGCCGAATCCGTGGTCGAACAGGCGCGGGCAGCCTCTGTCGGCGCCGAAAACGCACGCACTATCGCCGATATGGAACTGGACAGACTGACCCTGCAGCTCGATTCCGTAAGGAAAGGTATCTTCATCGGCGAGGGTCGCAATGATGTGCCCTACTCCCAGCAGCGGATCGACGAGATCTCCATCCAGCTTGCCGAATTGGAATTCAGCGAGCGAGACCTCAAAGCCCGCATCGTCCAGCTTTCCACGCAGCAAGAGGAAGAACACGAACGCAACCGGACATTGGGATACGTGAATCTACGAATCCCGTTCGACGGGGTCGTTTGGCGCAACAATGTGGTCGAGGGCTCCCACGTCATCGCGGGCAATGAGCTTATGCAGGTGCTGGACTGCCGCGACCTGTTCGTCGACATTCTCGTAGCGGAAGTCGATTACGACCAGATCTACCCCGGACGCGAGGCGCAGATCCGGCTGTTCGGTCGCTCCGATGTGCTCGAGGGCAAGGTCCTGTCGGTGCGCGGCAGCGCGGCGGTGGTCGACGATGTGGTGCTTGCGGCGAAACCTCCGCAGAGCCGCGGCAAGGACGCACGTATCCGCGTCGGCCTTCCTCAATCGGCGCTGAATTCCGATTATCCAAACTTCTGCCAGGTCGGGCGTTCCGTCCAGGTCCGGTTCAAGACCCGCTCGCTCCCGATCGTGCGTTGGTTGAGGTCGATATGGTTCAGTATTACCTAGAACCACTCGGCCCGGCGCTGCTGGTTGCGGCGATCTTCTTCATTTTTGTCCTGAATTCGCCGCGCCAGCGCACCTGGGTGCGGACGATCACATGCACTTTTGTGCTGCTGGTCTCGCTGCGGTATCTTTGGTGGCGCTTTCACGACACCGTCCTGCCCTATCCCCATGGCGGCCTGACATTCTACTGGGTATGGTTTCTTTTTGTCATCGAACTCCTGGCATTTGTCGAGATTGCGCTCTTTCTCCTCATCGTGAGCCGTTACTGCGAACGCAGCGCCGAAGCTGACCGGCTGCAGGCGGCATTCACGGCGCAGCCACAGGAAGAGTGGCCGACCATCGACGTCCTTATCCCAACGTATGACGAGCCCATCGACGTGCTGGAACGCACCATCGTCGGATCTCTCGCGCTCGATTATCCGAAGGGCAAATTCAGGGTCTATGTGCTTGACGACAAGCAAAGGGATTGGCTGAAGGACTTTTGCGAGGAGAAGCGTGCCATCTACGTGGCTCGGCCGGACAATTCACACGCAAAAGCCGGAAATCTGAACCATGGCCTGGGAATTTCGTCCGGCGAATTCGTCGCGATCTTCGATGCCGACTTCATCCCCTACCGGCAATTTCTCCGCCGGACGACACCGTTCTTTCGCGACCCAACAATCGGCATTGTGCAGACACCGCAGCACTTCTTCAACAAGGATCCCATCCAGTCGAATCTTAGCATTGAGCGCGTCTGGCCGGACGAGCAGCGACTGTTCTTCGACGAGATGGCGGCGAGCCGGGACGCGTGGGACGTCGCCTTCTGTTGCGGTTCGTGCTCGATCATTCGCAGACGAGCGATCGAGGCGATCGGAGGCATTCCCACCGAGTCCGTCACCGAGGACCTGCTCACGACGCTTGAAATGCTGAACAAGGGCTACAAAACACGCTATTTGAACGAGCGGCTGTCGATGGGTCTGGCCGCGGAGAATCTCAGGGGCTATTTCATCCAGCGCAGCCGCTGGTGCCTCGGCGGAATCCAGAGCCTGTTCGTGAAAAATGGCCCCGTCCATGGGCCCGGCCTGACTCTCCTACAGCGCATCATGTTCATGCCGACGAGTTGGCTGATCCAGTACATCGTCCGCTTCTGCCTCCTGATAGTTCCCATTGTCTTTCTCTGGACCGGAGTTGCTCCGCTCTTTTTCACCTCGACCGAAGACATCATCTACTATCAGATGCCAGTCCTGCTGGCCTACTTCCTCCTCATGAAATGGATCACGCCGTCGCGATATTTGCCGGTCGTGTCGAACGCAGTCGGTGTGTTTGCCACGTTTCGCCTGCTGCCCACGGTGATCATGGCCCTGATCAAGCCGTTCGGAGCCCCCTTCAGGGTCACCCCAAAAGGCAGCGGGGCCGGCCAGGGTTATTTTGACGGGTACACATTTGCCTGCATCGCGGTGTTAGTCACGCTCACCGTGCTCGGCGTCATCATCAACATCGTTCCCGAATGGTCGATCATACGCAAGGGCGAGTTTTCGGTCGTCGCCATGTATTGGGCAGGAGCAAACGTCGTGCTGCTCGTGATCGCTGCCCTCATTTGTTTCGAGAAGCCTCGCGTACCGGTAGTGGCGTTCTCTATTGGTGAACCGGCCAGCGCACGGTCCGATCGGGGACGTGTTCCGGGACGGCTCATCAGCATGTCGCTGGAATCCGGCACTCTGGAGATTTTGCAGGACGAGCAGCTTTCCGTCGGCGACAAGATCCTCATCGAAGCGGCCGGGTTTCCTCCTCTCCCGTCCCGCATCGAGAGCATTACCAGAGAGGCGGCGCGGAAGGCCTCGATTCGGTTCACGCACGAACTGGATGCGGCACCACGTGATCGCCTGATCGTGAAGCTCTATACCGGAGACTACTCGCAGGAGATTCGCACGCTCGATACGCTTGCGATCGTACGCGGATTGTGGAAGCGGGCTTTCGGCCGAACTGCGATAGGTGTGTAGCCGCTTTCGAGGTTGGGCTCGGCGAAGATATTACATCGGCCCTCGCTTGGACGATGTGGTTGATCTCGACCTCGAAGATTCCGCATCGGTTCCGCGCCGGTCCCAGCCAATGAGAGCGGCATTTTTCATTTCAACCGACCTCCATTTCCTTGATGTTGAGCGCGCGCGACGGCATCGCGGCCGGCCGCAGTGATTTCGAATGTTGTCTGCGGGCGCTTGCCGAGCCTTGTGCGCCTTGATCAGGTTGGCCTCGGCGAGGACGGCGGCATTGCACCGAAATCGCGGGCGGCAATCGGCCGGTGGCTCGACATACCACCATAAAGCAATCGCGGCCGTCGGGAAATGCAGCGGCTTGCGCGCCCCACGCCTCGCATCTTGTTCCAAGGACCCTAGTGTGGCGTCTCGCAATTGCCTATGCCTTCGCGGCAAGCCTCTCCTAGGCAATTGCGAGACATAAGCCACGCTAGTGTGGTGGATCTGACGCTCGTTTCAGTATTGCAGCGAGTTCTTCGAACGAGCGTCAGATCCAAAATCAC